>CAWGLC010000003.1:0-878414 GCA_963823305.1 uncultured Chitinophagaceae bacterium
CCGGCCATAACAGGGAAGGATAATCGCTTCTTTCCCATGCACCAAATGACTTCTGTTGAGTTTGGTAGAAACATGAACTGTCAGGTCACAATTTTGTAGCGCTTGTGCGGTATAGTTAGTATCCGGCGTTGCCGATAAAAAATTGCCTCCCAGGCCAAAGAACACTTTCGCCTTTCCTTCATGCATTGCCGCAATTGACTTTACAACATCATAGCCATCCTCTTTTGGTGCATCAAAGCCGTATACTTCTTTTATCTTTTCAGTCAATTCCCTTTTAGGTTTATCCCAAACGCCAACAGTGCGATCTCCCTGCACATTGCTATGGCCACGAACAGGACACGTTCCCGCTCCGGGCTTGCCAATACTACCTTTCAGCAAAAGCAGGTTTACAATTTCCTTAATGCTGTCAACCGCGTTTTTATGCTGCGTGATCCCCATGGCCCAGCACACAATAATCTTGCTTTTTTGTTTTAAGACATTTACCGTTTCCATGGCCTGCTCCCGCGATATGCCCGCAAGTTGTAAAAGCTGATCAACATCATAGTGCCGGATGCTTGTAAGTAATTCATCATAGCCTGAAGTATATTCCTTTATAAACTCATGGTCGAAAACAGTACCCGGATTTTGTTCTTCTTCTTTCCATAGCAGGTAAGTGAGCGCCTTAAATAAAGCCTGGTCGCCATTAAGTTTCACCTGTAAAAAGATGTCTGTAAGTTTCGTATTAATATTTAAAATACCTTTTAATTTTTGCGGATTACTGAAACCCAATAATCCGGTTTCACGCAAGGGATTTACAGAGATGATCGTTGCACCGTTGACCCTTCCCTTCTGCAAGGCGGTAAGCATACGCGGATGATTTGTTCCCGGATTTTGACCAACAATCATGATCACTTCGGCTTCATAAAAATCCTCAAGCTTTACTGATCCCTTGCCAATACCAAGAACTTCAGCAAGTGCAGAACTGGTAGATTCATGGCACATGTTGGAACAATCTGGTAAGTTATTGGTTCCATATTCTTTTACAAAAAGCTGGTACAAATACGCCGCCTCATTACTCGTTCGTCCCGATGTGTAAAATATTGCCTCGTTCGGCGAATTAAGTTTATTAAGATGCGTGGCGATTAGTTTAAATGCATCGTCCCACATTATGGCCTGGTAGTGAGTCGCATTAGCAGGCAAATACATTGGCTGCGCTATTCTTCCATTACTGCCGATATGATAATCGTCAAGTAATGATAATTCTGCAACGGAATGCTTTTCAAAAAAATCAGCATGAAGGCTTTTAGCGGTCGCTTCATCTGCAACTGCTTTTGCGCCATTCTCACAATACTCTGCAATTTTGGAACGGTCATCATCAGGGTCGGGCCATGCGCAGGAAGGGCAATCGAAACCGCCCTTTTGATTCATCTTGAGCAAAGCTTTCATGCCACGGGCAACCCCTGCCTTACCGAAAACCTGTTTTCCGCTTTGATAAACAGCTTCTACACCAGCGGCCACAGTATAAGGTTTTTCTACTTTAAGATCACCCCTAAAAGTTTCAGGATTTTCGGCATGAATTTCATCAGGTTTCTTATTGTCCATGGTTAACAGGATTTAGCGGGATTTTCAAAATAGTCAGACTGGTCTTCGGTAACAACAGCATCAATACATTTAAAATCTTTTTCTAACAAAAGATGCAGATAACTTCCATTATGCAAGGGCACTTTATGTTCAACGCTAACTAAATTTGTTGTTGCCCATTCCTGCAGTAAATGTTGCGGAACAAAAAGAGTGATGCGTGCATTAATAAATTCCGCGGACATTGATTCATCATTGGTTTTTTTAACAGCGTAATAAAAGGCGCTCTTGCCAAAATCAGTCTGAGCCTGCAGGTAGCCTTCTTCATTAAATAATTCAACTTCAGATATTGAAAGTCTTATGCGAAGCGAATTATCCCTGATACGAATTTTCATAAAGCTGATTTTGATGGGTGATGATTCTATGTGAACCCGTATAAATATTAAAAGATTTATTTTTCAAAAACCCAATAAGTGTTATTCCCGACTCCTCAGCCATTTGAACGGCAAGGCTTGACGGAGCGCCAATTGCGGCAATAATTTTAATACCTGCCATCCACGCTTTTTGTACCAATTCAAAACTGGCGCGCCCGCTTAACAGCAACAGGTATTCATTAAGAGGAAATAACGCTTTTTGCAATGCAGCCCCTATTAGTTTATCAACCGCATTGTGCCTTCCCACATCTTCTCTCGATAAAATTAATTTTCCTGAAGTATGAAAGAGCCCGCAGCCATGTAAGCCACCGGTAAAATCAAAAACATCCTGGTGACTTCTTAAAATGACTGGTAAAGTATAGATCATTTCAGCAGGGAAAAATATAGCATCTGCATGTTTCGCACTATCGATGCGGCAAACGGTTTTAACTGCTTCAATAGACGATTTTCCGCAAACGCCACAACTGGATGTAGTGTAAAAATTCCTTTCCAGTTTATTCAATTCAACTTTTACATGGTCTTTCAAGTCCACCCGAACAACATTTTCGTTTCGGCCATTACAATGTTGTATCGATTCAATATCTGCAATGCTTTGAATAATTCCTTCGGTGAATAAAAAACCTGTTGCCAATTCGAAATCGTTTCCCGGAGTACGCATCGTTACAGAAATATTTTTTTGGATCTTTTGCCCTGCGTCTTCAAAAGACATTCGGATCTCCAATGGTTCTTCCATTGCCACAAGATCATTCACAACATGACTGTCACCAATATTTACTTTAACTATTTCGACCGGTAAAGAAGACGAGTTTTCCATTTTATTGATCGTAAAATTGTTAGCTATTAAGACAAATTTTGGGCCGGTTTAGCGCCCAACAATTTACTAAGTTAAGTGAGTAAATCTAACAATTTGCAATTAGAATACTTTGATAAATATACCCGGAGTTTATAACAATTAACCGCGTAATATGTTTGCATCAAAGTTGAACGGGAATACGATTTGATGAAGTAGGAAATTGTCCTCTCGCCGTTGTTGGTCTTGTGACCGACAACCAAAATCATCACGGCATAATTATTCTTTAAAATGAGTCAGCAATCCAAACTCGTCAATTCCTGTTTCATAAAATTTTGCAGATGAATATCTATAATCTTCCGGATGTACCACAAGATTCCATGGATCTTTTATTGGATTGTTGTGTATGTATATGAACTTTTGTATAAAAACTTCTTCCGTCCACAGATCAATACTCAGCGAATTTCTTTCCCAAAATTGATATTGTCTGTCTTTTGCGTTAACCAGAAAATTGTTTAACATTATATTGTTAGTATCAATTAATCTAAATTTCATTTGTTGTGCAGTATATTTTAAAAATCGCATCTGTATTTTATCCGGTTTATAATTATCCTGTATCTGCCATAGTAAATGGATATGATTAGGCATTATAACAAACGCATTAATTACAACACTTCCCTCTCTTTTCAGGAACAATAAACTTTCAATGATTATTTGCTTATACTCGTCTTGCTTTAATAAGTGTTTCTATTCCAGGATGGTTGCTGTAAAAAACTGTGTATGATTATTATAGTTAGTTGGTTCCATAAAGAAAATTACAAAAAAACTAATGATGTTGTTGGTCACAAGACCAACAACGGCGGGGGGTTTTTGTTTCTTATAATAAATATTTTAGATTTCAAATACTCTACGCCGTAGGTAGAAACGTTTTGTTCAATTTTGAAAGTTATTTCTACTTTACTTTTATTTTCGAAGGAAAGGTATAACCAACAACCAAAATCATATCGCTCAACAAAGTTACGTTCGATAAAATTAAAGCTGAAACAGTCACCACAGTTGATTGCTAGCAGGTCTGCCCGCTTGTGTAAAACTGATGTTGCATGTGGTTGTCATCGTTTAATTTGTTTTGTCGAAATTAAGGTATCATTTTTATAATACTCAATTTTTAATGTGTCGCCATGGTCGCTAAAATACACCCAATCGCTATCTTTCTTGTACGCTTTATCGCCAAACATCGCCTCTTGCGATGAGTCAGCAATAAAGCGTTTGTCTACAAACTTATTATGAGTTGCCGTTCTTATCCAAAATTCGGTTTTATAAACTTTACCATCGATTGTATTAGTCTCCACGCCGTCGCTTCGTGCTTCAGGTGTCGGGTGGGTTAGGAATATGATGCAATAGCCGGAACAGGTGTCGTAAAAAGTAAAGTCAAAAGTGTCCAAGCAAGTATTGGTTTTTCAAACAATGAGTTTCTTTTTCTAATTGTTATAATTGCTGTGGCGATAATGCTCGTAACCAGACAGCAGGCATCCAAAGAACTATAAAGGCTAATCCTAATCCAGACCCACCAGTTCACTTGCTGCATAATTATATAACAACTTAATAGGTTAATAGGTTAGAAAAAAAAGCGATGATAATTATTGGTCGGAGGTGTGTCATTTTAATTGCATACAACGCTAATAATATATATTGCACTCATTACAAATTTTAAATAGAAACCCGATTATCGATTTTCAAAAAACCTAATCTATCGCTTTTTTCAATCTGTTTCCTCGCCGGCCTATCTCCGCTTGGTCTTAGCCTTGCGGTACACGGCCGCGAGTGCCCCTCGCCGTTGTTGGTCTTGTGACCAACAACCAAAATCATCACGGCATAATTATTCTTTATAATGAGTCAGCAATCCAAACTCGTCAATTCCTGTTTCATAAAATTTTGCAGATGAATATCTATAATCTTCCGGATGTACCACAAGATTCCATGGATCTTTTATTGGATTGTTGTGTATGTATATGAACTTTTGTATAAAAACTTCTTCCGTCCACAGATCAATACTCAGCGAATTTCTTTCCCAAAATTGATATTGTCTATCTTTTGCGTTAACCAGAAAATTGTGTAACATTATATTGTTAGTATCAATTAATCTAAATTTCATTTGTTGTGCAGTATATTTTAAAAATCGCATCTGTATTTTATCCGGTTTATAATTATCCTGTATCTGCCATAGTAAATGGATATGATTAGGCATTATAACAAACGCATTAATTACAACACTTCCCTCTCTTTTCAGGAACAATAAACTTTCAATGATTATTTGCTTATACTCGTCTTGCTTTAATAAGTGTTTCCATTCCAGGATGGTTGCTGTAAAAAACTGTGATGATTATTATAGTTAGTTGGTTCCATAAAGAAAATTACAAAAAAACTAATGATGTTGTTGGTCACAAGACCAACAACGGCGGGGAGTAATAATTAATTAATGCAACGTTCGTCAATTTTTTAGTGTCACCTTTGCGAACATAAATATGAAACAACGATTAAGATTTATACTATTTGAAATTTCAGTTATTGTGACATTGACAATTCTTTCCTGTAAAAAGGAGGAACATTATATGAATAATGCTGAAATTTCGGCGGATAATCGGGAAAGTCCGTGTCTCACAAGTGACCTGTGTAATTGTCCCGGAGGTTTTTTTGTTTTTATTGATAATGTTTCTAATCCTAACGGAAATTCCATTTATAAAGCCTTTAAATTGCCATTAAATTTTATAATTGCAAACAACTTTAATAGAAACGGGTTACCTATTAAAGTAAAAATAGATTGGAAATTTGATATGGGTAACTGTAATAATATTATTGACATTACAAGAATCGAAAAACGGTGACAAAAAGCCTCAATTATGAGGCTTTCAATCTATTTTGCGAATTTAGTTTTTTACCTTCTCGCCATTGTTGGTCTTGTGACCAACAACCAAAATCATTGCGGCACAATTATTCTTTATAATGAGCCAGCAATCCAAACTCATCAATTCCTGTTTCATAAAATTTTGCAGATGAATATCTATAATCTTCCGGATATACCACAAGATTCCATGGATCTTTTATTGGATTGTTAGTGTACGTATATTAACTTTTCTATAAAAACTTCTTTCGTCCACAGATCAATACTCAGCGAATTTCTTTTTCCCAAAATTGATATTGTCTATCTTTTGCGTTAACCAGAAAATTGTGTAACATTATATTGTTAGTATCAATTAATCTAAATTTCATTTGTTGCGCAGTATATTTTAAAAATCGCATCTGTATTTATCCGGTTTATAATTTTCCTGTACCTGCCATATCAAATGGATATGATTAGGCATTATAACAAACGCATTAATTACAACACTTCCCTCTCTTTTCAGGAACAATACACTTTCAATGATTATTTGCTTATACTCGTCTTGCTTTAATAAGCGTCTCCATTCCAGGATGGTTGCTGTGAAAACTGGGTATGATTATTAAAGTTAGTTGGCTCCATAACGAAAATTACAAAAAAATTAATGATGTTGTTGGTCACAAGGCCAACAACGGCGGGAAAGACCTTACAAAAAAAGATGTTTCTCATTTGTTGCAGTTTGTTGTTGTGCCTGTGATGCATATTCAAACATTTCTTCTTCATATTTGTCAATGGCAGTTTGTATGTTGTCGAACTTTCCATTGGTTAAGTTTTCTGCCAAATATAATGCGTCCAACAAGCCTGTGTTTACACCCACTCCTGCATACGGTGGCATTCCGTGTGCAGCGTCTCCAATTAAAGTTACGTTTTTGTGAGGCTGCCAATTCTCCAAAGGAACTTGATATAGCGGCAATAAAGTAAATTCGGTTGTTGCTGTAAAAAGTTCTTTGTAAGCACTATTCCAATCCAAACATAAATCAGTCAGAAAATCGCTTATTTGTTTATTGTTAGTAAAATTTAAGTTGTTGTCTTTAACCCAACTTTCAAGTTGCCTAAAACAAGCATAATAATATAACTCGCCGTTTGCTTTGGGTTGAGAAAGAAAAAAGATGCGTCCATTCTTCGCAATTATTTTATCTTCTCCACATATTTTTTTAAAATTTGGGCAATTGTTTTCATAGTCAAAGACTTCTCCTGTAACGGTAACAGTTCCTGTATATCGGGCAGGTATATCAGTCATTTTTTTTCTTATGATGCTCATTATGCCATTGGCACCAACAACTAAATGTGCTGTTTCTATATTGCCTTTTTCAAAATGTAATGAAAATACTCCGCTCTGCTCTTCAAGTGAAACAAATTTCCTGTCCCAAACTACTGTTTCAGGTTGCAGGCTTTGCAAGAGTATTCTTCGCAAATCGTTTCGGTCAATTTCAGGATTGTCAGAGCTGGGAAGTGTTTGGATAACATTGCCGTCAATATCTGCAATTCTTCGTGCTGTTGGTCTGGCATTGTCAAAGTAGGCGGTCAATAATCCTGCTTTTTCAAACACAATTTGTCCCATATCTTTAAGCAAGTCAAGCGTTCCACCTTTAATACGGTCATTTTCATTTTTATCCCGCTCATAAACCTTCACATTTGCCCCCTCTTGTTGCAATAGTCTGGCAAACGCCAGGCCAACGGGTCCTGCACCGATAATGGCAACCTTTTTATTTTGTAGTAACATCATTTTTATTTGTCTTGATTTCTTTCTACTTGCGGTGGGTCTGTAAATTCTGACTAACGTTTTATAAGCCGATGAGTTGCAGCCCTAATTCATCAGTCTTTATATCAAACTTATGAATTAGTTTTTTCATTTCCTGTACTTTTCTTTTTCTTTTCTGATCAAGAAATTCATAATCCGTTTGTGGCTTATAGGGAACGCTTTTTACAATCATATTCCATATTATTACTGCCAGCTTTCTTGCTGTGGCGGAAATTGCAGCCGGTCTTCCTTTTCTAAATGCAATGCGTTTAAAGAAATTAGCAAGAGCAGTGTCATGTAAATTGCCAATGGCATTGGCGGCATTTCTTAACGCAATTTTCAAACGATTACTGCCTTTGGGGATTCTGCTACTAAGCATTTTGCCACCGCTTATTTTATTATTGGGTGCCAGCCTCAACCAGCTTGCAAATTGTTTGGCGGTTTCAAATTTATGAATGCCATTTCCTACTTCGCTCATCAGGGCAAGTGCAGTAGCATGGCTTACACCTTCAATGGCCAGCAGATCTACTCCACCAAAATATTGATATGATAGTAAGTTGATGTCTAAATTTTTTGGTGTGTTTTTGTTTATCTTTTTGTAAACCTTTTTGTCAATAACATGTTGCCTTTTTTCGTCATCATTATTGATTTGTTCATTCAATAACTTTTCTATTTCCACATCACACTCTTTCATCTTTTCCTGGAAATTCACATACAACTGGTATTCCTGTTTTAATCCAAAGAGATAATCTTTTCTTCCATTGCTTTGAAGGGCTTTGGCAATTTCTCCTTCACTCTTTTTGCAATTGCTATGCCTTAGACCGGCTAATTTTTCAGCGTTTTTTTCACCCTTACAAATAGCATCAATAATGGCAAGGCCGGTAAGTCCTGCTATATCTTTCACTACCACGTCTAGACGCAGATTAAGAAGTCGCAGATATTTTTGCATTTTACGGGTAGTATCGGCAGATTGCTGTAACAGATTGGTTCTATGCCTGCAATAGGTGCGTAATTGTTCGGTGGCTTCATCGGGTAAAAAGCTTCCGGTTAATAGCCCAATGGTATGAAGTTTTTGAATCCATTGCGCATCTTTTACATCCGTTTTTTTGCCCTTGATGTTTTTGGTAAATTTTCCATTGCATAAAATAACCTGAAAGCCCGCAGCCTGTAAAGTGATATACAGGTGTTGCCAATAAGTACCGGTACTTTCCATAGCTACTGTTTTAATTTCATTGTCTGAAAACCATTTGGTGAGTTGCTGTAGGTCTTCATTATAAACACCAAATTCTTTGATGTCACCAGAGCCCTGACCGATTGCGGCGAAGTGAGAGCGGCTGCCTACATCGATACCGGCTGCATTGGGATTGACAACTTCCATTTTTACATTTCTTTTTTGCATGATATTCTTTTTTAGAAGTGAATAAAAAATGCTCTTTGAGAATGTATCTTTGACATGAAAATATTCTGAACGGGATTCCCGGTAAAACCGGAATCACCACTGAAGTGATCACAAAGCTTTTTTGTTCTGAGCAAAAAAGCTTTTTACATTCTAACCAGAATGACGCCCGTGCTATTACGCAACAATGCTTACATCGGCCTTGCAAAGAGCCTCATAAAAATAATGTGTTTCGTCAAAGAAAAGCCGTATCGCTAATGTTAGCTCAGGAAGTGATTTTTGGTTACAAAAAAAGGGGAATGACGCACAACCAACAGGCTTGGCGCTGTTGGGATATTTGAAAAACGTACGCCGACAACTGAAGCTCAATATTTTCTTAAAAGCTGAAGTTATGAACTAATACTAAATTATTAACGTCGAGCTGAAACTGAAGCTGATAGCCAACTACAGCCGATGTTTCAACGTCCCGCCCCAATAACGCCAAACCCCTTGTTGTACTAAACCTACGGTAGTTTGGTCAGCACACTTTAAACAAAGAGTGCTTTTGTTTTGCATATAACTAAACAAAAATTTTATGCAAACAAAACAAACTACCGGGCTGCGTGCGATGGACAAAAATTATGTAACCATCGTAAAGCAAGCCTCAGACAAAGTAACGGGATTTCTGGAGTTGTACAAAGAGATGGAACGGGCTATTTCCATTACAGGCAAAAGCAAGAGTACACTTACCAACTATTCGCGGCAACTGGCCCACCTGGCGTTGCATTACAACCGGTTTCCTCTTGAGCTGGATGCAGAACAGGTAATGGATTACCTGCATCTGATAAAAAGCAGGGGAACTACTTCGGCTACGTTTTTCAAATTCACGGTATATGGAATGCGTTATGCCTGCAAACTGCGTGGCCTTGAATACAAGCAATTTTCTTTGCCTGAGATAGACAAAGATGTTAAGCTGCCTGTAGTACTCAATGAGGATGAAGTAAAGTCTTTGATGCGAGCCTGTAAACTTTTAAAACACCGTCTTATCATCGGACTTTGTTACGGTTGCGGGCTCAGGTGCAGCGAGGTACGCAATCTTCGTGTATGCGACACAGATATACAGCGCGGCATGGTGCATGTACGGCAGGGAAAAGGTTCCAAAGACCGATGCCTGCCGCTGGGCAAGATGCTTTGCCGGGGCATTGCCCGCTATATTGCCGCCGAACATCTGCATAATTATTTATTTGAAGGTAATGACGGGGAGGCACTCTCACAGCGGGGAACTCAATGGGTAATTTACCAGGCAGTAAAGGGGGCAGGCATCCTCAAAGATGTGCATACCCATACCCTGCGTCACAGTTATGCTACCCATCTTTTAGAACAGGGTGTAAACATTCTTACTATAAAAGAACTGCTCGGCCATGCACATATAGAAACCACGATGGTATATCTGCATATTGCAAAGCCGTCTCCCCAAAGCGTCTTCAGCCCCTTGGATACTTTATATAAGCAAAGCTGATGTCGCCTGAGTATGAGTTGGCCAGTGTGCTTAATGCGCACTGGCCTGCTGTGCAGCAAAGTAAAAAGTTTAACACGTGGCAACTGCGTACACTGGATGCCGTGAGGCGGTGTCGCAGCGCTGCCCTTGGCGCTCATGTGGATGGTTGTACCAGTTGCGGACACCTGCGCATCAGCTATAACAGTTGCCGCAACAGGCATTGCCCTAAGTGCCAGGGCCATCGCCGGGAACATTGGATACAGGCAAGAGAGCAGGAACTGTTGCCGGTTCCTTATTTTCATGTAGTGTTCACCATACCGGATACTTTAAATACGCTATGCCTTTATAAGCCTGCAGAGGTATATAGTATTTTGTTTGAAAGTGTATGGGGTGTGCTTACCAAATTTGGGCACGATCCCAAATGGCTCGGCGCAAAAACAGGAATGATCAGCATCCTGCACACCTGGGGACAAACACTCACCTTGCATCCGCACCTGCATTGTATCGTGCCTGGTGGCGGGCTTACCAAACAGCTAAAGTGGAAGCAGGCAAAGAGTGACGGAAAATATCTCTTTAATGTAAAGGCCATGGGCAAAGTGTTCAGGGGAAAGTTTATTGCCCTGCTGAAAGAAAAATTACCCGGTGAGATGAATAAACAATTTATAAATGAATTGTATAAAAACCAATGGGTGGTTTATGCCAAACGCCCTTTTAACGGCCCGCAGAGCGTCATAGAATATCTGGGAAGATATACTCATAAGATAGCCATCAGCAATCACCGTATTAAAAACATCGAAGAGGGTAAGGTTACTTTCTCTTATAAAGATTATAAGCAAAGCGCCGTAACCAAAGAAATGAATTTAGAACCACTGGAATTTATCCGCCGCTTTGCTTTACATATTTTGCCAAAAGGTTTTGTGCGTATACGCCACTACGGTATCCTCAGCAGTACGTCAAAAGCTTCGTGTGCTGCGGTTATAAAAGAGCAATTGCCACCCATAGAGCAAATTGCAAAACCAAAAAAGGAAATATACAAACCGCTGCAATGCCCCTGTTGCAAAAAACAAACCATGCAAACTATATTGCGCTTTAACCACAGAGGGCCGCCGGTAGACTGGCAGCAAATGGCTAAAAATTTATTGGAATGTCTTGTTTAAAAAATCACCGTCGTGGCAGTGTGGCGGAGCCATGCAGCGAGCATATAAAAAGTAATTAAACCAACCCTGAAATGAAAAAAAGAAATATAAGAACAGCAACAAAATCTGTAAAGCTGTCCTGCTGTATTCAAATACTAACGTTTAATCGTACACGCAGCATATTACTGCTTACTGCATAGCTATCTTTCTTTCAACTCAAAACCCATAGTACTCAATTATTCAGTCCCCGGTTCCGTACAACATGGGACTTCATCGGAGGCACTTCGTGCCCGACGAAGTCTTATTTGTTAGCGGTGGTTTTATATTCTCGCAAGCAAGAAAAACTCTCCACTTGCAGGAATAAGATTGTCAGCTCTCTCTTTAAAATATCTTTCAGTCATATCTTTTGTGGAAACGGTTTGGATGTCTTTCAAACCTATTTCATCCGCAAGCTTTACAATTTCTTCAACAGAAAAAAAACTTACAAAAGGTGTTCCCGAAGCGGCTGCTCCTTTTATTGCCATTTCCAGTAAAGGTTTGTCTTCTTCGTCAAGTTGTTCCAATGGTAAATAAAATGCGATTGCAATAGTCGAACCTGAGGCAAGTGAAGCCATCTTTTTTAGTGTGTCGTTAATTGCGTCTTTAGTAAGGTAAAGAGTAACGCCTGTGCAAGAAACAAAAGTTGGTAGGTTGACTTCAAAGCCCTTTTCTAATAATTCGTCCCACCAGGATGAATTTTCAAAGTCAACAACAACGAAATGAAGATTGTCGTGAATTCTGTAGCCGTTTTCAATTAGTTTTTCTTCTTTCCAAGCCAATGTATCGGGCTGGTCAATTTCGTAAATGTTAACCTGCGAACTGATTGCTGTATTTCGTTGGGCAAAACTGTCAAGCCCTGCGCCAAGCAAAACGTACTGCTTTACACCTTTTTCAATTTCTTCTTTAGCTACATCCTCAATAAAACGGGCACGGGCAACAATAGAAGCACGAAGCCGTTTTGTATATTTCATATCAGGACGTTCCTGCCAATCTTTTTCAGGTTTGATTAGCTCATATCCTATTTTGTCTTCAATGACATGAGGTTTATCGTCAATCAAAACGTGCAATGCTCTCCATAAAGCTGTCCGCAATGCTGTATTGTCTGGTTGTTTTGTCACCATAAATTATTATAAACGTGTCCATCAAAATTACCGCTAACGGTCATGCATTTATGTAGGCCGGGAAATATAGCTCTGTCTGCTCGGTACTATTGTCAAATTTATGATTAAAAGTTATTGTGATTACTGTTGTTCATTGGAGTTCCGCAAGTTGGGAACTGTAGCTGAAAGATGCACAAAAGCCTATTGTTCGCACGTCTGCCCGGCTTGAATAAATGCGCATGTTGTACTAAACCTACGGTAGTTTGGTCAGCACACTTTAAACAAAGAGTGCTTTTGTTTTGCATATAACTAAACAAAAATTTTATGCAAACAAAACAAACTACCGGGCTGCGTGCGATGGACAAAAATTATGTAACCATCGTAAAGCAAGCCTCAGACAAAGTAACGGGATTTCTGGAGTTGTACAAAGAGATGGAACGGGCTATTTCCATTACAGGCAAAAGCAAGAGTACACTTACCAACTATTCGCGGCAACTGGCCCACCTGGCGTTGCATTACAACCGGTTTCCTCTTGAGCTGGATGCAGAACAGGTAATGGATTACCTGCATCTGATAAAAAGCAGGGGAACTACTTCGGCTACGTTTTTCAAATTCACGGTATATGGAATGCGTTATGCCTGCAAACTGCGTGGCCTTGAATACAAGCAATTTTCTTTGCCTGAGATAGACAAAGATGTTAAGCTGCCTGTAGTACTCAATGGGGATGAAGTAAAGTCTTTGATGCGAGCCTGTAAACTTTTAAAACACCGTCTTATCATCGGACTTTGTTACGGTTGCGGGCTCAGGTGCAGCGAGGTACGCAATCTTCGTGTATGCGACACAGATATACAGCGCGGCATGGTGCATGTACGGCAGGGAAAAGGTTCCAAAGACCGATGCCTGCCGCTGGGCAAGATGCTTTGCCGGGGCATTGCCCGCTATATTGCCGCCGAACATCTGCATAATTATTTATTTGAAGGTAATGACGGGGAGGCACTCTCACAGCGGGGAACTCAATGGGTAATTTACCAGGCAGTAAAGGGGGCAGGCATCCTCAAAGATGTGCATACCCATACCCTGCGTCACAGTTATGCTACCCATCTTTTAGAACAGGGTGTAAACATTCTTACTATAAAAGAACTGCTCGGCCATGCACATATAGAAACCACGATGGTATATCTGCATATTGCAAAGCCGTCTCCCCAAAGCGTCTTCAGCCCCTTGGATACTTTATATAAGCAAAGCTGATGTCGCCTGAGTATGAGTTGGCCAGTGTGCTTAATGCGCACTGGCCTGCTGTGCAGCAAAGTAAAAAGTTTAACACGTGGCAACTGCGTACACTGGATGCCGTGAGGCGGTGTCGCAGCGCTGCCCTTGGCGCTCATGTGGATGGTTGTACCAGTTGCGGACACCTGCGCATCAGCTATAACAGTTGCCGCAACAGGCATTGCCCTAAGTGCCAGGGCCATCGCCGGGAACATTGGATACAGGCAAGAGAGCAGGAACTGTTGCCGGTTCCTTATTTTCATGTAGTGTTCACCATACCGGATACTTTAAATACGCTATGCCTTTATAAGCCTGCAGAGGTATATAGTATTTTGTTTGAAAGTGTATGGGGTGTGCTTACCAAATTTGGGCACGATCCCAAATGGCTCGGCGCAAAAACAGGAATGATCAGCATCCTGCACACCTGGGGACAAACACTCACCTTGCATCCGCACCTGCATTGTATCGTGCCTGGTGGCGGGCTTACCAAACAGCTAAAGTGGAAGCAGGCAAAGAGTGACGGAAAATATCTCTTTAATGTAAAGGCCATGGGCAAAGTGTTCAGGGGAAAGTTTATTGCCCTGCTGAAAGAAAAATTACCCGGTGAGATGAATAAACAATTTATAAATGAATTGTATAAAAACCAATGGGTGGTTTATGCCAAACGCCCTTTTAACGGCCCGCAGAGCGTCATAGAATATCTGGGAAGATATACTCATAAGATAGCCATCAGCAATCACCGTATTAAAAACATCGAAGAGGGTAAGGTTACTT
This sequence comes from uncultured Chitinophagaceae bacterium, assembly GCA_963823305.1. GTDB lineage: Bacteria > Bacteroidota > Bacteroidia > Chitinophagales > Chitinophagaceae > Ginsengibacter. The sequence continues at coordinate 14,646 of CAWGLC010000003.1, forward strand.
TCTCTTATAAAGATTATAAGCAAAGCGCCGTAACCAAAGAAATGAATTTAGAACCACTGGAATTTATCCGCCGCTTTGCTTTACATATTTTGCCAAAAGGTTTTGTGCGTATACGCCACTACGGTATCCTCAGCAGTACGTCAAAAGCTTCGTGTGCTGCGGTTATAAAAGAGCAATTGCCACCCATAGAGCAAATTGCAAAACCAAAAAAGGAAATATACAAACCGCTGCAATGCCCCTGTTGCAAAAAACAAACCATGCAAACTATATTGCGCTTTAACCACAGAGGGCCGCCGGTAGACTGGCAGCAAATGGCTAAAAATTTATTGGAATGTCTTGTTTAAAAAATCACCGTCGTGGCAGTGTGGCGGAGCCATGCAGCGAGCATATAAAAAGTAATTAAACCAACCCTGAAATGAAAAAAAGAAATATAAGAACAGCAACAAAATCTGTAAAGCTGTCCTGCTGTATTCAAATACTAACGTTTAATCGTACACGCAGCATATTACTGCTTACTGCATAGCTATCTTTCTTTCAACTCAAAACCCATAGTACTCAATTATTCAGTCCCCGGTTCCGTACAACATGGGACTTCATCGGAGGCACTTCGTGCCCGACGAAGTCTTATTTGTTGTATGCAGTGTTAGTATAGTTTTGTTGGATACTTGTAAAGAAAGCCCCAATTCTTATCATCTTTTGATGTCATTGTCAGTCTCGCAATATTGAACCTCTTTTTAATTGTATCTAACTTGCTTACAAAATCAGTAGTTGTCGAAATGTAGTAATAATAATTTCTTTCACCACCGAAAGTTTCAACTAAGATGATTATCCCTTCACTACTGTTTTCAAATAGTGAGCACAGTTTATTATCGAACTCCGCTAACGATGAGTTGTAATCACTTTCAGGAAGACCATCATCTTTTACTTTGTCAAAAGAATGTGTAACACTAAGTAGTTTTGAATATTTAGATTTATAAGCCCAAATATTTTTATGATCGGGTTTTCTTAATAATAAAGGAAAGCCCTCATGTTCAATTTCAGTAGTAGACCAGGTCATAGCTTTGCTTTCTTTGAGTTCGTAGGGTGTCTAGACATTGCACACAACACAATATTACTCGAAACCACTTATATTTTCTAAGCAGTTTCAATTATTGCGTTTTTTGTATTGTCGTCGCGCCAATACAAATTTTAACATTGTCATTTCTTGTCTATAATGCATCCAACGGAGTTACACTATTGACGGGCATTTCCCTCTTTACATACAAATACCTTTCGAGTGTTTCTATATTAAAATAGCCTAACAATTTTTTTGATATATTTAATATCCCTCCCTTTACCCGTGGCGTAACAAAAACTGTAAACTTTATTCCCTGCCTGCGCACTTTTCAAAGGTGTGAAGACCCCGGCAATACTTACCATTTCAAATCACCAACTCCCCCGTATAAACGCTGTTGGCCGCATTGGTTTCATCTGCGCTTAAAAAGCCGAGCCAGGTTTGCACTGCCCCTTTTTTTGAACCCGTTTCCAGTACTGCCTTTCCGTCTTTCCTTTCTGCATCGCTGAATGCATATACAGCCTCTTTGCTTTCACGAAAGTAGGCAACCATAATAGCCCTGTCATTCTTCTTTGCCGTACCATCGCCGGAATTGTCTGACCAGGTAAATAAAATATTGCTTTCATCATTGACTAACGCTGAAGCATAGTCGACAGGAGCTATCGGCCCTTTTGAAACCAAAACTTTAGGCCATGAAATCGCTATTACGGGATTTTTTACAATTGCCAGGTTCATGATTGAGCCGGTAACCCTGTTATAACCCGAGCCGGTATGGCCGTAGGCAGGAAAGCTTTTATTAAAAAATCCGGTACCCGAAAATGCCCGGGTAAAATCATTGCACACTTTTATCTTCTCCCGCTGGGCTTTTCTTGCAGGAGTTTCTATCCTGTTTTTGCGGGTACTGCCTTTGCTGCGGGTAATGTTTTGTCCAAACCGTATGTAGCTTACTACCGGTCCGGTTTTACCAACTACTTTGCCGAGGATGCCTTGTGTAAGAATTGCCATGATTACTGTTTTATATGTTACAGTTTATTGACCGGAAGCTGATTGCTTCCACTATATAACGATAGATTGAGTAATATATTGTATATATTCTTCGCTGTATGGAACGAAGCTCATTCGAAGCTGATTCGAAGGTCTATCGAAGCGAATAGCTGTTTAACACGGTGTCTTCGGGTCGCAGGTAACATAGTTTTATTTGTGAGCAATATCTATAAGACAATTGAAAAAATAATTAACATAATTTGGGCAAGGATTCAATTAACTCTTACAAAAAAATGATTTGCGGCAGCAATACCAACCTGTATCTTTATGTAACTGAATTTGATTAAACTTTAATAAAAAATGAAAATGCTTCAAATAAAAAGAATTGCTTTCGCCATCGTACTTATTCTGGCTGGTGGAATATCCGCCTTTGCTCAGCAACGAGACGACCGCGATAAGGGTCAAAGGCAACCGCATATTCAAAATAATAACCAAAGGCAACAGCAACATTTTAGCCGGCAGCCGCAACGACAACCTTCTGTCAACCGCGCACCAGCGAACACGCAGGCTCCAGACAGAACAACAATTAACCGGACACAAGTAAACAGAACACAGGTAAACATTAACCGGACACAAACTGTAAACAGAACAACCAACACAAGGTCATACGCACGTACAAACCGTCCCGGTTACAGGCCACAGGGCTGGGCATCAACACGCAGAGCCTATACGAGGCCACCGGTTATCTATGGAGGAAGAAGATATTATGCCTATCACGGATATTACGCACATCCTTACGTGGCATATTCTTATGGGCCACGCTGGCACCCGATAGGATTTTTTCTTTCAGCCCTTGTAGGTACTGCTGTTATTATTGATCTTGAAAACAGGTCGTACCGTTACGATGAAGGAGTGTTTTATGCTCCCTATAATAATGGTTACCAGGTGGTACCAGCCCCGCCCGGCGCTTACGTGCCTTCGCTTCCTGAGGGCTATCAACAGGTCGCAGTCGGCGGCCAAAATTATTATTATTTTGGAGGTGCTTTTTTTGTGTTGAATGGAAACCAATATGAAGTGGTGCAGGCTCCCGCCGGTGCAGTGGTTTATAATTTACCGCAAGGCGCTTCCCCTGTACAGGTGGATAGCTACAATTATATGCAATATAATGGTACTTACTATCAGCCGATCCAGATCAATGGGCAGGATGCGTATGAAGTTGTGGAAATGGAAAGCGATCCTCAACAATAACGGCTTTATAATTTCTACTAAATACATATGGCGCCTGGGCTATTGATATTGATGTTTTTACTTTGCCGCGAATAAATAATTGCGATAGCGAATTAATTCCAAACTAGCAATATCGGCTATCTCAAAAACATCTGAAAGTTAAAAAGCGTACATGCGTTGCTGTTATGAGCCAGGAAACAACCAGTTGCAGCACTTAAGTCACTATTTTTATGCGATGTAATTGCAATAATCAGCATTACATTTTTACTTTAACCAAATGCACCTTAATCGTATCCTTACCGAACAGGCCATTAATTATTATTTGCTTAGATGTGATAAAGTCAATTCGTCCATGAAGACTATCCCTGGTGTTGAAAAAGTAAATGTTTAGTAAGTGCTTTGATTTATCAAAATTGTATTTTCCAAAGTTCTGTTTTGTTCTGTCAAAGTAATAAGGATTGGAACCAACGGCACAATACCGGTTGTCAAAGAAGTAGATGGTAGCCCATACTCCGGAATTGGTTTGCCAGGCATTTGGCGGCACCTCCGCACCATTTATTGAAGATTGTTCTACGTTCCATTTTCCGGATATTTCCGCATTTGCTGATGAAAATGCATTGCCGTATCTGAGTGAAGACTGGTATATATTGATGAAAACGAAAGCTACTACTGCAATCCGTAACATATTTTTAATTGTGTTGCTACCTGGTTCAGGCAATGCATCATCGTTTTTAAAAAACAAAATGAGAAGTCGCTTAGAATACAGTAAAAGCAAATAAATTAATGCAGCCGTAAACACAATTGCATTCGCGGTGGGCACCGGCGGAATTCCATAGAAGAAATCGATCAGAACAATATTAACCATAACAGGAAGCAGGATAAAAATACCTGCAAGCGTGGTTCTTCGAAAAAGGAGTAGCAATGCCCCTCCGATTTGCACATAGCCTATGATGAGCATATAGGTATGCGAAAAATTAAAATAATACCAGGTGAGATAATTGCCGCTAACATCACCGAGGAGTGAATCTCTTAATATGATTTCGTGGGATCCCTGAAATTGCGCTCCTGATATTTTTGCAAAGCCGTAGGAGGAGATACCGGCAGCGAGCCAAAAACGGATGAGTGTAAAAAGAATTGCATGAGCTTTTTCAGCGTTAAATTTTTGCTGTTCTCTTTCCTGCCTGCGATGATTAAATACAGAAAGCCCATAACCGCAGGTATTAAAAGATACCTGTACCGTATCCGGGCAACTGAATACAAAAGCGTAGCAGCCTTTTCGGGCAAAAACATTGCGGAAACAAACAACAGATAACCGCCGGCTATAAAAATAAAAAAGGCATCAAAATATTTTATAAATCCGTTAGATGACGAAGATGGATTGGCGATCATATTCGGGGTTTCTTCGTTTAATTAATGCTTGACGTTACCAGGATACATGAAACAACACTTTTTGTTAATCAGTAAAGCTAATTTTAATTTTTAAAGAAATGTATTCTGCCGCTTATTCCGGGCGTTGAGAATCCATCTTCGCGCAACGACTATATTCGATTCTAATTTAACAGGGAGTTGTCGGTCTTTTTTATTTTATCCGGCTATGCGGAATGCGTTTAGGCGTTATCGTTATAACTGATTTGATAATTTATTGCGATGCAATCATTTTTTCGTAATAAAGTTCTCAATGCTTAGCAGACAGCTTGCAAAATTCGGACAGGTCTGTAAAATTTAAGTACCCTACCTTTATACAAATAAAAAATTATGAAAGCATTTATTGGAATGGGTCTCCTCGGCTCAGGTTTTGTAAAAGCACTCCTTCAAAAGGGTGAGCAGGTGAACGTTTGGAACAGGACCGCAAGCAAAGCCAGGACACTCGAAGCTGACGGCGCCAAAGCATTTGATGACATAAAAGATGCAGTGAAGGGCGCAGAAACGATTCACATTACCCTTAAGGATGATGATACAGTAAATGAAGTGTTGAATTTGGCGCAGCCGGCGTTGCTTCCCGGCGCGATTATTATAGACCACACAACCACTTCGTCAAAAGGAGCAAAGGAACGCACCAAACGATGGAAAGAACTTGGGTTTACTTATTTGCATGCGCCCGTATTTATGGGCCCGAAAAATGCGCTTGAAAGTACAGGATATATGCTCGTTTCCGGCGACCAGGCTGTTATTGAAAAGGTAACGCCGGAACTCTCGGCAATGACCGGTAAGCTTATCAACTTTGGCCCCCAGGAAGGTAAGGCAGCAGGAATAAAACTCACGGGAAACCTCTTTCTGATATCACTTACGGCCGGCCTTTCCGATGCATTGGGATTGGCAAAAGCTGAAGGTATTCCTGCGCAGGATATTGCCGACTTATTCAATTTATGGAATCCTGCATCGATGGTGCCTGCGAGGATTAAGCTTATTACCTCGGGAGATTTTTCGCATCCATCATGGGAATTAAATATGGCCCGAAAAGATGCCGGGCTTATGATGGCTGCGGCTCAGGAAGGAAACACGAAGCTAACGGTAATACCTGCAATTGCGGATCTAATGGATGAATGGATCAAAAAAGGGCATGGTAATGATGACTGGACAGTGATAGCAAAAGATAGCGTCGCATAAAATTATGTGATGTTTTTTCCATCAGGGTTGACCCATTTTAGAATGGCATGCTCTTGTGCGCTGTTAAAATTGAAATGGTGGAAGATCCGATGCAGCATTAGGCTTCAAAGGATGCACTTTCCATACGTATCAGTCTTTGTCTAAAGGAAGTGCCACAACAAAATCACTACCCTTTCCTACCTCGCTTTGTACGGTTATTTGGCCACCGTGCGCTTTTACAATATCATAGCTTATAGATAAGCCGAGGCCTGTGCCATGCCCGGGGGCTTTTGTTGTAAAAAATGGCTGGAAAATTTTGTCCAGCAAATGTGCAGGAATGCCGGTACCGTTGTCCCTGACGGAAATCAACAATTGATCATTTGTTTTCTTCGTACTAACGGAGACGATCGGGTTGTAGTCCTTCGGCGTTGTATTGCTTTTTTCTGCCACGGCATGAAAGGAGTTATTGGCAAGGTTAAGAATTACACGTCCCATCTCCTGCGGCACTATATTTAATTCTCCGGCCTCCGGGTCGAAATCCGTTTCAATAGCTATGGGTACTGCAAGACTAAAAGTTTTGTCTTTGGCCGTTAATCCAAAGTAGGCAAGCCGGAAATATTCGTCAACGAGGTGATTGATATTCGTCATCCTCTTTTCCGGTGCACCGGATCTGCTGTGTTCTATCATGCCCTTTACTATGGCATCTACCCGCCTGCCATGGTAACGGATCTTATCCGAATTGCTTAAAACATCTTCTGCTATCGTGTGAACTGCCGCAGCATTTCCTTTGCTGTTTTCCTCCTGCAACTCTGCGATGAGCTCTGTGTTCATGTCGGAAAAATTATTCACGAAGTTCAGCGGGTTTTGTATCTCGTGAGCAATACCAGCTGTCAGTTGGCCCAGCGATGCCATTTTCTCAGATTGTACAAGGTGCGCTTGTGTACGCTTCAATTCCTGCAACGCTTTATTCGTTTGGTCACGTTGCTGCTCCGATATTTCTTTTTGTTTGTTTAATAAAATATATGCCCTTTGTTTTTGCTTTATATTACTAAGCAATTTAATAACGAGTACAATAATCAAAGCGAGAATACCCAGCGAAATGAATAGTAAAATTTTCTGAAGGGTTTGCTTTTTATGCAAAGCAGTTAGTTCACTATTCTTCTGCATTACTTCAAAATTCATTCGGGCAGTTGCCATTTTTTTAATAACATCAAGGTTATAAATAGAGTCGCGTACCGTTATGTAATCTTTATAATATTTTAAAGCCAGTTCTGGCTCATGTGTGGAATCGTATAAATCGGAGAGCTTTTGATCAGCGTCTCGTATCTGTTCTTTCAATTGATGTTGTTGTGCTATCTCCAGGCTTTTTTTTGCATAGTTTAATGCAGTTGCGGCATTTCCTTTTCTTAAATATATGTCGGCTAATGGAAGATCGTAATCACAAACAGGAGCATAACTTCCTGACCTTTCAAAGAACGAAATTGCAGCAATAAGATTTTTTTCAGCTAACTTATTTTGCCCGATACTATTATAAACCATTCCCATATTACCCTGCGCATACGCGCTTCCGTTAGGATCTTCTTTTTTGTCGAATATTTTCCCGGCCCGTTCAAAATAAATCAGCGCGGAATCGTAGACTTTAAACTTTCGGAACGCTTCTCCTGTATTTAAAATCACCGATGCAAGCGTGATGGAATCTAATGATCCGGTGAAATTGGCAATTGATTTTCTATGATAGATCATAGAATTTTCGAAATTATCCGTTTGCGCATAGACGTCCGCGATCGCATCATTTGCGCCGCCCTCCTGGGTCGGACTTTTGGATTTTTTTGCAACTTCTGCACATTTAAAAAAATCATCAAGCGCTTCCTTATAATTGCCTAATATTCGTTCTTTGTTCCCTTTTTGAAGATAACCGTAAAAAAGATAGGTCTCATTTTTCAGCTTTTCCGACAGGGCTATTAAATCATTGGCATATTGCAATGCCTGGTTGTAATCAGTCACTTCATTAAACGACAACTGCCTAAGCAACTCAAGCTTTGCTGTATCTGGCAGATTCTTATTATGGTAAACAGGCGAAAGACTGTCTGCTACTTTTTGCTCCTGGGCAGCAGCATAAAAAGTGGTCAGGCAAAAAAGACTTATTAAAAAATAAACAGAATTGCCTGTTAAAGACATAGTTGCTTTTATTTAATCGGATTTAATTGCATAATGGGATCGAAGGGTTTCATTTCGCCTGTTTTCTTATCTGTCCAATATATGGTATATTCTACAGAGACTGGTTTTGTAACTACCAAAAGTTTCCCTATCCACTTTTTTGATAAAAAACGCTTTCCGGGGTTTTTGCTGTAAATGTTGACATTTTTAAATGCAGGCTTCAGAGGAAAGCTGTCAAGCGACTTTACATCTGACTTATCTTCAATTTCCCATATGACTGTTTGCCCGGAATAGGAAACGAAATGATCCGCAGATTTTCCGTTCTCGTCCGTCATGATAAGATCGGTGGACTTTGGAACGACACCGGTAATTTTTATAAACACCTTTTTCTTGATTTTAATACCGCCTACTGTAGCGAGGTACGGGCTGCACGAGGGCAAAAGACAAATAAGTCCAATACAAATAAGTAAAATTTGGAATAATGAAAGATCATTTTCATAAATTAGTTTGAAGGTTAAAAGATGATTATTTTCTCATGGCCGGTAAACTGGTTTCTAATAGTGTATTATAATAGATTAGTGCAATCTTTTATTTAATTGGGTTTAACTGCATCAAAGGGTCGTAGGTATAGGTAGTGCCTTTAGATGATGAAGTTAACTGCCATTTAATATAATATTTTTCCAAATATCCTTTAGTTTCGGTCGGGTTTCCAATTGTCGCCTGCCAATGTTGAAGATTGGAACCAATTTGGTGGCGGTTAACTATAAAGAAATTCAGGTGTCATTCGGAAAATTTGAATTAGGAGCAATTAGATAATCTATTTGTGGAGCGTGTTGTTCCATCCTTACTAATTGGCCAATCTATTACATCGCCGATTATTACCTTGACGTAAGTGGCGTTTTGTTCCTTGGAATACCCGCAAAATAAGGTACTACGACTGTCCGAGAATAGACGTAGCCTATAATGCGAATTTGCCATTTAATGATAGTCCTGTTTTGTCCGCCATTATTTGGTAAATTTTGATTATTATGGCACGAAGGCAAAAAATAACAAACCACTAAACATGCGAATAAAATTTTGGTAGTACGAAAGCTCCATTTCATAAAAATAGTATTTGAAATTGAAAGATTGGGTTGTTCTTTCTTGTGGACCCGAGGCGGAGGCTTTCGTAGAAATGTTTTACTAAAGTAACATTCCTTTTTGACATTGGGAATAATTTAGTTACAAAATTGAAAAAATATGCTTTTCACAGAGCGGATATCTCTTTCTTTAGCTATCAAAAATGTAAAGGGAACAAAATGCGTTTACGCATAATTGTTATATAAACGAATAAATATTTACTACTTTAGCCTGCAACTTATTTTTATAAGGCATGTCATTAATTTCGAAACCGGCATATGGTATTGCGGCAGGCTTCATTGTATTTCTTTGTTCGTGCAATACTTCCAAACACAGTATCGCCGGCGTTGAGTCTTCTATTAAGTACTATGATCATTTAATTCTAAAATTAGACGCTGATTCGATTGCATTGTTATATACGCCGGACGGAAATTTGGGGGGCATTGCAACAGGACGGGATTCCATTAGGAAATTTTTATCCACTTTTAAAAACGTCCGGGTCTTGTCCCAGGCTTCAACAACTACTTCTATAAAGATCGTTCGGGATACAGCGATACAAAACGGTTCTTATACTCAAAGTGATATTGTATCGGGACATGATACGATGAATGTTAAGGGCACTTATATGGCAAGGTGGCAATGGATCAAAAAGAAAGGCTGGCGAATCAAACAAATGACCACAAATCCAGCGAATTAAAACCAGGATTTATCAGCAGTGTGAAAAGAACTTTTTTTTAAGATACAATATGAAAAATCAAAAAAAATGCTTTCAGACAAAAAATTAAAAGCCTTTGTTCCAACCACGATGCCTGACAAGGCCAAATCTTTTTATAAAGATGTGTTAGGATTAAAATTATTATCAGAAGACAATTATGCTTTGGAATTTGATGCAAACGGAACGTTGTTAAGAGTGGCAACTGTGCAGGATCTAACGCCACAGGTCTTTACCGTTTTAGGCTGGGATGTTGAAGATATTTCTTCGGTAATAAAATCATTAAATGACAAAAACATTTTCTGCGAGAAGTACGATTTTTTTGAACAAGATGATTCAGGAGTTTGGACATCGCCTAACGGTTCTAAAGTTGCCTGGTTTAAAGATCCTGACGGGAACCTTCTTTCGCTAACGCAGTAACGAATCTTTCCGCAAACGGCTATTACTTGCTGAAGCCAGGCGGCAACAGTTATGCGAACTGACTATGCTTATGATGAATGAAATATTGGTTAATGTGTAGCATTAATAAATCTTGCAACATTATCGTGCAATTGTTTCAATGACTCCGGATGCAGGTAGACCATGTGTCCTGAATTGTATAAATCGTATTCTATATTTCTTTGCAATGCAACGGGCATGGGTAAGTGATGCATTTCATATTCGGCTTCAAAATAAGGAGTGCCCAAATCAAAATAACCCATGTTCAGCATTATCTTAAGGTCAGGATTATAAATCATCGCCCCGGCAAGATCGTTCATCACGTTAGCATACGAGCCGGATCTCTTGCTGCGCCTGAAATCCCACTCGCCCGTTTCACCAAAAACTTTATACTTCATGCCAACACCAAACTTAAGACGGCTTCGCACGTAGTTATTAAAAGTAGCGGTAAACGCTCCGTCAATATAAGAATCCATAGGATCGTACTGGGGCGTTTCACTCAAAGGATCTGAGGCAGCGCCGGAAAAACGCGAGTCGAGCCTGCCGGTAATTTCATCATTGGCTCCCAGCAAAGTTTGCTCGAACTGCGGACCAGTTACGCGAAGGTTAGCTTTGCGTATATACGTTACCGGTAGCCCCGTATAATTATGTAATTTTTCTGCAATTTCATTGAACGAATTGGTATCCAGCAACGAACCTTTGTTAAGGGCCAGCGTATATTCATTCATGGTAAAATGCTCCACTTCTTTAAGCAGTGGTTCTAATTGGGCCATTTGATCCGGCAGCTTATGATGGAACCATGCTGTGGCTGCAAACGATGGCAGCGCCAGGATATATGGAAGATCATTGCCCGGATGCGAATGAGCTTCGTCGGACATGTTTTCATAAGTTAATAATTGAGACAGTAGAATGACTCCATTCAGACTTACCCGGAATCTTCCCTGGAGCAAATTAGCCACCACAGCAGAACGGAAAGTTCCATAGCTTTCTCCAAATAAATACTTGGGCGAATTCCAGCGGTTGTATTCCGTAATAAACTGGGCGATAAATGAGGCGAACGCATTGCCGTCTTCATCTATACCATAAAAATCCTGAGGCTCTCCGGAACCACCCATTCTCTTTGTAATTATTTCACCAAAGCCAGTTCCGGGGGCATCGATAAATACCAGGTCACTTGCATCTAAAAGACTGTAATCATTATTTACTGTTTTGTAAGGCGGCTTCGTGCGTGATGTATCATTGAGGTACACTCTTTGAGGCCCGAATGCGCCCATGTGAAGCCATATCGTAGCGCTACCGGGGCCGCCATTATAAATAAAAGTTATCGGCCTGTCCGGAACTCTTATCTTCTTTAAAATACGCAACGTACGACATGCTGATAGTGGGACTATCCATTTTATCTTTTAAAATCAACGTGCCCGTTTCCGCCTGGTAATTAATTCGATTACCCGCAACCGTTACATAACCATAAGTCGTGGCAGTTTGTGGCTTTTTATAATTTACAGTAGTATCCTGCCGCATGGCTACCTGCACTGACGTAATTTCTTTTTTTTCCTGGGAAAAAGTGACTGAAGTGGCTACCAACAGTAATACAATAAAGGAAAATATTTTTTGCAATTTCATATATGGTTATTTATAATTCCATTTTCCACGCCATATTCATCTTTATGTGCGATAATTCATGCTTTCAAGCAAACAGGCTTATACTATACAATTAAAAAACCTATCGTCGTTGTTATCGCAGAGGAATCCGGTATTCTGTTTCGCCTGATAAATAATATTAAAGTTTTTCCAAATTATTTGGTTAGAAAATCTGTTCAAATGTAACTGATGTACTTCTATTTTGTTTCATTTATAATTACACTTGTATTTTTCTTAAGTGCAGTGCCTGCCAAGCCGTACTCAAAGTAAAATCTTTTTATATTTTTAAAAAAGAAAAGAAAAGAAATACTACCAGCAGGATTGCGATGACAATAACGTAAAGGATATCAATTAAAAGAAATTTTAAAAAAGTCTTTCCCCAACCTTGTTGGTAAAACTTCTTTAGAGAAAGGTATTCGTAAATGAAAATTGACAGGTATAGCAATCCTGTTATAAAAGAAATGACGCCTGAGTGCGCATAACTATTTGCATTTTGAAGCGATAATATCACAAGTATATCGATGAAAATAAAAATGTATAAATGCACACTGAAAATAAGATGGCTAACATAATAAAATTGTTTCCGTCTTATATAAATCAGCTTTAAAATGAGCGCTAAGAATGGCAGTGAGATGATGAGCATTTGCGGCAGGAAATGATAAAAGGTATCGTTTAACGCATTCCCCAATGCAGCTTTATTATCGCCATATTTTTTTCTAAGCTCTATGCCTTTATATTGAAGATGACGCTTGAACCAATTATCTTTCACCACGCCTGTCTTCAGCATCGAATCATATTCTTCCCTGCTTCTGTAGCGGCGTGTTGTGAAAAGGGCCGGCGAAGCAATTTTCGTAATGCTATCCATGTATAACTTAAATCCCTGCCTTGTCATTGGTATGCCTGGCTTATGGTCACTTTCATTGATGGCGGCAGTAAATTTGGCGAACGTGGCAGAATCCATACTTTCAACATTACTTAGGCTCTTTCCATTAATATTCATTGCGATAACACTGTCTTTTTCATTATGAAGAAAAGAAAAAAACAACAGAAAAAAGATGGCGGAGGTTAAGAGATACATTCTTACGGGGTTGAGGTAATTTGCCCGCCTTCCACTTATGTATTCCTGTGATAAAAAGCCAGGTTTGATCAAAAGATCTTTCAGCGTAGTAAAAAACTTTCCGTCGAAGTGTGTGATGTCATTGAAAAAATGGCTAAAAAGATGACCGATTGACTCCTTTGGTTCGAGATTTTCCTGGCCACATTGGTGACAAAAACGGCCTCGTAGCTGCGACCCGCAATTCAGACAAATTTTTTCGTTACGTTCGTGATGTCTTGACAAACTATTTTTTATTAAAAATAATTACAAAATTCAGAAAGTAACATTTGTAATTTCAATAATTAAATTTCTAAGAGGATGCCATGCAGAAAAAGGTCTTGCCATGAAAATTGATAGGCCTTAATTAGTTTTGAAACTAAATACGAAATTGTACGTTACCAATTCGAAGGCATAAAAAAAGCCACCCGAGGGCAGCATTATAATGCAATTAGTGTGGGAACTATGATAAAAACGCTGCCGCGGATATTTTATTGTAGTAATGCGAAATAAAACATTTTTAATCAGAAAAATGCAAAATTTAAACCTGCACCAAAATAGATTCATCACCTCAAGATAAATTTTATCGCAACAAAAAGCTGTTCTGTCTTTTTAATATTTTTCAGGAATATAGAGTTACCAAACAAGACTAAAAAATTTGTTTAAAGACGTTGTGGTATATTTATTACCTGTTATAAAAAATTTTGATTTTTATATTTTATTTATTTGCAGTAAAATAGTTGGAGGATTCAAGTCTCCCAAATTACCATGATGGAAAACGATTCACAGGAAACAAAATTAAAGAAGCTGCAATATTATCGTTCGGAAATACAGCATGAATACACTTTATTATACAGCAGGGTGAGCACGTATGTTACCTCGCAATCGTTTCTTACTATTGCATTCGCATCTGCTATGAACAATCGTGGCAGCGGCTCGAACGATATGTTCAGCCTTTGGTTTCCGATTGTGCTTTCATTGATCGGAATTATCACTTCTGTGACGGTACGCGGAGGTATAAATGGCGCTATTCAAACCATTGCACTCTGGCACGTAAAGCAAGACGCGCTTTTTGCCAATGATGCGGCAATGGATGATTACTATGTGAACATGGAATCCTCAAATAAAAAAGATCCGATAGATAAAAAACATCGTCGTATTCTGGAATTTGCCCAGATAATGCCTTATGTTTTTTTAATTGCCTGGTGCCTCTTTGCAGTTCTTGACATATACCTGCATCTGAGTTAGTTTCGCCAGTGCAAAAAAAGTTTCAAGTAGTCTCTTTTTATTTTAGCGTTACTTTATATTTCCCGTTGGTAATAACAGCCGTATCACCATTCGCTTTATATACGATGCCGCTGAATGTGCCGGTAACAATGCCTGTTGCAACATAAAAACTTTGAACCGTTACAGAAAAGGGTTCTGCGGGCAAGCTGATAAATATATCTCTTGGCGCATGATGATCATAATAGTAAAATGCCGTTTGAAAAGTAGTCAGGTTAAACAGATCCCTGTCCAGTGGTAATGTGAGATAAACTGATATGACCAATCCCGTATCAATCGAACAGGCTGAGGGTCCGAATAAAGTAAAATTTGTTTTTGAATACCCGCCAAAAAAACCGGAATTGGTCACACCTCCACAGAGAAAAGAATTACCGGTATTGAAACTCCATTGACCTAGGTTAAGCGCTGCGGAAGGATTGCAAAGTGAGCAACGAGGAAATTCCCCGACAACTTGCGGACCTGGCGAAGGTATTAACGAATCTCTCAAAACCCTGGCCGTATCAATACTTTCAATGCTATACTCTTTGTAGCAGCCTGTGCTTTGAAGCATTAGTATTGGCAAGATAAACAGCATTGCGAAAAAATAATATTGCCTGAAATGCTTCATGCATGGTTGGCGTTAATTAAACGACCTGTAATCAAATTTACAATAATTTACCTGACTTATTATTTTGTACAAAATGTAGCAATGAGATACTATCACGGATAATAATATTTGTAAAACAGGCCGCCCTGTTACTGAAGTTTACAACTATATATTACAACTTATCTTTTACAACAATGATGTCTCTTATATCCACCGTTATCGGAACTGCGCCAACCTGCAAAACTGCCTTTTTGCCTCTGATCTTTGTCACTACACCGATCTGGCGGTTGCTGATCATTTTTACTTTATCACCTTCCTTCGCAACCTCCGAAGTCTCTATATATTTTTTGTCAATTTTTTTCTGCTGCTTCTCAACAACCTGTTTCTCCCGTTGTTTAAAAAGAAGTGACTGAATCATTTTAATCAACACGTTTTTGTCTTCCGTTTTTCTCCACTCAATAACGATGGATTTAAGCTTGCGTTCCATGTCTTTGAGGTAATGCAGTTTCTCTTCGCCGATTTTATTTTGATGCTTTAATAATTCAATTTGCTGCTGGTGTTTTTCGCGGCTGATAACATGCTCCAATTCTTTTTTTAGCCGTTCATTTTCTTTTAATAACCTGTCAAGGTTTTTTCTTTCTATTTGCACCTGTTGTAAATCCTGCTCAGTCCTGTTTAATAATTTATCAAGGCTAAAATGATCTTCATCTACTAACTGTTTTGCTTTATTAATCAGTGAATGATGCAACCCGATTCGTTCCGCAATAGAAAAAGTATAAGAGCTTCCCGGCTTTCCCACAATAAGTTTATATAATGGTTTAAGATTTTTTTCATCAAAAGCCATAGCGCCATTGGTGATCCCCTGGACTTTATTTGCCATCACTTTAAGGTTTAGGTAATGCGTGGTTACAATACCAATCGCATGTTTTTTTGCCAATTCCTCCAGGATAACCTCTGCAAAAGCCCCGCCAAGAGCAGGGTCGCTACCACTACCTAATTCATCAATAAAGAACAAGGTTTTTCCATTTGCGTTTTCCATAAAATACTTCATATTTACCAGGTGCGACGAATAAGTGCTTAGTTCAAATTCGAGGCTTTGCGTATCGCCAATATGAATCATCAATTGCTTAAAAATACCAAACTCACTCTCAGGGCTACACGAAATTAACAGGCCACTTTGCAGCATCATCTGTAACAAACCGACGGTTTTCAGTGTCACAGTTTTGCCGCCTGCATTTGGACCGCTTATGACCAGTATTCGTGTTGTGTCATCCAGACTAAGATTAACCGGGATGGTTGGTTTTTGCAGCTTTTCATTATATATGTACAAAAGAGGATGGCATGCATTCACAATTTTTAAAAACGACTGGTCCCGGATGGCAGGCATATTACCATTGTAATCTAGCGCCAGCCGCGCCTTTGCCCTTATAAAATCATACTCGCCAAGAATTTCGTGGTAGGTGTTTAAAAGTAAATGATACACCCGGATGTCTGATGTAAGCTTTCTCAGTATCCGGTACACTTCCTGCTTTTCTTCATTTTCAAGAGAAAAAATTTCATTGTTGCAGCCCGGTTGTTTCTTCAGGCTCTATAAATGCGGTTCTCCGGCTGTCACTTTCTCCATGTAAAATTCCTTTTATCATCCGCTTCTGTTCAGCAAACACAGCAAGCACGCGCCGTCCATTCATAAAACTTTCTTCCGTCTCCGCCAGAAAACCCTGTTTGTTAAGACTGCTTACAATACGGTCAAAAAGCTTCCTCAATTCATTTCTTTTTTTATACAACTTCAATCGTATGTTTGAAAGATCTGTGGATGCGTTATCTTTTACATTACCGTCTTCATGCAATGTTTCATCGATCAACGCGGTAATAGTCTTTTCATAGTAAGTTTCATTTATTACCTGGGCTAATGATTGGAAAGCAATCCTTCTGTCATTATCAAACCACCGAAAAATCTGCTGAATAGAAAAAGCTAACTTTTTAATTAGTAAGAACTGAGTGCCGCTGAGCACCGAACCTTCAATGCTTAATAGTTTCAGATCTTGTAAAAGATTTATTACTGTATCGTCTGGAAAAAAAAGATGATTTTGAAATAACAATTTGTATTCGTACGCCTGCCGCAGTTCAGGCTCGATAAATTCCTTTCTTGTATGGATGCGCAAGTTATCAGCTTTTTGCCTCGCATATTCGCTGCGACAATGAGCGGCAAGCAGTGATTTTATTTTATCGAACTCAAGTTGCTGTATGGCTGAGGAGGGAAATAATTTCATGAAATATTCCTGCGGATTCTTTTTTAATGCAGTACAAAAATAAGATTGCGAAATCAGCTATTATGGAAAATATTATTTGAATTTTATTCTGCTCATCTATAACTCTTTTAAGAAGGCTTTTTTGCCGGTTTCATTTCAACTATAAAATTATATTCACAAAGCGGAATAAATCCCGGGCGACAAAAATAATTATACCATTTTTTATTTACACACTTTTGAAAACAAGCCTTTAAAAAAACTTGCCTTCATTGTTTCAACCGGGATTAGTATCCGTTAATTTAAGATTCGCAATGCAAAAATTCTACGTACATTCGAGGCTGTTAGTATATTTTAAAAAAACGTATTCCAATGGCTACGAAAAATGATCTGGACTTTACTTACACAACTATTGATAAAATTTTTCGCTTAAGTTTCGGCGAAATGGCCGACTATAGCGGCGCCATGTTTAACGGTGATTTTTCTATGACCATTGAAGAAGCACAAAGAAATAAACATAAATTTATTGCCGATAGTCTGGGTATTAAAAAAAATTCAAGAGTGCTTGATATGGCTTGCGGATGGGGGCCTTTTCTTAACTATATCAGGGAAAGAGGCGCCAATGCGACAGGAGTTACGTTATCATCCGGCCAGGCTGCGGCTTGTGTAAAAAATGGATTGGATGTTCATGTAATGGATTGCAGAAAAATCCTCCCCGAAAACTTCGGAATCTTTGATGCCATAACATGCATCGGCGGCCTTGAACACTTTTGCTCAATTGAAGAATATAAAGCTGGCAAGCAAGATGAGGTGTATCATAATTTTTTTAAAGAATTGAATGATCTTTTGCCAAAGGGCGCGAGATTTTATATGCAGACGATGGTGTTTAGCAAGAACATGATGCCACTTGAAGAAGTAAGTGTGAATGCTCCTAAAGATTCTCCGTCTTATGCAATGGCTTTGATGGTGAAACAATTCCCGGGATCCTGGTTGCCCTATGGAGAAGGCCAGGTGGTAAAGAATGCCGAACCTTACTTTAAATTAATTTCTAAAAGCAGCGGCAGACTGGACTATATTGAAACGATAAACAGGTGGAGAAAAAAATTCAGGAAATTTAATCTAAAAAAATACTTATTGTACGCATCTCTTTTACCAAAATTAGTATTTGATAAAGAATTTCGTCACCAGGTAGAAGTGTTTAAAATAAGTCCTAATAAAATTTGTTTTGAAAATGAAACAATGGATCATTTTCGGCTTGTGTTTGAAAAAATCTAGGCGCGTCTCTACTGATCCGCGAATACTAATCAACAGCAACTGCATGCACAACTGCCGGAATAGCGATCGGTTCTTTCTTTCCAAGCTTTTTCAATAATCTTACATGAGACATGATGGCACCGGAAAAAGAATGGTTTGAATTATAACGCAGGTTATATTCCTCTGCAGTTTTCTTTACAATATTAGAAATCGGCTTGTAATGCACATGACAAATGCGTGGATACAAATGATGTTCCACCTGGAAGTTCAGGCCGCCGCAGAAAAAGTTTAAAATATTATTTTCCCTGCCGAAGTCTGCAGTGGTGTATAATTGATGAACAGCCCATGAATTTTGCATGTTGCCTTTTTCATTGGGCAGTGGGAAATTGGTTTCTTCCACTATGTGTGCCAGCATAAATATAACGGCCATCGTAATTCCTTCACAAAAATGCAATACAAAAAAACCCAATAGAATTTGCCACCATACAGCCTTAATTAAAATAAGCGGTAGCACCAGGAATATGGTATAGTAAACCGCTTTAAAAAAAAATAAATTAAAATATTCTATACGGGGATGATTTTTATTTTCATAGTTCCCGATTTTCTTTTTAAAAAACTTTACATAGTCTTTTACAAAAACCCACGAGAGAGAACCAAGTCCATAAAATAAAAATGCATACCAATATTGATGCTTGTGAATCTTTCGTAACTTTTGGTGGGGAGACGTTCTTAACAATGGCACTGATTCAATGTCTTCATCATGGCCGTCAATGTTAGTGTATGTATGATGAACGATATTATGCATAATACCCCACAGGTAAGCATTTGCACCGATTATGTTGAATGTATAACTTAAAAATTTATTAACGCGTTTGTGTTTTGATAATGAGCCATGAATGGCATCATGAGAAATATTTAATCCCACGAATGCCGTAAAAAATCCAAGTATAGTCCATAAGCCGAATTGTATTGCCACGCTATTGGTTCTTAGGATGAGCAAAAAATAAGTAACTGCTAATACGGTTAAATAAAAAACTGTTTTAAACACCATCACCCAATTTGCGTTCCTGGATAGCTTATTTACAATAAAGTATTCATCCACTCTTTTATTTAATGTTGAATAAAAATCAAGCTCATTCGCTTTTGCAAATCGTATTTTTTCTGACATGGTGATCTTTGTTTTTGGTTATAGATTGGCTTTGGCGATCTATCAAAATAGATGTTTAAACACCAGCCGGCTTAAGTATGAGTGGTTTTAATTTAATGATACCAATACGCTGAAACCCTGTCATTATTATATATGTTCCATCAAATTCGTACCACTTCCTTGCAAAATTTGGATCATACTTTTTGTGGTGATGATTGTTTTGAAACAATTCCCCCATTAAAATAAATCCCCAGGGAGTAGTATTTCTTGAATGATCACCATTATTGTAATTAGCATAGCCGAGTTTGTGCCCGAACCAATTCACAATAGCACCTTGTATCGGGCCCATAAAAAAATGTATAGGCAGCAAAAGGAACCACCATAGGTTTGGCGCAAATATTACGTAGAACAATATATATACTAATGCAAAAAGTGAGCGCGTCACGATATGATTTCCGATTCTATCCAGGCTGTTCCACCTGGGAATGTACTCTTTTGTAAACTGCGGATCCGGAAGTTTCCTTCCTGAATGGAAATCGTTAAACACCTTTGCGGTATGGATCATCATTCGCCAAATATCCTTGAGAAAATGAGGTGAATGAGGGTCCTTTTCGGTATCACTATAAGTGTGATGCATGCGATGCAGCACGGCGTACGCTCCAGGCACCAGGTATGATGTACCTTGCGCAAAGAACGTCATAAAATAAAAAATCCTTTCCCAATTTTTTGAGGTCGTGTACATTTGGTGAGAAGCATATCTATGGAGAAAAAATGAATGAAAGAATAGTGACAGAAACCAATGAAAAATAAAAAAACCTAACACAAAAAACATTTGAGGAAATTAATAGTAGAGAATGTTGTAAACTAAGCTTTATTATTGGTAACGTAACAGAATATACGAAGTTTAACTTATGAGGATTATTCCTCAACTATCTTCACTTCTCTAAGTTCCAGAAGATTAAGGCTGTTAGGTATGAAGTTTTTTACATATGGGTGTACGAGATGAATAACCATATCATACCACAAGGGAACAACAGGCGCATCGTTTATCATCAACTGATCAGCTTGCTGATAAATTTTATATCGCAAAGAATCGCTTTTTTCTATGAGCGACTTTTCATACAGCTTATCAAATTGCGTATTTTTATACCGGGTATAATTCGGAGGCGCCGGGTTTTTCCCATAGAAAACACTCAAATAATTTTCTGCATCAGGATAATCGGCTATCCAGCTTCCACGAAAAAAAAGTGCATCCGACTTGGCAGTTTCTTCCAGCAATAAACTTTTTTGGACAGTTTCTACCTGTATCCTGATTCCTACCTGCTGCAACTCATTGGCGATATAGCTGGCAAATTCTGCGTATACCGGTATGGTCTCTAATTTTATTACGGGCAACCCAATGCCATTAGGATAACCAGCTTCTTTTAATAGTTGCAATGCCCTGGCAGGATCATAACGGTAACCCACAACCGCAGATGAATCAAAGGAGGGAAGTCCTTCGGGCACAAAGCCGCTTTCCGCAGGAATACCTATTGAATTGCGTACGTACAATATCATTTTCCTGCGGTTAAATCCATAATTAATAGCTTGCCGTACCCTTATATCTTTCAGCGGGGAATTTTTTACAATACTTAAAGAAGTATCATTTAATATACCGAGGTATTCGATATTTAAATAAGGATGAGTTTGTAAAATAATTTTACCCTGCCATTCTTTTTTCAGCTTACCTGTTTTTGTAAGCACTTCATCTTTAAATGACGCATCGATATCATTTACGAAATCAAGCCTGCCCTGCTGAAATTCTAAAAATTCTGTGGCCTTATTTTCAAGGAAAGTAATATTGACTCCGTCTAGATAAGGAAGCCTGTTTCCTGCACTGTCTTTTTCAAAATAATAAGGATTTCTTTTAAAAATTAATGCCTGGCCTTCTTCCCACGCAACAAACTGAAAAGGCCCCGTGCCACAAGGATGCCGGCGAAAATCCTTGCCGTATTTTACAACAACTTCTTTTGGAACAACAGAACAATATTGCATGCTTAAGATGCCAAGTATAGGATGAAAAGGCGCAACAAGTTTTAATTGAAAAGTAGTATCATCAATTGCTGTAAAAGGATGTAGCGAATCTACATGGCTGTTAAATATCCATGCTCCGCTGCTGGCTGTATTTACATCAATGATCCGGTGAAAACTATATACTACATCCTGCGCCGTCATTTTTCTTCCTTTGCCATTTGGGAAAGCATCATTATCCTGGAAATAAACATCATTGCGCAAATGAAAAGTATATACCAGGTTATCGTTTGAAATATTCCAGCTTTTAGCAAGCGAAGGGATTAAGTGAAGACTATCATCCGTTTGAATAAGTGTATTATAAATTTGGTGCACGGCCCACATGATAGACTGGTTCTTTGCAAATGCAGGATCAAGCGTTGCAATGCCAGACTGTTCATTGTAATGAAAAATATTTCTATTTTTTTGATGGTGATTGCACGACGATAAAAGAAATGCAATTAAAGTGGTATAATAAAAACCTGTCCTTAAGAAATTTATAAACGGTGGGGGGAATTGTCTTTTTAACTTCATCTTTGCCGTAGAAAAATTAAATTTAGTAAATGAAAAAGACACTCGTGGGATTTTGTTTTTTATTCATAACAATTAACGCTTCGTTCTCACAACCTTTTACGCACGCCGATACTTTAAGAGGAAGTAATGGCCCGGGAAGAAGTTGGTGGGACGCGACTAAATACGATTTGCATATAAAATTTAATTTAGAAGATAGCACGATAAACGGATATAATATTATTTCGTTTAAGGCTCTGAAACCATCGTCTGTTATGCAAATTGATTTGCAGGAGCCAATGATAATGGATAGTGTAAAAACGTTCGTTTCAAATACAATGGTAAAACTTGCCGCTGATGATATTAAAGAGGATGGAAATGCATACTTCATAGATATACCTGGTCTTAAAAATAAAATAACTGCTTCGCAAAATGAAAACCAGATCACCATATATTATCACGGCAAGCCGCGAATCGCCGTAAAACCACCATGGGATGGCGGCATTACCTGGACAAGAGATAAACAGGGCAATCCGTGGATAACCATTACCTGCCAGGGTTTGGGCGCAAGCGTATGGTATCCTTGTAAAGATTACCAGGGCGATGAGCCCGACAGCGCCTCGATGCACATTACGGCTCCATCGGATTTAATTGCAGTGAGTAATGGAAGATTGAGAAGTAAGATTGAGAATAATGATGGAACGACCACTACGACGTGGGCAGTTGTAAATCCAATCAACAATTATGATTTTATTCCTTATCTCGGGAAGTACACGCACTTCGGCGAAATTTATAATGGTATTAAAGGCCCGCTGACAATGGATTACTGGGTGCTTGACTCTGACCTGGTAAAAGCCAAAAAACAATTTAAAGAAGCGCCGCGGATGATGGAAGCGTTTGAATATTGGTTTGGCCCCTACCCTTTTTATGAAGACGGCTACAAACTGGTGGAAGCGCCGCACCTGGGAATGGAACACCAAAGCGCTATTGCTTATGGCAATCATTTTTTAAACGGTTATTTAGGCCGTGATCTTTCAGGAACCGGTGTAGGATTGAAATGGGATTTTATCATTGTACATGAAAGCGGCCATGAATGGTTTGGTAATAATATTACATCCAAGGACATTGCTGATAGCTGGCTACATGAAGGCTTTACAAACTACAGCGAAGATCTTTTTACGGAGTATTGGTTTGGTAAAAAAGATGCTGAAGAATATGAAATTGGTATACGAAAAAATATAGAAAATAAAAAACCAATCATCTCACCCTATGGCGTAAACGCAGATGGGCCGATTGATATTTATTACAAAGCCAGCAACATGCTGCATACTATAAGGCAGGTTATTAATAATGATTCTTTGTTTAGAAATATTTTACACGGCTTGAATAAAACTTTTTATCATCAAACCGTTACCAGCAAACAGATTGAAGACTATATCAGCAAAACATCGGGCATTGATTTCTCAAAAGTTTTCGATCAATATTTAAGAACCATAAAAATTCCAACGCTGGAATATTCCTTAAAGGACGGCGCGCTTTCTTACAAATGGACGAATGTGGTGGATGGTTTTCACATGCCGGTGAAAATTTACAATTCAGATGGAAAACTTCAATTCATTTATCCTACACAAAAAATGAAGAAGCTGAAAACAACGATGAAAGAATTGAAAGTGGATGAGAATTTTTATATCTATACAAATCAAATTAATTTAAAATAATTTAGCTGCTTAAACCTGTCTATGTCGCAGATACGAAAACAAAGTATCATATCAACTGTTTTTGTTTACGCCGGATTTTTTATTGGTTTTATCAATACGTATCTTTTTACAAGGCAAGGCTCCCCTTTTACGCCGTCACAATATGGATTGGTCTCTACAATTTTTGTTGGTGTTGGAAACCTGATGTTTGCTTTTGCCAACATGGGAATGATTTCTGTTGTATATAAATTTTATCCGTACTACAATGATAATCTTCCAAAGAAGAAAAACGACTTGCTTACATGGGCATTGGTAGTTAGCCTTATAGGTTTTGTCCTCGTGGTAATTGCAGGCATAATTTTTAAAGGCCTTGTAATACAAAAGTTTGGAAAAAATTCCCCCGACTTTATTCAATATTATTTCTGGGTTTTTCCCTTCGGACTTTCACTTTTATTATACTCAATATTTGAAGTCTTTGCCTGGAATCTCCGAAAATCAATCTTTACAACGTTTTTAAGAGAATTGCTTTTCAGATTGCTGACCACGGCCCTTATTTTTCTTTTGAGCTTCCAGCTCATTAAGAGTTTTGATACATTCATAAAATTATATTCATTTACCTATGGTGTCGTTGCATTGGTATTGCTCATTTACCTGATAAGGAAAAGAGAATTCTATCTGACATTTTCAGTGAGCAGGGTTACAAAAAAATTCTATAAAAAAATAATTTCGTTAGCGTCGCTGATTTATTTTGGCGGCGCCATACTTATGATAGCCCAGTTTATTGATTCATTGGTGATCATGTCATTATTGGGTACAGCGGCGGCTGGAATTTTTAATCTTGGAAGCGTAGTTGCCGGCCTGGTTCAGGCGCCGCAAAGAGGCGCCATTGCCGCATCTATACCAAGCCTTTCGCAGGCATGGAAAGATAAAGATTACCCGAAAATAGCCCGTATTTACCAGAGGTCAGGCATCAATTTGCTCATAGCTTCCCTCGGTATTTTTTTGGTCGTGTGGCTCAATTATACAGATGCTGTTACAACCTTTCATCTTAAAACCGACTACTTTCAATCGCAATGGATTTTTTTCTTTTTGGGCATTGCCCGCATAATCGATTTGGGAACGGGAGTGAACGCCCAAATTATTGGTACGTCTATTTTCTGGCGTTTTGATCTATTAAGCGGCATCATTTTATTTGTGCTGATCACCCCGCTCAGTTACGTGCTTGTAAAGCATTTGGGAATCATTGGAGCAGGCTATTCTTATGTAATTTCATTTACAGTTTATAACGTTATAAGAATAATTTTTCTTCAAAGAAAATTTAAAATGCATCCATTTAGCTATAAAACGTTGTATGCAATTATCATTGCCGTTATTTGCTTTTATGCCTGTTATTATACATTTCTAAGTTTTCACGGCTTCCTGGCAATGGTGGTTAAAAGTGTTGTCTTTATTGCATTGTATGCAGGCGCTGTTATTTATTTTGATCTTTCGCCGGATGTATTACCTGTTTGGGAAAGTATAAAAAACAGGAGCCGCAGAAAACGCTGATAACAAAATTTAAATAATATTTTATTTGATGAGGGAAGAAGAAATTATTAATGCAACTGTTGCTTATGTAAAAAAAGAATTACAAAATGCAGAAGGCGGCCACGACTGGTGGCACATTGAAAGAGTTTGGAAGAATGCAAAGCTGATTGCAGCAAATGAAGATGTGAATTTATTCGTAGTGGAACTTGCATCGCTTCTACATGATATTGCTGATTCAAAATTTCATAACGGCGATGAAAATATTGGCCCTGAAAAAGCAAAAAAGTTTCTTGAAAACATGTCAGTAGAAAAAGAAATAATTGACCATGTTGAAAATATAATAATAAATATTTCTTTCAAGGGCGGCAATTTTACCAATCGGTTTTTTTCAGAAGAATTAGCTGTAGTGCAGGATGCCGACCGTTTGGATGCAATCGGCGCGATTGGCATTGCAAGAGCTTTTAATTACGGCGGATTTAAAAACAGGGAAATTTATAATCCTTCAATTTTACCCGATCCTGCAATGAATAAAGAAGCTTACAAAAAAAGCAATGCGCCAACTATTAATCATTTTTATGAAAAATTGTTATTACTAAAAGACAAAATGAATACAGCCACAGGAAAAAAAATAGCCGAAGAAAGACATGTTTTTATGGAGCGATTTCTTGAACAATTTTATCTTGAATGGAACGGGAAAAAATAAAAGGCCTCGTGAGGCCTTTATTAATGATTTTGACTTGATAATACAGATGTCAAACTATTTTTTCTGACCGGCCTGTATTTTTTGAAGTGCGTCAAGTGAACTGTTGTTAAACGGATACTTCTCTATCGCGAGCTTGTAATATTTTTCGGCGTTAGCCATATCTCCGTTGTCTAAATAAAATTCTCCCATAGAATCATAAGGATTGCAGCCATCCGGATACATTTTAATATATTTTTCAAAATATTCTTTGGCCGCGGCCGTATCTTTTTTTACCTGCAAATTATAATAGCCCATGGTATTATATATGGACGGGTCATCAGGAAATTTTTTCAGATATTCCTGTGCGGCAGCCCAGCTTTCATCTGGAGTTGCCCGCGTTTGGATATAAATATTTCCAAGGAACGCTCCATCGGGAAACATGCTGTGAAGTTTTGCAATAATTTCACCACGCTTCGCCCTGTCATTTTTCTGGTCTGCAAGAGAGGCAAATAGTTTTTCGCCATCCGTTTTGCCGTCGGAACTTGCAATAGCTTTTTGAGCATACATTTTTCTTGTTTCTCCGGTGGTGAGATTGCTCAAGAGAGTCAATGGAACAGTAAAATCAGGATCTAGTTTTACGGCACCCATAAAATCATTGTACGCTTCCGCAAATTCTGCATTCATAAAATGATGCACTCCGCTCATAGCAAGTTCTTTCGCTTCCGGCGATTTTGTTGTCCAGATCATTTTTTGAGAAATTCCCTGCAGGGTCATGAATGATAAAAGAAAGCACAAGATGCTGCCATTAAATTTTTTCATTTTAAATTTTTTTAAAAATTAATAATAGATCAATTCAAATATGGTGTAGACCAGTTAGCAGATTTATGTGGAGCGAGAGAGTGCTGTAATTTACGTTTTTTAAATTACACAAAACAAACAACAGCCCGCTGTATCAGCAATAATTTGCAACGGGAAAAACCGTAAGGATTTGAATAATACAAGTATTTTCACATTTTGAACAGCGGCTTATCCTGCAAAGCAATAAGCACATCCATGTTCCTGTGCTCTTCCTACTGCCCACACTCCTGACGGAACAATTTGTATTCCCGGCAAAATACCTGCCTTCCAATCATCATAAACTTTAGTGGCATCCATACTCATGCTTTGGGCGGCAACAGCACTCATAACTGTAAGAGCCATATTACAAACGCATATCATTATTCCATGATCCTGCAACTGGTTAATGCCAATTTCCACCGGACCGATACCGGGAATTTTAAAATCACCGGGCTTCGGTTGCCAAAAAGCATTTCTTGCAGCGGGGGCTTTTGTTTCGGTATCATCAATTTTGAAAAGTTCTCCGAATTTATATTTTTTCCAGAGCCGGTCTTCCATTGCAAATGGGATGGCTTCGTGCCGCAATACAATCACTACTCCTGTTTCACTGTCGGGCGTGCCGGTTGCTGCGTTGGTCAATTGATATACTTTTGGCCATGCAAAGGGAAACGAGCCGTTGGGCTTTGTTGCATCAAATACGATACGATGTTTTCCTTTTTTGTCAAGTTGATTAAACCAGTCATCTGCATCGCCCGAACTATTGCCGGCGGCAGAAGCCGTTAAATTGAAAGGAGGTGCTAACATAGTTACACTCAATGCCGCAGCGCCTGCTGCCACGTTTTTTAAAAAACGACGGCGATTGTTCGCCTGATTTGAATTCTCTTGTTTCATTTTGAAAATTTAAGATTAAAAATCGTGGATTCAGATAGTAAAAAATACAACCTTTTTAATGTATTTGGTAATTTCTACAAAAATTTTTTATTACTAAGGGTACGTGTTGAAAAAAAGAGGTTCACCGGAATTGTGCTCAGCAAAAGTTTAGCAGGTTTTGTAGCATCAAAAAATTTGAGCTAATCTGAAATATTGCGAATATTATTGCACGTGATGTGTCTTTGAGTAAAATAAAGCTCGTTATATTCAATAGATTAATCCTGGGCTGGAAATCCGCATTTATTGGGAGATAAATAAAAAAGATCTTTTCAGCTTGAAAAGATCTTTTTCGTTTACACATAACCGTTATATTAACTAATTTCCTGTTTTTACCCGATTTTGTTCTTCAGAAGCGCCGCCGGTTTTCCTGTGCTGCTGATTTTGAATTGGCTTACCAAAACTGTATGTAAAGGTTAGCGAGCCGGTTCTTGAATCATGTATGTTTTTAATATTTACATCAATGTCCTGGTATTTTACATAGCCTTTAAAAATTTGCGAGTTGAAAATATCTCTCACGCTGAACTTAAGGCTTGCTTTATTTTTCAATAATTTTTTTTGAAGGCCTGCGTCTAACCGCCACATAGGATTCATTACGATCTGGCTTTCGATTCCTTTGCTGCGGTAAAATCCGCTCAGTTCTGCACTCCAGCCTTTTTTAAATTTAAATTCATTACTCATGTTAGCGAAAAATGTTACGTTGTTTACGTCGAGATAACCACCATCGAGTTCCCCGCTATAGGAATCATGAACAACATTTGTATAAATATTTGTAGTTAGGAATTTTGTCACCGGAAAATAAGCACTCACCGAAAGGCCATAGTTGATATGTGTTGCGATGTTTTCTTTTGTTTGATACGTAATTCTTTTGGCAGTATTTTGTTCCAACACATCCGTGAACACATGTTGTGTATTGCTGTAGTTAACAGTTGTAGTTAAAAAGCCTTTATAAGTGTGCGACAGTTCGATATTGTCAGTAAACTGCGGCTGTAACAATGTGTTGCCAACTTCATAAGTATATTCATCAAGAAAATAATAAAAGGGATTTAAATCCTGGTAAGCCGGGCGATCAATTCGGCGTCCATAGTTTATAGAAAAAGTATTTTTCTTATTCATTTCATAACTGAAATATACCGTTGGAAAAAGGTTCGTATAATTCTTTGTAAATGCAGAGTCTGCTCTTGTTGAATCGCCTACCTGGTGCCCGTGTGCGTTGGTATTTTCTGCACGTAGACCTGCCTGGAATCCAAATTTTTTAATTTGTGTGTTATAATTAATATAAGCGGCATTTACATTTTCTTTATAAATAAAATGGTTGGTCTTGCCCAGATCAGTCACGTACCCTGAAGGTGTATTATCCTGGTAAAGCGCATTGTTATCTGTAGTTACATAACTGGTTTTTGCTCCTGTTTCCAACCTGGCTGCTTTACTTAAGGGAAAAGCAAAATCAGTTTTCGCCGAATAAATATTTATGTTAGACGGTAATGTTCCTTTCAACTCATTTTCCGGAAGCCTTTCGCTATAATCAGGATTTAAAAACTGGTTTACCAAAAATTGATTTCTTAGCTGGTTGTAATTCAGATAATCCAGGTCAACGCTAAATTCTTTACCGGTTGTATCAAATTGATGCCTGAGATTCAGGTTGAGCGAAAAATTATTGGACTTTGATTTCTCATGGTTATTGGCTACAACGATCGAATCAACATTTTGCTCAGGATCCTCAAGCAAATTGGTATTTGCACCGTTATTCTTTGCCGGGTTTAAGAAGCCGGATAACACAATACCTGCTGTTGTTTTTTTGTTTGCAAAAAAATCCAATCCCACTTTTGCATTCTGCCATGTAGAGCTGTGTTCCATTATTGTTTCCTGATTAAAGATGGTTTCAATAGTTTTTGTGCTGGAATCACGGAATTTTCTAAGAATATGCAAATCGTTATAACCTTTCCAATAGGAATAATTAAGATTTGCAAAAAGATTTATTTTACCGGCATGATAATTCAGGTTCAGACTGTTGTTTGTCCTGGTGTATTTTGCCTGCGAAATTCCTGCAGTCAGGCTGCCGTTTAATCCCTTCGATTTATTTTTCTTCGTCTTTATATTGATAATGCCCGAATTGCCCGCCGCGTCATATTTGGCTGATGGATTTGTCATGATCTCTATTTGCTCAATTGATGATGACGGCATATTTTTAAGAAGATTGGCCAGGTCCTGTCCACTTAAATAAGAAGGCCTGCCATCCATCATAATCATAACACCTGACTTACCTTTTAAACTAATATTTCCGTCCTTATCCACAGTTACGCCCGGTGATTTTTCAAGCACTTCAAGAGCCGTTGTACCGGCGTTGGTTATAGAAGCATCCACATTTATGATCGTGCGATCAATTTTTCTTTCAATAAAAGGCTTTTGCAGCGGAGCAGCAATGTTTATGTTGCTGAGAGTTGTAACGTTATTTTTTAGCAGTAGTTTGCCAACATTTACCATTTTGTTTGCCATTATTTAATTCTATTACAGGACTATACGTTTTTTGGTGC
Organism: uncultured Chitinophagaceae bacterium; assembly: GCA_963823305.1. Lineage (GTDB taxonomy): Bacteria > Bacteroidota > Bacteroidia > Chitinophagales > Chitinophagaceae > Ginsengibacter. Next base: position 44,937 of record CAWGLC010000003.1, read on the forward strand.
CCTGTTGAAGTAACCAATAAATAATATTTCCCGAACACTACGTTTTCAAAAACAAAATTACCTGCCTTGTCAACCAAACTTATTTTGACAAGTGAAGAATCATTTGCCTTAAAAAGTGAAATGGTTGCTGCGTCAATTACTTTTTGGTCGCCGCCGTCAATTATACTTCCAGTAATATTTCCGGAAGTAACCTGGGCCGTCAGTAAATTAGAACCGAACGAAAAGGAATATGATAACGAAGATTGATCTGGGCATGAGCTGTATTTTTAATACTATGTTTAAAATATTACATCACGAAACTAAGTACTTTGTTTAACATAGTACATAATAATACATAAAAGGTTAAAAAACTTTATGAATGGTTTTTGTTAAAATAAAAGCTGCCTAATAAAAGTGTTAGGAGTTAGCGCCTGGAAAGGAAATTGGGAATAACTACCAAAAAATTTTCATATCTGGTCACAGGCTGTCATGAAGCTGATTAACTATAAAGTTGAATTGGATATTTTAATAGAATTTTAGGCGACGATATTTTGATTCCTGTTTTTATATCTTTTTGAAAAAATAAGTACACCTAAAATACCCACTGCGAAAAGGATGGAAGAAATCAATTCGGCCTGGGTGGGATGCAGGCCAAAAATAGAATATGTTGAATTAACTCTAATTGTTTCGATAAGAAATCTTTCAATGCCATTTAAGATAAGATAAATGCTAAAGATTACGCCTGGCGCTTTTATTCTTCGCCTTATCAACCATAAAAATAAAAACAGCAGCGTGCAGGTTACTGTTTCATAGAACGGTGTAGGAAATACGGGCTGGGGCAATGCCCTGCAATATTTTCCATCGCAATTATCCAATAAAATGCCATCTTCATTTACATTATGAGGATAAGTGTAAGCAAATAACCACTTTGGCAAAAACCCCGGACCTTTAAAATTTTTATGAGGAACCTGATCAAGCGTTTCGGAATGACGATCTGTAACAATGACTGCGCTACCGGAAGGATCCGTAACGGCCCCGCTTAAAAAATAAGATGAATATTGGGCCAGTTTCTTTTTAAAATCATCGGGGCCGGCTACGACCACGTGCCCCGGTTTATCACTTATATAAGCGCTATTATAAATTCCCCAATCACCGTCGCCCGCTACCTGGCAACCGATACGGCCAATCGCATAAGCGATCATCAGTGCCGGCGCAAATGAATCCGTAAGGTGGAGAAGACTAATTCCTTTTTTGCGGGCATAAATGCAAATGGCAATCGCTGCACAAATAAGGCCGCCGTAAAAAGTAAGGCCACTTGGCGACAATAAATTTCCAATTGGATTTTGTATAAACCGATCCCAGTTCTCAAGATTATCAAATAATTTGGCGCCAATAATTCCAAAGACCAAAGCAAAAATTACCATATCACCAACTCTATCGTGCGGCCATACCCTTATGATGCGCTTTTCTGGCTTGGCAAGTTTTTGCTTATTTTTTTCCTTATATTTAAAGTAAACCAATATTGCAGCCAGTACAATCCCGCCAACCCAACTTCCCGAAGACGAAAAAATATAATCCTGTATATCTATACTTTGGGAGCGACTCGCTATAAAAACACCAATTAACTTGTAGCCAAAAATAAATCCGACAATTCCATTAATAATAAGGTCAAAAAAAGTAGCAGGTTTGCCAGCCGTAATACTTTCTTCCTGCGGCTGCAATAAACCCAATTTTTCTTTTCTTTTTAGTTCCTTTGTTAGAAAATAGGCCGCAGCTATAAATGAAAGTGCAACAAAAATTCCGAAAGTGTAAAAGATTTTTAAGGCGTTGATTTTCCATCCAAACCAATCATTGAGAGCGTAGTATAAATTGGGATACATTAATAACCTTTTAATTTGGGTAAACCTACTTCCTGATTTAATATCAATTCTCTAAATCCTTTTTCAACCAGTTTCTTCTCAAAAGGTATTGCCAATTCCAGTAGATACATTTTTAAAAAAAATTTTTAGAATGCAAATTTACTCTACTTAGCTGTTATAAATTCAATGATTTTTTAAACCATTGTGAAAATTTGTCGTAAAAAAATAATACAAGCGTCATATTGTCTCATACAAACTAACTTATCGGCACAGAAACCGTAATGGTATTTTATTTGATCTATGGCAATAAAATAAAAAAACAAATACTATGACATACGTAAAATTTAACCAGCCTTCGTTGAAATCTTTGGATAGTTTTTTTGACAACATCCTTAACGATTTGCCAGCAGTTCAAAGTAATGGATTTAATTTTCCTCCTGTAAACATTTCTGAGTCGAAAGAAAATTACGATTTGGAATTCAATGTTCCCGGAAGAAATAAAGAAGACTTTAAGATAACAGTTGAAAAGAACATTTTAACCGTGTCCTTCGACAAAAAGCCGGAAATTAAAAATGACAGCACGAAGCACATTAAAACAGAATTTACATTACAACCTTTTAAAAGGTCATTTACATTAGATGAAAAAGTAGTTGCTGATAATATCGCGGCGAAATATGAAAATGGCTTACTTATTTTAAGCATTCCAAAAAAGGAAGAAGTAAAAGTAGAAGCAAAACAAATTGCTGTAAACTAAGTTAGGTTCATAATAGTTAGGTTAAGCCTCTCCTGTTTTTAGGAGGGGCTTTTTATTTATGAAAAAGAAGATCAGGACAGGATATTCTATAATTTTTTTGGATTAATTATTTTTAAATTCCTGATATTTTTAAAATCTCTTTCATTACTTGTAACAAGAATATAATTTCTTACTAAAGCAGTAGCTGCAATGATAGCATCAGGAGTTTTTATACGCTTACTCCTACGGACCATTATGCAACAATCAATAACATCTGCGGAAATATCTAAAATAACACTGTCCCTGATAAAATCTTTTACACTTTTTTCTGTGTCTATATCCGTTTTCCAGGAGAGTAATTCTATTTGGGAAATTACTGAAAGATTTGGACGAGCATCAATAACAGTATCCATAAAGCCAATACCCTTTGCAGAATATGAAGCAGAAAAATAATCAGATACAATATTGGTGTCAACTAAATACTGTTCCATTCATTTCTCATTTGTTTGATATGGTCATTTAGGTTTTGTCCTTTTTCTTTAGTAATAATACCTCTATATTTTTCGGACAGCTTAGGCTTTGATTCGGCAGTATTTTGTTTTAAGACTTTTATAAGCTTAAGCTCTTCCAATTCATGTAAAAGGCCAACGGCTTTTTTATTGGTAAGTTGAATAAGCATTATGTTATTTTCCATAACAAATCAATTTGAGCTAAAGTTAATCTAAGTTTATCGAATGTATCGTTTTACACGCTTATTACAAGAAGCATCTGAAAACAATTGTCTTGTTAATTTTTGATATCAAATGTGCTCAATTCTTTGTATGGCTTTTTTATTTATATCCCAATATCTTCAACATACTTTGGGCGCTTTGTTCTTTAGCATACACCCAGTCGATCAGCTTTCCGTTTTTGTCGCGGTCAAGCACTATATACTTTGGGGAAGGAATGAGGCAATGCTTGATTCCTCCATATCCGCTTATCTGATCCTGGTAGGCGCCAGTATGAAAAAAGCCAACATAAAGAGGCTCACCATTTTCTATTTTTGGTAAAAAAACTTCATTGATGTGCTCCTCTGAATCATAGTAGTCGTGGCTATCACAGGTTATACCGCCAAGGGTTACACGCTGATACTCTACATTCCATTTGTTGATAGGCAACATCAAAAATCTTTCGCCGATGCCCCACGTGTCAGGCAGTGTTGTAATAAAGGAAGAATCGATCATGTACCAGGTTTCGCGGTCATTTTGCTTCTTCTCTCCTATCACGCTGTATATGTGCGCCATACTTTCACCAACCGTATAGCTTCCAAATTCGGTGAAAATATTAGGCATCGGAACTTTGCTTTTTTTGCACGCAACTTTAATATTTCTCACGATCTCATTGATCATAAATTGATAATCATATTCAAAACCCAAAGAATGTTTGATAGGAAATCCGCCGCCAATATTTATCGAATCAAGTTCAGGACATATTTTTCGTAACTGGCAATAGAGGTTAATGATTTTATTCAGTTCGCTCCAGTAATAGATGTCATCTTTTATTCCTTTGTTCAAAAAGATATGAAGCATTTTCAATTCAAAGCGTGCTTCATTCCCTTCAATTTCATCCACATAAAACTCGAGAATGTCTTTACTGCGTATGCCAAGCCTTGACGTATAAAACGGAAAGGTAGGTTCTTCTTCTGCTGCTACTCTGATCCCTATTTTAAAAGGAACTCTTACCGATTTCCGGTAAGATTTTAATTCATCTTTATTATCCAAAACCGGGATTACATTTTTAAATCCGGTATTTATTAGCCTGGCAATACGACTTATATAAGGTTTCTGTTTGAAGCCATTGCAAATGATAAAAATATCTTTATTTATTTTTTTTGATTCATACAACTTATTGATGATTTCAATATCATAAGCATACGAAGTTTCAAGATGAATATTGTTTTTTAACGCCTCTTCCACTATGAAAGAAAAATGAGAGCTTTTTGTGCAATAACAATAGAAATAGTTGCCTTCATATTTGTGCTTTTTAAAAGCATTGGCAAACATTTTTTTTGCCTTATTTATCTGCGTTCCGATTTTAGGCAAATAGGTAAATTTTAAAGGAGTTCCATATTTATCGATCAGGGCTTTTACATCAACGTCGTTGTATTGCAAATATTCATCTTTGAGGTCGTAGTCGTCTTGTGGAAAATTAAATGTTTGATTAACAAGATCCAGATAAGTATTATTCATTGATCGGTTTATATTTTCTTTAAAAGTTTTACAAATGTAACAGAATGAAATATTTTACACATAAAAAAACCGTTTCAATATTGAAACGGTACTTTTTGAAATTTAATTTTCTATTTAGCCGAAAGAATAAGATTCTTAAAACTTTCCGGCTCGTTCATCGCCATATCTGCTAATATTTTTCTGTTGAGATCAATATTTTTTTCTGAAAGTTTATGAATGAACTGGCTGTAAGTCATTCCTTCGGCTCTTACAGCAGCATTGATACGTGCTATCCACAAAGTGCGGTATTCACGCTTCTTCAGCTTACGACCTACGTAGCTGTAAGTCATTCCTTTTTCCATCACGTTTTTCGCAACGGTATATACATTTTTCCTCTTACCATAATAGCCTTTAGCGGCTTTGAGAATTCTTTTTCTTCTTGCTCTTGACGCTACTGCGTTAACTGAACGTGGCATTGTAAAATTTTTTGATTTGTGATTTTAGGATCTATGATGTTCTCAAGTTCTAAAATCAAATAGTTTATAAATATTTTTGTCCGCCTTTAGAAAGTGCGGGTTATTTCATTCTGAGCAGGCGCATTACAAAAGGCCTGTTGGCATCGCTTACCATGCCTTTTTTACGCAAACTGCGTTTACGCTTGGTTGTTTTTTTTGTTAAGATGTGCCGTTTGTAAGCTTTTTGAAAAGTGATCTCACCGGTACCGGTCACTTTGAAGCGCTTTTTTGCGCTGGAGTTGGTTTTAACCTTTGGCATTTTTTAATATTTTATTTTTACACCCTCGCCGGCGTCCCGAACAGACGGGAACTTATGGAGCCATGTGGGCAATATGTTTTACAAAAATCCCCGTTAGCCAAAACATAAAATGCTAAACGGGGTGCAAAAGTAGGAAATTTTTCTGAAAAATTGTCTTATGCGGAAGTGGGTGGTGTCTCAGTTTGAAATTATTAAGGGAAAGTATGAAATATGGAAAACCCAACCTCGTTTGTCTCAGATAACCGTTTTGATATTTTAATAATATTCTTACCTACATTATGATTTTTTAAACGATCTGCAAAAGATTCTATTTCTTCCAAGCGGAGCAAGTTTAAATCCATTGAGTAAAACTTATTTTTAACTTTGTTTCTGAACTCGGTTTTGGTTTTTGCTAACCCTAAAGCATTAGTAAAAGCAGCTTTATCTCCATCCAAAATATCGCTTTCGTTTAACACAACAACTTTTGCTAACCCAATCCATTTAATACTCTTTTTTTTAGTCATTATTGACTTCTTTTTTATATAAACCTCTTTTTTTAGCTGCTTCATCTTCAACCAAGTTAACAATATCTCCAATACTCATAGGATCGATAATGCTGGCTATTTTGTAACAGGCGCCTTTTCACGCTCTTCATCTTCATGATAAAGATCGTGCATCCAATGAACCTTCAGATGATCGTATAAGGAATGCTTATCAACAAGCATGGCGACCATACTGGCTACCAGGCCGGCGATCATCAGGTGAAAAATAACATTATGGCGGTCAGTCATTTCCAGAACCAATATTGCAGATGTAAATGGCGTGCGGGTCACGCCTGTTAAAAATCCCACCATTCCACCCAATATAAGCAAATTCTCATTGTTTGCTGACACCTCTAACCAACCGGACATAACAGAGCCGATACCTGCACCGGCGCCAAGCGAGGGTGCAAAAATCCCCCCGGCAGCGCCTGTCGTAAAACTAAGTATGGTACCAAATATTCTGTCAAAAGCAGTGTACCAATGTGTATGTTTATCCGCTGTAAATAAAGTTGTCGTCATAATTTCTTTTCCTGAGCCCAATATCCGCGGATCTATGAAAAATGCAATAGAAGCAATAATAATCGCAACGGATAAAACGTATAAAACATGATAGTATCCAAATTTAAAACTTCGTTTCCAACGCAGGATCGAAAGAATAATTCTCGACATTGAGCTGCCCAATAATCCCGAAACAATTGCAACAAGTATGAGCGGAAAAAAAATAAAGCTCGAAAGATTGGTTACATCCGGATATCCCAAATAAAGATACGGCCCCAACAGTCCCTGCGCCGTTAATCCGGCAATGATAACTGCGGTAAATAAGGCGGTTTTAAAATAGCTGATATGGGTTTTCGTAAGTTCTTCCACTGCAAACACAATACCGCCTAACGGTGTGTTAAAGGCTGCGGCAAGTCCGGCAGCGGCGCCGGTCATTATCATATTGCGCTTCGAGATTTTAGGCCACCATGAGGGAAGCCATTCATTAATCTTTCTGAAAACGGTTCCCGCTATCTGGATCGTAGGTCCTTCTTTTCCGATAAGGCCGCCGCCAAGTATCATCAAAAAACTTGAAATAATTTTCCCAAAAAATACTTTAATTCCTAACAGCTTCGTAACTTTTTTATCATCTCTTGGGTTAGCAAGCTCAATGGCCGCCATTACCTGTGGAATACCACTGCCACCACCATAAGGGGCAAACCTTTTTATCACCCACCAGGCTGCCAGAAAACACACCGGAGTAAGGATAAATATATGCCATGAGTGGGCATGAATTATTGAAAAGGTAATTCCTTCAAAGAATGCAAAAATGCGGGAATAAAATACGGCAATCAAGCCGGTAATTAAAGAAGCAACCCAGAAAGGAATTGCCTGAAGTAAATTTTGTTTTAGCTTTTCATTACGTATTCTGTCAAAAGATCTTTTTAAGAATTTTCTCAAGGTTTCCCGATTATTATTTTACTTTCCGGTTAAATATTTATGCTGTAAGGCTTATCTAATCACAAATCATTTGTCAAAAAAAGACACATATAAAGATTTGATCTTTACCTTCACCCATTTTTTCTAATTAAAGCAATTTCCCTAAGTAATTTTTATGCTTCGCAAAATTACGTTATTCAGAATTATTTTAATTCTCTTAAATGCTGGAGTTATTATCTGTTACCTTATTACATGTCTTTGCCCCTTTGTAAATACTGCCGAGGACTGGTATTTAGCCTTTCCAGGCCTCATTTTTCCTTTGATATTTTTTGCGCTTTTATTTTTCATTATTATTTGGCTCATTTTAAGATCCCGGTGGTGGATTGTCTCAGCGATTGTTTTGCTCCTGGGCTTTCAACAAATAATTGTAGTGTTTGCATTTCATATTCCAAAGGATTTTTCTTCTACAAAAGGCGTTAACACGTTACGGATACTACAATGGAATGTTTCAAGCTGGGATGAAAGTGGAAAAGATAACAACGGGCATTCGTATCAGCCTCTAATGTTTGATCTTATTAAAGCGCAGGATGCCGATGTGTTGTGCTTTGAAGAATATTTTGATCCGATCACTCCTCACAATTATGAACCCAACGTTGCCGCTTTTGTAAATATGGGATATGCGTTCCATTATTTTGTGCCCACCGATATCGAAAAAGACGATTATGAAACCGGAATTGCAATTTTTTCAAGATACCCTATCATTGATTCAGCAAATTATAGTTTTAGAAAAACGGGAAACAGCGAGCACCTGTTATATACCGATATAAAAGTTAATGATAAGATCTTTCGCGTATTTGCCACGCACTTACAATCAGTGCATTTTGTTGGCGAAGATTATGAAAGTTTACGCGTAAGGCATCCGCATGAAACCTTGAGAGATTCCCGCACTATTGTTTCAAAACTTAAGCGGGGCTATGTGTCGCGCTATAAACAGGCGCAGCTTGTGAGTGAAAAGATAAAAGAAAGCCCTTACCAATCCTTTATCTGTGGCGACTTTAATGATGTACCCAATTCAAGCACGTATTTTAAAATTAAAGGAGATTTCCAGGATGCTTTTTTAAAGCAAGGCGTTTTTCTTGGCCGCACTTTTCGTTTCATCTCTCCGACATTGAGAATTGATTACATTCTTTCAGATAAAAGATTTAAGGTAGTTCAATACCAAAGATTGAAAGTGCCTTATTCAGATCATTATGGCGTAGAAGCAGATTTGTCTTATTAACGATTTCAACCTTTTCATGTAAATAAAGAGTTTTGTTCATCGAAAGTATAAATTTCAGTCCTTTTATTACTTAACTAACGTCAATGGTGAAACGATATTTTTTTGACAATGTAGATAAAATTTGATCATTTTTCCGGCCATCCCTTACTATTTATCCAGTTTTTGCATCGCTCCATCCATTCATCCGAAGTGGTAGGATTGTGCATTCCAAATCCATGACCACCGGCTTTGTATATATGCATTTCTGCAGGAATTTTAAATTTTAAAAGAGCGTCATAAAATGCGATACTGTTCATCACAGGCACCACGTTGTCGTCAGTTGCATGAACGAGAAATGTTGGGGGAGTTTCTGCAGTTACCTGCAGTTCGTTTGAAAAAGAATCAATAATATCCTGCGGTGCATTTTTTCCAATTAACTGGTCTCTTGATCCAATGTGCCCGATATTATCCTGGAAACTAATTACCGGATAAACAAGAATCGCAAAATCAGGCCTGAGATTGACGTTGTCAGGATTTGTAATATAGCTGCGCTGAAAATGCGTCGCTGTTGTGGACGCCAAATGTCCGCCGGCGGAGAAACCCATGATGCCTACTTTTGACGGATCAATATTCCACTTCTTTGCGTTTAGGCGTACCAGTTGTACAGCCCGCTGAGCGTCCTGCAAAGGACCGATCTTTTTATCAATCATTGAAGAATCATTCGGGATCCGGTAGTTAAGTACAAAGGCGGTAATTCCCCATTCGTTAAATTGTCGTGCGACAGCAAATCCTTCCTTTACTATTGACGTAATCCAGTATCCGCCACCAGGACAGATGATTACCGCCGTTCCGTTTGCTTTCGATCGTTCGGGCAAAAAAATAGTTAGCGTAGGCTTTGAGATGTAATGCACAATGGTGTCACCGTTATCCTGCGGTTCCCACCATTCTTTTGTTGCATAAAGCTTACTGTTAGGAATATCGCCGGTATATAACGGTATTGTTTGTTGCGCATGGATATTTTGCATAAAACAAATTACAAGTAAACTAAAAACAGTGGCTTTTTTCATAATGTGAATTTATGGAATTTTAAAAATTATCTTCTTAACAAGCTCTTCTCTGAAAAGCAGCGTTAAGCTGCGATTTCAGAATTTAGGGTCAAACACAGTTGATTCTTAAAAAAAATGCTTTACACATAAAACGCCTTTTGTAATTTCCGTCAAGAAACAAAAAGGATGACGAAACAAAAAAAGGTAATTTATTTATTGGCTATTATCAAATTTACAGTTCCTTACCTGCTGCAAAATAATTATTATGAGCCACACCGGGATGAGTTTTTATACCTGGCAGAGGGCCACCACCTGGCGTGGGGATTTATGGAGGTTCCGCCGATGCTTTCTGTTTTTGCATGGCTTACACACCTTTTGGGTGACGGTATGTTTTGGATAAAATTCTGGCCAAACTTGTTTGGCACGCTCACATTTATTGTCATAGCAAAAATGATCATAAAACTGGGTGGCAACGTATTTGCTATTTTTCTTGCGTTTCTTCCTTTTATTTTTGGAACCTACCTGCGATTGTTTTTCCTGTTTCAACCAAATACGCCAGAAGTTTTTTTCTGGACATTAATTGCGTATAATGTTCTACGTTATATTCAGACTGAAAAAAATAAATATTTATATTTTTTAGGAATTAGTATAGGACTTGGCATGCTCAGCAAATATTCTGTAGCTTTTTATACCGTGAGTATTTTAGTTGCTTTGTTGCTGACCCCTCAACGAAAGATATTTTTCAATAAGCATTTTTATTATTCGGCACTTATTGCGTTACTTATTTTTATGCCAACGGCCCTATGGGAATACAACCATCATTTTCCGATAGTAGTTCACATGAGAGAATTAAATAAAACTCAATTACAATATGTGAGCGCGAAAAGTTTTTTAGTTGATCAACTGCTAATGAACCTTCCCTGTTTATTTATATGGATAGCAGGTTTATATTTTTGCGGGTTTTCTATTAAAGGAAAAAATTACAGGGCCTTTTCCTGGGCATATATATTTGTCATCATATTATTATTGGTTTTACATGGTAAGAATTATTACGCTTTGGGCGTTTACCCGGCCCTGTTAGCTTTTGGAGCTTATCACCTGGAAAGCTTTGCTGTGCAGCATCCTAAATTCCGGAAGGTCGTTTTTGTAGGGATACCCTGTGTAATCGGTATCATTTTTATTCCCATAGTCTTGCCGGTCGCCAGGCCTGCAGCTCTCGCGCATTATTACGAGATAACGCACACAGCACGTAGCGGCGCTTTAAAATGGGAAGATCAAAAAAATCACCCGTTGCCGCAGGACTTTTCAGACATGCTTGGCTGGGAAGAAATGACACAAAAGATGGCAAAAGCGTATAACAGTTTAGACAGTAATGAGAAAAAACATACATTTTTGTTTTGTGATAATTACGGCGAGGCAGGAGCGGTAAATTACTATCGGTACAAATACAATCTTCCTGAAGCTCACAGCGATAATGGAAGTTTTTTATATTGGATGCCTCGTAACATTCATATTGATAATCTAATATTGATAACTGATGATAAACAGGAAATGCAACATCCTTTTATAAAAGATTTTAAATCGGCAATCGTAACAGATAGCGTTACCAGCGTGTATGCCAGGGAAAGAGGGTCACTGATAATTTTATTCAAGGGAGCCAATGAAGCTTTCAATAAAATGTTTCAGCAAAAAATTGAGAAAGATTATGATCAGTTTAAGCAATAATCTTTTTTACATTCACAGCATGATTAAGGAATCAGTCAGAGAATTTCTTTGAAAAAAATTTTCATTAAAGTTGATCAATGCCAAAAGCGTTCAACACTTTATAAGAAATGGCGGGATATACAAATAAGCTAACTCCTTTTAGCCATCACTTTTTAAAGCTATCTTTTAATGTAACGGTTCGGTTGAAGACCAAATTTCCGGGTTTGGAATCCTTATCCAGGCAAAAATATCCGTTCCGTATAAACTGGTAATTTCTCTCTTCTTCTGCATCAAGTAAAAAGGGTTCTATCAGGGCAGTGTTTATTATTTCTAAAGAATGCGGGTTAATGAAATTTTTAAAGTCATCTTCCATCGCCGGATTTTCAACTGTAAATAATCGATCGTAAAGTCTTACTTCTGCCTGCACAGCAGATTTTGCACTTAGCCAATGAATCGTGCCCTTTACTTTCAGGTCGCTGGTATCGTTGCCCGCTTTTACTTTCAGGAAAATACGTACAATGGATTTCTTTCACCATTCCTTCATCGTCTTTGATAAAGCTATTACAGCGAATTACATAAGCACTTTTAAGACGAACCATAGTACCTGGCGCAAGCCGGAACCATTTTTTCACGGGCACTTCCATAAAATCTTCTTTTTCTATCCAAAGTTCTTTTGAGAAATGGATGGTTCTTGTATTATGAGGATCGTTTGGCAAATTTTCGGTAGTTAATTCTTCAGTTTTATCATCATCGTAGTTATCAATAATTAGTTTTAATGGATGAAGAACTGCCATGGCACGATGAGCGGTCGTATTCAATTCTTCGCGCAGGCAAAATTCAAGTAAACTTATATCAATCAGATTATCCCTCTTTGGCAACACCAATTTTTTCGCAAAAAGTTCTGATGCTTGAAGGAGTATAACCCTTTCGCCGGAACGCAGAAATCGTAGGCATTCGCGGATCATCCCACCCGGACACGTAACCTTCATTTACCAACTGAAGCAATCTGCGTTTACTCATGACTGTATAGGTCATGTTTAACCTTGCAAATTCATATTGATGTGATGGAAATATTTCAAGATTTTGAATATACCAATCATATAAAGGGCGATGTGATACAAACTCCAAAGTACAGATGCTATGGGTAATATGCTCGATACTGTCGCTTTGTCCATGCGCAAAATCATACATCGGATAAATTACCCATTTATCGCCTGTGCGGTGATGATGTGCATGTTTTATGCGATACATGATCGGGTCGCGCATGTGCATATTTATCGGAGGCCATATCAATTTTTGCCCGTAATACTTTTTCACCTTCTTTAAATTCTCCGTTTTTCATTTGCTCAAAGAGCAAAAGATTTTCTTCAATACTCCTGCTGCGGAATTCATTTTCTATACCGGGCTCAGTAGGTGATCCTTTTTCCAAAGCAATTTTTTCGGGATTACTGTCATCAACATAAGCCAAACCTTTTCGAATAAGATTTACCGCAAAGTCCATATAATTCGTCGAAATAATCACTGCTATAAAATTCATTTGCCCATGTGAAACCAAGCCACTTAAGATCGTTCCTTGATACTATCAACATATTCAGTTTCTTCAGTTACAGGATTGGTATCATCAAAGCGCAGATTAGTGGCGCCATTGTATTCGAGAGCCAATCCAAAATTCAGGCAAATACTTTTTGCATGTCCGATGTGCAGATAACCATTAGGCTCCGGCGGAAACCTGGTTAAAATCCGGTCATATTTGCCTTTAGCCAGATCTTCTTCAATAATCTCTTCAATAAAATTCAAACTTTTTTCTTCTGCACATTCTTTTTAAGGTTATTATTACACTAATTATATCTAATATACTTTTATAAAACTTTTCCAGGAATCTAACTCAATTCCAATTATAAATTATCTACCATTTGAAGGTAACTATGGGCCATGACGCAGCAACCAACTCAGCTATATCCATCACCTTTATTGATTCTTCTTTTTCATTGAGCTTTACGCCGTCAGTAAGCATTGTATTGCAAAAGGGACATGCAGCAGCTATGATGCCTGCACCTGTCTCTAATGCTTCCCTCGTTCTTTCGTTATTGATACGTATGTTTCCTTTTTCTTCTTCTTTAAACATTTGCGCACCACCGGCGCCGCAGCACAATCCATTACTTTTACACCGCTTCATTTCTACCAATTCAATATCTAACGCTTCCAACACTTTCCTGGGCGCTTCATAAATATTATTGGCGCGCCCAAGGTAACAGCTATCATGGTAAGTGATTTTTTTACCTTTAAATATTCCATCTTCTTTCATTTTTATTTTACCATCATCAATTAACTGTTGCAAGAAAGTTGAATGATGTACTACATCATAATTTCCACCCAAGCACAGGGTATTCATTCCTGAAAATATTGAAACAATGCGGGCAGGCGGTTACAATTTTTTTTATATTATATCCTTTTAAAAGCTGAATATTCTGGAACGCCATCATTTGAAACATAAACTCATTACCCGCCCGCCTGGCAGGGTCGCCCGTGCACATTTCTTCTTTTCCAAGAATTGCATAATTGATCCCGATCTTGTCCAATATGGTAACAAAAGCCTTTGTAATTTTTTGCGCTCGCTGGTCAAAACTTCCCGAACAACCCACCCAAAATAGTATTTCGGGGGCTTTATTCTCAGCAGTCATTTCGGCCATTGTAGGGACATGCATTTCTAAACTTTTTTTAATGAGCTAAAATACAACAAACAATTTTGATGTTTGAATACATAACAAAGCTTTAAAACTTATTTTTGCATTTGTTTAAATTAAGTGAACCTGATAAACAAAATAAAAAATTGGGAACAATGGCCCTTCAAAATATTATATGCGCCTATTGCACCCGTGTGGCTTTGGTATATCATTCGCTCCCGTGCAATTTGGTTTTTCACGCCCAGCAACCCTAAGCTTACATTTGGCGGTATGGAGGGAGAACCCAAGAAAGAAATGCACGATTTATTGCCGCCCGCGCTATGTCCAACTTTTTTCAATGTTCAACCATCGGAAGATTTTAATGTCATTTTAAATAAGGTTCGTGATTTTAAAATTCGTTTTCCTTTGATAGTAAAGCCAGAGGTAGGGGGACAAGGTATTTTGTTCAGAAAAATTAATGATGAGATACAGCTTAACAATTATCATAAGCATGTTCCGGTTGAATATTTTATCCAGGAATTTATAGCATATCCGATGGAAGTAAGTCTTTTTTATTATCGCTATCCCCAGGAGCCGAAGGGTGTTATTACAGGTTTTTTGCAAAAGATCCCCATGCAGTTGACGGGCGATGGAACGCATACTTTAGAAGAGCTGATACTGTTGGATACCAAGTCTGCAAAAAGAATGGAAGAGATACGTGCAAAACACGATCACAATTTTAAGAAGGTAATAGCCAGAGATGAAAAGTATATTTTAAGCTATGCCGCCAATCACAATCGTGGAGCCCGTTTTATTGATCTCAAAAACGAAATTGATGAAGGCCTTGTAAGTATATTGGATGGTATCAGCCATAGCGTAAACGATTTTTTTTATGGAAGATATGATATCATGTGTCGCTCAATTGAAGAATTAAAAAGTGGCAAAAATTTTGTTATTCTTGAATACAACGGATGTGGAGCCGAGCCCAATCATTTTTACGATACCGGCTATACGCTGATTAATGCATGGAAAGAAATTTTAAAACACTGGAAAATTTTATTTCGCATCAGCAGGTATAATTATAAGGCCGGTGTTAATTACTGGTCTGCGCTCAAAGGCTTTCGGTTTAGGATGAAAACAAATAAACATTATAAAAAAATTAAAGCAGCAGATAAAATAATTCCCTGATTTTAATGCACCTTACTGTTTTAAAAAAACTCTATGGATTTAAAAAATATATTAATCGCATTTTTTTGTTTTGCGGTTTCTGTGGTCCAGGCACAAACTTATATTCCTGCTGACCCGGGAAGTAAAGTTCATTTTATCATTAAAAATTTCGGCATAAAAACGGGTGGCCAGCTTACTGGTTTGAAAGGAGAAATTATTTTTTCCCCGGATGATATTGCTGTATGCCATTTTAATGTATCGGTTGACGCAAATACTATTGACACAGATAATGATAGCCGCGACAGTCATCTCAGGAAAGAGGGTTACTTCGACGCTGATAAATATCCTCAAATAACAATTACCTCTACAAAAATTGATAAGACCAATAAAACGGAAAGCGGATTTTATTATTTTACCGGCACGCTTACTATGCATGGAGTTACCAGGCCGGTAGCATTTCCTTTCCATGCAGAGAAAATAAATGACAACTATTTGTTCACGGGAGATTTTGAAATCAACAGGATTGATTTTGGTGTAGGTGACAACAGCACTGTCTTAAGCAACACCGTAAGTGTTTCGCTGTCAGTATTGACGAAAAAGAGTTAATGCCGCAATATGGGCCTTGTAAAAGTTTTTTTCTGGGGCATGATGGTGAGCTTTTTAGGCTCACTTCCGTTGGGTACGTTGAATGTGGCTGCCATGCAGATAAGCGTTCAGGAAAGTATTTCTCATGCGCTTTATTTTTCACTTGGCTCCCTTTTTACGGAAATGATTTATGTTCGTATATCCCTTGTCGGTATCAACTGGATCAGGCAGCGAAAAGTATTATTGCGATGGATGGAATGGATTACACTCGCCATTGTACTGGCGCTTGCTGCAGGAAGCTTTATCGCTGCCATGCATGCGCATCATGCTAAAAATGTAATGCTCGACAATAGTATGAATCGCTTTTTACTGGGCGTTCTATTGAGCGCCATTTCGCCCATGCAAATACCATTCTGGTTTGGCTGGAGCACAGTATTATTTTCAAAAAATATTTTAAAACCTAAAAATTCATTCTACAATTTATATATTATCGGCATTGGAATCGGAACCTTTGCAGGCAACTGCGTATTTATTTTTGGAGGGAAATATATGGTTGAGAAACTGGATGCTAATCAGAATATGATGAACTGGATAATCGGCGGCATCTTCGCTTTAACTGCGCTTATTCTTCTGATAAGAATTTTGTTACATAAAGATGCCATTCAAAAGCTGGATACAATGAAAAGCAGAAACGAATAGGTGGCTTATTGGGCAGTTTGTTTTTTAAAACAATCATAAGGGAAATAGTCGTATTTTCTTAAATCGTGTATGCCCAAACCGTTAGTCTTAAGTTCTGGCAATATTTCACCTGTGAGCAAGTGCAGGCAACGCTTTCAGGGTTGAAAGAATTTTCTGAAAATGATAATCCGTTCTTTTATTCCATAAGACTTTATTTTTGTCACTACAGTCTTAAGCCTGATCTATGATTATGCCAAGCAATTATCTTTTGTTTAAAATAAAAAAATTAATGAAACCAATCCAAAAATCACTTTTAAATTTTGTCATGTATTACTCAAAAACTTTATCGTTTGCTATAATATTTACGCTATGTGCCTTTATAATTAGTGCACAAAATGTAAGAACAAAAACAGATTTTGATAACGGCTGGAAATTTAAATTGGACAGCACACAGGAATATAACGGCTTTGATGTAAACGATGCAAGCTGGAGAACGCTTAACTTACCGCATGACTGGAGCATCGAATTTCCTTTTGACTCTACAAGCCCGACAGGAGTTGGCGGGGGCGCTTTGCGCGGCGGCCTTGCGTGGTATCGCAAAACTTTTACCATTCCTGAAAGTGATAAAGGAAAAGATATTTTTATAAACTTTGATGGCGTTTACAGAAACAGTGAAGTGTGGCTTAATGGACATTTCCTTGGTATGCGACCGAGTGGGTACATATCATTTCAATACGATCTCACACCTTATCTTAATTACGGAAATAAAAAGAATGTAATAGCTGTTAAAGTTGATAATCTCAGGCAACCAAACTCACGCTGGTACAGCGGTTCAGGCATTTACAGAAACGTGTGGCTTGTAAAGACTAATAAAATGCACATAGCGCATTGGGGCACATTTGTTACCACACCAAAAGTGAATAATGAAGCGGCAACTGTCGACATTACAACCAATATCAGAAATGAAAATACTTCGGCTGAAGCAATTCTTTTTAACACTAAAATAATCGATGCCAATGGGAAATTAATAACAGCTTCCTCTGAAAAATTACGGGCAGCAAATGATAAAGCTGGTACTTCAATTAAGCAAACTTTTAAAATTACAAAGCCAATACTTTGGTCAGTTGATGCACCTTATTTATATAAAGCGGTGTCACAAATAGTAGTAAATGGAAATGTTGCAGATGAGTATATAACGGTGTTCGGTATTCGCTATTTTAATTTTGATATTAATAAAGGATTTTCATTAAACGGAAAGCCATTAAAAATTTTAGGGGTTTGCGATCATCACGATCTGGGTGCATTAGGCACTGCCATCAATACACGAGCATTGCGGCGGCAGTTGGAAATATTGAAAGCGATGGGATGCAATGGTATCCGCACTTCACACAATCCGCCTGCGCCCGAGCTTCTTGATCTTGCTGATAAAATGGGCTTTATTATTATGGATGAAGCTTTTGATATGTGGGCTATGCCAAAAACACGTTACGATTATCACCTGGACTGGAAAGAGTGGCATCGCAGGGATCTCGAAGATCAAATATTGAGGGACAGAAATCATCCATCGGTCATTATATGGAGCGTTGGTAACGAAATACCGGAGCAGGGTGGCAATGCTGAAAAAGGAGATACGTCTGGCCGCGTAATTGGAAGAGAGTTAGTAAGCATTGTAAAATCATTAGACACCACCAGGGAAATTGTTACCGCAAACAATGAGGTAAGTAGTTATAATAATATTGTGCGGTCGGGGGCATTTGATTTGGTCGGAGTTAATTATCATCATGAGCAATGGGAGAAGTTTCATGAAATATGGCCGGATAAAAAGATGATTGTAACAGAAAGCACTTCTGCGCTTGAAACCCGCGGCTATTATGATCTTTTGCCATTTGATTCTATCCGCCGCTGGCCGGAACGCTGGGATAAGCCTTTTACCAATCCGAACGGCGGTTACAAGGTTTCAGCTTATGATAATGTAAGCGCTCCATGGGGTTCCACCCATGAAGAGAGTATAAAAGCTTTATTAAAAAGTGATTGGGTTTCCGGCATGTTTATCTGGACTGGCTTTGATTATATCGGGGAGCCAACGCCTTATAACTGGCCTGCCCGCAGTTCTTATTTTGGTATCATTGACCTGGCTGGTTTTCCTAAAGATGTTTATTATTTATACCAAAGCATTTTCACAGATAATCCTGTATTACATATTTATCCCCATTGGAACTGGAAAGCAGGTGATACGGTTGATGTAGTCGGTTATTATAACAATGCTGATGAAGTTGAACTTTTCTTAAACGGGAAGTCATTGGGCGTTAGAAAAAAATCGGGTGATGATCTTCATGTAATATGGCGCGTGCCTTTTGTTGCGGGAACATTAAAGGCAGTTTCAAGAAAGAATGGCAAAACAGTTTTAACCAAGGAAGTGAAAACAGCGGGGGCGCCAGCTAAACTTATTTTAAGTGCAGACAGAAAAATTATTAATGCAGATGGCAAGGATCTTTCTTATATAACAATTAATGTTGTTGATAAAAATGGAGTTACCGTGCCCAATGCTGATAATCTTATTCAATACAAAATAACGGGAGCAGGCTTTATTGCCGGCGTAGATAATGGGAGTGAAACAAGCCATGAATCATTTAAAGGAAACCAGCATACTGCAATGAACGGGCTTGCACTGGCAATTCTTCAGTCAGATGGAAGAAAAGGAAATATCATATTAACCGCAAGTTCCGGGGGATTGCAATCAAACCATATTATTATAGCAACGAAGTAAAATATTCTTCAATTTCATGAAATGTATTAAAGTAAATTATTAATAATTTAATGATTGATCAGCCATTTTTTCCATCACTATCCTTTGAAGAGCAGGATGGTTAGAAAGCGTTTAACCTACACCGTTATCACAAAGATAAATTTCTTTATACTATTTTGCGGGCGTTAAAATAATATTCCTGAACTCTATTGACTCATGATCTCCTTGTAACAACAGAGGCCCTGGCTCGCCTTCATTGCTGTTTATTGCGCCTCCTGTAATGCCAGGGATTTCACGGTTGCAAATTATATTCACACCATTGGCAATGATCGTAAGCATTCTTCCTGCAAGCGTAATATCGTAAGACTGCCATTTGCCCGGAGTTCTTGGTAAAGGCTCAGACGGCGCAATAAATCCATAAATCGCACCCATTTGATTGTTTGGGGGCTCAGGCTCGTCTCCATCTTCGATCTGCACTTCATAACGACCACGAAGATATACACCGCTATTACTTCCTTGCGGAAAACGGAATTCAATATGCAATTTAAAATCGGTGAAAGTTTTATCTGTTATGAGGTTCGCCCCGTGATGTGGACTGCGCAAAATTCCTGAATCTGCTACCCACTGATTATTTCCGTCAGCATGCCAGCCTTCAAGATTTTTACCATTAAATAGCTTTACCGGCTTTCCCCAGGAAGGAGCGCTGTTACGCTTAAGAGACGGCGCTCTCACGCCAATCCAATTATGTACCTTTCCATTGCTAAATACCATCGTTCCCGAAAGGCTATCACCACTAAGAGTTCCCTTTACCACAAGGTCACTATCTTCTTTTTCCCATTGCGGCGGAATTGCAAAGCTTAGGTTGCCATTGATAAAATTTACTTTGGAGATCGGACGTGCACTTCCGCCTGATCCAACAAACCGGCCAACTAATGTTCGGGTTCCTGAGTGAATCACTTCAAGCCAGGAAGGCTCTTGTTTTCCTCCAGCATCTATTGTTATATCCCAGCGTCCAATAATCGGAGAAGAGGCCGGCTGCGCACGTAAGGTTTTAAAAGGAAAAAAAATCAATAACAAAATAATAGAAATCAATAACCCCGTTTCTTTTTTAAGAATGAGTTTTAAAAGAAATTTCATGTGGTATTTTTTAAATTAAAAATCAATTTAGTTATTAAATTGGAAAGAAGAATCCAAAATAAAGAAATAAGCCTGTCAGGGTGACTGTGTTCAAATAATCTTCTTTACAACAAGAGCAACATAATTCTTTCCATAAATACCTTTGAAAAAAACGCATACAAAAATATCTGATAAAAACATGTTGAAAATTATTTGCGATCCCGGCTTAAGATGAATCAATTTTTATTTACATAAATAACCTGAACATGTCTTCCGGTAATAATTTACTTTTTTCTCCTCTGGCGAAGTCCGCGGTAATGCAGCCCTCATTCATTTGAATCAACCGGTTTCCGTATTGCTGAGCATCTTTTAAGTTGTGTGTTATAAAAACGATCGTCTTGTTGAGGTCTTTATTCAGCTTATCTGCAAGTTCCAAAACAACTTTTGAAGATTTAGGATCGAGCGCTGCCGTGGGCTCATCTAAGAGCAACACATCACCTTCATCCATTGCGCTCATCAGTAACGTAAGCGCCTGTCGCTGCCCTCCTGATAAACTACCCATTGGCTGGTAAATTTTATTTTCAAGGCCCATGCCCAACGTGGCAATCGTGTCCTGAACCTTCCTGCTAAAAGTTGGAGTGATTCCAATCTTTAATTTCTTTCGATGACTGCGTAGTGCGGCCAGCCTGAAATTATCAAGGACGGTTAAATCAGGCGCAGTGCCATTTGTAGGGTTTTGAAAAACACGTGCCACCCATTTACTTCTTTTATAATCCGGGTAGGCGGTAACGTTAGTTCCGTTTATTTCAACAATTCCGGAATCCGGAAATTCACTGCCATGGATCATGTTCAGCAATGTTGATTTACCGCTGCCGTTTACACCCACGATTATTACAAACTCACCTTTTGTTATTTGCAATGAAACGTCCCGCAGCGCAGTAACTTCATTTATTTTGCCTTTATTAAAAGTTCGGGAGATATGTTGAAGTGAGATCATGCAGATCCGGTTTGTTTAATACCCCTCAACTGGTTACTAACGCGCGGTAAGGCGACGATAAGCAAAACAAAGACGGCGGTTACCAATTTTAATAGATTGGGATCAATACCTAAAGAAAGCGTAAACGCCAGCACTAACTGAAATAGTAAACTTCCCACCAACACCAGGACTAACTGCATACCGATACTACTAACGTTAAACCATATACGCAATGCATCAGCGATCAGTACCGTTCCCAAACCCGTTATCACAATACCAATTCCCATGTTGATGTCAGTAAAATTTTGATATTGTGCCACGAGGAAACCACTGAGTGCCGTAAAGGAATTGGCAATAGCGAGGCCCGTAATTTTCATCCTGTCATTGTTTATTCCTAAAGCTTTTGTCATAGCGGGATTGTTGCCGGTTGCACGCATGGCAATACCAAAATCTGTTTTCAATAAATAATTAAGTAAAAGAGTCAGCAGAACAATGATGACCGTCGCAACGAAGAGTTGGTTGTATATATCATTATTGAAAAAAGAAAAATAGGAGAATATGGTAGAAATATTTATCAAAGGCACATTCGATCTGCCCAATATCACTAGGTTGATAGAATACAATCCTGTCATTACTAAAATTCCTGCCAGCAATGCATCAATCCTGAATTTAGTATGGATCAAGCCTGTGCAAACTCCCGCAAGCGCACCAGCAGCCATACAAACAGGTAGTGCTGCGATCACAGGCCAGTGTTGCATGAGTAGAACTGCGGTGACTGTCCCGCCAAGCGTATAGCTGCCATCGGTAGTAATGTCCGGAATGTTGAATACTTTCATGGTAATAAAAATGCCCATAGCCATCGGCCCGAGACATAAAGACAATTGCAACGCAGTTAAATAAAACTGGCTCATTGAGCGGCTTGAAAAGTTGAAGGAATATTGATGTTATATTTTTTTGCAACCGCAGGATTATAAACCCTCTTTCTTGCGACCACCATTTCCCAATGAAGACCGGAAGTGCTTTTTGTTTTCAAATATTGTGCTGCCTGTTCCCCGGCCTGGTAACCCCATTGGTAAATGTCTGCTCCATATGCTGCAACTGCGCCTCTCTGTACCAAACCCGCCTCACTTGTAAAGATGGGAACATTCCTCTCATTGCATAACTTAACAATGGTTTCGAAAGATTCGAAAATAGTGTTATCCGGATTCGCAAAGAAAACATCTACATTTTTCGAAAGCAAAGACGCAGTAACCAATTGCACATCTGCAGTTGAATTCACCGGCAGCGCAATGAGGTTGATCTGGTTGTTTGAGGCAAGTTTTTGAATGCGTTGCAGTGCCTCTACAGACTGCGGCTCCGATTGATTAAAGATCATGCCCACAGTGAGATTTCCTGACTTTGGATGAACAAGTTTCGGGATCAATAAAAAAGAAGTATCTATATAATCAAGGTTTTCAGCAACACCGAATAAGTTTTTAGGAGGATTTCCATTGCCGTCATTCACCTTCATCAAGGCCGGCGTAGGAGATACCATCATAAAGATGGGAATGTCTTTTGTACTTTGAACTGCCGTAATCGTAGATAAAGATGGATTGGTAGCAATTAGTGTAACCTCCTGGCCAATAAAATATTTGATGATCTGCGTAAGTGTGGGAATATTTCCTTGCGCGTTGCGATAAATAATTTTGAGCGTATTGTCTTTTTCATCAAAACCATTTTTCTGCAGTGCGTCAATGAAACCTGTTTTTGCCTGCTCAATGGTGTTATCCTGAAATGCATCTACAAATCCAATAACGGGAACTTTTGAATGGCTTTGCCTGCAGCCTGCCATTAATATAAAAAGGCACGGAATAACGATCCATTTCTTCATTTGCATCATGTTCATTTTGGTATTTATAAAAATTTACTATGTTTTATTTTCGCTTTATAAAAATATGATTTCTTTTTTTCTAAGGTCGTAAAAAGTACGTTTCATTGCCAGAACTTTCCGCGCCAACATTTTCCAATTTATACAATAATATACCGGTGATCAGAAAAACGATCTGCTTCGTGTATGAGACACTGTTAGGCCGTTAAGTATTATTCTTGGAAAAGCTACCACCAGTCATTTAAGCAATTGATGCAAGACATGTTAACAATAATAAAAATGCGTCATCATGAACGGATCTGCGTTTTAACACAGGTTTTTTTCTAAAAAAAACTGGTAAATTTATATTCCCAAAAAGAACCACTCACTCATAATGATTAAACGGGCTAACAAGTGTTAGTCCGTTTTTTTACCTAAAGGCAAGTTATATTTTACAATTAGAAAATGATCTATATCCCCGCCTGTCTTTTGTATCCCGAAATACTTTTCACAATCATATAAACATACAGAATGTATGTGTGGCACTAATGCAACCGGATGGATATTGTAAATGTTTGGGATGATAAAATTATTTGATTTCATAGTTTAACCATCATAAATAAAGCCCCGCTACTGTTACCGCAATCCATTTGTTCTAAAATCTATACCTTGGCAAAAATTTTGTTTAAGACTTCTTATTTATTAACCCAAAATCTATAAACGTGAAAATTAATTTTAGTTTAATTGCTGCTATAACAGCAATGGTAGGTATTACAAGTTGTGTAAGTACAAAAAAGTTTGATGCGCTGTATGCAAACTATAACAAATTGCAGGACACCAACAGTGCGCTTACCAGGCAAGGCGAAGAATGCAAAAATAATTTGGACAGGGCTACCGTTCAAATCTCAGGATTGCAGGAACAAATAAATGCAGAACGTGAGCATGAGAAAGCGCTGCAGTCTGCATTAGACAAATGTCTCACCTCGGCGGGCCAGGGCAATGTGAATATTTCCAAACTGGTAGATGAGATCAATTCATCCAATAAATATATACAGGAACTGATCGCTTCCAAAAGCAAAAGCGATTCATTGAACATGGTGCTTACCAATAACCTTACGCGGTCACTCAGTAAAGATGAAATGCAGGATGTAGATGTAAAAGTGTTGAAGGGCGTTGTGTATATTTCTCTTTCAGACAATATGCTTTATAAATCCGGCAGCTATGAAATTTCGGATAAGGCCGGAACTACTTTATCAAAAATTGCAAAGATTATTACAGATTATAAAGATTATGATGTATTGATAGAAGGTAATACTGATAATGTGCCGATCGTTAAACCCAACATCCGCAATAACTGGGATCTCAGCGGGCTCAGAGCATCGTCCGTAGTGCAGGCGCTGCAAAATAATTACGGCGTAGATCCGAAGCGTCTTACAGCCGGTGGCCGTGGCGAATACAATCCTGTTGTAAGCAACGATACGCCCGATGGCAAAGCAAGGAACAGGCGCACAGAGATCATCATCACACCTAAGCTTAACCAGTTTATGGATTTGATCGACAAGGGCTCTGCATCTGATTCTACCGGCACTCATTGAGTTTTGTAAGTTCTATTTTTTAAAATGCTGTGTTAAAAGCATTTAAATTTTTTGCAACCGTTTAATGGTCTTAAAAATTTATGGATTGCAAACTCTCCTGTTCCGCGGGTTCGGTTTCATGAAGCAGATTGTCTTAACAACCGCAGATCATAATTGCTTATTGCTTTGTATTATTTATGAAACACGAACCCCGGACACGGAGAAAATCCGAAACAATGAAATCAACCCATCACACTGTTGAAGGGGAAACCAATTGAGTTAAAGATAATGGCCGGTAAAATTCATACGATAACGTCAAGCCTTTAATTTGTATAAATGAAAATTATTTTTAAGAAATGCATCACATCTCTCCTATCCATTTCTTAAATGATGAGGCATTCTCCTGGCTTACAATTATTTCTTCATTAAGCTGTATTGTTAATTCTACACATATTTTACTTCTTTCAATCGGCTTAAAGCGTTTAATATAATTTGCATTAATGATATATTTCCTGTTTGCCCTGTAGAAACTATCCTTATCAAGCTCTTCTTCCAGATCACCAAGGTTACTTTTATCTGTAAGATATTTTCGGTTATCCTTGTCTACCACAAAAACGATTTTATGTTCTGTAAAGAAATAAGCCACATCGACAAACCTTACGGTTTGAAATTCCAGTCCTTTCTTTACAAGAATGCGGGATTTTTTTTTATCGTGATTATTCAGGAAATCTAATAATGCAGAATGATTATTAACAAAATGGGATTGCAGGTTTTTGTATTTGCGTAGCGAGGCACTCAATTTTTGGCGGCATATCGGTTTAAGCAGGTAATCAATGCTATTATAATCAAAGGCCTGTGTTAGATATTTATCAAAGGCAGTAATAAAAATCACAGGACAGCTTATATCGCATGATTTAAAAATATTGAACGATAACCCGTCTGACAACTGAATGTCCATTAATATTAAATCGGGTTGGGGGTTTTCGTTCAGCCAGTTAATGCTCTGGTCAACGCTGCTGCACGAGGAAATAGTTTGGATGTTTTCTCCTGTTTGCTTTAATTCTTCCACGAGGTTTTGGTACGCTGGTTTTTCATCTTCAATGATCAGCACTTTCATACTTTAAAATTTTAAGATGGGTAATTTTACACTGAATATTTTACAATTGTTTTCGATTATAATATTCCTTTTTGTAATAAGTTTATAACGGTTATCCAGGTTATTTAAACCAATCCCGGATGCCGGCACAGCGTAGCTTTTAGGATGAATTTCGTTTTTCACAACTGCATAATGCGCGGAAACGGAAATATTGATCCCAAGCGGAGCTTTATCGCTGAATTCATTATGTTTTATTGCGTTTTCAACTAATGCCTGCATGGAAATCGGTGGTATCAAAAAATCTTCGGCAGACAGATCGGTAATTTCAATCATCATATTTACAGCATCGCTGAACCGGATTTTTATAAGATAAAAATAATTGGAAATGAATTCTATTTCTTCTTTCAGTAAAACAAGGTCTTTTTCTTTATTACTTAAAATGTAGCGGTAAACTTTCGCAAGAGCATCATTATATAATCTTGCGCTTGGAGGATCTTTCGTAATGAGATACGATAATGTATTCAGTGAATTAAAAATAAAATGCGGATCCAGTTGATTTTTGAGCGCTTCCAGTTGCGCCTGGGCTTTGGCAATATTCAGTTGCTCAACCATTAAAAGATTATAGATCCGTTCATTGTTGAGAAATATATTTTCATAAATGCTGGTAATAAAGATTGCGGAAAAAACAATGATCACTGCTGAATTAAAAACCGGTGGCCAGTTGGTATACATCTCTTTGGAAAATAACTTCCAGACAATAAGCAATAAGGCTGACAATGTACCTGAACAAACAAAACTTGCACAGCAAAGGATACCGATAACTTTATAATATTTATTGTATCTCCATGTAAATTTTCTCCGCATATAATACATCACCCATACGTCGCCCTGCCATATTGCGAAGGATAAAAAAATAAAGTAAGCATAACAGGCAATTAATTCAGGAAAAGAATAAAGATGATTGGTAATGAGGCCCGTTATATTTGGAATGATGAGTCCCAGTATTGTGATACCAAATAGCTTGATAATTTTATCGTTTAAAATCCCTACATCTTTCATAACATTTTTGTTTGCGCAATATTTTTTATGAGTAGTTCTTCAGATCCAAAATTGTGCAGTAGTCCGATATTAATCCGCCGAAGACGCTTCTCTAAAAAATTACTTTTTTTTAAACGAAATATTAGAGGTTGAAAAATTGTTGATACAGTTTTTTCTCTTAGTGGCTCTCCAATTAGACAGGTTCAACTACCATATATGCTGCTTCATACTTTAAAAATCCTTATTAGGCAAGTATTGGCTGATGCCAGGAGAAAATGACATTAACTTCAAACAATTTTTAACGCTGTTCCGGACAAACCTTTAAAGCAGAAAACTGCCGTTCAATAAAGCTGCCATTAGGAGTATTCTAAGTGGTTCGCAGGTTAAGGGCACGCCAGATGTTGTTTCTTTTTTCAGTTGCAACTGTTTAGCCTTTAGTTAGGTAATATTAGTCGTCGCTGATTTTTAATTTTAAAATTTTAATGCCATCTATCATTATTTATGTATCGCTGGCCGCAAATTTTTGTATTAATTTTATCCATCTGGCTTTTTGAAAAAGATAATTATTTCAATTACCTGTAATGAATATTTACCTGTTGGTTTTTTCAAATAATCCAAAGTACCGGATTACACGTCATGTTTTGTTCTGGGTTGTATTGGTTAGTTATTATACCATCTTCATGACGATATCGTGGATGGACAAATACCCGTTCAGCCTAAGTTTGCCGGCTTCGTTGGTAGAGGAAATATTGCCAATTCCGCTGGATATTATTTTCTGTTATCTGGTTATTTATTTTTTAATCCCCCGGTTTCTTTTCAATGGGAAATATATATTGATGATCGTATTATGGATTGCTTTCAGTTTGATCCATATTACCTGCTTCCGGTTTTACACTAATAATATAGTACCTCACATACGCAGCGCATACCATTTGCCTTTTAGCGTGCATACGGAAAGTTTTATGTGGACTTTCTTTTATGTTTTTACGCAGATAAACATGGAAGCATGCCTTGCTGCTGCTATTAAACTCGGGAAAATGTGGTATATAAAAAAACGTGAGCTGGATATTTTTTTAAGTGAAAAACAAAAAATTAAACCCGCAGACAGCGGCACGATACAGCCCGTCTTTTTGGTTAATGCGCTTGATAAATTAGAGATGCTTTCGATTGAAAAACCATCGGTGATTCCTGACGTGATAAAGAAAATAAAAAACTTGTTGTTGTATGTAATTTATGATTCCAATCAGCCAAAGGTAAGCTTGGAAAAAGAACTGTACCTGCTTGAAGAATTTGTAGAACTGGAGAAAGCCGGAAACAGCAACGTGAATATAAATATGAAGATAATAGGAAACACAGATGAGGAATGGATTGCGCCGTTTATTATTTTACCATTAATAGAAAATAGTTTCCGGCAGTTCTCTGCGATACATTTAAAAAACAAATCCATAAGCCTCGAAGTGCGGGTCGCTGATGGCAGTTTTTCTTTAAATATTATGTGGAGCAAACCAGAGGATACATCTACACTTATCAATAATGACGGCGCCTTTTTGCAAAATATCGGAAAGCGGTTAAACCTGCTTTATCCGCAAAGTCATGAATTGAAAATATTTATTAACACGGACCAGTTTGCCATAAACCTGAAAATGGATTTGCACAAATCCATTAATTATTAAAGTAAGATTTAAAAAAACTCATAATTGATTGCGGCAATAAATTAGTGGTACTCAAAATCATTCTGCATTCACCCCAAATTTTCCTGGTTTAAATTCCTGACAATCGCGATTCAGTTTACAGCATTTGAAATATACGCTGCATCTTAATTGTTTTTTAAGTCGACATATATTGAACTTGAGTCATTAAAATTCACGCCTCGGCATCCGTTTTTAGTTTGATACCTTCTTTCATCCATTTTTAGATGTCTTCCAACAATTACATATCGGAATTATTACTAAAAACAATAAACATATGAGAAAGTATTTATTCATCCTCAGCCTGCTTTTTTTGTTTTCTGATTTAACATTTGCTCAAACAAAATCAATAACGGGTAAAATAGTTAACCAACAGGGACAACCTGTTTCGTTCGCTACCGTGCTGGTGAAAGGATCAAAACAAGCTGCAGAGGCTGATGCAGATGGTGTTTTTTCTATTAAGGCCAAGCCGGGAGATGTATTAATGATCACCGCCACAAGCATAACGGAAAAAGAAATTCCGGTAGGAGAATCTTCTTTTATGCAAATTCCAGTTACTCAGAAAACGGGCAACCTTACTGAGGTAGTGGTTACAGCATTAGGTCAAACCCAGCAGAAGGCCAAACTCGGTTATGCGACTACAACTTTTACCACTGCGACTATAAATAAAAACGGGGCTACGGGCATGTTAGATGGATTAGAAGGGAAAGTTGCGGGCGCTGAAATTTCAAATCTTGGAGGGCCCGGATCATCTACAAAAGTAGTTTTAAGAGGATATGGGATAATATCCGGAGGTGATAATCAACCATTGTACGTTATAGATGGCGTGCCACTTAGTAATGGGTCTTTTCTGACGAATAGTGGTAGCGGAAACAGTGGCGCAAGTAATACTGATGCGGTTGATTTTGGGAATGGGATGACTAATGTAAACCCAAATGATATTGAAAGCATCACTGTTCTGAAGGGAACTGCTGCCTCTGCGTTGTACGGAAGCCTCGCTAAAAACGGCGCTATTATAATAGTTACCAAAAAGGGAAGGGCCGGCAAACTAAAGGTTGAATATGACGGTTCAGTTGCTTTCAGCAAAGTAGGCAAATTGCCCGACTATCAATCTGAATTTGGGCAGGGCTGGGGAGGCGATGTAGTATCAGATGAGAATGGAAGCTGGGGGCCAAAGTTTGATGGTAAAGAAAGGAAGTGGGGTTCAATAGTTGGTGATTCGCAACTGACCAAGCCATTTTCATTCATTCCAAATAACCTTCGTGATTTTTTTGTTACCGGCACTGAGTATAATAATTCCGTTTCTTTATCCGGGGGGAGCGACGTAACAAGATTTTATTTTTCTTATGGCAATGTAAGCAGCAGTGGGATAATACCCGATAATGCAAACACCCAGGTAAGGAACAATTTTTCATTAAGAACAAATAGCAATTTTGGTAAATTTTTCATTAATACCTCCTTTAATTTCGTTAGCCAGACCCTGAATACCCCGAGCTCAGGCCAGGCTACCTCGAGTGGGGGCGGTGTATTTCAATCGTTATTGCAAATACCTGTTGATATACCCATTACTGCATTTAAGGATATCAATAATCCATTTTTTAATACGAATAATTATTTTACGCCTTATGCCGAAAACCCTTATTTCGCATTGCAACAGAATGGAGACAAACAGGGGCTGAACAGGTTTTTTGGCAACCTTGATTTGGGTTATAAATTTACGCCTCATTTAAAGGCGGAATACAGGTTGGGTGGCGATTTTAGCAATTACAATACAACTGTCTGGAAACAAATTGCTTCCGCTCAGCCAAACACCTGGGATGGCAACCCTGCTACAAATCCGGAATTTTCGCCCAGAACCCCGGACGTCGGGGAAGTAGGAGTTGGTTCGGCTTACCTCGGAGTGATAAACAGTGATTTGATCTTGAATTTTAATGCCGACATTAATAAAAATTTTTCTTTTGACGCGTTAGCTGGCGGAAATTATTATCAGCAAAATGGAACACAGGTTTTCACAGAAGTAACTTATTTAGTTATCCCTAGTTTTTTTAACCTGTCAAATACAAGCAAGCCACCTACTACAATAAATGCCGAATCGAATGAAAGAAAAATCGGTGCATATGCGGAAGCTACCGTAGGCTTTAAGGATCAATTGTATTTGACGGGTGACATTAGGAACGATTGGTCGTCTACTTTGCCCATCAACCATAATTCAATTTTTTATCCGGGGGCCAATATTTCCTGGCTAGCTTCTCAAATGTTCAGCTCAAAAAATACGGTTTCTTTTCTTAAACTCCGGTTTGCCTACGGCAAGACGGGAAGCGATCCTGCTCCATATAATGTAAATCAAACATTGGGCAGCGGGACAGTTACGCTACCACCTTTGGGGTCACTTACATTTCCGTTCAATGGCGTAAGTGGTTATGGGATTAGCACGACCCTTAATAACCCAACCCTGAAACCAATTTTCACTACGGAATTGGAAGGGGGCATAGAAGCAAAATTTTTGAAAAACAGGATTGGATTAGATGTTACCGTTTATGATAAAAAAACGGATGGTCAGATATTTCCTGTACTGGTAGCGCCATCAACAGGCTATACAAACTTAGTAGAAAATCTTGGCCAGGTAAGTAACAAAGGGATTGAAGTGACATTAAACGTGAAGCCAGTTGAAACAAAGAATTTTGATTGGAATTTCACTTATGTTTTTGCCAGGAACTGGAACAATGTGGATAATCTCAACGGCACTTCTCCGGACCCGTTGCTTACGACTGAAGGATCATTCGAGGATGCGGAAATGCGTGCCGTAGTTGGTAAGACCGTAGCCTCTATATATTCTGTTGTACCACAAAAATCACCAACCGGCCAAATTGTGGTAAATCCTACAACCGGGTTTCCATTGCCAAATACAACTCCTTTGGATGCGAATGGTTTAACAAAGGGGTATTACGGTAGTGGACTTTACACGTATACAATGGGCCTGACGAATACATTTACCTATAAGGCTTTTTCACTGAACTTTTCTTTCGATTTTAGATATGGCGGGGTAATGTACAGCAATACGGCCGACCTTGTTTTGTTCGATGGCAATGGAATTGCTACCACTTATAATAATCGCCAACCTTTTATTATCCCTAATTCAGTTTATTCTGTTGGCAGTTCAGGAGGCAAAACCGTATATGCGCCAAACACCACTCCGATTGGAGGTGCCGCTAATAATATTCCAACGCAAGGGCCAAGCGGTAACGCTATTGGCGGCATTGCCGAAGATAATCAACTATATAACTATTATTCCGAAGGAAGCAGTTATTCCGGCGGTGCCGGCGCAATGAGGATCATTGACAGATCTTTTTTGAAACTACGGGATGTTAATCTGTCTTATAATTTACCAAAGCGTTTCCTCGCAGGCATCAGTGGATCCAGCGCTTCGATTGGCATATTTGGGCGCAATTTTCTTTTATGGACACCAAAATCCAATGTTTACGTAGATCCGGAAGCCACTAATTTAGGAAATGACCTGGGGGGACAATTGGGTGAGTTTGCTACAACACCCCTTACAAAAAGTTATGGTGTCATTTTAAAAGTTATTTTTTAAAAAAAGAGATATGAAAATAATTAATAAAAGCTTTATCATTATCGCATGCTCATTATTTATCGCGCTAAATAATATGAGCTGCAAAAAGCAATTAGATATTAACAAAAATCCCAGTGTTCCTGCGTTGGATCAGGGAACACCTGCTGTTGTTTTCCCCGCAGCAGTATTAGCTACGGTTGGCAAGGTGGGCGGCGATTTAGCGCTTATTGGGGGAATCTGGTCACAGTTTTTCACACAGGCAGCGCTTGCCCAACAATATGTTGACATTGAATCGTACAATTTGCCGCCGACAGATCAATACGTAAATAATTCTTATGACGTTTTGTTCACCCAGGGTCTGCAGGATTATAATTTTGTAATTAACCAGGCCAAAGGAACGGGCGATTGGAACTATTATTTGCTTGGAACTGTAATGAATGCATACACTGCTGAGGTGTTGGTGGATTTGTATGATCAAATGCCCTACTCTCAAGCCTTGCAAGGCGCTGCCAACCTGAATCCAAAATTTGATAGCGGAGATTCCATTTATACGTCACTGATAAATAGCATAGATACGGCTCTGTCCGAAAATTTTGCAGCACCTACCATCACTGATCCTGGTTCCCAGGATTTGGTTTTTGGCGGGAACATGGCGAACTGGATGGCTTTTGCCAATACGCTAAAACTAAAAATGTACCTGCGGATGGTAAATGCCTATCCCGGCGTTGCTTCTGCAGGTATTGCATCATTGTACAATACCAACGCCGGTTTCCTTACTGTTGATGCAAGCGTTACCAATTTTACAAATACGCCACAAAGGGACAATCCTTTGTTCGAGCAGAATATTCGAACGAATAATACAGCTAATAACCTAAAGGCAAGTACTACGTTTGTGTCGTGGCTTAAGGCCAATAATGATCCGAGGATTGTTTACTTTTTCGGATCGGTTTCTCCTACATCAATCAACCAGGGAGATTATGCTAACATCAATGCTGCTTATTCTGTAGCGCCGACATTTGCAGAATCGCCAACAGATCCCGTTGAATTTATATCCGCAGCGGAATCTTATTTTTTACAGGCGGAAGCAGATGTGAGATACTTCGGTGGTTTAAAAGCTGCCAGCCTTTACAACCAGGGAGTGCTGGCAGCTTTCCATCAGGAAAACCTCGATGGAAGTTCATTTATCGCGCCGGGAGGAGCGTACGCCTTTCCCGCTAACGGAACAATGGATCAAAAGATCCAGGCGATTATTGTGCAGAAATGGGCTTCCTGCGCCTATGGGTGCCACGGGATTGAATCTTTTTTCGAACAAAACAGGACAGGATATCCATTAAGGAGCCCTGTCTATTCAACCAGTCCCAATTACATACCCGGGCAACTCGTCATAGGCCCGAACTCAAGTTTACCACCCGGGCAATATCCTAAAAGATTGGTGTACCCTTATGATGAAACATCAAGGAATATAAATGCCCCGAAAACCATAGTTCCCGAGACAACGCCGGTTTGGTGGGCAAAGTAATTTAGAAAAGAAAATAGTTAATAAGATAAAAATATACAACATGAGTAAAATATTATTTGGAGCTCTTATTTTAGTAGCCTTTTTCGTCCCTTCTTGTAGCAAGGATAAGCAGCCCAACAGTTTTGCCAGCACCCAATATGGCGCTACGGCAACTGTAAATATGTCCAATAGCTGGTGGGTAAATATTTCATTACCCGGCACTGGCAATCTCACACCTCTCCCAATTTTTTTCCAAACATATAATACGGTAAAAAATACTTCTGACTCTATATGGCTGGACGATTTTAATAATTTGGGTATTTCCTTTGCCGGCGGTGATTCGCTTGCAGCGTTGGGAGCTGATTTTAAGTGCAAAACAGCAATCAATTATTCAACGCTTACGTTTAATACAACGAATTCTGTGAATTATTATGGCGACACTGCCACTACGATGGTTACCATAATTGGTGGTAAAATCTTCCCAAAAGCTGGGCATTCTTTGTCAGGAAATCCTGTAGATAGCATTTATATGCGGGCGGTTTTTTCCAATGCCCCTAACCCGACTGATACTTTTACAATCGCCGGCGTCGCAAGAACAGGATTTAATGAAGATGATTATTAGGGTAAATATAATTCAGACATAATACAGGCATAAGAATCAGGCGTATTAATAAGAAATGGCAGAGAAGTAATATTAAAATTGATGCTGGCCCTGGAAGACCGCTTTTAGTTTATCACAAAAATCTACATAAATTTAATAACCAATACGACCACTATTTTAAGTAAGTCTTTAATTAAATCATCAATTAAACAAACCCGCATTATGATGCAACGTAAACAAGGCCTTATTGCAATCCAATTGGTAATCATTTTTTTAGCCTGCACAGCTTTGAAAACTAATGCCCAGGTCAGTGAAAACGAAAGGGCCGTGAAGGCCTATTATTCAGGCTTTGAAACGCACAACTGGAATTTGGTAGTAAGCCAGCTTGCGAAAGGTTTTACGTTCACTACTCCCATCAATGATCATATCTCAGTTAAAGAATTTAAAGACAGTTGCTGGGGAACCAACCGGTTTTTTAAAAAGGTTAAATTTAGTAAAATGGTTGAGAGTGGTAATGATGTGATCCTGCTGGTCGAGATAAATACCACCGATAACAAAGTCGTCCGCAATGTTGACATTTATACGTTTAATGCGGGCAAGATCAAATCGGTTGAAGTATTTTTTGGTCCGGGGGAATCCTATCCGGGCAACAAGAATTAAAAAAAACCCCTTACCATCTCAGCCGCAATGGGGTTGGAAGATGAATGACAGGGGAAAATGCCGCCAGGTTGAAAAATCGCACATCCCTGCACGTTAGTACGCCAGCCGCACAACGAAGAATATCATGTTTAAGATTTTGCCGGTATCCTGCGAGCCAGGATGAAAAGGTTTCATTTCATTATTAAAAAAAACGAAACCTCATTTAAACAGTAAAAGATACTTTTATGTCAAAGCAACAAAATAACGGCATGGCACAAACGAAAGCCTTTTTTTACAAATAGCTATTATCACACAATTCACAAAAAAACAATCCGCGCTGTCACCAGACTGAAGAGAAGAAAAGCTCTCCACAGGAAATTATTGTAAGAACTTTAAAAATCGTTTCCAGGCTTTGGTTCACCATTTTAAACACGCTGAAATAGCTATATGCGTGAAGAAGGCCTGAAGGAATTCCCCATTTCAACTGTCCGCTTTCTTCCGAAATGTGTCCGGTTACGAACACTTCGTAATAATCTTTACACATTAACGCATTCTTTTTCAATAATATATATCATTGGTACATAGGTTGGAAAAGCATATAATAAATATTTTTTTTCTAACCCAGGTGTTTATGTTTAAGAACTATTTCAAAATCGCTGGCGAAATCTTATTAACAACAAGGTATACTCTCATAAATATACTTGGACTTGCAGCAGGTATGGCCGTCGCCATGTTGATCGCTTTTTGGATACAGGATGAAGTTACTTATGATAACTATCATGCAAATCATGCACAGCTTGCGCAGGTAATGACTACATTTATTGATAATGATAATAAGATGGGAACCAATCCGGCGGTTTGTATGCCCATTGGAGATGAATTGCGCAGAAAATATGGCAGCGATTTTAAAAATGTAGCTATGGCTTCGTGGAATTTCGGTCATGTGTTGGCAGTAGGTGAAAAGAAAATTACCGGAAAAGGCATGTGGGTTGAATCCAATTTTCCTTCTATGTTTTCACTGAGAATGATGCAAGGAAATATAAATGCATTAAACGATCCCTCTTCCATTTTATTAAACGCTTCATTGGCAAAAACGCTATTTGGCAATGCAGATCCAATGAATAAAATGGTAAAGCTGGATAATAAAGAGAACTACAAAGTAGCCGGTGTTTTCGAGGACCTTCCGCACAATACTACTTTGTATGATGCTAAATATTTTCTTCCCTGGAAAAAATATATAACCACTGAGCAATGGCTTAAAGATGCGGCTACACAATGGAACAATCATTCGTGGCAGGCTTATGTGCAAGTGGCCGATAACATTAATATGAGAAAGAAACTGAGAAGATTAAAAATGTGGTAATGGCGCATAAGGTTGCACAACAGACGGAAAGGAACAGGCTTATATTATTTCCGATGGACAAATGGCGTTTGTACAGCGATTTTAAAAATGGCAAACCAACTGGTGGCCGCATACAATTTATCTGGCTGTTTTCAATTATTGGAGTGTTTGTACTGCTGCTTGCCTGCATCAACTTTATGAATCTTTCTACCGCACGAAGCGAAAAAAGAGCGAAAGAAGTAGGCATTCGGAAAACAGTGGGTTCTGCTTCGCAGTCAATTGATTGGGCAGTTTTTAAGCGAATCTGTTTTAGTGGCATTTGTGTCTTTTATATTTTCTATTTTATTAGTGATTGTATTGATGCCCTTGTTTAATAAGCTTGCTGATAAAAGTATTGGATTGCCCTGGGGCAATCCGGTCTTCTGGTTGCTGGTTTTGGTATTCACTTTTATTACAGGATTGATTTCCGGCAGTTATCCTGCATTTTATCTTTCCAAATTTGAACCGATAAAAGTATTGAAAGGAACATTTCGTGTTGGTAGGTTTGCGTCGTTGCCACGCAAAATTTTGGTAGTAGTTCAATTTACTTTTTCGATTGCTTTAATTATAGGAACTATCATCGTTTTCAGGCAAATTCAATTTGCAGAAACAGGCCGGTAAATTACAGAACGAAGGGCTTATTACAATACAATATGTCAACCCCGGATTTGTATGGCCATTATGATGCCATACGAAGCGACCTGCTTGCTACAGGAGTTGTAGATAATATGGCTGAATCTTCAAGCCCAACAACAGCCGTTTATTCCAACCAGATTGGCTTTAACTGGCAGGGTAAAGACCCCAATACCTTACCTGCTTTTGGCACCATTTGGGTAACACTTGATTTTGGCAAAACCATTGGCTGGGACATAAAAGAAGGCCGCGATTTTTCTAAAGATTTTGCAACAGATAGTTCGGCGATGATATTAAATGAATCCGCTGTAAAACAGGTTGGTATGAAACAGGATATTATTGGTCAAATTATAAATTTCAATGATAAAAAATATACTGTTGTCGGCGTGGTAAAAGATATGGTCATGGAATCGCCTTATGAGCCCGTTACACCAACTGTTTTTATGTTTGATCCGCAAGTGGGCAAAGTTATTACCATTGCCATAAAACACGGCGTTCCCGTGCGGATGCATTAAGTAAAATAGAAACAGTTTTTAAAAGATACAATCCGGGTGCGCCTTTCGATTACACATTTAACGATGAAGACTATGCGAAAAAATTTGCTGATGAACAGCGTGTGGGTAACCTGGCCACCTTCTTTACCATACTTGCAATATTTATTTCGTGTCTTGGTTTATTTGGGCTCGCATCCTTTGTTGCGGAGCAGCGTAAAAAAGAAATTGGTGTTCGTAAAGTGCTGGGTGCATCTATTTATAATCTCTGGAAAATGTTATCGAGAGAATTTGCATTGCTTGTAATTATTTCATGCTTAATTGCTATTCCGCTGGCCTGGTATTATTCCAATAACTGGTTGCAGCAATATGATTACAGAACGGCCATTTCGTTTTGGATCTTTATTTTTTCAGGATTAGGCGCACTTGGTAATAACATTAATAACAGTAAGCTTCCAGGCGATAAAAGCGGCGGTAGCAAATCCGGTGAAGAGCCTTAGAACGGAATAAAACATCAATGGTAAATGTCAAAAAGGAATGAACTCAAAAGATAAAATATAGAACTTAAACCTTGAAAAATGTTTAAAAGTTATTTGAAAATAGCTTGGCGTAATGTAATTAAAAGCAAGACTATTTTCTTTCATCAACATTCTTGGTTTGTCAGTAGGGCTTACGTGTTGTATGCTCATTACGCTGTATATTTTAAATGAAACCAGTTATGATGCCTACCAGAAAAATGCGAATACCATCTACCAGATAGGCACTGAATTTACCGGGCTTGGCAACTTCAAAAAGATGCCCAATACGCCCGCTGCCATGGGCGAAATGATGAAAGATGTTTTTCCCGAAATTGAACAAACTACCAGGCTTGCCGCATTGTATTCGGAGGATAAAACACTGCTACAGTATAACGAAAGCGGCGGCGCCTCAAAATCATTTTATGAAACAAAAGGTTTTTTAGCCGATTCTACATTCTTCAGAATGTTCACCTATAATTTTGTTGAAGGCAATCCTGTAAATGCATTAAACGATCCAAATTCTATTGTTTTAAGCGATGAGATCGCAAACAAATTATTTGGAAATCAACACGCATTAAATAAAGTGATCCATGTGAGCAGTAGTTCAAACGGCGATCATGATTATTTGGTAACGGGTGTTTTTAAACCTATTAAAAAGCCTTCTCACATTGATGCACGTTTTTTTATGAGCATGATGGGTGGCACTGTTGCAGACTTTATGAAAAGGCAGGGGGATAATCTTGCCACCAATAATTTATACTTTACTTATTTACAACTGAAGCCGGGCGCAGACCCTAAAAAATTACAGGGAAAATTTCCATCCTTTATCGAAAAATATGCGGGTAAAGATTTAAAAGCGGTTGGATTTTACAGGTCGCAATTTCTGGTGCCACTTAAACAAATTCATTTAGACGAAGACGTTAAAAGTAATGTAACGCCGGGAGGTAGTGCAACTTATTTGTACATACTGGCATCCATTGCATTGTTCACGTTGCTTATTGCATGCATCAATTTTATGAACCTTGCTACAGCGCAATCATCCAAACGTTCGGCAGAAGTAGGAATAAGAAAAGTGTTGGGCGCAGAAAGAAAATTATTGGTAACACAATTTCTGGGCGAATCCGTTTTAATGAGTTTGTTTGCGCTTATGGTCGCATTTGTTTTTGTCGAATTGTTATTACCCGTTTTTAACAGCGTGGCTGACAAAAATCTCTCGCTAACTGTTTCAAACAATATAATTCTTATCGCGGTATTCATCGCTTTGGCAATAATTACCGGTTTATTTGCAGGAAGTTATCCGGCATTTTATTTATCATCTTTTAAGCCGGTAAAAGTTTTAAAGGGAAAATTTTCAAATTCATTTTCTGCTGTGGCATTGCGCCAGGGTTTGGTAATATTCCAGTTCAGTATTTCAGTTGTATTAATTACTGCATCGGTTATTATCGCCGGTCAAATGAAATACCTGCGCTCTGCTGATCTGGGGTTTGATCAAAATCAACAAATAGTAATTCCATTGCGCAGCAACAATGCAAAAAAAATGTACGCTGCTTTTAAAGATGAATTACTCAAACAAGCCAACATTGCGAACGTAGGCGCCTCCTCTTATTATCCCGGCATCACCGGCACATCTGATAATATTTTTTATAAAGACGGAGAGAATATGCAACAGGCAAAAGATATAAAAATGAATTATGTTGATCCCGGCTTTTTACAAACGTTAGGTATTAAACCTGTTGCCGGAAGAATCTATTCTGATGATTATTATGCTGAAGACACTTCCGGTACTATTGTGTTGAATCAGACAGCTATAAAAACCCTTGGTTTCGCAAGTGCCGAAAATGCTGTAAACAAAAAACTGCATTTTACTTTTAATAACAACACTTATAATTTTAATATCATTGGCGTAGTAAAAGATTTTCATTATGAAGATCTGCATGTGCCTATTGGCCCATATGGTTTTCAATTAAACACGCCGCCTTTATATAATTATATGATTGTGCATGTTAAACAAGGAAACATAGATGCTGCCTTGCACGCTATTCAACTTACATGGCATAGCTTAAATGCCGGCGAGCCTTTTGATTATAGTTTTTTAGATAAAGATTTTCAAAAAAATTATAATGCGGAAAACAGGTTGGCTGCTATAGTTGGAGACTTTACCATTATTGCGATCTTTATTTCCTGTCTTGGATTATTTGGCCTGGCAACATTCAGTACGGAACAACGCGTTAAAGAAATTGGTGTGCGCAAAGTGCTTGGCGCAAGTCCGATTAGCATCGTGAGCCTGTTTGCAAATGATTTTCTAAAGCTGGTGGTTGTTGCTATTATCATCGCCTTACCGCTTGCATGGTTTGTAATGAATAAATGGCTGCAAAATTTTGCTTACCGGATTGGCATTAGCTGGAAGGTATTTGTAATCACAACCCTGGTTGGCATTGTTCATCGCATTGTTCGCAATAAGCTTCCAGGCAATAAAAGCAGCCATTGCGAATCCTGTGAAGAGTTTAAGAACGGAATAACGGTTAGCTAATAGCTAATAGCCAATAGCTATTAGCTTAAAACAAAATGTATGTTTAAAAATTATTTCAAAACGGCATGGAGAAACCTGATAAAGCACAAAACTTTTTCCTTTATCAACATAGCAGGATTATCTATCGGCATCTCGGTTTGCTTTATCATCATGCTGTATGTGCAGGATGAACTAAGCTTCGATCGCTTCAATAAAAATGCTGACAGAATAGTGCGGGTTGTTTTCAAAGCAGACATCAATGGTGGAAAAATTTTTGAAGCCAATGTAATGCCGCCCGTTGCACAAGCAATGAAAAATGACTATCCTGGAGTGGAAGATGCAACGCGGTTGAATTTTGCGGGCGCTCAAAAAGTAGTTTACAAGGACAAGAGTTTTAAAGATGATCAGTTAGCTTTTGTTGATCCTAACTTCTTCAGCATATTCACATTGCCGCTTATTGAGGGCGATGCAAAAACTGCATTACAGCAACCCAACACAATCATTGTTACAAAAGCATTCGCAAAAAAATATTT
Organism: uncultured Chitinophagaceae bacterium; assembly: GCA_963823305.1. Classification (GTDB taxonomy): domain Bacteria; phylum Bacteroidota; class Bacteroidia; order Chitinophagales; family Chitinophagaceae; genus Ginsengibacter. The sequence continues at coordinate 85,981 of CAWGLC010000003.1, forward strand.
CGGCAACGAGGATCCAATGGGTAAAATATTAAATTTTCCTGATCAGCATGCAGTGCTTAAAGTTACCGGCATGATTGATAAAGTGCCGGCCAATTCACATTTTCATTTTGATATGTTCGCTTCTATGAAAGTTTGGATGCTGCTAAATCTGACTCGTGGATGGATTCTAATTTCTTTACTTACCTGCTGTTAAAACCCGGTTATGATTATAAAAAATTAGCCGCAGAACTCCCCGGCATGGTAAAGAAATATATGGGTCCGCAAATACAGCAAGACATGGGCATTAGCTTATAACAATTTATAACAAAGGGTAATCAATTAGGTTTTGCTTTACAGCCTTTAACTTCTATTCATCTTACATTCAGATTCATAACTATCGAATTAGTACGCCGGGCGATGCAATGTATGTGTACATCTTTGGTGCCATCGCCATTTTCATGTTGCTGATAGCATGTATAAATTTTATTAATCTTTCTACGGCCAGCGCATCAAAACGTGCAAAAGAAGTAGGCGTACGTAAAGTAATTGGTTCAGAAAAAATTCAACTCATCAAACAATTTTTAATTGAATCAGGATTGCTTGTCTTCATTGCACTAATCATTTCATTTATAGTTATTCAACTTGCGTTACCGCTATTCAATAGCATTTCCGATAAAAATTTAAGCTTTGGTTTTAATATAAAAATTATTGCAGGTTTTATTGCTTTAGGAATATTAGTGAATATTATCGCCGGTATTTATCCTGCATTTTTTCTTTCATCATTTAAGCCAATTACCGTATTAAAAGGAAACTTACATCAACAATAAAACATTTGGTTTGCGCAGTGGTTTGGTGATTTTTCAATTTTTTATTTCTGTTGCCCTGATCATCGGCACTATTGTAGTGTGGCAGCAAATGAAATATATTCAAAATAAAAAATTGGGTTATGATAAAGAGCAATTGCTTACCATACCTAACTCGTATGCATTGGGCAAAAACGAAAAGTTGTATAAACAAGAAATGCTCGAAAGACCCACGTATCGTGAATGCCACCGTCTCATCCTATAAGCCGCAGGGCCAAGCACGGTGGCAATGCATTTCCTATCCCGAAGGGCATGATAATGAAATTATGCGAACGCAGGAGTACCATGTAGACGAACAATACATACCAACACTTGGAATGACAATGGCATCAGGTAGAAATTTTTCCAAAGATTTTTTAACAGATTCAACAGCCATGATCATAAATGAAACTGCGGCAAAAGCTTATGGATGGAATGATATGAGCTGCTATTGGAAAAACAATCATCAGGGAAAACAGCAACCGCGGAGTAGATATTCCTTATCATGTTATTGGCGTTGTAAAAGATTTTAATTTTCAATCGTTGCATAGTCCGATCACGCCATTGCTTATGACATTGGAACCTGATTGGGGATTAATATTTAAAGTGAAAACTACAGACATGCCTCGTCTTCTTCTAACCATGAAAAACGAATGGAATAAATTCAATACAGACGAACCGTTCACTTATGCTTTCATGGATGACCTGTATAATAAAACGTATTCAGCAGAAAAAAAAACAGGCACTATTCTCAACATCTTTGCAATGCTTACAATACTTGTTGCATGCCTTGGTTTGTTTGGCCTGGTGACATATACAGCAGAACAGCGCACCAAAGAAATCGGTATTCGCAAAGTACTTGGTGCAAGCGTATCACAGGTAACACAAATGTTTTCAAAGGATTTTATAAAGCTTGTATTAATCTCTTGCCTCATTTCGTTTCCCTGGCGTATTGGGCAATGAATAAATGGTTGCAAAGTTTTGCATATAGAATCAATATTAGTTGGTGGATGTTTGTTGTTGCCGGCGTTGCAGCATTAATGATTGCATTAATAACAATAAGCTTCCAGGCAATAAAAGCAGCCATTGCAAATCCTGTGAAGAGTTTAAGAAGTGAATAAAGAATGGTGAATCGAAATCAGAAGTATTTATTGTTCACTGCTTGAAGAAAAGTTATTGTTTCAAAAGTTATTCAAAAAATCAACCGCATTTAAAATGGAAATATTACGAAACGGATGGAGAATAAGCAGGTCTTTATCACCAGTGATAATGCAGGAAGCATTTGCAGAAACTGCTAATTCCAGGAATTTGTTGTCTTTAGGATCACGACAAGCGGTGATGCTTTCTGTAGGGAAAATGAAAACAGCATATAATGAAATATGTTCTATTGAACTCCACCTTTCTTCATTATTTAAAAAGTATTTATCAAATTTTTTTCTGAAAAAGACTTCAACCAATTCATTCATCGTGGCATCTTGAGAAAACCAACTTTCCTAATATAACGGCCTTATCCATCGCCCTTGCAGTCATTGTTGCGCCAATCAGAGAAGCGCTTATTAAACTGTTTGTGTCAAATACAAAAAGATTATTCATCTTTCAGAATTTCTTCAAGAATTTCTTCTGTAAGCCCACGCTCTTTCATGGTACTTCGAAGTTCATCCAAATACTGAAGAAAGTCTTCTTTGGAATCAGCAAGCTCTTTTGCCAAATTGATATTCACTTGTTGAGAAACTATGTTTCTGCGTTTTTGCGACGACAGCCGCCATTTTTTAGCAGTAGCTTCGTCCACTTCAATTACGATTCGTTCAATAATTTTTCATTTTTGTCCTTACCAAAAATACAAAATAATGATCTTTAAAATAATAAGCCATGTTTAAAAACTATCTAAAGATCGCCTGGAGAAATCTTGTTAAGAATAAGGCCTTCTCCATTATCAACATTACCGGCCTTGCAATTGGCTTGTCTTGTTTTTTATTAATTGCATTGTACGTAATGGATGAATTAAGCTTCGATCGGTTTTATCCAAACGCAGATAACATCTACCGGATCAACTCAGACATACGTTTTGGCGGCGCCAATATGCACATGCCTTTAACAAGCGACATGATGGGTGAATTGCTGAAGAAAGATTATCCGCAGGTTGAAAATTACACGCGCATTTATACTAACAATGGCGACCGGCTAATAAAAAAAAATAATGAATACATTGACGAGACAAAAACGGCAAATGTTGATTCCACTTTCTTTGATATCTTCCGGCTTCCTGCAATTGCGGGCGATTTGAAGCAATCTTTAACTGAACCCAATACAGTTGTGATCACCGCGTCAACCGCAGAGAAATATTTCGGCTCTGCAAATGTTGTTGGGAAAACAATTGAAGTAAAAGGCGATAAAAATCCCTTTTACAAAATAACGGCCGTTGTAAAAGATATACCGAAAAATTCCCAGTTTCATTTTGACTTTTTCTTTTCGATGAAGAATGTAGATTATAAGTGGGGACAGATAACCAGTCATAATTTTTACACCTATTTATTATTGAGGCCGGGAACTAATTACAAAGTGTTTGATAAATATTTCGATCAGTATATAGACAGGTATGTATTGCCGTATGCAAAAAAATTTATGAACATCAACAGTATAAGTGATTTTAAAAAGGCCGGTAACAATATTGAATATTCTTTAATGCCGTTGACTAAAATCCATTTGTATTCCGACCGCTCTTTCGAATTAAGTCCAAGCGGCAACATACAATACGTGTATATATTTTCAGCAGTTGCTTTGTTCATACTAATTATCGCATGTATCAACTTTATGAATCTTACTACAGCTCATTCTGCAAACCGCGCAAAAGAAGTAGGGATAAGAAAAGTATTGGGCACAGAAAAGCGCAATCTCATAGCGCAGTTTCTGTTTGAATCAACTATGATGGTTGTATTGTCTATGATAATTGCTGTTGGAATTGTATCCGCTATTTTGCCTGAATTTAACAACATAGCCACAAAAGAATTAACGATGGCAAGCTTGTTTAATCCTTATATTTTACCGATACTTATTGCACTTCCTTTGGTGGTTGGCTTATTGGCGGGCAGTTACCCGGCATTTTATTTATCCGCATTCAGGCCAATTGAAATTTTAAAGGGCAAGCTGAATGCCGGCAGTAAAAGTGGCGGCTTAAGGAGCGTGCTGGTCGTATTCCAGTTTGCAGTTTCAATTATTTTAATTGTAGGAACCATTGTTATCTATAAACAGCTCCATTACATTCAAACAAAAAACCTTGGCTACAATAAAAACAACGTGTTGGTTGTAGATGGAATATCTGCATTAAATGATAATGCTACAGCTTTTAAAAATGAAATATTGCAACTACCTGGTGTTGAAAGCGGCACGATAAGCGGCTATTTGCCTGTTTCGAACTCTTCGAGAAGTGACAATACTTTTTCTAAAGAATCGGTTATGACTTCCACTAACGGTTTCGATATGCAGAGCTGGTACATTGACTACGATTACATAAAAACCCTGGGAATGCATATTATTACCGGCAGGGATTTTTCCCGGGATTACGGCAGTGATTCAGATGCGGTCATTATTAATGAAACCACTGCAAAAATTTTGGGTTATGCTAATCCGATCGGGCAAAAAATTTATCAAAGCAATAATGATGGCAGCACATCTCCACATACAATTATCGGTGTAGTTAAAGATTTCAATTTTGAGACTTTGCATCAAAGCGTTGGTGCTTTATGTTTCTTTTTAGGCGGTGGCGCGGGATTGGGGATATTTAGAATAAATACAGCCCATGTGCAAAATTTAATTGCTGATGTTCAAAATAAATGGAAAGGATTGGCGTCTGGCTTACCGTTCAGGTATCGCTTCTTAAACGAATCTTTCGATGAGATGTATCGTGCCGAACAAAGAGTTGGAACTCTTGCCTTAATATTTTCTACGCTTGCCATATTCATAGCTTGCCTGGGATTGTTTGGCCTCGCAACCTTTATGGCAAAGCAGCGCACAAAAGAAATTGGCATCAGAAAAGTTTTAGGAGCCAGCGTTCAGGGCATTATTCAAATGCTTTCAAAAGACTTTTTAATGCTGGTGACCATTGCGTTTCTTCTTGCAGCACCGCTTTCGTGGTGGGCAATGCGGAAGTGGCTGCAGAGTTTTTCGTATCGTATTAATATTGAGTGGTGGATGTTTGCAGTGGCAGGAGTGGCAGCTCTTTTAATAGCATTAATAACGGTTAGTGTGCAGGCGATAAAGGCGGCGATAGCTAACCCTGTGAATAGTTTGAGAACAGAATGATAAAGTGAACGCCCGAATGTTTAATTTATAAATCAAACATCCCTGCTCAAGCCTCATAAATCTTTTTTATGCTAAAAAACTATTTCAAAGCTGCATGGCGTAATCTTTTCAAAAATAAAATTACATCAGCCATAAACATTATTGGTTTGTCTGTGGGCATGACAGCTTCTGTGCTTATTTTATTATGGGTGCAAAATGAATTAAGTTTCGATAACTATCATCCCGGCAGAAATAATATTTACAGGCTTACCACAACATTAAAAGAAAATAATTGGGTTTGGGAAAGCACTCCGTTATTAATGGCAAATGCTGCCAAAAAAACAATCCCTCAAATTGATGAGATCGCAAGAATTAATCCCGATAATCAACCTGTCTTTTATTTAAATGAAACGCCGCAATATGAAAAAAAATGTGCTTACATTGATGATGCATGGTTCAATATTTTCCACTATCAGTTTATAAAGGGCGATGCGTCTTCATTCAACGAAACCCCTTACAGCGTAATACTGACAGCATCTGCTGCAAAAAAATATTTTGGCGACAGAGAAGCATTAAATGCAACTATTCGCATTGACAGCAATAATTATATCATAAAAGCCATTATTAAAGATGCACCCTCAAATTCGAGCTTTCAGTATGATGCGTATCTGCCTTTAACTGCTTTATTAAAAGATGAACAGCGAAAAGAAAACGATGAGCACTGGGACAACTATAATTATATCACTTTTGTAAAATTAAAACCTAATACAAATATTGCTGCTGTTTCAAAAAATCTTACGCATATTATTCCCGGCAACAATAAGGAAGAAATTGCAATATCGCTGACGCCTTTAAAAAATATGCATTTTGAAACTGATTTACAAAACTCGGATTTTGTAAAAGGAAATAAAAGTGCAGTATATATTTTCAGCATCCTTGCATTCATAATTTTATTGATTGCCTGTATTAATTATGTAAATCTTACGACTGCGAAAGCAAGCCTGCGTGCAAAAGAAGTAAGTATAAAAAAGATAGTAGGCGCAAAACGTACGCACCTGTTTTATCAATTTATAATTGAATCTTTATTGATAAGCTGTATTGCAGTGGTAGCAACGTTGTTATTGATACATCTTTGCCTGCCTGCTTTTAATTCGATCACTAATAAAAATTTTGCTTTACCGCTGTTATCTGTTGCCATGTGGAAAGTTATTGGCGTTACATTATTGTCGGCATTTATTCTTAACAGCATTTATCCTGCACTGCTCTTATCATCTATCAAACCTTTAAGTGTATTCAGGGGTTTTACTGTTTTAAAAATTAAAGATGCTTATTTCAGAAAGGCGTTGGTTGTTATGCAATTCACAATTGCTATTGTATTGATTGCGGGGACAATTATCATTTATAAACAAATGAATTTTATTCAGCAGAAAAACCCCGGTTATAATAAAGAACAGGTTGTTGAATTTCCTTTGCCGTTTACGATTGACAGAAATAAAAAAACAAGTTTAATAGAAACAATAAAACAAAGCTTGTTGACTCAAAGTACTCTTCTTAATGTTACTTCTGCGAACCAGCCTATTGTAAATATCGGGAGTATGTCAACTGGCAGTGCAGACTGGGATGGACATGATACAACACAAAACCCCAGGATAGCGCAGCTTTCTACCGACGCAGACTTTAAAACCACCATGCAGCTTCAAATGCAGCAGGGACGATGGTTTCAGCAAGGCAATGAAGGAGATAAAAATAATGTTATACTGAATGAAACTGCTGTAAAAGAATTAAAAATTCATGAGCCGGTAATGGGCCAGCGCTTTACTTTTAAGGGAAGAACCGGCCAAATAATAGGTGTTGTAAAGGATTTTAATTTTAAAAGTATGCATACTAAAACAGGGCCACTGATCGCGTTTAATGACCCAACATGGTTTCAGTTCTTTTATAGTACGCATTGCACCTAACAGCACTCAAAAAGCAATTCAAAAAATTCAAAGAACATGGAACAATTTTTTTCCAAACTCGCCGCTTGAATATAATTTCCTCGATGATAGTTTTAATGAATTATACAAGCAAGACCGGGAGGCATCTTTCCTGATTTTCGTACTCGCCATTATTGCTGTTGTGATCTCTTCAATGGGATTATTTGGCTTGGCTGCGTTTAGCGCAGAACAAAGAAGTAAAGAAATTGGCATACGCAAAGTGCTGGGCGCAAGTGTTGCAGGTATTGCCGGTTTATTATCAAAAGATTTTTTAAAGTTAGTGGCGATAGCATTTATAATTGCTACACCGCTATCTGTCTTAGCTATGAGCAAATGGCTTCAGGCGTTTGCTTACAGAATAAATATTGGCTGGTGGATGTTTGCATTGGCCGGATTTTTTGCCATATTAATTGCTTTACTTACGGTAAGCTTCCAGGCAATAAAGGCCGCAATTGCAAACCCCGTGAAGAGCTTGAGAACAGAATAGCCGAAACGGAGGATCGTGAAAACGAACGAAACTTAAAACACAGAACACATAAATTGAATCATCTTTAAACCATCAATACTGAACAGATTTATCGCGGTAGATTTTTCTGTGAAGAGTTTCAGAAGCGAACGAAAATTAACTAATAGCCATTAGCTCAAAACAAAATTTATGTTTAAAAATTATTTTAAAACAGCATGGCGAAACCTGATGCGCCATAAGGTATATTCAGGTATTAATATTTTCGGATTGGCTATCGGTATAGCCTGCTGCCTGCTCATTCTGCAATATGTAACCTATGAATTGAGTTACGAGAATTTCCAGGTAAACAGAGATAGAATTTATCGTGTACAGCAAGACCGTTATGACAATGGAAAGTTAAGTACACAATGGGCCGCAGGAGCTTTTGGTGTGGGTAATGCGTTTAAGGACGCTATCCCTGAAATAAAAGATTATGTAAAGGTCGTTGCCACCGGCAATGTTACAACGGAGGTGCAAAATCAACCATTAAAAATTGAGCAGGTGTTTTTTGCAAGTGGATCTTTTTTCAACATATTTACTTATCCCTTACTTTCCGGAGATAAAAATACTGCATTAAAAGAACCCAATACAGCGGCGCTTTCGGAAAAAACTGCGCGTAATATTTTCGGCACTCTTAATGTTGTCGGAAAAAGGGTTGAACTAAACAGGAACAGCAGCTATTTAATTACCGCGGTTTTTAAAGATGCACCTGATAATACACAGTTGAAACCTAACCTGCTTCTCTCCTATTCAACCTTTGTAAAAATGAACAGCGATTCTTCAGGCAACGGTCCGGAAACAGCCTGGGAATGGGACGGATGTCTTACCTATTTATTGCTGCGAAAAGACGCAAATATTAATACTGTTGAAAAAAAGTTTGCACCGGTTGCAGAAAAATTTGTGGGTGCCGATATGAAAAAATTTAATGCGGCAGTAGTTTATAAACTGCAGCCATTAAAGGCCATACACCTGTATTCTCATTATATGATGGAGCCTGGCGAAACCGGTGATGGTAAAACAGTTTATCTTCTGTTAGGTATTGCATTTTTCATCGTGATCATTGCATGGGTAAACTATATTAATCTTGCTACGGCACGCGCTATAACAAGAGCCCGGGAAGTGGGCGTAAGAAAAGCGATCGGATCCCGGAGAAAACAACTTGTTTTTCAATTTCTTTCAGAATCTGCAATGATGAATGGAGTCGCATTAGTGCTATCTATACTAATTGTAATGATTGCTATACCGGGATTTAATTCGCTTTCAGGGCAAAAACTTTCCTTTACTTTATTCACTAAATATCAATTTTGGTTATCCCTTGGTGCGCTATTTATTACAGGCGTTTTTTTATCAGGATTGTACCCTGCATTTGTGCTTTCGGGCTTCAGACCTATTGAAGTATTGAAAGGAAATATGGGAGGCACCAAACAAAGTAACATACTACGGAAATCGCTTGTCGTATTTCAATTTGCGGCGTCACTTTTTTTATTGATAGGCACTGTCACTGTTTACCGGCAAATTCAATATATGCGAAAACAATCATTGGGAATTAATATAAATCAGACACTGGTTGTGAATGCGCCAATGGTTGGGATCGACTCAACATATCCCAAAAAAATGAGCGCTTTCAAGGATGAGTTAAGTCAAAATACTTCTATTAAAGACATAACAATTTCCACTTCTATTCCCGGAGAGCCTGTCGGCTGGAATGCAGGCGGAATCAAACTTGTAGGCGCTGATGAAAATACGCAGAAACAGTACAGGGTTATTGGGGTTGATTATGATTATATGAAAACTTTTGATTTAAAACTTATTGCCGGGCGTGCGTTTTCGAAAAGTTTTGGCGGCGATGATAGTGCTGTAATATTCAACAGGAAAGCCATAGAGCAATTAGGATTTAACAAACCGGAAGAAGCCCTGAATAAAAGAATTGATTTCTGGGGAAGAAGATATACCATCGTTGGAGTAACAGAAAATTTTCATCAGCAATCTTTACAGGATGCTTATGAACCATTGATCCTTCGTTTAATTCCTGGCATAAATGGTTACCTGTCTGTGAAAACAATTGGGGCAGATGCAGGTAAAACAATTAGCGTTGTAAAAGCCGAATGGGATAAATTTTTTCCCGGTAATACATTCGATTACTTTTTTCTTGACGAGCATTTTAACGATCAATATAAAGCAGATCAGCGTTTCGGACAAGTGTTTGGTTTATTTACGGGCCTTGCAATATTGGTTGCATGCATGGGATTGTTTGGACTTGCATCATTTACCACGATCCAGCGAACAAAAGAAATCGGGATTCGAAAAGTATTAGGCGCATCGGTTTTCAATATTTTAAAATTGCTTTACCGCGAGTTTGCATTGCTCCTGGTGATCGCCTTTGTAATTGCAATACCGGTTGCATGGTTGGCCACGTCAACCTGGTTGCAGGGTTACGCTTTTCGCATAGGCGTGCATTGGACTTATTTTGTTTTGCCATTTATTACAATTGTTTTCATCGCATTGGTTACAGTGAGCTTCCAGTCAATAAAAGCAGCGATAGCAAATCCGGCGAAGAGTTTGAGAACAGAATAAAAATTATTAAGGTTCTGAGTATAATTTAATACTTACGACTTAAAACTTGTCTCATGTTTAAAAATTATTTCAAAACAACCTTTCGCAGTCTTTGGAACAATAAAGGTTATAGCGGTAAACCTACGAAAATTACAATTTTTATTTTGGCAGAAAATCAGTTGAATCACCTTCAAATATTCAATTTTATTGACTTTATAGATAACATTCCAAAGAACTGTTTGCCTGACTGCTTTTATACTTATGACAATTTTCTATAGCGTTAAAAATACATTGCATTAATCACTCCGGCAGGGTTAAAATTTTTCTTTTCAATAGCCAACAGCGGGTTATTCTTATATCCGTAATACACCAGTCTTGCTGCCGTTACGATAATGATTCCGGTCTCTGTAGGGACGCTGAAATCCAACGTCCGTGCCGGTATTTCCAAATTATTAAATGGAATATTGATAGATGTATTTTGCCAGCCGGAAGGTATGCCGGTTGCAAGTTTCGCGGCTGCGACTGATAGGATCAATCTTACCGAAAGCGTGCCCGCAGGTGCAGAAATATTCCTTAAAGGAATAAAATCACCCATGCTTATACTTATCCCGTTTGAAGTGGCGCTTACCACAACAGGTACTTTAAATCTTTCCCTGAAAGTATCCTCTGTCGAAAACGGGAAGGATCTAAGGAAGGGCAGATTATCGCAAGGCTGCAAGGCCTTCACATCAGACCCGCCAAGCCATTTGGTAATGGCGCCTGAAAACCTGCTTTGTATACTCCTGTCTGTAGGATTGGGCATGGCCGCTACCAGCCCCTTCCGCAGGCCTTTACCCGCCCTGGCTGCAATGCCAAAGTTGATGCCTCTTTTTTTGGTAGCTATCGTCTGTTTGATTTTCTCTCTTTTGATGCGCGCGCACGCTTTGCCCATTCGCCTGTACAGTACAAGATTTCCAAGTGTGCCGGTTACAAATACATCATCTATCCTTGCCATGGTAGTTTGCTTTATAGTTATTATATACCTTCTTCATACATGATCCTGTTCGTTGTCGTTACCACTGTGTTATTTAACGCAGTGGTAACGCAGCAATATTATCTCATTAACGAAGCAAACATACTTTTGGTATAGGGGAAGGGTACTTTTCCCCAGTAACGTCTTCGGCACGAACTTTTCGTTAATTAAGAGAAACAATTAACCAGCTTTTATTTAAGCTTTTTGTTTAGCTACTTTTCAACCAAAGTGCCTCTCCGGCAAACAATCAACAACAAAGGCCAAAAGTGATTAAAAAATCAGTAGTTTAACACCATTAAATTTCAGCGATATGAAAAAAATAATTTTCAAGCTTTCACTTTTGATCGTTTCCATTGTATTGTTACAAAACAGGGCTGTTGCACAGGCAGCCAGTTCTCCCAAACCTTTCAGGCATATAGTAATCATCACCTTTAAACCAGGTGCGCCGCCTGATAGCATCAAAGCGCTCGGGAGAAGTATATAGTGTGAGAAGCGCCCAGCAAATATTTCAGGATGCAAAAGAAAAAGCAAAGATTAATAAAGCCGTGGGCATTCATAGCCTTCGCCACAGTTTTGCCACCCATTTATTAGAAAGGCAATAGACATCCGTTACATAAAGGATTTACTTGGGCATCTGAGCATCAAAACGACCGAGAAGTATTTGCATGTAAAAAAGGAAACTTTAATAAATATTCCAAATGTTTTGGATGAACTAAACAAAAATATTACTTTGAACTGGTAACCCGATAATTATCGGATGGCTTTACGCAAACTCGACAATACAAAAAACGAATATAATGAGTGCTGATAATGAAAGTATTGTAAAATTGGAGTTGCGTGTAATTACATAAATGCAAACGTGAGCGGTCATTGAAAGACACCTCACGAGTATTAAGACAGGAACATTAAGAAATGATTATCGACAGAAAACATTTTGACATCAATAATAAATGTGCAATTGAAAAATTAATAATCAAGACACCATTAAGACTTGAATCAGTTTTTCAAGACGAAGCCTGTTTTACATACCTTAAGGACGGGGAAATGTCTTTAACTTCCCCAACTGACAACCTATCTATTCAAACAGAGGAAAGTGTTTTACTGCGATGTGGTAACTACTTCTCTAACGCAATTCGAAAACTACCTGCCAAGACGACTTGTGAAGTTTTTGCTGTTCATCTATATCCAGACATTTTGAAAGAATTATACAAAAACGAATTTCCAAATTTCATAAAAAGCTATGCTCATAAACCTTATATCAGGAAAATAGAAAAACAAGTTGTTATAACCCATTTCATCCAAAGCCTTGATTTTTATTTTGAGAACCCAAACTTGGTTACAGACGACTTGCTTAAATTAAAAATCAAAGAACTTATTTTATTGCTTCTTCAAACGGACAAAGCAGAAAATATCATTACTTTATTTTCTCATCTATTTAATCCGAGACAAGCTAATATATTTGAGGTTGTACAAGCACATTTATATTCAGCTATTTCGGTAGCCGACTTAGCTAAATTGACTGGGCGAAGTTTGTCAGCATTTAAAAGAGATTTTGAAACGCAATTTAACGACACACCAGCCAATTTCATTAAGGAAAAGAAATTGGAAAAGGCTCTTGACCTACTACAATCAACCGAATTATCTGTATCTGAAATTTGTTACGAAGTTGGCTTTCAGGACACTTCACATTTCACAAAGACCTTCAAACAAAAGTATAATCAATCACCTTCCGAGTATCGTAAGAAGTAGTTGGACCGAATTTACCAGTTTTTGAACTTTACTGCCAGGTTTGAATTTATTTTAAGTTTCATTTTTGCATCGTGATTTTTCATTGATAAAAAACGATAAAAAAATGAACGAAAGTATATTAATAACAGGAGCAAATATTGGGCTTGGGAAAGAAACTGCCCGACAGTTAGCCTTGAAACCAGAAACAAAAAAGATAATTCTTTTTTGCAGAAATCAAGTGAAAGCCGAGGAGGCAAAGAAAGACCTTGAGGAGAAAACTGGAAAAAAGGTTTTTGAAATTATTATTGGAGATGTTTCAGATGCAAATTCTGTAAGAAAAGCGGTAGAAAAAATAAAGGAACCTATTGATGCAGTAATTTTAAATGCAGGTGGGATGGTTGGGAAAACGGCTGCGAAACTTACGCCTTCAGGTATGAATGAATTAGCTGCTACAAATATTTTAGGGCATGTAATTTTAGTGGATGAATTAATAAAACATGATAAGTTAAGAAAAGCAGTATTATCATCCCAGTGCGGAAGCTGTACCAGGAGTAAAGATGCTTGGAATGAAACCAGTTTCAGTGAAGACTTCTTCTGTTGATGAGTTTGCAGCTATTCTTGATGGGACATATTTTGGTAATAAATTTGATGTAACGCAAGCATACGGATATGTTAAATATGCAGCAACTATGTGGATGTTATCAATGGCAAGGAAATATCCTGACATCAAATTTGTTGTTGTGAGTCCTGGGAACACGAAGGGAACTATGGCACCTGATAATCTGCCCCCGGCAATGAAATTTATGTTGAAGAATTTTATGATGCCTGTTGTATTCCCATTGATGGGGGGAATGGTGCATAAGCTGGAAGTAGGTGCAAAGCGCTTTGTGGATGGCATTTCGGATGAGCGATATAAAAGTGGTGTTTTTTATGCAAGTAAAGAGGGTAAGCTATCTGGTGACATGGTTGACCAGAGTACTTTTTATACTCCTTTGAAAAATACTGCATTTCAAGATAACGCTGATAAAGCAATTCACCGTTTTATAAAATAAGCAAACCGAAATTCAAGAGAAGCAAGGAACCGCTAAACATGAGGTTTGGCGTTATTGGGGCAGACGGAAGTACAATCAACAGTTGTACTTCCATTTTGCTTTTGTTCCAGCTTGACGGAATGCTTCTATGATGAGTTTTCGCTGCATCTGTTTAAATATTTTTTTTTGCCTTTACGTAATGGATATTTTTAGCTAACTGTGTAAAATATGAAAAGCACACTTCTATGAGTAGACTTCCACAAGGGTGCTACAGGGTCTCTTTTAAATCTTAAGAAAGCACACCTGAATCCTATTTAAGGAGCAGACATCAGCCGATTAAAAATGAGCTGCAAATTCCGTCAAGCGGTGAGTGTGCCATTTAATCTTTTCTTATTTTTTACATCAGTTTTTTTTAATTTTAGTTTACTGGCCCAAACAGAGCAAAGCAATGCAGGCGTGCAACTTTGCAAGGGATAAGCCAGTTTCGACGGATTTTTTCCTGTTCGATGAAAGAGGCTGATATTTTATCAGTCTCTCTTTTTTGTCGGGGAACAAAATCCAGAGAACAATGCCTTTAAAAACGCATGGAGTCTATCCGGCTACCAGGCCACTTACGTAAGGCGTTTGTTTTCTTAGCACATAATTAATGCGTGCCAGTAAATGCCTGGCTATTTTAATGACAGCTTTATTTTTATGCATTCGTTTGCAATAATCTTTATACTTCATGAGCATGGCCGGATCTTTTTTGGTAAGCACCCAACTGCTTTCAATGATCGCTTCTCTCAGGAAGTTGTTGCGCCGATGCGTAAGGCCCTTGTTCCTCCTGGTATCGCCGCTATCGTCGGTATCCGGAATCAGCCCAACATAACTGCATAGGTTGTCAAAAGTTTTAAACCGGAAAATATTCTGAAGTTCAAATAAGATAATGGCAGCATTTATTTCGCCAATTCCGGGAATAGTTAGTATCAGCTTCATGAGGGGCCAGTAAGGTGGTTGCCTGTACATTTTTCGAATAGCCCGGGTACTTTCCAATAGCAGTTTTCTTTTATGAAGATAGTCCTGAAGTTTTATATCTAAAGTTGCTTTTAGTTCAGAACTGTTATTACAATCCATGTGCTGGAGTTTTGTAATGAACTTACCGCTCCAGTATTGCCCTGTTTCTGCTTTATCAGGAATGGGTAAGGAACTAAAATAAAGAAATTGCCAAATGCGGCATTTGCAACGGGTGCTGTCGCTAATTTGCTGTTGACGATTACGAACCAATGTGCGGGCATGCTCCCATTGCGTCGCTGGAATATAAAGTGTCTTTATATCTCTTTTATTACTTAAGTGCTGGCTTATGCTGCGGGCATCACGCTTATCGTTCTTTTGCTTGCGGTCTTTATCACCTTTGGGTATATCTGCGGCATTTAATACTAAACATTCAATACCCAATGCGGCAAGTTCACGCTGTATGCCGAAGCCGCAAAACCCAGCTTCATATCCCACCTTATAATGTGCACCAGGATAATTTTTAGAAAGGTGTTTATGTAAAAGGATCGCATCTGGCGGCTGAGTAAAATCTTTAAGTTCCATATCCTTATCACGAATGTTTACTCGCCAGCTAAGTTTGTGAACATCCAGTCCACAGAAAATTGTATTATCTGTAAAATCTAAATACGTAATTTTAGTCATGGTGGAACGTTTTATGATGAATGAATGGTTTGCTCTTTTAAAGTTAAAAAGAGAACTATAAATTAACTCATACATAAGACCTAATTCCCCGCCCATCGCCAAAGGCCCTGTTCGTTAGACTGTGAGAATAAGAAAAACTATTACAGCCGTTATCCTTTATAACTATCCCATGCTGTCTTTAGAACAGCCTATCAGCCCTATAAATCAGGCTGGCCGCATGAACAACTGCACTAGCCAGCCAGGCTTATTTTTTTCCCTAAATATCAAACCGTTCACTTTCTTTAAACAAGTGTTCGTATATGAACACCTTTGCAAGCAATAAATTATATAAATAACTATTTATCAGTAGAATGCAGGCTTGGTACATTGATTGAAAAGTTTCTCAGCGCGTTGGCTTTTCCTTTGAATAGAGAAAATTATTCAAGCTGAATTCTAAACTCGATCCAGGCTAATGGCCAATTGCTATTAGCTCAAATACATTTTTATGTTTAAAAATTATTTCAAAACAGCATGGCGAAATTTGATGAAGAGCAAAATTTTTTCTTTCATCAATATTCTTGGATTAACAATTGGCATCACAGTTTGCATGATGATATTTCTCTTCATCAGGAATGAATTTAGCTTTGACAATTTTCATAAAGATGGAGACCATATTTACGGGTGATGCGCGGTTTAATAATGAAGGACAGCAGGGTCGGGTGTGCTATTTTTCCGGGCCTTATGCGCCTGCACTACTGAATGACTTTAAGGGCGAAATTGAAAATATATTCGCATAAATCAAAATGATAATCTTATCACTATCGGAGACAATCTTTTCATGAAAAGAAAGTGATCGATGTGGATGCAAATTTTTTCCAGCTTTTTTCTTTCCCCTTATAAAAGGAAATGCAAAACTGCATTGCAAAATCCAAACAGTGTTGTACTTAACTGAAACAACTGCAAAAAAATATTTTGGCAGTATCAAAATGCCATGGGAAAAGCAATAATGGTTGATAAGACCTGCCATTGAAAGTAACGGGCATTGCCAAAGATGTTCCTTCCAATTCTGATATTGAATTTGATCTCGTCATTCCGCTTTAGAATTATAAAAGCATCGGGCAACATGACTACGTGGATCAACAACGGATTATATACTTACGTATAGCTGGCTCCGCATGATAACGGAAGCGCAAATTGAAAAACAATTACCCGCATTCATCGAAAAATATATGGGGACGATATGAAGAAATATGGTTTTAATTTTCACTTTCACTCACGCCCTTAAAGACGTATATTTCGAAAATAATGCATTCGATGGATGTAAAGCATGGCGATAAAGCTGTCGTGTATATATTTCTTTCTATTGCGATACTAATACTTTTAATTGCCTGTATCAACTTTATGAACCTCTCTACGATCCGCGCCACCGATCGGTCAAAAGAAGTTGGCTTGCGCAAGGTATTGGGTGCAGTTCGTAATAATCTTGTAGGGCAGTTTATCGGCGAATCTGTTTTGCTCACGTGTATTTCATGTATCTTAGCTGTGTGCTTGCTATCGTTGGCTATGCCCTTGTATAACCAATTGCTTGGTTATCCTTTAACAGTATCCTGGAATACATTGCCGATATATTTATTTCTAATCAGCATAATAATTATTGTTGGCTTTTTAGCAGGAAGTTACCCGGCATTTTTCTTGTCTGCCTTTTCCCCTGTTCAGGCCTTGAAGGGCCGGTTGCGGCTGGGTAAAGGTGGTTCTTCATTCAGACAGGTATTGGTTATTATCCAATTTAGCATCTCCGTTTTTCTAATCATCGGCGTTATCGTTATTATAAACCAAATGCATTATGTAAAAAATAAACAATTGGGATATAACAAAGAACAAACACTTATAGTGCCAATAGACAACAATGATATTTATAACCATATGATTTCTTTTAAACGTGACTTAGAAAGCAACCGGACATTCAATCTGTTCCATGATGTCGGGAGAGCCGGGAGGTTTTTTTGATATCCACATGTTTGATGTAGAAGGACAAAATGAAAAGTGGGAGGCCAGAACCGAATTTGCTGATTTCGAGTATGCCAAAACGTTAGGATCTAAAAATTATTGCGGGCAGAGATTTTTCTCCACAGTTTCCAACAGATTCCGGTAACGCTGTTTTAATTAACCGTACTGCGGCTCCAAACTTGGATGGACGCCTGACCAAGCTATTGGCAAATGGATCCGGAACACCGTACGTGATAATGCAAAACGAGTATATTATTGGTGTAGTTGAAGATTTTAATTTTTTATCGTTAAAAGAAAAAATGGATGCGTTGGTTATTTCGCCCGCTATGGACAGGCGTGTAACGTTAATTAAAATGCAACCCGGCGATATCCAGGCCACTTTATCAGCCATAAAAAATGATTACGAAAAAGCGGCACCTCAATATCCTTTTTCCTATACTTTTTGGATCAGAAATTTGGAGAACTCTACAATAACGACCTTCGTCAGCAGAAGATACTAACCGTATTTGCGGGACTTGCCATTTTCGTTGCATGCCTTGGTTTATTTGGTCTTGCGTCATTTACTGCAACCAAACGCTTTAAAGAGATCGGCGTAAGAAAAGTATTGGGTTCCTCAGTGAATAGTATCGTATTACTTTTGTCAAAAGATTTATTAAAACCGGTTTTGATAGCAACCTGCATTGCGATTCCTGCCGGCTATTTGGTTATGAATAAATGGCTGCAAAATTTTGCATATAAAACGACTTTGAGCTGGTGGATTTTTGTTTTGGCAGCATTGATAACATTTGGTGTTGCATTAATTACCGTTGGTTTTAAGGCAATAAGGGCGGCGGTTGCCAACCCGGTGGAGAGTTTGAGAAGTGAATAATTATTAACTGGCTGCTAATGGCCAATAGCCGTTCGCTTAATTACATATTATGTTTAAAAATTATTTCAAAATCGCCTGGCGCAATATTATTAAAAGCCGCTTTTTCTCGCGGTAAATATTATTGGATTATCTACCGGCATTGCATTTACATTATTGATTGGCGCTTATGTCTGGACGCAGTTGCAGGTGAATACAGGATTAAAAAATGCAGACAGGCAATATATTATTCAAAGTAAATGGAAAGAGGCTAACAGGGTTACGAACTTTCTACATTGGTCCGCTGGCAAAAGCATTAAGAGAAAATTATCCCAGGCTTGTTGCCAATTATTATCAGGTTTGATGGCATTACCTCCAATAGTATCAAAAGGAGATAAAAGCTTCAGGGAAGATATTGCGATCTGTGATAGCACAATGTTGAATATGTATGGATTTAAATTATTCATGGTGATGCGAAAACGGCATTTGACGGATCCTTTTTCTTTATTGATCACTGCCGATAAAGCCATGAAATATTTTGGTAAAACAGATGTGGTAGGAAAAACATTATCGATTGAAAACTTCTCAGGCTCAAGGCATGATTTCATTATCACCGGCGTAATGAAAAATCCTGCAAAAAATACCGTAACTTATTTTAAATGATTAAAACAATAACCAGATTTATATTCCTCCTACTAACATTAGTTTTTTCGGAAGAAATATGGATTGGCCTAATCCAGCATATGGTTGGATATATTGAATTGCAAAAAGGTGTTACTCCAAAAGACTTGAAAAGCCAATTGCCAATCTCATAAAGCAAAATGCGCCCCCGCAAATTGCTGCAAACATGACGCCTTATTTAGTTTCTCTAAAAGATTATTATCTGGATGCCAATAATGGGTTGATAAAAAAAATGCTTTATGCATTATCTGCAATTGCATTATTCATACTTCTTATGGCGATTATTAATTTTATCAACATGTCTGTAAGCCGCTCTGCTGCAAGAATGCGTGAGATAGGTATCCGGAAAGTTTTAGGCGGGTTAAAAAAACAATTGATCTTTCAATTTCTTATTGAATCGGTATTAATTGTTTTTGCAGCAACAATGGTTGCTTTTTTATTATACGCATTAAGTCGAAATTTGTTCAGTAAAATACTAGGCACAGAAATTCCGTCGCTAACTGATTTTCCTTTGTACTTCCTCGTCTTTCCTTTATTACTTATTTTAATTATTGGTTTCATCGCAGGAATTTATCCTGCATTTGTTTTGTCTTCTTTAAAAACCGTTGAATCATTAAAGGGAAAACTATCTTCTGTTAAAGAAAATGTATTGTTGCGAAAATCACTCGTGGCCTTTCAGTTTGGCACCGCGGCCATTGCATTCACAGGTGCTATTATTATTTCACAACAGATCAATTTATTTTTAAGTAAAGATTTAGGTTATAACAAAGATTATATCGTTGCATCGCAGGTTCCAAGGGACTGGACAAGGAACGGTGTAGATAAAATGGAAACTATCCGTAAGCAGTTACAGGATGTATCCGGTGTAAAAAGTGCATCGTTGTCTTATGAAATCCCTGACGGAAATAACGGCGGACAGGCATCGGTTTATAAGTTTGGTAACGATTCCACGCAGGCAATTGCAGCGCAGGCTTTAGTTTCAGATGAATATTATTGCAGCGTTTATGGCATACCGCTAGCTTCCGGCTCTTTCTTTGAAGGCAAGGGGCTTGATTCAGGAAGAGTTATAATAAACGATACGGCGGTAAAAGCGCTTGGCTACAGTAATGCTTCCGAAGCCATCGGGCGGCAATTAAGGATTCCCGGTAATCCTGTTACCTTTACCATTAAGGGAGTTACCAAAGATTTTCATTTTGGTTCCATGAAGGAAGAAATTGCACCAATCATTTTTTTTAATGTTCAGTTTGCAACTCAATTTCGTTTCTTATCATTCAAAATAAAGCCTGGAAATGTGCCTGCAACTATTAATGCTTTGCAGGACAAGTGGGCTGTATTAATGCCCGGAGCACCATTTGAATATAAATTTATGGATGATACGCTGGCCAAATTATACAAGTCAGAAATACAATTGAAGAAAGCCTCTTACACCGCAACGATATTGGCATTAATAATAGTATTGCTTGGCGTTCTTGGATTAATTTCTTTAAGCATTCAAAAGCGCACAAAAGAGATCGGAATAAGAAAAGTCCTGGGTTCTTCTGTTACAGGTATTACGTCTTTATTCTTAAAAGAATTTTTAGCAGTGATATTAATTGCAGGCGTTGTGGCATGTCCGGTAGCTTATATAATTATGAATAAGTGGCTTCAGGAATATGCTTACCGGGTAGATATTACAGCATCACCATTTATACTTTCTATATTGGCGCTGGGAGGTATAACGGCATTATTAATATTTATTCAGACTATTAAAGCAGCATTGGCAAATCCAGTGAATAGTTTGAGAACAGAATGATTATTAGCTAACAGCTGACGGCCAATTGCTATTAGCTTTATCACAAAAATGCTTCCATATTGAAAGTGAATAATAAATCAGAATCATTAATCCGTTTATCATACACCATTTAATTATAAACCATAATTTATGTTTAAAAATTTTAAACCAAATAAAATGAAACAGTATGCAATGTTGCTGGTCATTGCAGCTACTTCTATCGCAGTTAACGCTCAAACTAAATCTGAGCCATACCAAAGTCAATCCTTTCCTTCGGAAACTATTCAAAGTGTAGTTTCTGAAACAAGCGGAGGCAATATCACGGTCTTGGCCGCTAATGCCGGCGCGTCACGTGTTGAAGTTTTTGTTTCCGGAAACGGGGACTGGAAAAATAAAGTGTCAAATGATGAAATTAAGTCCCGGATTGCCAACGATTATAACCTGGACATTTCAGTAAACAATGCAAAACTAACGGTAACGGCTAAGCCAAAACACAACATTTCTAACTGGAAGAACGGCCTTACTTTTTCTTTTAAAATTTATGTGCCTTTCAATGTTTCAGCAAAATTGCAAACAAGCGGCGGAAACATTGTGCTCAATGGCCTTTCCGGCGATCAGGATTTTACAACAAGTGGTGGTAACCTGGAACTGAATGCCGTCGGCGGAAAAGTTAAAGGCAGAACTTCGGGTGGCAATATCTTTCTAAAAGATTGCAAAGATGAACTTAATCTTGCGACAAGCGGCGGTAACATCCAGGCCGAAAATTCTTCAGGTCATATTCATCTTTCTACATCAGGCGGCTCTATCGATCTGAGTGAACTTAAGGGAACTATAGAAGCTTCGACAAGTGGAGGAAATATCCAGGCTAATGATATTGATGGAGAGTTGACAGCACAAACATCAGGTGGAAATGTCTCTTTGCAAAAGCTAAGCGGTAGCGTTAAGGCATCTACAAGCGGTGGTAATATTAGTGTGTCCGTTATCAAAGCGGGCAATTATATTTCTATCAACAATTCTTCGGGCGGTGTGACTCTTAACCTTCCAAAAAGTGCTGGTATGGATCTAAAATTTAACGCCATGAGAATATCTACAGAGAATCTTGAAAACTTCAGTGGCAGTAATTCAAAGAACGAAATAAAAGGAAGCATAAACGGAGGAGGCATACCAGTGACAGTCGATGCCGGCAGCGGTCATATCCATGTGGTATTTGATTAATGCCATATTATCCCAGGATTTTTGTAATTGATTTAAACGGTTATTCTTAAACAAAACTGGGCTAAAAATTATTTTTAAAACTTAGCTAAAAGTTAATATACTAATCCGGTGTTTTAGCCTTTTTATTCAGGCGGTTTAAAATTTCTGAAACATGCTGGTTATAATACTTCAAAGAATCATTGTAAGCGCCTGAATTTTCGCCGATTGCCTTGCATAATAAATTATAGGTAGCCAGGCGATCATTGGAATATTCCAGTAAGGTATCTGCCTGTGTTTTTAACGTTGCCGGCAAATGTAGCGCCTCTATCTGCTGCATAATGGCAATATTTGCTTTCCAGTTAGGAATTCCCTGTTCGCGCAATGCTGAAAGGCGCGTGCGGGTGCTGGCATCCTTCGGTAGCTGGTAGAAAGCAAGAGCTGCCTCTTCATGCCCGCTGAAGCTTTTCATCTTTGTTTCATATTGCGCTACATCATTCGGAAGCCTGCGAAATACCATGAAGGATGTGGTAAGGCAAAGGAACATAACGAGAACGGGTATCCCATAATTCAGATTGGCGCTCTCAGGCTGCCTCAATGCCGGGTAAAAAGCGTAACCGATGATAAGGCCGGTAACAAGACCGCCGACATGCGCAGCATTATCAATGTTACCTTTCATGCCGTTGGCTAAATTATATAAGACGAAAATACCAATGCTCGTAAGCAGCGGTTTGCGTTCGGTCTTTTCTATGAAGTTGGTGGTGAGCATAGCGAGAAATACGCCATACATTCCAAAGATAGCTCCGGAAGCGCCGGCGCTTAATATGATATCGTGCCAGTAAAGACTCGTAAGACTGCCGGCTAAACCTGTGAGCAAATACGCAATCCCAAATTTTAATTTACCCAACCGCGGCTCCAATAATATACCGATAAAAAGAAGTGCATACATGTTTAGCAACAGGTGCATAATACCGATGTGAATAAAGAAGTTAGTGAAGAGGCGCCACCATTCTCCGCCAAGCGTGAGCGGTGTATAATTGGCGCCCCATGCAATGAGGCTTTCTGTTGTTGGCGCAATGAAGCCAGCGCCGGACAGCACCATCAGCACAAATACCAATATATTAATATCGATGAGCAGTGGCGTAATAAAATAGTCGTTGCGGGGAATAAAAATAGAAAAAACCCGGGCCACCTTTTGGGCACCAGTGGGCGCTGGTTGGGTCAATGAATCCATTTCCGGCGGCACCAACTCCGGAAGTCGTGTAGCGTATTGCTGCAGTAGCGATGCAGGCGTCGATGTTTGTTTTAATGAGTCCATTGCCTGCAGGAAAGACTCAACGTTCTTCTTGTTGCGGTTCAAATCGAACATCTCGCTACCTGTAGATTCGCTCGTTATAGTGGCAAGGTTGTTTTCTATAATCGCCGTTACTTTGAAACGGGCACTGAACCTGCCGCTGCCGGCAACAGCAATAAAGCCGGATTGGCTTTTATACCTAATATCCCAGCCGAGCTTTTCCGCAGTATCAAGAAAAAGAGCCAGGTATTCCTGCGACGTAAAGCCATCTAAATATATCTGCTCCTTGTGTTTGGGAGTAAGTCCGAATGCCATAAATGTATTTTTGGTAAATGAATGATTGCTTGCAGTTAGGATGCAGCTCTTTTGGTTTAAGCGATAAATATAGAGGTTAAAAATGGAATTTGCAATTGATGAGGAAAAGAGATAAAAAGAGAATTGATTAAAGGATTTTGGATTCGATTAATTTAAACGCGACGATAGGCAGTAAAGACAGCCTGGATTTATTTAGAAAAATTTCAAATGAATACCAGCGTCTCATAATCATCCATTATCAAAAAATTAGAACCTGGTAATTATCTGCATGAAAGCAACTATTTTTTATATTCAATTTATGAAAAGGCAATTAATATATTTTGGTTATTAACGCATCACAAGGCATAAAAAAGTTGCTTACACATAACCAAAGCAAAACTTGTAAATACCCCATCTGATTAAGAGAAAAATGACTAACTTATTTCATTGTGAAATAATTAGAAAGACCATAACTACTTTTCATAGCAATCTTTGTTTTTACTTCGTGTAAAGCGATATAGAATCGGTTCTTGCACGAAACAGTTTGGTAACTCATTAAAAAAAAGAATAATCATCCCAATGATAAAGAACTCGCCTTCAGTCTAAAGAAATCTCGGGTGCGATCCCATACATCTATGATACCTCATGGATTGAAATCAAAGGCAGGCTTGAATTGAATTCACATTGGTGAGCGGGATGCAAATAATCAAGATCTCTGCCAATTCAAACTATCCTTATTTTATGGGGAAATATATTTTGCAAAAAGTTACTCCAATTGCGTGGCCGCAGTTTAATATTTTTAATCAGGAATTGAGAACATCTAAACAATCGCCATCAATCGTTAATAAAATTAACCCTGTAGTGAAATTCTTTTTATCCCTCACTTAGTTTCTTCACGTCACCAAAGCTTTTCGCAATAGCTTCATATACGGGTAGCTTTGTCTGGTCCTGTTCTACAAAGAAATATTTCATACCGGATTCTTTTTTGTACTTAAAGATTTCTTTGAAATTGATAATTCCGCTTCCTACGGGCGCGAAAAATTGCGGGCCATGCAGTGCGTATAAGAAGGCGGTTGTTTGGATGCCATATCTTTCAAATGCCACATTTTTATCCTTCCGGGATTCTCCTTGATAATTTTAATCGGATCATGACCGGCTCTTACCACCCAATAAATATCCATTTCAAAATTCACCAATGACGGATCGGTGTCTTTTAAAAGCACATCAAAGCCCGTTTTTCCTCCGCCCCAGTCTTTGAACTCGAAATCATGATTGTGGTAGGCCAGTTTTAATCCGGCGCTTTTTACTATTGCACGCTGCTTTATTAAATTTAGCAGCAAGCTTTTTATAATCATCGAGGCTGGTACGCATATGATCGGTGAGGAAATGGGATTACAAAAAATTCATGTCCCATTTGCTGCAGCAACGGCTACTCGTTTTTTTCAGATCGTCTGTCATTGTCTTTTACTAAATAACTGTCGATCGAATAATGGCCGCTGGGAGTTTTAATATTATTCTTTTTGAGAATTGCTAAAAACTCCGAAGGCGTTTTTCCGAAAAATTTTCCGTTGCCATATCCAAATACTTCGGCTGAGTTGTACCCGATACCCGCAACTTTGGCGATGGTTATCTTCAACATCCTTGTCTATCTCTGTACGAACGGTATATAATTGTAAGCCAATCAGGTGATCAGGTTTAGACCATGGTCCTTTCATCAGGAATAAACCGGAAGTAGCCAGTGTAGTTTGTTTGATAAATGTTCTGCGTGTTGACATAAATAATTGTTTTCGTGAAGGTATTGAAATATTCATTTCGATTTTCAGTTTAGGCAGGTGTTTTTTTAGCACCGTAAGTGTGGGTAATTCTGTGCTTCTAAAATCGCTGATATCAAACTGCATAATTATCATACGGGATTCGAAAAGCATCTCGAATAGTTTCGTTTAATCGTCACTGTTCTATTGGGCAATGATTAAAAATCATTCGTTTGCTGAGTCAGCACTCTTAACAATTTTTCTTCATTAACTTTTAGTATTTCAATCATCTACTAAAAGCTAATTCTCATTAAAGCTGCTTGCTTTTTAAATACGCATCAATAAATGCCCGCTTCGATTGTCTCCTTTGTATATATATGCTTTGATTGGGACCGGCAACAGGTAGTGATGTGCTGTTTTTTGAGAGATCTCCTATTTTCATTTTTCTTAGCCGGGCATTAAATTGTTGTAAATTGATCGAATCCTTTCCTGCAAATACTGCTGCTATTTTAGTACTTTTCCCTTTAGGTATTAATTCAAGTTTCGGCATTCCAGGTACGATAGTTTTTCCGGCTACCGCCTCATATAATTCCATTTTTTCCTGCTTGTTTAGTTTACTTATTCGCGCCGACAAAAGAGAATCGTCTTTAGATTCATATTCTTTTTCTATGTTTCTGTTGTTGCTGTATATCCATGCAAATTTATCTTTAAATTTTGCTTCATCCATAAATGTGCTCACCTTATCAAGGCTGCCAAATCCATTGAAGCTAACGTAGATGTTCCAACTGAACTTAATGTCGCCAACGAAAATGCCATCGCTGGATTGACTGTCGAAATTAAAATTCAATATAACCCCACCGTTCACGGCCTGCCTGGTCCAGCGCTCTCTTCGCGGATCATTATCATCAGTAACTCCATTCCAGTTGGTAATGTGTACATTCCCATCGTCTATTATAACATTATCCCTGGCATCTGCTTTGTATGGGCTTATCGTGCCGGCATAGTAGTAAGGAAGTTCCGGGACAAAAACATTAAGTTGTTTCCTGCCTGCAATTTCAGGATCTGATGAGCAATATCCTTCATCACCTTTATTTCTTATAAAAAAGCTCCATGTATCAATCATCGCCACGGAGCCATCCGTATTGATTGACTCCTGCTCACCGGTTAAAACAAACATGCCGAATACCGGGTGCAATTCTGCGGTCCAGGTATTAGCGTGATCATGGCCTATATCAATACCTGCCATGCCTGTAACAATGGTCAATTTATCTTTTATCATTGCTTTAGTTGAGGTGTAAGTCACGGGCTGGTGGTTTTGGTAGGCAGTGAGTTCATCGAAAGTAACAGCATCGTGAAACTGATTCCACCAAATATTGTAATCGTCATCTACGGGATCCGGAAACTCATCACTATCAAACTCCAGCGCCAAATCCTGGTTCATCAGGTCCGGATCATCGCTTGCCATGTATAAAGACGAATCGGGTGATTGGAAATAAAAGTTATAATCATCATCACCAAATGTTCCCCCAGAGTGGTCTTCAAAATTTACAATGCCTACTTCTGTTGCAGGAAACCAATTCATGTGGCCACCATGTCCGCTGAATAAATCCGTACAAAATATTTGGCCGTTATTAAAGTGAAGGCCCTGGCTCGTACAGGTGCGGCTGTTTTTCCAATCAGCAGGATTATCGCTCAAAGGGCATTGATTTCCTGTCGATGGAGCTGTACCATTTACAAGTTTATATTGCCAGTTTGGGTTCAAAGGAAATAAATTATAATCGAACTTCCATTGTTTGGTGTTTTGGTTGTATGCTGCAATATCCATCGGTTTATATGCGGGCGGAGTGCAACCTGTGAAAAAAAATGTAACGACAACCAAGAGCAATAACCCCGTAAAGGTTTGGAGCTTCATAATTGTATTTTTTGGGATGATAAAATAGATAAAAATTTTCAATTTTTATAAATTATTTTCCCTTGAAGCCCAATATTTATCGAACACAAAGGACATTAATCCAAGCTTCATCCAGAGTTTTTATATTAGTGAAATTGAAGAAAGAATTAATTTGTATAATATTTTCAGTCCCGTTAAAAAGTTTATATGCCTTGGAAAGCATATCATGATTTTTTTCTATTTGACTTACATTAATATGTGGAATATCATTTTGACAAATTGAATATTTTCGGACACCAGGTTACAAAAATCTTCGTTTCAACTGGATGACTTTTATGCGACCTCAAAACCTTTCAATATTAATCTTAATTGTTTCAATTGTTTCCTGCGAAGGAATTATACAAGGGAAAGGAAAAATAGTTTCGCAGGCAATCAATTACCTGTTGATAGGGTCAGTTTAATTTGCCTATCGGCTTAATAATTTTTTAGACTTATTATTTTTATCAAAATAAAATTGGAAATAAGGCTACATAAAGCACTCTTCTGTATTTTATCTCTAAAATCAACAACGGAATTGCCCATCAGCAAAAACTTATTTTAAAATAAATTTTTAAGAAAATGTGATTTTTATACGCAGAGAGCGAATAATAGTAAAAGCATATTTAAAGAAATAAATGGGCGATAAAAAATTACAGCAGGAATTATTGCAAAAAATAAAAGATAATGAAGGTATTATTTTTAAGATATGCAATAATTATTGTAGTAATAAAACCGATCGGGAAGACCTCGCCCAGGAGATCATTTATCAATTGCTAAAATCCTACCGTTCATTTAAAACGGAATATAAATTTACTACCTGGATGTATCGTGTTGCTTTAAACGTCGCAATTTCTTTCTACAGAAAAAATAAAACCAGCGAAGTAATAACCTTCCCTGAACACCAGGAAGATTTACCCGATCATAATCATGAGACCATTGAGCTGGAAAACAATCTTGCCACGCTCCGGCAATTTATTAACCAGTTAAAGGATTTGAATAAGGCCTTAATGATCCTTTATTTAGAATCGAAAAACTATAAAGAGATAGGGGAAATAATTGGTCTCGACTGAAACGAATGTTGGGCTACAAAATCAGCAGGATGAAAAGACATGTTGAAACAAAAGTTTTCAAATCTAAATCAATAAAAAATATGAACGATATTGAATTAAAAGATCTTTTAGCATCTTATAACCAAAAGCTGGAGGAATCGAAAGTGCTCAATTTGCAATCTTGGGCTTTAAACCTTCAATGCTTTGAAACATTAAAGCAACAAAAAGCAAAAGCAAAATTAAAATCATTGATCAATTTCAAGCTAGTTGCGGTTGTGCTGGGTATTTTTTGGATAGCATTTTTAAGTTTCCTTTTCTTTCATTCATTGAGAATGTCTAAAATATTTTTTTTGATATCTGCCGGTGCAATAATATTAATTACATCAGCGGCGATCATTGTTTATATATATCATATCGTACTTATCAATACAATCAACAACAATGAAAACATTTTAAAAACACAGGAAACAATAGCTCAGCTAAAATTATCTACCCTAAATATTACCCGAATACTTTTTTTGCAGGCGCCGTTCTATTGCACTTTTTGGTGGAGCATTACTTTTATAGTAAATGCTCCGATTCCTTTCTGGTTCATTTCTTTTCCTGTAGCGTTAGCGTTTTCGTTTGCCTCGATCTGGCTTTGGAGAAATATTTCTATGAAGAATGCCCGTAAAAAATGGTTCAGGATTTTATTTAATTCTCCCGAATGGAATTCACTTATTAAGGCAAATGACTTTTTGAAAGAGATTAATAATTTCAGGAAAGAGAATAGCTGATGAATATTAGAATCGCGGCTTCAGGCATACATCAACGAGCATTCGTTTTATGGCCGTCAACGTTCCAAACGCTGAACCCGATTATAAAGCGTATCTTGTATAAATGACAACAGACACCAAGGTTCAATTTGTTTGCTTTGAAACCACGCTCGACCGTGAACCATTTATGAAACGATGGAAGGCTTATAACCGGTCTTTACGAAGTGATGCGGATGTTATTTTGCAGCAATGCAGGAAAGATGGCATGTTCCTTTACATAGCGCAACATCGCTTCGAAAGCAATGATGTTCAGTTTGAATTTACCAAGGAAGGAAGAAGCGGTCGCGTGGTGCAGGAAAGAATAAAGACTACGATTGCAGGCGGCTACGGCTTGATGCAGCTACAAAATGCAAAATCGGCTGCACATGATGAAAGCAAAATTTTTGTGTTTATCGATAATGCTGCGAGCAACCTGGCTCTATATAACAAATTAGCAGATACGCATAAATTAAATATTTACCAGGCTTATTTTCAAAACTGCGCGCATGCATATATATTGGAATATTTCGTAAAAAATAAATATGCTTCACAACTCGCAGTGCAATTAGAAAAACATGATGCCGCCAAACCTGGCATTTATCAGGAGTTTATCCATATAAAAAATGCTACACCTAAAAAGGAGCAGGCTAATTTTATATGGCCGGGATAACGTTTAATTTTTAAGTTGATCGTGTCCGGCTCCTGCAAATAGAAACCAGGAAGGCAGGGACTGATATCAAAAAAACAATTTTCGGTTATGCAACCCCGTTATTTTGTTGCTTTGACATAAAAATCCAGTTACTCTTTGCTGGCTGCTTCTTTATTGCAATTGTTTCACGGCAGGCACAGTATCATTATTATTTACGAAGAAAAATATAATGAAGCGCTATCCGATACCTGGTGTAACGAAAGAAAAATAGAAGACTTTTTTTTATGTTTACTCTACTTTCAATACCTGGAAAGTGCCTGCAACCATCGTACGCCTTTCATTAGGATGTGCAGTATCTGCAGGTTCAAACTCTGCTGTGGGCAGGAATAAAGCTCCGGTATTTTTATCAATTGTTATTGTTCTTGCTCCCGCTTTTGTTGTTATATTTCCCAGGCTTATAAATTCGTTGGCCGACTTTTCTTTAAATGCTGAAATAGTTCCATCTCGTCCATTAGGCACGAAGATAATATCCTTGTTTGCATCAAAAGTCGTTCCGTCAGAACCGTTACCTATAGGAAGTTTATCGATAATTTTTCCATTGGTAGCATCCATAACAACTAAAAGCTTACTATCGGAGCAACCGGAAAACAATCTTTTAGTTTTCGTATCAATAGCAAGGCCGGAAGGGCCTTCGCCGGGTGCCAAAGGCCAGCGGGCTATCACTTTAAATGTTTTTAAATCTATCACCGCGATTTCATTTTTATCCTCAAGATTTACAAATAATTTCCCCCGGCCATCAGAAACTGCCTCTTCAGGTTTGCCATCAAGCGCAACAGAATCTATTAGCATGTTTTTTACAGGATCGATAATCGAAAGATTTTTGCTACGCCCGTTGTTAGTAATTATTTTTTTAGTAAAAGGCTCATACATGATTCCATCAGGATTTGCACCCGCCGGTATTTGCGTTATCACTGCATTTGTTTTTAAATCGAATACAGTTACATTATTAAGCCTGCCATTGCTGGTATATCCCCGGCCCAATTCATTATCAAAAGTAATACCATGCACACCGGTAGTGTTTGGAATAACACCAATAGAATCACCGGTATCCGCATTTAAAATATTTACCTGGGTACCGTGAGAAACATATACCTTATTATTATTTACAGCGATGTAATCCCATCCCCCACTGCTTGCGATGTGAAAGGTCTTTGTAACTTTAAAATCAATTTTATTTTGGGCGCGTACAATATTAGCGCACAAAAAACAAATAGCAACTATTATTGAAAATTTCTGTGACATAGACGTATATTTCGCAACAAGATGCAACACAATTTTGAAGAGATTCTGTAGCTCTGTATACTCGTAAAGAATTGCAATAAATCAGTTATATCATTATTCTTCAATATTTCTCCAAATTCATTTGTAAATTTTGATAAAATTACCGGCGTGAAAATACTTATTGTTGAAGATGAAAAAGAGCTCAGCGATGGAATCGTTTCCTATCTTAAAAGTGAAGATTATGTTTGCGAAACAGCCTCTGATTTTAATAAGGCGATTGCAAAGATTGATGTATTTGATTACGACTGCATCCTTCTCGATATAACGATACCGGGTGGCAGCGGACTTGATCTTTTAAAGGAATTAAAGGCAAATAATAAGATGGACGGCGTGCTGATAATCTCTGCACGCAATTCCCTGGATGATAAAGTAACCGGTTTAATGCTTGGCGCAGACGACTATTTATCCAAGCCCTTTCATCTTTCTGAATTAAGTGCACGGGTCGGGGCCATTATTCGCAGAAAAAATTTTGACGGTAATAATTTAATCAAGTTTGAAAATATCACAATTGATACAATAGCCAGGTCAGCTTCTGTAAAAAATAAAGTGCTGGAACTTACAAAAAAGGAATACGAACTGCTTCTTTATTTTGTGAGCAACAAGAACAGGGTCATCTCCAAAGATGCAATCGCAGAACACTTATGGGGCGATGACATACAGGGCAGCAACGATTTTATTTATACCCATATAAAAAATTTAAGGAAGAAATTAATTGAAGCTGCAAAGTCAGATTATATAAAATCAGTGTATGGTATGGGATATAAATTTTCAGCACAATGAAATTGTTTGCAAAATATAATCTTGTAAATGTTGCAACAACTATTATAGTATTAATGCTGAGCGGCGTTGTTTACTATTTTTTTATTGAGCATGCATTGGTTCACCAGTTGGACAAAAGCCTTGTGGTCGAAGAAAAAGAAATAACGGATTATGTAAAAGAAAATAATCTTTTGCCCGAACCATCTTATTCAAAAGATGAACAGGAATTTTATTCACCTACAAATAATGATGAAAAAGTCATCCGCAATTTTAGCAGTGTAAATGTTTATAAGGAAAATAAACACGGGGAAAAATTATACAGGCAACTGGAATTTGTCGTAACTGCAAAAGGAAAAATATATAAAGCATACGTAAGGAAGTCTCAGGAAGAAACAGAGGATATTGTTCAGCTAATATTAAAAATTACACTTGCGATTGTGTTGCTTCTGTTAGTAACTCTTTTTATTATAAACAGGTTTATGCTCAATAAGCTGTGGAGACCTTTCAATTCAACTTTAGATCAAATGAAAAAATTTAATGTGTCCGGCTCTAATGATATTTATCTGCAGCTAACGAATATCGATGAATTTAAAGAACTTAACGGCGCTGTATATACGCTGACTGAAAAAGCCAGCCGCGATTATAATGAAATAAAAAGCTTCACAGAAAATGCTTCACATGAAATACAAACGCCACTTGCCATTATTGCATCCAAAGTGGAGTTGCTCAGCCAGTCGGAAACGCTGAAAGAAGAAGAGATGAATGCCATTCAATCTATCTCAGAAACAACCAACCGCCTTGCTAAATTAAACCAGTCGCTGCTGTTGCTTGCCAAGATCGACAACAAGCAATTTAATAGGGCCGAACAAATAAATATCAGCACCCTGCTTCTTCATCACGTTAATAATTACGAAGAACTTTTCCACGCGAAAGAAATTATTGTAGTAAAAAATATTGCAGCCGATGTGATTGTTACCATGAATGAAACGCTGGCAGAAACATTAATTATCAACCTGCTGACCAACGCTATAAAACACAATACTGTTAAGGGCTTTATCAATATCGAATTAACCGAAAAGCATTTGTTGATTTCAAATTCCGGTAAATTATTAAATGTAAATCCTGTTGTTTATTTTGAACGGTTTAAAAAGGAATCAACATCTCACGACTCTATGGGACTTGGTCTATCTATCGTAAAAAAAATCTGCGAAACTTACAACTTTGAAATTGACTATAATTATTCGGACGAACTTCATAGCATCCACGTAAATTTTTAATTAGTTTTACTGCTACAGAATTGCTTCAAAATACGAAAGTATTTTTAACACTTTTCAAACTTCCATGGCAGGAAAAAGTATGTTACACACAAGCGAACAAATATCACCAAGAACCTATAGATCATGAATTCAAAAATTGTCAAGGCATTGTTGCTAACCCTGGTAATACATTCTGCAGCATTTGCACAAACTGATACACTCATTAATAAGCTCGATAGCCTCAGCCGAAAAACAGACAGCGCAGGCGGCCAGGTGAATAACATTACCCCAAAGGCCTATAATGAAAACACTCAATTAACTTTCAATGCTTACTTCATTTTACTGGGCAGCGATTTAAAACAATCTTTTACAAAACCCTTTCACATGAAGAAAAGAGATTGGGGAAACCTGGGAAAGTTTGCATTGGTTGCAGGCGCACTTTCTT
This sequence comes from uncultured Chitinophagaceae bacterium, assembly GCA_963823305.1. Taxonomy (GTDB): domain Bacteria; phylum Bacteroidota; class Bacteroidia; order Chitinophagales; family Chitinophagaceae; genus Ginsengibacter. The sequence continues at coordinate 119,594 of CAWGLC010000003.1, forward strand.
TTGCTGATGAGCCCATCCAAAAGCGTGCATTAAAGCTGCGTGCTAACGATCCCGGATTAACCAGTGCAAGCAAATACATCACCAACTTCGGCGGCATTTATGAGGCTTATACTTTGGCTGCATTTGGTGCCTATGGTTTTATTTTTAAAAATGAAAAAATGAAAACTACAACGCTGCTTGCAACTCAGGCATACCTGACGGGAGGTGCGGTGGAAAGTATTACAAAATTTTTATCGGGCAGAACAAGGCCTTCAGTTTATCCTCCCGGCACAGAAGCAGAACCTGAATTTTTAGGGCCCTTCTCCAAAACTGCAAGGAGCTCTGGAGGAAAAAAAGTATATAGTTCATTTCCTTCAGGACATACGACTGTTGCCTTTGCGGCAGCTACAGTATTCGCTTTGGAGTATAAAGACAACCCTATTGTACCCATCATTGCCTACAGCGCTGCCACTATGATTGGCCTTAGCAGGATAACGCAAAATGCGCATTGGAGCACCGACGTTCTGGTAGGCGCTGCCTTAGGATTTCTGAGTGGTAAAGAAGTCGTTAATAACTATCACCGGTACTCGAAATTGAAAGCACCAGGTCAAAAGAAAAATACTGTAACCTTTAATCTGAATTATTACTCCGGGCATTTTGAACCAGGGTTGCTTTATAAGTTTAATTGAAATGAGTAAAAAAAGATTACTACTTATTTTTATATTAGCTGCGCCATGTTACTTATTCAGCCAGGTAAAGGACCTTTCTTTTTATATTGACGCATCGCTTAACAACAGCCCGCAACTATATGAATACAGAAACCTTATCGCATCAAACCGGATAGATAGTGAGCTGATTGTGGCCGGCAACCGCTTCCAAATATCGGGAAATAGCAACTCTTATTATGCTCCGGTTATTAACGGCTGGGGGTACGATGGGGCAATCACTAACGGCCAGCAGGTAGCCGCACTGGTGGCAGTTAACAAACAAATTTACAATAAGAAGAATTTAAGCCTTCAGTTTGAAAACCTTCGGTTGCAAAGGGATTCGCTGCACGTATCTTCTGCAATCACCAACCAGGATATAAAAAAATCAATCATATCGCAATACATTACAACTTATGGCGATCAACTGCAACTTGATTTTAATGATGAAGTAATTGCTTTACTTGGCAATGAAGATTCTATCCTGAAAAAACTTACTCAAAACAATGTTTACAAGCAGGCTGATTACTTATCGTTTTTGGTTACGCTGCAGCAACAGCAATTAACACGGAATCAATTATCAGTTCAGTATAAAAATGATTTTGCCAATTTAAATTTCCTCTCCGGAATTGTAGATACGAACACAATAAGGCTTGCGGAGCCCAACATACAGGTAGTAAAAAATCTCATCTATAACAGCTCTGCATTTCTTTTGAAATATAAGATTGACAGCCTTCGCCTGCTGAATCAAAAATCGATAATCAATGTCGGGTACCGCCCGAAAGTAACGCTGTTTGCGGATGCAGGATATCAGTCATCACTAACCATAATGCCTTATAAAAATTTCGGTACCAACGTAGGCATTAATCTTTCCATCCCCATTTATGACGGCCATCAAAAACTTTTGCAATACACTAAAATAAATATTGAAGAACGCACACGGCAACGGCAACAGGAATATTTCAATAAACAGTTGCAGCAACAGGTGCTGCAATTGCAACAGCAACTCACATCTATAGAAGAACTTGTTGGACCGATAAACAAACAAATAGATTATTTGAAAACCTTGATTAATGTTGATGGCAAATTATTGCAAACAGGAGATATAAAAATTACTGACTATGTACTGGCGCTCAATAATTACATTATATCAAGAAACCTTGTGGTACAGAATATTATTTCCCGTTTTCAAATTTTAAACCAATTGAACTACTGGAATACCGGCGATATTAACAGCAATAATAATTTGAAATGAAGCATACCCAACTATCAGGCAAACTTCCAGAACTTTTCCTGGTGCTATTATTTTCATTGATAACAACAAGTTGCCATAACGGTAGTTCCGATAATGATGACGAAATACCCCCAGAAATCCGGACACCCGTTACCGTTACTTCAGTTAGCTACGATTCCATTGAAGATTACATAGATTTGAATGCCACTTCTTCATTTTTGCAGAAAAGCTATGTAAAATCAAACCTGAACGGTTATGTAAAAAATGTTTATATAAAAGTAAATGACTTTGTAAACAATGGCCAACGCTTGTTTATCTTAAAAACCAAAGAAGCCGAGGCAATAGGAAACTCTGTAAATAAACTAAATCCTGATTTCAAATTTTCCGGCACAAATATAATTAACGCCAATACGCATGGATATATAGCCGAACTCAACCACCAGCCAGGCGATTACGTGCAGGATGGCGAGCAGCTTGCCATTATCACAGATTCCAGAAGCTTTGTATTTGTGATGAATGTACCTTATGAAGACAAGCCTTATGTAGCGATTGGTAAAAAAGTAGAAATAATATTGCCGGATAAAGAGCGTCTGACCGGAACCGTTAGCTCTGCAATGCCATTAATTGATTCTGTTTCTCAAACACAATCTTTTGCAATAAAAGTAACTACTCCGCATGCTATACCACAAAATTTAATAGCCAAAGTGAGAATTATGAAAGTATTAAAAACGGCAACGCCAACCTTGCCTAAATCATCCATATTGTCTGATGAAACACAAACTCAGTTTTGGGTAATGAAAATGATTAATGACAGCACCGCAATCAAAATACCGGTGAAAACAGGGCTGACATCGGGGGATAAAATTGAAATTGATTCGCCACAATTTTCGCCACACGATAAAATATTATTGACCGGGAATTATGGTTTAGCAGATACCTCTGGCGTGACAATCTCCCCGACCCCGGCCTCGCCAAAATAAGTCCAGTGGGACAAAGGAAGAATTAAAAAGTTTGCAAATATCGACCTTATAAAAAATCAGGAATGAACAGTGAAGATCAAAATATAGAGAGCTCACAGGAACTCACTTCGGGCGGCAGAAGGCACCTTCTTTACTACCTACAAAAGTCCGCTTACCGTAGTCATCGCTATTATAATAATGGGTGGTCTATTTGCTTACTCTAAATTGCAAACATCTTTATTCCCTGAAATAACTTTTCCAAAAATAAAAATTATTGCAGACGCAGGCCTGCAGCCGGTTGACAGGATGATGGTAACGGTAACCCGACCACTTGAACTGGCTATAAAAAAAATACCTGACCTGGTTGATGTACGAAGCACAACCAGCAGGGGAAGTTGCGAGATCTCGGCATTCCTGGATTGGAATGTAAGCGTAGATCTCAGCCAGCAAAGATTAGAATCGCGAATTGCAGAAATAAGAAACACCCTGCCTGCAAACGTAAACATTACGGTAGAAAAGATGAACCCCTCTATCCTGCCGGTGATGGGCTACTCCCTGGAAAGTAGTGAACTTTCGCCGATTGAATTAAAACAATTAGCGGTGTATACGATTAAGCCTTTCCTGAGCCAGGTGCCTGGCGTTTCCGATATCGCTATCAGCGGAGGCAAGTCAAAAGAATATTGGGTGAAGCTGGATCTGCAAAAAATGAGTACACTTTCCGTGACGCCTGATTCAGTAAGTGCTGCACTGAGTCAAACAAATTTCATTAAAGCCAACGGATACCTTTCTGATTATCGCTACCTCTATCTTACCCTTACGGATGCTTCGGTGCTTTCTTTAAATGATTTGCAAAATATCGTTGTGAGAAATAATGGCAAACGTATTGTGCTTCTAAAAGACATAGCAGATATAGAGGTGAATGAAGCAGTAGAATACGTTAAGATAAATGCTAACGGCAAAGAAGGCGTATTGATTGGCGTGGTGAAACAGCCTAACAGCAACCTGGTAGATGTATCCAACCAGATGAAAGCTAAAATTGAAGAGCTGAAAAAAGTTATTCCTAAAAATGTTACCATCACGCCCTATTACATCCAGGGTGATTTTGTAAATACTGTTGTAAAAAGCGTAACAGATAGCTTGTGGATAGGGCTGGCGCTCGCCATCATTGTTGCTGTTATTTTTCTTCGTTCATTCAAAGCGAGCGCGACTATTTTAATCGTTATCCCGGTAACACTTGGCTTTACGTTGATCGTATTATACGCCATCGGTTACACGCTGAATATAATGACGCTAGGTGCATTGGCTGCATCCATTGGTTTAATTATAGACGATGCGATTGTGGTGGTAGAACAGATCCACCGAACGCACGAAGAAAACCCGGCGGCCGGTTACAAAAATATTGTGCAGAATGCCATTCGGTATTTGTTTCCTGCGATGGTAGGATCTTCATTGAGCACTATAGTGATCTTTTTACCTTTTATATTAATGAGCGGCGTGGCCGGCGCTTATTTTAATGTGCTTACCAACACGATGATCATCACACTGATTTGTTCCTTCTTTGTAACATGGATATGCCTGCCGGTCGTCTACCTTATATTTTCAAAGAAAACAAAAAAGTCTGCAACAAAAAAGCAAGAACACGAAGAAGTAAAGAGACAAGGCTGGGTAAAATGGTTTATCCTTAGGCCATGGATAAGTTTCATCTTTATTGCGGGATTGATTGTTGCTATTGCATTGATCGTCCCAAAACTTCAAACTGGTTTTCTCCCACAGATGGATGAAGGAAGCATCGTGCTCGATTATTCATCCATACCCGGCACGTCGCTGGAAGAAACCGATCGCGAATTGCAGGCAGTAGATAAAATAATAATTGGCGTACCCGAAGTGAACGCCTACTCCCGCAGGACAGGCACACAAATGGGATTCTTCATCACGGAGCCCAACACGGGAGACTATCTTATTCAACTCAAAAAAAACAGGAACAAAACCACCGACCAGGTTATTGAAGAAATACGTGAAAAAATTGAAGCATCCCAGCCGGAATTACGTGTTGATTTTGGACAGGTAATAGCTGATATGCTCGGAGATCTCATGACTTCAGTGCAACCGATAGAAATAAAAATTTTTGGTGATAACGTTCCAAGGCTTCATGACTATGCAAAACAGGTAAGCGATGTGCTTCAAAATGTAAAAGGAACGGCAGATGTATTTGACGGCATTGTAATGCCCGGCCCGTCGTTAACTGTTGAGCCCGACTATACAAAAATTGCGCAATACGGCATTACTCCGGCAAATCTTCAATACCAGGTGCAGACAAACCTTGAAGGAAATCTGGCGGGAGAAGTTTTTGAAAACAACCGCGTAGCACCGGTCAGGATCATTTATCCAGGAAGCAAAAACAAGAGCCTGGACGAATTAAAACAAATGAAGATCTTTTTGCCTGATGGCAGGTTAAAATCTATCAGTGAACTGGCAACCATTAAGCTTGATGAAGGTAACCCCGAAATTGACCGGGAAAATTTGCAATCTATGGGCGTTGTTTCGGCACGGCTTGAAAACCGCGATTTGGGAAGCACGATGAAGGATATCAAAAATGAGGTCAGCAAAAAAATCAGTCTTCCCCGGGGCTATTCGATAGCGTATGGTGGCGACTATGCAGAGCAGCAAAAATCTTTCTCGGAACTGCTGACTATATTAATTGCTTCCAGCATATTGGTATTTGCTGTCATACTATTTTTATTCAAAGAAATAAAAGCTGCCATTATCATCCTTATCATTGCAGTGCTTGGCATTGCCGGCAGTTATCTCGCTTTATTTATTACGGGCACTCCTCTGAATGTTGGAAGTTACACCGGGCTTATCATGATTGTGGGTATCATCGGTGAAAATTCCATCTTTACTTTTTTGCAGTTCCGGGAAACATTGCACGATCAAAATGTTGATGAAGCTATCGTATATGCCATTTCTACGAGGTTGCGTCCCAAATTGATGACAGCAATAGGAGCCATCATCGCTTTAATGCCCCTTGCTCTGGGAATAGGCGCCGGCGCTCAATTGCATCAGCCTTTAGCCATTGCCGTTATAGGAGGATTTATCGTGGCATTGCCTCTGCTTCTTATTGTTTTGCCATCTATGTTAAGGTTGCTATATAAAAATTATAAAGGGCGGCCAGTTCAGGTGGTGCATTAAGTAATTCCGAGTTCCAGTAAAATGCACAATGGAATACGGCGTGTTTACATAAAAATTAGCTTTAATTTGCGCAATTGCGAGAGTTGTCAATGGCTATTTTAAGCGTCCCGGATAAAGAATACAATTATTAAATGTTTAGGCATTACGGCAAAACCAGAACATTAAAACATAATTTAAAAGTCGCATCGTTATTGTCTTTCGTTGCAGGCTCGGTTAATGTGGTTGGGTTTCTGGCTGTTCAAAAACTGACAACAAATGTTACCGGGCACTTTGCATTTCTTGCAGATGAGTTTCTTAAATTAGATTTTCTACAGGCTTTCATATATTTTTTATATATAATTTTTTTTCTGCTGGGCTCATTCACATCTAACTTTATCGTTGAAATAATTTCAAGACGTAGTGAACGGCATATTTATGTTATACCGGTGATTTTAGAAAGTATTATTTTAATGATCTTAGCTTTGGCAGGGCATAAAATAGTTAAAACAAATCCGAATGCAATTGCTTTTAGCTTACTGTTTGCAATGGGGTTACAAAATTCACTGGTAACAATGATATCAAATGCCATCGTGAGAACGACCCACTTAACCGGTTTATTTACCGATTTAGGGATAGAACTCTCGCAGTTGTTTTTTTATAAAGCACCAGAGTACAGAAAGAAATTAATTTCGTCAATTAGGTTGCGCAGTTCAATAATCAGTTTCTTCTTTATCGGAGGAATACTTGGCGGAATTCTTTATTCAAAATACAAAATGTCCACTTTATTGCTTGGCGCCGTAGTTTTGATTGCAGGATTGATTTATGATGATATAAAATTTAAAATAATCACATTTAAAAGAAAACTTGTAAAGCTATAAGAGTTACTCTTCAAACATATAATGCGAAATGATTGGCTTACATGCGCTATCATACTGAATATCTTAAAATTTTATAACAAGGATGAATTATTGCCTCCTTCAGCTTCGCACACGAATGGAGTTCGATTGTGCCCAGGAAAATGACCGTAAAAAATTGAATGTACTAGCTGGTTCGCGTATTTTTTTATTTCAGGGAATTCCGATACCCAATAATTCATAAAACTCCTTCCCCCGTACTTCCTTTACTTCTCCTGGTTTTAAATTTCCAAGGTGAATATCGCTGATCGACAATCGGATCAGGCGAAGGCAGCGATGCCGCACTTTTAAAACCATTTTGCGTATTTGGCGAAACTTACCTTCGTTTAAAGTAACAAGGAGCCATGTATGCGGATACGCTTCCCTGTTATCTATTGCATGCGGATAATATGCCGCGGGATTGCTTACACGCTCCACAGCTACAGGTTTTGCAAAATAATATTCAGCATTTTTTATTTTAATCTCAACGCCGGATTGTAATTGAGCAAACGTCGGAAGAGTAACTTCATTTTGAACCATAACAAGATAGGTGCGGTAATGAGGCAACCCATCAGAGAATAATAGCCTGGTCGCCCGCTTGTCTGTAGTTAACAAAAGCAAGCCTTCCGAATCTTTATCCAGCCTGCCAAGGGCGTGTGTCCCGGGTGGAAATTGAAAATCCAGGCTTCCTAATAATTCTACTTTGTCTGTGCTGACAAACTGCGAAACCATGTTCCGCGGCTTATTTAAAAGGAAGTATCGCTGCATAAGCAAAATTGCGAAATGTTTTTGATGAAAAATATAAATATCAATTTGTCTTGCGATTAACCGTCAACGTTAGTGATCTTAAATATAAAGTAATGCGCATTTCGCAGTGTGCAGTAGTGTTAAATAATTAATTGCACCGCATCTCATGACCGGCAGCCACGACGCATGAATTTCCAATATATTGTGTAAAAAATGGTAGCTTAGCCATCGACAACAAAAAGCATTATGTGTTTTTTTTAATGTATTCAACAGAAACATATAACAATTCAAAAAGTAATCATTTAATAATATATATGAACAAAGGAAAGATATTAGGTCCGCGTAATACCGCAGCTCTCCAGGAGCCACAAACTAGTAACGATGTTAAGAAAAAAAATGTAAAGGTTGATAAAGCCAAAAGTAAATCTGCTATTAAAATAAAGCCAAAGGCAAAGAGTTAGGTCTCGCGCAGCTTGGTCTCGGACAAGGAGAATTAACTACCAAATTCCTGATCTTTTTTTTACTACTCAATAACGGCAGCCTTTGGTGTGATAGCAGATACGAGATCAGGCACCAGTTCCGTACAACATGGGGCTTCATCGGAGGCACTTCGTATCTGAGGAAGGTTTATTAGTTAGCGAGTCGGTTTTCTTTTTTCGTCCCTGACGTATTCCAAAATATCTCCTGGCTGGCAGTCTAAGGCTTTGCAAATTGCATCTAAGGTGCTAAAGCGGATTGCTCTTGCCTTCCCGGTCTTTAAAATAGAGAGGTTAGATAATGTCAAATCAACTCTTTCAGAAAGCTCATTCAGAGAAATTTTACGTTTTGCCATCATCACATCTAAGTTTACAATGATTGGCATAGCTAAACAGTTAAATCGTTTTCGTTTTGAATTTCAACTCCCTTTTTAAAAATAGTCGCAATAACATAGATTACAGCGGCCATTAAGATAAATGCCTGACTGTCTGCCCAAAGCTGGTTAAGGTTGTCAATAGCATAACCCCGGAGTTGTAAATTTTTGGCTATTTCCCGGCCTATGTAACTTAATATTCCTATGAAAAAAGTGCAGTAAGTTATTTTTATTATCTGTTCGGAAACAAAGCTGTTGAATGGCTTTGATAAATCTATTTTGTGCATAAGCATGACAACTATGTAAAATAAGTATGCTTTCAAAAGTGCAACGACCAGGATAAAACTATACATTCCGAAGAAAGTCAATTTGCTGCGATCATATATTTCACTTAAGTCCAGCTTTTGATAAAGGTTTTTTACAAATTCAGGCTTGTAAATATTAAATATAAAATTGACTATCAAACCCCCCGCTTCTATGCACAAACCAACGAAGATGACCCACGCAACAATATGTAAGCCTCTAAATACAAAGTTGTTTCTTTTTGACATAATTTTTAAAAGTTTAAATTATGCCGCAAAGTAATAAATATTTATTGATAAACAATAAATATATAGCCTAATTCAAAATATATTTTTTCAAATGAATAATTCATTTAACTTAAAATTTAAATCTTTGTATTGTGCTGCCTTTCGAATTCAATACCAGATAGATGAGTTTATTGGACTATTAGTTTTGGTTGTACTGTCTGTTACAATAACCGCTAACTCATATATCAGAAAGTCCTCTCCCATCAAAATTTTTCTTGAAAAATATCGTTGTTGGCTATCATCCGTTAAGTCACTTTTATATCAAAGCAACAAAATAACGGACTGGCATAAACGAAAATGTTTTTTTTTAAAATTACCCGCGTCCTGGGTGGCGGACAAGAAACAATTTCTTAAACTACATTGCCTTTACAATTTCCAGCGACTTTTTTACATGCTCATCAGGCGCTATGTGATCGGTCGCCGATGAAAAGACAGCTACAATTTTGTGATCTTTATTAATAACGAATGTAGTCCGTGGTATGAAGCCATGCGTAACCTGGTCGCCGCGTACATCTTTAACGCCAGCTTGTGGAGGCATCAACTTCAGGCCATAACTTTCCGCAATTTTACCTTCGGGATCTGAAGCCGCAGCGAATTTCCCCGCACAATAATCCGGGCTGGATGAGAACGATTTCAACCGCTGAATATCATCGGCTGACACACCGATAATGGTGGCGCCTGCTGTCGTAAATTTATCCTTAAATTCGGCAAAAGTATGTGCTTCCAAATCACAGCCACCGGTGTAAGCAGCAGGATAGAAATATAATACCACTGGTCCGCTGGCCAGAGCTTTCTTTAATGAAAATTCAAACTCATTTCCCGAAAGGCTGGCTTTGGCAGTGAACATTGGCGCGGTTGAACCCTTTGATAATGCTGTCGACTGGGCAAAACTATGTGTCGTAGTGAAGACCAGAAACCCAAAGATTAAAAGACGGCAGAGGTAATTTCTTTTTGACATAACGAACTGATTTTAAGTATAATTATAAATCAATAACAAAAATACAAAAAACAGCCGGTGAAGAAACGAAGTTTATAGTTAATCTCCGGTATAATGAAAAATTTCCTGGAAAGATCGAACATAAATACAGCGAAGGCAAGGCTGTATATGATAAGCTTTTATCTATTATTCTAAATGTTGCATATCGCTACTTATTGAATTCTCCGAAATGCCATAATATTCCCGAAGGGTCGTGCAGGAAACATTCTCTTCCCCAATCAAGGTTTTTGATAGGTGTAAGCTTAACGGCTTTATACTTATTATGAAGTCCAAGAGTTTGCAGGTCAGTCCAATATCGTTCAACGTTATCTACTTCAAGAAATAACATTGAATTATTAACCCAATCTGCTGCATAATAGTCTTGTAAGTAGAAACCTAAATTTTCAAAAATTTTGAAGTAAGACATATTCTTTGAAATGACGGATTCCTCAAATCCCAAATCTTTATAAAAATTTCTTGATTCTTCAAAATTTTTTGCCCCGATAAAAGTTCTCACAGATTTCGCCTTATGCTTCATTGTTTTCAGTTTTTGTTTGTTTCATAAAACGATTGATGCTTTCCATATTTATTTATACAATTTCTGTTCTTTGGTATAGTATGTTTTCCTGGCGCCCTTTTTATCTATAATAATTGGCGCGCCGGTCGGGCTTTTATCATGGGCTCTTGTATGTATCTGCAAAAACTCTTTCACTTCGCCCCACGTGATTCCCGGATGGGTTTTATCAATTCTTTTTATTTCATCTTTTAATACTTTCTTAATGGTAAAGGCAAGTTCACGTATCTTGTCATCGGGAATCGCTTCTGCTACTGAATAAGGTGAAATCTTTGTTTGCCAGAGTATCTCATCGGAATAGCTATTACCGATCCCCCTGATAATATCCTGGTCTAGCAAGATATTTTTAATATTTGTTTTCTTTTGAAAAGCTTGTTTTAGATATTTAAAATTAAGCTGAACTGAAACTGCGTCTACGCCTTTTTTATCGACGGGTGTTAGCTTAATATTTGCGTTCCGCATGCGGTCAGTAAGCGCGAGACCCTGACCGTTATTGAAATGCATTTCAACGATCGTAAATTTATGCTCATTGTTTTTCTCAAAAACAAAAAGGTCTCCCGTGAGCATCAGGTGTAATCCGAGCAATACATCACCGCTAAATTCAAAACGCATTTCTTTACCCGAGCGATAAATTTTCTTGAGTGTTTTACCATCGAGCTTTGTTGACAATTCTTTGGCGGTGTCCTTTAATTTGTTGCCGTTAATTACCTTAATTTTTACAAGCTTTTTACCGGAAAAGATTTTATTTATGTTAGAAGCAAATACTTCAACGTCAGGTAACTCGGGCATAGGTTTTTAAAATTGAATGATTAAGGTGCAAATCTCAATAATTTTTTAGGAACCGGACATAAATAAAAATATGCTTTTCCGACAGGCAAAAGCGAATAGAAATAATTTCCCCGAATTTCAATTGTTCAAAAAACAAGATGGAAATTCTTTGCGCGAAATTATGATGGTGGCAATTAATTCATATAAAAATGATACACATTTATTTTTATTGCGATTGTCATTTATTTATTGTTAGGCTTGTAAATAGAACATATCCAAATAAAAGAGCGAAGATTGAATAAGCTATTGCGGCAATTAAAATAGCGTTTATCTCCGGATGGTGAAATGCTGCCTTAATGAGAGCGAGTGCCGCAGTTGTAAAGTGTAAAAAATTTCCAATGCAAAGCGGCTTTGAATAAATTCCTCCAATTAAAACTGTTTTCGCCATCCAATTCATTAACGCAAAGCCGAGATATAATGCGCCTGTAACTTGAATTATTAATGTTGGTAAAACAGTTGAATTTAATCCAACATAATTTAAAATTTCTTTAGGTAAAAATGTAGCGGATAGTCCGGCAAGTCCCAAAACAATAGAACTTGCAATCATTAAATACTTTGTGTTCATCTATGTCTGTATTTTAAGCCAAATTAGTTTTTTAACGTTCTTTTGTAAAAGGCTTTGATTTTCCAATAGCTAATCTTCGCTGTTATCAACAAACAGCTGCAGTTTTACTTTCTAGATTAAATTATTTCAAAGGCTTCTAACGTACACGAGTAACCGATGTCGAAGTCAGGAAAGACTATTCAGATTTATTGCAATATAAAGATCAATGCAAGGCTTTCTTCGATATTCTTTTGCGCAACACAAAAATAAAAGTAGAAATTATCAAACCAATAAAAAATGCCGCGCCGTGTATGTCAGTTCTTATCAATAAAAGCATTGCTGATACAGCACTTATAATAGCAACGTATATTTCTAAACCAGGTTTTTTTTGCAAAATAATGTTTAGAACAATTGTTGATGCCAGACCAAAATAAGCAACAGAATTGCCCGCGCCTACCGGTTGCCAGTATAAGGCAACTAATTCCGCAAAGAAACCAGTTAATAAATACACGGCTATCCATGCGCCCCGTGATACAATCTGTTCGGAAACGGTTCCGATCATAAGCAGGAAAATAATGTTCGTAATTCCTCCAAAAATCAGCCCGTCCTGAAAAAATAAGGCGGTAAATATTCTCCACCATTCGCCTTCACGTATCAACGTGGTATTTCTTTGAAATTTTAAAAGAATGCCCGGAAACACTACCTGGAATATTAAACAAAGTGATAGGATAACTGAAAATAATATTGTGATGCCCGCAAACTTTTTGGCAAAATCCTTTATAAAAAACATACCCGCCCAAAAAGCTGATAGGATTGTAATGTTATATAACAAAGAATTTAGCATAAAACTTAATGATATGCTCAAATACCGGCACGATAGCAACGGCTTTTAAAAAAATGCGTATAATATATTTGCGTGTTTTTCCCAAATATTAATGGCCTGTTACAAACATAATTTACGTTAGTCTAAAAATCGGGAGCATAATATTTATCAAGAAATAGTTACAAAAAAACTATTTCACATAGCTAACCATCCACTGAATACCAAATTTATCTTTGAACATGCCGAAGTAGGCACCCCAAAACTGGTTTGCGAGAGGTATCATCACCATGCCACCGTCAGAGAGCCCTTCAAATATCTTTTTGGTTTCTTCTTCGCTGCTCGTATCTAACGACACCATAAAATTAGTACCCTGGACAGATTGTGGTCTGCCGGATGGCACGTCCATGCCGGAAAGAACCGCAGAGCCGATAGGCAATGCAATGTGTAATATCTTTTCCTTGTCTTCGGCAGGCAGCGGTTGTGGCGATGGCATTTCTGCAAGGCGCTGCACATGAATGAATTCCCCTCCAAATACAGATTTGTAAAAAGTAAAGGCGGCTTCCGCGTCGCCATTAAAAGTCAAGGTGATGTTTACAGCTTTCATATTTCTATCTTTTGATTAGATCAAATGTACATGCTTTGTTATAACTAAGAAGGGATGTTTTAAGACAATTAGAGGGTGAATTGCGAACTGTACAATTTGAAGTAAATATATATTGATCTGGCCCGCAACAGTTGCTTGAGATATATCATGTATCAAACCATGATTTTATTAAAGCAGATGTAAAAATCTACCATACATCTGTAAGCGTTTCTAAAAACTAATATTAAATATTTTGAACGACTGGTCTTTTTAGACCTGATTTGGAGCCTATGACTGTCATTAAAAATGAGCATTAAGAAAATGCGTACACGGGTGACAGTTATATTATACCAATAGCAGGGCAGGCAAAAAAAGTTTATCCGGGCCTGAGATATTCTTAAAAAATTAAGTTCTTGTTTCTTTGCAATATGACATATTTATACTCTTACCTTAAAATTTTAGCTCAAATATCACTTATGAAGCAATAAAAATATCCCTTTAGGCATCCCGTCAAATTTTCTTTAAAATTCTTTACTGTAAAGCGTTTTAGCAATTCCTTATGACCTTTGCCATGCATATAACGGTTGCAGATTGTATTGGCGGGGAATTGATACCGGTCTAACTTGCGCCCCGCTCGTTTAAAGAAGAACAAGAGCGATTCGTACAATTAAAACAGAACATATGAAACAAACAATCACGTCAGCAAAAATGATCGCAATGGGTTTATTTACCTTTTTTACAATGGGGGTAAAGAATGTTACATTTGCCGGCACTAAAATTGACAATCCTGTTGAAGTAAAATTCATCAGTGAAATCGACAACCTTCCTGTTATACAGCTCAACCTGAATAACAGCACCGCTGGTCAGTATTTTATTATCGTTAAAGATAAGAACTACCATATTTTGTATTGTGAAATTGTGGAAGGTGTAGAACTTTCCCGCACAATCAAATTGAATATGGATAAGGATGAAATAAATACTCCGGGCTTTATGGTACGTGTTGAAGTAACACCATCAGGAACGAATAATACCGGGGTGTTTAACATCACCAAACCGAACACGGTGGCCGAAATCGCAGGAATATCAAAATTATAAACCAGTATTAATAATCCTTAAATCATTTAAGATCCGGCGGTAAAAAAACGCCGGATCTTTTTCTTTTTGTTGGAAGATTTAATTTATTTTAATGTCAAAAAGTAAAGTAACACCTGTTAACTGTTTACATCTAACAATGTACAACCACCGGTAACTGGCTCAGGATACTTTTCACAAATGCATTATTATTTATCTGCTACAAGAACTTGTTTTGACTTTCTTATTCCGGGTATCGAAACAATAATAATGCAGAGTCCGAAGACGGAAAGAATTAAAAATGAAATCTTCAGACTTAACAGACCTGATATAAATCCTACCACGGGTGGCCCGATCAGCAAGCCGATCATTCCAATGGAAGAAACAGCAGCAATAGCAACGGGCGCAGCCATGGTGCCGGATCTGCCGGCTGCACTAAAAACCAGTGGCACAGCAGGAGATACGCCAACTCCTACTAAAAACATGCCCAGCGTTGCCGTGACCAGATAGGGAAGGGACACGGCTAATACCAGGCCGCTCATAATAAAAAAGCCCGACGCAAACATGATTTTATAAAAACCAAACTTATTATGAAGCCAATCGGTGATGAACCTAACGGAAGCCATGGAAATCATAAACGCAGTATAGCCAAAACCGGTAAAGGCCCTGTTAGCTGAAATGATCTTTTTGAAATAAATACCACTCCAGTCAAACATGGCTCCCTGGCAGATGAGCGAGCAAAATGCAATGATGCCTAAAGAGATGATAGCCCGGTCTGGCTTCGTGAAGAAGCGGACTGCAGGCCTTGCTGAAGGTGTATCTTTTAGCAGGAAGAAAGTAGCTGCAATAAACACAACTGCTGCTAAGAATGCCGTAATTAAAAAATGCCTGCTTACAGCTAATCCATGCGCTATACAAATAGTTCCCGCAAATGCAGCGCCGAGTCCTGCCACGCTCCACATGCCGTGAAACGATGAAATGATACTGCGGCCATACATTTTTTCCAGCGAAATAGCCTGGGTATTTATAGAAATATTAAAAACATTTCCTGACGCACCAAAAAGAAAAAGAAGAAAGGAAAGACCCAATATATTATGCGTAAAACCTATTAATAACAGCAACAGGCAATAGATAAATGAAGAAATAGTTACGACTACTTTGCTTCCATATTTGGAAGTAAAAAGTCCTGAAAATGGCAATGCGATAAAAGAGCCCACAGGCATTCCCAGCAATACCAGCCCAAGTTTTGCATCCGAAAGATTTAACTGCTGCTGAATAGCCGGGATACGCGACGCCCACGTTGCAAATAAAAATCCATAGAAAAAAAAGAATACATTCACTGACCATCTTATTCTCCTTAAATAAACGCTGCCTGCTTTCATTGCAGTGCAAATATCGTGTTCAGTTTTTTAAATGAAGATCAGAAAAGTTTGCTGACACAATTTAAATGTGGTAAAACGTCATCCCGTTATGAAAAAATAATTTCAGGTTTAGCCGTGAAATATAAACCAGTGAATATGCGATCTGAAGAAGATCGACAATTTGTGCCACATGAAAGGAATTACTGTAAAAGAATTGCGTTGTAAGCTAACGGTTCATTTGCCAACGTAAGTCCCATAAGATTTATACATTACCTTTAATTTATCAAATAAAGATTTCATGAAAAACATCCTTACATTTCTATTGATAATAGTTTTTTCACAACATAGTTTCAGCCAAACTAATGACTCGTCAGCTATCGTTCGGGTACTCGAAAATGAATCAGCAACATGGCGCTCCGGCGATTCCACGGCTCACGCAGCCTGTTGGCAAATAGAACCTTACAGCAGTGTGATAATAATAACTGCAGGTGGGAAAACCTTCTCATTCCCTGCAGACAAAATTATACATCCGGCGCCGGGCACAATGGGCAAAGGTGGCACATCAAAAAATACGAACTATATGATGAGCATTCACGGGAACAGTGCTTTGGTAACTCACAACGAAACATCCATTGATGTAAGCGGCCACGTTAGTAAGACTTACGAAGTTCGCATGTTAGAAAAAATAAATGACTCCTGGAAACTCACAGGCCAGATTATACAGATACTCTAACGCCAAACCTGGCTGCTTAGCAATTGTAAAAAAAGCGCTTTCCTGATGTTGCTAATGAAAATATGTTCGTTTGATATAGAATACTAATGACCGTAAAAAAATAAATATTTTATCATCACGCTGCAATTCTTTGCAGTATTACTTTACAGGGAATATCGGAAGTTACTTTCACCGAGTGATTTTTATAAAGGGGAATGCTTAAGAAATCTCCACGCTGAAGCTCATGCGTACTTTCTTCGATAGTGATCAAACAAGTTCCTTCAACTACGATAAATTTTTCATATTCATCATCATGGAGTTCCTGTGGAGCTGTTTCTTTTATCCAAACAATAGCTGTTGTAACTTCCGGCGTATAGCCGATGATCTTCGCATAAAGCGACTGGAAGTCTTTCGGCAAAACCATATCATCGCGGTCGAGCCATGGTGAATAGTCGGATATTTTGGATCCTTCATGCAAAAGCGGCGGAGCCGTGGGAACTTCGCCGTTTTTTAACCTTTCGGAATAATCGATCGTTGCCATTAAAAAAACCTTTACGGTTTCAGCAGGTTTCACGGCTGTGTCAAAAGCATATTTTTCTAATGTCATACTGATCTCATCTATCTTTCTTCTTACCTCTTCAAATTTGAGCGCCATTTCTTCTACCTCCGCTGTTTCCTGAGCATTTGTGTTGCCAAATACATAAGATTCTAAAATTCCTGACTGAATATATTCTGCAATGTTGGTCATGTTACGCTTGTTCTTTTAACTGTTCAATAGTAGTTACCATCAGGATCTTTAATACATCTCCTGCTATGTTTAATCTGTCTCCAGCTTCGTCGAATGTACAGCCCGTGTAGTAAATTATTTTAAAAGCCATATTCTGAATTTCGTTTACGTTTATGGAATCCGGGTTACATACGAGACTATTTGCATAACGGTTTATAACATCCGGCCTTGCGCTTTTCCCCCTGATACTAGCGATAGCCAAAGCCCGGGCAATTTTAAACATAAAGAAGAAAGGTCGCTGATTACAGCAATCGATTGACATTCTTTTATTCCAAATCTCTCTAAAGGTTTTCTGTAAAATTATTTCGGCATTTTTAGTATTGCCTACGATTTCATTAATTACTCCAAAAAGAGCCGGTGAATATTTATCATATAATTGGCCAAATGCTTTTTTATTTCCACACTGCCATAAGGAAAGTGGTTCATTACTTGGGTAATTATCTTGCAGAGGTTTGCCAGTCATAGCAATATAAAGGCTAAAGCTACAAAACTATAATCAAAATGCCCCACCAGGAATGTTTTCGCTTACGGGCACTATAATTGCTTAGCCGCAAACAACTGAATTAATTGTAAACACGTTTAAAAAAAAATTCAGCTAACGATTATTATACGGCTCAGAATTCCGCTGCCTTTTCATCCTTAAAACTTCTATTGCTTTATTTTTTCGAAGTAGTATCGGAAACAGGCTTCCTGGTCTTTCTTTTTTCATTGATAAAAAATTGGGTGAAAGTGTCGAATTCTTTTCGGTAAGAAAGCTGGACACCTGTGCGGTTGCGGCGCGTCACTCCCGAAATATCGCCGATATCTGCATCGCTGTGGTTAAAGCCGATTACTCTCAATTTGCCACCCGGAGATATCAAATATTCAAAGGAAACATCCGGCGTAAAAAGAAAGTTAGAGTTGGCATTAACAGAAGTCTGCGCCAGCCTGTAATCCACATCGCCTCCAACGCTTACGAGTAAACGATTTTTCAGGAACGCAGTTTTTACTCCAAAGTTTCCTACGTTTTGAATTTCCTGCGTTACAACGCCCTTTTGAAAATTAAAATCTGCGGTATTGATATTCGTATAAAGGTTTACAGAATTTGTATTAAATAATTTTTTCAACCATGAATTCAGGGAAGAAGAAAGTGTTGCAGAAAGCAACTGGCCCACCGTTCTTGTTACAAAATTGCCGGTATTGTTGCTGCTGAGTAATCCCTGCTGTGCGGTCATAAAACTATTAAAGAGAAGCAGGGAAGTTACCTGCCTGTTTAATTCATTCTGATCATTTTGAAATGTTTTTAAATATTCTATTGCTATAGGATCAGATTTTAAAGGGTTATCAAACGGAAACTGAAATTCAAATGAAGGTTCCGGATTTTTTAAAGTTCCTCTAAGTTTAAAAATAATATCAACATCGCCCTTTGTAGTGGCAAGTACGGTTCTGGGTATATTGCTTAAATCCACGTTAGATGCCCTGTAAATAGCATCAATGTTCAGGTTCGCAAGATAAGGATCGCCCTGCCATTCAATATAACCCTGCTGCAGGTTGAAAGGTGTTTTTAAAAACGTCTGGAAATTAAATGTGTATTGTCCCTGTTCTATATCGTACCTGCCTCTGATGGTTAACGGATCGGTAGTACCCGCAGTAATGTTCAGCTTCCCGCTGCCCTGGGCTCTTATCACATCGCCGGTAGTCTCATCCAGTATCACATCAATCTTCGCATACGGGTTAGCCGTTATAGCCATATCCACCTTAATATTTGAGTTTTCATGTGATGTAAGATCTGCTTTCATTTCGTGGCCAAACTTTGTAAATTCAATGTAATCAAGAGAACCCGTTTCAGCCGTTTCGCCTGTAGGTAAATAAATGTGGCTGCTATCGGTAGGTTGCCCGCTTATACTCATCTTCATATCCGAAACAAAGCCATTTAAAGACATTTCTGCCTCGCCAATGAGATTGCCATAAAACTCATTATTGTCCTTCGCGGTTGTATTGAGCAGAATAAATTTTGAGGGTCCGTTCGGCCTGGGATCTGTTTTTAAATGCAGGTCATTGAAGAAAAAATTGTCAAAAAAATTATGGTA
The DNA here is from genome assembly GCA_963823305.1 of uncultured Chitinophagaceae bacterium. Classification (GTDB taxonomy): domain Bacteria; phylum Bacteroidota; class Bacteroidia; order Chitinophagales; family Chitinophagaceae; genus Ginsengibacter. The sequence continues at coordinate 139,046 of CAWGLC010000003.1, forward strand.
TATTTTCCCACTTACGGTAGCAGTATTGTTAAGCGTGTCCCTGATTTTTATAGTTCCAAGATCAATCTCATCCGGATTAAAAGTAAGGACCGTATTATTGTTCAAAATATAACGGCATTGCGTATAGTTTACGGTCATTGTGGTGCTGTCAAGATTTACTTTACCGGTGAGCTTTGTATTTGCAGTGGTGCCGGAAAGGCGTAATTCGCCGGTAGCTTTTCCTGAAATATTGCTGAAGATATTGCTCAGGTATTTTTGTAAAATATCGATAGCAGAATTATTCAACGCAATCAAACCGTCAATCTGGTTGTCACTCGTATCAGCAGGCGTATAACCAAAGTCTGCAAAAAAATTATACAAGCTATTATCTGATACCAGATGCACCTTTACGTTTCCGGAACCGGCAAGATATTCGCCTTTCGCAGACAATACTCCTATTGAATCATCTTCAAAACGAAACTGATCCGTTTGTGTATCAAATTCTACTGCAAGATTTCCAAATGGGTCATTAATGCGAATATTGCCGCTCATTAATCCGTTTACTTTTGGCGTTTTTATAAACAAGGGTGAGATATCGCCGATATCCAGGTTTTTTAAAGCAATCAAAACATCATTACTCGAACCTATTGCTGAAGGTTCAGTCGATACATTAATTTCTTGTCCCGCCTGGTCAAACTTTATGTCGTTTGCCATCAACATATTTCTATTAAGCTCCAGTTCTCCGCCGGCCTCAATGGTCCATTTTTTTTCATTAATGGTGAAAGAGGATGGATTAAACAGCAGCTTGAAACCATTTGAATTTGTTTGTACCCTCGCCGACAAATTTGCAGCATTCAATGTTTTATTTGCCGAGGTGTTGATAGTTACATCTGAAACATCATTGTTGGCAATTATCATAATTTTTGTTGCGGGTGCATGCAGACTGTCATTGATCACCACGTCATCAATTTCACCGTTAAAAGCGAGGGTATCGGCAGTTCCCTTGCCGGTGAAATGAATGGTATTAAAGCTGATATTTCTAAAATTAAATTGAGGTATATCCCCCTGTATGTTTAAACTGTTCTCTGCAACATTTATGTTTCCCTGAAAAACGGAATTGTCCATGCCGCTTATATTTTTATTTATAAGAGCGACATAATCGCTGATATTCTTTGTCCTCACCAAAAAGGTAAAATCCTGGTTTTCTATTTTTTCTTTGGGCTTGTTAATATAAGCCGGATAATACCTGTTAAGAAATAACTGGAAAGCATCAGGCAATTCAAGAATTTTAAAATTACCAGTCAATGCAATTTCCAGTTCATTTGTCTGCAAAGTCAAATATTTTTTGCCGCTGTCAAACGAAGATTTTATGGCCATGGAATCGAAAGACAAGTGTTTTTCCTTATCAAGTAAAATAGCATTATATATTTTTGCAGACCCTAAAAAATTATCAATATTATTACCGGTAAAATCGAGGTTAAAATTTCCGGTTAACGAAATACTGTCATTGGTGAACCCAAGGTTTCCGAGGTTCAGACGTCCTACGCTCGCGTTTAAATTGAATTCCGGATCAGTTCTGCTAAAGTTTATGGAACCGGTTAAGGTATCGATCTTAATGTTGGGATCATCAATGCTCGCACTACCCGAAAAGAGTTTTTTCTTAAAATTTCCATGAGCAATTATATTCGTGTAGGCATAACCGTTAAAACCTACGCGGCTGATATTGCCATCAATACCGATGTCAACATCTTTTGCGTTAAATCCCTTACCATCTATTTTTCCATTAAAAGCAATATCGTCTATCTGGCCGTTGTTTATAAATTTTCCCAGTTGAAAATTATCAGTTGATATTTTCCCTTTATAGACAGGCTTTCCGGATGCGGGCACTTTCATTTGAAGGTCAGTTTGCAATGTTCCGATATCAGTTTTTAATGTGCCAAAGGTTACAAAGTCACGGATAAAACCCGTATAACTGCCAATGAAATTAATATTTCCCAAAGCGCTGAGATTGGGATTGGTAATGTCCTTCAGATCCGGTATCAGTCTCACTAACTCTTTATAATTCGTTCTGAATTCGTTTGATCTCACATCAATAAATGTCTCGTCAATATCAGGAAGGCCACGCAAACTTATTTCGCCGTCGAAATAGTTATTGGTTCCGGTTTTAATAATTATTTTTTTTGCAACTAAATTATCAATAGAGCCCTTAACATTCCCTGATAATAAAAAATCTTCTTTCCATGAACTCACTTCAGGAGCAAAAAAAGCAAGGTCATCACTATTCACTTGACTGTTTTGAAAACGGCCTTCAACTTTTACATCATGTATAAAATCTTGCATGTCATCATTAAAATTATTATACCTCATGGCATAGTAATCCGACAAATGACTTTTGTTGGTAACAAGATCAAGCTTATTAAATTCCATCAGCTTCGGTGTAAACTTAAAGTCCGCTGATAACTTTTTTATAACGAGGTCGCTTCTTTCTTTTCCTGAAAACAGTATCTGTGCAGTCAGGGTATCTTTTATAAAATTAAAATTTGTAAAACTTCCATTTATGGCTGAGATAATTACATGCTGGTCATCGAACCTGTCGCTATACACCGGCCTGTCAGTTTGCTTTTCAATGGCCATCCCGCCGTCATTGATTTCTATTTTATGCACCGATATGCGCCATCCATCTGTATTCCATTGCAGCGCGCCTGTGTCCGCCACCAATGCAGCCGGCGCAGAAGATGAAGTGGTATCCTGTGGCTTATAACCGTCATAGTCATATTGCGAAAAAAGCGGATGATCAACAGAAAGTGTACTCAATTGAATAATGTTCTTATTTAAATCAAACGTATCGGCATTAAGCTTAAGGCTTATTTAAAGACACCAATATGTTGGTGCCTTCCCATTTGTCCTGTTGCCAAAGCTTGAAATTATTCAACTCTATTTGCTGCAGGTTTAACTGAACAGAATTGGAAGTCGGTATCTTTTTTCCCGGAAGAACCTGAAAAATAATCTATCAAAAACTGGTAGTTCCAGACAGAATCTTTGCGATTCAAATTGATAACCGCATCATCAAGACCGACATATTTAAGCACAATATTATCTTTAAAAAAGAACCAGTCTGTTATGCTCACTTTCACAGCCCCGGCATAAAGCAAAGTATCATGATTATGATCAAGCACAAGCGTTCCCTTCAAAAGCATTTTATCAAAAAGCTCAAAATCCACATGCTTAATGGAAACCGTTGTATTCAGGTCTTTAGAAAGGCGATGGGTAACTCTGCTTACAATATAATTTTGAAAAAAACTTGTCTGCAATAAAATCCATAACACTAAAATAAGCACAAAAAATGCCAGTAGTATTTTGAGAAATATTTTATAGACTTTTTTCAGGGGAAAAAATTGTGTGGCAAAAATAAACAAACCACTGCGTTAGCCAAATGAATGGTAAGTTAAAGATTTACGCAAAGGATTAATTGGTTACGTGCAATCAATATCCCGCGGCAGCATCATCTCCCCTGTTGTCGGCTACGCCTGTTATGATTCCGTCAGGCTTTCCATAATCACTTCTGTTCTTCCATATGCCAAACATTATCGAAATAGTATAGCCCATTTTTTTTAATGCATCTGAAACATTTTTATCAAAAGTATTTTCAACATATAGTATCATCGGGCAGCCATTGATGATGAAATTTTGGCTTGTTTACTGCATCTGTCAGGAGTCATTTTAAAATCAATAATATCAATCAATGTTTGATAAACGCTGGTAGGAATGGTAGTGCCACCGGGTGTTCCAACAACAATCCATGGTTTATTATTTTTTAAAACAATCGTTGGTGTCATGCTGCTGAGCATTCTTTTGTGCGGTGCGATGGCATTGGCTTCTGCGCCCACAGCGCCATACATATTGGGCACACCGGGCTTCGCACTGAAATCATCCATTTCATTATTTAAAAAAAATCCGGCACCGGCAACTACCGTTTTACTGCCATAACCAGCCATTTAATGTTGTAGTTTCTGAAACAGCATTACCATCTTTATCCATCACATCAAAATGCGTGGTTTCATTGCTTTCATCGTCAATAATTCCTTCTTTCACATCCTTGCTGTTACCGGCTTTTCCCGGCTCATAATCACTCATTCTTTTTTTAAATAAGCATCACTTACCAAAGTTTTTACCGGAACTTTTACAAAATCAGGATCGCCTAAATATTTTGCCCTGTCTGCATAAGCACGCCTTTCTATTTCTGTCATCAATTGCACAGATTGCGGCGTTTCAAATTTCATTTTATCAATATTTTCCATGCTGCTCATTTTCATCATTTGTTCCAGTAATAATGCCGCCGCTGCTGGGAAAGGCATGGTTACAATGGTATTGTCCTTTATAATTAAAAGTCAATGGGTTCACGTATTTTTGCTTTATAATTTTTTAAGATCATCTTCCGTAATAATTCCATTTCCTCTTTTCATTTCCTGCACGATAAGCATTGGCAGTTTCGCCTTCATAAAATCCTTTAGCGCCATTATCTCTTATTCTTTTCAAAGTGTTGGCAAGATCTTTTTGATATTAATGTGTCACCGGCTTTCCAGGGAGTATCTTTTACAAAAAAGGCACAACCGTATTTAATTTTATAAAATCATCTTTTGTACTATTAAAGCTTCTTGCCTCTGCATCCGGATAATACAAATCCTTTTTCTGCAAGATCAATAGCAGGTTGTATCAATTTTTTAAAAGGCAAGCCTTGCATATTTCATCGCAGCAAAAATTCCCGCAACAGAACCTGGAACGCCTGCAGCAAATGTCCATCCTGCGATAAATTCATTTGCGCGTTACCGTTAGCATCCAGATACATATCCCTGGAAGCCTTACCCGGCGCTACTTCCCGAAAGTCAATTGCAATATTTTCTCCATTCTTCAAATGTATAATCATAAAGCCGCCACCACCAATATTCCCGGCTCCGGGAAAAACAACAGCCAGGGCCAAGTGCGTTGCAATAGCGGCATCCACTGCATTTCCGCCTTGCTTTAAAATATTTACACCAACTTCGCTGGCCAACACGTTGGCAGAAACAACCGCACCGTTTTTACAGGTAACATTTTTATTAATTTCATATTGATACGGATCGATGTTTTGCTGGGAAAAAGCTATTTGAAAAGAAAATATAAAAAAGCACGGCGTAATAAACCAGATGTTTTTCATGAAGGAATTTTTCCCGAATTTAAGCGATTGTAAGAAGAAACAGTTTTCAAATCATATTTGGAAATAGAAAATATAGTGAACCAACCGCCATTTTGAACCGCACTCATTTTACTTTTTTCATTAAAAATGGAAGATGCCTTCAAAAAATATACGTTTGACGTGCAGGATCTACATGCGCTGGAGCCACTATATTATTTGGCCTGTTGAAAACACCCTTTTAGTTAAACCAGATCAATCAAAAAATACATTCCCTTATTTTCGTAGAATAATTAATTAAAATGCGTAAGATATTTTCTCTGCTTTTCACTTTTCACTTTTCACTTTTTACTTTCTCCCAATCCCCTGAAACCTACAGTTCTTCAGAAATTTTTCAACAAATAAAAAAACTGAATGTGTTGGCTTCTGTATTGTACGTAGCAGCGCATCCGGATGATGAGAACAATGCGTTGCTGCCTTATTTCGCCAAAGAAAAATTATATCGCACTGCTTATTTAAGCCTAACAAGAGGCGATGGCGGCCAAAATTTAATTGGCGATGAGCAAGGCATTGAGCTTGGGATGATACGAACCGAGGAATTGTTAGCTGCGAGAAAAATCGACGGCGCGGAACAATATTTTACGCGGGCTTACGAATTTGGCTTTAGCAAAAGCGCCGCAGAAGCATTGCGTATTTGGGGTGAACAAAAAATATTAAGCGATGTGGTTTGGGTTATCCGAAAATACCAGCCTGATGTAATTATAAAACGCTTTCCTCCTGATAAGCGGGCAGGTCATGGCCATCATGCAGCTTCATCCATCCTTGCCCAGGAAGCGTTTACTGCGGCCGCAGACCCTAATAAATTTCCGGAACAATTTAAATATGGCGTAAAACCGTGGCAGGCAAAAAGAATTTTATGGAACACTTATAACTTCGGCGGTAACAATACCACCAGTGAGGATCAGATAAAAATTGACATAGGTGGTTATAATCCCTTAATCGGCAAAAGCTATGGAGAACTTGGCGGCGAAGCAAGAACGATGCATAAAAGCCAGGGGGAAGGCAGGCCACAGCGAAGAGGTGAATCATTTGAATATTTTGCAACAACCGGAGGAGACGCACCAAAAAATAATGATTTGATGGATGGCGTCGTTACTGACTGGAAAAGAATACCCGGCGGTGAAGCTGATAGAAAAGATGATCAATGAAATTATTAGCAGATTATAATATTGCACAGCCACAATTATCTGTTCCGGCTTTGGTAAAATTATACGAGGCAATAAAAGCATTGCCTGAAGGCAACTGGAGAAATAAAAAATTAGATGAAGTGCAAAAAATCATTATAGAATGCAGCGCCTTGTTTATGGAAGCAACCTCATCGCAATCGCAGGTGGTGCAAGGCGGCGACTTAAGAATAATTTTGTTTTGAATAAAAGAGAAGATGTAAATATTTCTTTAAAAAATATACAAAGTTGAAAATTTTGATTCTGCGTTTACCGTACCGTTAGTAACCAATCAAAATCTTAAGATCAATAAAACACTGGCATGTTGCCGGATGATAAAAAGATATCGCAACCTTACTGGCTCGTGTACCCTTTAACCGGTGGAACATTTGATGTAAGAGATCAGACACTAATTGGTAAAGCCTGGAATGATCCGTCGTTTGAGGCATCTTTTTTGATAAATATAGATGGCGAAGATTTTACTATAAAACGGCCGGTTCAATACAGATATATTGATCCGGTAAAAGGAGATACTTATCAGCCGATACCCGTTTTACCTAAAATAGAATTGAGATTTGATAAAGATAATTATATTTCAATTAATGATAATCCTGCAACATCAATATTATCCGTAAAATCAAATAACGGAGATCATCTGTCTAAATATAAAATTGAAGAGAACGTTTCCGGCAATTGGAAAAAGAATGAAAAATTTATTCAAGGTGATGCGTTACCTGTTCTAAATAAAAACGTGGCGACAACTTTTACTCCCTTTTCAACAATTGGAAATGCGAAAGATGAAAGTTAGTTCCGAAGTTAAAAATGGGAACGAAGTTTACGACAGCTATACAAAAGTGATTGCTTACAATCACATCCCAACGATTACTTATTTTCCCAAAGCAGAAGCAAATCTGGTAAGCCTTGATATAAAAATCATTGGTAAAAAAATTGGCTACATCATTGGCGCAGGAGATAAAGTTCCGGAAGCCTTGGAGGCAATGGGTTATCGACGTAACTTTTTTGAAAAACGCCGATATCAATGATGAACAACTTAAAACAATTTGATGCCATCATTACAGGCATAAGGGCTTATAATTTAGATGAATTCCTGAGTGATAAAAACGATGTATTAATGCGTTACGTGAAAAATGGCGGTAACATGATTGTTCAGTATATGAAGAGCAACCAGGTTGGAGATAAGAATCTAAAAGTCGGTCCGTATCCTTTTAAAATAGGCTCCGGCTCGCGCGTTACGGAAGAAGATGCCAAAGTAAATTTTTTATTACCGGAAAACCCGGCTTTAAATTATCCTAATAAAATAACAGAAAAAGATTTCGAAGGCTGGGTACAGGAAAGAAGCACTTACCAGGTAGTCAGTCAGATTCGCATTACGAAATGCCATTAGGAATGCATGATACCGGAGAGGCAGAAAGTAATGGAAGCCTTGCGATTGCAAAATATGGCAAAGGAAATTTTGTGTATGCGGGCCTGGTATTCTTCCGGCAATTGCCCGCGGGCATTCCGGGTGCATATAGGTTGATGGCGAATTTGATTGCGCTTCCGAAAAATAAATAGTTTTTATTACAGAATTATTAAGGATTACACTGAATTGCTTTTTCACAATCTTTTCCAACGTCCGATTTTCAATTCTGTAATTCGTGTAATTTGATTTAATTAGTGTAATAAAAAAAATTAATGCAAAGCGAAAAAAAATATTGGAACAGGTGGTATTTTATTGTACTTGCTTTTCTGTTAGCCCAGATTGTTTTATATTATTTTCTTTCAGTTTATTTCAATGGAAAATAATGGAAAGATCATTGCATATAACCGGTATCTGTAAGTAATTCACCGGCAATTGCCTATATGAGTAATATTGACTGGATCATACTGACGGTAACGCTTACGTCCATAATTATTTATGGCATTTATAAAAGCCGAACTACCAAAAATCTTGACGGATATTTTTTAAGCAACCGGGATATGCCCTGGTATCTTGTGTTGCTTAGCATTATGGGTACGCAGGCAAGCGCTATTACTTTCATAAGTGCGCCCGGGACAGGCTTATACCGACGGAATGCGGTTTGTTCAATATTATTTTGGGTTGCCTTTGGCAATGATCGTTATATGTATTGTTTTCGTTCCTGTTTTTAATAAGTTAAAAGTTTATACTGCGTATGAATTTTTAGAAAATCGATTTGATTTAAAAACACAGAACACTTACTTCATTTCTTTTCCAGGTATCCGCGGACTTTCCACGGGTATCAGTATCTATGCACCTTCTATTATTTTAAGTTCATTGCTTGGTTGGAATATTTATTATCACCAATATTATTATGGGTGGCATGCTGATCATTTATACAGTTACTGGCGGAGCAAAAGCAGTAGCTCATACACAAAAACTGCAATTGATGATTGTTATTGTTGGAATGGCTATTGCAGGATATCTTGTTGTGCATTTAATGCCTCCATGTTGGTTTGCTGGATGCTTTACACATTGGCGGCAAAAAATGGTAAGATGAATATCATTACTTCCGGAGAAATGACAAAGGCTTTGACTGGAAAGACAAATACAATATCTGGAGTGGAATTATTGGTGGATTTTTTCTCGCGCTTTCTTATTTTGGAACTGACCAAAGCCAGGTAGGACGATACCTGACAGCAAAAAATAACCGGCAAAGTAAAATGGGCTTACTGATGAATGGAATAGTAAAAGTGCCGATGCAATTTTTGATATTAATGCTAGGAGTGTTGGTTTTTTCTTTTTACCAGTATCATAAAGCGCCGGTTTATTTTAATGAAACACAGATTGCAAGGGCAAAAAAAACTACATTATAAGGATGCAGTTGGTTAGTCTTGAAACGGCTTATTCAAATATTCCGGCAACAGATAACGTAGATAAAGCAAAATTAAGAATGAATACAAGAACTATTTTATCAAAAGCTTTACCCGGAGAAGATGTAAATGATACCAATTATATTTTTCTTACGTTTCGTGATTGATTATTTACCGAAAGGGCTTGGTCGGCTTGTTGATTGCAGTAATATTTCTATCAGCATGGGGAAGCATTGCTGCTGCCCTGAATGCGCTTGCGTCCTGTACCGTTGTTGACATTCATAAAAGATTTCTTAAAAAGGATCTTACGGAGAAAGAAGATTATCGGATTTCAAAATTGTATACTTTTCCTGGGGTATCTTTTGTATTCTGGTAGCAGAGTTTGCAAGCAATATTGGCAATAGTCTTATTGAAACAGTAAATATTTTGGGCTCTATTATTTTATGGCGTTATTCTTGGTATTTTTTTAGTTGCGTTTTGGTTCAAAATGATAAAAGCCAATGCGATTTTTTATGCTTCGATAATTTCCGAAGTTTTTATAATCATTATTTATAAAGCAAATATTATTTCATTTTTATGGCTCAATGTGATCGGAGCGGTGCTTGTAATTATTTTCGGATACGCGTTACAGTTATTTATGAAAAATAAAAAGAATGTCATTACCGAAACATGATTTAATATCAGAAGCGCAACCCAGGAATACATCATAAAAAAATCCTGCTATGGCAACCCAAGTGTTTCTTTCATACCTGTAAAAATGGTTTTCCAGACGAGGTTAAAAAAAGATTTCTGAATGTCTCGCTTAAATTTGGGATCACCTGAGCGCAGGTCTCCATTGCGCGGATTGTCGTTTTTTATAATAACATTTGCTATCGCGCTTGTAACACCTTTCTTTTGAATTTCTTTGGTGTCTTTATCACGTTTCAGCACATCTACTTTTAAGTTCTGATATTTCATTACAAATGCGCCCTGGGCGCCATAATTATTGCCTTTGAAATTAAAATCTATTCCATTTATTTGCCCCGTATTGAAGCGCATCAAAGCCATTGGCACTGCAACTTTATTTAGAACAAGCGCATCGAATCCCGATACATGGCCGTTGGCTGCAAAATTGCCGCCGTCGCCGGTAAGGTAAAATATGAACTGGCCGTTTAATGAAATTTTGCCCAACGCCTTACTTTGGAAAGAAACCGTCATTGCATTATTTTTCTGAATGGCATTATCAACATTGGTTATGTTTGAAATGTCCAGCGCGGAATTTTCAAAGGTTACTATCCCGGAGCTATCACTTATTTTTTCATGCTCTGTGTATTGAATAAAAGCATTTGGTAAAGTTGCGTGAGCAATGTTAACAGGTATCTTAAATTTTGCAAGCATTTGAGAAGGATAATTCCCTATTTTACTCTTGCCACTTGATGGTTTCTTAAGATCGCAGTAAATTTTGACCGATGTATTATTAATTACAAGGTCTGAAGCAAATATTTTTTTATTTAACAAATTTTGAATGTCAATATTTTTCAAAGCGATTCCTTTTAAAACGACGTCATACCGGTCTTTTTGAAAATGCGCTTTATTGGCAAAAGCCTTTTCACCAAGGAAAGGCTTTACCGTGATGGAAGCAATGTTCAATTGTTTTTGTAAAGAATTAATGGCAGCATTCTGCACGGTATAATTATAAAAACCATCGCCGGAATTTAAAGAAATTTTATCGCAACTTATTTCTGCTTCTTTGATCAGATCGACAGGATGATCCTGAAGTTGACCAATTTCATCAGCCTTTACTTCATTAATTTTTACAGAAATATTCCCGAGGACATAATTGCTTTTTTTAGCCGGAATAAATTTGACATTGGGAAAACCGAGATGATTCATATCAATGCTGTAAACATGCTTAAAGCCCGTCGAATCCAATTTATCAGGCTTGCCGGCAGGTTTTTTTTTCAAATGATTCACCATTGGTTGATATACCGTTATCAAAGGGCATTTTATAGAATCAACTATTATATTTTTATTTTTTACGATCTCATTTGTATTCAGGCCTATTAAGCTAAGATCGGTTGCGTTTAAAAATTTGCTGCTATCGCCATTTTCACTTTCAAAGCGATTAATAGCGATACTTGCAAAAGAAAGCGCTTTATCCTTTCCCGAATACTGTATGTTATTAATCCGAAGCTCGGTCCTTTCATTATTATACGTTATAAAAGATTCAATGTTTAACAGCGCTTGTTTGCAAAATAAAGTACGACTGGTATCAAGATTATGTGAGCTGTCAATTAAAACATCGGCAAGTTCAATATTAGAATTGCTCAAATCGAAATCTTTTTCTTTATCAAAATAATCCACACCCTTCCCCTGGATATTATTTATAAATACCTGACCTATCTGAATGCGATTTAATTTTCCTAATATTTGCTTATACACCTTTGTAGCTTCTGTATTGATGTTAGTTTGCTTTTGCAAAGGCTTCATAAAATATACCAGCACGTTTGGACTGTTAATCACTACAGAATCTCCAATCATTTGTTTACCAAGCAACGCCTTATCTGTTTTTACTCCCGTCACTTTTATGGACGCGATCGTAATATCCAATAGAATGTAAGGAAGGTCTTCAAGTTTTGTTTTTTTTATGATCGCAGTGTCCGGTTCAATATGTATATTTTTCAGGTAGGCCTCTCCGGTTACGGCATCAAAATGAAGAGAATCATATTTTATTTTGTACAGACTATCTGTTTTTTCAGCTATAGTAGCCGCAAGTTTATTTTCTACTATTTGATATTTATGACTTTGCCATATCATGTAAAGAACCACGCCTGCAACAAGAATTCCGAGGATTAAGAATAATATTTTTTTGGATATAGATTTAATGATTTCAGATAGGTTCATAACAAAATATTATAGACGGAGGTGTTTCCTTTATATAACTCAAATTTAAAGTTTTAGTTTTGACCTAATAGAATTATTATGAATATAGATTTTAACAGGAATGAAGATGCTATGAAGTTGTCCATGAGTAAAGTAAAAAAATTACTACAGGTAATTGAAGAAGGTGGCGGCAAAAAGGCAATTCAAAAACAAAAAGAAAGAAACAAATTAACTGCAAGAGAACGTATTAAATACCTGCTTGATAAGAAGCGACCATTTATCGAGATCGGCGCATTTGCAGGATACGGTATGTACGAAGAATACGGAGGATGTCCTGCGGGTGGCACAGTTTCGGGTATCGGGTACGTTAGTAACAGGCAATGTGTAATTGTTGCCAACGATCAGACAGTAAAAGCAGGGGCCTGGTTTCCTATAACCGGAAAGAAAAATATCCGCATGCAGGAAATTGCGATGGAAAATAATTTGCCGGTAATATATCTTGTTGATAGTGCCGGAGTTTTTCTCCCAATGCAAGACGAAATTTTTCCGGATAAAGAACATTTTGGACGCATATTCAGAAACAATGCAAAGATGAGCGCCATGGGAATTACGCAAATCGCTGCAGTGATGGGTCCTTGCGTAGCAGGCGGCGCTTATCTGCCCATTATGAGCGATGAAACTTTAATGGTGGAAGGCAACGGGAATATTTTTTTAGCAGGCCCTTATCTTGTCAAAGCTGCCATTGGCGAAAGCACGGATAACGAAACATTGGGCGGCGCAACGACCCACACCGAAATTAGTGGCATTGCAGATTATAAGTTTGCAACTGAAGAAGAATGTCTTGATGAAATAAAAAGAATTATTGGTAAGATCGGTGACTTCCCTAAGGCTGGTTTCAACCGCATACAACCGGCACCTCCATCGAAAGATCCTGAAGAAATTTATGGCTTATTTCCAGAAGGAAATATGAAGGCATACGACATGCTGGAGATTATTGAAAGAATAGTTGATGGTGCAATACCCGATTCATCGCTCTCCCTGGCAACGACTGCCGGCGATTCAAATGACAGATCTTCCCTGCGACCAACCGGAGAAGAGAAAGCAGTAATTGAGTCGGCAAAAAGTTCATTTGATCAATTCAAAGAAGGTTATGGCAAAACAATTTTATGTGGCTACGCGCGCATTGATGGCTGGGCCGTTGGCATAGTAGCCAATCAGCGTTTGAATATAAAAAATAAAAAAGGTGAAATGCAAATGGGGGGCGTTATCTATAATGACAGCGCTGATAAAGCCGCACGATTTATAATGAATTGCAACCAGAAAAAGATACCCATTATTTTTTTACAGGATGTAACCGGGTTTATGGTAGGAAGCAGAAGTGAACACAGCGGTATCATAAAGGACGGCGCAAAAATGGTAAACGCAGTTGCCAACTCGATTGTTCCAAAAATAACAATCGTTATCGGTAACTCTTACGGCGCAGGAAATTACGCTATGTGTGGCAAGGCGTACGACCCAAGGTTTATTTACGCATGGCCATCCGCAAAAATTGCAGTGATGGGTGGCGAGCAGGCTGCGAAAACATTGTTGCAAATTGAAGTTGCGTCCCTCAAATCAAAAGGCAAAGAGATCACAAAGGAAAATGAAGAGAAACTTTTATCAGAAATGACGGACAAATATACAAAGCAAACGACGCCTTTTTATGCAGCATCACGCTTATGGATAGACGCAATTATTGATCCACTTGAAACCAGATCTGTAATTTCAGAAAATATTTCCGCAGCAAATAATAAGGCGATAACAGATGAATTCAAAACCGGCGTTTTCCAGGTATAACAAGCGGTTCAATTTTAAATTGACTAATCTCTTCAAGTCCAAACGAAAAAAAATTTAATTTTACGTTGATGTTTTATGCAGCCTGCCTGAAAAGAAAATTATGAAAAATGCAATTTACTTACCACTACTAATATCATGTTCTTTGGCGTTGCTGGTATTCAATTCATGTGAAAAAGATTATACAAAAAACAGAGTTGTTCCTGATCAGTCCTTTGTTGAAGAGTTTGATACGGTGTCGGCTGCATTGGCCCGCGGCTGGCATTTAATTAATACCAGCAGTCCCCTCGGAAACGGCACATGGCAGGATGGAGGCGGATCACCGCCTTTTTTTAACGCTTATTCAAATAAAGGCAGCAATGCCGGCTTTATAGGGGTTGACTATACCTCTACTTCTGCACAGCAAGGTACTATCAGCAATTGGCTGGTTTCTCCGTCGCTAGTCATGCAAAACGGTGATAAGATAATTTTTTATACCAGAAGCTACTACCTTTTTGACGGCACGAGTGACTCGACAGATTTTGGGAATAGCCTGCAGGTAAGAATGAATCCGTTAAACGATAGTTTAAATGTTGGCACCGCATTTAGCACGGGAAGCTTTACTACACAACTTTTGGATATAAACCCTGACCTTACCTGGAGCAGCGTTATCATACCGAACGTGATAGCGTATCCTACCCAGTGGACACGATTTGAAGTTACAGTTGCCGGCTTGAAAACTTCCGTAAAAGCAAGGTTTGCTTTCAGGTATTTCGTAACGAATGGCGGATCAAACGGAAATGGAAGCGGGATAGGAATTGATTCTGTCGCCTATAAAAGTACCGGGCATTAACATGATGTTTCGTAGATCTTTTTTAAACAATAAATTTTAGTTGCAAAAAAATTCAGCGGCATAAAAAATTGATCTGTTTATTCCGGTGAAATACGTTTTTATCGGTAAAATAAATTTCACTGTGATAAAAACATGCTTTCACATAGTAAACAAAATATGAGCGAAACAAACGGGCAAATTAAAGTGTATACAGATGGCTCATCACGCGGAAATCCCGGGCCTGGCGGTTATGGAGTAATACTTCTTTGGGGCCAGCATAAAAAAGAATTATCAAAGGGCTACCGGCTTACGACCAATAACCGCATGGAATTAATGGCTGTAATTGCCGCCCTGGAAGCGTTAAAAAAAGATAACCAGGATCTTCTTATTTACTCTGACAGCAATTATGTAGTAAAAGCAGTCATGGAAGGCTGGTTGAATAAATGGATAAGAACCAATTTTAAAGGCAATATTAAAAACCGTGACTTGTGGGAGCGGTATAAAACGCTTTCGGACAACCACCAGGTTCAATTCAAATGGGTAAAAGGCCATGCGGAAAATGTGTACAATAACCGTTGTGATGAATTGGCCACCGAAGCCGCCGATAGTGCTTATCTAATAGCAGATACCGGTTATGAAAATACTGTGAAATAATTTACTAATTATGCAGATGCGGCGCCGTTTGCAAAGCCGGTTTTGTGATCAGGTAATAACTTCCAAATAAGATCGTAGAAAAAATAAGCGTAGCGGCAACGCTCCATGGATAGAAAGGTAAACCATCACCAAACGTCAAAAATAAACCGTTAAACGTTTTCGGCCTGCCCAGACCCGCAAGTGGAGAACTGCTTGCCCACACCATAAAATTTGAAAGTAAGAAATAAGCTGTGGGAGCCAGCACCGACGCCATTGCAATCCTGCCAATATTAAAATTCTTTATTAAGAATCCAAAAAATACCATCAGGCCAAACAGCACATAATTGGTGACTTGTCCATCATAAAAACCACGAATGTTTCCGACTCCGTTCCTATACAAAACTTCGTATAAAGCATCCGAGATGAACATAGAAAGTAAGGGAAGAAGAAAGGCAAATTTTTTATTTTTTATAACGGCACCACCAAAAATGGCCATAGCTAATTGAGGCGCAAATCCCCATGGCCTTCCGGGCATAATTCTATATAATGAAGCAATTACTATTAATAAGATAAAGCTCGTGGCTATTTGTTTGGTAATTTTCATATCCTTTCTTTGCTGCAAAAGTAAGTAATTATATTTTTTTGACCGAACACATTATCTGGTAACACGGCGAAAAATCAGGTAATTATTCACAGACGGTTATTAATTTATTATCTTGTTTTTATGGCGCGTCACAATTCAACAGGAATTCTCGGTGAGCAAATGGCTCTGACATACTTGCAGGAAAAAGGATTTACAATCCTGCATCAAAACTGGAGATACAGCCATTGGGAAGTAGATGTGATCGCCTCAATAAAAGGCACTTTACATTTTATCGAAGTGAAAACCAGGAGAACAAAAAAATTCGGCTTTCCTGAAGAAGATGTTACAAAAAAGAAGGTTACAAATCTTATTAATGCATCAGAAGAATTTTTGCATTTATATCCTGAATGGAAAAGAATACAATTTGACATTCTGTCAATAAATTTATTTCATAATGAGGATGCACAATTTTTTTTTATTGAAGATGTCTTTATCTGAAGTCGCGGGGTGTCATTGCCCTTTTCCGGCTGAGGCCAGCCCGACAAAAAATATTTAAGCGTGCGTGCTAAGTTTACTTCGATCAACCATTAACAAATCTGCTATCACCATTGCTGTGACAGCCTCCAATACAACAGGAACTCTCAGCGCGATGCAAAGATCGTGTCTTCCCTTAACTGAGAAAGGTTCTATATTTCCGCTTTCCAAATTGAGTGTTTTCTGTTCTTTTGGCGTTGAAGAAGTTGGTTTTACCACGATCCGAAAAACCAGTTCATTGCCATTCGTAATACCGCCGACAATGCCACCGGCGTAGTTGGTTTCCGTAACGCCATCTGCGTTTATGAGCGAATCGTTATGCTGGCTTCCGAACATTTTAGCCGCGGCAAATCCTGCTCCAAACTCAATACCTTTTACAGCAGGAATGGCAAATACAGCGTGACTGAGCAACGATTCTACTGAATCAAAAAAAGGCTCTCCAAGCCCAATTGGCAAATCAGAAACTTTACATTCTATAATGCCGCCAATAGAATCTTTTTCGTCAATAGCTTTTTGCAGTCCTTTTTCGATATCCTTTTCACCTCCTATTTCAAGAATGGAAGCGTGAATATCAATTCTCTTCAGTGGAGACAAAAATGAAATTACATTTTTTGCCACAACACCTGCAGCGACTATGGCTACCGTTAGTCTCCCGCTGAAATGCCCTCCGCCACGATAGTCTCCAAATCCGTAAAATTTTTTTTGCGCAACAAAATCAGCATGCCCTGGTCTCGGAACTGCTCTTTGTTTTTCATAATCTCCACTGCGCGTATTGCTGTTTTTAAATAAAATAGTTAAAGGAGCTCCGGTACTGAGGTCATTAAAAACGCCACTAATGAATTCAGGCATGTCATCTTCCTTTCGCGGCGTAGTGCCCTTTGCGCCCGGCTTTCGCCTTTCGATATCTTCAACAAAGTCTGACGCCTGCATTCCGATACCTGGAGGACAGCCATCGATATTTATCCCAACAAAAGGCCCATGCGATTCTCCAAAAATTTTTATCCTGAAAATTCTGCCAAATGAATTCATGTTATATACAATTCTTAAGTTTAACTAACGGTATACTATAAACGAAGTATGCTGATTGACGTAAAGTCTTATTAATTTGTCGATGGATCAATATCCATATTCACGCAACTGGATTTCATTATCTCTCCACTTAGGTCTTACTTTCACAAACAACTCCAGGAAAACTTTTCTCCCGATAAATTCTTCTATATCCTTTCTTGCCTGGGTTCCCAGTTCCTTGATCATTTTCCCATGTTCGCCTAAAACAATTCCTTTCTGCGTTTCCCGCTGCAATATAATGTCTGCTGATATTTTTGTAAGTGTTGCTTTTTCCTTAAATTCCTGTACAAGCACGGTTGCATGATACGGAATTTCGTCCTGGTACAAATAAAATATTTTCTCCCTGATCATTTCACCAACAAAAAATTTCATTGGGAGATCGCTCAGGTTATCGTCCTGGTAAAAAGGCTCACCTTCCGGCAACAACGAAAGTATGATTTCCAGAACTTCGTTTAATCCCTTTTTCCTGAGTGCAGAGATCGGTAAAATGTGCTGGGCAATATGATTTACCTGAAAAAAAAACCTTTGCTTTTTCAATCTCCATTGTGCTGGCAGCGATCCGATTTATTCAATACAATTATTGCAGGAACTTTAAGCGCAAGCGAAGAAAAAATTTCATCAGCTTCTGTAAGATCATCTTTTATATCCACGATCAACAAAGCCACATCTGCGTCCTCAAGACTGCTTTTTACAGCCTGCATCATCTTCTCATGAAGCTTGTATTTTGGTTCAATTATCCCCGGCGTATCAGAAAAAATTATTTGATAATTATCATCGGTTAAAATTCCCTTGATCCGATGACGCGTCGTTTGCACTTTTGGAGATACGATCGCCAGCTTTTCTCCCATCAGGCCGTTGAGCAATGTGCTTTTGCCGGCGTTCGGTTTACCAAAAATATTTACAAATCCTGATTTCATACTTTGCCGCAAAAATAACCTATTGCAGGAAAGTATAATGAAATGGTCTGTGAATTTAGGAGGATTTGATTTTTATCGGAGAAGCTAAAACGTTAAATCATTGCCATTAAACATATTTTTAATTTTCTCGCCCTAAAATAAAAAAAGCCTCATTAAGAGGCCTGGTTGCGAAGGGAGGGTTCGAACCTCCGACCTTCGGGTTATGAGCCCGACGAGCTACCGCTGCTCTACTTCGCGATTTTGGATGGCAAAGGTAAGGCGATATAATTTTGAAACCAAATTTTAATACTCCATCAAATGCAAAAATTTATACAATTTAAAACATAGCTTTTTTCTTCCCTCATGTCTTATCATGCAGACAGCAGTGTTAAGGAAAATTAAGCGCAAGACACGAAACATGGTTATGCATCATGGAATAAAACTCTTTCCAGCCGATAAAGACTTAATAAACCTTTTGCATAAAAACAAATATATCTAATGACAGGATTTTAATTTACCTTTTGCTATGCAAGAAATAACCAACAGAATTTTCAAGTTCAACAGCGATCTTGATCCGAAACTTGTTCCATTAAAATACAAGTTGATGACAGAAAATGCTTTCCGTTTTTTCCGGGGCACGTGTCATATTTTTTATGAAGACTTACATAAGGATAGTTCATTACCACCATCTCCGGTTTGCTGGATTTGCGGAGACCTTCACGTAGAAAATTTTGGCAGCTATAAAGGTGACAACCGGCTGGTGTATTTTGATTTAAATGATTTTGATGAAGCGATCCTGGCACCCGTATTATCGGAAATCGTTAGGATGGTAACCAGTGTTTTTCTTGCTTTTGATTCCTTAAAAATAACAGACAAGGAAGCTTTACAAGCCGTGAATATTTTCCTGGAAATTTTTACTAAAACGCTCGCAGAAGGCAATGCCCGGTACATTGAACCGCAGACTGCAACAGGGATTGTAAAAAAATTTCTAACTGCCGTAAGTGAAAGAAAGCAAAGTGAATTATTAGATGATAAGACAAAATTCATTAAAGGCAAGCTACGTCTTGATAAAGGATTGGATAAGCATTTGAAAATTAATAAGCAATTAAAGCAGGAACTCATTGACAACTTTATTCCATGGATGAAATCAAATAATGCGCCGCCAAATGATTGTCGGGTGTTGGACGTCTGCTTTAGAATTGCGGGCACCGGCAGCATCGGCGTTGAAAGGTATCTTTTTTTGATACAAAAGATAAAAAATCCAAAAAAATTTATGTTGGTGGATATGAAGCAGTCAACGGTTTCGTCGCTGCATCCTTATACCAGTATCGCACAGCCAGCGTGGGAATCTGAAGCCGACAGGATTATTGCAGTTCAAAAAAGAATGCAAAATGTTTCACCTGCTTTATTGAGCAAAATTATGTTTCATAAACAGTCGTATGTTATGCAGGAAATGCAACCGACAAAAGACAGGATTAATTTTGAACTAATTCAAAATGATTTTAAAAACGTATGCTGTGTGATGACGGATATGGCTGTAATTACAGCTTCTTCTTATCTCAGTAGCAGCGGTCGCCAGGGCTCATGCATCGCGGATGATCTGATAGTGTTCGCACAAAATAGCGATTGGCATAAAGCTGTTATAGAATACTCCTTAGCTTACATGCGACGGGTAAAAAAAGATTATAAAAATTTTGCGGGTGATTATGAATTATTTAAAACTAAAAGCTCAGAAAAGCTTAGTTCTTATTCAGCGTAAGATATCATCACGCCATGTCTTTTTTGGCTGAAGAATTTTTGTTTGAAAGGAAACAATTTCGGGATTATGAAAAATCTTTCATAAAATTTTATTATTGATCTGATAACTGCCCGTAAAAAGAAAGGAGCAAACTGCTGATATAAAAAGAGCGTACGATAATATTGTTTTCATAAAAAAAGATTAATGTAAATGAATGACCTGAAAAAGATTATCCTGATGATAAAAAGGTTGGGTTGCATTAATTTTTTTTCTGATTACGGTCACCTCGTTGAACTTTACCAATTAAAAATTAGCGAAACATCATGAATATCTTTAAACAAATTAGCGAAGAGATATCTTCATCACCTGGCCACCACCGGAAGGCAGTTCTATTTTTATCAGTATCGGAGGAAGTAACATCCATTGATTCCTGCGAGAGGTCATTGGGATTATTTATTGCATCAGGTTTTTCTTTATAAATTTCAGCATGATAATTTCCGGGCGGAAGGAAGGTTAGCGGAATTGCGACGGTTCTTGCAGCACTGTTCGTAATAGTGCCGACATACCAATCCGTTCCCTTTCGCCTCGCTATAGAGACCCACTGCCCAACCTGCGCACCAGGCACAACCGTTTGATCCCAGACCGTGGGAATTTCCCTGATAAAATCAAAACCTTTCTGGCCTTCATAAGCTTCCGGATAATCGCAAACCATTGACATGTGATTTTCCAGTATCACATACATAGCCAACATGTGGCAGCGGGTAGCCAACACGTGTGGCCTTGTAAAAAGATTTTTGAAGGTAGCTAATGGCATCGCCCTGAAACCACCTAAATGATAATCAGTAGGCCCCGCAAGCAGCCGTGTAAAAGGAATATTAATATCATCATCAGGAGTAATAAGATTGCCCCATTTGTCATTTTCATAATTTAAAGTTCCTTCCCTGGTCGATTCATTGGGATACGTTCTGCTAAGTCCCGTTGGTTTATAGGCGCCATGAAACTGTATTTCCAGGTGATGCGCAGCAGCCTTTTGCAAAATCTCTTCCTGGATCTTAACCATCTCCTGGTCATCCCTGTTTAAGAAATCAACCATCATTCCTTTGATGCCCCATTTTTCAAAAAGAGCAAATGCTGTGTCTATCTTCGGATAAAGCGCTTTCCATTGTACCCAGAAACGAATGCCAACTCCTTTTGTTTTTGCATAAGCGCATATCTCCTCAATATCCAGGCCAGGCCTTGGTTTGGTGACATCAGTATTGGGACCAACATCATAACCTATTCCATCATTTTGATACCATGCAACATTCCGGTAGCCGATCACTGTATGAAATTCTATTCCATTGCGGGCACAAAAGTCTATATAATATTTATCAAAGTCAAAGTTGACGCCGGGCTCAAAAGTGGTGTCGGGCATGATATCGCCATTCCACCAATGAAAACTTGCTTTACCGGGCTTCAACCACGACAAGTCTTGTATTTTACAAGGTTCACTTAAATCTGTAAGCAGGTTAGATTCAATCAGCGCACCGATCCTATCGCTTATCATCATTACTCTCCATGGACTATGATGCGGCAGCGTTGCTTTTACTTTAATGGAGCTTTGTCCTGGTAACGGAGTTAGCTGGCTCATAAGCATTCCATTTTTTTTGATAAGAGACATGCCGGCATAGTCCACGAGATTGGCCTCTGTAATGGCCATATATATTTTTCCCGGAAACTCAAAAAGAGCCGGCATATCCATTAGCGTGTCATTCTTTATATCATGCAATGGCAATATGTTGTAGCGGTGTTCATGCGACGTAAAAAAATCCTCCAGGAAAGCAACTCGTGCCGTTGGATTATTTAGCAGGTTAAAATCAGTGTTTTCATCTGTAAGAATGTAATTAGTCCGGCCATTTTTTAAAGGAAATTCATAACGAAATGCGATGCCATCATTAAAGGCTCGTACCCTCAAAAAAACAAGTCTTTTGTCAGCCTTCTTTGCCTGCATGGGAATGCTTGCTTCCTCATAAGTATCATGCACGTTGCTGGTTTTTCCTTCAGGTAAATTGTAATCATCGGTTCCGGAAGAAACGGTGATATGCTTTACTTCGATGTCCTCTCCGAAAAATTCATTATTAATAAAAGCAAGACCCAGGCGACTGTGTTCAATGAGGACTTTATTTTTATACTTAACCGAATATTCAGGACGGCCTTGATTTAATGCAAAGGAAAAAACCAACTGCCCGTCGGGCGATGAAATGCTCACTTTATTTTGAGCGGATAAAATGCCCGCAAAAATTAATAGAAAAAAGGAAATGATTATTTTCTTGCAGGCCATATTCAAGGAATTTATTAGTAAGATAAATTAAAAAAAGTCTATTATTATGAAGCGTTTTTTTTCAATATTATATGAAATAAACTTCCGTTCGATTCCCACATCAAAGCAACATTTCCAGGGCTTACAAAGTTTACAAGCTAATTTTTCAATAACCGTGATTTGCTTCAAAGTATTTAGATCAATTTTTTAAATAGGTTCTGAAACTGCCATCTGTCATGGTATGCATTTGGCCAAACTCATCTATCACGGGACCGCTGAAAGTACCTTGGACCAGCTTTGATGTTACATCAAAATTTGTAACCAAAATCGTGAAAGCGGGCAAGCTATCAGATGCAGATAAATTGCCCGTAGTATCAAAATGTCCCACATAACCAACAAAATCCCGGCTGCCCAAAATTGCCGGGATATAAGAACCCACCGACAAAACATGGTTGATCCTGTAGAGATCTATCTGAAAAGTTATCGTCGCCCCGGGAATTCCATCGGGGCCGCCATAAGCTTCTAATTTATAAATCGTATTGGCTGGGTACAGCATATTTTTATCAACGCCAAGAATAGCGCTATCCAACATACCCTTGTGTACAATTCCTGCCACGGAATATTGCCAATACAATTTATCATTGGTGATGCTATCCTTTACATTTACCTGGAAACTGCAAACCGCAGATCCTATTTGAACGGGAATTGTTGTAATGCCTTCCGATGTAGGTACGCCGCTTCCAATAAGTGTAACCTTCTGTTTGCCTATCGTCGAAAAGCTTCCATTTGCACTGAAAGTCATTCCGTTCACCTGGGGTGTTTGTATTTTAAAGACGCCTGGCGTCGTCACATCCACTAAAATATTTGCCGTATCCGAGGCATCGAGTTTTATCGAAGTCGTGTAAGTTCCGTTTACAATAGTAGCATCACAATTTCCGGAAAATTTTAAAATTGCTGAATCGGGCATTATAGTGAAGCTGCAAACGCTTTGATTAAAATGAATGATAAAGTCATTTTCTACCGGAAGCACAGGTTTGCCAAAAGCATTCAGCGTCAGGTTTTGAAGACCAGAATTCGCGGCAATTCCTGAAGCTCTGAAATAAAAGCCGTTGATAGTATCTGTATAAATAATATAGGAGCCCGCCGCCGAAACATTTACCTGGACTGTGATGTAGTTATTGTTGTTTAAAGGTGCATTGGCCTGGTAACTGCCGCTTATCAATATTGTTTTGCAATTACCCGCCGAATCCTGCAAAGTGCCTGTTGCAGGCGTAAAAGCCCTGCCGCCTTCGTAACTATATTCTTTAGCACAGGATAACATGAAAAGCATGATACAGCAAATGAAACCAGGGTTAATAGTAAATATTCTGCTTTTCATATTAAGAAGAAATATAAAAGTATAAATAAATTCTGTCCTGAAAACTGTTTCAGAAGAATTGAAAATACCAATCAGGTCTGTAAACATCCACGCCCTCGAATTTTTCGTAAGTCGGATCGTTCCATTAAACCAACTTACGAAAATTTTGCAGTGGGCGGAGATTTCTTAAGTTAAGAAATATTTGGGTCAACGCGTGCGAAGATTCCGCGAATCTGCTTTTTATTAAATAGGCCATAACCTTCAAAGAACACTTATGATTTTTAGGTCCAAATTAAAAATATTGAAAAGAAAAAGAATGCCTCCGCAATAATTATTATAAAAATGCGTAGTATAAATACGTAAAAAAAATTACATGTCATCTGGAACTGCTTATTGTGAAACTTATCCATTAATTGCCCAAAGGCTGGAGACCCAACTTCAATCGTTACAACAAATCTTGTCTGCAATTAATATCAAACGCACAGAACTTAGAGAGGAACCGAATAGATGGAACATTCATGAGCTTGTTGCCCACCTTGTTGCCTACCAGCAGATGTACAGCGACCGGGTTGTACAGACATTAGAAGAGGAAGTACCATTTTTCCTGAAATATGATGCGGATAGCGACTCCGACTACGCATATTACAAGACCAGTGATTTAGAACACCTGTTATCTCAGCTTATTTCAGACAGGCAGAAGCTTACAAAATTAATCGGTGCATTAACGGATGAGCAACTGAACAGAATTGCGATGCACAAAAAGTTTGGATCGCACAACATTATCCAGTGGACGGAATTTTTTCTGCTGCATGAAGCCCATCATATTTACAGGATCTTTCAGCTTGCATACGACATTGAGCTAAAATAGAAATGCATTTCTTCTTTTTCTTCATTATCCTTCAGTATTTTACTTCTTATTCAAATATATGCTGCAAAATTATTTTGCAGTTAATCTCCGCCACCAGCGTTTTATTTCTTTACACCATTTTTGTATGATAAAATTTTGCTTTGAAACAAAAGTAAAAGTCGATTTTATCTTATCTTGATGATAAATAAACCTTGTACTTGTTTAAGAAGTAAATTGAAATAATGAAAATTTCGCTAAATAAAATTCAGCACATAGGCATACCCGTCAGTAACCTTGACATATCTGAATCTTTTTATAAAAGCCTTGGCTTTGAAAATGTAATGGCTTCAAAATTTATTTACAACGGAAGTGAAGGTAAGGTGGCCATGATGCGGAGTGGCGATGCCATCATCGAAATCTACCAAATGCCTGACAATGAACTGGAAGAAATAAGGAACAGGAAAAACGGGCACATAGATCACATTGCTTTCGATGTTGAAAATATTGAAGAAATTTTTTCTGCTTTGAAAAAAAGTTCGTTTCACATCATTGAGGAAGCGCCGGTTTTTCTTCCGTTTTGGAAACAAGGGTGTAAATATTTCAACATTACCGGTCCGGACGGCGAAAGGCTGGAGTTTAACCAGATCCTTTAGTTAAAGCCTAATAAACCGCAATATTTTGGGCATTATCGTAAATTCATAAACCAGCAAAGCAGCTTTTATAAAAGTCAACTCCGTTTGAAGTAAGTGTTATTTTATCTTCAGCATTAAATATGATGCATTGAATCCTGAGCTTTGTGAGAATATTATTCACTGTGGAATGATCGGCATAAGGCGTCATGATGCTTTTAAGCTCATCGATATGAATACACTTTTTAAGATGCACGGCATGAATTATTTGCCATACTGTATGATGTACTCCCAGGTAATTGTGAACCCTTCCAATTCCTTTAGTTATTAATTTGTCGGGATGCTTTATGTAATAGAGCAAACGTAATTTTTTTCTTGTCATATAGCAATAGTTATATTGAATTCGTCATCAAAACCGTGCCAGTTTTTAAGATCATCGTAATCCTTATAAATGTGATGACACCAGCTTTTGCAAACTACTAAAAATTGAGCTTAGAAGAGCGGTATTAGAAATATTTATAGATCATCGCTATAACCGCATATATAAGTGTCATAGAAAAAATGCCCTTTGCCGTACTATCGCGGTGCCCATTGATATATATGGTAAACAACACGGCATTTGCAAGAAGCGACACGCTTATAAACACAGAAATAAGATTTGGATTTGCTTTCAAAAAATAGAGCATATCTGCAAGTGTGAACTCGCGAAACTTTACAAATTTATACAACATAAAACCTATCATGGGAGCTATCAGCCCAAGCGCCAGGCCAAAAATGAAATTGTCTTTTTTAAATATCATAAAACATCCCAGGTTTTTTCCAATTCTTTTTTTAATTTATAATTGGTAAGGTCAAACTGAACTGGTACTACACTCACATAATTATGTTCCAACGCCCATACATCGGTATCTTCACCGGTATCAAAATTTTTAAACTCTCCCGTAAGCCAGTAATATTTTTTACCATGGGGATCAAGGCGTTCATCAAAGTCTTCGTCGTATTTGGCGTAAGCTTGTTTGCATACTTTAATGCCATTCATCAATTCAAGCGGCATGGCAGGTATGTTCACATTCAGCAAAAGATGTTTTTCCATTTTTGTTTTGAGAAGGCTTTGCACTATTTTATGAACATAAAATTTGGATGCAGTAAAATCAGCCTCAAACCTGTAATCGAGCAATGAAAAACCGATCGATGGAATGCTTTCAATAGATGCTTCCATTGCTGCACTCATAGTGCCTGAATAAATGACATTAATGGAATGATTAGCGCCATGGTTAATACCGCTAAGGCAGATGTCTGGTTTACGGTGTAATATTTTGTCAACGGCCAGCTTTACGCAATCAACAGGCGTGCCACTCGTTTGCCAGGCCTCCACGCCTTCAAACATATCTTCTACCCTGTTTAGCCTCAGCGGAACGCCAATTGTAATGGCATGCCCCATTCCGCTTTGTGGCTTATCCGGCGCCACCACTATCAGTTTTCCAAGATCTTTTACGGCTTCCACAAGACTGCGAATACCCGGCGCCGTTATACCATCATCATTTGTTATAAGAATTATCGGCTTTTCATTCTGCGCTTCACTCATTTGTAACTTTCAATTTATATAGTGCTAAAACCTGAACCACGGCCTCGCCACTGCTTCTCTAAACGGCCATGGCGTTGCAATTAGTATGAGGATCAGGGATATTCCAAAAAATATAAGGCTCCTTTTAAATTTTGCGGGCGAAATCGCGGCTTTCTTTACGGCTACCCGTCCTACGTGGACCAATATCCATGCAAGTATCATCATCACTTCATGCTCCATGGTAAAGAAACGTAACGTAGGATCTTTCATATTATCACCAAGGTGTTTCAATCTTTCAAACCATTCGCCGCTAAAATATAATGCAAGTCCAACGAGCAACTGGATATCCATGCCAAGCATGAAGAAAAAATTGCTGCGGCTATCGGCAGGTCTGTATTCCCTTTTGAGGCTAAGACCGGTGATAGCACTGAGCACCGTCCAGATGGCAAAAAAGATTATAAACCAACGTAATAAGTTATGTATAACCAGGAGTATTTGCATAATGGCTTTTTTACAAAAATAAGGTAATGACACCGGATGTCGGGTACTTGATACTGTTCACCACTACTCAATTCCCCCGATGATTTAGTGGCAGTCCTGCGATCATCCATTCATTGGCTGAGACGACAAAAATATTGTGCTATTATTTTTTTGCTTTATTGTTAAATGGACCAGGCAAGTTAAGTTCAGGCATATTTCCCGGCAATAGCGGGTTTGGAATGTATATTTTCTGAGGGCTTTTAGCAACGGGCATCGTGGAGTTAAATTCAGGAACAAGGAAACGCATACCATCTAACGGGTGTGAATACACGTTTCCTTTGTCGGTTTTATATAGAAAAAGCGGGCTTCTTTCGGTGTTCAGTGCGAGAAAATTATCGTCATTCTTTTGATTTTCAGATTGAAATCTTTTTTGTTCCAACAACTCTTTGAGTTTTTTTATACTGTTATCGTTATCAGAAGAACTATTTTGTGCATTTATAGAAAACAATGAAAAATAAAGCAAAGACGTTATAAAAATGCGTTTCACAGCAAACAGTTTAGAAAACAAATTTACAAAACTACCGGAATAAAGAACACATTTTTATACTATCACACTTCATTTTTAGAACATGTGGCCGGGCTTTATCAATTGTGGATATTCCCTTTGAAATCTTTTTATTTCAGGAATGGAAACAGCTTGTACATAACCCTGATCCGGATTTTTTTCTATAAAATGCTGATGATAATCTTCAGCGTCCCAAAATTTCTTCAAAGGCATTACCTCAGCTGCAATGGGCGCATTGTATTTCCCGGATGCCGTCATTTCCTTGATTTTATTTTCAATAGCCTTTTTTTCCATATCATTTGTATAAAATGCGATGGACCGGTACTCCGTTCCTTCATCGGGGCCCTGCCCGTTTACCTGCGTGGGGTTCTGACCTCCAAAGTAAACCTTCAGCAAAGTTTCATAAGAAATCTCTGAAGGGTCATAATATACCTCCACACTTTCGGCATGGCCGGTATTTCCGGAAGCTACAGATTCATATGTCGGATTAGAAGTAGTGCCACCTGCATATCCTGAAATAGCTGCTTTAACGCCTTTGATACTTTCAAACAAGGCTTCTTCATGCCAGAAGCAACCAGCGGCAAAATAAGCCTTACTGTATTTGGAAAGATCCTGGTTTTTATCTGCTGCTTGAATGGATTTATTTTCGGATTTCTGCGCACATGATGTAAAAGCTATCATCAGGGCAACAGACAAAAACAAAGTAAATGAAGATTTCATGTTTATAATTTCTTAGATATACGCACTATGCAAAAATATAGTTGTTAATGAAAAGTGAGAAAGAATTCGTGTTAATATTACAGGACTCGGCCTGTAAAAAACTCGTTGGCAAAACAATTTACAAATTCTTACATTTGCTTTTTTTCAATGCCCGATAGTATAATGGTAGTACAGCAGATTCTGATTCTGCTTGTCTTGGTTCGAATCCAGGTCGGGTAACAAGTATAAAACTATAATTCCCATCTGAATTAACCTTCAATAATATTTTTGTTTTTAGAGGACGAAATAGGGGACGGATTGGCGCGGTTAAATATATTCATATAAAAGGATATTCCATTAAATTCGACCTTTACAATCGATTTTATTTTCTTTCGATATTAAAATAAAACTACCAGAGCTTAAGAATTTGGAGATATCATCACTAATAATTTTTTCAGCACCTGGATTCCAGGAAAACCTAAATTTCCTCATTCTGGCGCACGTTGCAGTACAGGGCTATAAAAGATCTGTAAGGCCTTGAAGTCTTATAGATCTGCGCCTTCCCGCAATCTGGTGTTGTCAAATTTATTAGTCAGTCTCTGCTTGTTCCATTAAGACCTTGTTTCCTTCCTTAGAATCACCGTTGGTTGAAGGGGGCTGATTTTGATTAGTTGCCTCTTTTTCTTTATCGTAGTCGTCTGCTTTTATTTCTTTCTTTTCGTCAGGATTTTTTTTCTCTGTGTTCATAATTTTTTATTTTTTAATATACAGCAACCATGCCGGAGTGCAACTGAGGACATTATCCTTATCACCCGCTACCACATGGGAAGCGGCTTGCCTGTATAAATGCGCCGAAGTTATATCCTTATCATGATTGTATGGGCTGTTAAATGGAATGATTGCCATAAAAAATTGGTTCAGGTAAAACAAAAAAAACGGGGATGTATCCTACCGGAGTATAATTTATGGGGTTATGCTAAAAGATGCTTTTACTTCAGAAGGTATGGGGCCAGCCCTGCTAATATCAGGGAACGGTTGCAAACCAGTAAAAACAATTCTATACCCGATTGATGGTAGTATCGGCCGGGTAACCCAAACCGGGAAAGCCCTGTAACGACATGATGAAAACATGCGTTTGGTTTGTTTCGTGAAAACTTACTTTTATAATTGCGGTACCTTGCCAAAAACATTCCGCGCCTTTTGGGCATCGGCTGTCTTGGAGCAGAGAATCAAAACAGATATAAGGTTCAACCTGGTTCCTGGTGCAATTATGGAGTGCAGCGGTATTAGTGTCATCTGCCCTAACGTCCTTTTTGCAATTTGCCAGCCCGACTATTAGCATTCAGGAAAAGTACACAGCGCAAAAAAATATGTTTCATAAAACACTCCTGTTTTTCTTAGCTGACAACAGTTACGCTGATTACGTTGCATGGCGGCAGTGTATATGGGCTGCTGAATGGAATGGTTGCCATAAAAATTATTTCAGGCAAACCAAGAAAAAATGAGAGATGTATCCTACTGGTGAAGCGTAAATTACAAATAATGCTTCTTCTACGTAAGGGATAGGTACAATTAGCAACACAAGATTACATCGCTCTACAGGTGGAATGTAAATTACAATAATGCAGCTTTTACCCTTATGCACAAGTATAGCCTATAAAGCCGGGCTACAAAATTTGCGGCTACGTAAATCTCCCTATATTCCTGAACTAAAAGGCATCAATTTCGATGTGCCATATGAAGAGGGAAAGAAGACAAACTACTTTTTATGCGCCAGTTCTTTCCAGTCTTTTTCACGTATCTCTACGCCGAATTTTTTTGCGGCTTTTTTAATATTCTCAAAAGCTTCTTTTCGCTCCGCATCGGTTACATCTTTCACCTGGTCGAAGCGGGCCATCGCGTTGCGTACATGTGACGCATCCTCCAGCGGCTCTTTGCGCTGCTTTGGAAAGGCATAGTTTTTATTGTCAATTTTTTTTCTGTCTGCTGCATCCAGTTTGCCATGTGGTGTTTTACTTGTCTTAGACGTTTTTGTAGGCATGTTTATAAATTTATGTTAGAGAATAAAGTGTAAAAATTCTCTTACATATTTCATGCCGCAAGCATAACTGAAATATTAAAGATGCTGCCCGAACGTTTACTAAGCCCCTGCTATACCTGGTGTTCCCTAACCGTTAGTTGTGCTATCCTTAAGTTTGTAAAAGCATTTATGAATGTTGAACCTCTAACAAAAATTTCATTTAATGAGCCGTATCACTTTCGGAAATAATAATTTCCAGTACTTCAGTAAATATTTTACATAAATGTACTTCAGCATCCGGATTCGCGGAAACTGCTTTTAATTAGAAGATTTGTTAT
The DNA here is from genome assembly GCA_963823305.1 of uncultured Chitinophagaceae bacterium. Lineage (GTDB taxonomy): Bacteria > Bacteroidota > Bacteroidia > Chitinophagales > Chitinophagaceae > Ginsengibacter. The sequence continues at coordinate 170,006 of CAWGLC010000003.1, forward strand.
TGGGAAACTCCGCTGATACAGTGAATCATTGGCAGGCGATCGTGCAGCAATTGCGCTGTATCGGCCCCTTTCCCTTTATTATGATCTACTTTTTCAACAACTTAAACGCCTGATTCCAGCTTCCGCCAGACAAACCGGGAATGCACCAGAGAATGCATAGCGGCTCAATAGCCCTCGCAGCTTCTGCAGCGCCCATATCTTCTGTTTCAAAACCAAATGCAGTTAATATTTCTGTCACTTCTTTTTTTGCATTCGCATCGTTACCACAAATAAACATGGATGGTTTTACGCCATCAAAATCGGGTTGGTACATTAATACATTTCCAATACTATTAAAGGCTTTTACAAAGTGGACTTCCGGATAATCTTTTTGCAATTTCTCCATCAGCGAATAGTTGATATCAGTATAAAATTTCAACACCCCATTTACAGGTGCTGCATCTTCTATCGGGTTACACGTGTCAATAATTGTCTTACCATTGAGGGCATAAGCGCCCGCTTCGTTTAAAACAATTTCCGCAGCCTTCCCTTTTACGGCAAGCACAATTATATCGCCAAATAAGGCAGCTTCTTTGAAAGAACCCACCGTTGCCTGGTTAGCATTTTCATTGGTCCAGTTATCTAATTTTTCTGGATGTCCGGTACCTATTTTTACGGTATTACCATTTTTTATAAACCCAAGTGCAAGCGACCGGGCAACTGCACCTGAACCCAGGATTCCAATCTTTTTCATGATTTTATCTTTTTTTGATTATTAATTAGCTTTTCATCTTAGTACAAATTTAAACGCTGTTTTGTTACCGGAGGTTACCTTTACCCCGGTGCACGTGAACTACGACATAGAATTAAAATTTCTGCATAATATCTCCCTCAGTAAAATATAAGCCAGTATGGCCGGCCTGAAAAACGTACTGTAAAGCTTATTCAGTAATATTGTAAAAGACTGTAAGCTCTTCCAGTAATAACCCCAAGGGGGTAAAGTTTTTTCAGTATAAGACATATTGTCTATTTACTAAAATCACTTTACATATTTAGGTAGTAAGTATGTATAATTGATTTAGATATGAACACAAAAAAACAAGGTGGACCACCGCTTTATGACAATGCTCTTAAGATTGCTATCTCCCGTGAATATTTAACCGGTAGTCTGGGATATGGCACACTTGCTAAAAAATACGGTTTAGCATTACATACCGTAAATGGTTTTGTAAGATGGTACAAGAAACGTTATCCTGAACATTTACAGCCATCCGATAACTTTAAGGATCAGCAGCCAGCCGACTCAAATAAAGAATCATTGGCAAAGCAATTAAAAGAAGCTAATCTTAAAATAGCAGGATTGGAGATGCTTATCGAAACAGCCCAAAAGGAGTTGGGTATTGATATAGTAAAAAAGTCTGGTACCAAACAGTTATTAAAATGAAGCAATTCTATCCTTCCACAGGATTAGAAAAGCTCTGCAGGCTGTTTGGTAAAACAAGGCAGGCATTCTATGATCAAAGCTGGCGCAGCAGCGACGAACAATTTCAGGAAGCATTCATTATTGATAAAGTAAAAGTCATAAGGCAACGTATACAAGGCATAGGAGGATTACAATTGCATAGCATGCTTAAAGAACAATTACAGCTGCACAATATTCATATCGGGAGAGATGGTTTCTATGATCTTTTAAGAAAACATAACCTACTTATTAAACTAAAGAAACGCTATGCGATAACTACTAATTCCAATCACCCTTATTATAAATGGCCTGATCTCACAGGTAATATTACTGTTACAGCAATAGAACAGCTTTGGGTATGCGATATAACTTACCTGCGTACAGAAAATGGTTTTGTTTACCTTTCTCTTATCACTGATGCTTACTCAAGGAAGGTTATCGGTTATCATGTAAGTCAATACCTGAGAGCTTCTGGCTGTATTACGGCACTCCATAAAGCCATATCCTGTTTATCGGCACAAAAAGAAAAAAGAAATCTTATTCACCATTCAGACAGAGGCATTCAATATTGCTGTGAGGCTTATGTTGCCATTCTCCAATATAATAATATCAACATCAGTATGACACAAACAGGAAGCCCCTATGACAACGCCATTGCTGAAAGGGTAAATGGTATCCTAAAACAACACCTGGGCCTTAACCAGGTGTTTAAAAATTATGCGGCAGCAGTACCGGCAGTTTGTAGTGCATTAGATGCTTACAACTGCCTGAGGCCACATATGAGTGTAAGTAACCTTACCCCGCAGCAGGCACATTTATCAACACAACCCTTAATAAAAAAATGGAAAAACAAAAACAAGTATGCCCAAAACCACGAAAGGAAAGTTTAAAAGAGGCGCGGCGGGCTTCCTTTACAAAGCAAAGACGCGCCTCTTTTTTACGGCCATTAAAAAACCTACTGTAAAGCTTATTCAGTAATATTGCAAAACACTGTAAAGCTCTTACAGTAATAACCTCTAAGGGTGTAAAGTTTTTTCAGTATAAGACAGTATAAGACTATATCGCTCCTCAATACAAACAAGCTGTCCACTTCGATATATCTTCGATACACCTTCGAATTAACTTCGATCTATACATCGAAGGATATACAAATATATTAGTCAATCTATCGTTGTATACAGAGAGCAATCAGCTCAGAGTCAATAAGCCGTAACACATAAAAATCTTAATCAATAGCAGTTCTTACACAAGGCAATAAAGAAGCTAATTCTTACTTTATAAAATTACTCCGGTGGAAGGATCAATCAAATGCTGCTTGCTTTCGGGGAAGGTGACGAAAAACTGAGTTCCCGGCTCCATTGTCCCGATAAGTTGTGTTTTAGCTATTATTGTTTTATCCTGCATAGCGAAATAAACCAATTGTTCACTACCCATATTTTCATAAGCAACAACCTTAAGGGAATTTCCAAACTCACCCTGGTTGCTTTGTTCAGAAATAATAACATTTTCAGGCCGGATACCAATTTCTATTTCATCGCCAATTCTGTTTGCCAGCATTGCTGAAAATTGCGGGTTTAAAGTGATTTTTATTCCGGGCGATGGTTCCATATAAAAATCATTTGCATCTTTTTTTAGAATTCCCTGAATAAAATTCATAGTGGGTGAGCCAATAAAACCTGCTACAAACTTGTTATCAGGATGCTAGTATAAATTGCATGGGCGTATCAAACTGCATGAGTTTTCCTTTATTCAAAACCGCTATCCTGTTTCCCAGGGTCATGGCTTCTGTTTGATCATGGGTTACATAGATCATCGTGGCATTTATCTCCCTATGAAGTTTTTGTAATTCGATCCTCATCTGGCTTCTGAGTTTCGCATCAAGATTACTTAGAGGTTCATCAAAGAGAAAAACTTTTGGCCTTCGTATTATAGCCCTTCCAATGGCAACCCTTTGCCGCTGGCCGCCCGATAATGTTTTTGGTTTGCGATAGAGTTCATCTTCAATTTCAAGCACTGTGGCCGTTTGCATCACCCGTTCTTTAATTTCTTTTTTGCTAAATTTTTTAAGTTTTAATCCAAAAGCCATGTTATCATAAACAGTCATGTGCGGATACAACGCATAGTTTTGAAAAACCATTGCAATGTCCCGATCACGCGGGCTAAGGTCATTCATTCTTTTACCATCAATAGATAAGGTTCCTTCGCTTATATCTTCAAGCCCTGCGATCATGCGCAGCAAAGTTGATTTGCCGCAACCGGAAGGGCCTACTATCACCATAAATTCTTTATCCTTACGGTGAAAGAAATATCATCAACCGCTTTTTTTCTGCCGGGCTCTTTATTAATATCGGCATATACTTTGGAAATATTTTGCAACACAACTTCTGCCATACAATTTTATTTTAATAATGCATTTGCGAAATAATCTTTTGAAATTACTTGTTAATGCGGCAAGCAAGATCGAACTCACCGGAAGCAATTATAAAATCTATCATCATGTGTAACGATACCGGTTGTAAAAACTATATCGTTTAAATATATCTGTCGGCTTATATTTTCTGTTAATCCGGGATCTGCTTCCAGCAAAGGAACAGTATCCTCAAGATGCAAAATTTCATAAGGATTATATTTATCAAGCAATGCCCAAAATGTTCTGTATATGCCAACTTCGCTTTTATTTTCTACGCCATGATACAGCATCAGCCATCCCTGGTCGGTAAGAATTGGCGGAGTTCCGCCACCAATTTTCACATTAGATAAAGAAGATCTTTCTTGCGCGGAAAAAAGCGTTATTACCTGGTTTCCAATGAACAGGTCATGAGAAGTCGCCATGTGAATTGCGGCTCCCGGATGATATAAAGATGAAGGTGCAGTGGCAAAATAACATTCTCCCATTGGCCTTGTTAAGGCATAATAAGCTGTCATTAATTTTTCCCTCAAAAAGCAACATGTCTTTATTTTGATGATCCAGAACAATTCCCCGGCATTCATAATTTAATCCATCATCCGAAACATATAGCATAGTAGAATGCCGTTCCGAACTTACACAACAAACCGTCATATAATAACGGCCACCTATACACGAAATTCGTGGATCTTCAATTCCATACTCCTGGCTGGTATAATTTGGTGAAATAATTTTATCATAATGAATGCCAATTACGGCAGATCCATCGCTATTCAACTCAACAGGCAGCAACCATGATAAAGAAGTAAGCGCATACACGGGAAAACTGTAATCATTTATTCTGAACTTCCTGGGATCATTCATGGTTACTTCCGAAATTGGCCAGGCAGTCAATACCATAGCCATCCTTAGCATCCCATCTTATACAATGAGCATAATTGTTTTAAACAGGCTTTTTCAATGCTTCAGCTATCGTACCATCATAATCAAATTGCCATTTGGCAGGCGACTAAGTCCCGGGTTAAAAGCGCCGAGCACGTAGGTTGCTCATTTCACGCCGATTTCTCAATGGGGATTGAGAAAGATCAACATCATTGGGTGAAAAAATTAACTGATCCTGATTTTATAAATTTATTATTCATTTACTATTCGCATTAAATAAGGTTTTATTTTTTATATTTATTTAAAGCGGCCTTTACTGCCGGAAATTGCTCCACCATTTCCATTGTAAAAAATGCTTCAATCGTTGATTCAGCACCGGAATTGGTATTAACATTTGTAGGAGAAGAAATACCATCATAACCGAGGCCGGTTACTTACAGAATACATATTTTGTCTGGCATCATTATCGCCAAGGAACCATGCCGCAATATGCCCTGCAATATCAGCATATTTATCCTGCGATGTTAAGTTGATACGCTTCCGTTGCCGCTAAAACCATTGGCCTAATTCCATAGGCGATCTGATCATAACTTAATTCGCTGCTGAGCTGTATTGCGCTTCCATTATTGGTCGCAACAAAAGAAGACTTAAATCCATTTTGCAAAAGCCATGGATAATAATTATCAATTTCCACCATTGCTGCCGAAGTATATTTCGGTTCATTTAAAAATAGCCCCGCTTTTAAAAGCGCATAGGCCTGCTCGTTACCATAGGCATGCCAGGTATTTTGCCAGCTAAGAAAAGCCCCGTAAGGAAAATGAGTTGAATCTCCCTGCTGCATTAAAACAATTCCATCAGCGAGCTTTCTGATATAGGTATTAATTACGGCATCGTTGGTTCTGGCACAATACGGCATCAGGCCAAGGATAAGCGTTGATGACTGGTCAGTGCCACTTCCGGCAGGCAGCCATTGAGGAACAGTGATACCACTCACGACCGTAGTTGTTTGAGGCAGATTTACCAAGATCGTTCTTTATCGAAACAACGAGTTTATCCGCGGCAGCATCCATTTTAGCAGATAGCTGCGCATTAAGCGATTTTACAAGTGGCGATCCTTCCGTCAAAGTCTGCAAAGCACGCCATGACCACCATTCAGCATTGTTAATACTGGTAGGCCCGGAAGTATTAATCAACGTTGCCTGTGGAAAGAAAATTATAAAAATATCCGTTAGAAGATTGCATCTCCAAAAGGAAATTTATCAGCTTAAATGCTTTTGACTGAATCGCAGTATCAGTAGAAAACTTACTGCTTCTTAAATATACCAATGCCGCCCGCGACACATCATCCACGCAAGTATATCCTTCGCCTGTTGCCGGAGTTAAAACATAGTCGGGAGCATCTGCATAGATGTAAACCCCCGCCGCATTTACCCCATCCGGGAAAGTTACAGGGACATACAAATAATCTAAATGTGCGGTATTAACCAACGAAGTATCCTGCAGGTTGCACCACCACTACATTACCGGGGGCTTGCTTTTTGCAGGTAACTGCCATGCAGCTAATTGCAAAAAAGCATAATAAAAATTTTATTCCTTTTTTCATTTTAATTATTTTGGGTGAGTTCATTCAGGATTTCATTTAGTTCGACGGTTGCAAAGCGGGTTGCAGAATCAGATACCGCATAAGGTATAATTAAAATGTTTTCATTGCGTAATAACCCACAGGTATAGACGACGTTGGGAACATAACCTTCTCTTTCGGATTCATCTGCTTCTATCAGGGGATTATTCATCCTTCCAACAATAGTTGCAGGATTATTTAGATCGAGAAGTATGGCGCTGATAACGTAGGTGCGCAATGGACCGACACCATGAGTAAGCAACAACCAGCCCCGCTGCGTTTTTATTGGCGAGCCGCAATTGCCTAACTGAACGAATTCCCACGGATATTCAGGCTCCATTAAGGTTTGAAACTGATCCCACACATATAAGTCATCTGAAAACATAATGCTCATCTTTTCGCCGCCCTGCCTTGAAATCATAACATATTTTCCATTTATTTTTTCAGGAAACAATGCCATGCCTTTATCAGCTATTGCCTTCCCATACAAGGTCCGGATTTTAAACACATCAAAATCTTTTGTCTCTATTAATTGTGTTTTAATGTGATGTCCATCATAAGCCGTGTACGTTCCATAATAGCATGCGTTCTCTTCATCATTGAATTTTACAAATCTTACATCTTCCATTCCCATACTTTCAGCGTTGGCTTTTGGAAAAATCACTTTTTCGTTTATGGGTAAATGTGATGAGATTGTAATTGGTAATTGGTATCAAATATATGTTTCAATATTTCCAAAGAACTCATCTATTGATTTATCTTCTTTAGATGTAGCGTATATCGCATCCAATGCTGATGATGTGGTAAATCTATCAGGCAAAACCTCCAATATATTTATGTTGAACCTTCAAAAAATAAAGCACGCTTTTTAATAAACTCTTTATCATAAACAAATTCTTCATCTTTTTCTAACGGAGTAAAATACGCAGAGGGCTTGTCTAACTTTATATTCCCTTCAGCATCCGCAATTCCAGTATGAAATACTATCGATGATATATGTCCTTCGCCTGTAGCCCTCAGGCTCATAATAAAGCGATGCTCTCCTTCTCCTAAATTGTTTTGATCAGGATGGGAAACAATTGAAGGATTAAATAATGCCGCAGATTGTATGGAATATTCTTTTGTAAAATAAGCGCCCAGCAACAGTTTTCTGTTTTCAGAAAAATGACAATAATTCATTTACATATTGATTTTTTATTCGTTTAAAATGGTCTTATAAATACCTGGGAAATATTTCGATGTCTTTGTGAAAAATCCTGCATAACTTTTTCAAGCAAGCTCTCAACTTCATTTTCATTTAACTTTCTTACACGCTCAATAATATTCATGACTCTTGAATCTCCTGGCAATTGTAAAAACTGTGTTATTACTGCATTAGGATTCGCATATAATCTTATGGCTCCTTTCTTTATCTTCATCTTTATTATTCTTGTTTATTATAAGTAATGTTTTTTTGTCGTGATTAATCTTTCAGGCCTGTTGAGGCCATACTCTGTATAAAATATTTTTGAAAAAATAAAAATGCAATCATAACCGGCAATGCCAGCAAAACCGCTGCAGCTATCTTCACGCCCAACTGGCTATCTGCCCTGCCTCCTACGGCGAATAACGTTACCAATTGTGGCATGGTCATCAGCTTTTCATTGCGGACAACAATAAGCGGCCAAAGCACTTCATTCCATGAACCTATAAATGATAAGATGGCCACCGTAACAATTGTTGGCTTTATATTAGGCCATAAAATTTTAAAAATAATTTGGGTTTCATTACAGCCATCCATCCGTGCTGCGTCTATGAGTGCCTGTGGTAATCCCTGGAAGGCTTGCCGGAACATTAATATGGCAAATGCACTAACTGCAAATGGAATTATTAATGCAAAGTAGGTATCTACCATTCTCAGATTAACCATTGTTATATAATTTGGAATCAGCGTGACCTGGAAAGGAAGTGACATTGTAAAAACAATGATATAAAATATAAGTTGCCTCCCTTTAAACTCCATTTTTGCCAAAGCATATCCTACCACCGAGCCGGTGATAATTACCAGCGAAGTTGTGAAAATCGCTACCAGCAAGCTATTGAACAGCGAACGCCAGATCGGTATTTTATCAATCATAATTTTAAAATTCGCCCAGGTGGGATGAGACGGCCACAAAGTCATGGTTCCAATTTCTTCATTAGGAGCAAAAGAAGCGCCGATCATCCATAAAAAAGGATATATAAAAGTGATCGCAGCAATTAAAAGTGCCGCATACATGATCAACTTTTTTATAGAGATTTTTTTCTTCATCATTAAATTTCCTTTTCGATAAATTTCTTTTGAAGCACTACGACACTCATTATCATTATAGCATAGAAAAAGCCTAGTGTTGCTGAATAACCCATATTATAATATTGAAATGCTTGTTTATAAATATACAGCACCGCCGAAAGCGTTGAATTTAAAGGACCCCCGCCCGTCATAATATAAGGCTCTATAAACAGGTTAAAGCCGCCAATAGTTGATAATATTACTACCATGAAAATAGTAGGATTTATCATCGGCAATGTGATATGATAAAACTGTTGCCAACGTGTAGCGCCTTCCATTTTTGCAGCTTCGTAATATTGCTGGGGAACGGTTTGCAAACCCACAAGAAACAGGATCACATACAATCCTACATTTTTCCAGGTGGCCATTACTGCGATCGAATAGATGGCAATGTTTGGGTTAATGAGCCACCCGACTTTATTCGCTCCCGCTGACATCAGCATCCTGTTAATTAAACCCGAATCATACCCTAACAACTGCTGCCATAAAATAGTGACGACAACACCTGAAACAATAACAGGCATAAAAAAAGCAGACCGGAAAAATGAAGCGGCTTTTATTTTTTGATTCAGCAAATACGCCAGAAACAACGACACTACTAATTGTAAAGGAATATGCACCAACAAAAATTGTAAAGTATTTACAATCGCTTTCCAGAATAGACGATCATGAAACAAGCGGGAATAGTTACTAAACCCAATAAAGTGCATGGGTGCAATAATATTCCATTTATTAAAAGTGAGAAAGAAGCAGAACAGCACCGGGAATACAACAAATACAATAACAAAAAGCAGGTATGGCGATACCAGCAAATAGGGAAGAAATCTTTTTTTAGTAACCTGGCTTTTTTTTGAATGTATCATTTTTGAATACCTTGCTTTATTAAAATATTTTTGAAATTTTTGTTGCATCTTCCGCCATCCGTAAAGATTCTATCGCATTATTTTCATCAATAGTTCTTTTATGCTTTCTGTCCTTTATCCACGCCCATTGGTCTGTGAGCATGCTTACCAGGAGTTGCTGGTAGCGGTTTTGCTTATCTGCAACATCACCACATTCAAGTGGTTACTTCATTATCAAAATTGATTTCAGTAAATCTTCCTGTCACGTTTTTATTACCAGCGTTCATCTCACCGTGAAATTTAATAGAACATTCACCCATTATTTCTTTTAAACGATTTAACTGTGCATCTTTTACCAAACCATGCAATTTTATTTTTACAGGTATCCATTCATACAATGTAATTTCTCCGCTGTTCAAACAGTAATCTCATTTCCTGCCTGTCCAAGATTTTGGGCTGATCAAATCCATGATAGAAATTTACAGAGCCGCACGATATATAACGGTTGCGCCTACACGATCAATAATTCTATCATTCAATCCGGGCCTTTTTATTTGCAACGCATTTACCACTTCACCTTTACCAAGCCAGCCTGAAAACATATCAAAAAAATGAACACCATGCTCAATGAATATGCCGCCACTTTTTGCTTCATCCCAAAACCAATGCTCGTCATTAAGATTTTCATCGCTGGCATAATTTTCAAAAAAGCCATGCAAAAAATTACCAGGAATTTTTTCTTCTATGATCTGCTTCACTGCTGCATACAATGGATTATAGCGTTGCATCAGGTTCACAACATATAACAATTGTTTTGAAATAGCTATTGCCGCTAACTCTTCCGCCTCCGCTAATTTTAATGCCGCAGGCTTTTCGCAAATAACATGTTTACCTGCAAGCAGCGCCAAGCTTTGATTGTTGATAATGCAAAAAGGGCGGCGTGGCGATATAGACCAGGTTTATACTTTCATTTTGCAATAATGCATGTATATCATCATAGACCACAGCATTGCATTTCAGTTGCCATTTTTCGCGCAGCAGAGCATTGACATCGGTAACCCCTATAACCTTTACACCTTCTATTTTTAAAAAGATTTTACTGCAAAATCAGCAAAGCCTCCTGCGCCTATTACGCCTATGTTTAAGGAAACATCTTCCGCACCTCTTTCCGAAGAAGAGGGAACTGTTTTATTAAGCGAACTTTCAAACTGTGCTGTACTAATATCTTCCAAAATATGCAGGATTAACTTTTAAAATCAATTCTTAAATCAATTATTTGTACTCAATAAAACATTAACTGCTGCTTCTGCATCTGCTACTGCTTTTTCAGGCGTTTTTTTTCCATAAACAACACAGGCCTCGTACTCCTGCGAAATGATATCGAGTACTTCAACAATTTGTTCGCAATTGTCCACGCCTTTTAGAAAAGGAATTTGCCTCGCAAAGATTAACATCATCGGATTTTTGTTGAAGTAATCATTGTAAAAAATATCGGTTTCAAGATCTTTTCTTCTTGGCAACTGGCCGTGTCATTTCAAGCAGTTGCAGGTCGCCCTTTTTATCTATAATCGTCCGGACAAAATTCCATGCTAGCTTGCGGATTTTTACAGGTATTAAATATTACAATGTTTTTAGGATCAGCATAAGTATATACCGGGCCTTTATGATCGTCTGGAACAATTGGCTCATAATAATCGAATTGAAAATTTCTGCCTGCGAATACCATTCAAATGTGGAATTTCCCATGGGCCTGTCCATTTTGTAGCAATTGTTTGTTCAACAAATGGATCACTCGAAGCACCGGAACCTTCTTTGGAAAAATAATCATTGGTATATAACGTTTGCAAAAAACTGAAAAACTCCAATAGCATATTTATTATTAAAAACCGCCTTGTTATTTATTACTAACGATCCACCATTAGACGCAGCGAGATATAAAGGATAAAAATTAAAAAGACGCTGATACCATAACGGGCTTACTTCTGTATAACCAAACCTCATTGGCCTTGCACTGTTACTGTTTTTTTCCTTAAAAGTCCGGGCATCCTGTAAGTAAGAGCTGTATGTTTTGGGCGGGACTGTTATCCCGTTAGAATCAAACAAATTTTTATTATAAATGGTCATGATAGGATTTACTTTCCATGGTACCTGGTAAATATGTCCGTCAGAAGAAGTTATCTCTTTTATTACATTGCTATCGCATCGCGCTTTTATAAAATACAAAAACCCATTTAATGTATCTAACGGAATTAAAACTCCCGCATGGGCGTACATTTCCACGCTTCCCTGCCACATATTTGCATAAATATCAGGAGTCGTTTTTCCTACTACAGCAGCCAGTATTACTTCCTCGCTCGATTGCCCTTCAGGAATTGGCTGCATATGTATCGGCATCGTCGAATTATTTCGGTTCCACGTGGCCGTTAGGTCGAGCACAAAGCTTTATTTCCTGGTTATTATTGGAACACCAGAAGAGCATCGTTCTATCCTTATCGCGTGGGATGAACAAGAGATTATGAAAAAAAAAAAAACTATAAGCAACCATTTATTCATTGGAAAAATAAATAAGAAATTACCGGTTTTACTAAGAAATAAGAACAAGAACGAAATAAAAAAACCCCTGCCTGTTTCCAAAAACAATACAGGGGTTTAACTTATTAAGAAAACTATTGCGTAAGCTGTTGATTATAAATCTGCGTTACCTGGGTTGCTGTTAAAGCAACATTGTAAATCATTATATCATCAAGATCTCCCGTCCAGTATCCACCATAACCTATATAATTAGGATCCTGTCATAGTTGGCGAATACGCACTGTTTGCCAGATCAGAACCAATTGCCAGATCATAAACAGGGTTAATTGTCTTCATTGCGCCTTTAAGAGTATTCCAGTTCTTTACCGGTGTGCCATCGACATAAAAATTTTCATTGCTAACGCCATCATAAGTTGCAACTAAATGATGCCATGGAAGTGCACCGGTAGTTGTACCAATTGTTATATCCAGGGCTGCATCGTGATCAATATCGGCAGAATCTGTGTTTACAGTAAGAAATGGTCTTGTTGGCTGCATTTGGAATTTCCAACCATTCCAACGGCTTAAAGAAACCATGTAACAATCGGAACGATGATCTGTTCTGCCAGCGGTATCCTGCCTTTCCCACACACTAATAGTAATTGCTTTAGGATTAAGAGAAGGGCTGTAAGGCACATCTATATTACCACCACCTGAAAAATGGTAAGCTGAATTGGCATTTCCAAAACGATCGTTTGTTAAGTTCGGCACTCGGCCGGGAACTGCGGCAAGTCCAACGGGACCAACTTCCAAAGTTCCGTTATGCCCATTTCCGGAAGAATCGTTGGCATTGCCATTAAATTTCCAATAGGCAACAAGTGACGTTGCTGCAATTGGAGTTATCAAACCACCTTCATAAGTCGCGATTGCTGCATTCAAATTGGCTGTTGCAGCAGTAACCTGGGCTTGGGTTGCTGTAGTGCTGGCGCTTGCTAAAACTGCCTGTGCGGCAGTTAAAGCGGTTTGAAGCGTTGCCTGGGAGCCTTTGGTGTATCTCCGGGTTGCGTGCCTTCGCTTGTGTTGGCCAAATACCATTTTGCGGAGTCAATAGACTGCGTTAAAGTAGTAGTGACCGGGGGCGTGAATGATGACTGGTCTTTTTGCAAGAGTACAGGAGGAATGCAAATGACAATCCTGCCGCCATTACAATAGTTAAATACTTAAATTGAATTTTTGATCTCATGATTTTTAAATTTTAAATTTTAAATATTATAGATAATAACAAGTAATAAACATTTTAATGTAGTGCCTTATCTGCATCTCTTTCACTTTGTGGGATCGGGAATTTATTTTTTGTGGCATAAGAAAATCCTGTAATTCCATCCCTGTTGATAAGATCATTTACATAAGCCGGTCCCAGGTTTGGATTGGCGCCATACCGCATAAGATCGAAAAACCGGTGAAATTCAAATCCAAGCTCCACTCTTCTTTCATGTATAATTGCCGTCCTTACCTGGCCTTGCGACATGGCAGTAACATCAGGTAGAAGCCCGGCCGGTACGGAACCGTATCCATTTAAAGTGCTGTCATATAAGTAACTTTCCCTGGCTCTTTTTCTAACCTGGTTGAGCGGCACTACAGCAGCAGTGATTTGACCCAATTCATTAAGCGCTTCTGCATTAAATAATAATACATCGGCATACCGGATCGCTAAATAATCACAACTTCCCTGTCCTATAATCGGCGCTTGTGAAAGAGGTTGTTGATATTTCCTTGTTAAATAGCCGGTTTGCGGAGACCACGAACTGTCAAAAGGTTGCCCGTTATTCCAAAGCATGCTGTCTCTTCCAACAGTATAATCTAACCTGGGGTCATATACTCCCGTTGGCGTTTGCTCAAATTCATTGACAAAATTTGCATTAGGAGCATCACAATAATAACCACCCACTACCTGGGGCGCAAACCATTGATTTAATGAATTGCCTACATTGGGAATTTGGCCCCCTAGCATTTGAACTTCAAAAATGGATTCCTTATTATTTTTATGAAACGCATCAAAGTCCTGGGAATACAAATTCATTAATTGATATTGGCCGCTATTTATTACCATATTTGAATAGGTTAAAGAAGAATCCCATTTTTGCTGGTACAGGTAAACTTTAGCCAATAAGGAAGCCGCCGCTCCGCTTGTTGCTCTTCCTACATCTGCACCTGTATAGCTTGCCGGTAAAATTTTTAATGCTGCCATAAGATCCGGCTCAATCACTGCTTCATAAATATCTTTTGACAGGCGACTGGGCGATTTGCATTTGGGCAGGAGTTAACGGAGTTAATACAATGGGAACTTCTCCATAAATATTCACCAACATAAAATAATACCAGCCCCTTAAAAATCTTGCTTCTCCCAATATTCTCGAGCGAAGCGCTGTATCCATGCTGATGGAGGGAACATTTGCCAAAACTAAGTTGCAATTAGTGATTCCTTCATAGAAATTGCCCCATTCATTTGATAAATGAGAATTGGTATGTAGAGTAAGAAAAGTTATCGATCGTTGCCGCATCAGGGCTTGCAGCAGGATTTCCGCTTGCTGCATCATCAGAAGCAACATCGCCAAATACCCAAAGCGGGTTTGCCGTTGCGCTTACAAATGTTAATTCAGCATAAGCTGCATTAATAGCCTGCACTGCAGCATTGGAGGATGGTATAAAATTGCGAAGCAGAATAAACTCCCTTAATATCTTTATTAAGAAATTTTGAACAACTAAACGCAGCAAAAGAGCATGACAGAATTAATAAGAGCTATATATTATTGATTTTTTATTCATAATTTTTATTTTACTTATTAAAAATTAAGATTTGCGCCAATGATATAACTTTTGGCAGATGGGTAAGTGCCCCAATCAATGCCCGCGGCAACATCACTGGGGTATTGTTCAACTTTTACATTATTGCTGATATGCATTTCAGGATCAAGGCCGGTATATTTTGTAATGGTAATCAGGTTATTGCCTGTTACATAAAACCTTAAATTTTTGACGTGAAGCCTGCTGGCCAGCTTTTTTGGAAATGTATAACCAATCTGCACATTTTTTAAGCGGCAATAGGAAGCATCTTCGAGGAAACGGCTTGAAGGTTCTTTGATATTATTTGGTTGATCCAGCCACGAAACCAGCGGCATTGTATTACTGGTTCCTTCTCCATGCCAGCGTTGATCATATACTCTTTCTGTTAAATTAAAAGGACGATAAAAACCCTCAATATCCTGGTTTACCTGCGAGTAGATCTTGTTGCCATAGCTTCCCTGGAAAAGTATAAACACATCAAAATTGGAATAATTTAATGAGGTGGTAAAGCCATAAGTAAATTTTGGAATAGCGCTTCCTAAAAATGTTCTGTCATTTGGATCTATTACTCCATCGCCATTGATATCTTTATATTTTACATCTCCTGGCCTTACGCCCGGTCCCTGGTAGGCTGAAGTAAAAATCTCTGCTGCATTTTGGAAGATTCCATCCATTTTGTACCCATAAAAAGAACCAATAGGATGCCCGGCTGTGGTTAATGTTGCATAAACGCCATCATCAATTCTGCCGCCCTGGATAGGCACCGGTATAGAAAGACTTTATTTTGAATCGTAGCCAGGTTTCCGTTAAAACTGTATTTAATTTATGGTCATATGTTCATGTAATTTAAATCAAATTCAAATCCTTTGTTTTGAACACTGCCATCATTGATGTAAGGAGGTTTTGCAGTCGCCGCCAATCATAGGTAAACGGAACTGCTACAAGCATATTACTGTTTACCTTATCAAAATAATCTACGGTTAAAGAAAGTTTATCCTTAAGAATGCCGATATCCACACCTACATCTTTTTGAGTTGAAGTTTCCCATTTAACATTGGTATTACCTAATGAGGATACCGTGTATACCCTGAACAGGCGCTGACGGAGACCCAAGACATAATTACTTGGTATTACTTACCACAGATGCCCACGGATAATCGCCAATATTTTGATTTCCTAATTGTCCATAACTCGCTCTTATTTTCATTCTTGAAACAATTGGTAACAGCATCAGTGAACCATTTTTCATTCATTAAATTCCAGGCAACAGCACCTGAAAAGAAATTTCCCCATCTGTTGGCAGTTCCAAACCGGGATGAGCCATCTCTTCTTACAGTGCCACTGACAAAAAATTCATTATTATAATTATAATTAGCATTACCAAAAAATGAAAACAATGCCCATTGACCTTCGGATTCGTTTGCAGTTACTTGTTGAAAATTCAGGCCATTTCCAAAAAATTCGCAGAGAGGGAATTTGGTTAGGGAAATTGTGGTCTGACTCTGAAGTGGTGGTACGTTGTATTAGCCACTGCTTCCGTTCCTGCGAAGAAACTCAGGTTATGTACGCCATTAAATGTTTTGTTATAATGAAATGTATTATTCCAAACCATATTTTCACTGGTAGTTTGTGCTTCAACCAATGAATTCGGATTATTGATTCTTCCGTCAGTACCCCAGTTCAAATTAAAAGTTTTGTCTTTGGTCACAAATACATCGCCACCAAAGTCGCTTTTAAAAAATAAGTTTTTAAGGATCTTATATTCAGCAAAAACATCTCCGAAACCCCGGTATTGTTTTTCTACATTATTGGTATTATTCGCAAGACCAACCGGGTTATAACCATCGCCAAAAAAGTTTGGATATTGGGGAAGATCGCTGTAAACTCCTGGCGAAGAATAGATCGGAATAGCAGGATCTCTGAAGAGCGCATAACGTACTACACTTCCTCCATTTCCCCCAATCCATCACCGGAACTTCCGACGGAATTTTTATCATAGTAAGAGAAACTGAGATTAATGCCGACCTTTAGTCGGTCCGTCACTTCTGAAGTTTAATTTAGTCCGTAAAGTATATCTGTCATACCAAGAGTTCAAAATAATTCCATCCTGGTCTGAAAAAATTGGCAGAGACTGAATATTGAGTTTTTTCAGTTCCACCGCTTAAAGAAAGTTCATGATCCTGTTCCGGCGCAGTACGGAATATGGAACTTAACCAATTGGTATTTGCCATCGCTATTGAATCGGGAATCGGATTTTTTCTTAAAGGATTAGTTGCTGAAAGGATCGAATTGTCATTTGCAACCATCTCATTGTAAAGCGTTTTATATTCCGCTGCATTCACCATTGGCGTTAAATATCCATGAGTTTGCAAACCGGTATATACTGAATAGCTAAGCGATGCTTTTCCCGACTTGCCATTTTTTGTAGTGATAATCACAACGCCATTGGATGATCTTGCTCCATAAATAGCTGCAGAAGCGGCATCTTTCAAAACGGTAATCGAAGCGATATCATCGGCGGCTAAAAAGTTGATGCCATCCTGCGTGGGAACACCGTCAATGATATAAAGCGGATCGTTGTTATTGATAGAACCAACACCCCTGTATGCGCATGGCAATACCGTCGCCCGGCTGGCCTGTAGATTGTGTGATCCGAACACCGGATACCTGGCCCTGCAATGCCTGGTCAGCAAATCCAATGGGGATCTTAGAAACATCTTCAACATTTACAGTGCTTACTGCGCCGGTTATATTAGACCGCCTTTGAGTTTGATAACCCACTACCACAACTTCATTTAATTCTTTATCAGCCGGCACCATCTTTATATCGAGTGAGGATGTTCCCTTCAAAGAGACCTGCTGGGTTTTAAAACCAACCATACTAAATATCAAAACAGCATCATCAGGCGCGTTAATTGAAAATTGCCCGTTTTCATTAGTTTGTGTGGCTATTGCACTCCCTTTGATTGAAACAGTAACTCCCACAAGAGGATTGCCCAAAACATCCTGCACCACCCCGGTAACGGGAGCATCCGATAATTTAAACACAGCCCTTTTTATAGCCGCTCTTCCTGCATTAACAAGAATAATATTCTTTTTTTCTGTGAAGTGAAGACCTGCCTGTTCCGATACATCATCAAGCACATCCTTCAAACGTTGCTGCCCCTTTGGAAGTGTTATTTGTTTTGACAGATTAATATCGTTTTCATCATACACAAAAGAAAAAGAAGTTTGTTGCTCGATAAGTGTGAAAACACTTTGCAGGTTTTCATTACTGCTTTTAATGGTTATATAAATGTCCTTAAATGACCATTTTACATCATGTGCTTTTACAGAAAATAAGTTCATAAACAACAAACAGGCACTTAATATAAATCTTGATAAGTAAAAAGTTTTAGATTTAATTATTCTCATATTGCATCGTTTTACGTTTATTAATTTTTAATAAAAATTGTATCACCTTTTATTTCATGGTTTAAATTTTTTAACAGGCAAATATTTTCGACAATTTCATTTGCCGTACTGTTTTTAAATTCACCGGTAAAGCGCCATTTCTTTTTATCACTTTGATTAATAAGCGTTACGTCAAACACACTTTTCATCTCTTGTGGCAATCTGCCCGAAGCTGTTTTTATTAAAGCTAACATCGGCTACCGCTGCGCCTGAATTTTTATAAATGATTTTATCGTGAAAAACATAAGTAGCTTTTTCATTGGTATGCAGTATTATGGGCACTGTTGCAGGGTTTGATGTGTTTTCAAGTTCCACTTCCACCTTTCCTTTTAATAATTCAACAACGATAGCCGAATCGCCTGATTTTTTTATATTAAAAACGGTCCCCAATACGGTGGTAACTATGTTCGCCACATGTACTTTAAAAGGATGCTGCACATTTCTTTTCACCGTGAAACTTGCGTCGCCATGGAGGTAAACATTCCTGTCCTTTCCATTAAAGTATAATGGATATTTTAGATAGCTACTTGGCTCCAGCGTTACTATGCTGCTATCACTCAATTTTAGAATTAAAGGAGATTTGCCGGTATTTACAGTCTCTGTAAATTCTTCGGAATATTTTTTTGATGCCCGGAAAAACATGTACCCACATACAGCAAGTAATATCAAAAGCGCAGGTATTAAAATGCGGATCGATCTTTTCTTTCTTATAGAAACATGCGCAGGATTTGACGTAACTTTTAGTTGGGGAAGTATTTTGTGTTCTTGCGGTTTTTCAATGATATCGATCAACCTTTTTTTTTCCTGGTTAAATTCTTTCTGAGAAATATTTAATGATAAACTATCGATCATTTCCTCAGCTTCCTGTATGAGGAATTTCTTGTGCGGATTTTCAATCAGCCATTCTGTCCAAAGATCCTCATCAGATTTATTTGTTTTGAAATGATAATTTATAAAAGATTCATCTGACACAAAATCTTCAAGCTGATAAGTATCGCGTTGCATTTATTTAATTTTATTTTCTCAGTAATTTTAATAAGGGAGCTAAAAAGAAATATATCAGAAACAATCTATAACAGTAGTGCACAATTACAGGAACTTTTACCTGTTTTTTTAAAAAATTATTTTTTTACGGTGAAGCGTATTCGAAATCCTGACTACAAAAGTATGGTCATAGCTTCTCTTAAACGGAGGATGGCCTTGTGTATTAAATTATAAACCGTTCGCACGCTGAGCGACGTTCTTTCGGCTATGCATGCATAGCTGAGATTTTCAAAGTACCGAAGCCTGATCATTTCCAATTGCTTTTTTGTAAGCGTCTCGAGCGCTCTTTTCAATTGCTCTTTTTTTTCTTCTGTTTGTTGAAAAGCGATCAGCAATTCTTCATAACTGAATTCTACGATTTCATTCATTTGGCCGGCATGTTCCAAAAATTTCTCCTTTTGAAGGCGCAACCTTGCGCGGCTTATCTTTCGCCGGAGCCAGGTAAAAAGATAGCTTTGAAAATTTTCAACCCCGCTATTTAGAGCGGGCCTGGTACGCCAGATTTCTAAAAATAATTCCTGGATACAATCTTTAGTAAATTCCCGGTCGGCCGTTAAACTAAAGCCATAGGAAAACAACATCCTGTATTGACTTTGATAAATTGCCAAAAAAGCGTCTTTATCACCATCGATCATATTTTTCCAAAGGCTGCTCGTCATTTTTAAAACCAATCAGATATCTGTTTTTCAAGGATGCTCCAAGATAGGCGTTTCAAAGGTAATTTATTATTGCAAAAGGCTGTTATAAAATGGTGGAGTCTGTGATTTTCATTACAATGATCTTGAGGTAAATAATTGGTTGATCAATCTCTGAATAAAATTTCCAGATTATTCTTTTCATCTGTAATGGCCTTGACTGCTTTAAATAGTTCAATAAAAACTAATATTGAAAAATTTTACTTTTTAATCCGGATTGGCATCAAAATTCATTCATAAAATATTTGATTAGAAAACTTCTGATCTCCAACGGACCCCCATTTCATGATTAATGTTTTGTTGAGATGGATCGTAGTAAAAAAATCGTGAAACGCAGTATGCAGAATTTCGTTGCAGAAATGAGTTTTCTAAACGGTAAGTTTTATGAAGGCACCCAAATCCGAAAAGAGTTTGATTACAAATATCTTTTACCCGGTATATGGCGCAGATGTCCAAATAAAGTGCTTTTGAAACAGAGCGTTTTTTAGTGAAGGTTAGAACATCAAACGTACTGAAGACAGCCAGGCAAACTTGTAGGTTGTTGGGCAAATTGATACCTCCTGCGCATTTTATCAATCCTGGTAACTTACTGCATTACCAATTCCTCAATTTTTATTCTGCTCTTTTTACCTTCAACAACGCTTTTATACAATTCTATATTTATGGCATGCTCGTTCTTCGCGATAATAACGGTGGCAACGGTATTCCCGATAAAATTTATAACAGCTCGGCCTTCACTCATAAACCTGTCCACGCCTATAAGCAAAGCAAGCCCTTCCAGCGGAATCACCTTTAAGGCAGCTAACGTTGACGCCAACACGATAAAGCCGCTGCCCGCAACTCCCGCCGCTCCCTTGCTCGTAAGCAAAAGAACTCCCATTATCATTAATTGCTGGCCGATTGAAAGATCAATATTAAAAACCTGCGCTAAAAAAATTACACTCATACTCAGGTAAATAGTAGTGCCATCGAGGTTGAAGCTATAGCCCGCCGGGATTACGAGGCCCACAACTTCTTTCTCACACCCGGCATCCGTCAATTTTTTCATTACGGAAGGCAATACGGCCTCGCTGCTGCTTGCTCCCAACACAATTAATATTTCTGCTTTTATATAACCCAGTAATCTCCATAAGCTGAATTTATAATAATGGCATATCAGGTTCAATACAATAAATACAAAAAGAATACTCGTAAGATAAAAAGTAAGTAATAATTTCCCAAGCACAACAAGCGTTACAAAGCCAAATTTTCCAATTGTATAAGCCATTCCTCCAAAAGCTCCGGCGGGGCTAAGCCTCATTATAATTTTTAGTACATTAAAGAGCACTTTATTTATCTTTTCAAAGCTTATCAAAAGCGATTGGCCGGATTCTCCTAACCATTTTAACCCAATGGCAAATAAAATACTGAAAAAAAGTACCTGCAAAATATCGCCTTTGGCAAATGCATCCACAACATTTACAGGAACAATATGTGAAAAAAAATCTCCCCAGTTTAAAGCTTTCGCCTGCGCTGCCAGTTCGGTCACTTGTGTATTTGCTGCGTGCGGAACATTAATGCCGCTGCCGGGTTTGACCACGTTAGCTGTTATGAGCCCAATGACCAACGCAAATGAGGTAACTACTTCAAAATAAATAATGGCTTTACCGCCCACCCTGCCAACCCTTTTCATATCACCGGCAGACGCTATACCGGTAACGAGCGTAAAAAAAATAACCGGGGCGATAACCATCCGGATCATGTTAATAAAAGTTTCGCTTATTAACTTTCCTGTCGGCCAAAAAGAAGGAAATAGCCAGCCAACAAATACACCCGCAATAATCCCAATGATCACTTGAACATAAAGCACTTTTAAATATTTCATGAGATACTTACTTTATATTTTGGAAGGTTGTGAATATGATGGCTAAATTTAAACAAATAGAAAAATAAAAACAGCTTTGAAAAATTATTGATAAAGATGATAAATATCGGGATAGCATCAAAACATACCGGCAGAAAAATTTAAGATGCTATTCTTACAGTGCTAATGCACAGGATTAATCAATAAATTCGGACTGAACAAGAACCCATAAATTCCCCGGAGTTAATCTCCGGAAAACTTTACGTTTGTATAAAATATACTACTATGTTGCTTCAATTAAACAGAACATCTTTTGGCAATGAATCTCATAAAGGCAATACATTATCAAGGAAAGAAGCAGACATTTTATTTAATGATTGGGTATTAAATCCGCGGCTGCAACTGCACATGAAACAGGTAGCCCATTTAATGAAAAGCTGGGCAAAGGAAAAAGAGAATCTTGATGATGCAGGCCAATGGCGTTGGGAAATGGCCGGGCTTCTGCACGATGCCGATTGGGATCAATGGCCCGAACAACATTGCAGAAAAATTATCGAAGAGCTCGAAAAGAGAAATATAGATCCGGAAATCATTCATGCGATTGCATCCCACGGACCTGATCATTTTGGTGTGGAACCTGAAACAAAAATGGATAAAATGCTGTTTGCATTTGATGAATTATCCGGTTTGATACATGCCTATTCATTAATGAGGCCGGAGGGTTATCACGGAATGGAGTTGAAAGGTGTAAAGAAAAGACTGAAGGAAAAATCATTTGCTGCCAATGTATCCAGGGAAGAGATTGATGACGCGTGCAGACGTGCAGCCATACCGTTAGATGACCTCATCAGCTTTATCATTCCAAGGCAGGCAGAAGTGAAATGAGACAACAATTTTAATTTAATGACCAACGAAAAAAAGATGCAGGGAAAAAAAACTTACCACCAAATCGGAAGAAATAACTTGGTTGTTCCTTTGCTGCTTTCACTGATCGCCGGAATTTTTCCTGCATTGATTTTTGCACAGCAGCTTACCACCGATATCCGCCTGAATCAATTGGGCTTTTATCCCAATGCGCCAAAGATCGCTGTCGTTATCAACGACTCCGCGTCTACTAATTTCTATATCACATCGACTAATTTAAGAGATACTTTTTTCACAGGAAAGTTAACCGACGAAAAAAAATCTGCCTATTCATCTTTAAAAACACGTATAGCCAATTTTTCGTCCTTCTCCGGCAGAGGAAGTTTTTTTATCTGCGTTCCCGGAATGGGCCATTCTTATGTTTTTGAAATTGATGACCACGCAAACCGTCCTGCGGCAATCTCAACCTTGAAAGGATATTTTTATCAACGTGCTTCAATGCCTTTGGAAGAAAGATTTGCCGGTAAATGGCATCGTTCAGCGGGCCATCCTGATAACATTGTTTATGTCCATCCTTCGGCCGCGGATAAAGAAAGACCTGCGGGAACAATAATTTCAGCACCCGGCGGCTGGTACGATGCCGGCGATTATAATAAGTACATCGTTAACTCCGGAATTAGTATGGGCACGCTTCTTTCCGCTTACGAAGATTTCCCGGAATATTTTAAGCATCTGACTACTAACATTCCTGAAAGTGGTGATGGCGTGCCGGATATTTTAAATGAAGTCATTTATAATCTTCGATGGATGCTTACTATGCAGGATCCTTTTGATGGCGGGGTTTATAACAAATGTACCAACGCTGTTTTCGATGCTTTTGTAATGCCCGGAGTTACCACAGCGCCCAGGTTTGTAGTACAAAAAGGAACTGCGGCAACTCTTGATTTTGCCGCAGTAACGGCGCAGGCGAGCCGAATTTTAAATCAATATAAAAAACAATTGCCAGGGCTTGCCGATAGTTGTCTCAATGCATCGGAAAGCGCATGGGAATGGTCGGAAAAAAATCCGGATTCAATATACGACCAGGCACTTATCAATAAAAAATATAAGCCTGAGATCACAACGGGAGCCTATGGCGACAGAAGGTTTACGGATGAATGGTTTTGGGCGGCATCAGAATTATATATAACTACAAAGGATAAACGCTTTTATGATACTGTCAACAATCACGTAAAAGATAAGATAGGTCTGCCATCCTGGGCTAACGTAGGCATGTTGGGCTATTATTCACTGCTTCGCTTCGGCAAAGAACTTCCCATGATGGACAAAAGCAATCTTGCATGGATAAAAAATGTAATAATACAGATGGCTGATGAATACATCAGCAACGTTTCCAACAACGCTTTTGCAACCGTAATGGGCCAAACGGTAAGAGATTTTAACTGGGGAAGTAATTCGGTGGCTGCTAACCAGGGCGTACTTTTAATTAATGCATATAATATTTCCGATGATAAAAAATATGTTGATGCTGCATTGAGTAATCTTGATTATTTGCTGGGGAGAAACGCGACCGGGTATTGTTTTGTTACGGGCGCTGGCAGTAAATCGCCGATGTTTCCGCATCACCGCGAATCAACCGCTGACGGGATTACAGATCCAGTGCCGGGACTTCTGGTTGGTGGCCCAAACCCCGGAATGCAGGATGGCTGCAAATATGAATTTAAAGAACCTGAAACTGCGTATGAAGATATTGTTTGCGCTTACGCATCCAACGAAATCGCAATCAATTGGAATGCACCGATGGTTTATCTCGTCAATGCCATTGAGGCTTTGGAGGGAAAAATTGGATATGCAATAAAAAAATGAAACCGATATAGAAAACCAGCGCTGTTGCGCAAAAGAATAAAACGCTTCCAACCGATCTCACCTGGAGAAAGCATTGCCTTTAGATTTCAAACCTGCTATGGAATTACCTATCGTGAAAAATAATCTATACTAACTGTTACCTGTATACGTAATAATTTTTATTTAGGAGAAAAATATTATAAGGCTCAATTTTGTTACGCCGGCGCAAGTTTATTTCAAACAAGAAGTAGTGGTAATCTTACAATATAAATAATGGCAACGCTTTTATTATTCAATTCTGTGAATTATATTTATACAACTTATAGCCCAAAGGATGAAAAATCGCTGCAAGTATTTTTTCATTGTTATTTTTTTTATGTTTTACAGTTCTGCATTCTCCCAGCAAAACTGGAACTACAACGGATATTTTAACTTTGGATGTAACATCACTTTTATTTATGGCAAATCTCAAACATTCCCCGGCATGCGAATATATGCGGCGTTTATAGCTAATGGTATTTACAAAAATAATTTTACCGTTAGCTATGGTCCCTCCGTAGCCATTTATACTAAGGCGCTCGGCTCTAATTTAAATCCTTTAACCACTGATCTTCAAATCGATTTTACGAACACCTTTAGCGTGGGAAGCGCATGGGGAAAGCAACTCAACTACACCAAGTTTTTCAAAACATTAAACACGGCTTCCTACTATAATTTCGCATCCAGCAAAAAATATGGTGCGTATTTAAGCACAAACTTTATTTTGAATAATGATAACCGAAACCAGGTTGTCGGCTCTGTTTCCTTTTCCGCCCCCGATTTCAGTGTTAATTATTATAATGACGGCGCCATTCCTTTCACGTTTCTGCCGCTTGCCGATAACTTTGATCGCTGGTGGACCGGGGGCTTTGGCACTTTATATTCATAATCATAAAAATTATAACGCTGCGGAATTTAGTTTTGACCAGTTTACCGGCTACTCGCCACTGTTATACGAACTTTCCAATCTTATAGGCATCAATCTTCCGAATTATAACATTGACGATTCTGATGTCATTGGCGGAAAACACCATGTGGCACCAGCTTTTAACACGTCTGCATATAATATTAAAATATTTTTAGGCCAGGGATATGCAATTGACCTGGGTGTGCTTGGATCATTACGCAACAATAAAGGAAGGGTTTTTGGATTGCAGGAGATAATCCACACGATGCTGGGTTACCCGCTTCATCCCAATAACGATATCAATCGCTTTTATATCGGAGGTACTTACAATAATATGAATCATGTTAAGCTTTAAAAATATATGCTTCCTGTTCATGGCAACCTATCTTTTTACGGGATGCATGGAACAGAAGATAATTTTTGATTTCAATAAAGATGTCAATCAAAACTTTTTTAAAGAAATTCCTGGTATTGGAGATACAACATTTATCAAATTTCCCGTCACAAAAAAAGCAATAACAGCGGAAGTATATGTCTCCTCGTTCAGAGAAAGATTTGTTGAAAGTGATAATCTACTTGAATACACTGAATTAAACGACGATAGTAAAATTCACGCGGCAGATTACTGGTCCGTTATCGGTTATTCACAAAATCTTTACCTGGTAAAATATAAATTTAGCTATTCAGTAAAAACTAAAAACAGGAAGGTGATTGAAACGCCTGCGGAAGGCGTTGTATTTTTTTCAGTAAAACATAACAGCAACGGATACACGACGGGCGTAACACCGTGCTATTTTGGTATCGTAGACGAAGATGAGAATCTGATAGGTTTTAATACACCGCTAACATTGGAAAAAAGTAATGGTGAATTTTACCTAAAGCCACATCCAAATAAAAAGAGCAGGAATGGTCTTTTATTTATGCCGGCAAGTTTTCCTGAAAATCCTGCAACAACGGATGCCAGCTTTCAGATTGCAAAAATAGTAAACCTGGATCCCAATAAAATCGGCGGTTACAAACCTTTGGTTTTTGATATCAGTAAAATTTTTAAGGACTCCAACGCATTGTCTTTTCATTACGTCAAAAACATTCGCCTAACTCAATAACAATGGCTACAAAAAAAACTGCTGCCAAAAAAAACGCAGCTAAAAAATCTACTCCCAAAAAAACATCTTTACAACCAGATGATGTAAAAAAAAATACATCAAAAAAACTGATTTCGAAAAAAGTAACATCAAAAAAAATCAGTGTTAAAGGAGCGCATAAAAAAGCAATACTTAAAAGTGCACCTAAAAAATCCTTTTCATTAGACGAACCGTTGGATATTCCGGACAGCGTCAATTGCATGTGTATGCAGAAACAACCAAATGGTAATTTTTATAATTTTACCTTGCAGCAGGGCCGCTGGGTTCAATCTTCACCAATACCATTTCCTACCAAAGAAGCTTGCGAAGAAGCTTGCTGTTAAAAAAGTCAATCAATAATTTTGCAAGTATAAAATATTATGATAAAAAAAGATAAAAGAGTAGATGAATATATTTCTAAGTCCGCTGATTTCGCAAAGCCAATTTTGATTCACCTGAGGGATTTGATTCATGAAACCTGCCCGGATACAGAGGAAAAAATAAAATGGGGGTTTCCTCACTTTGATTATAGGGGAATGATGTGTAGCATGGCTGCGTTTAAGCATCATTGTGCATTTAATTTTTGGAAATCTGCTTTGATGAAAGACGCAAAGGAATTGAATGAAAAAAATGAATCTGCAATGGGGAATCTTGGTAAAATCACGGGCGTCAAAGACTTACCACCCGATAAAAGAATGACAGTATGGATCAAAGAAGCCATGGACTTAAATGATAATAAAGTAAAGCTTCCTGAGCGAAAAAAAAAGCCGTCAAATATAGAAGTTGAAATTCCTGTTGTGTTACAAAAAGCGCTCAATAAAAATAAAATCGCCGCAGAAATTTTTAAGAATTTCAGCAACTCTCATAAAAGGGAATATACGCAATGGATCGATGAAGCTAAATCTGACGAAACAAGGAATAAAAGAATTGCAACATGTCTCGAATGGATAACCGAGGGAAAATCGCGAAACTGGAAATACATTAAAAAATAAATTTCAACTCATCAAAAGAATGGCTCAACCGCGTTTATTTTTACGAGGATACTCTTTTAAATTTTTGGCGCTACTTAGCATAATCCATTTCAAAATCACCTTTTATCCTTTCCATAGAAGGATTGAAATAACCAAATTTTAAAAGTGGAAATTCTTCTCTTAGGAGTTCCATCATTTGTTTAATACCTATACATTCACCGGTTTCCGTCACGCCTGTTTTTCCTAAATACCAATCAGGATCAATATTGAAATTACGCCATTGAATCATTTTAAGTCCTGTGGTTTTGATAAGATCACGAAGCGCTTCATATTCCTCCACACTATCAGTCATGCCGGGGAAAACAAAATAATTGATGCTTGTCCAGCCGCCAAAATCGTTTACCACTCTCAGGCTTTCAAGAATGTCTTTAAATTGATAATTATTCGGGCGATAATAAGGTGTGTAAATTTTTTCACGTGCAGAGTTGGTGCTCACGCGAATACTATTTAAGCCTGCTTCACACAAAGCTTGCAGCGCTTTTGGATCGCTACCATTCGTGTTGATATTAATGCTGCCTTTGCCCGTGTGCTTTCTTATTTCTTTAATCGCTTCTTTAATTGTTTGCCACATTAGCAAAGGCTCACCTTCGCAACCCTGGCCAAAGCTTACAATGGGATAAGGCGCCGTTTCCAAATGCGGAACAGTATATTCAACAATCTCCTCAGCGGAAGGCTTAAACGTCAGCCTGTCCTGTGTAGAGACAATAGTTTCTTCCTGTGGCTGAAAAGAAATGCAACCAATACAATTTGCATTACAAGCCGGTGAACTTGGAACAGGACATTCCCAGCGGCCCATAAAATAATTTCTTGCCGCGGGACAGTGATAAGTCAGGCAACAATTATTAGCAAGATGCTGAACCAAACGGTTACGCGGAAACGCAGATAAATTTCGATCAACTCCTTCTTTAATTTTATCTTCAGCAAAACCGGCACTTTCCTGGCGGATGTCATTTTCTATGCGCACAGCGGGAACATAAAATTTTTCATCAAGCCATGCGGCAGCGGTGTAGCAAAACAATGGTAATGTTTCTGCATTGGGAAGTGTTTCATAAGCAGCTAAAAAAGTGCCTGTGTATGCTGGCGGTATAAAGGCGGCCACAGCCCATCCTTTTTCGCAAAGCCGCATTTCGCCGGAATTTACATCAATTCCAATTCCGCGTCTGCCCGGTAATTCATAAAGCTGTCCGCCCGAAGGCAATTCTATCCATTCTTCCGGATCTATAGGATAAGCATCCCATCCGCTTCTGCCACAGGCATACAAAGAAACATCTTCAAAAATATTTCCATTGCCATCAGAAAACAATATATAAGGGCTTTGCGTCAAAGGAACTTAATTTAGATATACATTCTCTTCAGGATGAGAAAATTTTAATAGCTGATGTTGGGCAAACGCATTAAATTCGGTTTCATCAATATTTTCACCATCTTCAATCTCTGCCTGGATCAGTTTATTGTTATTAAAATCAAGTGTGAGTATGTTATCCCGCAGCAGTACGTTAGCAAATTTATCCCACGGATATTCCGTCCCCGGAAAGTTCAACTTTTTTATTGAATTACTATCAACTACAAATTGCAATTTTTGCAAAGAGAAATAATATAAAATACCCATCAAAATACAGCCTGCGGCAATGGCATAATTATGCAAGGCTACCCAACTGCCGGCCAGGATAAAAAAGGAAAATTCATCCATGAAAAACTTCGTTTTAGTTTTTTTAGCAACATAAAAACGGTAAAGGCTATACGCAGATACAAGAAATAATGAAGCCGCAGCATTATAAAAATGAGCATCTGAAAATAAAAGAAATATATAAACTGCGAGGTTAAAGAAAACGATGAGCAACGCAATTGACCTATAGGATTTTATCTTATAATTTTTAAGAATAAGTTCAAACTGCTGCATGACTTTTGGTTTTTTCTGCAACCATTAAATTGCACAATTTAAAAAGGACTCTCGCTCCCACATTTTCATCCCATTCATTAGTGCTGATGCCTACTTCATTAAGATCGAAACCAATTAACTTTCTTCCGCTCTGCAGCACTTTTTTAAAGAGATAAAAAATTTGGTCGGCTTCAAAGCCACCCTGAACGGGCGTTCCGGTGTGCGGACAAAGCTTGGGATCAAGCCCATCAATATCAAAACTTATAAAAACCTTTCCGGGAAGTTCATTTACGATATCGTCAACAATTTCCTTCCAGGAAGCACCTTCGAAAATTCTTTCCTTAATATCTTTATCAAAATAAGTTATTACCCGTTCGTTGCTGGCTTGTATATATTCATATTCCACAAGGGAATAATCCCTCGTTCCTACCTGAACGAGACGGGTTAGTTGGGGGATTTCTTCCAGTGCATTATACATGATTGACGCGTGAGAGTATTTAAAATTTTCGTAAGCCTTTCTCAAATCGCATGCGCATCAATCTGTAGTATGCCAAAATCACCATGCTTTTCCGCTATAGCTTTATAAAACCCCAGCGGTGTACTGTGATCGCCGCCAACAAGACCAACCAGTTTATTATTATCAAGTAGATCTTTTGTTTGTTCGTAAACCCATTTGTTTAAAAATTCACTTCCTTCATTAATCTCTCTTAAAATCTTACACATGAATTTATTATCTTCTACACGCTCACCTTGCGAAATATAATTAATAAAAAGCTCCGCTTCTTTGCGGAGATAATCACTTTTCATTAGTATTTTCTTTTCTATGTCGCGCATATAAAAGCCCTGCTTCCAGCCCTCTTTTATATCTGTATCGATCAAATCTACCTGAAGGCTGGCCCTGCAAATATGTTCGGCGGCTCTTGCCGTACCGGCGGTGTAACTAACTGTAACTTCCCATGGCACGGGAAGTATTACCACGGCAGCGTCTTTTTCTGTAAAGGGAAGGCCGAAAATGTTATTGTTGGGGTTTCCTACTGAATTGGGATCAAAATCTTGCAGGTCTATCATTTTTCTAAGAGTAAAAACTTTTTAAGAGTTGCAAAGATAATACATCATTGATGATAAGTGTGGATTATTAGCACAGTGGCTATTAACAGTGCCATACTTTGGATGTTCATTGACAATTATAATCACGAAGTTTTATAAAATACTCAACCTATTTTAAACTAAATTTGCATCTGAAAAAAATATATGAAAACTTCAAGCATCATTATTTTAGTAGCGATTGCCGCCGCCATCGGAGTTTTGTTAATGTATTCAGTTGATTTTTCAACCTACGATACTATTAGTTCGGCAAAGGAAAAGCAAGGAAAATATGTACATCTTATTGCAAAACTCGATAAATCAAAACCTATTCAATACGATGCGATAAAAGACCCGAATTATCTCTCTTTTTATGCCGTAGATAGTCTTGGCGTTACTACCCAGGTTGTTTATCACAATACCAAGCCTGCAGAACTCGAGCAAAGTGATCGTATTGTTTTGAAAGGCAAAATGGAAGGCAATGTTTTTGAATGTGATAACATTTTAATGAAATGTCCTTCAAAATATAAAGATGATAAAAAACAATTGGAAAAAACGATTACTCAATACTAAGCCACATCATGAAGTTCGAAGGTGAACACTTACTGCCAGGTCAGGTTGGACATTTTTTTGTATTACTTGCGTTTATAGCTTCACTGGTTTCATCCATCGCCTATTTTTATTCCACTTCTCTGAAGCTGGAAAATGAAAAACGTTCCTGGATATTGTTTGCCCGCGGTGCTTTTTTTATACAGTTTGTTTCTTTGCTTACGGTTTTTTTCATTATCTATTATATATGCTCAAATCATTATTACGAATATTTGTATGCATATAAACATGCTTCGAAAGAACTGGAACCCAGGTACTTGCTTGCTTGCATTTGGGAGGGACAGGAAGGAAGCTTCATTTTATGGTCTTTGTGGCATTGTGTTTTGGGCACCATTTTAATTTTTACAAGTAAAAAACGAGAAGCCCCGATCCTTGGCATAATCAGCGTTGCCCAGTTTTTTTTAATAATGATGATTGTCGGTATCTATGTTTTGAATGTTCGTATTGGCAGCAGTCCTTTTGTATTAACGAGAAATGAATTGAACGGGCCTATATTCAGCCAGCCCGATTATCTTTCTTTTATCAAAGATGGTATCGGGCTCAATGTTTTACTAAGAAATTATTGGATGGTTATTCATCCGCCGGTATTGTTTCTCGGATTTGCGAGTACGATAGTACCGTTAGCCTTTGTATTTTCCTCCTTAAGTACAAAAAGTTTTGGCGATTGGGTAAAGCCTGCCATCCCATGGGCGTTGTTTAGTGGCTGTGTGCTTGGGGTAGGAATTATGATGGGAGGAAAATGGGCTTATGAATCATTATCTTTTGGCGGCTACTGGGCGTGGGATCCTGTTGAAAATGCTGCGCTCGTGCCGTGGATGATCCTCGTTGCCGGCTTACATTGCATGGCAATTTATAACGCCACAGGCAATGCCTTAAGAGGCTCTTACTTTTTTATAATACTTAGCTATTTCTTTGTATTGTATTCAACTTTTCTTACCCGAACAGGAATTTTAGGAGATACATCCGTGCATTCTTTCACAGAGGCAGGCATGGCGATGAATGTGCTCATTGGTATTTACGTTGTTATTATATCACTGCCGGTATTATTTCTTTTTATAAAAAACTATAAAAAAATACCTTCCATACAAAAGGAAGAAAATATTTCTTCGCGTGAATTCTGGATGTTCATCGGTTCGTTAATATTTTTCCTGGCTGCGCTTTTTATTATTGCGATAACTTCTTTACCGGTTTATAATAAAGTTTTTGGAACGAATTATGCCGATCCGCAGGACAGGGAATTTACTTATAATAAAGTGTTGGTGCTGGTTGCTTTTATTATTGGGGTGCTCACCGCATTTTCACAATTTCTTAAATACAGGAATACTGATAAAAAGTATTTGTTTAAAAAATTATCTGTTCCTTTTTTTCTTGCACTTTTGATTTCCGTATTAATTGCAATTTTTTATCCGATTGAATATTCAAAAAAAGGCCCAGGGTTTTTGGGAGCAATTTATATTGCACTATTCGCTTCTATGTTTTCAGTTATTGCAAATGCTGCTTATTTAAAAACTGTTTTGAAGGGAAACGTAAAAGCCGGCGGCGCTGCTATTGCTCATCTTGGGTTTGCACTGATGATCACCGGCATGTTAATTTCATCAGGAAATAAAAAAGTAATTAGTGATAATCGTAAAACAGGATTGTTTATTCCATTTGATAAAGATCCGACCGGCCGGGAGCCCAACGATCCAATGGAAAATCTTACTTTATTAAGGAATGTTCCTACACAGATGGGAAATTATATGGTTACCTATCTCACCGATTCGGCTGCAGCTGAAAAAAACCGTACTTTTTATAATCTGCATTTTCAAAAGATCGACAGTACCTCAGGAAAAGTAAATGAAGATTTTATTTTAGCCCTGATTCGTATCGCATGAAGGATAATAACCTGAGTTCAAATCCCGGCACCCGGCATTACCTTACCCATGATGTATTCACCTACATATCTACCATTTCTGTAAAAAATCCTGAAGATGATACCGCAAAGTTTGCTATCCATAATATGGGAATTCATGATACTGCTTTTTATTCGAAAGGCTTCCTCGTACTAAATGCAATTTTAAAAAATCCTGATAATGAAAGATTTCATTTCAAGCCAACAGATACTGCCTTAGTTGCTGACATTACGGTTCACAGCAAAGACAGCTCTACCATTAAAGCCTATCCCGCGCTCACTATCAGCAATCAGCAAATTAATTATATTGACGATACACTTATAAGGCAAAACCTTTATTTAAGAGTTGCAGGGTTGGCGTCCAATAATAAGTTTAAGATCGGCGTTAAGGAATCGGAAACTTTAACGGATTTTATTACACTCAAGGCTTATGTTTTTCCGTATATAAACCTCGTATGGGTAGGTCTGTTGATTATGGCTGGCGGCTTTATTGTTTCAATAGGCCGAAGAACCAAAGCAGCAAATTATATAACGGCATTGTCTGTTATAGCAGTCCTTTCCGGTCTTATTTATATGTTTTTAATTGCTAACAGTTAATTGTTTTGGTTTTTTTTATAAAATGATTATTTGAGGAGCGGGCTTAATAATTTAAATTTACAAACGTATGTATGTCACGCGTAAACATACTGTTCCTTCTGTGCTGCTTATCATTTTATTTTTAAGCCCTTTCATTCATGTAAATGCACAATCAAAATATGGCCCGAATGATACCATATTTACGACTGCGGTTGTTTATGAAGGAGATACCATTGAAGCAAAAATTCTTGCCGGTGTATATGTTTGGGGAAAGAGTAACCTTTCCGCAAGAGAGCGGTGGACGAGGTTAAGAAATGCCGTATATGTAACTTATCCGTACGCACAAAGGGCAGGAATTGTTTTCAATGATATTGAGAAGCACATCGCCGCTAATCCCGATAAACAATATATTAGCAACTATATTAATAGTAAAGAGAAACAATTAAAGAAGGAATTCACGGATCCGCTCACCAATTTATCCGTTTACCAGGGAAAAGTGCTGATGAAGCTTATTAATCGCGAAACCGGCGGTACGGATTGTTATGAAATTCTTAGACAATTAAAAGGCGGATTCACTGCACGTTTTTGGCAAACTGTCGCATTCTTTTTTGGAAGCGATCTTAGACAACCCTATGATCCATTTGGCCGGGATGCTGAAATGGAATCGATTGTAAAAGAAGTCCGCAGGATGTATGGCTATCCGGGGTGATATTTCGCCTTTCAAATTTTTTCGCCTTTCCTATTAAGCACCGCTGTTATTTCTTTGTTACACACAAAGGTTTTATACAGTTAGCTTCGTTTTTTTACCTATCTTCGCGGCGTTTGAACGCTTTACCTCCGCTCCTGTCTTTGAATTTGTTATTTTTTCAGAATGAAGTTAGACCTTTTAGCCTTTGGAGTTCATCCGGACGATATTGAATTAAGCTGTGCAGGAACATTGCTGGTTGAAAAAAATAATGGAAAAAAAGTTGGCATTGTTGACCTTACACTGGGAGAACTGGGAACCCGGGGAACAGCAGAAACAAGAAAGGCGGAGGCAGAGAGCTCTGCAAGGATCCTGCGGGCAGATGTTAGAGAAAACCTCGAAATGTCTGATGGCTTTTTCTTAAATGATGAAGTGAACAAGAAAAAAATAATATCAGTTCTTAGAAAATACAGGCCGGAAATTATCTTATGTAATGCGCCTGATGACAGGCATCCTGATCATGGAAGATCAGCCCAACTTGTAACTGATGCAACTTTTTTATCAGGATTAATAAAAGTTGAGACAACAGACGAAGAACAAAAGTTACAACAAGCATGGAGACCGACATATGTTTTTAATTACATCCAGGACACCTATCTTAATCCCGATTTTGTAATTGACATATCAGATGTATTCGGGAAAAAAATTGAAGCGATAGAAGCCTTTTCAACGCAATTTTTTAATTCGACAGCATCTAAAGATGAACCGCAAACGTATATTTCATCGCCTGAGTTTCTGGAAAGTGTTATTAACCGGGCGAAAATGTTTGGCAGGATGATTGGCGTAAAATATGCGGAAGGATTTCTCTCGAAAAAAATGATAGGTTTCAGGAATTTTGATTCATTCATTCAAAAAAATACTTAGAAAAATAAAACTTCGTTTATAAGGAAGCATCTTCCAAATTTTCAAAACACAAAAAATGGCAAATCCAAAATTCATACAAGGAAAAGGTGAGTTTCACATAGAATTGAAAAATCGTGTAAATCAATATTTCAGTGATCGCAAAAAGCCAATAACGGGAACAAGCGCGTTACTTTTTAAAGGTATTTTGCTTTGTCTTGGCTACGTGCTGATATACGTTCATCTTGTATTTTTTACCCCCTTGATCTGGGTAGCGATACCTGAATGTGTTTTATTTGGCATTCTTACCGCTGCGATAGGTTTTAATGTGATGCACGATGGAGCTCATGGAAGTTTCAGTAAACATAAAGTTTTGAATAAAATGGCTGGCTTTTCCCTGAACTTTTTGGGTGCAAGCGGTATTATGTGGAATATGAAGCATAACATTATACATCACACTTACACTAATATTGATGGAATTGATGATGATATTGAGGCGCGTCCCTGGCTCAGGTTTGCAGTAACGCAAAAAAAGATGAGGCTTCATAAATTCCAGCATTACTATTTTTGGTTCTTATACACATTGCTTCATTTGGTTTGGATTTTCATGTCTGACTACAAAAAATACTTTTCCGGCAGGATTGGTCCCGTAGCGTTAAGAAAGATGACCTTGCAGGAGCACATCTCTTTCTGGACAGCGAAAATACTTTATGCATTCATGTTTGTGGCTTTACCAATCATGTTGCTTGGATTTCTAACCTGGCTTGCAGGGTTCTTAATTATTACCATGGTTACTGGTTTTGTTATCAGCATCGTGTTCCAATTAGCGCATACCGTTGAACATACTGATTTTCCTATGCCTAATGAAACTTCCGGCAAAATTGAAAACGAATGGGCTATACACCAGGTACATACTACTGCAAATTTTGCCACAGGCAATAAGCTGATTTGCTGGTTTGTAGGCGGCCTTAATTTTCAAATTGAGCATCATCTTTTCCCCAGGATTTCACATATACATTATCCCGCAATTAGTAAGATAATAAAAGGCACTTGTAATGATTACGGGATTCCTTATATTGAATTTCCGAAAATGCGTCATGCAATCATCTCCCACGTAGCTTATTTAAGAAGATTGGGGAAAGCAAATTAAAAAAAACAAAAAAGTCCCTGTGTTATTTCGCAGTAATGGAATTCCTGCATAAATTTACAGGATGAATATTAATTTTCATGATTTAGTTCCATCGGATTTTAATGATAGCTCTCATGTTTGGATTTATCAAAGCAACAGGGTCTTTAACCTTAAAGAAGCAATCGAAATTGAGGAACTTTTAAAGAATTTTGCTCACTCCTGGAAAAGTCATGGTGTGCCTGTTAAAGGATATGGGAATTTATTTTTTGGCCGGTTTATAATTTTTATGGCTGATGAAACAGCATCCGGCGTTAGCGGCTGTAGCACAGATACATCAGTGAGATTGATTAAAACTATTGAGAAGGATTTCGAGGTGGATATGTTTGACCGTCAAATGCTCGCGTTTATCATTGATGAAAGGATTCAACTTTTACCGCTATCTCAAATTAATAATTCCTTAGAGAATGGGGTTATTACCAAAGAAACTTTGTATTTCAATAATACGATTCTTACCAAAAAAGAATTATTGAAAAAATGGATCATTCCGGTTAAGAAGAGCTGGCTTGCCATGAGAATGCCTCACCTGAATAAATCCTGAAAGATCAACGGATCCAAACATTGTCTTCTGTATATTTATCAGGGATAAACTCATTACCCAATTCAACCTTTGAAATTTCCTTAAAAGCAATTTTAGCATTAAATGCCATTTCAGTAACGCCATTTTTCCAAACTTCGGCCGTAAACTTTATCACATCAGTTTTACCTGACGCAGATGTAATAGTTACATAAACAGGTAGCGGCAAGCCACCTTTATTTTCCAGTGTAATTTTTGTACCATCTTTAAACCGTTCAATCTTTTTTATGGCGAGATCAGGATATGACCAACCGAAAAACCATTTGTTCCAAAACCAATCAAGATTTTTGCCGGAGGCATTATTAAAACTATAAAAGAAATCGTAAGGCACCGGATGCTTCCCGTGCCAGTTATTAATATACTGGTGCAGGCTTTTAAAATATAGATCATTGCCTAACATATCTTGTAAAACATAATAGCAGACGCCAGCTTTTCCATAGGAATTAGCAAGATAAGCGGCATCGCTGTAAAGCTTTGTATTGGTTATTAAAGGCACATTTTTATCGGTACCGGATATTTCCTCAAATCTTGTTTTGCTAAAAATTCCTTCATCCTCCGGCTCGCCCATTAGTGGAGAAATTACGGACTCTCCTATTGTGGCCCAGCCCTCATCCATCCATGCATATTGAGTTTCATTGATACCCATGTAAAAAGGAAAATAACTGTGAAAGATCTCATGCGTAGTTAGTTGCACGGCGTCTTTATGCGTTGAAGTTGGATTATCATTTACCATCATCGGGTATTCCATCTGGTCGGTTCCATCAAATATTGTTTCATGGTTAAAAGGAAACGGATACTTCGGATAATAATAGCTCATGTAATAGACAGATTGGTGCGCCTGGTTGGCAACATCGAAATAATCCTGGTGAATTTTATTGTAAGCAGCCTCTGCTAATGTTCTTCTTCCGGTGGATGAATCAACCATAACACTGCTTACATCCCACAAATAATGGTCGCTTATTGCAAAAGCAAAATCTGTAACGTTCGTTGCAGAGAATTTCCAAACACCCGAAGCTGCCGAAGAAAATACTGCATTATTTGTATAATCGTTTTCATCTATCACATGAACAATTTCATTTGATTGCGATGATTGTTTTAGCTTGCCAATAACATTGTCGCTAAAATTTTCTGCAGAATTTAATCTGTCGCCGGTAGCCCATACAACATAGTTTTTAGGAACTGAAATAGTTACATCAAAATTTCCAAAATCATTATAAAATTCCTGCGTGCCGTTATAGCTCCACGTATCCCATCCGTCAATATCATCATACACCGAAACCCTCGGAAAAAAATAAGCGATGAAATAAGATCCACTATCGACCATGCCTGTACGAACCGGCGAACCGGTATTTACAATATAATGCCATTTTACTTCAATCTTGTTTTTAGAATGGGGTAAAATAGCCGATTCAGGCGTTATAATCAGCGTTGTATTTTTATGAAATGCATTCCGGTCATTTATATTTTTATCATCCACAAGAAGTGAATCAATGCTAACGCCATCGTTCAAATCTCTTTCCGCAATGTTGCTTAGTCTTGCTACACCTTTTTTATATAAATCCGGGTACAACCTCATAATAAGTTGCTTTAATGTATCAGGGCTTGCGTTTAAATAAGTGATGGTTTCACTTCCGGACAGAAGATTAGAAGCGGGATCAAAATTTACCTGAATTGTATAATCTCCCCCGTTTTGCCAATAATTTTTTCCGGGGTTTCCTGTCGTGGTTCTTGTTTCTTTTAGATAAGCATTTTTAATTTCTGTAGTAGTAAAAAGCTGCTGCGAAAATAACGGAAAGGAATAAAACAAAAAGGTAATAATTAGAGTCGGCCTGAATATTTTCATAAAAACGTCGAAGATAGATTACTTTCTGAACATCAATATTATTAACTTTCTGCCATCTTGTCGGTATAGTTTATTTATTATCTTTGCCATCCGGTTAAAAAAAGGGAATGCTGGATATAACTACTGATAAAAAACATGACGAAATGAGGCAAGGAGAAGCTTTTGCACCTTCCTTATCTGCAAATAATTTCAACAAGAAAAAATTTTACATAGAAAGCTACGGTTGTCAAATGAATTTTGCTGACAGTGAAGTCGTTGCTTCGATTTTATACGAGAAAGGTTTCAATGCCACAGTACATTTCCAGGAAGCTGATATTATCTTGCTGAACACTTGTTCGATCCGTGAAAAAGCTGAATTAACAGTTAGAAAAAGACTTGACTGAGTTCAGGAAAATAAAAAAATACAATCCCGGATTGTTGGTTGGCGTGTTTGGATGCATGGCAGAAAGGCTGAAGTCGAAATTTATAGAAGAAGAAAAATTGGTTGATCTTGTAGTAGGGCCGGATGCATACCGCACATTGCCGGGATTAATTGAAGATGCAGAAAGCGGTCAGAAAGGTGTGAACGTTTTGCTCAGCCGTGATGAAACATACGGATGATATTTCTCCGATACGATTAAACAGCAATGGCGTTACCGCATTCGTAAGTATCATGAGAGGCTGCAACAACATGTGTTCTTTTTGTGTCGTTCCGTTTACCCGTGGCCGTGAGAGAAGCCGCGATCCGGAATCAGTATTAAATGAATGCAAAAATTTATTTGACGAAGGTTACCGGGAAGTTACTTTACTGGGACAAAATGTAGATAGTTATTATTGGCAAAATTCATCAACAGATGATATTGTCTCATTTGCAAAACTTCTTGAAAAAGTCGCACAGGTATCTCCGTTATTAAGCGTAAGATTTTCCACTTCTCATCCGAAAGATATTACAGATGAAGTATTATTTACTATAGCGAAGTATGAGAATATCTGTAAGTATATTCATCTTCCGGTACAAAGTGGCAGCAGCAGAATATTGCAAATGATGAACCGCACTTATACACGTGAATGGTATTTGGCTAAAGTGAATAGAATAAGAGAACTACTTCCTGGCTGTGGATTATCAACCGATGTAATTACAGGATTTTGCACTGAAACTGATGAAGATCATAAAGAAACATTAAGCCTGATGGAATATTGTAAATATGATCTTGCTTATATGTTCTTTTATTCAGAGCGCCCTGGAACATTGGCTGCGAGGCGCTTTACGGATGATGTTCCTGAAGCGATCAAAAAGAGAAGATTACAGGAAGTTGTTGCTTTGCATCGCATTCAATCATTAAAGAGCATGCAAAAAGAAGTGGGCAAAACAGTCAAAGTTTTAATAGAAGGCAATTCGAAAAAAAATGATGAACATTGGTTTGGAAGAAGTGATAACAATAAGGTAGTCGTATTTCCCAAAGATGATAATTTTGAAAAAAGGGGATTATGCAGATGTGATGGTTGAAAGTTGTACAGCGGGTACTTTGATTGGAAAATTAAAAAATTGAAAAATTATGAACAACATTAATAGAAAATTTATGGTAGATAATGCGAAATCTTAGTAAAAACTTTCCACAACATTTCATCTTTGAATCTTTTCGGATCAGGAAGCACTCAAAAAGATTACAATGAGAAAGTGACCTTGATTTTTTATACGAATTTAAAAAAGAGAAAATGGATGACAATTTCAGATGATTATTTTGATTAATGTTTCATCTTGAAAAGATTACAAGAGAAAAGTTGATTTGTTGCAGAAGAAAAAATAAAAAATAAATACTTTATTGATAGAGTAAAGACAGAATGAAAATAAAAATCTATGAAATTTGAATTGTTAAATAAATTGGAAACAAATATTTTCCGATTTTAAAAGAAGAAACAAAATATTTAGAATAAATAATGGATCAGCAAGCAATAAAAAACAGGTTTGGAATAATAGGCAATTCGCCTGCGCTGGTGTATGCACTTGATGTGGCAATACAGGTGGCGAATACAGATTTAAGCGTTTTAATAAATGGAGAAAGTGGCGTGGGTAAAGAAGTTTTTTCTCATATTATTCATTCACTTTCTGCAAGAAAACACAATCCTTTTATAGCCGTTAACTGCGGCGCTATACCAGAAGGAACTATTGATTCGGAACTTTTCGGCCATGAGAAAGGATCGTTTACCGGCGCTGTTGACAGCCGCAAAGGTTATTTTGAAACAGTAAACGGCGGCACTATTTTTTTGGATGAAATTGGCGAAATGCCACTGGGAACGCAAGCCCGACTTGTTACGCGTACTCGAAGCTGGCGAATACATTCGTGTCGGCTCTTCAAAAGTACAAAAAACGGATGTGAGAGTGATTGCGGCTACAAATAAAGATTTGCTGGAATATACCCACACCGGAAGATTCCGGGAAGATTTATATTATCGCTTAAATACTGTTCCAATAAGGGTTCCGGCGCTACGGGACCGTAAGGAGGATATTTATTTACTGTTCAGAAAGTTTGCAGTTGATTTTGCAGAAAGGTATAAATCGCCACCAGTTCAGCTTGATGAAGATTCGCAAAATGTTTTAATGAATTATCCGTGGCCAGGCAACGTAAGACAATTAAAAAATCTTGCGGAGCAAATATCTGTCCTATCCAAGGATAAGAATATCACAGGCGGCCAAATTCGCAAATTTTTACCTGAAACCAATTTTACCAGATTACCGGTACTTGCATCAGTTAATGCTACAGGAAATCAAAAAGAATTTACAAACGAAAGAGAGATCTTGTACAAATTGTTCTTTGATGTAAAGAAAGATGTTACAGAATTAAAACGAATGTTTTTTGATGTCCTGCAAAATCCGTCGGCGATCAATGGAAATCATAATTTCAAAAATGATAAGTTGCTGGAAGATTTTCACAACGAGCCGGTCAGTCCTGCTATTAATAAGGCCCAGCCGGTGGTACTAAGCGGTACTAGCAACAGCAATACTGCTATAGATGAGCATCACGAGATCGAAGAATCACTTAGCATTATGGATGCTGAAAAGGATTTAATTATTAAGGCGCTAAAAAAACATCGCGGTAAAAGAAGAGATGCATCAAGTGATCTTGGTATAAGCGAAAGAACGCTGTATAGAAAACTCAAAGAATATAATATTAATGAATAAAAACAAAGATTGAACTGTTAATTAATGAGCTGTTTGGTTTCCCTGATATTTAATTGCTGAAATTCGTATCTAAACATATTGCATAAAATAAAATGAAATTAAGAATCAATATGAAATTGCCGGGATTATGCGGCCTTATGTTTTTTACGTTATGCTTTGCAACCTGCAAATATTCCACAAAAGATACAGCTCCTATACCAGCCGAGATCAAGACGTTTCGGGTAAATTATTTTGAGAATAAAGCACGCTACGTAAATCCCCAGTTGACGCCGGCAATTACTGAAGCGCTTAAGCAAAAAATTATAGGACAAACCCGGTTAAGGCAGACTAACAATGATGATGCACATTATGACATCAGCGGCTACCTTGCAGATTACAGTGTAACCACCACCGGTATATCCGGACAAACGGCAAGCACTAACAGGCTTAATGTAACTTTTCATTTGATTTTTAAAAATGCATTGGATCATACCAAAGATTTTGAAACAGATGTAACCAGCAATTATGATTTTTCTGCGCAACTCACGCTACCTCAGGCAGAGGCGCAACTCACAGACCAGATCGTGAAGAATGTAACAGATGCTATTTTTAATAAAATATTTTCTAACTGGTAATAAGATTAAATTATTTTATGGAAGAAAGAATTTTGTATTCTGAATATTTTTACGAAAAAGGATCAAAAAATACAGAGGTTCTTGAAAAAAATGCCAACGAATATTCCTTGAGCTCGTTAGCTTCTTTTTTACTTTTATATCATTATAAAAAAACTGCTCATCCTGATTTTGAAAAAATTGCAAAAAGAACGGCTCTTCTTTTTAACAATCCACAATGGCTTCAATTTCAATTAAACCACAATGGCGATTATAAAAGTTTAGAGCCTGTGAACGTAACAACTGCAAATTTGCCGGAGGAAAAAGAG
Organism: uncultured Chitinophagaceae bacterium; assembly: GCA_963823305.1. Lineage (GTDB taxonomy): Bacteria > Bacteroidota > Bacteroidia > Chitinophagales > Chitinophagaceae > Ginsengibacter. Next base: position 213,018 of record CAWGLC010000003.1, read on the forward strand.
TCGCCGCAGGAAATGAGTAATGAAATTCCAAAGGAGATTCCATACGGACCAAATTTCGTTGATGAAACAAAAAATACTTTATTAGAATTCAACGGAACTAGCGTGGAAAAATTTAATTCTGATAACGAGGCAATCAACGAACCCTCACCAGCCGAAAAAAATAAGGATGAAGATGAGCAGGTAGAAATCAACAGCAGTAATAATATTGCAAATGATTTTCACCAGGACCATCCGGCAGAAAAAGAAACCATCAGAAAGCACGATTGCTTTTGAACCTTTGCACACAGTTGATTATTTTGCATCACAAGGGATAAAGATCGATGACGAACTTATTGCAAATGATAAATTAGGCAGCCAAATGAAAAGTTTTACAGAATGGCTAAAGAGTATGAAAAAACTTCATCCATCAAGATTGGAGGAAGTAAGCACCGCCACCGAAAAGCTTGTTCAGAGCTGCTGCAAATGAATCGAATATAAATACAGAAGTTCTTACAGAAGCTATGGCAGAAGTATTAATTAAGCAGGATAAAAAGGAAAAAGCCATAGAAATGTTTAGCAAATTAAGTTTGATTAATCCCTCTAAAAGCGCTTACTTTGCAGCGAAAATTGAAAGTATAAAAACAAGTTGATATGTTAATATTTATTCGGAACACTTATCATAATTGCTTCCATAATTTTGGGTCTTATTATCCTTATCCAAAATCCAAAAGGTGGCGGTTTGTCTTCCTCTTTAGGCGGTTTTGGAAACCAGCTGATGGGTGTAAAACAAACTACAGATGTCTTGGAAAAAGGTACGTGGCTTTTTGCCGGTATCATTGGAGTGCTATGTCTTACGTCTGCAATGTTTATTCCCAAAACCACCGGCAATGCAAAGGACAATCAAATGTACCAGGCACCGGTTGGCGCGCCTGCTCAACCGCAAAATAATACCACCGCGCCGCTTAATATGCCATCCGGCGCAGGTACCTGCAAATTCAGGAAAATAATTTATTATAATATTTAATAACCCTGTCCCTAAAAAAGGCGGGGTTTTTTATTTACTTTGAAGAACATTAACGGTTTACAGATATTAAAAATGAAGCCCCGCAAAATTATTTCGCTCCTGCTAATTCTTATTTTTATATTTCTTGTTTATGCCGCATGGATGTTCTTCGGGCCAACTATTAAGACACCTGAACAGAAATTTTTTTATGTACATACGGGCGCTACTTACCAGCAGGTAAAAGATAGCCTCAAAAAAAATAACATCATCGGTGGTGATTTTTGGTTTGATAAAGTGTCGTCTTATGTGGCTTATGATAAAAATGTAAAAGCAGGTAAATACAAAATTAGTAATGGAATGAGTATTGTAAATCTGGTAAGAATGTTGCGTTCCGGCAGACAGACACCCGTAAATCTTGTGATAACAAAACTCAGGACCAAAGAAGACCTTGCAAAAAAAATAGGCAGCAATTTTGAAGTCGATTCTTTAAGCGTTATCAATTTTTTAAATAATAATGATTCAATTTTGCAGTTTGATGTGGATACAAATACGGTAATGACTATTGTGATACCCAACACGTATAAATACACCTGGAATACATCCATTACCAATATTTTCAAAAAATTCTATAATGAAGAACGAAAGTTTTGGAACGATGAAAGATTGCAAAAAGCTGAAAGGCTGAATCTCACTCCAAAAGAAGTATATACTCTTAGCTCAATAGTGGAGGAAGAAACCAACCGCATAGAAGATAAAGGTAAAATCGCAAGTGTATATATTAACCGGCTTCGTAAAGGAATGAAACTGGCGGCTGATCCCACAATAAAATTTGCCATGAAGGATTTCGGTTTGAAAAGAATTTATTTTAAATATCTCGACTATCCATCTCCGTACAACACGTATATTCATTCGGGGCTTCCGCCAGGGCCTATTAATACTCCTTCGGTAAAAACAATCGATGCAGTGTTGAACGCACCTGAAACGGATTATTTATTTTTTGTTGCACGGCCAAATTCCGGCGGCTTGTCTGATTTTGCATCTAATTTTCAAGAGCATTCTGAATATGCAAAAGCTTACAGGAATGCACTGGATAGTTTATCAAAAGAAAAAGAAAATCAGTAAGATTTTATAATTATTTTGATTTTAAAATGATATAAAGAACAATTAAATCGTCGAAAAATTTTGATAAAAATCGTTCGCATTTTTTCTGAATTTCATCCGGTAAATTACCTGGTAAATAAGAGTAAAAAGTGGATCCCGCCTGGCTTCCAGGGTTTTTCACTGTACGAGGTACTTGAAATATTTTGGCAAAGGCTTCAGTATTCCCTATCTCACAGAAAGGGCGGCCGCTATCTCATATAACTTTATCATGTCGGTTCCGCCGACTTGTCTTTTTATTTTCACTCTTATTCCCACTCTTCCTTTTGTATCCCGGAATGCTCTCAAACACCAGTTTCATGACTTAATTACTGATCTGATTCCTTCAAAAGCAAATAATCAAAGCCTGTTGCAGTTTGTAGATAGTTTTATCGATAGTTCAAAAATCGGGTTGATTTCTTTTACATTTTTATTATCACTATTCTTCGCCTCAAATGCAATAATTGGACTTGATGCGCTCTTTTAATAAAGACTATATAGGTTTTAAAAAGGTAAAAGGATTAAAGAAAAGATGGATAGCTATTAAACTAACAGTGTTACTCTTTAGCCTGCTGATGCTTTGTCTTATACTGCTGCTTGCGCAAAATTACTATTATGGATCTGATGGGAATTACTGACCAGTCATGTACGCCACATAATATTTTTACGGTAAATGGATCTTTATTATCGGGCTCATTTTTTACTCCTATGCTTTTATTTATAAGTACGCTCCTTCCACCAAAAAAAGATGGCGCCTCGTATCGCCGGGAGTTGTAATAGCTACTTCACTAACCATTATTGCAACAATAGCTTTCTCAGCCTTTGTAAATAATTTTGGCCGGTATAATATTCTCTATGGATCTATAGGAAGCATTATGGTCGTGATGATAATGATTTTCCTCAACTCATTGGTAGTCCTGATAGGGTTTGAGTTTAATCTTAGCATTAACTCACTTAAAACACTATCGGAGGAAAAAGAGAAAAAAAGAAATCAAATCAAAAGCCAATAAATCCGGCAATTTTAATCTGGAAGCCATATCCTGATACCTTTTGTTATCGTTACAGGCTGTGAGCCTCGCGATTGTTCTCTCTTCTTCTCTTCTGTAACCGCTCTTAAATGATTTACATTTGAGGAATAACGAAGCACCATAGACGAAATTATATTGGCGCCTGTTTTTTTGGAGGAGTAATAGTGATAGGTCCAGAAAGCGTATATGCGTAATAGTTATTAATCAATAATTTTTTTGTAAAGAAAGGATTGGTTAATTTGGTCTCAGTTAAATGCATGAGTAAATGACCCGGGAGAAAGCACACTTTAAAATCAAAAACCGGAGGCTCTGTCCACACGAATGAAAATACCAAAATCAAAAATAAATTAAAATGAAAAAAATATTACTCCTTTTCTCTATTCTGTTTGCACAGCAGGTATATCCACAATCGTATCAAAAAATACATCGCAATGCAATTGTTGTAGATACTCATAACGACATCCTCATGAAGACTGCAGATATCGGTGTCGTGATGGACCAGGACTTAACCGGTAAAACACATAGCGATCTTGCGCGGTGGAAAAAAGGCGGATTGGATGTACAAATTTTTTCGGTTTATTGCGATGGGGATGCAAAAAATCCTTACGCGTATGCCAATAGGGAAATGGATACGCTTGATGCTGTTGTCTCGCGCAACCCCGGTAAAATAAAGAAAGTATTTAATTATGCGCAATTGATAAAAGCAGTAAAGGAAAAAAAGATAGCAGCAATGTTCGGCGTGGAAGGTGGCCACATGATAGAAGATGATCTTAATAAATTGGATTCGCTCTATAAACGGGGCGTAAGATATTTAACCCTAACACACAATATTTCACCTTCGTGGGCTACCAGCGCAGCGGATGAAACGAACGGAAAACAATTGGGGCATATCGGCCTGACCGAATTCGGCAAACAAGTAGTGCAGCGCATGAACCAGCTTGGTATAATTGTAGATGTAAGCCATGCAGGTGACCAAACTTTTTGGGATGTAATTAAGATAACGTCAAAGCCCATCATTGCTTCTCATAGTTCGGTGTATAGTCTCGTTGCTCATCGTCGCAATTTGAAAGACTTGCAGATAAAAGCTATTGCTAAAAATGGTGGCGTAGTACAGGTTAATTTTAATCCGGGTTTTATTGACAGTAGTTTTGGCAAAAAAGAAAATGCCTTTCTGAAAGAACATGATGCAGAAAATGATTCGCTGATGAAGTCTGGCATGAATGACTTTTATGCATTGGACTACCTGTATAAAAAATATGCGGAAGAAGCCAACAGCTTGCGTCCTCCTTTATCCATGCTCATTGACCATATTGACTACATCGTAAAGTTAGTGGGTGTTGACTATGTAGGCCTGGGTTCAGATTTTGATGGTATCAATCTTACACCCCAACAGTTAGACGATGTTACTTGCTATCCATTAATTACAAAAGCCCTGGTAGAAAGAGGATATAATGAAAAAGATATTGATAAAATTTTAGGCGGAAATTTCCTGCGGGTTTTAAAAGCAAATGAAACGAGGTGAAGAAGGAGGCGTATGATTACTCACGATTTTTTTCAGATTTCTTCTCAAAATTGATGTATTATTATGATCTAATTAAAAAAACATGTCAGTCATTTTAATTACAGGTTCAAGCACCGGAATCGGGCGCGCAGCCGCTGAGGTATTAGCCTGTCATCGACATACCGTTTATGCAACCATGCGCACTCCGGAGCGCTTTCCTGATCTTAAGGAGCTGGCCGCATCTGAAAACTTACCGATCACCGTTTTAGCATTAGATGTAAACGATGATAGCTCTGTTAATGCTGCAGTAGATAGCATACTTTCAAAGGAAAAACAAATCGATATTTTAATTAACAACGCGGGCGTCGGGGCGTTCGGGCCTGTAGAAGAACTTTCAATGGAAGCAATTGCACGTGATATGCAAACTAATTATTTCGGAACAGTCCGTTGCATAAAAGCGGTGTTGCCGGCGATGAGGCAGCGGAAAAGCGGATGCATTATAAATGTTACTTCAGTTGCCGGAAAATTATACGCCAATTTCCACTCGAGCTACTGCGCTTCCAAAGCGGCTACAGAAGCGTTTAGTGAATGCCTGGCGCAGGAAATGAAACCTTTCAATGTACGCGTAGCAATGGTAGAGCCGGGCGTTATTGAAACACCTATATTCGGCAAAGGAAATGAATTGGTACGCAACAAAACCAATTATCCTAATATGAAAAGGTTTATCAGCATGTTTGCCGCTTCACTCGAAAATCATGTACATCCGTCAGTCGTCGCAAATGTGATCCTGGATATTGTGGAAGGCCGCAGCACTTCGCTGCGTAATCCTGCTGGTCCGGATGCATTGCCGCTTCTTGATTGGCGCGCCTCCACCTCAGATGAAGATTATGTTAACTCAGTTCTTGTTGATGACGAAACATGGATTCATGCTATGGAAGAAAGGGGTTTACAGGTAAGGAAATATATGGAAGAAGAAACTGCTCACCAGTTTTAATATTTAGTTTCCGGGGTGAAAGTCCATGGACTCCGCAAGAATTATGAGGATTTTATTATTCATTTTATCAAAAAGATTTCGGTGCACCAAAAAGACAATTTAAAAAAAAGTCTTTAATGATAATCAAACCTGTTTTTTCTTCTTTACACATACAAAGATTATTTTCAACTTCTAAAAAAAATATGATGAAGAAACTTTTTATTACCTGCATTTTCATACCGCTCTTAATATTCACAACCAGTCCATTTGCACAGCAAACAAATGCTAATGAAAATTATTCAGCATACCTGCCGCAAGTAAGAGCCGCTAATAATTATATTGCCCATATGCCGCAAGGCGCTTCTGTCTTAACCAAAGAAGGTTTAGCAGCAGCGAGGGAAGGCAGTTGCCAAAAAGCCCCATAAAATCTCAACCTTCTGTAAAATATATCCAGGGACCTGCAGGAAATCTCGCGATCAGGATTTTCAAACCTGATACCATTCGTGCAGTGGTGCTGGACATTCATGGCGGCGGATGGTCGTTGGGCACAGCCTCAAGCGACGATGTTCTGAACGACTACATGGAAAGGACATGTAAAGTGGCGGTAGTAAGTGTTGATTATCGTTTGGCTCCCGAGAATCCTTTTCCAGCCTGTATAGACGATTGTAAAGCCGCTGCAAAATGGTTGGTGAATAATGCAATGAAAGAGTTTGGTACTGATAAATTATTTATTTCAGGCGCGTCGGCCGGCGGTCATTTAAGTGCAGTAACCGCTATTTATATCCGCGATTCGCTGCACGCAATCGATAAAGTAAAAGGCGTAAATCTTATATACGGTTGTTTTAATCTTTCACGTACTCCATCAAATAGACTGGCAACAGATAGCACACTTATACTTAGTAAAAAATACATGGATGCAAACTTATGAACTTGTATTTCACGGATGGAGCCAGGAGCAATTGCAGGAGCCGCAATATTCTCCTTTATATGCCGATCTGAAAAATTTACCACCTGCATTATTTACAGTAGGAACAGCAGATCCATTGATAGATGATACTTATTTTATGGAAGCAAGATGGAGATTGGCAGGCAATACAACCTTCCTTGCTGTTTATCCTGAATGTTCGCATGCTTTTAATTTCTTTGGAACAAAAATGGCAATGGCAGCGAATGAAAAAATGTGTCAATGGATAATTTCTTTGTGCGAAAAATAGAGATGCAGTTTTAATTGGAAGAATTAGAAAGTTACAATGGGAGCAACATCTTTTGCAAGAAAAGAAAATACAATAAAAATTACAAAAATGAAATCAATATTTGATAAAACAACCAGGGACGAATTAATAAACAGAATTAATTCACTGAATGAAAACAGCAAAGCCCAATGGGGCAAGATGAATGTGTCACAAATGATGAAGCATTGTACAAAATGGGACGAAATGGCGTTAGGCAAAACGACATACAAACAATCATTTCCTGGTAAGTTGTTTGGGAAGATAGCTTTAAAAGATATGATGAAAGATAAACCGATCAAAAGGAACCTCCCTTCTGTTCCGTCTTTCATCATAAAGGAACCTGTTAATTTTGCTGAAGAAAAAAAGAAATGGACTCAGCTACTTAGCGAGTACGAGCATTTTTCAAACGATAATTTCATTCATCCTTTTTTTGGAACAATGACGAAAGAAAATACAGGCAGAATGGCGTATAAACATATTGATCACCACCTGAAGCAATTTAATAGTTAGTAATTAAAAGATAGACAATGCCAAACAAAATTCCATTGGAGAAATATTATGAAAACATCAAAATAAAGACTGGCAAAACTCCCGGCGATTTCAAAAAAATCGCAAAGACAAAGGGTTATTTTGAAAATGGAATTCTGAAACCAACCATAAAAGCCAATGAAATCATTACATGGCTAAAAAAAGATTTTGATTTAGGACATGGCCATTCACTCGCTATTTATCACAGTTTCAAAGAAAAAATTTAATAACGTAAAATGATTTTTATAACACAACTGATTTACATAAAAGATGGCCAGGAGGAAGGTTTTAATCAATTTGAAGAAGTTGCCATTCCTGCAATTTTAAAATATAACGGTCAACTTTTATTGCGGATAAGACCTTCAGAAAACTCATTTATCGAGTCAAATATTGAAAGGCCCTATGAAATACATTTTGTTGAATTTGCAACCGGCAACGATTTTGAAAATTTTATGAAGGACGAAAAACGCAAACAGTTTTTACACCTGAAAGAGCAATCTATACAATCAGTGATTCTTATCAAAGGCACAAAAATCTAAGATGAAAAACCTTTGGCACAGTTTTTCAAAAAGGTATTAGGAAGGCATTTATTTATTTCATAATTAAAAAAGTTATGGAAAAGAATTTAACAGCAAAAGCCTTGATCGTGATCCGGAATTGGTCGCAGAATTTTGATTTAGTTTTTTAAAGCAATATTTGGTTTAACGATCATAAAAATTTCTAATTAAAATCTTTATAAACAGCTTTTTTAAACCCGGGAATTACATAAGTAGTCCCAACAATTTTAAGTATTATGAAAAAAGTATTGGTTTTAGTCGCAACGGTTTTTCTTTGCACAGGCGTTTTCGCTCAGTCTGACATGAAGATGCACAAAATGAAAGATTGTGTAATGATGAAAGACGGTAAAATGATGGTAATGAAGGATGGTAAAACAATGCCAATGGATAACACTATGACCATGAAAAACGGAACAATGGTGATGGCAGACGGAAATGTAAAAATGAAAGATGGTAGAACGATGATGATGAAAGACGGCGACTGTATGTACATGTCAGGCAAAATGACGACTGAAAAGAATATGGATGCGAAGATGAGTATTGACAAATAATTTTCATGATCTTCATCGCATAATCTGCAAAAGCAGAACAACATCATTACATTTAGAGGTGACATTTAAAAAATATGTGACCTCTTTTTTTATTTAATTCCTGAAAGCAGCCAAGAGCAAAAAAATTTCATGTCTCTTGTATATATTGCGCTCTAAAGATATTTTTTGCTTAAATAAGTATGCAGTGTATTATCGTTAACTGAGGCCACGAAAAGTTATTAAATCAGATTTATTTTTTATTAAATATTGTGCTGCAGAAATAAGCTCATCAGGCTATTATTCATCATCTTTGAAAGCATATAAAAACGGTTGTGACTAAAATTTATGGTTAAAAAAAACATTCACATTGCTGAAGAACGATTGCCTTCGGCTTTGCGCTTTAAGATCAGGCAGGAAATAGTAAACAGCATGATTCATGCGTTCGGGATTCTATTCGGTATTGTATGCATTCCTATACTCACTGCGTTGGCAGCAAAAAATGCAAACGTTCCCGCAATTGTTGGTACAAGCATTTATGGGTTTACTTTTTTAATGTTGTTTACTTTTTCGGCTATGTATCACGGGTTTCAGCAGCCACAGGTGAAAAGAGCACTGGAAATATTTGATCACATTAGTATCTATTTTTTAATAGCAGGCACTTATACACCTTTCATCCTTATTTACCAGAGAAATTTTTTTGGTTGTATGGTGTTGATCATATTGTGCAGCCTTACTTTGCTGGGCATCGTTTTTAAATTATTTTTTACAGGAAAATTTGAAATCCTTTCCGTTATCATTTATGTGGCTATGGGCTGGATGCTGCTAATTGGTGGCAAAAGATTTTTTAATACCATGCCGCAGGATGTAATAACTTTTATAATTATCGGCGGCGCTTTATACAGCGTGGGCATTATTTTTTATTTATGGAAAAAATTGAAATGGCATCATGCTATATGGCATTTTTTTGTATTAATCGCAGCTATCTGCCATTATATTGCTATCCTGTTGTCTGTGTTGAAATAACATCCTGCCGGGATGAACCTCATTAACAGGTTCGCGAACTATAATGAGCCTGTTAGCGAAAATTTTTCTTCAATGCCATCAGCTTTGCCTGGAAATCATCTAATGCTTCAACGCTTTTCACAACAATTTTTTGTTTCCGTATTTCGGGTTTTACAGTCTTTACTCCCGGTGAAGAATCTTTCATAGATAACGCAATTCTTTTCCTGGAGATATCAACTTCTAATACAGTAACCATCACATTTTGTCCAAGCTTCACGGCCTCATTCGGATCAGTAATAAAGCGATTACTTAAATGAGAAATATGAATAAGTCCATCCTGTTTTACACCCACATTTGCAAAAGCTCCAAAGGCAGTAATATTGGTAATAATGCCTGGTATTTTCATGCCCGGTTTCAGATCTTCCATCGTACTAACGCCATCAGCAAATCGAAATTCTTCAATGGCAGAACGGGGATCACGACCAGGTTTTTCTAACTCCTTTAAAATATCTTCGATGGTAAACTGCCCGATTTTTTCTGTTACAAATTCTCCCGCTTTAATTTGTTTCCTTACGGCAATGCTTTTTATTAATTCCGGCACTGTGCTATTTACTTTTGCTGCCATTGCTTCCACTACATGATAGCTTTCAGGATGTACCGCAGAATTATCTAATGGATTGTCAGCATTATCGATTCGCAGAAAGCCCGCACATTGCTCAAATCCCTTTGCTCCCAGCAACGCAACGTTTTTCAGCTCTTCACGGCTTTTAAACGCTCCGTTTTTATTTCGGTACTCCACCACATTCTTAGCGACAGTTGCACTGAGTCCGGACACATGCATTAATAAATGCTTACTGGCAGTATTTAAATCAACACCGACAAAATTTACACAGCTTTCAACCACCTGGCCCAATGATTCTTTCAACCTTGTTTGGTTCACGTCATGCTGGTATTGGCCAACACCAATACTCTTCGGATCAATCTTTACAAGTTCGCTTAACGGGTCCAGCAGGCGGCGGCCAATACTGATTGCTCCGCGAACAGTTACATCTTCATTGGGAAATTCTTCTCTCGCCACATCACTTGCAGAATAAATAGAGGCGCCGCTTTCGTTAACCATAAAAACTGAAACGGGCTTTCTGAAATCAATGCCGCGAACCAATTGTTCTGTTTCTTTACTGGCAGTTCCGTTGCCATATCCAATAGCATCGATATCATACTCCGCAACAAGATCTTTTAAAATTTGTACAGCGTCATTCCACTCATTTTGAGGCGCGTGCGGAAAAATAGTTTTATACTTTACAAATGAACCGTGTTCATCAAGGCACACCACTTTGCAGCCTGAGCGAAAACCCGGATCGATTGCTAATATTTTCTTATGCCCAAGAGGTGATGCCAACAGCAACTGGCGAAGGTTTTCTGCAAAAACGTCGATGGCTTCCTTATCCGCTTTTGCTTTTGCCGCTAAACGGAATTCGGTTTCAATGGATGGTTTTAATAATCGTCCAAATGAATCTTCAACAGCCATAGCTACCTGTTGAGAAGCGCTGTTGGAAGCAGTTAATAATTTTCGCTTCAATTCCGATAAGGATATGTCTTGTTCAATATTAATATCCATCGTAAGAAAACCTTCCTTCTCTCCGCGCCTTATTGCCAATATCCGATGAGAAGGACATCTTGCTAACGGTTCCGCGTAATCGAAATAGTCGCGATACTTTTGCGCCTCTGTTTCAGCTTTTTTGCCAGTTAATACTTTTGAGAGAAGTATTGCTTCCCTGGTAAATATTTTCCGGATGATGTTCCTGGACTGTTCATCTTCCGCAATCCATTCCGCAATGATGTCCCTGGCACCTTGTAAGGCTTCGGTGGCATCTTTTACCTGCCCGTTGACATAGCCGTCAGCTTCTTCTTCAACCGCAATATCCGGCTGACCGAATATTACCGCTGCCAGCGGTTCGAGTCCCTTTTCGATTGCAGCAGCAGCTCTTATTTTGCGCTTCGGCTTGTACGGCAGGTAAATATCTTCCAGTTGGATTGCAATCACGCAATCGTCGATTCGCTTTTTCAATTCCGGAGTAAGCTTGCCTAACTCATCAATTGTTTTTAAAATAGTTTCCTTTCTTTTTTCAAGCTCACTAAAATATTTTATTTGGGTGATCACATTTCCAATGATTACTTCATCAAGGTTGCCCGTAGCTTCTTTTCTATATCGTGCAATAAATGGAATAGTAGCGCCTTCCGTGTGAAGATTGTAGATACTATTAACTTGCTTTATTTGTAGATTTAATTCTGCTGAAATTTTGTGCAAGTATTTTAATTCCATAGGTATAGTAATTTGGGCAGCAAATGTAAAGTGCTGAAAAAAGTAAAAAAAATTTGTTTATTAAGATATCAAAGAAACAAAATCAGCTGCTGAGAATCCTAATAAAGGAAATATCTAAAAAGGCGGCATATTAATTTGCTTAAAAGATCAAAATATCACAACTTTGGAACGAATAGCTCAATAAAATGACGACAATAATTTTGAGGTTTAAATTCTTTCGTCTATTTTGAATTTTTTTATACCCCAACTAAAGCCAAACACTAATTTAACTTTTAAAACAAAAAAATCCTTTATGAAAAAAACAATTGTTTCGTTGCTGTCATTGATTCTTATTACTGTTACTTCATTCGCGCAGATAACTGCAAACACAACCGCAACCACCCCAGCAGCTACATCCGATAAAATGTATAAACATTCAGGTGACGTAATTGATGTAAAAATTATTAAAGTGGGAGAAAATACAATAAGCTATAAATATCCCGGTGAAGATGCAGAGCAGGTTATCGGTAAACTAGCCGTAAGCAAAATTGTTTACAGCAGCGGCCGCACGGAAGATATAAGCGAGAAAATAATGGTTGCAGGCAAAGATGACTGGGAAAAAGTGCAAATTGTAACCGACCCCGCACAAGTAGTTGGACTAAAAAAAGGCGAAGAAGTGAGGGGAAAAACCGCCGGAATATTTAGCTACAATTCAGCAGGTTCTGCCGATAAGAAAGCTGCGAGGAAAATAAAAGAAGCCGCAGCAGACGCCGGCGCACCTTTTGTTCTTTTAACCTCTGATAAAAGCGATGGTTTCGGCGTAAAGCAATCGGTAAAAAATGGCGTTTTATACACTTATAAATAGATTAATTTTTTAGAGAAATCAGGAAGCGGGATCCTACAGGTTTCGCTTCTTTTTTTTAAAGATAACTTAGTGACGATTAAGGAATCTATTTTCCGTCAGTTGATTGATCAATGCGCAGTTCGTGATTAAAATATTACCAGTCTTCCCCCCAACCCCATTTTAAAAACTGCGGAAAAGCCTTAGCCCACGTGGCAACATCATGCCGGCCATCCTTCAATTCCATATAATAAATATCTTTATTGGGGTCATAACCTTTTTTAACCAATTCGTCGATCAGTGAAATGGTATCATCAATCGAATCTATAATTCCATTGTTATTTCTGTCCGCGGTTTCATCCATGGTACCGGTTTCAAAAAAGAACCTAAGCCAGGGATAATAACTGCCGTTCCTGATTTTGTTATGCATAATTCTATCGGTGCTTTCATCGAAAAGCGGATCGTCCTGGCTCAAGTTCGCCACCACAAGGAACCGCTGAATACCCCGACATTTTTAAATTCCTTCGGCACGATTCCATACAATATCCAAAGCGCTGAGGCCTCCCATTGAAAAACCACAAAACGATTTTTCCTTTAATGAAAGTCTCGGGTAATTCATGCTGAGAAAAGGGAAACAATTCTTCAAAAATAAAATGCTGATAGGAAAGCGCCTTTGTTCCCCTGTCTTTGTAATCCAGGAATTTCGGCAGTTCCATATTCATTTCTACGATCAACGTCCACATTCTATTCCTACACAAAAAAGAGGAGCAATTTTTTTTTGTGAATATAAATCTGAAAGTATATTCTCAAAATTCATTGTCTCAAGATCCTGCCCGTCATTGATGAGCAACAGGTGCATATCACCCTGCAAAACATACCCTGACGGAAAATAAATATTTAAGTTGACATCCCTGTCTAAAAGTACAGAACTAAGAATATGTGTTTCAGCAATTATAAGCTTTTCCTTTTCCGTTTGCATATTTGGTCAAAAATAAATCAAATAGATTTTAAATGAATAGAAGTGAAATTAGAATTAATTGGCAACCACAATCGTAAAGTTTTACTGATTCTAATGTCAATGCCGGACCACAAAATATAAATTCAGAAAGCGCTTTCTTGTGGTGAATTGTAATTTTGCTATATTGAGATGGTAAAATAATTGAAACAGATTCACGAAATATTTTGATTAAAAAAGACAATCATGAAAAAAATCGGCATCTTATTCGGAAAAGAAAGAAGTTTTCCGGAAGCGTTTATAGAACGGATAAACAGTAAAAACATACATGGAATAACAGCAGAACCTGTACACATTGATAAGATAATGCAAGGTGAAAGTAGCGGCTACGCCGTGATTGTTGATCGTATATCCCAGGACATTCCATTTTATCGTGCTTATTTAAAAAATGCAGCTTTGTGCGGCGCTGCGGTTATAAATAATCCATTTTGGTGGAGCGCTGATGAAAAATTTTTTAATAATTGTCTTGCAACTAAAATAGATGTGCCGGTTCCAAAGACCGTAATTCTGCCTTCCAAATCATTGCCGGCTGACACATCCGACCAATCTTTTTCTAACCTGGCTTATCCGCTGGATTGGGAAAGCATTTTCAGCTACATCGGGTTTCCCGCATATATGAAACCCTTTGCCGGCGGCGGTTGGAAAAATGTTTATAAAGTGACAGGTGTTGATGACCTGTTTAGCAAGCATGGTGAAACAGGCGAACTTGTGATGATGTTGCAGGAAGAAATTGTGTTTGATGAATATTACCGCTGTTATTGCATCGGCGGCAAATACGTACACATCATGCCTTATGAACCACGCAATCCGCATCACTTAAGATATGTCGCCGACTTTAAACCAGATGAACACAGGCTGCAACAGATGACTGATATTGTTTTAAGAATTAATAAATATCTTGGCTATGATTTTAATACAGTAGAGCTTGCTTTACGCGACGGTGTTCCTTATGCGATTGATTTTTGCAATCCTGCACCCGATGCTGAAATTACCAGTGTTGGTAAAGAAAATTTTGATTGGGTAGTGGAAACGGCTGCGACATTTGCAATTGAAAAAGCAAAGGATCACGAAGAAGGAAGAGATAACTTAACCTGGGGCGATTATGTAAAACGCAGCGCCGACGGGAAGAAATTATATTAATCAATAAACCAATCAACCACTTAACCAATTAACCATTAACCAATTAACCATAACAATATGGCTGGTATTTCTTACAAACATTTTACGTTAGGCATCGAAGAAGAATACATGGTTATAGATCCTATCACCAGGGAGTTAAAAAGCCATGAGCAAAAAATTGTACAAGAAGGTGAAAAAGTGATCAAAGACAAGGTGAAGGCTGAAATGCACCAGGCAGTTGTAGAAGTAGGGACAGATATTTGCCAGAATATAGATGAAGCTTATGTTGACGTAGCCACCTTGCGCAAAACTATAAGTGGCATTGCTGAAGGATTAGGTTTATGGGTGGGCGCTTCGGGTACGCATCCTTTTAGCCATTGGGAAAAACAGTTGATAACAGATCATATCCGATATAGCAATATTGTAAATGAATTGCAGGAGGCAGCCCGGAGCAATCTTATTTTCGGATTGCATGTACATGTTGGAATGGAGAACAGGGAGATGGCTATTCACATTGCAAATTCTGCCCGCTATTTTTTACCACATATTTATGCGCTAAGCACCAACTCTCCTTTCTGGGAAGGAAGGCTGACGGGCTATAAATCATTTCGCACCAAGGTTTTCGACAAGTTTCCACGTACTGGCATACCCGATTTTTTTGATAGCATAGAAACGTATGATAATTATGTGAAATTACTTGTGAAAACAAACTGCATTGACAACGCAAAAAAAATATGGTGGGATCTTCGTGTACATCCTTTTTTTAATACGGTTGAATTCAGGATTTGTGATGTACCCATGACAGTAATGGAAACGATCACTATTGCTGCTTTATTCCAGGGTATATGTGCTAAACTATATAAATTACGTTTGCAGAACCTGAACTTTATAATTTATCCAAGGGCACTGATTAACGAAAATAAATGGCGGGCCGGAAGGTATGGCATTGAAGGCAGCATGATTGATTTTGGAAAGGAATCGGAAGTAAATACAAGAGTGCTGATTTATGAGCTGATGGATTTCATTGAGGACGTTACAGGGCCACTTGGGATACGCAATGCCGTTAGTAATGTAAACAATATGATGGAAGCCGGCACCGGTGCGGACAGGCAATTAAAAGTTTTTGAGCAAACTAATAGTCTTCCTGCAGTAGTTGATTATATACACGACCAGTTTTTAGCGGGCCTTTGAAACGAACTTATTTTGATGATGCATTTATTATTTAAAGAAAAATTTAAATGCATAAAAAAGCGCCGGTTTTAGCCGGCGCCATTTTTAAATAAAACCCTTATGATTTAAGCGTATAAAATTTCATAATATTCATTAACCATTCGGTTGCTGTCAAACTGGAACTGCACGTCGCGCATTCCGTTTTTCATAATTTGCCTCCAGGTATCATGGTCATTGTAATACAGAGGCAGTATTTCATTTTCCAGGATTTCATACAATTTATTAAGATCATAATTATCCTGTTCCTCTACATGCATATTCATATAATCTGCAGGGGGCACTACAAAACCATTGTTACCGTTATTAATAAACTCACAAATCCATCCGTCGTTGGTGCTTAAATTTACTGCTCCATTCATAGCGGCTGTCATGCCGCTGGTGCCGCTGGCTTCCCTGGGCACGCGTGGATTGTTTAACCATACATCCGCACATTGTTTAAGACGTTTGCTAAGAGTAAGTTCATAACCTATACATACTGCTACATTGTTGTATTGCTTGCTAAGATTAACAAGATGGTTGAAGTCTGTAATCGCAGGATAATCCAGCGGATAAGGTTTTCCTGCCCATATAAACTGCATCGGATATTTCTTATTGTTAAGCAGCGCTTCAAAGCGTGTATGGTCTCTCGTTAGTAACTCAGCTCTTTTATAACCGGCAAACCTTCGGGCCCAAACAATAGTAAGCACCGCGGGATCCATTATTTTCCCTGTTTGATCCGCTACAATTTCAAAGCCCCTTCTCTTGAGATAATTTTTTCTATCATCAAACCATCCATCATTTTGTTGCTCCTTGGCGCGGTATAATTGCTTATCAGCCCAATATTTCCAGTTCTGGGCATTGGTAATTGCTTTTATTTCACATATGCCTTCATACTTACTCCACATTTGCCGGCTTACTTCACCATGAAGCTGCGAAACTCCATTCGCAAGATGCGCAAAACGCAGTGCCGCCAGTGAATGATTGAAGAGATCATCAGTCATGCCTGTTAATTCCCTTACCTGGTCAAATGGCATTCCGCAGAAATAACTCATCTTTTCACAAAGAAAAATATCGTGTTTTTCATTGCCGGCTTCTTCAGGCGTGTGCGTGGTAAATACCAAGCGCTTTTTCACTTCCTCCTTATTTCCAAATTTTTTATATAAATAAAAAACGGAACTTACTGCATGTGCTTCATTAAGATGGTACAAATCAGGATTAAAATTAAGCTCATCGATTAATTTGGCGCCGCCAACTCCTAATAAAATAAACTGTGCAATTTTCGTAGCTGCATTCCCATCGTATAGCCTCGTGGTAATCGTACGGGACACGAAATCGTTTTCAGGAACATCGGTACTAAGCAAAAATAGCGGCGCCGTATTAAACGTCGCGGGATTTAAATACCAAACCTTTACCCAAACCGGATGATCGTGAATATCTACCTGGAACATAATGCCCGTATCTTCCAGGAAATTGTAAATCTTATCGATCCACACAACTTTCAGGGTCTGGTCTGTATTTCTTGCCTGGTCGTAATAGCCTTCCTTCCAAAGAATACCAATGCCAATCAGGTTTTGTTTTAATTCGTAAGCACTTCGCAGATGAGAGCCGGATAAAAAGCCTAAGCCGCCGCTATAAATTTTTAAAGGTTGATGAATTGCAAACTCCATCGAGAAATATGCAATCTTTTTAGAGTAGCGACTATCAATTTCATAGGGTAAACTGTAATTTTTAAAACTCATACGTAAATCAGATTCGAATTTATTGAGGGCGCAATATAAATGGAAAATTCAACAAATTGAACGTTTCCCTTAAGTTAATGTGTAATCATTACACACGAATACTAACGCCTTTGTCAATAAAATGTTTTATCCCGGAAAATAAATTTTGTAAGGATTTTATAAATAGAAAAGAAAAAATACCGTTTGACATAGCTCACTATAAACGCATGGCAATCGTTCGTGGTTTGTTCGGGATAGTCTCTTGCACGGCGACGAAAGATTCGATTTAGTTTTTCAGCGCCAGGCTTTGTTTAAGCTTAAAAATCTCAGCGGCTATTTTATCGTTCCACTCAAGTTGTTTATCAACATTAATACTGTGATTGGTTTCCCTGTCATATTCATGTTGAATATCTGCATTTTTTTTATATGCTTTGTCAAATAATGAATTCAGCAGCGCATTGTAATTTGCTTTTGTAAAATGAGCACGGCGGATTTCGTCTATAAGATTTTCTGCGCTTATGCGGGTGATATCAAAATGATGTTGTTCATGCAGCAAATGGTACCCGGAATTAACTCCAGGTTTTTTCCATGAATCTTTTTCAGAAAAAAAACTATAAATACCTATATCTAAGTAAATAGTTTTCCCATCAAAAAACATCTGCGAATCAAATGCAAAACCTGAAGCCGTAACAGCTCCGGCAAAATAATTATCTAATGGCTTCCCTTTAAAATCGCTCCATTTTAAATTTCTATTGAAATCATAATAGATCGTATCATTTTCATTAGCATCTTTTTTATTTTCCATAAAAGCATGAACAATTATCTTTTGCGAAAAGCACTGCCTGCTAAGTAAAAAAAGCGCCAAAAAAAGGAATGAAATTTTACAGTAAGTCATCAATATAAATATGATACAAAATTGCGCACTGATAGCGAAATAAAAAGTTAAAAACTCCTAAGTTTAATATCCGTTTTTCTACATTATAACGAGCGAAAATAAAATTCAGTCCAATAAAATCACGTATGCTGCGTTATAGGACATTAGTTTGTACCTAAGTTAAAATCAGTCCTGCTAATCTGCTAAAAGATTACAAACGTTTGAAAACTAAAATGCATTTTTATTCGCCGGATATATCCCATCTTGATAACTCTTCAGAGTTCTTATGCAGCCTGACTGATACCAATTTTCGCTTCTTGCATACCAATCGTTCATTTCAGAAAAAATTTGGATTGGATAATAAAGACTGGAAAGGACTTCTCTTCCCCGAAGTGATTCAAACATTTCAGATGGAAAAATTTCTCCAGGCTAATAATGAATGCATAAAAAATCCTGGTAAAACTATATGCATCGAAATACAAACCGTCACTGATGCCGTTGAAATTGGTTTCGTTGGGAGGTAAGCGCCATTATAGAAAAAACTGAAGTGCAGGGCGTGCGGTTTATCGGCACTGATATTACCAGGCAAAAAAAAGCAGAGCAGGCACTTATTGCAGCAAGCGATACTCTTCGATAATATTTCGGATGCCATCGTTTCAACTGATCAGAATTTTTGTATTAAGAGCTGGAATCTTAAAGCCGAGATGATGTTTCATATAAAGCATGACCACAATAGCAATGTCATTACACATCAGATAAGTAAAATAGATTTCATAAATAACTCGGAATTAAATTTCAGAAGGGTTTTGGATAGTGCTGGTTCCTGGAACGGAGACATCTGCATCGAAAAAAAAGATGGCATAAAATATTATTTTCAAACAATGGTAAATACCATCTAGGATAAAACCGGCGCGTCAGCGGATTCGTGGCCGTGAGTCGGGATATTACCAAAGAGCAGGAAATAAAGAATAGATTTAATTTAGAACGAAAAAAATCGAAGATTGAATTGTTGAGAGAGCAGCAAGCGCTTAAAAAAAGTAATGAGCTTTTTGAATATGCAGGCAAAGCTACCCGCGATGTAATCTGGGACTTGACGTAATTGAAAATAAAATAAGAAGAACCGGCGGATATAAAAATTTGTTTGGTTATCAGTTAACAGACTTGTATCAACAAAATGGATATGATAAAATTCATCCTGATGATATTGCGACGGTTGAAAAAGATTCGTTCTGGATGCTCTCAATTCCCGCAATTCGCGGTGGCAAATGGAATATAAATATTGATGTGCAGATGGCTCATATAAAATAGTGATTGACCAGGCATATATTATTCGGGACAGCGAAGGGAAAGCAGTTCGTGTAATCGGATCAATGCAGGATGTAACAGAGGAACGCAATTTGCAGAAACAGGTATTAATCACTGAAATACAAAAAAAGAAAGATGTGGTAACGGCGGTAATTAATGCGCAGGAAAAAGAAAGAAATGAGCTTTCTACTGAGCTGCACGACAACGTAAATCAATTATTGGCTGCTTCGATATTGTATTTAAAAACAGCGAAAAAACAAACGTAATTGATGAACATCTGATATGCCTTAGCCTTGATCATGTTGAAAAAGCAGTGAATGAATTGCGAAGTATAAGCCATAACCTAACAGCAGGAGAATTAAAAATGAATGGCCTTTGCGCAGCGCTAAAAGCACTGACTGAAAAATTGCATATACCCGAAACCTTTGCAATTGAATTTGTTTCTGAACAAATTGATGAAAGCAAAATAAACCCATCGTTTCAGCTTGCTGTATATCGCATGGTACAGGAAATAATAAATAACATTCTTAAACATGCTAACGCCACAAAAGTTGATCATTCATTTAGGCGGGCAAAATACCATTCTTAAACTAACGGTAACGGATAACGGAAATGGTTTTGACTGCAACGATAAAAAAGGGGTTAGGAATAACTAATATATTTACACGCGCCGAAAATTTCGGAGGATCTGCAGAAGTTATTTCTTCCCCAGCGAAATGGCTGTACATGGAATATAAGCATGCCATTGACCGCTTCATTTAGCGATTAATGGCAGGTCAATCAATTTCAAAAAATTGAGGCGCATTTTTAACAATCAAATCAATATTTATTTTATTCATACATTTAAAATGACCCAGGGGCATTTTTCATAGCCTATCTTGCTGCATGGTCTGCACCATAATTTATTACCTGGAAAATTTTATATTCAGTCATATAAGGATACATTCCAAAAGAAGGAACCGTATTTCCCCAAACAGAAAAAACCATTTTTTTAAATGCAGCGGCAATATGCATCAGGCCCGGTGTCATGGGATATCACCAGTTGCGATCTTCGAACAATATCTGCCGATTCATTCAATGAAAATTTGCCACAGGCATTATAAATTTTTACCGGGTCTAAACTGGAAATTTCCGCGCCATTATCAAAATCTTCTTTACCACCTAATAAAATGATCGGATAATTTATTTTAGCTGCACAATTCCTTCAACTTATCACCGGCAATTTTTTTGTAAAATGAGCTGCTCCAATTGCTATATGTAAAAAGCCCTGCGAATGTGAAAAAGGCAAATCTGCTTCTTTTACTTTTTCATTTTCAGGGATAAAATAATCAAGACCCAAATTATCATTTATCACACCCAGAAGCTTACGGTTTCCATATACCGATCAACGATATGTTCATGCGGCATCACGTTTATTTTAAAACCGGTGTAGAACCATTTCTGTGTATTTAATTTATTAAAAGAATAAAAAGGCACTCCCTTTAATGCTTGCTTAATTCTAAGCGTTCGCAGGTTATAATGCAGATCTATAACATAATCAAATTTTTCATCCTGCAGAATATCTATGGTATCAAGTATATCTTCATCAAGCGTAATTACTTTGTCGAGATATGGATTTGTTTCAACAATACCCGCAAATTTTTTTTTGGTAAGATAAAATATTTGTGCTCCAGGATACTTTTTTCCGCAAACATCGTATAACCGGTGTAGTTAGTACAATATCTCCAATAGAAGAAAGCCGGATAATAAGAATTTTCATTTTTAAAAACACAAATTGATAACGAATTATACGAATTACGCGAATTATTAGCAAAAAACTTAGTTCGAATTAATTTTAAACAACGCGTCGCCACTTAACTAATTAATAAACTATGTAACCATTATACTTCCAAATAATTAAGGTCTTTATGAAAAGTTTCTTCTGTTAAGACGGTTGCAATAATACTTATTATCATCACGATAATACCAGTAATTAAACCGCTTATGATATAAGTGAAATAATTTTGCAAACCATTAAATAATAACAGCATTAAGGGTAATGAGCCACGAACCATATTGGGAATGGTGGTAGCTGCTGTCGCCCGCAGATTGGTCCCGAATTGTTCAGCGCCCATCGTTACGAATATCGCCCAAAAGCCGGTAGCAAAGCCAAGTCCCGCCGCTATCCAGTACATTGAGTTTGCAGTGCTGTTCTTTGATTGCATAAAATACAATACTATCATTACAATAGTGATGACATAAAATACATAAAGTGTTTTTTTCCTGCTTTTTAAAAGCTGGCTAAGAAGGCCGGCCAGCACATCGCCAACCGAAATAGCAATGTAAGCATACATAGTTGCTTTACCGGGATTTATCGCATCAGCGATACCGAAGCTTTTTGCAAATTTGTTTGAAAAAGCTATAAGAATACCTATCACATACCACGTAGGCAATCCTAACAGAATACTGCATGTATATTTTTTAAAGCGTTTTGGGTTATTAAAAAACATCAAAAAGTTTCCTTTAGAAACCGAGCGATCCATAGATTGATACATCCCGGATTCAAAGACACTCACCCGCATTAAAAGTAAAACAAAGCCAAGTCCGCCGCCGATAAAATAACATACTCTCCAATCATAATTTTGCGAAATAAAAAAAGCCACAATAGCTCCTGTGAGCCCAACGCCGGCAACTAACCGAAGTTCCGATTCCTCTTTGTTCTTTTTTAAGCAGTTCTGAAACTAACGTAATGCCCGCCACCAAGTTCGCCAGCCAGCCCAATGCCCGCAATAAATCTTGCAATTGCATATTGCGGAACAGTATGTACAAAACCATTGGCAATATTTGCAAGAGAATACAATATTATAGACCCGAAAAGAATGCTGAGCCTGCCTTTCTTATCGCCGGCAATTCCCCAGATAATTCCGCCGATTAAGAGTCCGATCATTTGTACACCAATAATCAATTCGCCTTTTTTATCAATATCTGCAGCGCTTAATCCAAGAGAGCGGAGGCTCGGAATTCTTACAATATTAAAAAGAAGCAAATCGTAGATATCAACAAAATAACCTAATGCTGCCACAATTACCGGAATGGAAAAAACTGCATATGCTATTTTATTTTCCATATGCGTGATTCACTATTGGTGAATCGGTTGTTTTGGCTTTTGTTTTGGCATAAAAAGTTTCAAAAGAACGGGTATAGTGGTAACTGCAACAATGGCGATTACAATAACTTCAAGATGTTCTTTTAAATCAAAATCAAATTGGTGCATAATAAACGTCTGCAAGAAAATGACCGCAAATAACATGCTCCCCACCCACAGCACAGAACCTATTATATTAAAACAAAATAAATTTTTTCCAGTCCATTAAAACAATCCCCGCAACTATGGGAGCAAACGTGCGTATAAAGGGAACAAATCTTGCTAGCAAAATTGCCCCGCCGCCGTTTTTTTCATAAAATTCATGAGCCTGTATCTAAATATTTTTTCTTAAACAAAAAAGTATCTTTTCTTTCAAAAAGAAATGGGCCGCTTTTTTTCCCAAACCAATAGCCAACAAGGTTTCCCAAAATGCCTGCAATGGAAATTAAAACCCATAAAATAGACAGGTCGGCCCATTGTGTACCTGTAGGTAAACAGCGCCGATGCAACAATACCGGGAATTCATCTTGTTGTTGAACTAAAAATTCCGGTAACAAAAAGTAGCGCATCTCCCGGAAGAAAAAACCCGGCAAATAAGCCAGTTTCCGCAAACACAATAAAAAGAACCATCCATAAACCGCCATGTTCAATATAAAAGTGGGGATTCAACAAGTTCCTTTACATTTATTCCAGAATTTGCAACAGGTCCACTTTAATTAAATTTTATTATAAAATCAATTCTTAGGCCATAAAGAAACGACAAAGATTTAAAATAGAAACACAATTAATTATTAATCAGGAACAAAACTTGCTTGCTTTTTCGCGATCAAACTCCCCTTCCCAACTTGCGATAACGCAACTGGCGAGCATATTTCCAATTACATTTACAGAAGTACGCGCCATATCCATTAAAGCATCTATGCCTAAAATAGCCATGAGCGGCCAAACCGGCAATCCGAATGATGAGACAGTTCCTAACAAAATTATTAACGAAGCCCTCGGTACGCCCGCAACGCCTTTGCTGGTAAGAATCAGCGTGAGTCCCATAACAAGCTGGGTACCAATTGACATTTCAATGCCCGCAGCCTGCGCCACAAATACACTGGCAAGTGAAAGATATAACGTAGTACCGTCAAGGTTAAATGTATAACCTGTAGGTATTACAAAGGAAACAATTTTACCGGGTACGCCAAATTTTTCCATATTTTCCATCGCAATTGGCAACGCCGATTCAGAACTGGTAGTTGCAAAAGCTACGGCCACAGGTTCTGAAACTGCCCGGATGAACTGGCGTATAGGAATTTTCATAAAATAGGCAATGGAAAAAAGAACTACGCCGATAAACAAAAAAAGCGCCGCATATAACGTCAATAATAATTTTACAACGAGGCCAGGATGTCCAGCCCTAAATGACCAACAGTGACCGCAATGGCGGCGCCAACACCTACAGGAGCAAAATACATAATGATATTAGTGAACTTAAACATAGTCTGAGCAAGGCTTTCAGAAAATTCAATCATCGGCCGCCGTTTTTTTTCACTTACCTGTGCCAGTCCGATCCCAAAAATAACACTGAAGATTACAATGGGTAACACATCGCCGTTATAGATAGATTTTACAATATTTTCAGGAAAAATATGCAAAATAATATCCTGCCATGTTTGAGGAACTATGGCTGGCAATTCCTGGTGAAAGCCCGGCGGAATATGAATGCCAACCCCGGCCTTTGAAATGTTTATAGCCATCAAACCTGTCACTAAAGCAAGTGTCGTCACTACTTCAAAATATAATATAGATTTCCACCCCATGCGCCCGACTTGTCTTAAATCCGAATGCCCTGCAATTCCTACGACCAATGTTGAAAAAAGAATCGGGGCAATTATCGTTTTTATCATGCGCAGAAAAATCTGGCTAAGCACGTTTAAGTTTTGCGCAAATAATGGAAAGTCTATTCCGACTTCAATTCCAATCAGCCATGCTGATTAATATCCAGGAAGTGAGCGATCTTTTATAAATGGCAAAAAGAATCAGCGAACTCATAAAAATCCATCTTAATAACCGAAGAAACAAAGGCGAAATACTGTTGAGATTGTATATATCAATAAAATGGAAAAGTGCTGTGACCGTAAGAACAATGAACACCAATATCACACTTTTCTTTTTATTCATAATGCAGTTGACTTAGAAATCTGCCAAATCTAACAAATAGAATGTAAAATATTGCTTTAGAAAGCACGTATGTGAAAAAGACATTTAATGGACTTCAAATTGTTTTCTTATCTTTTTAATTAATTGACTACTTTTCCAAATCTTTTTATTAAAACCTACCAACAATTATGAGTTTGTCTATCAGGAAAAGCTTGTTCATTACAAAGCCTGTAAGCCATCTGATGCATGAGGCCGGGGAGTCGAAAAATACATTGAAAAGAACGTTAGGGCCGGGAAATCTTATTGCGTTAGGTATTGGCGCTATTATCGGTGCGGGACTTTTTGTGCGCACTGCTGCTGCGGCGGCGCAGCATGCGGGACCTTCCGTAACGATAGGGTTTATCGTTGCATCAATAGGTTGCGCTTTTGCGGGTTTATGTTATGCCGAGTTTGCATCAATGATTCCCATCGCTGGTAGCGCGTACACTTATTCTTATGCTACTATGGGTGAATTTATTGCATGGATCATAGGATGGGACCTGGTTCTTGAATACGGCGTCGGGTGCTGCTACAGTTGCCATCGCATGGGCAGAATATTTCAATAAATTTTTGGAAATATTTGGAACGAGGGTGCCGTACGAATGGTGCCATTCCCCGTTTCAACATTCCACGGACGGGCTGCACAGTGGTATCGTGAACCTTCCGGCGCTGGCTATCGTAATCATTCTATCGCTTTTACTAATCAGGGGAATGCAGGAATCGGCGGTAGTTAATGCTATAATTGTAATATTAAAAGTGGCCATCGTAATAGTGGTAATTGTTGTAGGCTGGGAGTATATAAGGCCCGAAAATCATACGCCATTTATCCCTGCGCCAACTACCTACACGGATCATCACGGAATTTCATATAATTATGGCGGAATTCTGGGAATATTGGGAGCAGCAGGAACAGTTTTCTTTGCCTTTATTGGCTTTGATGCAGTATCCACTGCAGCCCAGGAAACTAAAAATCCTAAAAGAGATATGCCCATTGGCATTTTAGGTTCATTGGTGATTTGTACCATTTTATACATTCTTATTTTCATACGTGCTTAACAGGGATTGCGTCTGTTGAAGAATTTAGAACCAAGGGCAGTGAAGCATCTGTTGTTTATGCAATTGAACACATGAGTGGCTCAATGGTAGCTGGCGTGTGGGTTCCAACTTTTAAATGGTTAAGTGACCTGGTAACCATAGCAATTCTCGGGGGATTTTCTTCTGTAATCCTGGTAATGCTTATGGGGCAATCAAGAGTATTTTATTCCATGAGCAAAGATGGATTGGTACCAAAAGTTTTCTCTCAGATTCATCCGAAATTTAAAACACCTTATAAATCAAACTTAATATTTTTATTGCTTGTCGGCGCCTTCGCTACTTTTATTCCGGGAGATATTGTGGGCGATATGACGAGTATCGGAACGTTGTTCGCGTTTATACTCGTATGCGCAGGAGTTTGGATCATGCGGGTAAAACATCCCGAGATCAAAAGAGAATTTAAAGTACCTGCCGTGAAATTAGTTGCCATTCTCGGAATCCTGGTTTGCCTGGCCATGATCTTCGGACTTGGATGGATTAACTGGGTGAGGCTTCTTGGCTGGCTTCTTATTGGCTTTGTGATATATTTTGGGTATAGCAAAAAGAACAGCAAATTAAGAAATCCGGAAAAATATCCGCCGGATGATCGCGATGCTGTCGATGAAATACCGGACTCGATGTCCCCTATAAAATAATTTAAAAACCGCTTTGTAAATAAGCGGTTTTTTGTTGCGTGAAAGCAACAATTTCATTGACCGGCCTGGTGAAACTTAAGAAAAATGGAAACGCATCAAGCTTCAATTTTCATTTTTAGATAACGGCATGTGCCCCTTCTCTTTCATTTATATTAATTCGAACTTTCGGATTATAATATTGTTCCTTTCACAAAGCAAATTACCGTACCTGTAAAAATCAGATTTACTTCAGAATGTTCATTTATTTTTGTTAATCTAAATTGTAAAAGTGAGGAAAGGATTTTTAGTATTGTTGTTTATATCTGTGATTTTCAAACTTCAGGCTCAAACAAAAAAAGCAACCGGAATTTCTTATAACATAGTTGGAAAAGTTGTTGATTCCGCATCCGCGCCAGGCTTTGGACTACGCCACAATTTCGTTGTTTACAGGTGAAAATAAAAAACCAGTTAATGGAAGTACTACCAATAAAAACGGGAATTTCTCAGTAAAAGACCTTGCCGCAGGAAGCTACAGGATTGTGATTGAATATATTGGCTATGAATCACGCACTATAAAAAATGTTGTCATAAACCAGGAAAGTCCTTCGGTTGATTTGAAAACTATTTCAATGGTCAAAAAAACAGCGCTTTTGCAAGCCGTTACCATTTCAATTCCGCCGAAAATAATAGAGAATAAAATTGATAAGATTGTTTTTAATGCAGAGCAGGATATCACTTCCCAAAGCGGTGTGGCCACAGATGTATTGAAGAAAGTGCCGCAGGTATCCGTAGATGTTGATGGAAACGTAGAGCTGGCCGGCAGCACAAGCATTCGCTTTCTTATTGACGGAAAACCTTCGTCGGCTTTCGGAAACAACATTGCCGATGTATTGCAATCTATACCGGCAAGCCAGATCAAAAGTATCGAAGTGGTAACCAATCCTGGCGCAAAGTATGATGCGCAGGGCCTTGGTGGCATTATTAATATTATTCTTAAGAAAAATACTGCAAAAGGCGTAAATGGAAATCTTTCGCTCACCGGCGGCACAAGGCAGGAAAATGGCTCTTTTAATTTTAACGCCAGGAATAATAATTTCGGCATAAATGCTTTTTTCAGCGGTAATACCAGGTTGATGTCCAATACTCCTAACACTTATGAAAGGGTTTCGCATAACGCAGATAGTACAACAGACCTTTTGCACCAGGATGGAAATTCAAATTATAACAGGCATGGCATCGAATCGGGAATTGGATTTGACTGGACCTATCTTAAAAAAAATAGTCTTTCAGGATCTTTAAATTATAATAATTTCGGCCGTACCGGCACTGGCATCATTAACCAAACACAACAGTCGCTTGATCAGAATGGAACTATTCTTTCTGATATCGCAGTATTAAATAATACCGGCAGTTCTTTTAAATTTCACAGCGTAGATGCTAACCTGGATTATAAAAGAACCTTCAACAAAGAAGACAGGGAACTTGATATATCCGCCAACACCAGCTTAGGAAATAATGCGGGCAAGTCTAATAACAACCAATACTTACTTCCGCAGGATTCTCTTTCCTACGCAACTTATAATTTAAATCCTGCTAAGGAAAATGAAACCGAAATAAAGATTGATTATACTGAACCATTTTCAAAGAAAATAATTTTAGGTGTTGGCGGGAAGCTAAGCCTGTATGACATTAGCAGCTCATCAGCGGTTTCAAGTTTTCAAACAGACCAGAAGGCTTTTCTTTTTGACAGTTCTTTATCCAATGATCTTCGTTATCATCAAAAAGTTTACGCTGTTTATACCGAACTGAGTTTTCCGGTGGGAAATCTATTCGATGCTAAACTTGGCGGGCGGTTTGAGCACACGGATATTAATTCTTATTATTCTAACGCGCAACAACAATTGAATTCCCAGCCATACAATACTTTTGTTCCATCGGTATTCTTTCTCAGAAACCTGGGAAACAATCAAACTTTAAAATTCAGTTATTCTAAAAGAATCGAAAGACCGGATTATGGAGATTTAAATCCATTCATAAATACCAGCGATCCTAAGAACATATCCAGCGGAAATCCTTATTTAACGCCGGAAATCGGCAATCGATTTGAATTAGGTTATAGTAAAGACCTGGGCGCGATGGGATCTTTTGTTATTTCAGCTTTTTACCGCGTCAATAATCACGACATCCAGAACTATATTCTATATTACCCGAGCCTGGTTGTCGGCGATTCAACTTACACCAATGTTGCTGTGAGCACGCGTGAAAATATCGGGGTGGAAAAGAATGTAGGATTGAGCTTGTTTGGGAACGTAAATTTCACGAAAAAATTTAATGTGAGAACTAATATTTTCGCTTTCTACCGGCATACCATAAACGCAATTGTTCCCGGACAAAACACTAATAGCTTTAATTATCGATTCAATGTGAATACCAGCTATCAGTTCTCAAAAACGCTGGCAGGAGAGTTTTTCGGAAATTTCAATTCTGCACGTCATGAAGCCCAGGGAACTTATCCGTCTTTCACAACTTATAGTGTTGCGTTAAGAAAGCAAATCTGGAAAAAGAAAGGTAGTATTGCCTTTACTACCGTTAAT
This sequence comes from uncultured Chitinophagaceae bacterium, assembly GCA_963823305.1. Lineage (GTDB taxonomy): Bacteria > Bacteroidota > Bacteroidia > Chitinophagales > Chitinophagaceae > Ginsengibacter. The sequence continues at coordinate 242,485 of CAWGLC010000003.1, forward strand.
CCTTTTAATGAATATGTAAACCGGAAAACTTCTGTGTTTGGGCCAGGCTTCACCGTTAATAATTTTGAACGAATACCATTCAGGTCTTTCGGCCTTAATTTTACCTATAAATTCGGAACCCTTGAATTTAAAAAACCTAAAGAAGATAACCAGATCAATTTAAACCCGCCGCAGCCAGAATAACATAAAAAAAACAGGCATATACTTTTTCTAAAAAAATATTTTTAAGGCAAAAAAAGTTGCTTTCACCTGCGCCGGGTTGGGCTGGTAATATTGTTTTACGCAAAATAAACTGAATTAAAAAAATTGAAAACTAATTTGCATTTTACAAATTTTCAGTAGTATCCACGCATCGATTTTATAAATTGTAGTCCGATAACAATCCGGCTACACTTTATTTTGGCATTTCAAAAATTGAGGGATTTACATCCTTGTTAATATCAACTTTATCTACATTCGATTTTAATGCGAACTGGCCCATATCGATATTTACTGCATAAGCCACATAAATTCCAAAATCTGTTTTTCTGTAATCAGAATAGCTAATAGTGATATTAGTCTCCTGTCCCTGCACTTCGCCCACCTTCACAGATTCGATAATGTAATAAGTAACAGGACTGATATAATAAGTAACTATGCCACTGTCCTTATTAGTATATTTTATTTTGTACGCATTTACGCTATCAACCTTTTCCTGCCCTTGCAATTCAACTTTAGCGCCGTGGTCTGCATAATTAAATAACGGATCAGGCAAATAAATTCCATCCTCAACCGCTTTATATTGATCTGCCGGAGCTGCCTGGGCATTTGAAGAACCACCAAAAGGATTAATTGCCCATGCGCCTTTGTCTGTTACTACCTGGACTATTTGCTGGCCATTAAAATTTGCATCACTTCTATACCCTTTCCCGTTTAAAATAATGATGGTTGAATTTGATTCATTGCCCATTACTTCTGTCTTGTTCTGATAAGAAATGGATTTTATTTGAGAAAGTTTGTCTTTGCCACCAAGCGCATCCGCATGCTTGTTAATAATTTCATCAACAGTTTGCGCATTTGCAAAGGACACTAATAATAAAGAAGCCATTGAAAGAAAAAAAAATTTCATATATGTTTTTTATTTGTTTAAAAAAATGAATTTACAATAATTTTTTAAAAGTGGATTGTTATTAGGTTTGCACGTTTGCCATCGACTCACATGAAAGCAATTTAATACAGCTTTAGAAAAATTATTTCACAAATTTTTTTTTATAAAATAATTGCAACTTACTCATGAAAAGCTGATGAAAACAGGTTTTACATACAAGTAAAATGAATCAAACAAGAACAGGCATATTAATCTTTCCATCAATTACTCTAATAAAAAAAGGCTGTCACGACCTGGAGACAGCCTTTTAAATTTCTATTAATATGCTTAAAATGGTAAATCATCTGCAGGTTCTTCCATCTCTGCAGTAACCGGCTTATTAGATTGTGACGAAGTATTATAATTAGAATTACCAGATGAAGATGAGGATGATGAGGCATAGGAGCCGGAATTATTACTTTGTCCTCCATCAATGTTTCCACCTAATAACTGTAAATCTCTCACTCTTAATTTAATAGTTGCCGCAGGCTGATTCTCCTTATTGGTAAAAGCCTCAGCTTCGGGAGTACCTTCTACATATACCAGTTTTCCTTTTTTTAAATATTGCGCAACGGCTGTCCGGTCTGTCCAATAAGCGCAATTCACCCAGGTGGTTCTTTCTTTTAGATTCCCTTGAGAATCTTTAAATTTTTCTGTGTGGGCAACATTAAAATTGATAACGTTTTTGCCATTCACTTCCTTAAGCATGCAATCTGCTCCAAGGTTACCTACGATTTGTAATTTGATCATAACTGTGTTTTTAAATGTTAATCGATGTATCTGTACGGCCGCATTCTAATTGTAAGAATGAAGCGAAATCTAATGAATGATCACAAACCTAATTCATTTTATTCTTCAATGAACTTACCTGGTCCTGCAGGTTACTAACAAGATTTACCAATGAATCTACATCCCAGCGTTGCTGCTGTGTTACCTTGTTAATGGCCGCCTGTGCCTGCCACATTTCAAGTACGTCTGCTGAATTTACCTGGTACGGTTTGTATGCAGGATTGTCACTTACCAACGTGAGCTTATTTTTATTTTTATTGCTTTTAATTATTCTTTTATAAACAATGCCTTCGCTCTTGCTTACCACTATATAAGCCGCATTGCTTTTTACATTATCAAGATTTTCCACCTTCTCTCCTACTATTATACTTCCGCTTGGCGTTGGCAACATACTATCTCCTATAATTTCAAATGCACGATAGGTGCCACCTGACAACATGGGCAAGGTAAAAGTATTTAACTCATCAATGAATTCAGTATCTGCATATCCCGCAAGATATCCGGCGGCAGCTTTTACCGGTACAAAATGAATGATGTTCCTGTCAGCGCTCATCATTTTGAGTTGGCGTCTTTTGGCAAGATAATTTGCTCCCTTCGATTCGCTGAGGTCGTGCAAAAACAGTTCATCCAATGTAACTTTAAAAATCTCTGAAACAATTTCAAGCACATCTGTTCTGGGCTCGGCTCTTTCTTCTTCGTATGCTCCAACCAAAGAACGCTTGATCCCTAATTTAGACGCAAATTCCTCCTGTGTCCACCCGCGAAGCTTGCGCAAATATTTTAAATTTAATCCTGCAAGTGCCATGTTAACTAATTTGTTTAGGCAAACATACTAATATTTTTAGTACTTCCAAATTTTTATTTAATTAATTTTTAAAATATTTTTTATACCTTTTCTTTTAACGACCTGGCCATGCACATGAAGATGCTCCCGCAAAATAAAAATTCTACTAAATTATTTTTTATAACAGGTTTAATATTTGCTGTCATTATTTGTGCTTTTGACACAAGCCATTTTCCACCTCATAATCATTATGTAAAAATTTTAGCGATGCCGACACAACCTTTAAGTGATACGGGAATTAATCAAAGCCCGATTGCGTCAGACACACCAACTCTGGTATCTGATCAATTTTCTTTTACAGAGGGGCCGGCTTCGGATAAAGAAGGAAATATTTATTTTACTGATCAGCCTAATAATAAAATTTGGAAGTACGATATCGAAGGAAAGCTGTCATTATTTATGGACGGAACCGGGCGCTCCAACGGTTTATATTTTGACGCTGATGGAAATATTATTGCCTGCGCAGACGAGCACAACGAATTATGGTCAATAAGTCCTGAAAGAAAAATTAACGTACTTGCAAAGGATTTTAATGGCGGAATTTTTAATGGACCAAATGATGTTTGGGTGAACCACGTAAATGGAAACATCTATTTTACTGATCCTTATTACAAGCGGGATTATTGGAACAAAGATCATCCTCACATGGACGAACAGAGAGTGTATTGTTTAATGAAAAATAAAAAAAATGCAGTAATCGCTGATAGTTCGCTAGAAAAACCCAACGGAATAATTGGTACTCCTGATGGAAATCTTTTATATATTGCCGACATCGGAGCAAACGCTGTTTATGAATTTCATATCGACAAAGATGGAAGCCTTACCAATAAAAAGCTTTTCGCAAATCACACGTCAGATGGAATGACGATGGATGAAAGGGGAAATGTTTATATGACAGGAAAGGGAGTTACTGTTTATGATCCTACCGGTCAAAAAATACAGCATTTTGATATTCCGGAAGATTGGACGGGAAATATATGTTTTGGTGGACGCGATAAAAATATTCTATTTATCGCGGCATCAAAATCAGTTTATATTGTGCACATGAACGTAAAAGGAATAAAATACTGATTGCGGCTAAGATTCCTGCTTTTTATTAAGAAATGTAATAAAGTAAAAGAAAAGGAATACGGAAGCAAGGGATGCAATAGTTATAAAAACGGATCCAAATAATGCGGCGCTTGCAAGAAAAATTATCAATATAATGACCCCTCCCACAGCCATCAGGGCTAAGAAAGATGCAATTAGATATTTCCAAAACATAGGAACGATTTTAGATGGTAAGGTTTTTTTCCTTTCAAAAGCTAAAAATGTGCCATTTTTAAAATTTCAGTCGGCCATATGTCACTTATAATTAATTTTTAAAATTATTTAATAAAATATATAAAATTGGATAATAGGGTTTTATTCATTTTGTTTACTCATGTGAAAAGAACTTTTTCTGTACATCTCAATCTTTTAACAGCCTATTTTACAAACGACGACAGCAACTTTCAGGATAAAATTTTTCAAAGAAAATAATGAACACGATAAAAGAAATTTTGTATCGTTATTTTTATAAAAAAAATATCTCATAATATAAATTTTAAACCAAAAATCGATATGAAACTTTTAACCCTTGTAATTGCTGGTTCCGTTGCTGGTTTGCTTGTTTCCTGTAATCAATCCGCCAGAAATGAAAAATTATCTTCAACAAAACCCGGGATCACTAAAACCGATTGGGGCGAGCATGACGGCGCGAAAGTTTATCTTTTTACTTTAGTTAATAATAACGGCGACACAGTCACCATTACCAATTATGGAGGCACTGTTACATCGTTCATAACACCGGATAAAAATGGCGTAACATCCAGCATTATTGTTGGCTTCGATAGCCTGCAGCCTTACCTGCAAAAGCCACCTTATTTCGGTGCTTTAATAGGCCGCTACGGAAACAGGATTGGCAATGCAAAATTTGCATTGGACGGTGCCACGTATCAATTGGCTGCAAACGATGGAAAAAATACATTGCATGGCGGATTGAAGGGATTTGATAAAGTTGTTTGGGACGCGTCAGTTCCTTCAGATACGGTTCCTTCGCTTATTTTAAAATATCGCAGCAAAGATGGCGAAGAAGGCTTCCCCGGGAATCTTGATGTTACGGTTCAATACACCCTGACAAACGATGGCGGCTTAATGATAGAATACAACGCAACAACTGATAAGCCAACTCCTGTAAACCTTACCAACCACAGCTATTTCAATTTATCGGGCGATGTGGACAATTCTATTCTCGGGGAAACATTGATGATTGATGCCGATAATTACACGCCGGTTGACAGCACGCTAATTCCTACCGGCGAAATAAAACCTGTGAAAGGAACTGCGTTCGATTTTACTTCGCCCAAAAAAATCGGCCGTGATATAGATTCAGTAAAAGGTGGTTATGATCATAATTGGGTGGTAAACAGAAAAGATTCTTCTTTACAAAAAGTTGCTGAACTATCAGATTCTATCAGCGGCAGAATGTTGGAAGTTTATACTACGCAGCCCGGTCTCCAGTTTTATACAGGAAATTTTCTTGATGGTACCTTTATAAACCGCGGCGGCAAACCGATTACCAAACATTCAGCGCTTTGCCTTGAAACACAACATTTTCCGGATTCACCTAATAAAACAAATTTCCCTTCTACTATTTTAAAGCCAGGAGAAAAGTATCATGAGGTAACAGTATATAAAGTAAAAATTAAGTAACTATGGGTATAAAAGCATTCATTTTTGATTTGAATGGAACCATGATCGACGATATGCGATATCACGCTGATGCGTGGTATGATATTTTAAATAGTAAATTGAAAGCCGGCCTTACGCGGGATGAAGTGAAAGTGCAGATGTATGGTAAAAATGATGAACTGCTGGAGAGGATTTTTGGTAAGAATCATTTTTCCGAAGAAAAAATTAAAGAAATATCCATCGAAAAAGAAAGAAGATATCAAAAGGCTTATTTACCCAATCTTTCATTGATAAAAGGGCTACAGGATTTTCTTCAAAAAAGTGAAGAAGCAGGCATATTAATGGCAATTGGCTCCGCAGCCATTCCTTTCAATATTGATTTCGTTTTAGACAATTTACACATTCGCCACTTTTTCAAAGCAATCGTTAGTGCTATGGACGTTACTACAAGCAAGCCTGATCCGGAAACATTTTTAAAATGTGCTGATTTATTATCTGTTCTCCCTGAAAATTGTTTGGTGTTTGAAGATGCGCCTAAGGGTGTAGAAGCGGCACAAAATGCGGGAATGCCATGTATTGTGCTCACCACTATGCATGCTAAAGGTGAGTTTGCTGGTTATAAAAATGTGACGGGGTTTATTAAAGATTATGATTCTTTGCTACCAACTGGTTTGCTCAACATAAAAGTTGGGGGGATCGTTTGAATTAATGATTTGTTGTATCCAGGTTATCAAATATAAATGTTGTACGCTGAACTCAAAACATTTTAGCCGTTTCTGCTTTTTTGTGTTTTCATTGAGCAAAAAAAAACGAAAATATTCCGCTAAAGTTCATCGTAAAGATATCCGACCTGCCAAAATGTTATTAACAAGTGCCGGATAATTTTTAAGAAAAAAAAATAAATGTTATTCTGACACTTAAAGGAAATATTCCTATATTGTTCTTTTTTCGAAGATTGCTTTTTATGCCATGAAAAATAAATCTTACGTAATAGGTATTGATTATGGAACTGATTCAGTTCGCTCGGTTATATTGGATGCTTCCAATGGAGAAGAAATGGCATCGGCAGTTTTTGAATATCCGCGATGGAAAGATGGCTTATATTGCGACGCATCTCAAAATCAATTCAGGCAACATCCGCTGGATTATGTGGAAGGCCTGGAAGCAACGGTCAAAGAATGTTTACATAAAGCCGGTAAAATAGTGGCTTCAAATATAAAAGCTATCTCCGTGGATACTACCGGTTCAACGCCCGTTGCCGTGGACAGATCCGGAACTCCGTTGGCTTTGTTACCTGCTTTTCAGAATAATCCCAATGCCATGTTTGTGTTGTGGAAAGATCATACTTCAACCAAAGAAGCAGCAGAGATAAACGAACATGCATCCGGATTTCAGTACAAATTATTTACAATATGTCGGTGGTATTTATTCTTCAGAATGGTTTTGGGCAAAATTATTGCATATACTTCGTATAGACCGTTCCGTTAGGTCAGCTTGTTACTCGTGGGTGGAACACTGCGATTGGATTCCTTTTTTATTAACCGGCGGAAATGATGTGGGTGAAATGAAACGTGGCGTTTGTTCTGCGGGACATAAAGCATTATGGGCTGAAGATTACGGAGGTTTACCACCAAACGATTTCTTCACTTCATTAGACCCATTGCTCGATGGTTTTACTTCAAGATTATTTACCGAAACCCTTACATCCGATAAACCTGCCGGCAATCTTTCAAAAGAATGGGCAGAACGTTTGGGTTTATCAACTGATGTAATTATTGGCGTAGGCGCATTTGATGCTCACATGGGAGCGGTTGGCGGCCAGATAGAACCTTACTATCTTAGTAAAGTAATGGGCACCTCTACCTGTGATATGCTGGTGGCGCCAATGGACGAAGTAAAAGGCAAATTGATAAAAGGCATTTGCGGCCAGGTGCCCGGCTCAGTAATACCGGGTATGATGGGTATGGAAGCGGGACAATCTGCATTTGGCGATACCTATGCGTGGTTCAGAAATATGATCACGAATTCTTTCAAAAATATTTTAAAAAATTCAGAAGTTATTGATACAGCAACTGCTGATTTATTACAAAAAGAATTACATGATAAATTAATCGTTGAACTTTCTGATGAAGCAGAAAAACTCCTGCTGAATGAAAATGATGAGTTTGCAGTTGACTGGCTTAATGGCCGCCGGACTCCCGATGCCAATCAGGAACTGAAAGCTGCCATTATGAATTTAAACCTGGGTACGGATGCACCTCGCATTTTTAAAGCATTGGTTGAAGCAACCTGCTTTGGAGCAAAAGCAATTGTTGACAGGTTCAACAATGAAGGTGTTCCTGTAAAAGGATTGATTGGACTTGGTGGTGTTGCAAAAAAATCTCCATACATTATGCAAGTTATGGCAGACGTCATGGACATGCCAATTAGAATTCATAAATCTGAACAAACATGCGCAATCGGTGCAGCCATGTTTGCAGCGACGGCTGCCGGCATTTATGATAAAGTGGAAGATGCGATGGCCGCTATGGGCCAGGGCTTTGATGCGGAATATCAACCCAACAAGAATAATGTGGACTTATATAAAAGGAGATATGAAAAATATAAAGCGCTGGGAAGAATGGTGGAAGTGTAATAATGAAAATGAAGAATGAAAAATGAACAATGAACAATAATCGATTCATCATGAACACTGAACAATTATTCACCATTCACTATTCACTATTAATTTAACTATGAGTAAATATGATGAAATAAAACAACTCGCTTATAAAGCCAATATGCAATTGCCTGAATTAGGCTTAGTGCTTTTCACCTTCGGCAATGCAAGTGCTGCCGACAGAAACGCCGGTGTGTTTGCCATCAAGCCAAGCGGTGTTCCTTACTCCGGGCTCTCTGAAGATAAAATGGTAATTGTTGATTTTGACGGAAAATCCGTTGAAGGTAATTTGCGCCCGTCGTCTGATACACTTACACACGCCGTTCTTTATAAAAATTTTGGCACGATTGGCGGAATTGCGCATACGCATTCCTGTTATGCAACAGGCTGGGCGCAGAGCCTTCGTGATATTCCCGTTTATGGAACTACCCATGCAGATCATACCACTTTCGATATTCCCTGTGCCGCCCCCATGAATGATGAAATGATCGGGGGCGATTATGAATACCAAACAGGATTTCAAATCATTAATGCGCTGAAAGAAAAGAATATAAGTTATGAAGAAATGGAAATGATCCTTGTGGGCAATCATGCACCGTTTACATGGGGCAAAACGGCTGAAAAAGCAGTGTACAACAGCGCCGTATTAGAGTCAATTGCGAAGATGGCTTTCATAACGGAAAGTATAAAGGCAGATGCATTGAGGTTGAAAGATTCTTTGATAAAAAAACATTATGAGAGAAAACACGGAAAAAATAGCTATTACGGACAATAGCATTTAGGACAACTGGTGCTAATCTGTATAATTCATCTATTCCAATAGATATCGCCGGTGGCAACAAAAAAAGTCAAATTATGAAAAAAATATTCCTTCCCATTTTTCTTTTATCAACTTCATTTCTTTTTGCTCAAAAAAAAGATTATCCCATAACGCCTTTGGCCTTTAACGAAGTTCATCTTTCGGATAACTTCTGGCTACCACGTTTAAAAATTAATGAAACAGTTACTATTCCTGCTTCCTTCGAAAGATGTGAGAATACAGGGCGTGTTAAGAATTTTGTAATGGCCGCTGCAAGGTCCGGTAAATTTTGTACCATCTACCCTTTTGATGATACGGATATTTATAAAACTATCGAAGGCGCTTCCTATTCACTGAGTTTATTCCCTGATCCAAAATTGGAGAAATATGTTGATTCGCTGATCACCATCATTGCAGCAGCACAGGAACCTGATGGCTATTTATACACGGCTAGAACCATTGATCCTCTTCATCCGCAGGAATGGGCCGGTACAAAACGCTGGGTGAACGAAAGAAAATTAAGTCATGAATTATATAATGCAGGGCATTTGTATGAGGCTGCTGCAGCACATTACATCGCTACCGGCAAAAAAAATCTTTTAAATGTAGCATTAAAAAATGCCGATCTTGTTTGTTCAGTTTTTGGCCCGGCACCCAACCAGCAACATACTGCTCCTGGTCATGAAGTCGTTGAAATGGGCCTCGTGAAATTATATCGCATCACGGGTAAAAAAGAATATTTGAACACGGCAAAATATTTTGTTGAAGAAAGAGGCCGCGATGTAAGCTATGATTCCACCAGTAAAGATGAATGGAAGAATGGTTCTTACTGGCAGGATAATATTCCTGTGATAGATCAAACAGAAGCAGAAGGCCACGCCGTACGTGCCGGATATTTATATTCAGCAATGGCAGATGTGGCAGCATTAACCGGTGATGAAAAATTATTAAGTGCAGTTGATACCATTTGGAATAATGTTGTTAGCAAAAAAATGTACGTACAGGGAAGTGTTGGCGCAATAGGCGATGGCGAAAGGTTTGGAGATAATTACCAGTTGCCTAATGCGACCGCTTACAACGAAACGTGCGCAGCAATTGCACAGGTATTTTGGAATGAAAGAATGTTTTTATTGCATGGCGATTCAAAATATATTGATGTGCTTGAAAAAACTTTATACAATGGATTGATTTCCGGAATCGGGCTTGATGGCAAGTCATTTTTTTATACCAATGCGATGCAAATTAAGAATAGCTTTTCGCATCCTGATATGGAGGCAACGCGTTCCGGTTGGTTTCCATGCTCCTGCTGCCCTACTAACCTGGTAAGATTGTTACCATCAGTACCGGGATATATTTATGCGCAAAAGGGCGATAACATTTATACAAATCTATTCATCAGTGGCAATGCCACTTTAAACCTCTCGGGCAAACCAGTTCAGATTGTTCAGCAAAATAATTATCCATGGGATGGCGATTTAAAATTCACGGTTAATCCGAAATCATCGTTTGATTTTTCCATGCTGATACGCATTCCCGGTTGGGCAAGAAATGAAGCTATGCCTTCTGATCTTTATACATTTAATAGTAACTCTGATAAAAAAGTGACCATTACCATCAACGGAAAAGATGTTGATTATAATATAGAAAATGGCTATGCTGTTTTAAATAGAAAATGGAAAAAGAATGATGTGATAGAAGTGAAGTTACCAATGGAAGTAAGAAAAGTGGTCGCCAATTCCAATGTAAAAAACGATATCGGTAAAGTTGCTTTACAACGTGGGCCGATCATGTATTGTGCGGAATGGATCGACAATGATGGTAAAGCTTCAAATCTTGTAATGCCCGTCAACACTATGTTTACAACAGAGTTCAAACCGGATCTTTTAAATGGCATTGAAGTTTTAAAATCGAATGTTCCGGCTGTGATGATTGAAAATGATGGTGAAGCGATCGTAACTAAAAATCAAAACTTTATTGCTATTCCATACTATGCCTGGGCCAACAGGGGGAAAGGAGAAATGATGCTATGGTTTCCGGAAAAAGTAAAAGATATTGATATTGTAACAGCAGAATAAATCAACATTTTTATTGAAATAAAATACGGCATGCAAGCAGATCATGTTTGAAAATCTAAAGCGATATCCCCTGTTAATAGCGATATTATTTTTATGCAATTTTATTTTTGCACAACAGAATAATCTTGCTTTGACACCGCCAATGGGATGGAACAGTTATAACTGCTATGGCTCAGCGGTGCATGAGGATGAAGTAAAAGCCAATGCTGATTTTATGGCTAAAAATTTAAAGCAATTTGGTTGGCAATATATTGTGGTTGACTTTTTATGGGCTTATGATAATCCTCCCGGAAGCAACGTCGGTAATCCTTTTCAGAGCAGGCTTCCCGATGGTTCTTATATCCCATGGCTGAGCATGGATCAATATGGAAGGCTCTTGCCTGATGTCAATAAATTCCCTTCAGCATTTGGTGGAAAAGGTTTTAAGCCTCTTGGCGATTATATTCATTCATCAGGCTTAAAGTTTGGAATCCATGTCATGAGGGGTGTTCCGCGACAGGCTGTCTGGGCCAAATGTCCCGTGTTAGGAACGAACGGAATCACAGCCGACATGGTTGCAGATACTTCGTCCACTTGCCCCTGGCTCAATCACATGTACGGCTTAGATATGCAAAAGCCTGGAGCGCAGGAATATTTAAATTCAATTCTTAAGTTATATGCTTCGTGGGGTGTTGATTTTATTAAAGTAGATGATATTGCACGACCCTATAGAAGCGCTGAAATCAATGGATATTATAAAGCGATTAAAAATTGTGGCAGACCGATTGTGTTGAGTTTATCACCTGGTGAAACACCCATCGGGGATTCTGGGCATGTAAAAAAATACGCCAACATGTGGCGCATGGCCGACGATTTTTGGGATAACTGGGAACAACTTTTGAAAATGTTTGGCTATGCTAAAACATGGGAAGGTGTTGGAGAACCAGGTCATTGGCCTGATTGCGATATGATGCAGATTGGCAAATTATCAAAGCGTGGACCTGTTGGCCCCGAGCGATATAGCCGGTTTACACCTGATGAATTACTCACTCACATGAGCTTTTGGTGTCTTTACCGTTCACCTTTAATGTTAGGCGGCAATCTTCCTGAGAACAGGGAGCTTGAAAATAATTTAATAAAAGATGATGAAGTACTTGCGGTAAATCAAAATGGAGTAAATCCAAAGCAATTATATAAAAATGATAGCAGTATGGTCTGGATTTCGCATATGCATGACAGTAAGGACGTTTATGTTGGATTATTTAATATTGGCGGCAACGCACACCCGGTAGATATTGATTTTTCTAAACTCGGTATTAAAGGAAAAGTAACCGTCAGGGATTTATGGAAAAAAGCGGATATAGGAATTTTTAAGAATAAATACAGGCGAACGATAAACGTACACGGCTGTGCGCTTTTAAGAATTAAAGTGAATTAAAAATTTTACATAATGAAAGAATTTAAACAACTGGAAGTTTGGTTTGTAACGGGAAGCCAGCATTTATATGGCGAAGAGACTTTGAAAAAAGTAGCGGATCATTCGAAGGATATTTCAAAAGCTTTCAATGATAGTGCCATCATTCCAGTAAGGATTGTATTCAAACCAACTGTAAAATCACCAGAAGAAATTTATGCCACTTGCCAGGAAGCCAATAGCGTCCAAAACTGTATTGGCATCATTGCATGGATGCATACTTTTTCACCTGCAAAAATGTGGATCAACGGATTAAAGATTTTGCAAAAACCATTGTGCCATCTGCATACCCAATTTAATCGCGATATTCCATGGAGCGATATTGATATGGATTTTATGAATCTAAATCAAAGCGCACATGGCGACAGGGAATTTGGCTTTATTATGACGAGAATGCATAAACAAGAAAAGTAGTTGTTGGCCATTGGCAAAGTGAAAATGTGCAACAACAGATCAATACATGGTCGAGGGCTGCGGCAGCGTGGCACGATTGGCAGGGAGCAAAATTTGTCCGCTTTGGTGATAATATGCGTTATGTGGCAGTTACAGATGGAGATAAAGTAGAAGCCGAAATGAAGTTTGGGTATTCAGTAAATACATATGGCATCGGCGACCTTGTAAATGTGATTAATAAAGTAACTGAAAAACAAATTGATAATTTATGCATTCAATATAATGAAGAATATAAATTAGTTTCATCGTTAAAAAATGGAAAAGAAAATTATGCTTCGTTACGGGACGCAGCCAAGATAGAATTAGGACTACGAAAGTTTTTAAAAGACGGAAATTTTAAAGGTTTTACAGATACATTTGAAGACTTACATGGAATGGCACAATTACCCGGAATAGCTTCCCAGCGCCTAATGGCAGATGGTTATGGCTTTGCGGCAGAAGGCGATTGGAAAACTGCGGCCCTCGTTCGGGCAATGAAAGTGATGGGCAGCCGGATTGCCGGGTGGTAATGCTTTTATGGAAGATTATACTTATCATTTTGATCCAAAAAATGAAATGGTTTTAGGTTCACACATGCTTGAGATTATGCCCTTCATTGCGAAGGTAAACCATCCTGTGAAGTTCATCCTTTAGGAATTGGTGGCAAAGCGGATCCTGTTCGTTTGGTATTTAACGTTAGTGCCGGCGAAGCGTTGAATGCTTCTATTATTGACATGGGTAATCGTTTTCGCTTACTGATAAATGAAGTAAAAGCTGTTGATCCGCAAAATGATTTGCCTAAATTTCCTGTGGCAAGAGTATTATGGAAACCATATCCGGATATGTAAACTGGTTGTGCGGCATGGATATACGCCGGTGGAGCACACCATACTTGTTACAGCCAAAATTTAACAGCTGAACATTTACAGGATTTTGCTGACATGGCAGGAATTGAAATTGTACTTATTGACAAAGAAACGAAACTGAGATCTCTTAAAAATGAACTTCATTGGAATGAAGTTTATTATCAATTAAATAATAAATAACCTGGAATTATTAAAAAGCCTTTTCAAAAATTTATTTATGCGGATAACATTTTTTCAATTAGGTTTATAAATCATTTCTAATACCTCAAACAACGATTGCTCATGAACAACACTTTTGCATTCACTGACTATGCCATCTTCATCGTCTATTTTATAATTGTTGCCGGATATGGCTATTACATTTATAACAAGCGTAAAAGAAATGAACATGACGCGAAAGCATTCTTTCTTGCTGAGGGAACGCTTACCTGGTGGGCAATTGGCGCTTCGCTGATCGCATCTAATATTTCCGCAGAGCAATTTATTGGCATGAGCGGAGAAGGATTTTTTCTTGGTATTGCAGTCGCCGCCTATGAATGGATTGCAGCTATTGCCCTGATAATTGTTGCCATCTGGTTTATCCCTGTTTATCTAAAAAATAAGATTTATACGATGCCTCAGTTTTTAAAAACGAGGTACAACGAATCGGTGGCTTTGATCATGGCGATCTTTTGGTTATTTCTTTACGTTTTTGTAAACCTCACTTCAATTTTATATCTCGGCGCTGTTGCCATTAATGGGATCACAGGAGGAGGATACCTTCATATAATAATGATAGGCCTTGCAATTTTCGCTTTAATAATATCCTTAGGTGGAATGAAAGTAATTGGTTATACCGACGTGATCCAGGTTGCTGTGTTGATCGTTGGAGGACTCGTCACTACCTATATCGCATTAACAGTGGTGGGAGAAAAATTTGGCGTCGGAAGCAGTGCCATTGCAGGTTTCAAAGCTTTATTGCATAATGCACCCGAACATTTTAAAATGATCATTCCGAGGCCAACTGCAAGTTCAACACAGAATGAAATCAATAAATACCTCACTTTTCCCGGCATCGCATCTTACCTGGCAGGTATATGGATCATTAATCTAAATTACTGGGGATGCAACCAGTATATTACGCAACGTGCGCTGGGCGCTGATTTGCACACAGCAAGAACCGGAATTTTATTTGCCGGCTTTCTAAAATTACTCATGCCTGTGATCGTAATGCTTCCTGGTATTGCCGCTTTCGTGTTATATTCAAAGGGGCTTCTGCCACAACTGGTTGGCGGTAAGGATGGAGCTTATTCTGCAGTTCTCACGTTCCTTCCAACAGGATTAAAAGGCTTATCAGTTGCAGCACTTACCGCTGCGATCGTCGCTTCACTTGCAGGAAAGGTAAACAGCATCTCGACGATCTACACGCTTGATGTTCACAAAAAATATATAGGTAAAGAAGCAGATGAAAAAAAGCAGGTGATAGTTGGAAGAATAACTGTTTTTGTGGCAATGATATTGGCCGTACTTTTTACATGGAACGATCTGTTGGGTATCGGTGGCGTTGGAGGTTTCACCTACATTCAAAAATATACAGGCTTTATAAGCCCAGGCGTATTCGCGATGTTCTTCCTTGGCATGTTTTGGAAAAGAACAACCGGTCTCGCTGCAATAGTCGGTGTGATCACAGGTTTTGTTTTATCAGTTTTCTTTAATGAGTTTGCGCCGCGGGTATTGGGCCATGAAAACTTTCTTTATACATCTTACGCGAATGGTACCGGCGGATATGAAATTCCTTTCCATATATGTATGGGTTTATCATTCGTATTCACTATGATCATTATGATTGCAATTAGCCTTGGCGGCCCTAAAATAAATCCTAAAGCATTTGAACTTGATAAAACTATGTTCAGATTAAAGCCTCAAACTCTTTTGTTGGTTATCCTCACACTATTGTTGATATCAGCTTTGTATGTAAAATTCTGGTAGTTTCTTAAAAAATTTATTTCAAAAAGCTCAATAAGTTTTTGAGAGAGTTTTTAATGCAAATAGCATAGCACAGATCAGTTTCTGCTTTGTTATGTAAGAATTGTTTTTGTAAACTGAGTAACGATTTATAATGACACGTGAGCTGACGTCAGGAATTGCCCTGTTTATTCCATTGGAAAAATTTTTTCCAATGCAAGATAAACACCATTAGTCCAGCCGAAACCATCCTGGGCAGGATACTCGCCACCGCCGGCCGTTAGTATCTGTTGCGACCACATTATATTTCTCCATCATCTTACCTGTTTCGTGATAAACTTTTTCATTGATATCCATCCATCTCCCGGCAATTTCTTTTGCCAGTTCATCATGTCCATAATTTCTTAGTCCGGCGATCGCAATCCACTGCAAAGGCGCCCAGCCGTTAGGTGCATCCCATTGCTGAAAAGTTGTTTCCGTTGTTGATATTAAACCTCCTGACTTTAAAAAATGCAGTTCAAGATTTTGTGCAATTTTACCAGCCTGGGCGGGTGATGCAATATTAAAAAATAAAGGAAAAGCGGCTGCCAATGTAAAGGACTTTTTTTGAAAGTGTGATAACGTAATCATGGTCAAAATAAAATCCTTTGTCTTCGTTCCAACAATATTTATTAATGGCATCTTTTCTTGAAGCAGCCAAAGCAATAAATCTCTTCGTGTTCTCATTGTTTCCAGCCAAGCGAATAGCCTTCAGCGATAGTTTGCTCAAGGTGAAACAAAAGACAATTCAGATCAACAGGGATAATATCACAGGCATGGATAGTCGAAAAATCTTTAACGTCTTTAAACCACCGTGAAGAAAAGTCCCAGCCGGATTCGCAGGCAGCCCGCAAATGCCGGTACAACGTCTTTTTGTCGCCGGATGATGCGGATAATTCAATTTCTTCCGCATAAGCTTCCGGTCTCGGAAAATCATTCTCGTCCCAATAGTGATTCAGGATAGCGCCATCCGGCAAAAGCACGACGCGATTTATGGTTGTAGCTTGCGCGGTTACATCCTTTATCCCGGCCATCCAAAATTCATATTCCTTTTCAAGCTGTGGCAGATATTCCATTAAGACATTTTCACCTTTTTCTTCTGCTAAAAGCTTTACCATACAAGCAAAGAAAGGAGGCTGTGACCTGCCCAAAAAGTAAGTCCGGTTACCGTTGGGTATATAACCAAACCTATCAACCAGGTAGGAAAAATTATTGATCATATCCTGTATCATTTCTACCCGCCCGGAAACCTGCAGGCCAAGCATGGTAAAATAACTATCCCAGTAATATATTTCGCGGAAACGACCGCCCGGCACTATATAAGCATCAGGAAGATCAACAAGAGAATCATTCGTAGTTGCAGGCTGCCGTGTTAAAACATTCCAAAGTGATTCGAGATGTTCTTTCACAGGCTGACTGGTATCGCTTTCATACCCTGTAGATGTCGATTTTGGTTCAATAAAATACTCATGTACAAAAAAGGAAAGATTAAAACCAGGTTCTTTTTTTTGCTCTTCATAACGCTCTCGTATAAACGCAAGTTCATGCTTCGGTGTGCAGTCTACAAAAGTCTTACTATCAGGAAAGATCTTTTTCAATTGAACCGTTTCAAATAATTCTCCTAAAGAAAAAATATCTTTCATATTTGCTAATTTAAGGATTCTGCCATTGGATCGATAAGTTGTGTTTGCACATCTTTCTTTTGAAGGCGGTTGAAAAATATAAGACTTACCACCAATATACTTATAGGAATCAATGAAAAGTAAAAAGCGGCCTGGCCGCCGTATGCTTCAAATATATGACCCGTAATAATTGAGCCCGTAGTGCCGCCGAGCGCAGAAAAAATAACAATTAATCCACTCATGGGCGCATGCTGTCTTGGTGGTAAAGAACTTAATATAACAGAGTTTATAGCAGGATATACAGGCGCCAGCAACAATCCAATTAAAGGGAAAATAAACGCCGCAAATGGCGCATGGCCCCAGGTTGTAACTGCCACGTGAAGATTAGAAGCTAACGGGATGACCAATAAAACAAGTGCCGCTGCGAACGTTAGGCAAAATATTAAAACCAGCAGCCAATGCACTCTACGCAACACAATGCCTGCAATAAACCTTCCTATGGCCGTGGATGCTGCAAGAATACTGGCCATTTCAATACTCAGCGTAGTGGACATATGAAGCACCTGGCTGTTAAACGTAGGCAGCCAGCTCATAATACTTTGTTCTATTAAAACATAAAAGAATGCACTGATAATAAATACAAGCACAAGCGGCCGTATAGCTAATTTTACCATGTCAGCAAAGTCAAGCGCAAATGACTTCGTTTCCGTTGCTTTTATGGAAGATTCGTCCAGCGGCGAGCTCAAAAGCAAAATAAAAGCCAACGCAGATATTCCCGCTAACAGATAATATACATTGAGCCAGGATCTTGAGGTAGGATCAGCATCATTCACAAAAGCACTGAAAATAAAATAACCCGTTAAAATACCAACCATAAAAAAAGACTCAATAAAATTCATGAAGCTTGCATGATCTTTTTTATTAGACGTAACCAATCCTATGGTTGCATATACGGACACTTTTATCAAGGCAAAACTTGCCCCCGTTACTGCGAACAATACCTTGGTCATAGCGAAGCCCCCGACAAACGGCATAAGCAGGCAGGCGATTATTACCAATACCAGTGCCAGCAACATGGAGCGCTTGTAGCCAATACGTGTGATGTACGATGCGACAAGAAACGAAACGATTGCAATACTCAAGTCTTTAAATGCCTCTAAAATACTGGCTGCACCTTGTGTAACACCATAATTATTTTGCACCTGCAGGATAACGGTTCCGACACTGTTTAACAAAATGGCAAAGACGAAATAGTTTAGAAAAAGCGAAACTTTTATTCTCCAGTTGTGCATAAGCAAATCGTTAGACGTTATAAAACCGAATATACAATTTATTCATTTAAACATATTTTGTAATCTGCGGGATAACTGGCATTGCTTTGGCTGCATGTGAAACAATCAATACTATTTTTTAATGAGCACTAATGGTTTAGATGTTAAAAAGAAATGGTGGAAAGAAGCTGTAGTGTATCAAATTTATCCCCGCAGCTTCCAAGACTCCAACAATGATGGCATAGGTGATTTGAAAGGCATTATTTCCCGTCTGGATTATATTAAAAGTCTTGGCATCGACATTGTCTGGCTCAATCCAATCAACAAATCTCCCAACGATGACAATGGCTATGACATTAGCGATTACGAAGATATCATGGAAGAATTTGGCACCATGCAAGACTTTGATGAATTATTAAACGGCCTGCATGAAAGGAATATAAAACTGGTGATGGACCTGGTGGTAAATCATTCCAGTGATGAACATAAATGGTTTGTTGAATCCCGAAAGTCGAGAGACAATCCTTACCGCGATTATTACCATTGGTGGCCAGCCGAAAAAGGAAAGCCGCCATTCAGAAAAAGTTTTTTTGACGTAAACGGGCAGGCATGGGAATATGACGCCCTTACTGACTCTTATTATCTCCACTATTTTTCTATAAAACAACCTGATCTTAATTGGGAAAACCCAAAACTGCGCAAAGAGATTTATAATATGATGAAATTTTGGATCGATAAAGGAATCGATGGTTTTCGCATGGATGTGATAACTTTTATTTCCAAAGACATTAATTTTCCCATTATTACGCAGGAGTATTTGAATGAAAAATATAACGGAAGCTGGACAAATTATTATGCGCATGGTCCTAAACTTCATAAATACCTGAAAGAGATCAATAGAGAAGTGCTGTCAAAATATGATGTGATGACGGTTGCCGAAGGCGCTGGCATCAGACCGGCAGATGCCTTAAAATTTGTAGATGAAGACATGAAAAAACTGGACATGCTTTATCACTTTGATGGAACGAATCTTGGTTATTTACCCAACCAGTACAAGCACATGGATCCCAATGGATACAGCCTTGTTGTGTTTAAAGAAGTTTATACCAAATGGAATAAAAAGGTTGCCAAAAAAGGATGGGGCACCATTTACCTGGGTAACCACGATCAGCCACGCATGCTTTCCCGCTGGGGTAACGATGCGCCTGAATACCGGGATGCTTCTTCAAAAATGCTGACGACATTTTTACTTACCATGCGCGGCACTCCTTATTATTATGCCGGTGATGAGATAGGAATGAGTAATATTAAATTCGATAAAATCGATGATTACAGGGATATTGAAACGTTGAACATGTATGAAAAAATTAAGAACGAAAATGGTGATCTACAATATTTCCTGGATGGTCAGAAAATTTCCGGAAGGGATAACGGACGTACCCCTTTTCAATGGGATGATACGAACAATGCCGGGTTTACGGGCGGTACGCCATGGCTTACAGTCAATCCTGATTACAAAACAGTAAATGTTGCACACGAAGAAACCGATCCGGATTCGGTTTTACATTATTTCAGGAGGATGATAAGGCTCCGTAAATCACTACCTGAATTAGTTTATGGAAGCTATAAAGTGATAGACAAAAATAATCCCAACGTGTATGCATACACGAGAACACTAAATAACCAGAGCGTTTTGGTTATGCTGAATTTTTCTGAACAGCAAATATCTTTTAGAGTACCTATGTCAGCAGGTTCCGTTGGTGAGGTGTTACTGAATAATTTGCAGAATTATAAGGCACATAAAAATGTTTCTTATTTACAGCCTTACCAGGCATTAATAGTGAGATTAGGGTAAACCACAGGAGTTAAAAACTCAGGACAGCAGCACTTTTTAATTTTAACCACACTACGAATAGCCGGGGCTGAATATCCACGCTTTCATTTGTACTATACTAATTTTTACAACCATAATCAATAACATAGGGCTGCTTCCCGGCTTTATTTATAATGTAAACAGTGTCCTTACCTATCTCTTTAAAGATGGTATCATTAATATTTATTGATTCGTAAAAATTTGTAACATTAAAATCAAGTATCCATATAGTTGTATACCCATATTTTAAATTTTTTATTTGTACGGTTTGTGCGGAGTGATTTTGGAAATTAACATACTTGTTGGCAACAATACCGTTATAAGGAGTGTTTAAAAACTCCGTGAAAGCGTTGCATTGACTATTAATTGCATTCATCACAAACGGAGATATGGCTATTATAAAAATAACAAAACAAATTCCATATAATAATATCTTCTGCTTTCTTTTTGTCATTTCATTCTTACCACTCAGGGCGTTCCTATTTCAGATCAAAAATATAATGCCTGCTATCGATAGTGTAATTCCGACCGAAAGTTGTGCTGTCCTGAATTTGCAACGGATAAAAACTCAGAACAGGAGCACTTTTTAATTTTAATTGCACTACGAACAGCTGGGGGGATTGGGAAATGGGTCTGGTGAGCCGGGTAGAGTTTCGTGGCTATAAATCCAAATCCTTTAGCTTTTTCCTTTCCGCATTCTTTTGTGAAGCGAACACCTTAGCCCGCATCTGGTTTTCGCAATTAAGTGCTTCTGTTAGTTCCTTTTGTGCATACACTTCAAAGAAAAATTCCTTCCTGCGTTGGCAATCGTTATCATAAAAGATTTCCTGAACGCTTGCTGCCCTGATCGCTCCGCTATCCCATTTATCAATGTATTTAACATTCAACATTGTTCCCTTTTTGCCATCGTAAGTACACGTTGTCGAGTCCAGTTTAGTTGAACGAGTTCCCTTTCCGTGTACGCTGGTGAACGGCGGAAGGAAGCTTTCCGGCTGATCGCTGAATATCTGAATCAGAATTCCATTTTTAAAAGTCAGATACACATCCCGCAAGACGATGACGTTGGCTACTTTGTATTCATTGATGTAAAATACCCTGAGCCCTTCGCAATAAGGTGCACGAAATGGCCGCTCCTTAGATCCGTCCGTATTACGATCAAGTTCAAAAATGGCCGGTGTAGAGCCAACAAATAGCTCCCTCGAAGTTTTGGCAAGTTTTACACTTGTATTTAGTTTGGAGGCTACTGTATCGGTCACGTCAATCGATGATTGCCCGATTTTAAATATCCAAATTCCGGTAACTGGTTTCTGAGCCACCGCTGAAAGCGAGGATGTTAGCAGTAAGAAAATACACAGTTTTTGAACTATCATATTTTTACGCAAAGGAACGCAAATTCCTACACATAAAATAGCCAGTTATTTCCCCTGCTATTGGTAGTGTCCTTCCTAGCGAAAGTTGTGCTGTCCTGAATTGTAACTCAGGACTTACAAGGCATTAAGCCTAAAACAAATATTCAATCCTTAATAAACCGCATTGCTTGCCATAACATACCCCTTCATCAAATATTTTATAGCCTTCTTTACTCGTAATTTGGTTTTCTAAATGTAGTGGAATGTCCTGAGTTCAGCTCAGGACAGCAGCACCTTTTTAATTTTAATTACACTACGAACAGCTGGGGGGGCAAGTTCGTAAGAAATTTCGTGCGATTTGTTTTTTGGTCATAAATATCTGTTTAGAGAATCTATGGATTCATTCTGTTGAAGGTCGCCTTAATAGCTTCCGGATCTGCTTTTGTCATTACTTCACTAAAACCAAATGTAAGCTCTGTTTTACCTTCTTTCATTTGGCTGAACACTGCGTCTATAAAATCACTTACAGGTGGTTGTCCATCGTGTATGCCTTTTCCACCTAGGTCTGTGTTTAAGGCTGGAGGTATCATTTCAATCACTTCTATATTTTTTGATTTCAGCATATATCGCAACGACATTGTAAAGGAATGAAAAAATGCTTTCGTGGCACAATAAACCGGCACTTTCGAAAGCTGAACGAACGCCAGGCCGGAGGTAACATTAATTATAGTGTCCAGCGATTTTAGGTTTGTGAACAGCGTCGTCAAATGAACTGGCGCTAAAACATTTGTAGTAATTTCATCATTTGCCTTTTGATAAAATTCACTGTCCGATATGCTCATCCAATTTTGAATGCCCGCATTGTTTACCAATACGTTTAAGTCGCCATGGTTTTCTGTAACCCAGTTGTACAGTTCGATACGGTCTGCCTCAATTGATAAATCACAGACTTTGGTGATCACCGAAGGGTAATTATGAGCAACCTCTTTTAGTATTGCTTCCCGCCTTCCACAAATGATCACCGTATTGTTTTCTTTAATAAATCTTTCAGTAAGTCCCAGTCCAATACCACTTGCGCCGCCGGTAATTAGAATTTTGTTATTTGATATTTCCATATGTTGGTGTTTGTAGATTTTCAAATAAAATTATGACCAAATTGGTCTCCCCTTTCTCCAAATTTAAAGTATTACGACAACTAAAAAGAAGCGCCAATGCTTAGTTAAGCGTAGCTACCTTTTAGGAACACCAACACCTGCATAAAAAATGCACTTATTGGCTGTAAGGTTTTATCCATGTTTGATATATTCCCCTTTCTTTACTAAAAGAGTTATGCTTGCTATTATTGTCCATAGGTTTTGCAACATCAAAACACCAATCACTATCAATATGAATTTGTTGTCAAATAAAGCTATTACACCTAATGACTGAAAAAATATTCCTAAAACAATAGCGGACCAGATAAATATTTTGGGTAAAACCGTAGTGTTTCTTAAAGCAAAACCTAATACTAAAAACAATGAAGGCGCTAATAAAAAAATATGAATAAATGTATTGGTAAGCTCATAACAAGTTAATGCCGCATCTAAATGACCGTTGTCGCCCGCTTGCATAGCGCCTAACGCAAATGAACCTTCTGCTAAACTTAGAGATGTAATAACTGTGGAAGTAAGTAATGTCAGTCTGCCAGCCAACGTATGAGAAGTGCCTGCGAATTGTACAAGTGCCAAAGCAAAGATGACAGACAATATAGTTCCCAATTGTTGCAGCCATGTGTCTATAAGAATGGCAGTATGATATTTATGTCCAAATACAAATATCTGTGTAGTCGTTGCATCAGGTGGCGGCAAAGGCATCCAATTAAAAGGAGCTGAAAAATATAATGTAAGGGCAACCGTCCCGATGAGCCCACATAAAGATGTCAAAACAATATTTTGCTTTTTCCACATAGTGTTTGAACATTACAGCCAACGTTTGTATTGCCGCAACTTAAAACTAATCAATACCCCCAATGCTACCAAATTAGGGTAGTGTCTCAGTTTATTTCTACCTCTTCTGTTGAAAGACAAAATCTAACCATGAGAATGCACATGCGTAAATTTGCCAGGCTTACAAATGCTTTTAGCAAAAAAATAGAAAACCATTGTCATGCTATTGCATTACACTTTGTATATTACAACTTCGTTAAGATTCATAAATCATTAAGAGTGCCACCAGCAATGCAGGGCTGGTTTAATAAAAAGATTAATGAGTATTGAAGATATTGCTAGGCTTACGGATTAATACACCACAGTTAATATGTCTCCAAAATTATCTGGTATAAATGTTTTATTATCCTTATTGGTTATTGTCTTTGCATTTTTGTTTCCTCATTTTGGAATAATACCCATTCCGTTTTTCTATTCAATTCCTGTTTTGGTTATCATTTGGTTATTGCTTAAAACCACAAAGGAAAATTTTGCCAGCCTCGGATTTAGTTTTAAAAGATTTGAATTTAATGCAGTGTGGATTGGAGCAATAGCGGCAGTTGTATTATTCACTTTTTTAAATTATTTTTTCTTTCCTCTACTATCTAAACTCTTTCCTCTACCAAGAGCGAATCTTGATGATTTTAAATTTATAAGACATCATTTTGTTAATTTCATTTTCATATTATCCATGGGCTTCTTAATTGGAGGATGGTATGAAGAACTTGTGTTTCACGGATTTATTTTTACAAGATTTGAAAAAATGATTCCAAAGAAATATTCTGTTTTAATAGCTTTTTTAATAACAAATATTATTTTCGGCTTGTATCATTTGCAACTGGGCACATCAGGAATGTTAAACGCTTTTTTCGCCGGGTGTGCCTATCATGGTATAATGTTAAGGTTTAAAAGAAATATGTGGTATGCCATTTTCTTTCACGGTTTCTTTGACACTATTGCACTTACTTTTATTTATCTTGGCTATTGGTAATTAAAATAATTCAAACTGAGACACTACCCAAATTAGCCAGCTTTGCGAATGTTTTTATTATGAGCTTCACCGTTATAAATATAAATACAATAAAAATCGTTAGCTGCATTTGTATTTTCAGAAAGAGCATGTATATTTATTTTACAAACTAACGATCATGCTTACTAACGTCTAATCGTACACGCAGCATATTAATTCTTACTGCATAGCGTCTTTCTTTCAACTCAAATCCCATAGTTCATACAAGTTCAGTCGCCGGTTCCGTAAAACATGGGACTTCATCTGAGGACTTCGTGGCCACCAAAGTCTTATTTGTTAGCGGCTGGCTTTATTATTCTGTGTATCTTTTTTCAAGTTGTTCAAGTACCATTGGCCAAGCTTGTTGATGTCCGTTTTTTGATTCTTCATCTGGAAATCCTGAATGCGTTAATTTCAATAATGTTTTTTCTTCTTTTGGTGTTAATTCTACAGTTACAATTGTTTCTGAACCTTTAGTTCCTCCCGCACCTGTCACCCAAGTCAATTTTATAAGTTGGTTGGTAATAAGTTTTAAAAATCTGCCGTAATGTGGACTTCTTTGTAAATCAGAATTTTCATCTGGTCTAAATTCCGTTTCAAAAAAGAATGGGGTATTCACTTTCCCTTGTGTCAAAACCGAATTTGGTGCAGCGAACCACACATCAAATTCATTTGTCCAAGCATTGAACAACGTTTCGGGCTTCAAATTCATTAATCTTTCAACAGTCAAATTAAACAGCCTGTTTGAAAGGTCTGGTTCACGAAAAATTTCTTTGTCAGTAGTCATATGTTGTTATTGTTATTTGTTTTTCAGCCTGCTGCTAACTCATTTATTGCTGCAACTTAAAACTAATCAATACCACCAATGCCACCAAATTAGCCTGCTTTGCGAATGTTTTTATAATGAGCCTTACCGTTATAAATATAAATACAATAAAAATCGTTAGCTGCATTTGTATTTTCAGAAAGAGCATGTATATTTATTTTACAAACTAACGATCATGCTTACTAACGTTTAATCGTATACGCAGCATATTACTTCTTACTGCATAGCCATCTTTCTTTCAACTCAAACCCCATAGCTCATACAAGATCAGTCACCGATTCCGTAAAACATGGGACTTCATCGGAGGCACTTCGTGCCCGACGAAATCTTATTTGTTGGCTGCAGGCTTTTTGTCAATTTTGAGATTGCAACCACTTAATTGTTTGTTCAGGATCTGCAATGCTCCAAGAATGAGGATGCCGGTTATTGCCTGGTTGTCGGTATCCCTTGCCAGTTGTTGTAACTAAAACGGCTTTTGTATTCCCTAATCTTTGCAATTCGTTTATCATTGCCGCTTGGTCGGTAATATTTATATAAGAGTAATCATAACCTCTTTGACTAAGCCACCAATTAATGTCAGGTTCAGATATTATCATAATTGGCGTTTTGATTAATGACTTTATTGCTCTTTGTGTCGTGTCAGAAAATGAATAAGGTGAATTATTGTAAAAATTTTCCAATGCAGTTTGTGGTGTGCCGCCCATTTCTTTTTTAATCCTGTTGATTATATACGTAACCTCGCCGTTTACTTTATCAGGAGCAGAAAGTCTAACAACTCTTTTAGCAGCGTTGTAATCCCTTTCCCAATCAAGCGGCGGGTCAACTGCGAAAACAGCTTTGGGTTTTATCGGATAATTATTTTGAATAGCTAATTCGGAATATTTAACAACGCAAGTCCCTCCAATGGAAAAACCGCCGATATAAAAGTCTTTATCCTTTAGTTGATATTTATTGACAACAAGGTCTATCATTTCTTTTAATGATTGTTGTGAAGCCGTGTCACTGCCAAAGTACAAACCACCTGTTTTTAAAACTGGTATGATAGTTAATATTCCTTTTGTAGCTGCATATTTTGGAATGCCAGTTTGAATAAAAATATCTTTAGGGTCGCCACCTCCAAAACCGTCTAATAAAAACATGAAGGAATTTATTTGTCCACTTTGAGGTATAACAGCGATGTACATATTTTTTGTACTGTCTGTTTTATCCAAATAAATAGTTTCAATTTTTTGCCCAAATGAAATGGCAGAAATAAAAAAAGTCAAAAAAAGAATATTAATTTTTTGCATGATGATAAGTGCCATTTAAGGTAGCAGGCAACTCTTGTATTGCCGCAACTTAAAACTAATCAATACCCCCAATGCTACCAAATTAGCCTGCTTTGCGAATGTTTTAATCATGAGCATTACGGTTATGAATATAAATACAATAAAAATCGTTAGCTGCATTTGTATTTTCAGAAAGAGCATGTATATTTATTTTACAAACTAACGATCATGCTTACACACATTACCATTATCATCGCTCATCATCATCATTTCTTCCGTATCATTCTTCAAAACATTTTGCAATCTTATACGGGTCTCTGCGTGCTGGCCAATGTAGATAATAAAGCTGATCTGCTGGAAAAAACAAAAGAGTTGTCACCGGATGTGATCATAGCCGACATTGCGCTGCCCGGGATGGAAGAAAGTACCGGCCTGCAAAAGCTAATGGCTGATTGTAACAAAGCAAAGGTCATCGTTTCCTGGCGCTATCACCATGAGCATAAAGTAAAGAAGGCAATGAAGGCTGACTGTGCGGGATACATTGCCCACGACGCGGTCCCCCCGGAATATTTCTTCGCCATAAAGCAGGCTATGAAAGGAAAAGTGTTTTATTGCAGCGGATCACAAAAACTTACCAGCCATGAAAACGCGCGGCCCGGCAATACGCCGCCGGATAAACAACTCACAAAAAAACAACTACTGATATTGTATAGTATCTCGCTGGGATTTACCAACAGGGAAATAGCCATAGCCACTGGACTTACGGAGCATACGGTATATACTTACCGCAAAAAGTTTAAAGATATCCTGCGCCCAAACAGCAGTGCAGCGCTATAAAATTTATTGCGCAAATACGATCGTAAGTGTTCATTCTAACGAACAGTTCAATCTACTTACAAAGCAAATAAAATTGACTTTAGATCATATTCCAACGAATTAATTACTTTATTTCTATAACTATGAACTTTTATAAGCGAAGGCATAAGATGCTAGAATATTTTTATTAGCTTTTAATAGACAAAAATATGAATCAACAACAAGTAGAGAATTTTAAACCTGAAGATTATCATATTCCCATTGCAACTTTTTAAAAAATAAAATACAAGATCAATAACTATAAAAGATGACGTTGTGTTAGATCCTCTTTTAAGAAACGCTGAAAATCACGCCTTCAAACGATGGTCATACAATTTATAATCAAATTCCAGAAACTGGTCGTTTAGCATATTTAGATAAAAAATATTTAAAAGAACTATAGCCAAATAGACAGTGAATGGCCAAAACGTGAATTGGCTCTTAGTTGCACTTATTACATATTTCACTTGGATTTTTTAACGCCGATTATACAAAATTAGATACAGAAATATTACAATGAAGCATTCAGTCATTCACCAAGAGATTCAATAAATTCAAAATAAACGCGATCCCTAATTGGCCCTTGTTGGTGTCATAATGTTCAGCTTAACAAGTTTCATTTTACCATTTAGGAATTTGTCGGTCAACAAGGTAACAACTACCTGGCTGAAATTATTTTTCAAGAACAAACACTTTCGCCCATAAAAAAAACCACCCTTTTTGTGGTGGCATTTTTCTAAAACAATGAGGCTGGTTAATAATTATTGTGAAACACGGTTTACTACAATACTGTTGATGAGCTGCTGGTTGCTACCTACGGCCATCGCGCGAAAGAAATAGGTGGTGCCTTTCGCAAGGCCGGTAAAGGTATAAGACGTGGTAGTAGCGGGTATGCTGGTCCAGCTTGTTTCTGTGAGGGTAGTATCAGCCGTGTATTGAAACAAATAGCTGGAAGCGCCCTTCACTCTTCTGAATTTTAAAATAACCTCGCCACTATTGCTGCCGTCTACAAGCAGGAGCCCGTGAGGAGCTTTTATGGTAATGGGTTGCGGCATTTTGTTAAGTTCAAAGCCGGTCTTCGCCAGGTCTGCAGGGTCAGTAGTGGTAGTATTTACATAATCTGCAAGCTGGCTCAGCATCAGCAGGAGTGCATATTTGCTCCTGTTCTTTAGCTGTACCTGCACTTTATCCCTGCTGGCTGATGTTTGGATCAATTCACTGTAGCTTGCAATCACCTCATTAATGCTGGTGAGAGAAGGCACGGGGCTGGGAAAGGTAGCGACGGCTTGTGCCATAGAAGCTGTTACGTTTTCGGCGAAAGTGAGCAACTTCGCATCGGGTAATTTTTTAAAGGCTTTTATAACCCTTCGGAAAAACTTTTTCATAATATAGAATTTTAATTTGTGAGCCTCATCGTTTTTAGATAAGACCGCTAAATTGCGAAAGAGATCGATACGCGTCAAGTCCTAATATTAGGATGTAATAAAAAGCAATGCTGTTCCGTTGGGTTCTAGAAATGCCCGTAAACAGTGAGTTTCAGCAAGCACGAATTGCTGAATATTTATTTTTTGTAAGCGTGAAATAATGGTATTTATCCACATTTCGGGACGGGAATTTAGTTAATCTTGCCTGTCCCAGGGAGATTTTTTGGGTTGCAAAGAGCAAAAATCCCTCTGCGAAATGACCATTGTATACTGATACAATGAGCCTGGTATACATATACAATGACCTTAGTATACATATACAATGACCATGGTATACATATACAATGACCTTGGTATACTGATACAATGACCTGGTATACATATACAATGACCTTGGTATACATATACAATGACCTTAGTATACATATACAATGACCTCGGTATACATATACAATGACCTTAGTATACTGATATAATGGTCTGTATATAGGGGCTGGTTTATACGATACCGGGGTTTCCGGAAACCAATTGCTATATTTAGTGTACGCCTAACCGTTAGCTGCTCTATCTGTAGGTTTGGAACCAACTATATGTTTGCCTTATTTGTCGAAATTAAGCTTTCAATAATAGCTTTTATTGTTTTATCGTCCACGCTGTCAAACTCTGATTTGTCGTAAATGGGTGAGCAAATAAACTCGCCCTTGTTGGTGTTTTTCACGAACAAGTTTCATCTATCATTTAAGAAGTTGTCGGTCAACAAGACCGACAACGGCATGAAGCAGTTTTTCTCTAAAAATCAGCAATAATTAACTTCTTCATTCCCATCATTTTTTTGAATGCGCCAGGTTTTTTATTAAGCTCTTCCCAATTTTCAGGACACACTTGCCAGCTTAACCCGAGTTTATCCTTTAGCCAACCACAAACACTTTCTTCACCGCCATTTGCCGTGAGTGCATCCCAGTAATAGTCAATTTCTGTTTGGTCTTTGCAAGGTATCATGAGCGAAATGGCTTCATTGAATTTGAATAAGGGACCAGCATTGATACCGATAAATCGCATACCTAAAATTTCAAATTCAACAGTAAGAACCTTACCTGCAAAGTCTTTCTGAAAGTCAGCTAGTCCTTCTTCTTCGCTAATTGGGTAGTACGTAGTGCTAATCATTTTACCATCTTTGAAAATTGATAGGTAGTATTCAGCGGCCTCTTTTGCGTTGCCGTCAAACCAGAGATTTGGAATTATTTTTTGCATGGTATTTATTTTTTTGTAAAAGTAAGCAAGTCATAAATAAAGCGGGCGTCTTGGCGGGTTGCACCAAATTGCTGCTTACGTTTATATTGCCGCAACTAAAACTAATCAATAGCGCCAATGCTACGAAATTAGCCTGCTTTGCGAATGTTTTAAAATGAGCATTACCCCTATAAATATAAATACAATAAAAATCGTTGGCCGCATTTGTAAAAAAAGAAACCAATAAAATATACCTGCAGCTTTCAGGCGCTCTTCACCAAGTCAATTTGAAACATAAAAAAACCCGGTAAAGAATTACCAGGTTGTTAACACTTAGAGAAAAAATCGTTTAATATTATTAGTTGTTGTTTTATTCAGCACCGTCACCCATCGCCCTTTGCACCGCGAACATCCCTACATTTTTACCTACTTCCAGTCCTTTATCACAATCTATTTTTGTATGGATACCTGAAATAAATCTTGACATGCCAGCCTGCTGCGACATCGATTCGTATTTGGCTGTATTGAGCGGAAGAATATGACTTAAAACAGTGGAAGCAGCCTCGCTAAAAGTAGAATGCCCGGAAATATATGATGGGAAATTTGGAATACCTGTAAGGGTCTTAACCTGCGGAATCATTTGCGTTGGCCTTGGATTGAAATAAAAATATTTTGTATTCCAGCAAACGATACCGGCATCATTTAAGGCCATATTCAACAAAGCCATATTTCTTGCCCACCTTACTTCACTATAGTTCTGCAGAATAAAATCTTCTGCGGCAATAGCGTTCCAGTGTCCGGCCGGTGTGTAAGTAGCGATGCCATCCGCCCAAAATTGAACGATCCGCATCTGTTCCCTTGTCGGGTTTTTAATCTGCGCATATGCTGCCTGGTTTTGTTGATTGAATGCATCACTCGAAGTAGAAGGCGGAGGGCCCGGCCTTAATTGGATCACAGTCAATGAATCAAACAAGAAAGGTTTTACGTTTCCGAAGAGTGGCAACATGGGCGGCCGCTTTGGTAATTCCAGGCTGATCCATGGTGTTTGGCCCTGTGCGGTTGTGTTAGCAGCCAGGCTACTCCATACCTGCGGTGAGCCGATAGCGGCACCCGCATGATCCCCTTTGGCGCGCGCAACAAACACGGCTGCAACCTGTCTCCCAAGCAACTCGCCTGCAACAACATCGCTGCGTACATTAGCCCCGCTTAATATGCGATACGTTTCTTCCTCTTCAAGCTTTTGCTGGATAAAAGCAATTTCTGTCGGGAAAAGCAGTTTCATCATTTCTGCTGTAACACCTGCTACCACAGCATCTTCAGAAGGATAGGCCGGCAATGCGGTCTTTGGAACCAAAACATTTATCGTAGAATCCACAGCATAAGGCGCTGGCCGGTTGTATAATTTTTTATAATGCCATGCAGCAACCAATGCGTCATATTGCGCGGCGCTAATGTAAGCGTATGCCCTTGCCGCATAAGGGGGATTGGCAAACGGAAATTCAGGATAAGCAAAAGGGTTGTTGGAATTGGGAGCAGGATAGGTGCCATCCGGATTTTGATATGGCGGCAAATTGTATTTGGCAACCAGTTGACGCATAATCTCATTCCATCTTAATACAGACCCTGCGCTCCAGTATTTAATAATGGCTCTTTGAGAACTGCTGATATTTCGTTGTAAACCTTTTATCTCATTTACCTCCGCAATGTATGCGGAGCTATTTACCGCAGCAGGAATGCTTACTGCAAAAGTATCGGGCCTTTTAAGCAATATGGTCTTCCATGTTCCTGCATTAAGATCAATATTGGCTGGGTTTAGCGCTGCGATATTATCTGTTCTCCCTACAATTTCTTTGCTGCACCCGGTGATTAAAAATATAGCCGTTATTAATATTGCAGAGCTGAAATAAGTTGCTTTCATTTGAATTATTTTGTTCATGATTTTAATGAGTTTTTTTGTTTTTATGACTTAGATCAAAAACATAAAAAAAGGATCCGTATACTGTTGTTGCCTCACCTACATTTCGTCCTGCTACCGTTTTATCGCCACCGGCAACAATAGATAATTGAGGGATGTTTTTAATTACGTATTTGAAGTTGACACCCACCGTTGTGGCATTCATCCTGTTGCTCGGAAATGGCATATTGTTCCTGGTAATATCAAAGCCACCTAACGTTGTCCACTTATTAACTATGGCTTCTGCTATCAGCCATTCGGAACGATAACCGGCACGAAAATTAAAATTGGTTGCAT
The DNA here is from genome assembly GCA_963823305.1 of uncultured Chitinophagaceae bacterium. GTDB lineage: Bacteria > Bacteroidota > Bacteroidia > Chitinophagales > Chitinophagaceae > Ginsengibacter. Next base: position 275,165 of record CAWGLC010000003.1, read on the forward strand.
CAGGCATTGCCACCTGGTCACTCAGAATTTCCTGGTTGGTGTAATATGCAGTTCTATCAATCGTAATGTTATCTCTGAAGACGTAAGTGCCGGAGGCTGTGGCAAACAGTTTGCCCTGCTGGTAGTCGGCCATTATTCTTACAGATGCTGTCTTACTATGAAGCCCTAAAGACAGAGGCTGGTAATCTGCTTCATAATTACTAAGGGGAACAGAAACACCGCCGATACCAAAAACAGAAAGCCGGCCATCACCAAATCTTTTTTGCACCGGTCTCCATTTTACAAAAAAGCTGAGATCCTGCATTCCTTTTAAACCATGAAGGGTTCCCGCTGTTGTTTTTGTTTTTACGTAAGGAACACTGAACAACAGGTTGAGCTTGCGGGTAACGCCATAGTCGCCCATCACACTGTATGTTTGTGTAGATACCGTACCTAAATTCTGGTTATCTCTTTTCAAAGTTCCTTCCCAATAATTTTTCCAACTGCTGTAGCTATACATGGGCCCAACGCAAAAAGCGTTTTTTTCCATCATAATCCCATCCAGGTCAGTCTGCGCCTTTATGTGAGAGAAAGAAAAAAATGAGATGGAAAGTAGTAAAGCCTTTTTTATTAAAAGACTAATATCATGATTCATTGTTATAATTTTTTAGTTTAAGATTTTCAGAAATAAATAATCAATATCCCGCCGCAAATGCGCTGGCTGAAATATTAACGGTGATAAATATTGGCGATATGATGAATAATGTTTGTCTCATAAAATGTAGTTTGATAAGTTTAGTATTGAATCATTTGTTTTAAATTCTTTTATTGCATTTTTTTGGCATCACTCCCGGCTATTTTGCTCATTACCAGGTTGCCAATTTGTTTCCCCTGTATATAAGCCGTTTCCACTGATTGTTTGTAATGTATACCGCCATAATAACGACTGAAGGATACCTCAACCGCTGCCTCGTCAGCAGTTTTAAAACTGCGGTCAGGCCATCCCCACTGCCTTTCAGAAGAGTCTTTAAAAGCTGTATTTTTAAACATCGTCCCTAATATGGTCGCAGCGGCAGCAGATATGGTAGAGTGGGCACTGTTATATTCCGGGAAGGGCGGTGTTTGCAGGTAAGGCATCCAATCCTGGTTTATGTACTTATTGATATATGTTTCCGGCCTGATGACATCAGTTTTATATTTTGTGTACCAGCAACAAATAAAGCCATCATACATTCCGAAGCTTGCGCCTGCATAAGCAGCTACCGTTTTGTAAAAATCTGCATTATTATTACGGGCAATTGTACCAACAATTTCCATCCAGTGGCCTGCCGGTGTCATAGCTTTTGTGGCAAACATCGCGTGTCCTTCAACATGTAATTTAAAACTATTGCAGTCCCAAAAATTGGCGATCCATTTTTGTGTTGAATCAAGCGTATTACCAGTCTCCATTACCTGCTTCGCCATTTTATAAAATTTACTGCTGCTGTCTTTGCTGAAAGGAACGGGCGGTATTGGTGGAAACATATCTACAGAATCCATTATCATACAGCGCAAGGTGGGCCATAGAGGCTCCACTGCGTCGAAATAACCCGGTGGTGTCGGACTCCAATGGCCTTCAATATTAGAGATCGTAAACCTCGAGCCCCTTGTTTGCGCATAATTATCTTTCTTACTCCACGACATTACTGAATCAGCTACCTGGAGCCCATAAGCAATTGAAGCCTGGAACATATCATCCGGCATGCCGCCATCCTGGGCCAGGGCTTTTATCGAATCGGCTAATATTTTCATCGTATCACCGGAAAAAGTGAGTTCATTGCCAACCTTAACCATCGCAATTAAAGAAGCAAAAGGATAATCCACTTTTGTATTTGCAGGAGGTTGCGGAATATTATGCAAGCCTTTTACTTTTCCCTGTAATGATCTAAGTTCTTTTCCCTGAGCTGGCGAGTACTTCATAGGCCGCAAGATTTGCATACGCAAAAACTCTCGCGGCTACCGGTGGCGTAAAAATATCATAGATAACGACATAATTAAGCTTATGCATCTACCTGGGAATACAGTTCGGGGTCGTGCATTACCTTCACATAATCAGTCTCTTTTCTGCTTACAGGATGGCAACAAAATAACAGCGCTGATAACGATAAATAATGTGGAATAAAACCAGGAATTCTTTTTCATATTTTATTTTTAATATCTCTTTGATTAGAATTTAATAGTGAATAATTATTTTAAAAGGGCCAAAAAGTTACTTTATCTTTCTGCCGATCATATCCCAATTTGATGCTATCGGTTACTATATTTCCCCGCTTATATTTTGTTTTATAGCTTACATTGACGGTAATGCTTATAACTGAATCAGGATGTGTAGCAATCCGTATAAGCGAGTCGAGGCGTCTTTTGTTTAACACTGAATCTTCTTTACTTAAAGACAAATGCTCGATAGGTAAATCTGTAATCGTTTATTTAGATCAGCCATCGTTTTTTCAACCACCTTTGCGTCAATAATTTCATATGGTTTCGGATCTTTCATTTTAGGAATAACATTGTTTTGCATAAATTCCTTTGCTAAATTTTCAATATGGGCTGGTTCTATTTTATTAATATTATTACACGAACAAAGAATAATTAAGAAGAATCAATATTTTTTTCATTTATAAATGATTTAAACCAGTTAAAGAAATATTTGAGAACCATTTATTACAATTAAGCAATTTTCATCCAGGGCCTTTTAAATTCCGTTTGTTTGCGAAATGCTGAAGTGGCTCCTAAAGCAAACCACAATGCTAGCGATGGAACCATAACTTCCTCCTCTTTCTATCCATTCAAATACTTCATAATGCGGATAAAAAAGTTCAGTTATTACCTTCCATATAAAGAAAATCAAAATAAAGGAGCGCACAGGCCGTATCAATACTGCAAGCCCTGCGATGATTTCAAAAAAGCCAACAAATTGAGCAGTCGCTAATGGATCTGCAAAACCAAGTGAAGCGTATTGATCTATGATTCCCTTTTTATCGATCAGGTTCAGCCATCCATGCCCTGCCAATAACAGGCAAACAACAATGCGCAAAATGATCGTTACTGTCTTCAGCGTTAGATCACTCAATTTAATGTCTGCATGCAGTGGTTTAAAAAGGTTTTTTAGATTAACCGGGCCGATAGAATTAAAAGCGCTAATGGCGCACCAAAATTTCCTGCCCGTTCAATCAATTCAGGAAAAGGTTCACCGGACATAGGCCGTAATAAAGCTGTTACAAATCCCCACAATACAAGCCACATAACCACGGCTTTTATGGGATAAAATAACACGATCAATCCAAACAAAATATCAATAGAGCCAACTACCGGCATCAAACTATACGACACCGCGTGGCTAATTCCAAAAATTCCAAAATAATTAGCCCATATACTTTTGGTAATAATTCCAAAGGAACCATGTCCTATAAAACACATGGCCGAAGCGACCCTCAATGCGTAATATATTTTATTACCCTGTAAAGAATTTACATTTTGATTTTTATCTGTTAAATACATGACAACCTCTTTTTTTTAGCGTTTCACATCCGCATACCTGCTACGCAGTAAAATACTTTTTCATGAAAATCATTTTCAGAAAGTATCTGCAAAAGCGGCGCGACTTTATACGCTTACAATAATTTATTTAAATGTGAAATAGAATGTAATTGATGGCGACCGATACAGAAGTACCGATCAACGAATCAATGTTGGTAAATAGATTTTACCAAAAATTATGCATTCAATAAATCCGGAGGTTGCTCAGGAGAAAGGTGCGGTGAGGAAAGTAATTTTTTAGAATTGGTAACATGCCACAAATTGTGGGATGTATTATTATTTAATAATGCACTTAGTTGAAATGAATATTCGTCGTATTCACCCTGAAGGCTTTTAAAAGAAATAGTTTTAGAATCGCCCGACTTTTTAGAGTTATTAGTTTGCAAGTCATTTGACATCTTAAAAAAATCGTTCTTGGCGGTTTCCAGGTGCATCTTTTTGGTGTTGGGGATGCACATCAGGTAAAGCGTATCGTCGGCCACTTTGCGTTTTACATATTTATACATCATGCCATCCACCTCAATTTCGCCCTCATATCTTTGATAAGATGACCAATTGGTTTGGTAAGGAAGGTGCATTGGAATTTTAAGCTCTACTAATTGGGAATCATCATATAAATTCTTATCAAGCCTTGCTTCCAGTTGATCAGAAACTTTGTTCTGCATGTATTTAACCACAAGCCTGTATCCAAAAAGATTGAATAAGAAAAGGATAATAAAGAATAAAGCAGTAATTTTTTTCAAGTCAGTCAATAAATTATGTACAAGCAATATAATTGCGCAATTTAAGGAAAAAAATTTATTTTTTTACATTATGAAAAAAAGAGCTGTAAAAAACGCAACACATAAGTGATGAAAATCAGAAGATAAAATTTAGAAAGTCGGTTGGCTTTCGAGTAATATTGTGTTGTGCGTCACTTGTGCAAATTTTTGTTTCTAAAAGATGCTAAAAAATAAACTGCTTTTTTACGAGTTTTGGAACTTTTTTAATAGACCAAATAAATAGACATAATGAGAGCTGCTAATTTATACCTAATAGAAAACGACTGGGAATCATTGATAGGTTATGTTAATAATGAAAAGTTTATTTCGATAAGAAACGATATTACATTATATAAACGAGGACAAATTCCTTACTGTATTGCTGTTTCGGTGTCAGATGAATCAGATATGATTATCAATAAGGTTGACGCTATTTTATTAAAGAAAGGTAATGGAATGATTAAGTCATTCTGAAATGATCATGGCAGATTACTTTAAGGAGATGAAGTTAATTTAGGCTACGTTGAAATTTAGTTTAAATGGTGCAAATAGTATTTTGGATATTTGTTTTTGTTTTTACATTTTGGCTATATGAATGCATAATGGCATATTTTAAGAATGGTGCAACTGGAAAAAAATCAATGTTAATTACAATAATAATCATTTTCATTTTTTATCTATTTTTATTTGCATCCTAAAATATCAAAGTATCTTCTTTTATGGATTATACCCTCGATAATAATTGGAGAAATGATTTTATTATCTTTAATAGTAAACTTATTTAAAGGAAATAATAAACAGAACTGAAACTAAGAAAATTAATATACTGAACTGATTTGCGTTTACAGTTGTTGGTGTTCCTGAAAACATAGTCCCTCCACTTAACGAAGCCCACCACCGCCGTTGTTGTAATATTTTAAATTTGGAGAAAGGAGAAAACCAACTTGGGCCAAATCCGATTTGATAAATATAAATTTTCTTATGGTTAGGCTTATTTGTTCGGTGATCATTGTACCGAATACGTTTTGTTATCTTTTCCAATACCCGTTAACGTTAGTGATTTCCATTGTTTCGGCAAAGAGGTTTTTAGTTGAATAATACCCGTGGGTGTAATTTGCAAACCGCCGAAACCCATTAACACACTTTGTAAATATCCACCGGCACCGGTGGCAAAATAAGGATTGGTTCCTCCGGCGGTTTCGGCAATCACGCCAAAAGGCTCTTTTTTATTTGGAATGATAGATGTCTCAAAAGCATTCCATGCTTTTTCCGGCTCCCCGAGCCTTGCATATAAGCAATGCAAAAATTGAATGTGTCATTGCAGGAGATCCTTCTCCTATCCTTCCTTCATAATATTCAAGGTCTTTTTTTATTTGCTGCGCATCATTTAATTTCATTCAAAGGATAGGCTAAAAGATTCACATCAGCCTGCTTGATTTTTTCACCATGATATCCTTCAAATTCAGAAGTAACACCATTACTTAATTTTAAAATGGGAATATTTTTTTCAACATTCGCCCAATCGGTGTCAACAGGTTCATGTAAAATATTTGCAGCCATTACTGCATATTTTAAGTTCGCTTTGGCGGCAGCGTTAGTAAAGGCATTATTGTCAACGTTTTCCGCCCATTCATCTGCAGCAACCACATTTTTAATATCATAATGTCCCGGCCCGTTTCTTTCTACGCGGCTTACCCAAAAATCAGCACATTCTTTTATCATTGGAAAACCTTTTTCTCTAAGCCAGGATGTATCCTGCGTCACTGCATAATAATTCCATGCAGCGATCGCTACATCTGCGGTAATGTGATGTTCAAAAGGTCCGCTCAAGGCCCAGACCGGCGTTTCTTCATTACCCGTAGCTGCACTTTCCCATGGATACATAGCGCCTTTAAAGCCATGAGCAAAAGCATTATGCTTCGCTTCTTTTAATCTTTCAAACCGATACTCCATCATACTTTTTGCCATCTCCGGGTGCAGTACAAGTATCGCCGGAAACATCCAAAGCTCTGCATCCCAAAATACATGACCATTATAGCCAAGGCCGCTCAATCCCATTGGCGAAGGGCTATACGCAGTGCCCGCTCTTACAAAAGAATACAAATGATACATGGCTGAATGGACATCACGCTGGCTGGCATCATCGCCGTTAATGATGATATCACTTTTCCATAATTCATCCCATGCTGCATTATGAAATTGAATGAGATTTTGCGTGCCCTGCAGCTTAGCATAAATAACATAACGCTCAGCCTCATTTAAAGGATCATCGTGTTGCGCCGTTGTGATAGACGCGCCCGCAATCGCAAAATGATAAGTAGTGCCTGCTTTTAAATTCTTTTTAAATTTTGCAAGATGCATATTATTGTCCCACATTTCGTGAATCAAAGCCGGTTCTGAACCATGAGGCTCATCAAATAAAAATGTTGTTGACGAAGCAAGCGTTAGTTTACCCGTAGGACTTTTTGCAACAGATGATAGCAGGCTTAAGGTTACGTGAGGCCTGTCAATTTGGTTATAATAATTTTGAACATCTCTCAATTCATCCGGAGCTTCCATTACGCTTGCAGGAATTATTTCAATATCTTTTTTTGCCGTTATAGTTACATCTACCAAAACGGTGTAAGGCAGATTGCGTAACGCATAATAGGTGTATGAAACAATTGCCTTGTCCACGTAATCAAAAGTAGTAGTGAGGCTTGCGTGACGCATATCAAGAACCTGGCGCATATTTGTTGCATCAGGTGCGCCAATGCGGTGGCCATCTACATCAAGATTCATATTAACCAGGTTAAAACTCTTTAAAAAATTGCTTACTCTTCCGCGTCCATAATCATCATATGCTCCGTTTAACACAACGTCTTTGCATTGCAATGGCACTGCCGAGGAAACAATGCCGATAACGCCATTGGCAACGGTTTCGCCATAATAATTGTTTGGATCAATTTTATCAGCAACAATTTTCCAGGTATCGGTCTTTTGCGTGAAAGCAAAGAAAAAGGAGAATGAAATTAGAATACAACAAAATATTTTTTTCATAATTATAATTGTTTTTGCCTTAGCAGTTACACCGTAAATTAAAGTATTTGACTTAATAAAAAATGCAAATGCTTAATATTAAAAAATGATTTTAAGAATTAGTTATACAAGATTTTAGCAGGTTTAAATTATGATTAATTACTTTGCAGCGATTTTAAAATTTTGTATGAAAAAATGGTTTTTTATTTCAGTTGTTATTATCGGGCTATTGATAACGTCAGCTTATATTTTCTTTCCAAAAGAACTGATAAGATCTAATGTTACACAATTCAATTGTAACATCAATTCGGTTAACCGCTATTTGATGAATGATAATAATTGGTCGAAATGGTGGCCGGGAACTATTGACCAAAACAGTGTTACCGGAAAAAAAATATTTAAATATAACGGTTATGAATACCTGATCACTGAAAAAAAATATAATGCCATTGACATCCAGGCAATGAACAACGAATTATCATTTAACAGCACAATATTTTTCCTCGCTATAAGTCTTGATACGGTTAATGTAGAATGGAAATATGCAATAGAAGCCACTAACAATCCGCTGAGCAGAATCCGCGCCTACCAGGAAGCGAAAAAAGTAAATAGTAATTTAAGTGACATCCTGAAAAGCATGAAAGCTTTTCTTAACAACCCTGATAAGGTGTATGGAATACATATTGACAGAACAATAGTAACGGATACGATATTGGTCACCACTAACTTTTCATCAGAAGAGTATCCATCAACCGAAAAAATTTATAGCCATCTACAGCGGGATTCAAAATTATCTTACCGCTCACATGCCGAACAAACAAATCCTCCCATGTTGCACATCAGGCAGGACAGCGGCCTGTTTAAAATACAGTTAGCAATACCGGTAAATAAAGTAATCGATGGCAATGCGACTTACCTAATAAAAAGAATGGTTCCGGGAAGTATTCTTGTGGCCGAAGTGAAAGGCGGCATTTACACGGCAAACGCGGCGTTGAAACACCTCGCGACTTATATGTCGGATTATCGCTTGTCGTCGCCGGCAATACCTTTTCAGTCGTTAATTACTAACCGGCTTCAGCAAGCTGATACATCCAGGTGGATCACTAAAATTTATTACCCGGTATTTTAATTATTTTTTCGCGGCAAATTTTATAACCATCACGCTGTCGTTATTTCTTGCGAGAATATATGCCTGCTCCTTACCGATCATTATTTTTTTAATGTGCTTTACCTGTCCTTTGATTGCGAGACCATTTATATTTTCGCACACGAACTTACCCTTTCCTTTATTTATAAGGATAGTTCCAAAGTCCGCATCATTCCTGCCCATTTGAATATTATTATCATAGAAATTACCCACTAACAATATATCGGGAAGGCTGTCACCATTGGCATCTACAACTACTGCGTCTTTCAATGGACTCAATTGCGCAAGCCACGGTAAAGCCTGTGTTGTAAAATTCAAACCCCCTTTGTTTAACAGAACTGAATTGGAAAAATAATTAGCAGTTAAAATGTCCGAATTTTTCAATTTATCCTCAGAAAAAATTTCATCTAAACGGGCTTTTGCAAAATCAGCCGCGTATAAAAATCTCTTTTTAATCACCGGTATTTGTTTTTGTAATTCATCTTTATTGGCAAAAGGAATTTCGCGGCCATCAAGATAATAGGTTAATAATTGCTCCTTTTTACCGTTGTCGTCAAAGTCATTAAAGTACAAGCGCACAGGTTCTTTATCAGAAGCTGTCAGGCGGTTATTAAGTCCTTCGTTGCCGGCTATAAAATCAGTATGCCCGTTATTATCCAAATCCACCGGAAGCACAAAATTCCACCAGCCCTTTTTATCAGTAAGCATTTGTTTTTTAAAGCTTCCATTTTCATTTATAAATACAGTAATACCTCCCCATTCCGGGCAAATGATCAAATCCTTTTTTCCATCGTTATTTACATCGTACCACAATGCACTTCTTACAAATCCAACGTTGGCAAGCTCACTGCTGTATTGAGACGTCACATCTTTAAAGTGTCCGTGCTTATCATTTTCCAATAAATAAGACCGGGGAACCTGGCCATATTCCCACGGGACTGCCCTGCCGCCGATAAATAAATCAACATACCCATCGCCGTTAAAATCATAAGGTACGACACACGATGCCGTAAGATAAATATTGTCGAATGCATGATCCAGCTTTGTAAAATGTTCATGCCCGTCGTTTAAATACAGCCGTGGTTGTTGAAATTTGATCGTTTCCATAATATTCATTACCGCCAGACGCAATTACAAGATCTGTTCTGCCATCATTGTTTACATCTACCCAGGTTGCATCCACATCTTCGTAAGTGCTATCGTTATCTAATTCAGGTTGATCGGATTTTTCGAATTTGCCATTTGGCCGCTTGAAAAAATATAGCGCTTTTATTTCCTTTTGACGAACCGATAAAAACATCGTCTAACCCATCACCGTTAGCATCGCCTACTGCCAGAGCCGGCCCTTCCCTGGATACCATGAAAGGGATCAATGGCTCCCTGTCAAATTCATTAAAAGGGTTTTCAACATGCTTAAAGCTGAGGTTCACGTCTTTGGTTATATCAACCATTGGGCGTGTCGGATTTTTCCAATGATCTCTCAATGCCGCATAATCAAATTTTGGAAGGCCGGGCTTATATTCCATTTTTATTTGAGTAGAAATTGCGTTTTTCCATGGCACTGCTTCGTAAGTATTATCAGGCCATACAAGGAGCATAGAATCAACTTTTGTTTTATACAATCCAATGTGCATAGGAATTTGCATGCTTGATTGAAAGCCCCTTACGGGAAAATTTTCATAGGTTCGTATTTCGCCGCTGTCATATAAAATCACTTTGGCACCAAGCGCATTTATATTTTTGGAAGAACCTTTAAGTTTTATATCGATATAAGGTCGGGTCTTTAGATCATTACTTTTGTTTTCGTACAGTAAAACAGGATCCTCAAGATTGTTCACAATTACATCCAGGTCGCCGTCATTATCCAAATCTGCGTATATGGCACCGTTAGAGAATGTAGGTACTGCCCCGCCAATCTCATTTCCCACATCTTCAAATTTGGCGTCACCTTCATTCTTAAAAAATTTATTAGGCAATTTTATTTCCGGAAATTTATTAATAAGTCCAAGGTCCTTATCATCTGTAAAATTATTTTTTAATTTTTGTTGTATCTCATCATCAGAAATGTAATTCACATAATCCATGTCATTTAGCCGCTTGGGAATACCGTTTGATATAAAAAGATCTTTTAAGCCATCGTTATCGAAATCCATCCACAGCGGAGACCAAGACCAATCAGTAGCGGCAACCCCGGAGTACAAGCCCTATTTCACTAAACATTCCATTTCTCCTGTTAAGCTGGAGATTATTTCTTGTGTACTGATAATTATATCCATAACCAATCTTCATGTAAAAAGTGTTGTATTCATCTTCACCCAAAGAGCTTTTTAGTATACGCGGATCAGAAGGCAACATATCCATAGAAATAATATCCGGGTAAGCATCATTATTTATATCCGCAACATCTACGCCCATAGAAAACTGGCTCGTGTGCATTATCCTGTTAGTAAGATCTTCTTTGAATTTACCGTTGTGCTGATTAATATACAAGTAGTCATTTTCATGGAAATCATTGCCAACATACAGATCAGGCCAGCCATCAAGGTCTATATCAGAAGCAGCGATGCCGAGCCCGTAACTTATTGCAGAACTGTTTATACCGCACTCCCTGGTTACATCTGTAAATTTATTGTTACCATCATTTCGGTACATCCGGTCACCGGAAAGCGCATTATATGTTCCGAGGAAAACATCGCGTGGGGCAAATGTTCCGTTTTGATGAACAGAATGATTCAATAAAAACATATCGAGATCTCCATCGCCATCATAATCAAAAAATACCGCCTGGGTACTAAATCCCGAAAAATCCAGGCCATATTCATGTGCTTCATCTTTATAATGTGGCACGCCATTTTTATCAATACCCTGGCAGATCAATAATTGATTTTTACTGTGCAATGTTTCATAATTGCCAACGCGGCAAATGTAGATGTCCAACAAGCCGTCATTGTTAATATCCACAACAGATACTCCCGTTGACCATGCACCATCTTCAGGAATTTCTGCCTCATCAGTAACATCTTTAAATTTCAATTTTCCCTCGTTCAGGTACATTTTATTTTTGCCCTGGTTGGACGAAAAAAATAAATCTATTTTCCCATCATTATTAAAGTCACCTGCCCCTACCCCGGAACCATTATAAAAATACATGTACTTAAAAACATTAAAATCTTTGGTAGGATGTAGCACGTTACTAAAATCGAGACCTGTTTTGTTATGATCGAGAACCTGGAAAATGACCGGCTGTGCGGTTTTATGATCGCATGATAAAAACAGTAGCAATGAAAAAAAAGCCAATCCGGTATTGAGGTATTTTTTGTTTCTATTGGTCATAAATTTATTTCTGCGCCCGGTATTTTTTAATTGGAATAATTCCACAACTTTTTAGCTCTTTGATTTACTTCATACAAGGCGGGATATTCATTATTTATAAGAAATAATAAATAAGTATTGCTACGCGAAGAAATTTGCTGAATATCTCTTACTTCACCCCGGATTTCCAATCCTGATTGATTGGCATTTAGCCTGGTGAAGCCACCTTTGTGGTTATTGATAAGCACATCGCCGTAACTTGCATCAAGCCGCCCAAATTGCGGTGGAAAGCCATACTTATTTCCGCCTAAAACCAGGTCAGGAAATCCGTCATGATCTATGTCCACCTGCTGCATTGCGTTGATACATGAGATCTGGGCCATTGGGGGAAGCTTTTGAATTTCAAACTGCCCGTTACCCTTATTTATCGCAATAATAGATGATCCGTAATTAAATTCTTTGACGAGGCATTTGCTTAAAACATCTTCCGGAAACAATTCCTTCATGGTTTTCGTAGCATATTCGGCATGCTTCAGGTTTTGCTTTTTCAGGGATGGTATCTGCGCCTGTATTTCGTGTTTCAGAAATACGGGTTTATCTTCCCCATCTACTGTCCTGGTCAGGATTTTATCAAGTGTGCCATTGTTATTAAAATCATTGATCCATAGTTTTACAGGATCCTGCAAATCAGGGCGCAGGTAGAAATTTTCGCCTATATTGCCCAGTACAATATCCTGCAGACCGTCGCCATTGAAATCGCCTATTGACATGGATTGCCACCATCCGTACAAGCTATCAAGATTTGTTTTTATTTCTATAAAATGATCTCCGTTGTAAGAAAATATTTTTGGCGACATCCACTCTCCGGCAATGATAAGTTCTTTCCTTTTATCTCCAACCACATCTGCCCATTCCGCACAAGTCACCATCCCGATGGAAGAAATATCAGGATTTTTTGTTTTAGCCATATCAGTAAAATGACCTTTGCCATCATTTACGAAAACATAACTTTCGGGTGCAAGGCCATAATTTTGAGGAACATCGCGTCCGCCAACGAACAGATCAAGATCGCCATCGCCATCAAAATCATAAGGTATGGCTACTGAAATATTTACTGCATTATTAGGAAATGCAGATGGATCGAGCGTAAAATTTCCCTTGCCGTCATTTTTATAGAGTCGCAATTGCATCTCCTTACTTATTGCCGGGAAACTATTGCCGCCGGGACATACCAACAGATCCAAATCGCCATCATTATCACAATCAAAAAATAAAACAGCTACATCTTCAAAATCTGCATAATCATCAAATACTTTTTCTTCTTTTTTCACATAGCCACCCGATTTGGTTTGCAGGTATAGCTGCCCCGCCTGGCCTGCTGCTCCGCCAATATAAATATCGGGCAGGCCGTCCCCGTTCACATCACCGACCGCAGCCTTAGGGCCTTCCCTTGATAAAATTTCCGGCAGGTTTCTTTCATAATAAAAATCGTTGTAGTCATTTTCATTGTGTTTGTCAAAGACACTTTTTTCAGGTGTCAATAATGGCGGTGGCAAAATTCTTGAAATGGTATCCGGGGAAAAATTCTGTTCACGTGCCTGGTCAATAACCAAAACGGTATCGACGGGAAGATTGATAAAGCGGGAGAAAGTTCGGTCCGGCCAACTGATGTACATCGAATCCACTTTAGCCGCCAGTCCCAGCCCGATAATCTGTTTGTAGTCCACTGATGACTGAAATCCTCTTGCCGGGATCACGCTCCTGCTCAAAATCTGGTTGCCGACATATAATTTAATTTCGCTGCCAACGGCAAAAGTATTTTTGCCTTTGCCTTTTAAAAAGATACCAAGGAAATTATTTTTATTAAGTTCCCTCGCATTGTTTTTGTAAACGAAAGCTTTTGAATTTACATTATTTACGATGAGGTCAAGTGCACCATCGCCATTCAGATCCGCATAGGCGGCACCGTTAGAAAACGATGGCTGCGTGAAACCCCATAATGCACCTACATCCTGGAATTTAAAATTACCCATATTTTTAAAAGCTTTATTGGGGAGCGGATTTACCGGAATATGTTCCAAAACCTTATCTACGCTCTCCTTTTGGCCGGTTAGCACCATTTTTTGAATAACATCGTTCGCAAAAAAATCCATGAAGTCAAGATTCGTTACATCTTTATTTACACCGTTACAAACATAGATATCGCTTAAGCCGTCATTATCTGCATCAAAGATTAAATTGCCCCACGTCCAGTCGGTCGCCGACACTCCGCTATAATTTCCAATTTCAGAAAACGTCCCGTTCTGGTTGTTCATCTGGAGGCAGTTTTTCATAAACTGGTGATAAAAACCTGACTTGACTTTATTGTTATAAAAATCAATATTATCAAAAGAGCCCAGGGTTTTTAGCCGGTAATCATCGCCAGGCAACATATCTGTGGTGAAAATCTCAGGATAGCCATCATTGTTAAGGTCGCCGACATCAGTTCCCATTGAAGACATGCTAATGCTTTGAATTCTATCTTCCAGTTCATCCTTAAAAGTTCCATTCTTCTGGTTGATATACATATAATCTTTTTCGTAGGAATCGTTACCAACATAAATATCCGGGTAACCGTCATTATTAAAATCGCCAATGCTTACACCCAACCCAAAACTTATAAGGCTTCCGTGAATGCCCGCCGATTGAGTAACTTCTGTAAAATGGCCATTATCATTTCTATAAAGATGATCGCCGCCGCCCTTTAAGAAAAGGCGCCACGGGCCACAGAGAATCCGGCAGATCGCGCCTGTTGGCATTATTTAAGGTATTGATCGGCATGGGGCTGTTATTGATCATGAAACAATCCAGGTCCCCATCCATATCATAATCAAAAAAAGACACCTGTGTAGTGTAAGCTGAAATATCCAGCCCGTATTTATGCGCTTCTTCCGTAAAGGTATTATCGTGGTTATTGATATAAAGTTTGTTTCTCCTGTTACCGCTTTCCATGTGGCCGGAATTACAAACATAAATATCGAGCCACCCGTCGCCATTGATGTCAACAAACGTTACTCCCGTACTCCACATACTATCCTGCTTCAAGCCGGCTTTCGCGGATATATCCTCAAATTTGAAATTTCCTTTATTAAGGTATAACTTATTTTCCCCCTGGTTGGAAGTTAAAAACACATCCGGCAGACCATCATTATTAATATCGCCGATAGCTACGCCGCCGCCGTTATAAAAATTTCGAAAAAGAAAACTGTTTTCTATTTTACCATCAACCACTTTATTATTAAAGTCTATCCCGGTATTTTCCATCAGTTCAAAAAGAGGCTTCGGAGCTTTTTTGTTACATGAAAAAAATAGCAATAAAAGACAACTTGCACTGAGCTTTAGAAATTTCATTATTCAAAAAAAAATTATAAGAGCAGGTACTGATCTAAAAGATTTGAGTGATAAAGGTAATAAATCAATATAGAAGACTTTTTTAAGAACGCAGCCTGCTTTTACATTTGAAAGCAATATTTATATTAGATAGAAAAAATTTAATACTATTTTAAGAACTTTTTATAAAATTAAAAGGCCGCTAACGGCCTTTTAATTTTTATCGATAAAACTGAGTATTAGATGATTAATAACCAGGATTCTGTTTTAAGTTCGGATTTGCTGCCAAAGCCTGGTTTGGAATAGGGAACAATAAATATGTAGGAGCGTCTGATGGTTTATATTGCCATAAAACGTTGTAAACACCAAATCTTTGAAGGTCAGTCCTGCGAGACATTTCCCAATAGAACTCTCTTCCTCTTTCTGCCAATAAAGTATTCTGATCGTAAATATTTGATGTATTTACCAATGTCAAAGATGGAAGTGGAGCTGCGCCTCTTACTGTTCTTAATGCATTTACCATTGGCAATACAGTAGCATCCCCCGCATTGATTCTCAATTTTGCTTCAGCTACCATTAATACTACGTCCGGGTATCTCATAAGCACCTGGTCATTATTTGCCGGGCCGCCATAAAAGTTATAATCAGGAGCGTACTTTACCACCCTGATGCCTGTTAGCTCAAGATTAGCGCCTAACTCTTTCATATCAGGAGAAATAGCCGGGTCGAAAGCCAGAGGGTTGCCTTTCCTGTCTTTTTCGGCCACTCCGTGCTTCATTGTATTGTTGACCAATCAAAAAACCCGGCCTGATACCGGAGGTGTTTGTTGAAGTCAAATTGCTGGATGCCCTGCCTCCAAGGCGTTGGTCAAGAGCCGTATCAGGATTGTTAAGATTGCTAACTCCTGTGAAGAATCCGCCCACCCTGTTCGCATCTGAAGTCGCCTGTGGTCGCGCCAAAACTGTTATAGAAATCAGAAATAGTTGAGAATCCATTCCAACCAGCGTTTGGTGCATCCTTATCATAACTATTATAATGCAAGGTCATGTTCCAAAAGTCTTCTGTAGCCGCATGCTTCGTACTCACACCCCCAGTATTAGGATACAACCAGATTGCTTCTGATCCGCTATGATTATTAGGTGAGAAATTATCAAAATAATTTGCCTGGTAAGAGTATCTTCCGCTGGTCATGATTGCCGTACCAATACTTACCACTTGTGCCATATCTGCAGGATCAAATGTAGGTGCAGCCCTGCTGATGAGGGTACCTTTTTGCAGTAACACGTGCATTAATAAAGTATTAGCTATATCCTGGTTCATAATGGTAGGGTCCCCGGCAGCAGGTAAATCAGGTAGCGCTGCAGTAATTTCGCTGATGATAAAGTTTACACCATCTGCTCCTGTTTTTACCACAGGGGCAAGAAGCAAATTGTCTCCTGGATTTCTGAAAGGATACTGGCCATACAATTCCTGTAAATAATACAATGCGAATGCCCTTAGCAACCTGGCTTGCGCAGCCTGGCTGGGACTGGGTTTAAAATTCAACACATTCGTTGCATCAAAATTTAGCTTATTGAAATTGTTGAACACATTCAATATCTGTGCATGATCCGCATTCCATGTGTGGGCATGAAGTACCCGCCATACCCCATTATCGTCCCAGTCTCCGGCCCTTGTTGGAACCAGCGACTCATCAGCAGTATTTTCTTCAAGCGAAAAAAGTTCATCCTGCCCGGCAAGGAAAGTCAGATCCGCATAAGCTGCGCCCAATACAAGCTGGGCGCTGCTGCGCCGAACGATGACGTTACATCGCCATTGGTAAAGGAACTGTTGAGCTTTTCATTCAGCTTTGTACAGCCGGACATTACCCCGATTGCCAAAGCCGCTACAGCAATCTTCGTTATTTTTTTATATTGTAACATATTCAAAAAAGTTTATTAATTATAAAGAAAAGTTTAAACCAACGGTAATAGACCTGGCTGTTGGATAAGGAATGTAAGAGATAGACCGTGATGGATAGCCGTTGCTACTAACGTCCTGGTTTACTTCCGGATCAAAGCCTGTAAATTTAGTAATTACGAATAAGTTGTTTCCGCTAACAAATGCGGAAAGATTCTTAATGTACTTACCGGCGTTACCGATATTATAAGCGATTCTTGCATTACGCAATTTCCAGTAATTACCATTTTCAAGGAATCTCGTAGAAGCACCCACAGCACTCGTCGGCATCTCTGCTGACTTGAACGCTGCAACATCAATATTTCTGCCTTGTGCAATACCCGAAATATTGGTAATGTTCGTAGCAGTGTTGTTATAGATCAGGTAACCAAAGGAACCGCCCATATTTACTGTCAGGGATACTTTTGAATACCGCAAAGTAGTACTAAAACCGGCTATTACAGTAGGATTGGGATTGCCTGCAAAAGTTGGATTAGCTGCAATTATCTGGTTGCCATTTTGATCAAACCCGCCGAACTTTTTTAGATAATATTCAGCTACGGGTTCATTGTTAGTAAATACTTCAGCTAACGTATTGGAAACACCTTGTCCGCTTATCGTAGCCGTTGGTATTACAAGTGCAAGCTTTGTATTAGGATCAACAAAGTTTTTAACAATATTATGATTATATGCAAAAGAACCTGCAACTTCCCATGTGATCATTTTATTGGAGATCACTGTGGCGGCTAAACCAACTTCAACACCTTCGTTATAATTGTGCGCACCTGGCAAATTAATGTAGGAGATAGAGCTTGGCGCTGGCTGAATAGCGGTAGTCTGAAATAAGATATCAGATGTGTTTTTGCGGTAATAGTCAATAGATCCGGAAACTTTTCCTTTTCCAAGACCGAAATCAACTCCAACATCTAGCTGTGCTGTTTGTTCCCATTTCAGATCCGGATTTCCGTTTACCTGTTGTGGGAAGGTATTGAAAGATGTTAAGCCAAACTGTTCCTGCGAAGCACCAGCAGGGAACTCCTGGTTGCCGGTGATACCATAAGAAGCGCGTAATCCCAAATTAGAGAATACCCTGCTTCCCTGCATAAAGCTTTCATTACTGAGGTTCCATTTAACAGCGCCCGAAGGAAAGTATCCATGGCGGTTATTGCTACCAAACTTGCTGGATCCGTCATCCCTAATAGTACCTGTCACTATAAATTTGTCGTTAAAATTTAAGGTCAGGCGTCCAAATAAAGACTGCAGATCAGCGGAAGGATTTACATAGGTAGAATAGGGTTGTTGAGTTTGTGCATCCTGGAAAATGCTGGTGTAAGGAATATTAATCCTTGAAGCATAGGTAAGATTGGTGTTGAAACCACTTGCAGACGTACCACCACCTGAATATTTAGTAGTAAAGTATTCATATCCGGCTAACGCTTCTAAATTAACTTTACTCGTAAGGTGAGCAGTATAATTTAAAGTATGATCAATAACATAAGAAGTCAACATGGCATTTGCGATAGCGCCTACGCCAAGACCGGAAACACTGGGGAACCCTGGAAGCCAGCCCGCAATATTAACATAACGTTACCCGTTTCATAATTAATACCATATAACATTTTATATTCCAAATTAGGAAGTATTTTGTATGCAGCGGAAACATGAGCCAATACTGCGGTTAAGGTAGCGTGATCACTATAGGCATTCATAAATGCCAAAGGATTACCTGACCCGTTGGAAGGAAATACGAAACCACTATCATTTTTCAAGGGCTGCGTTGGATTCCAGCTTAATGCGGATGAGATCACATTACCTGTAGAACCTGCTGTATTGGAGGCAGCAGTTTGATCCTCTACTACATTCCCGGCAATAAGTCCAAACTCCATATTTAACCTGCTGTCTAAAAATGAATATTGACCATTAAAGGTACCTATATATTTCTTTAAGCCGGAAAATTTTAAAAAGCCCGGTTGGTCAGAAGCAAGAAAGGCAGCCCGGAACTTACCATATTCATTTCCACCGCTGAAAGCAACGGAATAGTTCTGCAGAATTTTATTCTGCGTGATTGCATTTAGGGCATTTACGTTCGAACCATAATTTAAAGTGGAAGGCTCATTGTATTTAGTAAGTGCAGAAAGATACTGACTATGATCCAATACTTCATATTTTTTCATATAACCAGCATAATCTCCGAAATTAACGCCCACGTCTATTTTCATCGGACCGGAACCTCCTTTTCTAGTTGTGATAAAAACCACACCGTTCGCACCTCTCGAACCATAAATAGCGGTTCCTGATGCATCCTTTTGAATATCGATCTGCTGAATAGTATTAGGATCGATGAATAAAAGAGGATCAGAACCTTGTATGTTTCCAAAAGCACTAGTGGAAATGCCAGGAATTGCTACGCCACCATCCAGCGGAACGCCATCTACAACATAGAGTGGATCGTTATTGGCACGGATAGAAGACGTACCCCTGATCTGAATAGTTGTAGAAGCTCCGGGCTGACCGGTAGCATTGGTAACTTCAAGTCCGGGTATCTTATTCTGTAGCAATTGATCAGGCGAATTGATAACTCCCTGGTTAAAATCTTTAGCGCTGATTGAACTCACAGCACCTGTAAGGTCCTTTTTCCTGGCAGAGCCATAACCAACCTGAACTATTACGTCTGCCAATGAAGTTGATGAAGTTTTGAGCGTTACCTTCACTGAAGAAAGGTCTGCTACATCGACTCTCTGAGTCTCAGAACCTACATAGCTTATCTGGAGAACGTGGGCTCTGTCGGGAACATTAATAGTAAAGTTTCCACTGGCGTCTGTTCTCACGCCTGTTTTTTGTCCAACAACTATTACAGAAGCATCAGCTAACGGGTTTCCCGTATCTGATGTGACAGTGCCTGTAATGGTTCGTGATTGAGCAAATGTCAGGAAAACTGATAGGATAAACACGCTGCTGAGCAGAAGTTTTTTTCTCATAATCAAGTAATTAAAATAAGTGTTAATGTTTAATTAACGTGTAATTTACACACAATTGTTAAATAAATATCATTTCAGAAAAAAATTTTTGTCAAAATATCACCATTTAATTAACAATCAATATTTAAGATAAATACGTTTTTATCATTCTAGCATTGATTTTACTGCAAAAGCTCATGGTCAAATGTGACAAAACTATGTGTAAAACTTCTTAAAGGACCTTTATAATTATCCTGATTTTTTTCGGCAATTTGTATATGATGTCTGTTATAAAATATATTGAGATTTCGTTTTCTTATTACACAAGCTTCATAACGTGCGGCTAAACGCTTTTTAAAGAGGTTGCTGCATTTACTTCGTAACTATTGAAAAAGTGCCATATTAGATTGGTCGGTTTCTTTAGGCATTATCATTATATTAGCATACCATAAAAAATCATGATGGCCAGCTATGACTTAGAAAGATTTGTTGAAGCACAGGAAAAGTTCTATGGGGTTGCATTGTCTGAAATCAGGAATGGCAGAAAACGAAGCCACTGGATGTGGTTTATCTTTCCTCAAATAACCGGACTGGGCCACAGCGCCATATCAAAATTATATGCAATAAAAAACATTGACGAAGCTGCCGCGTATCTTCAACACCCGATTTTGGGGATCAGGCTCGTTACCATTAGCCAGCAATTGCTCAAGCTTGAAAATAATAATGCGCATTCGGTTTTCGGAAGTCCGGATGATATAAAGTTACAGTCGTCGATGACTTTATTTTCGTCTGTGCATGATAGTGATACGGTATTCGGTTTAGTTTTAGAAAAATTCTTTAAAGGGGTAAAAGATCCGAATACTTTGGCAATATTGAACAGCCAATAAGAATTTTAAGCCGCCTGCGAAAGGGGTCAAATAAATTGAAACTACACCAGGTGATATCGCTATTACCTTTTTTGATGCCATTATGAGTATTGATGTGGATGACGAAATTTGGGAGCTTCTGATTGAAAAGATACAGGAAGAGAAACGTTTCGCCTAAATTGACACGTCATTCGCAAAACGGTTGGTGTATTTTAATTAATCTACGGGAATAAAAAATATCATAACGGTCACCATTATACGTAAATCTGCAACTTGAAATGAAGGAACAACTTATTCCGGCGTCACGCGGGCACGGCAAAGTGATAAAAAATTTAATGCAATTTTATATTTATGATTTTACAGAGTTCGTTGCCGCCGACGTGGTGCCGATGGCATGTTTAAAGCTTATCCCCAACTTGATAATACTGGAAAGAGGGCAACCAACGGTTTCCATATATTATAAAGAAAGGTAAAAACTATATTGGCTTGTTTTGGTAAGATTTGTGGGAACTCCGCAGGGAAATTATTTCAATAGCGGAATTTTTTATAATGAAAATGTACCGGCGCAAAGGCATTGGTATGAAGATAGCTCAACAGGTATTTGATTTATATAAAGGTAAATGGTTAGCGCATCAGCTGGAAACAAATGCACCCGCTCGCAAGTTTTGGAACCGCGTGATTCAGGATTATACAAAGGGACGATTTAAAGAACGTCTTGAGAAAGGAAGAACGATTCAGGAATTTGAAAATTAGGAATGGTTGTTCAGATCCCTTTTTGCAATAAATAAAATAATTTTAACAACCGGGATTTTTATCTCTGCGTTTTACAAAATACCGAATTTATTTTTTGATGTTTAAAAAAGCGGCCTTCATTATGCCGCAGCTCCTGCCCACCACTGTGGCTCAAAAGCAGCATATCCCCAATGTTCGCCCGCCTGACGTTCTTTAAATTACCGGCATATTTTTTTTCACGTCAAAAAAGAGTGCGTTTCAACCAGGGTTGACTTTTTTCCAGACAATGATTAATTGCATTTTATCCAATACACAAAATGTTTTATTCTCAACCCTCTGCATGAAATTTGTCAAAATGAGAGGCAATGTATTCAACAAGATTTTCATCGCTCATTTTGTTTGCCGTGCTTTCGGTGGTAATGGTTTGCTTAAACTGTGGCGTATCCTTCATAAAATGCATCAATTGTTCCTGCGGGTACCCGTTCCCGTTAGGTGCACTTCTTCTGCATTCTGCATGTGGCGGAGTATTTCCTTGAAATATTTATGTTGTAGTGTTATTTCATCATTGTGGGCATTTTTTTCACTGGTATTAAAATCTGCACCCGCATTATCAACATGGGCGAGGATTGAAAAATTTTTTTCGTCAGGAGATGTTTTGCCTGTAATCACTGCGTGATGAGAATCCAGCCAGATGCCAAATTGTTTTTTATCTTTTTCTTTCATAAATTATTTTATTTACGTTTTATATCCAAAACCATACCCTAAACAAGGACGGCCAAATCCTTTGTGAGCTTATGTTAGAACGATTCCCACTTATTTTAACCGGCCATCTTTATCTACAGTTTTCTATCCTTTCATATTTTCCTTACTCTCTTCATGTTCTTTTTTTGCTGGGCAATATCATATTCAAGTTCCGGATCAATATTTTGCTCTTCCACCTTTTTGGCTTTTTCCATTAATTCGTCATGATGCTCCTGCAGCCATGCCAGTTCTTTTTTACCATAAGATAACCGCGTAAACAATACAAAAAGAACAGGAACAATAAAAATGGAAATGGTTGAAGAAGCGATCATGCCGCCAATACGGTTACACCAATCGTATTTCTTGAAGCGGCGCCTGCGCCGGTTGCAAAGACCAACGGCAACACTCCGAGAATAAATGCCATAGACGTCATAACGATAGGCCGTAGACGCAAGCTGACAGCTTCCATGGTTGATTTAATAAGTTCTTCGCCGCGGTCTACTCGTAATTTGGCAAATTCAACGATCAGAATGGCATTTTTTGCCGATAAGCCGATTAAGAGTGATGAGCCCTATTTGTGCATATACATTATTAGTAAGTGCCGGATGCTATAGTAAGAGTCAGTATAGCGCCAAAAGCGCTGATAGGCACCGCCAGCAAACAGAAAACGGCACCGACCAGCTTTCGTACAATGCAGCCAGAAAAAGAAAGACAAAAATGATTGAGAATAAGAAAATATAGATCGTAAGTGAGCCGGCCTTTATTTCCTCATAGCTAAGTCCCGAAAATTCATAAGTATATCCGCGCGGCAATGTTTTGCGGCCAGCTTCTTTCAACGCATCTATGACTTGGCCGCTGCTATATCCCGGCGGAATAGAACCATCACTTCGGCTGAGCGAAAAATATTAAAGTGCGTGATAAGCGGGGCAGCAATAGAAGGCTTATAAGTTAATCAGGGTGCTTAACGGCACCATTTCGCTATCGCTGATTACGCACATAATATTTATTCATGTCCGATAATAAGTGCGCGATAAGCGGTATCAGCCTGCATAACCACATGGTAGGTTCGGTTATACAAAGTAAAATTATTAACAAACAAACTGCCCATATACGCCTGCATGGTCGAAAATACATCGGAGATATTTACGCCCAGCTTTTCGCATTTTTCCCTGTCAACAGTTAAGGTCATAGCTTGGCGTATGGGCGGAAAAATAACAGAATGCGGTAGAGGTGGCCGGGTTTTTTTGCGCTGCCGCGACAAATTTCTTTACGGCTTTTTCAAAAGCATGAATATCATCGGTTGAGTTGCCTTGCTTCAATCTGCATACTAAAACCTGCCGCCATACCAATGCCGCGAATGGGCGGTGGCTGTATAACTACTACATTAGCATTTTTTATACCGGCTTTTGCTATTCTTTTTCTAAGCACATCTATAATCCCGGCACTCTTGTTTCTTCGGTGTTGTGCGCTCATCCCATGGCGTAAGCATACAAAACATGGTACCGCTGTTGGAAGTGGCGCCGCCATTAAGAATATTAAAGCCGGACAGCGGCCGTATAATGCAATGATGCCTGGGGTGATGCCAACAATTTTCATCAGCTTTGTCCATCACATTTACAGATTGGATCGTTGCAGAGGCATCGGGCAATGGAAGGTAATGATATAACCTGCCGCCATCTTCAGAGGGTACAAAGCCGGATGGCTTACTTTTAAACAACAGATATGCACCCACACAAATACAAACCAATATAATGACAATAAACTTTGAATGCTTTGATGCTTCTTTTTACACCATTGGAATACTTACGGTAAATTTATCAAACCATGTATTAAACGATAAAAAAACTTATCGAGCCAATTTAGATTTTTCAGCTGATGATGCGATGGCCTCAACAAAACGTACAAAGAGCGGGCGTTAAGTGATAACGCAACAAAAGCTGAAATAATAACGGATATGGCAATAGTGATGGCAAACTGCTGGTACAAGCCGGCCAACAATACCCGGTATAAACCCGACAGGCACAAATACAGAAGCAAGAATAAGCGCAATAGCAACCACCGGCGCTGATATTTCCTTCATGGCCTGGTAGGTTGCTTCTTTAGGCGACATGTGCTGTTCATCAATATAATGTTGTACGGCTTCAACTACAATAATGGCATCATCCACGACTATACCGATGGCCAGCACAAAGCCAAACATGGTTAGGGTATTGATGGTAAAGCCAAGCGGAATAAAAAAACAAAAAGTGCCAATAATGGATACCGGTATGGCCACAATGGGTATGATGGTAGAGCGCCAGTTTTGCAAGGAACAAAAATACCACCAAGGCTACCAGCGCAAGTGCTTTTAATAAGAGTGCCCAATACTTCGTGCATGGAAACCCTGATGATGGTTACTGATTCAAACGGAACTTTATAATCAACATCCGGCGGAAAAGATTTTTTTAGCTAGGTTCAAGCTCGTTATAAACATTATCAGCAGTTTGCAACGCATTGCTTCCGGGAGATTGGAAAACCATTAGCAGTGGAACATCGTTTGCCATCCACAAATGCATTGCTTGAAAAGGTAAATTTCCCCAGCTCAATCCCGGGCAACATCCTTTAAGATATACAATTTCGCCCGTAGCAGGAATAGTTTTTATTATTACATTTTCATATTCCGGCACTTTGTTAATCATACCGTTTACCAGAATGCCAGTTTCAAAAGTTTGCGTTGTTAGTCTGCGGCGGCGCGCCTACAGAACCTGCGGCTACATAAACATTTTGAGAATTTAAGCGCGGCCGAAATATCGGCCGGCGTGAGGTTGTAGGATGCCATTTTTTCGGGATTCATCCATATCCGCATACTGAAATTATCGGTGCGTGCGCTAACATCGCCCACACCGGGCACACGCAAAATAGCATCTTCAATAAAGGTATTGGTATAATTATCAAGAAAAGTAATATTATGCGATCCCTTGGGAGAATAAATTGCTACCATCATCAGCATGTCCGGGTTACTTGCGCGCACAGTTAATCCCAGCTTACTTACTACCGATGGCAGAAGAGGGCGCGGCAATGCCCACCCGGTTTTGAACATTTAGCGCGGCAATTTGTACATTGGTGCCAATATTAAAAGTACACTTATGCTTATGCTGCCACTGTTAGTGCTGGTGCTTTGCATGTATTCCATGCCAGGCGTACCATTTACCTGTTCTTCGATAGGGGTGGCAACGGTTTGCTCTACAGTTTGGGCATCAGCACCTGTATAGCTGGCCGTAAACAGAAACACTTGGTGGCGAAATATTGGGATATTGGTCAACGGCGAGATTGATTAATGACATATGATCCCGATATCATTAATACAAGTGAAATAACAATAGCGGTAACCGGCCGTTTTATAAAAGTATTGGCAATCATGCTTTGTCGTTTATGCATGTCACGTGATTTTCTCAATTCAAATTCCAGTTCAGGGTCGATATTTTGTGCTTCCACTTTTTTGGCTTTTTCCATCAGCTCATTGTGATGAGCTTTCAGATATTCCAATTTCTCTTTACCGTAGGATACACGTGTGATGATCACATACAGCACCGGCACTATAAAAATGGCAATAGTGGAAGCCGCCAGCATACCGCCAAGTACAGTAAAGCCAATTGTTCTGTCGGGCCACCGCACCTGCGCCGGTTGCAAAAACCAAGTGGCAGCACGCCCAAAATAAATGCCATTGAAGTCATGATGATAGGCCGCAAACGAAGGCTTACCGCTTCAAGTGTGGATTTGATCAGTTCTTCGCCGCGATCAACCCGTACTTTGGCAAACTCAACAATAAGAATGGCATTTTTTGCCGCCAGGCCGATAAGTGTGATCAATCCGATCTGCGCATATACATTGTCCGTTAGGCGAAGGTACAAGAAACAAGGCAAGTATGGCGCCAAAAGCGCCTATCGGTACCGCAAGCAATACTGAAAAAGGTACCGACCAGCTTTCATACAATGCTGCAAGAAAAAGAAATACAAATGTTATGGAGAACATGAAAATATACATAGTGGTTGAGCCTGCCTTCAGTTCCTCATAACTTAATCCCGAAAATTCATAAGTATAACCCTGCGGCAACACTTTTGCGGCCACATGCCTGCAAAGCCGACAACGCATCTGTACTGCTGTAGCCCGGCTGGCAGAAGAGCCATCTACTTCGGCAGAGCGGAAAATATTAAAGTGGGAGATAAGCGGAGCTGCGTCTGTCGGCTTATAGCTGATAACAGCGCCCAACGGCACCATACTATCCGCTCTGGTTGCGCACATAGTATTTATTCATGTCTGATATTAGCGTACGATAAGCCGTATCAGCCTGCACTACTACATGAAAAGTTCGGTTATAGGTAGTAAAATCGTTGATGTATAAACTGCCCATAAAAGCTTGTATCATTGTAAATACATCTCCATACATTCACACCCAGTTTCTCGCACTTTTCCCGGTCAACAGTAAGATTATAATCAGGAGTATGTGCGGTAAAAAAAGTATAGGAGTTACTGATAGCACGGGTTTTTATTGGCTTCGGATAATAAAGTTGTTTACAACTTTTTCAAAAGCCTGCAGGTTGTCATTGGTACTGCGTTGCTCTATCTGCATGCTGAAGCCAACAGTAGAACCTACACCCGGCAGCGGCGACGGCTGTATTACTTCTACATTGGCATCTTTTATACCGGCATCGGCTATACGCTTTTGCATAACATTAATGATACCCGGCACCCGCTCGCTTGTCTTATTTCGTTTGTCCCACGGCGATAGCTGGCAGTAAATCGTTCCGTTATTGGAATTGCTTGCATTGGTTACTACATTTAAACCCGATAAGGCTGCATAATGCGCTACACCCGGTGTTGGGAGCATCACTTTCATCAGGCGCTGCATAACATCTAACAGATGCCGCAGTGGAAGATGCCGGCGGCAATTGAAAAGTAACATACAAGTTTCCGTCATCTTCTGATGGGATAAAGCCTGTCGGCTTTTGCCTGAATAAGAAAAAAGCGCCTGCACAAACACATACAAGCAAAATAATAATCAATTTGATACTTGTCGATACTTTTTTTTACCCCATTTGCATATTTACCTGTTAGTCTGTCAAACCAGTTATTAAATTTAAAAAACAGCTTATTCAGGCCTTTTGCTTCTTTTTTTACTTTCGTTGGCTTTAACAACAGGCGTGCAAAGCGCAGGTGTTAACGACAACGCGATAAAAGCAGATATGATAACCGATATGGCAATGGTAATAGCGAACTGCTGATACAAACGCCCTACAATTCCCGGTATAAAGCCAACCGGCACAAATACAGCGGCAAGAATTAGTGCAATCGCTACGACCGGTGCGGATATATCTTTCATTGCCTGGTAAGTGCCTTCTTTGGCCGACATGCCTTTTTCATCAATATAATGCTGTACGGCTTCTACAACAATAATTGCGTCATCCACTACAATTCCTATTGCCAGCACAAAACCAAACATGGTTAAGGTATTGATCGTAAAACCTAATGGTATAAAGAAGCAAAATGTACCAAAGATGGATACCGGTATTGCCAGCACCGGTATCAGTGTTGAACGCCAATTCTGCAAAAACAGAAAACACCACAAGCGCTACCAGACCCAATGTTTTTAATAAAGTAACGACTACGTCATTCATAGACACCTTTACCACGGTAACCGATTCAAACGGAACACTGTATTCCACATCAGAAGGAAAAGTTTGCTGGAGCTTAGCTAATTCGGCATAAATTCCTTTAGCGGTCTGCAAAGCATTGCTTCCGGGCGCCTGGTAAATCTGCAGGTAAGAGGCCGGATGCCCATCAACAAAAGAATTGCTGGAAAAAGTAAACTTTCCCGAGCTCTACTCTTGCCACATCTTTAAGGTAAACCAGTTCACCGGTGGAAGGAATTGTTTTTACGATAATATTTTCAAATTGAGGAACTGTGCTTAATCTTCCGTTTACTAAGATCCCGAGTTCAAAAGTTTGCGTTGATGCCTGCGGCGGAACACCTGCCGTGCCTGCAGCTACCTGTACATTTTGCGCGTTCAGCGCATTGATAACATCGGTTGGCGTTAGGTTATAAGAAGCCATTTTATCAGGGTTCATCCAGATGCGCATACTGAAATCATCCGTAAACCTGCTGATGGTTCCTACGCCTGGTACGCGCAGTAATGCATCCTGGATAAATATATTGGTATAATTGTCCAGGAAGGTAATGTTGTGTGTTCCCTTTGGCGCATAAATAGCCACCATCATCAGCATACTCGGGTTTACTGCACGAACGGTAAGCCCCAGGCGGCTAACCACTGAAGGCAGTAAAGGAGTAGCGATGCTAACGCGGTTTTGTACATCCAGCGCTGCTACATCAATGTTAGTGCCCAGTTGGAACGTTACATTCATCGTCATCTGCCCATTATTGCTGCTGTTGCTTTGCATGTATTCCATACCGGGTGTGCCATTCACCTGTTCTTCAACAGGCGTTGCAACGGTTTGCTCCACAGTTTGCGCATCAGCGCCGGTAAACTGCCCTTTTACCTGTACAACAGGAGGAGTGATATCAGGATATTGATCAATAGGCAAAACAAGAATACTTACAATGCCCGTAATTACCAATACAACAGAAATGACAATTGCCGTCACCGGGCGTTTAATAAATGTATTGGCTATCATGTGTTATTATTCGTCAGATATAAATAATTCTAATTAACGCTATCCCGTTTATCATTGCTGTTCGGCATCACTGCTATCAGAGGCATTTCGCTGCTGCTATCCATTAGCGGCTGCTCGCCGCTTTCCCGGGATTTACAGCAACGCCGTCATGCAATTGCTGAATGCCATCTACAATTATTTTTTCTCCATCTGTTAGTCCCTTTAATCACGATTATTTGGCGCCGATGGTGCGGCCTAATTGGATCTTTTTTTCAAAAGCGAACAATTGCGGACCTTTGTTGGCAGCTATCAGTTTCGCTTTTATGAGATGGCCATCTTTCGCTTTGCCGAGTCCCTCTGTTGAATCACAGTATCTTTAACGATAAAGACAAAATATTCTCCCATCTGCTCTACCACTGCCCGGTTGGGAATTATCATTTGTGGCGAACTATCCTGGTTGTGGACCCGCACAACACAACTCATTCCTGCTTTTAATCGCTCATGTGGATTGGGAAATACCAGCCTAACTCTTATCGTTCCTGTTTGCGGATCAACCGCCCTGTCTATAATAGAAATTTTTCCAACATAAGGATATAGCATATTATTGGGCAACAAAATAGTAAAAAGTGAATCCAGCGTCATTATTTTTATCTTGTTCCATCCTCTCAAACTTGGCAAGTAGTTTTTCATTAATATAAAAATCAACAGCAACGGATCATTGGTGGAAATGGTATTCAGTATCGTTTGCCCAACAACAACAGGTTCCCAAATTTCACCTGGCTAAACCCAATAGTACCATCAAAAGGCGCATAGATAATGGAGTACCCAAGATTGGTTTTTGCGGTTTTCACCGTTTGTTCAGAAGCCTGTCACCTGGATTCTTTGAATTATCCAGCGTGATGATTGCATGATCATACAATTGTTTGGCAACAGCATGATATTTATTAAGATAAACATACCGGTCTGCATCCTGTTGCGATTGTTCTAAGCGTACCCTGCGTCACTTTAAGATTAGCAACAGCCTGTTCGTAAGCATCACTGTATAAACCGCTGATCGATCTCGTACAATTTTTGTCCTTTTTTTACACTAGGTTCCTTCTGTAAAAAAGATTCCCGTTACATAACCCTGCACCTGCGGCAACAAGGTTTACCTGGCTAAGCGCTTCGAGTGGTTGAAGGATATTGATCATAATAAGTAACATGGCTGTGAAGCAACCGGTATCAAGATTTACAGGCACCTTTCGGAGAGGCGGTGGTTGCTTCTTTTCCTTACAGGAAAGAAAAATAAGGCAACTTATCAAAACCGTAATCAACAGAATTCTCGCCATATAAAAAATTTTTACTATTGAATATTTAATATGAAATAATGCCCATTGCTTTTTGCAGATCTATCTTGCTGGCAAGTACCTGGAATAAAGCGTTTGTATAATTTATTTGTGCTGTTATCAGATTTGTTTGTGCTGTTATTAAATTCAGATAAGCCACCAATCCCTGCTTGTACTGGAGGTTTACAATAAAGTTTACTTTTTCTGCAAGAGCTACATTATCCTGCAAGGTTTGGAGATTATACAAGTCACTCTTATAATTCGCAAGCGCAGTTGTATATTCAGTGTAGATCTGCGACTTCTCTTCGGTCTCGTTCCAGTCTATTACTCTTTCTTCCAACTTTGATCTTTGCAGATTGTTTATCCTGGCAAACCCTGTAAATATTGGCATATCGAGTGAGATGCCAATTAAAGAGTTAGGGTAGCTGTTGCTGAAGAGTTTTCCGAAAGTATTGTTTTCATATTCAAACGTCCTACCATAAAAAGCAGATACGGTTGGTAAAAAGGAATATTGATAATACCGGGTCGTTTGATGCTGCAATTGCCTGGTTGTATTTATCAATTGCAGTTCAATCCGCTTGTCAAATTGTAGAATGCTGTGTGGTATCAAAATGGATGTCATTCATCATTTCCAATGTATCGAAACTTACATTGAATTGCTTTTCCGGAGGGTAACCCATAAGCTGTTTCAATGTTGCATATTGCGGAATAACGTTGTTATCTGCCTGCTTTAATTGTGCCCTTGAGTTGTTCAAGGTAATAATAGCCTGATCATTATCCGTTTCATCCACAATGCCGCCAACATACTGGTGATAGGTATCTTCAACACTTTGCCTGAGCATTACCGTATCTTCTCTTAAAACATTGATCTGTTCCAAAGTAAGCAGCAGGTTATAAAAAGCCTTACTAACGGTGGCGACTACGTCTATTTTGGTACTGTCTGTTATTTGGTTCGCTTGTTTTACATATAGCGGAGCGCTTCTCAACGCATAGATAAGACTTGGACTAAAGATGGCCTGCGATACATAAATTTCCGGAGTGAATGTATTAACAACCCCAACCCGTTGCCTCACAGGAGCCGTCGAAGCGCCCGAGGTATCCGAAAAAAAACTTGTTGGTAATTCAATATAATGCGTAAACGTTCCTTCAATGCTTACCTGCGGGAAAAAACCTGAAAGATTAATGGCGTTAGTAGCTTTAGCGATAGAGATCTCTAACAACGAACGGTTCAACGCAGGCTGATGAATTAACGCATAGTCAATGCAGTTCTTCAGCGTTAAATATTCACTGGTATCAGTTTCTTTGGCGATAGTCTGAGCATTGGAAGAAAAAAAAATGATTGAAAAAACAAGGAGAAAAGTAAAGAAACGGACTAACCAAAAAATTTTAGACGCATTAGCCCTTTTTAAAAACATAAGTTATAATTCTTTATAATAGTTATTAGCCGGATATACCGGCAAATTTCCAAAGTGAGATCTAAGAAATTTATCAAAGGTAAAGGTAAAGGTAACTTCAAACTTTGTTCCAGATGATTATATATGCTATTCTTATTGGGAATGAGGTACATTTTCTACGCCGATTTTTTTTAAAGAAGATATGAAGATAATTTTATGACAAAGCGGGAAACCGATCAATGAAAAAATAGCCTTTGATGCAGGAGCCCAGCATGGTTTTGAAAACTGTTCGGCCGTGCAGTTTCTGATCGGAAAAAAGACGCTCACATAAAAAATTCCGGCATTTATCAACAGGAAGGATGCTTAAAGAAATTATAGTTGAAGCACTTGCAATTTTTGGAAATTCTTTTTACCAGGCTTTTCAAAATCATAAGTTGAACTTAAAATAAAATAAGATTTTTGTATTTTGTATTTAAATAAAAACAGATGTATAATAAATTTAAAGATAAAATTATCTGGATCACCGGCGCCTCTTCAGGAATCGGAGAAGCTTTAGCCTATGCCTTCTCTGCTGAAGGCGCTAAATTGATCTTGTCAAGCCGGCGTAGAGATGAATTGGAAAGAGTGAGAAATTCCTGCACTCATATTCAGAATGTAAAAATCCTTCCGCTTGATTTGCTTGATACATCGTTGCTGGAAAGCAAAACCTCGGAGGCCATTGCATGTTTCGGACACATTGATGTTATGGTACACAACGGCGGAATTTCACAGCGCTCATTGGTGATAGAAACTGATATTGCCGTCCAAAGAAAAGTAATGGAGCTTGATTATTTCAGTTATATAATTATAACAAAAGCATTACTACCTCATTTTGAAGAAAGAAAGTCCGGGCATTTTGTAGTGATGAGTAGTGTAATGGGTAAAATAGGAACCCCGATGCGATCGGCCTATGCTGCGGCTAAACATGCTTTACATGGTTATTTCGATTGCCTCCGTGCAGAGGTTTCGCCGATGAATATAAAAGTAACAATACTAACACCGGGATATATCCAAACCAACGTTTCTATGAATGCTGTTACCAAAGACGGCAAACCGTTAGGAAGCCTATCTAAAAATATTGCGTCTGGCCTCACGCCAGCCGAGGCTGCAAAACAAATATTGAAAGCAGTAGCAAAAGGTTCCTATGAATCTTATATTGGAAAATTCAGCAGCGAAAAAATAGCGTTGTGGCTTAACAGGTTTTCACCGGCTATCGTTATAAAAAAGGCACCATCTCTGGCGCCTAAATAAGCGTATTTCGATTCACCTATTTATATCTTCAATTATATTTCCTGTAATAATGGAGTGACCTGTATGGCAGATGAAAAGATAATTTTATATGTCCGGACCTAATTTTTAGCCTGATTATGGAAATGTGCAAATATATCAGTCACGCCTGTCTTACTTTGGATTACTGCAAACAAAGTTGTAGAATGGACTGGACGCTGGGAATCATTCTCCTGCCAATAAAATATTTCTCGTCAAAACTTAAACATGTCACGCGTTTTTACCCCATCTCTTATTGAAATGTCTGAAACAAAAATGATTTTCGTATTAAAAAAAATTACTCTTCTTTAAGTTAAATATGCAAGACCAATTATGTAACTTTATAATCCCCCAAAATCTAAATCATGAAAAAGCAATCTTTTATCACCAACAAATATCCTGTTTATCCCGGCGAATACATACACATGCCTGAAACCGAAGCTTTGTTAAGGAGTTTGCAAACTCAGCAAAGTGCTTCCAGGCCCCTTGTAAATGTGGAGGAATTAAAAGACTGCTATACAATTGAGGTCTTCATACCAGGATCAAAAAGAGAAGATATTTTTCTAAATATTGATAAAAATATTCTATTCATTGTGGCGTTGCAAAACAGTGAATATAGCATGAACACTCAATTGAAACACGAATACGAACCTGCCAATTTTAAACGACATATCATTTTGCCCCAAAATGCTGATTGCATATTTTTAAGCGCCCGGTACGAATTGGGTATTCTCCACATTTATATTCCCAAATCAGAAAAGATCGTTGAGAACCTCGACGCGAGGGTACCGATATACTGATCTTTTTTTTGGCAAAAAAATTACAAAGCCTTTTTTCCTTCGTTTCACGTATACCGTTATACTACACTTTCACTCAGTATTTGGCCGCTATGTGCCCCTATCGGGCTGATGGATTGAAATATAAACCTCTTACAGGTTAGTTGGAATTATTATGCATTTTTGCAGTATCTTTTTTAGTATCACTCATGCTGCCAGACTGCCCGCCCGTGCTGTCTTCGGCAACAGGGGCAATCAAAGGGGTTGCGACCGCAGGATTCACAGCCGCTTTTCCTGACGGGTTATAAAGTGAATCAGGTGTACCACTCATTATTTCTTTATTAAAACGATCGGAATTGCAGGCCTCAAGTGCGGAAAGTATAATGATTGCGATAATTAACGGATTTTTTAATTTCATAATTATTTTTTTATCGAAGGTAGTAATAATAGGAAGAGAACAGTTGAGCAGTGAAAAAATATACCTGCAGCTACGATTAATTGGAAGTTGCAACCAACATAGAAAGATGTCTCCTTTTTTATTGCTAAAAATCACAGCCTAACGTGAGGGTTGTAAAAAAATATCTTCCTGGAATAACTGCCTTGTCCTTTAATTTGAGAAAATAAAAATAGATTTCGCCGCTATATCATAAAAGCGTTTACGGATTAACGTTATAGCTTAATTTTTTATTCCGTTAAACAATCGTTAAGTAACCGACACTGATCAAAATTCTTAAAATAAAAAACCCAAGGAAAATCCCTGGGCAATGGTTGATTTCTCAGAGGATTAATATTATTGGGTGCAATCTGAATGTGTGGCTTGAAAGGAAAATAACATTATCAGGATATAAAGTGATTATACAAAGCTAAACCATGTTAATAATAAAAAAAATAGTAAAAACGCTATGCCAATACCGTAAAATTACGGTGATGCTTAGACGAAATGTGGACATCTATTTTTGAAATATAAAAAGTGTTTGTATAGATTGCGCCCGGTTTTTCATAGGATATTGGATTATAAAAAGGGCTGCATTTCTATGCGGCCCTTATACTTAAAGGTATTCAAATATTTGCAGCGGCTTTGCTACCAAACTTTCTTAATTTATCTTATCTGTTTATCATTAGCCTGTGCTTTTTCCCTTTCCTCTATTGAATTTAAAAATCCGCATGTTCGAAAGGTGCGTCATGCACGGGAATAATTTTCAAAGCACTAAAATCTAAAGAAAGATTTATAAGTCGCTACTTTTTTCAATAGGCGATAATAATAAAAGTGCAAAACCATTTTTCGTTTAAAGCGGCTAAAAAAGTTTAATATTCAACACGGGATTCACTATCCGCAATTGCCTTTAGCAACAACAGACCTCCTACAACGATTCCTAAAGCGGTAAGAATCGAAACTGATGTTTTGTTTAATAACTTCTTTTTCATTTTTGATTTCATTTATAATTTGTTTTAAAAATCTTAACAATCACAGATGATAAATCGCTTTTAAGCTTCCACAATTATTGAGCCGTTTCATTTTGGTTTAACGCGCTAATCTTTTACGTTAAAATAAAATGTAGAAATGACTTCTTAAAGACGAGAAAAAAAATCAACAAAAAATTTAATAGTTTTTTAGAAATCTTTGCCACGACTGGAAAATTGATTCTTAAATAAAGTGGCAGAATTATTGAGGATGAAATATTTACACTTTATAAGAAATAGTTCTTTCTCTCTCTCTCCCTTTTTATTTTAAATCCTTTAAAATAATAAACGATGGCTGATAAAAAAGTAACCGACATCCATATCATATGGTTGACTTCGGGTTTGAGTTGTGATGGCGATTCTGTTGCAATGACAGGAGCCGTTAATCCAAGTTTGGAGGATATAGCGTTGGGCGCTCTGCCCGGTATGCCCAACGTACATATACATAGTCCGGTTATCTCCTACGAAAATGGCGATGAACTTATGGCCTGGTGGTATAAAGCCGAAAAAGGTGAGTTAGATCCGTTTGTTTTGATTTTGGAAGGATCAGTACCCAATGAGGAAGCCATCAAAGATACGGGAGGCTATTGGGCGGGTATGGGAAGCACTGGCCCTTTTGGGCAACCCATTACAACTAATTCCTGGATAGACAGACTATCGCCCAAAGCAGCCGCGGTGGTTGCGCTCGGCACCTGCGCCACATACGGAGGCATTCCTGCAATGAAAAATAACCCCACGGGTGCTATGGGGCTTCCTGATTACCTTGGCTGGAATTGGAAATCGAAAGCCGGATTACCGATCGTATGCATTCCCGGCTGTCCTGCCCAACCTGATAATACAACAGAAACTCTTTTATACTTAGTCTTTCAACTTGCAGGTATCGCCCCGATGATTCCTCTTGACGATGCATTGCGTCCCAAATGGCTGTTCGACAGGACAGTTCATGAAAATTGCGACAGGGCTGCTTTCTACGAGCAGGGCGATTTTGCTAAGGAATACGGCTCAGCCAAATGTCTCGTTCAGATTGGATGCAATGGCCCAATAGTATATTGTAATGTCCCGCGGCGTGGATGGCAGAATGGTATTGGCGGTTGCCCTAATGTAGGCGGTATTTGCATGGCCTGCACGATGCCTGGTTTTCCCGACAAGTTTATGCCTTTTATGGATGAGGCCATGGGTGCAAGATTTTCCAGCAACGGTGCGAAATTCATATACGGTCCACTGTTAAGGGTATTTCGAAATATGACGACCAGGAAAAAAGATAAAGAACCTGAATGGAGAAAACCTGGCAACAAAATTACAAGCGGTTACGAGCCGGTATGGTAACCCATTGTAATGCCTAATACTAACCTTAATGCTCTTATCCATTTATTAAAATAAAAATAATTGTTATGCCCGACGTTTTAACCAATCCAGCTCCCCCGCAAAATAAACCAACCATTATTGTGAAGGAAATGTCCTGGGACCCAATCACTCGTATCGTTGGCAGCCTTGGAATACATTGCAAGATAGACTTCACAAACAGGCAGGTTCAGGAGTGTTACAGCACCTCGATGGTTTTCAGAGGCTTTGATATTTTTATGCGGGGAACTGACCCGAGGGATTCTCATTTTATCACCAGTCGCATTTGTGGGATCTGTGGAGATAACCACATGACGTGTTCTGTGTTGAATCAAAATATGGCTTATGCCGTAAAGCCTCCGCATTTGGGCGACTATGTATTGAATCTTGGAGAGTCAGCAGATTATATGTTTGATCACGCTATTTACAATGATAATTTATGCAACGTGGATTTCTGCGCGCAAATGGTAAAAGAAACGAATCCGAGTGTATATGAGAAAGCAAAACACACAGATTCGCCGAATGCTTCGATCCATGGTTATAAAACCATTTCAGATATCATGGATTCTTTGAATCCTTTTACAGGAAAAGGTTATATGGAATCGCTTCAAATGTCGAGGTTAACAAGAGAAATGTTTTGCCTCATGGAAGGGCGCCACACACATCCTTCTACTTTAGTACCGGGCGGCGTTAGTACGACGATCACGCATCAAACACTAACCGATTATTATGTTCGCCTGATGAAATATATTGAATACTGTAAAAAAATCGTACCGATGCATGATGACCTTTACGATTTCTTTTATGAAGCCTTACCAGGTTATGAAAGAGTTGGCTACCGGGACACTAATCTTGTTTGCTGGGGCTCTTTTGATGATCCAGAATATTGTGATTATGATTATAAAAATATGACCAATTGGGGTCGAAAAAGATTTATAACTCCCGGAGTTGCGATCAATGGCGAATTGGTAACAACGGACCTTGTTGAGATCAATCTTGGAATAAGAATATTGCTCGGAAGTTCTTACTATGATGATTGGGATAACGAGAGAATGTTTGTAAAAAAAGATCCGTTAGGTAACCCTGTTGATCGCAATCATCCGTGGAACAAAACCACAAAGCCTAAGCCCCAGAAAAGAGATTTTGCAGGAAAATACACCTGGGTAACCTCGCCACGCTGGTACGATAAACGCACGGGCACCCACGTGTGCTGTGATACCGGAGGAGGCCCGTTTGCAAGGCAATGGGTTACGGCAAAAGCAGGGTTAGTGGATATTGGCTACATTAAGGCTACGGGCAGTTCACTTGAGTTTAATCTTCCCAAAACAGTAGGAATGCCAGAAATGAAGCAGGTCTGGAAAGTTCCAAAGTGGAGCAATGCCATCGAGCGTGACAGGGCGAGAGCTTATCATCAAACCTATTCCGCCATGGTTGGATTGTATTGCCTGGAGAAAGCCTTAGCTGAAGTGTATGCAGGCCGTACTAAAACGTGGACACCGTTTAAGGTGCCGGATGAAGCGGTGAGTTGCGGTTTTCATGAAGCTGCAAGAGGGGTTCTTTCTCATCACATGGTTATTGAAGGCGGTAAGGTGGCCAATTATCAAATGTTTCCTCCCACGCCCTGGAATGCAAGCCCGCGCGATAGTTACGGAACTCCCGGCCCTTATGAAGATTCCGTGCAGAATACTCCCATCTTCGAGGAAAATGGCCCTGATAATTTTAAAGGAATAGATATAATGCGGGCAGTCCGAAGCTTCGATCCTTGTCTGCCTTGTGGTGTTCACA
The DNA here is from genome assembly GCA_963823305.1 of uncultured Chitinophagaceae bacterium. Taxonomy (GTDB): domain Bacteria; phylum Bacteroidota; class Bacteroidia; order Chitinophagales; family Chitinophagaceae; genus Ginsengibacter. The sequence continues at coordinate 313,596 of CAWGLC010000003.1, forward strand.
TGTATTTAGGAGGAGGAAAATTGGTAAAATCAACGCATACTCCTACGGCACTGGCATCATATAATAATGGTAAATAGAAAATTCCCCGGACTTGAATTGTAAGCGGTGAGCATTTGTAATTCATCCCTTATAATTCATTTTTTAAATCAAATGTCATTGCCTGTGGTATCTTCATCACTTATTTCAAAGCTGCGAAAAATTTCATCGCCTAAACCCCAGGCAGAGGTAGAAAGATGCGGTTTTTGCGGAACGGTATTATCTCCTGATCACCGACATTTGGTTGATCTTCCTGCAATGAAATTTATCTGCAGTTGCGAAATGTGTATGATAATAAATGGCGAAAACGGAAGATTCACACCCCTGCCCCAACGCTGTGTTCAACTCAACAATTTTAATATGTCTGATGCGCTTTGGTCAGATTTTCTCATTCCCGTGAATATGGCATTTTTTGTAAAAAGTGAAATAAAGAAAGGTACAGTTGCTTATTATCCTGCACCTACAGGAGCTACGGAGTCAAAACTAAAGATGGAAGCGTGGAATAATCTTATGGAGATAAATCCCATTTTGACTGATATGGCTCCCGATCTTGAAGCCTTATTGGTAAACAGGCTTGGAGACGAAGGGCAATATTACCTGGTACCAATCGACAGTTGTTACAAATTGATTGGTATGATACGAATGGCATGGAAAGGGATCTTTGGTGGAAAAGAAGTAAATGACATCATAAACCAGTTCTTTAATGACCTGAAAGAAAAAGCTGCACGATGCCCGATTTAAAATTTGAGATCATATCCTCTGAAGTAAAGCCATTTGCGGTAATGCCGACTTTGTCTTTTAAACTGCAGATTACCAATGCAACCGAAAACGAAGAAGTGTATGCAGCCGCATTAAAATGCCAGGTCTTGATTGAAGCAATAAAGCGTACCTATAATGAGGAGTCAAAAAACAGGCTTCATGAATTATTTGGCGAGCCCTTCCGCTGGGATGAAACACTTAAAAGTTTCTTTTGGACTATTGTCAACGTTCCCGTTCCAAGATTTATAAATTCAACAATAGTTGAAATTATTATTCCCTGCAGCGAGGACCAGGCCATGGCCGCAGGGAAATATTTTTATGCAGTTTCCGACGGGCATGTTCCGCTCGCTTTTCTTTTTAGTGGAACTTTATTTTATAAAGATGCTGAAGGTAGCCTGCAGGTTTCACTTATTCCCTGGGAGAAGGAAGCCTTGTGCAAGATGCCGGCAAATTTATGGAAGGAAATGATGGACATATATTTTCCTGACAGTCGCTGGCTTCGCATCAGAAAAGATCTATATGATAAGCTGGTCGTATTTAAAAGGCAAAATACATTTCCGACTTTGGAAACCGCTGTCGAATGGTTGTTGGATGATGCTTTAAAAGACATTCAGCTTACAGAAAAAAGTACGGCGTGAAAGGCAAAAAAATCAATAGTATGGAAGATATAAACGATATTCTGGAAAAGCTTACGAAAACACTTTTATACGAAGGATATTCTTTGTTTCCATATTACCGCTCTTCTATAAAAAATCAAAAGCCGATTCCTTTTGGCGTTGTTTTTCCAAAAGATTATCATGCATTTCACGAGTTTTCCTTTTCTGAAATTCAATCTCAAACTGTTTTAATAAGCAGCAATGAACTTACGGTAAATATCGGGATTCGTTTCCTTCATTTAAGAAAAACAGAACTTTTTCAAAAGGTAAATGATACCGGCGATAATTATGATTTTGTTCCCACAGGTAGCTTCGATGTAAACGGAAAAACTTACCAGGCCGGCTGGCAAACAATTGAAAGAAAAATCAATATAGGTCAATTGCCAATTGCTGATTTACTAAAAGAAAGTAAAACCATTCCTATTGAATTTGATAATATGAATGAGGGAGAGATCATATTCAACGAAGAAAAAGAAATAGTTGCCAGGCAAACAACCAGCGTATGCGCCATTAAAGGAAATATAAAAATTAAGGCTGAGAAAATTAATGATAAGGAAAATGCATTTCGTTTAACCGTTACTGTTATAAATTTAACGCCGGTGAAAAATGCTGCTGCTATTTCAAGAGATGATGTTTTCATGGAATCGTTTCTTTCAACGCATATAATATTACAGGCTGAGAACGGCATATTTATTTCTCACCAGGATAGCGGTGATGAATGGAAAGATGCTATTGGTGCTTGCGCCAATGTTAACACATGGCCGATCTTAATTGATAAAGGAAATACGACTTTGCTTTCATCACCTATAATTTTATATGACTATCCCGAGATCAACTCACAGAGTTCAGGAATTTTATTTGATAGCACCGAAATTGAGGAAGCGCTTTTACTTCATGTAAATCTTTTATCAGATGAGGATAAAAAAAAAATTGGCAGTAATGACGAAAAGTTGCAGGCGATGCTGAACAGAGTAAACAGTATGACCCCTGAAGATCTTCGTGCGTATCACAGTATGATGAAGGATAGCGCGCCGGGAGAAATCACTAATAAATAAAATATTCATTATGAGATCAACAGGTTTAAGAGAAGATACACCGGGCGAGGTAGTGAAAATGATAGACAGCGTTCTTTATAGCAAAGGAGATAAAATAAAATTAAACCTTGGAAAACGGAGGTCTGACAGCTCGGATATTTTTTTAAATGGAAGGATTGCTACAATAGAAATAATTCATACCGACTATGAAGATAAAATTCATTTTGCAGTTACTATAGATGATGACCCCGCCCAGGACTTGCAACGTGAATTAGGTATGTATCTTTATTTTAGCCCTGAAGAAGTTGAACTGATAAAATAATTACAGGTTCTGTTTGTTTTTGAAACACATCAGATTAAGCTTAATGAAATGAAGGATAATAACACATCACTCGCAGATAATCAATTAAAACCAAATTTATCATCACCGAAAAAAAGAGTGATGATAGCAGGCATTGGAAATATGTTTATGAAAGATGATGGCTTTGGAAGTGCAGTTGTAAAAAGAATTATGGATAAAAAATTTCCTGACGGCGTGGAGGTGAAAGATTTCGGTATGAGCGGTCTGAAGCTGCGTATGATCTCATGAAGGGTTATGACGGGTTGATTTTCGTGGATGCTTCCGCAAGAGGAGAAAAACCCGGAACTTTATATATGATTGAGCCGAATGAAAAAGATTTTAGTAATGATCTGGAACAAGGCGGCCCGATAGATCCTCACGGCGCAGATCCGGTGACAGTTCTTAGATTTGTTAAGTCAATTGGTTCATGGCCCGCAAAGGTTGTAATTATTGCCTGCGAGCCTGAAAGTGCTGATGATTTCGAAATTGGGCTAAGCGAGTCCGTTAGTACATCTATCAATACCGCTGTTGAAATGATTGATGAAGTTATAAATGAAATTTATCAACTAAAAAAAGAAGCCGTATGAGTATATTCTCACAAAATGACCTGAACGTGGTGCAGGATGTGATATCGAAAACAAACGGGCAAAGCAATCATTCGCGAAAGCCGGAACCTTTAAAAGATGAAATGGGAGAATTGAACCGGCAAAGCGATCACATACAGCAATTAATTGAAGAGATAGAAACTTTACCCGACCCGAAAGCGAGAAATATGATGCAGGAATGTATGCAGGAAATGCTCGGCTTTTATGGAAAAGGCTTGGAAAGAATTTTGAAAATTATTTCTAACGGTAACAGCACAGCCGCAAAGGACATCTATAATGAGCTTATTGAAGACAGCTTTATTAATGGCTTACTTCTTATTCACGACCTTCACCCGCTGGATTTAAAAACACGTCTTTACAAAGCGCTTGAAAAAGTAAAACCATATATGGACAGCCATGGAGGAAGTGTAGAGATTGTCAGCATTGAAGATGGTATCGCAACAATAAAACTCGCCGGAAATTGCAAAGGATGCCCTTCGTCTTCGAGTACACTGGAGCTTGGTATCCGGCAAGCCATAGAAGAGTATTGTCCTGATCTCTTACAACTGGAAGTTGAAGGGATAACTGAAATTCAAAAAACAGGAAAGGCATTCGCCCAATCCGATGGAAGCTGGAAAATCGTGAATGGGATTGAAAAAATACCTAACGGTAAAATGATGGCCGTAGAAAGCCATGGAACATCTTTAATGATTTGCCGGGTGAAAGATCAATTGTATGCTTACCGCAATCTTTGTCCAGCATGCGATCGAAGTTTTACTAACGGTAGCCTAAACGAAAACATAATTGGCTGCCAGCTTGGTCACAAGTATGATGTTCAGCATGCGGGAATATGTACTGACGACGATACCATTCACCTGGAGCCATTTCCCCTGATAGAAGAAAGTGGAATTGTGAAAATAGCGACCAGATAAACTAAATGAATTATGCATGAAGTGTCTATTTGTCAAAGTATTTTAAGCACAATAGAAGATGAGTTTGATAGCGGCGCATTGGAAAATATTCGCGAAATTCATTTAAAAGTTGGCATGTTATCATGCATTGAGCCAGATGTATTAAAGCATGTATTTAAATATATCAAAGCAGATGGGCCATTTCAAAATTCAGAGCTATATGTAGAATTGGTGGAAGTATCGGCTGAGTGCGAAAATTGCGGGGAAAAATTTAAGGTAGAGCAATATAAATTCATTTGTCCAAATTGCGAATCGCCTGTTGCGAATATAACGGAAGGAAAAGAATTATTAATTCATAAAATAATTTCAGAGGAACCATCTTATGCAGAAATTAACTAATAAAGCGGTAGGAACTTTAAGAGTTCATGACGTTTCATTAAATCTTTTAAAAGCCAACGACTATATCGCAGAAAGGATAAGGGAAGATATGAAGAGCAGAAATATTTTGGTACTTAACCTTGTATCGTCGCCGGGAAGTGGTAAGACGTCGTTGCTGGAGGAAACTATTAAAAGACTAAAAGATAAAGTGAAGATCGCGGTTTTGGAAGGGGATCTTGAAACGGAACGGGATGCCGAAAGAATTCGCCAGCAGGGCGTTCAGGCATTACAGATAGTAACGCAGGGCATTTGTCATTTGGAAGCGCAAATGATTCAGCAGGCATTGCCGAGTATGGACTTTGACGACGTTGATCTTCTTTTTATAGAAAACGTTGGGAACCTGGTATGTCCCGCTTCCTACGACCTTGGCGAAGATATTCGTGTAACTTTGGTTTCCTGCACGGAAGGTGATGATAAACCGAAAAAATATCCGAGCATGTTTTTAACAACCGATATTATGGTGGTTACTAAAATGGACCTTTTGCCTTATGTGCCTTTCTCTGTAGATGCAGTCATTAAAGATGCAAAAGAAGTGAATGATAAGATAGAGACTCTTCTATTATCGAGTTATAAAGGGGATGGCATGAATGAATGGTGCGATTGGCTAATAAGCAAAATAAAGGAAAAACAAACGGCAGCAGAAAGTGTAGAAGCGTAGATTAAAAATAAAATCAGATATCATGTGTTTAGCTATTCCCGGAAAAATATTATCAACTGAAACATCCGATGACGGAAACATAAGGATGGCAAAGGTTTCCTTCGGTGGTATCATTAAAGACGTAAGCCTTGAAATGGTACCCGAGGCTAAGTTAAATGATTATGTGCTCGTCCATGTGGGTGTAGCGATAAGTACCGTTAATGAGGAGGAGGCACACAGGGTGTATCAATATCTTAAAGAAGTTGGAGAGCTGATGGACCTGACAGAACAAACATAACATTACTTTGCTTTTAAGATAGAATAACCCTTACGATCATTATTTCAAAACGACGATATAAAATTCACCCTATTAAATAATTTATTCAGCTTTCCGTTCTACCGGATATAATACACTTCATAAACATTCGAAACTTGCATTTCCTTTCAGGTTGTGTCGTGATAATTATAATTAAGCAAGAAGATTATCGTAAATTACTTTTCCCCCATAGAGAAGGCAAAGTAGTGCAGTAACAATAATTAAAATAGTTTGAAGCATTCGTGCCTGTAATAATTTTTTAGAAAAGGGAATACTAAATAATCCGGCAGCTACCAGCATTCCAACAATACATCCGCCGCCAAAAATAAGCAGGTAGAACATCCCGTCAACAGGACTTTTCATTTGTGACATTGCAATCAGGATCAGAGCTCCGCTTCCTGCAAGCCCGTGAACCAATCCCACTCCATAGGCGAGAGAATGCTTATGCTGATGCACTTGTTTATCGCCGACATGCAGATGCAGGTGTTTATGTTGATCGCCGTCATGAGTGTGCTCATGTGTATGGACAATTATCTTTTTATTCGCAAAAAATTGTACAAGCCGGTATATAGCCAGGGCTATCAGCATCGCGCCAACTAATGATTCAAAATACCGGAAGTATTGTTCTGAAATTCCTGCTTTAAAAACAATCATTAATAAACCAATAAAAAAAATTGTTGATGTATGTCCCAGCCCCCAGAAAACGCCATCTTTCATAGATGATCGCATATTATTACGCGACGATACAATACTGCTTACGGCCAATAAATGGTCCGCTTCAAAAGCATGTACAAAACCGGCGTAGATAGTGAGTAAAAGGGGAAATGTGAACATATACCATGTTTAATTTTTTATAACAAAGCCTGACATTGTATTTAATCTTTCCCGCGCAGGTGCTAAACCTCCACGTCCTGACTTATATTTTCTTTTTTGTGATCACCTGCTTCGTCGCTAAATTCATCTGATTGCCTCGGGAATTGTGGTAAAAAAATTCAACAAATTCTTGGTAGCTGCTCCCCAGCGAGCATATTTACCACTCTCTTGCCCCCGATCTTACTTTTCATCAAAACCTGGCGTTTATGCTCCTCCGTTACTTCACCAACTATGGAAGCCATTGAGCCTTGTTCCCATTTTTTTAACTTGTTTAAAAATTCATCTACAATACTTTTATCTACCAACGCAAGGAACAAGCCTTCGTTGGCCACATATAGCGGATCCAGCCCTAACATTTCGCATGCGCCGTAAACTTCTTCTTCGACCGGAATATTTTTTTGAGAAATATCAATGCCAAGCCTCGCATCCCTGGCAATTTCATTTAAAACAGTTGCCAGTCCGCCTCTTGTCGGATCACGCAACAGGTGAATATTTTCACCAAATTCGCTTAATAATTCAATGACAATTTTATTCAATGGCCGCGTGTCGCTACTAATAGTTGTTTCAAATTCCAACCCCTGGCGATGGCTCATAATGGTGATACCATGCCTCGCCAATGGCCCGCTTAAAATAATTTTATCGCCGGTTCTAATGTTGTCAATATCGATATTCGCTTTTACATGCACTTCACCTACACCAGTTGTATTAATGAATATCTTATCGCCCTTTCCCCTTTCTACAACTTTTGTATCACCGGTAACAACTTGAACCCCTGCGAGCTCACACGCATATTTGATACTATTTAAAATTTCCCAAAACTCCGTCATCTTCAGTCCCTCTTCAAGAATAAACCCAAGCGACAAATATTTTGCCGCGGCGCCGCACATAGCAAGATCATTCACTGTTCCATTAACAGCTAAATCCCCAATATTGCCGCCGGCAAAAAATACAGGTGAGACTACAAAAGAATCAGTGCTCATCGCTACCTTACCCTGCAAATTAAAAACAGCGCCATCATGTTTTTTATTTAGCAAATCATTTTCTAATAATTTAAATACACCTGTCTCTAATAACTGGCTGGTCAATGTTCCACCACTGCCATGCCCCAAAGTGATGATATCAAAATCAAGCTTAGGCATGGGACACTGTAACTGCATTTATTTTCGTTTAAAGATACCCGTTATACCCTAAAAGAATTATACCAATTCACCTGGCTACAAAATGAACGCAAGAAGAATAGTGTAATTACAATCAATGGTCTAACAAAAATTATTTATGCTTCGTAAAAAAGCTTCTCATATTTTCTTCGTCTCCATATTTTCCTCCTTTCACTGAAAAGGTCTTTTTCGCTAATGTTATTTATTTTTTCGTCAGAATTTATTTTATGAACAAAACAATAACGTTTGTAATCATACCCCATATCGTCTTCAAAAAAATTCTTATGCATTTTCTCTAATTCCTCTTCCCGGTATTTATGTAAGGGCTTATAATTTTCATCCCTTTTTCTCTTGAATTTTTTTGCAGTTAACAATTGAGGAAAATAAGAAAGGCGCGCAACTTCTCCGGCAATGACCTTTACTCTTTTACGAAATAATTCAGCGTCACTATCAAGGCAATCATCTATTAACTTCACTTCCATTGCAATATCAGTTCCCCACGGAAGACATTGCTCTGTAAACAGATTGGCTCTTTGATCGCCGATTCTTTTGGGTAACAGATACGTCCAATATTCCGAACCATACAATCCCATATTGCGTGTATGAGGATTAAAAATAATTCCTTTTTTTGCCAATACTTTGTCAGCAGCAAGAGCCAATGAAACTCCACCCGCACCGGCGTTTCCTTGTAATGCACTAATGATATAATGCGTGTCAGTGGTAATGATTTCATAGATCAGATCGTCGATTGCATTTATATTCTCCCACGACTCATGTGCAGGATTTGCAGCAGCTTCTATCAGATTAAGATGAATACCGTTGCTCCACATATCAGCTCCGCCCATAAGCACAATTACTTTGGTATTGCGTTGTTTTGCCTCCACGAAGGCGCGCAGCAATCGTTGGCATTGTAAAGTGCTCATGGCGCCGTTATAAAAATCAAAATATAAATATCCCACGTCATCAGCCTCTTCATATTTTATTTCGCTAAAGGTTTCTGAAATGTTCTTATCAAAAATGTTGATTGATAAATTCAGGGATATTTTTTTCTTTATCACCCAGGGCAATTGTTGCCGGTAGCTTTATAGAGTCAGCTTCGTTCTTTTTTAGATATTGAATCCAGACAGCCGAATTTTTAGTTGCGATACAAATTGCGTTGTCTCTTTTTGCAATTATATCTCCCGGCTCTCCTTTAAGTATTTGATCTTCCACATCTCCATAACAAAAATAATCATCATCAAAAATAGCAGTTAGTGCGCCGGGATAACTATCAGCCGCGTTTATTTTACGTATGACAGAATCAGTTTCTTCATTCCATGAAAATTTAAAATCGTTTTGATTGGTTGCCCGGTTCCATTTTCCTTTTTTTATTGCAGTTAATTCTGCACTGAACTTTGGAACAAATATTTTTCCTTCAAATTTTTCAACAGCTTCCAGAAGACATCTCATGGCGGCATTTGTAACTTCATGCCTGTATAAACATGATTTTGAAATGTGTCGCATCTTAAAAGTTGCCGTTGACCACACCGGCCCTGCATCCATTTTTTCCGTTGCCTGTAAAATAGTAACTCCCCATAGTTTTTCATTATTTAAAATAGCCCAGTCGAGTGACGATGAACCGCGGTCGCCAACTATGCCGGGATGAATGATGAAGCAGGGATAATTTTTCCAGATGGTATCAGGAATAGCTGTTTTAAGATAAGGCGCAATTATTAATTCCGGTGCGAAGTCATTTACTGCATCTATCATAAGGTTCTGGCCAGATGCGATGTGTACTTTTACCTGGTGGTTGAGCCTGTCAAGCTCAACCCATGCACGTTGGCTCATGCCGTTAAATGATGTAGTAATAAATAATATTTTCATACTTCTTCGTGTATGGCTACCCCTGAATAATGATAGTATGCCGCACAGGCACCTTCGTTTGAAACCATTGGAGCTCCCAATGGAGTAACGGGCTTGCACCGCTTGCCGAAGTGCTGGCATTCATATGGTTTTTTGATCCCTTTCATAATGTCTCCTGCAATGCATTCCGGGTTTTCAGGCGCTTCTTCAATGTCAATATTGAATTTTTTTTCCGCATCAAAATCACTGTAAGCGGCTTTTACTTTGTAGCCACTCATTGGAATAACTTCCATTCCGCGCCATAAACGATCCGTTACTTCAAATACTTCGTAGATCATTTCCTGTGCCTTCACATTACCTTCCTCATTTACAATTCTTGCATATTGATTCTCCACTTTTGCTTCGCCGGCTTCTAATTGCTTTACTACCATCAAAATTCCTTCGAGTAAATCAACGGGCTCAAAGCCGGTAACAACAATAGGGACTTTGTATTTTTCAACTAAAGGATAATATTCATAAATGCCCATAATTGCGCACACGTGGCCTGCACCAAGAAATCCGTCAACCCTGCTCAATTCATCATTCATAATTTCTTCAATAGCAGGCGGCACTAAAACATGCGAAGCCAGAATGGAATAATTTTTCACCTGCTCTCTTCGTGCATGGATAACCGATAGTGCGTTAGCCGGCGCGGTAGTTTCGAAGCCAACTGCAAAGAAAACCACTTCCCTGCCCGGATTTTCTTTCGCAATTTTTACTGCCTCAAGCGGAGAATATAAAATGCGCACATCTGCACCCCGCGCTTTTGCCTCAAGTAAACTCATTCCAGACCCCGGAACACGGATCATGTCACCATAAGAACAAAGGATCACATCATGTTCCATCGTAAGATGAACAGCCCTGTCGATTAAACTAACGGGTGTAACACAAACAGGGCAGCCCGGCCCATGGATCATTTGAATGTTTTCAGGTAACATGTTCAGTATCCCATTTTTTACGAGAGAATGCGTTTGCCCACCGCACACTTCCATAATGTTCCATTTTCCTTTAACGGTTTGTTTAATCTCTTTCAATATGGCATCCACAATTTCAGGCGACCTAAACTCTGATATATATTTCATCTCATTTATAATTTAGAGTTACACTTATATTCCATCGTTCAATAAATTATTTCTTACTTGTTAGGTTATCATTCATCCAATGCTCCCAATGCTTTTATTAATTATTAATTTTCTCTTTAAAAGAAATCAAATCGTTTACCCTGTTACAGTTATTAAATTATTATCATGATATACCAATTGTCCGAAGGAAATATTTTCATCATTTGGTGATAAGTTTTTATGAAAATATAAATTGCATTTATTGCTGTATTCATGCACTATCCAATCAACCAGCAATGCGTTTTGAAAAACCCCGCCACTGAAAGCGATATGATCAATATGTAAATCCCTGGCAACAATGCCTATTAAATAAACTAAAGAATAATGAAATTTTGCAGCGATATAATTTTTAGATTTATCTTTTTCAATATCAAGGATGATACCCTGCACGAGAGTTGCGGTCGGTATCTTGTTATAATGTAAGCCTTCTTTAAAATAAGAATCATCTATTTTAAAACCATTTTTTTCAACATAATCTTCAGCCAATACCTGTAGATACATTGCGGCTTCGCCCTCATAAGTTTGCTTATCACACACATTCAGCAATGCTGCAACAGCATCGAATATGCGTCCGACAGATGAAGTAAAAAGTTTTGCTGCAGTGATCAATGTTTGGTAATTGTTCCATTCGGCCTCCGAAAATTTTTTCATCAGAAGTTTGGTCTGCGGCAAAGTATCGCTTGATGCGCACAATGCCGATATCCTTGGTTCGAGTGCCATCTTATCCCCCGTTATCACCGGAAAATAATCGAAGTGATGAGAACGAAGCATCGACTTATTTTCATATCTGAAAAATTCTCCACCCCATATATTTCCATCGTCACCAAACCCTGTTCCATCCCAAATAATTCCCAGCACGGCCTGGCTCGAATTAATTAAGTTGTGCTCTGCAAGTATCGCGGCAAAATGTGCCTGGTGATGCTGAATAAATTTTATTTCGCTTTTATTTTCTCTTGCGGTATCTGAAGCAAATTGATGTGAAAAATAACCAGGATGTTTATCTGCTAAAATAGAAAAAAATTGTACATCATATAATTTCATCCAGTGACTTAAGGTGTTTTTATACATCTGTTGCGATTCATAATTTTCTCCGCTGCCTAAAAATTGAGTAACAAAAACTCTTCCATTTATTGTTAATGTGATACTGCTTTTAAGATGAGATCCAAAAGAAATCACTGATGTTTTCGTCTTTAGCTTATAATCCAGGAATGAGGGCGCATATCCTCTTGATCGCCTTAAAATCATGGTTTGACGTGAAGTCGTTGAAAGCTGCACTACACTGTCGTCTTCCGGAACGACGATATCACGATTATAACCAACAACATAGTGTGCTATATCAAACAAATATTCCAAGGCAATTTCATCTTTATAAATAATTGGTGATCCGGAAATATTTGCGCTGGTAGCAATCAGTGGCTTGCCGAAATCGCTGGCAATCAGCTCCAGCAAAGGACTGCAGGGCAGCATCACTCCTACTCTTTTTAATCCTGGCGCAATATTTTTTATCGCCAGTTGAGCAGCAATATTTTCGCCGGGATACAACAAAACAATCGGAGATTCTTCACTATTTAATAAAATTTTTTCTTTCTGATTTAATGTGAAATGATCCTGGACTTTTTCAACACATGGATACAAAACAGCAAACGGTTTGGAAGGCCTGTGTTTACGTTGCCGCAATAGTTGAATAGTATCAGCATTATTGGCATCACACATTAATAAATATCCGCCAATGCCTTTTATCGCAAGAATTTTCCCCTGCAAAAAATAGTTTTTAATTAAGCTCAGAATCTCTTCTGAATTGTTAGATATAATTGTTGAATCGTTTTCGTAAAGACTCAGTTCAACGCCGCAATCAGAACAAGAATTTGTTTGCGAAAAAAACCTGCGATTCTCAGGATCACTATATTCATCATTGCAATATTTACACATAAAAAATTTCTGCATTGAAGAATTGTGCCTTTCATACGGCAATTTATCGATGATGGAATAACGAGGCCCACATTGTGTGCATGTTATGAAAGGATAACGATAACGACGATTGGCTGCATCATGTAATTCATTTTTGCAGGCATCACACATTGCAAGGTCAGCGGATACAAGCACATCTTTTTTATCGTCATCTTCCTCAACTACAATTGAAAAATTACTGAAGTCTTCATCATTCGCACTATGTATTTCAGATGAAGTAATGATCGCCTTCCGGGGAGGCTTTTGTATTATTTTATTAAAAAAAGAATTAGCCATTTCTTCAGATGCATTGAAATAAATATGAACTCCATCACTTCCATTTTTTACATAACCTGTCAATTGCATTCGCCTTGCTAAAGAATAAATTGACGGCCGAAAGCCTACTCCCTGCACAATTCCATTGATATGAATGTGATATGTTTTCAATTTTTATTTTTTTGCCGCAAAAAAACATAGTACACGAAAAGAATTTTTTTGTGACTGAATCCGTGTTTTATTAATGAGTAATATTTTTAAGTAAAGCCGTTATGATATCCTGTGCTTATTTTATTTATTCACTTGTATTTCATCAGCGGATTATGGAAATAAAATCATTTACAAAAGGTACGATTTGTAATGAAAATAAACACAACAAAGTGGGTGGCTAGAAATTGCTTTGTAACAGCTTTGGCTCTGTAATGAAGGAAGCTTAAGCGGAAGCAGGGTCAGTTGAAAAGAAGAAAATTCCATGATGTAAGTTTAATTACGGTGAAAAACAGATTTGCGTCAGCTATGAGCCGCCGGCGTTTTTGTTTGCGGATTTTGTGGCCAATCCCGATCACGATCACATAATTGTCCCCATGCAATCAAATTTTCATTTGTATTTTTTTATTTGGTTTATATTTGCAACTTCGTTACAATAATTTAACTTAATGCGTGTTTAAGTCTTATTGTAATTTGCACTCATTAGAAAGGTACATGGATAAGGGTTTTTATAATAAACAGAGTTTAAAAAAGGGCGTGTCCATACTCTTGCTGCTGGTGTTTGCGCTGGGTATCACTCCTAAAAAAACGCTGCATACCTGGTTTGCAAACCATACCGACAGCACCAGCAAAATACCTGAAAGCAAAACACCACAAATATCAAAAAGTGGTTTTAATTGTCAATGTGATGATCTTGTTGCAGAATCTCATTTTATCTCATTTGGAACTTTGGTTGTTATAAGTCTTCCGCCAATTCATCCAATTTTCTCTTTCAACATTCCTGCGTTAATATCGCTCTATTCTTTCCACAATAATCTTCGCGGGCCGCCATTAAGATTTATTTAAATAATTCTATAGTCCTATACAATTCTTAAGAGATAAGTATAGCTATTTAAATTTTAAAAAAATCTTAATGAAAAAGAAATTCTGTGTCGCAGTAATAGCTGCGAATATCCTTGTTGGTTTTTTCAATCCCCTGGCGGCTCAAACCAATTACACAAAAAAAATTGAAACAGTAGTCACACTTTCAGGTAAGGTAACAGCTTTGAGCACAGGCCTTCCTTTGTCGGGCGCAAGCATTTATATCCCTGACCTGCAAATGGGAACCACAGCCGACGCAAGCGGTAATTTTGTATTGCATAATATCCCGGCAGGTACTTACCTGGTGCAAGCCGATTATGTTGGTTATAAAAATAATGTCAAAAAAGTTGTGCTGAATCAAAACGTGAAAGTCGATTTTGCTTTGGAAATATCCATAACAGAGGAAAGCGAAATAGTAATCACCGGTTCTTCAAAAGCTACAACGATCAAAAGAAATCCGATCCCGATCGTGTCGGTAAGCAAGCAATATCTTGAGCAGAATTTAAGCACTAATATTATTGATGCCATCGCCAGGGTGCCGGGTGTGAACGCAGTTACAACAGGTCCGAATATTTCAAAACCTTTTATCAGGGGCCTTGGATTTAACCGGATACTTACCTTGTACGATGGAGTTAGACAGGAAGGGCAGCAATGGGGCGACGAGCATGGTATTGAGGTAGATCAAAATACAGTTGACAAAGTAGAAGTTGTGAAAGGCCCGGCCAGTCTCATTTATGGCTCAGATGCTGAAGCCGGCGTCGTAAACCTTTTGCCGCCGAATCCGCCACCTGTTGGCAAAACGATCGGAGATATCTCAAGTGAATATCAAACTAACAATGGTTTGATTGCAGGTTCAGCTATGATGGCAGGAAATAAAAATTCGATCACATGGATGGGGAGAGCCTCTTTTAAAACAGCAACCAATTACCAGGATAAAATCGATGGCCGTGTTTACAACACAGGGTTCAGAGAGCTTGATTTCAGTGGCTCGGCAGGTATTAACCGCGAATGGGGTTATTCACATCTTGGAGTTTCTACTTTCAATGATCTGCAGGAAATCCCGGATGGCAGCAGGGATTCAGCATCGAGAAAATTTACCAAGCAGATTACAGAAATAGATACCGTACGACCTATAGTTTCTGATGCCGAATTAAGATCGTATAAAATCACACCGTTACATCAGCACATTCAGCATTACCGAATATACAGTGCTAATAGATTCATTTTAGGAAAATCAAGTCTTGAACTAAATCTTGCATTTCAAAAAAGTGTGCGAGAGGAGTTTAGTCATCCCCAGATCCCTGTTCCGGGTCTCGATCTCGTGTTAAATACCTATTCCTATGACGTTAAATATTTTTTCCAGGAGAGAAACGGCTGGAGCACTACGGCTGGCGTCAATGGAATGTACCAGGATAATGATGTAACAAAAGGCACAGAATTCGTTATTCCGTCTTACAAGCAGTTTGATGTTGGGCCATTTGTATTTATTAAAAAAACAATTGATAAGCTGGAAGTTGCAGGCGGACTTCGGTACGATGTAAGACAATATAATAACTCGGCATTATATACGAAACCGGCTCCTACAACTGGTTTCGATACGCCCGTATATGGAATTGATACAGTAGGCGCCAGTAATCCATTCCAGGCTTATAAACATACTTTTTCCGGAGCCAGTGGAAGTCTTGGATTATCATATCGGTTCTCGGATAAATTTAGCGGAAAGGCAAATATTGGCCGTGGATACCGGTCGCCAAATATTTCTGAAATATCAGCAAATGGTGTTCATCCGGGCACAAATAGTTTTCAAAAAGGAAATTTAAATTTTAAGCCCGAGTTTAACTTGCAGGAAGATATCGGGATGAACTACAGTACGCGGCACGTGACGATCGATGCAAGTGTTTTTGATAATAATATTCAGAATTATATTTTTAATCAAAAGGTTGGAAGCAGCAGCGGGCAAAATACGGTTATAGATACTTTTCAATTCCAGGCTGCAAGAGCGCATCTGTACGGTGGCGAATTATCGATAGATATTCATCCACATCCGTGGGATTGGCTGCATTTTGAAAACTCGCTTTCTGTTGTTTACGGAAATAATGAGGGTGTTAAAGGGCAACCTAAACTTTCGGATAGTGCAAAATATCTTCCTTTCATTCCACCCCTTCACACTTTTTCAGAACTGCGGGCCAACATTAAAAAAGTGTCGCCATCAATCGTGAATGCCTTTGTAAAAGTTCAGTTAGAAGTCTATGCCGCCCAAAACAGGGCCTATCTTGAAGCTAATACGGAAACACCGACGCCCGGCTATCACCTGTTTAACGCCGGGTTTGGCGGCGACATTGCTAACAGTAAGGGTAAAACGATAGTAACCGTCATAATATTAGGTGATAATCTTTTCAACGTAGCTTACCAGTCGCACCTTAACCGTTTAAAATATTTTGAACCTTATCCCGATGATCCAAGGCCTTATCATGGCATTTATAATATGGGCAGAAATTTTAGTTTGAAACTAAATTTTCCTCTTGACTTTTAAAAATTAGTTATCAATAGATTTATACAGGAAACCCCGGAATTTTATAAAATTTTTGGCTTTCGCGTGTACCAGAATCTAAGGTTTCTCAGGTATAATTTTGATCTTGATTGCGTAAAACATACAACCGGTTTATGTCTTAATATATCTGCATAATTTTTACAGGCTACAGATAAAAGCGTTTAACCGTTATTGTTAGATATTGTTTTTTACTTACTGCAATAATTGAGAGGCAGCATTTTTAACTTGATTTATTTATTGATATAAATAAGCCATGTACGGTTACATTGTTCTAAACAAAACAGGAATGCTTTAGGCATTCCTGTTAGTATTAATATTATAGTAATAAGCTAAACAGCATCAAAAACCAAACTGTTTAAAACGTTTCAATTATAAATCTTGTAAGATCAATAATTCTCAACCTCAGCAACCTTCCTGGAAACACCTTTGTACTTCCTGGCGGGAGGTGATTGTTCTATACATTCGCATGCCTCAGATTTAGTAAACAGCAAGGCGCTCCATACATAGTCCAGCTCAACAATATCGCCGGTTTCAAATCCCTGATCAATTAAAGAATTCCAGGAACAATCGCGGTTCAGATCGCTTGTAATTTTTGAGGTTGCTTTTGGATAAGATATCCATAATTTGCTTTCAGGATGCAATGCCGGGCAAACTTCAGAAAAATTTTGTTTAACTGCTTCAAATTTAAAGCAAACACAAGAGCAAAATCAATTTTACGGGTTTTTAAAAGCGGCGTAACATTTTTCGAAAAAGAAAGTTTAGAAAATTGTTTTTCGATCGTGGAAGGAAGGCCTTGAATTAAAAGATTTTTTTCATCTTCTAATTGCAATTTTTCAAACAATGTTTGAGACATAAGCGAAGCAAAATTTTAAAGATTAAAAAATATGCCCTAAATAACTGCACCTTTGTTATCATCGGGTTGGAATATTTAAAAATCCAAGATGCAGAAAGACAGGTGCAAAATTACTAAAAATATTGCTTATTTCCAATAAAAAATGCTTGGAAATATAAGGCAGAATAAATTGAACTTTCGCTTAACATTCCTATTTTAATTTCAGGATTGATAATATTTCAAGTGCTTCGTCCATATAACCTTGTAATTTTTCAATTCTCTTACTATCTAATGGATGATCACTTAATATTTCAGGAGTTTTTGAGCCGGTATTTAATTTAGACATTCTTGTCCAGAAAGGAATCGCTTCTTTTGGATCATAGCCGGCCATTGCAGCGAAGATGAATCCATAATGATCTGCTTCATATTCCTGTTTTCTTGAATTTGGCAATAATACTCCAACCTGGGCAGTTGGCGCATATATACTTTTGAAAATATTATTGGCCGTGGAATTGCCTGAAGTAAATACATCTCCTGCTAACCCCTATACCCTGCGCCAAAAGTGCCTGGCTCATCCGTTCCTGCCCATGATGCGCAACAGCGTGGGTAATTTCGTGTCCCATAACAATTGCAAGGCCGGCTTCATTTTGAGCGATTGGTAATAGTCCTGTATATACGACAACTTTTCCACCTGGCATGCACCATGCATTTACTTCTTTATTATCTACAAGATTAAATTCCCATTTATAACCTGACAATTCTTTAGACAATCCTTTTTCAGCTATAATATTTCGTAATGGCTGCCGGCAATGCGGTTTCCTACTCTTTTTACCATTTCTGCATCGTTATTACCGATAGAGGTTACAACTTTACTTCCGGAAAGAAAAGAATTGTATTGCGTTATAGCTTCCTTTTGAAGGCTTGATTCGGGCACGAGCGCTAACTGGCTGCGGCCGGTAATTGCATTTGTTGTGCATGAAACGATAAAAATTGCGAAGCCAAAACAATAATACAACAATTTTCTCATCATGATTTTTTAATTTTTTTCATAGATAAACAATAAGCTACCAAATTTGAATTGATGGCAAGATCATTATATCGAAAACGTATTTTTAAGAGAAAGGGAAATGGCGCTAAGATTCTTTTCTGCGCATTTTTTTTCTGTCGCGGTATTTTAAAATTGGAACACGATTTTCATTTCCTTTGAGAAGCCTGCTGATATTTTTTTGATGAGTAAGAACTACGAGTGCAGCAACAGCCACAGCAAAAACTCTGATAAAAAACTTCTTGTTCATTATAAATCCATAAAACGCAAACAGGCAATGCAACTCCTGCAAGTATAGAACTAAGCGAAACATATCTTGTAAGAAAAAGGACTAATAAAAATACCCCAACACAACTTGCGGCAACGATTGGTTGAATAGCGAGCAACATTCCAAATAAAGTCGCCACTCCTTTTCCACCTCTGAACTGCAGCCCATATAGGATAGATATGCCCGCCACGGCAGCCATACCAAAGCCGATCATAAGATTGGTGCGATCCAGTTCATTGGTGAGATAGTAAGGTAATAAATTGTAAAGAGCTACGGCAAATATTCCTTTAAGCATATCGCCTACCATTACGATACTGCCATATTTTGGCCCAAGTATTCTGAAAGTATTGGTAGCGCCCATATTACCACTTCCATATTCTCTTATATCAACATCAAAAAAAGCTTTGCTTATAATTAATGCGGTAGGTATGGATCCGATGAGATATGCTGTAATAATGAGAATAACCTCTTTCATAATTTATATTGGCGATTATCAGGGAAAACAAATATAGCATTAAATAAATGTCTTAATCTTATAATTTTCAAAAAAATTTACTGATTTTCATAATGTAATGCGAGCCATTCATTTCTTTGTAATCTGTGTTTTTTATTAAATAAATTTGTAACGAAAAGCAGAATCAATTTTTTCTTCATCGTTTAATAAAAATCCGCTTAAAACTAATTGAGATCCTTTTATTAAAAGATTTTCTGCATTTTCTTCCAAAACATTACAATTAATGTTAGCAAGAATAATATCAACGACAGGAACACCAATAATATTATCTCGTTTTTTCAATAAGAATTTTTTTACAACTGTTCATGTGGATATTTTCATGTGCATTGTTAATACTCCATTCATCATAATCAATCGCTAACACAGATGAGGCGCCAAGTTTTTCCGCAAGAATTGCCAAGAATGCCGGTTCCGGTACCAAAATCAAGAACCGACTTATTTTTAAAATCAATGTAGCTCATCAGTTCAATCATTAAAAAAGTAGTTGCATGATGTCCGGTACCAAAGCTCATTTTTGGCGTGATGATAATTTCATGGGCAACATTTTTTATCGGTTCGTGAAAAGAAGCCCTGATGCCTGCAAAATTATTGATGCATACTGGTTGCAACCCACTTTCCCACTCTTCATTCCAGTTCCTATCTTCAATGATGGAATACGTGTAATTGGTTGAAGGTGACAATAATGATTTCAGAACTTCTTCATCAAAATTCTCCTCGGAAATGTAGGCGGATACAATATTTTCATTCTGTTCAAAGGCATAAAAATCATGCTCCGATAGCTCTGCAATCAGTATTTCGCAATCTTCCGCGCTGGTTTGTTCAATGTCTGTTTTTATAAATTTTTTCATAAAAAAAACCTGCAGAAATCTACAGGTTTTGGTATATAATATAAAAATATCAATTATTTCCTGACGGCCTTGAAGGTTGGTTCGATTCTGGCTTAGGTATTAAAGCTTTACGGCTTAATTTAAATTTACCGGTTTTAGGATCAACGCCTACTAATTTTACTTTTACTTTATCTCCCTCGTTAAAAACATTGTCCATGTTTTCAAGACGTTTCCACATTATTTCAGAAATATGCAGAAGTCCTTGCTTTCCGGGAAGAAATTCAATAAAAGCTCCAAATTCTTTAATTCCTTTTACAGTCCCTTCATAAACATCACCAATTTCAGGAACTGCAACAATGCTTTTTACCCACGCAACGGCCTGGTCAAGGCTTTCCTTATTGGCAGAAAAAATACTTACTTCACCCGTTTTACCTACTTCGGTTATATTAATAGTTGCTCCTGTAGTTTTCTGAATTTCCTGAATTATTTTCCCGCCAGGCCCTATTACAGCGCCTATAAATTCTGAATCAATTATTAATTTTTCCATTCTTGGCGCATGCGGTTTCACATCGCTTCTATGTTCAGGAATACATTGGTACATAGCATCCAGAATATGAAGGCGGCCTCTTTTTGCCTGGTCAAGCGCTTTGCGCATAATATCCATACTCAGGCCATCTACTTTGATATCCATCTGCACACCGCAAATTCCGTCTCTTGTTCCTGTAACTTTAAAATCCATATCACCTAAATGATCTTCGTCACCTAAAATATCAGTAAGAACGGCAAATTGTCCTTCTTTGGAAATCAAACCCATTGCCACGCCGCTTACGTGTTTTTTAAAAGGAACACCTGCATCCATCAATGCCAAAGAACCGGCGCAAACAGTAGCCATTGAAGAAGATCCATTACTTTCAAGAATATCACTTACCACCCTTACAGTATAGGGATATTCACTCCCCGGTAAAATTTGCTTTAAGGAACGCATGGCAAGATTGCCGTGACCAACTTCGCGGCGTCCTACACCTCTCATCATTTTTACTTCACCGGTAGAGAAAGGAGGAAAATTATAATGCAATATAAATTTAGAATAATCGCTGCTGGCAGCGCTTTCAACCAACAGTTCATCCAGCGGAGTGCCAAGCGTAACCGTAGTTAAAGATTGTGTTTCTCCTCTTGTAAATAAGCGCTGAGCCATGTGGTGAAGGAAGATATTCTGTTTCCATAGTAAGCGGCCTGATGTCCTCAAGCCCTCGGCCGTCAAGCCTTTTCTTATCATTCAATATCATATCGCGAACTACATTATATTGTAGTTCTCCGATAATAGAATTTAATTAAGCTTTTGTCTTCATCCGGAAGTTCCTCGCCAAGAAATGTTTCAATTTCTTTTTTCAAATTATCGAAAGCATCCTGCCTTTCGCCTTTTGCAGTGGCTGCCGATGCAATGGCATATACTTTATCTTTTGCGAAAGCAATTATTTTTTCATTTAGTTCTTCATTGCGATACGGTTTTTGTATTCACGTTTTGCCTTTCACGCCCACTTTATCCCTAAGATCCTGTTGCGCTTTTACCTGAAGTTTTATAGCATTATGGGCTATCTCAATAGCTTTGACCAAATCTTCTTCCTGGCATTCTTTTCCTTCGCCTTCCACCATCATGATATTGCGTTCAGTGGCTGCTATAAGAAATTCCATTTCTGCTTCTGCCAATTGGCTTCGGCTGGGATTTACGACCATCTCACCGTTAACCTTTCCAATGCGCACTTCAGATATAATTTCCTGGATGGGAATATCAGAAACAGCTAAGGCTGCTGAAGCAGCGAGGCAAGCCATCGCATCTGGCATTATTTCGGAATCACTTGAGATAAGCGATACAAGCACCTGTACTTCACATAAATAGTCATCCGGAAATAAAGGCCTTAATGCCCTGTCAATTAATCTTGACGTGAGTATTTCATAATCATTAAGCCGCGCTTCTCTTTTGAAGAAAGAACCGGGTATCCTGCCTGCAGAAGCAAATTTTTCCTGGTAATCTACCGTTAATGGAAAAAATGATTGCCCTTCCTTCGGCTCTTTGTTTGCTACAACTGTGGCAAGGATAATACAATTACCTAACCGTACCGTAACGGCACCATCGGCCTGGCGCGCAAGTTTACCGGTTTCTAAAGTAACCATGCGACCTTCACCTATATCGAATGTAACTGAAATTGGATTTGGAGTCATATTTTGTTTGTCGTATTTGATGTAAAAAAAGTATTCCCAACCGTAATATTCAGTTGGGAATAGCTAACAATATCATTAAAATGTATTTATTATTTACGGAGTCCTAACTTTTCGATCAAAGCACGATACCCCGTAAGGTTTTGCCGGCTTAAATAGGTTAAAAGACTCTTCCTTTTACCAACCATCTGCATTAACCCGCGTTGGGTACTGAAATCTTTTTTATTTAATTTAAGATGATCTGAGATGTGATTAATTTTTTCGGTTAATATAGCAACCTGCGCTTCAATTGAACCCGTATTAGCAGCCGAATTACCAAACTCAGCGAACGTTTGCGCCTTTTTTTCAGATGTTAAATAAGACATTTTTGTTGAATAATTTTATAATTGGCTGCAAAGGTAATACTTAAATTTTAATTTACAGCAGTTCAGTTGTTTGTTAAATATTCATGATAAATATGGCTCAACATGGATTTACCAAAATCTTATTTATCGCATTACCTTCAGGTTCAAAGCATACAAAGCGATAAATAAAAGTCCAAAAAAACCCGAAAATGCAGAAATACCAACCGCCAGGAAATTGCCGCCGTATAAATAAAAAGGAATTAGCAAACCAATTACCACGCCAAGAATGTATATATAAAATCCCTTTCTTCGTAACCACCACATGAGCAGTGCGCCGCTTAATGTAAGCAATGAGGAAATTATTACGCCAACAGCCATTCTACGAATATTATCGACAGTCATTAATTTGGAAACAGATGACATCATTTTTTGCCCAAAAAAAAATCTTTTTTTATTTCCAGGATGCATCCTGACGCTATCGTTATTTACAGACGAATCATTTCTGCGCGCCGTATTTTCTGCAAACATTGCTGCTGTTTTTTGCGCTGACGAATAAGACCAGATATTGCTTGCTATCGACCAGCCGCTTCCGATAAAAGTAAGGATACAAAGAACGGTAAGAAGCGTTGGTCTTACGCTTGGCTCTTGCTCAAATTCGTCCAGATTGGTTTGCATATTAATTTGAATAAATATAAAGTTAATTTTAAAGATATTTTATTTTCATAGCCGAAGAAAGTTCGTTTCATTTAAAATAATTTTCATAAGCCGCGTCAGGCCTCCAATTAGAATCCGGCTCATAATACTGCCAAAGCAACGAAGAAACTTTCCGGGCTAATTCCCATGCTTCATTATCCGGTTCCCATCTTTGATCTTTATTATTTTTTGTAGCTATATAAAAAACGTAATCACCATGTGGCGCGTTGACCAAAACAACTTCAGAACGCGAATCATCTAACATTCCTTGTTTGGAAGCTGCCTGCACAAAAGGTGGTATTTGAGAAAGGGCATACTCATCCCAATATTCATGTGTTAGAATACGATACATGCGCTGACTCGCCGCCGGGCTTACTGCTTTGTCGTCCCGTATCATCACCAATAAGTTCGACATTTCCCTGGGAGTGGTTTGCCCCCAGCCAAACTGCGCATAATTGTCCTGGCGTCCCGGCGTTCTCGCATTTACTCTTGTTGATTGAAATCCATGTTCTTCCAGCCATTTATTAATCGTAACGCCGCCACCGGCTAATTTTTCGCACCAGATAGCTGCGGTATTATCGCTGTGTGTTATCATTAGTGTAATGATAGTGCTTAGATTGGTCTTGGTGGTGTCTTTAAAAAATTGCATGAGCCCCGAACCACCATGAGCCATTGAATCCCGGTAAACCAACGGCTGATGATAAGTATAATCACCCTGCTGAATCTTATTAAATATGCCAATAAGAATTGGCAGCTTAACAATACTCGCGGTTGGGAAAATAGTATCAGCATTTATTTCAGCTTCTTTACCTGTTTTCAAATTGCGTGTATATACGCCCGATACACCATGAAAAGAATCTGTTAAGCTTTTAAGCGCTCTTTCTAATTTTGTATCGGTCGCATACTGAGAAAAAGCCGGCCCTTTCAAAACAACTAATATCAGGAATGCAAAAATTATTATCCGAAAAAAATTTTTCATTAATATTTTTTTGAAAAGTACTTAATCCTCCTGAATGTACAACATTCTATTCGCGACGTTTACATCAGGATCCTTCCCAATTGATAGTTTGCAGAAGTAATTGAAATAATTCATCTTTACCTCAATGAATTTAGAATTTTAAAGTATCATGTTACTTATCTATTTGCCCGCAACTTCTTCAAGAACTGAATATATTTTTGATACAATTTTTAATCAAGAATATGGAATAAGCTATCGTGTTACATCGGATGTAAATGATTTTTTAAATCATAAAGAAGAAAAAATAAATTATTCGACAAAGCGGTTTGACGATGAATTTTATATTCATGCTTCTTCTATTTTATCAGAAAACTTAATAGAAAAGAAAACCATTCCTGTTGATAAAAAAGATGGAGCAATCGTTCTATTTCCTGCTGATGAAACGTGCGATGTTGGCTTTGACGTATTTGCTGCCTCTTTTTATATGTTGAGTCGGTATGAGGAATATTTGCCTTTCTCTCCTGACAAATATGGCCGATATGACGCTCAAAGAAAGTTTAGCATACAGGAATAATTTTTTACAGATTCCAGTGGTTGACAGATGGCTGAATTTGTTTAAAGATCTGCTAAGAAAAAAATTTCCTTCTCTGCAATTTAAAAACACCGAATTTAAAGCCATCTTAACTTATGATATTGATGTTGCCTATAAATTTAAAGGAAGAAGTTTATACAGAAATACCGGGTCAACCATCAAAGACATTTTGAAATTAGATTTCAAAAATATTAAAGACAGGCTCAAAACATTTAATAAAAAAATTGATGATCCCTGGGACACTTATGAATATTTGGAGGAAATCATCAGAACTGATGATTTCGAATCAATTTTCTTTTTTCTACTGGGTAATCTTTCTGTTAATGATAGAAATATTAATCACAGAAGTATTGCCATCCGTGAACTCGTTTCGAAAATAGAATTGTTTAGTGAAATAGGAATTCATCCATCTTTTAAATCATCAATATTTACTCAAAAAATTATTGAGGAAAGACAAAGGCTTGAAAAAATTGCCAATAAAAAAATTACTAAAAGCAGGCAACACTTTTTAAAATTCAATTTACCCGATACTTATAATGCGTTAACCAGCGCCGGCATTTCAGAAGATTACTCAATGGGATTTCCATGCGAGCCAGGTTTCAGAGCAGGAACTTCAAGGCCTTTTTATTTTTATGATTTAAAAAATGAAAAAGCCGGCACACTTAAAATTTATCCAATAACTTTTATGGAAGGTAATTACATGAGAGAAAAGAAATTTCAAGACGACGATGTATTAAAGGATATTTTTAAATTGATAGATGAAGTTAAAAATGTGAACGGGACCTTTATAAGTATCTGGCATAATCATACCGTTAGCAACACAAATGAATTCAAGCATTGGAAGCGCATTCATGATCAAATGATTCTAAAATTATAAAACAAATAATGTTCGCAGGATTTCAACGTAAGTGATTCATGAATTGGATCAATATCTTTTCTTCATTCTCCCAGTTAAGTTCGCCTGATGCAACAACAGTATTTTGTTTCCAACAATTATATTTTTCCATGATCATCAGAAATAGAAAGAATTTTTTTTGCAATTTCATTCGGATCAAAACTTTCTATTAAATCGCCCACCTGGTATTTTTCTATTAAAGATTTTATCTCCACAGCTCTTGACGATAA
Source organism: uncultured Chitinophagaceae bacterium (assembly GCA_963823305.1). Classification (GTDB taxonomy): domain Bacteria; phylum Bacteroidota; class Bacteroidia; order Chitinophagales; family Chitinophagaceae; genus Ginsengibacter. Next base: position 339,596 of record CAWGLC010000003.1, read on the forward strand.
TACAGGAATACCGGCATGAATGTAATCGAAAAATTTGTTTGGAAGTGCAAAGCGGTGTTCATCACTTACATCTATTTTTTCAAAAATTAATCCAAGGAAACATTGTCTTGTATATTCCATCATTTCATGGTAAGGCAACACCTCAATAAAAACAATTTTATGAGATAAATTCAGATCCTGAACCATTTGTTTCAATTTGCCCAATATAGTGCCGCTGCCAATAAAATATAAATTAAACTCTACCGGTAAAAATTGCATCATTAAAACAGCTTCTTCTGCTCCCCTGTTTTCATTCAGGCCGGTTCCCTGCATTATCAATATCTTTTTACCGGCAGGAAGAATTGGTTTGTCAATACTGGCACTACTGCTAATTTTCCCAGGCATATTCCTGACAACCGTTACAGGAACGTGATACTTTTTTTCATATATATTTTTAATGGAATTGTTTACAGTGACAACATTCTTCAGCCTAGGAAATAAACGCGCTTCTAATAATGCCCATATTTTTCGTGACCTTTTTTTATAAACGCTTTCTGTAAAATATTCGTGGCTATCATATACAAGTTTGCAGTTTTTCAGTCGCGAATTGATAAAGTTAGGAAGTAACGTATCCAGATCATTGGCCCATAATACATCTGCCCTTTTAAACAACAGGTAGAAAAATAATTGCGTATTGAAAATAAAATACATAAGCGGACCCGCTTTTGAAAAAATTAGAAAACCGGATTATCCTGTACGGGAATTCCTTTAAGAGAAAATTGCTTTTACTTTTTCTTCCCAGAATCAAAACTTCGTAACCCATATTATGAAACGTATTGCACTCTTTTTGCACGCGCTGGTCTGTAACAACATCACTTATAACTGAGACTACAATCTTTTGTTTCAAGGAATTATTTAATTTTCATTTGCAAATGTTAAACAATTATAAGCAGTTTTGCGTATTATTCGTAAACCCGGAGCGAAAATATATTCAATCATTTTGCATTTCCTGTCTTGACAAATAAACATCTTCATATTGTATGCCTTGACGTGCCATATCCTGCAGACTATGGCGGCGTTTTTGACCTGTTTTATAAACTTAAATCGCTTTATGAAGCTGGCATCAACATTCATCTTCATTGTTTTGAATATGGCCGCGGAGCGCAAAAGGTATTGGATAAATATTGCGTTTCAGTAAATTATTATGCAAGAAAAAAATTTTACAACAGCCTTTTATTTCGTTTACCCTTTATCGTTAGTTCGAGGCAAAATCAGGATTTATTGGATAATTTATTAAAGGATGATTACCCTGTTTTACTGGAAGGAATTCATTGTACTTATCACTTATATACGGGACAGTTAAAACAAAAGAAAGTATTGGTAAGATTGCATAATGTTGAATATCGCTATTATGAAGAGCTTTCAAAAACCACTTATAATATTTTTGAAAAAATATATTTCAGAGTGGAAAGCATATTATTAAAAAAATATGAAAATGATATCGCCAACCTTGCGACATTCATCGCCGTAAGTGAAAAGGACAAATTATTATATCAAAAAAAATTTGGCGCAAAAAAAATAAAATTCCTTCCCGTATTCCTTCCATTCGCCCAGGTAACTTCTGAAAAAGGATCTGGAAATTTTTGTCTTTATCATGGCAACTTATCAGTCCCGGAAAATGAGAAAGCGGCTTTGTGGCTTGTAAAAAATGTTTTCAACACGCTGGATATTCCGTTTGTAATTGCCGGCAAAAACCCTTCAAAATGCCTGCGAAATATGTCTGAAAGTAATGATAACATTTGTATCGTATCCAATCCTTCGGCCAATGAAATGGATGATCTTATAAAAAAAGCCCAGGTGCATTTATTACCAGCGTTTAACAGAACCGGGATTAAAATAAAATTATTAAATGCGCTTTTTAACGGCAGGTTTGTTATTACAAATACTGTGGCTTTGGAGGAAACAGGCTTGGCTTCGCTTTGTGAAACTGCGGACGCGGCAGAAGAATATGTAGAAATAACAAAGCAGCTATTTCAAAGGTCATTTATGGAAACCGATATTCTTAAACGAAAAAAAATATTAGAAGGACTATATAACAATCATGCTAACACGCAGAAACTTATGCAATGGATATGGTAGCATTGTCCCAAACTTTTCCTCTTTCTGTTTTTATTGTACGTGCAGGAAATTTATTAATCACAGGATAATCATGCGTAGCCATTATGATAGCCGTTCCATAATCCCGGCAGATATTAACCAGGAGCTGCATTATTTCGTCGGAAGTTTCAGGATCAAGATTTCCTGTTGGCTCGTCTGCAAGGATCAATTTTGGAGAATTTAAAAGTGCCCGTGCAATATCCACTCTCTGTTGCTCGCCGCCGCTCAGTTCAAAAGGCATTTTAAATCCCTTGGTTTTCAAACCTACTTTATCGAGAACATCTGAAATTTTTTCATCCATCAGTTTATGATCCTTCCAGCCCGTGGCTCTCAAAACAAATTTCAAATTTTCGTTTACGTTTCTGTCAGTAAGCAATTGAAATTCCTGGAAAACAACGCCAAGATTTCTTCGCAGGTACGGAACATTTTTCCAATCAAGATCAGAAAGATTATAGCTGACAACAAAACCCTCTCCTTCCTTCAAAGAAAGATCACCATACAAGGTTTTTAACAGGCTCGATTTGCCGGTACCTGTCTTCCCAACCAGGTAAACAAATTCTCCACGGTTTACAATGATATTCACATCCTGGAGAATCAGTGATTCACCCTGATAAATATTTACATTGCGTAACTCAACAATTGGGTCTGCCATATTTATATATCTTAAATATCATAGTTATTGATTGTGGCAAAGTTAGTTTTATAATTATACTTTTTTAAAAAGAATTAGTTCACAAGTGTTAAAAAAAATTATTAAAACTAAAAAATTAGTTGTTAAACTAAAAAATTAGTTTAATTTTGTTTTAGCATAAAAAAGAAAGTAAAAATGAAGACATTAACCAAAGCGGAGGAGCAAATAATGCAGGTAATCTGGAAGCTTGAAAATTCTTTTCTGCGGGAGATCATCAATGAGTTGCCGAACCCGAAGCCTCATCAGAATACAGTTTCCACGATTATCAAAATATTGGTAGAGAAAGATTTTGCCGGTGTAAACGTAATTGGAAGAAATCATCAATATTATCCATTGGTAAACAAAGATGCTTATTCGAAAGGAAGCATGAAATCCCTGGTGAAAAAATATTTCGATGGCTCATTCAGCAATGCGGTCTCGTCAATGGTAAAAGAAAATAATTTAAGTATCGAAGAACTTGAGTTGCTTTTAAAACACTTAAAAAAGGGTAAATAAAAAACTATGATAACGCTTGCATGGTATTTATTGAAAGTGATCATCTGCTCCGGCATATTATGTGGTTATTATTACATAGCGCTCCGCAACAAGATTTTTCACCGATGGAATCGCTTTTATTTACTTGCTTCCGTCGTTCTTGCGTTGGTAGTCCCTGTTATGAAAATAAATATTTTTCAAAATAATGCAGAAGACAAAGGCACGGTTATAAGAATGCTGCAAACTATCAACAGTGGTGATGATATAGTGATAGAATACAGCAGGAACAGCGGTCTTCAGCTTAATGCCGAAAATATTGTTTCCACGGTCTATCTTATAATAACAATTGTATTTCTTGCAGTTTTCTTTTTTGCATTGTATAAAATATACCGTTTGAAGAAGAAATATCCTGAGATCAAAATGAAAGGCATCAATTTTATTTCTACGAATGCCAAAGGAACTCCCTTTTCATTTTTTAAATCGATTTTCTGGAACAATGCTATTGACCTTCATTCCCGCCATGGCCAGCAAATTTTCAATCATGAGATTGCGCATGTAAAAGAAAAACACTCTTACGATAAAATATTTATGAATGTGGTACTGATCTTTTTTTGGCTCAATCCTTTCTTCTGGCTGATGCGAAAAGAACTGGGAATGATCCATGAATTTATTGCAGACAAAGAAGCGCTGAACGGCAGCGACATGAGCGCCTTTGCAGAAATGGTTTTACAAACGGTATATCCGGGACAAAATTTTTCACTCACCAATAACTTTTTTCATTCACCACTTAAAAGACGAATTATCATGTTTACAAAAAATAAAAATCCGAAAGTAAGTTACTTAAGCCGAATGCTGGTGCTGCCTTTAGCTACAATAGTGTTTTTTGCCTTTACCTTAAAAATGAAAAAAATTGATCCGATAACTCATTATACCGGCAAAAAAATTGTCGTGATAATTGATGCGGGTCATGGAGGAAGTGATAACGGAGCAGTTGCTAATAACATTCATGAAAAAGACCTGAATCTTGCAATTGCAAAAGATGTTAAGGAACTAAACACAAACCAAAATTTGGACATCATCCTATCAAGAGACAAGGATGTAAGTTTAGGGGTAAAAGAAAGATCAGGTTTTGTTAATGAACAAAAAGCGGATATATTTATTTCTATTCATGTTGATGCCAGCACATCCAATAATGATCTAAGTGGGCTTAAAGTTATTATTCCGAAAAATGATAACAAATATCTAAAACAAAGCCAGCTTCTTGGTTCAGCAATTGTCGAATCTTTTAAGAATAATTATCCACTGCCTGTTGCAGGCGATCTTAGCCAACTTGAACAGGGCATCTGGATCTTAAAAGCAAATGAATGCCCTGCAATCCTTATTGAAACTGGTTTCCTAACTAATCAAAAGGATGTTGATTTCTTAGTAGATCCGAAAAATCAAAAAATAATCGCACAAAATATTCTGGCAGGTATAGAAAACTATGCAAATAAAAAGGCAACTTCTTATAATAACGTTTCAGGCATTTTAACTACAGAGAATTCTAGCGCTATACCAGATTCTTTACCCAATCCCATATATGTAGTTGACGGCAATATCGTTTCCAGCAACAATGCAAAAGAAATAGACAACGGTGCCATAGAAAGTGTTAATGTTCTCAAAGGTGAAAGCGCTATAAAAAAATATGGCGATAAAGGCAAAAATGGAGTAATAGAAATAACCAGGAAGATCCATGATGGAAATAATCAGGAAAATGTAAAGGTTCAACCCGTCTTTATGACCAATGAAAAAGAATCCTCGCAACCTCTTTATATAGTCAATGGAAAAGAATCCTCAAAGCAGGAATTAAGTAAAATTTCCCCAGCTTCGATACAATCCATAAGTGTGCTAAAAGATGAAAGTGCTAAAAAGAAATATGCCGACAGAGGAAAGAATGGAGTCGTTGAAATAACGCTGAAGCCGGTTGATATTGCAGCGGAAAATCAGAGCGCGGTTCATATTTCACAAAGCGATTCCGTTCCGGACAAGATCTTTACAAAAGTTGAAAATGAAGCGGATTTTCCAGGCGGTCAACAAGCATGGCTAAAATATATCACAAAGAAAATTGAGGGTGCAATAGATTCCTTTTCAAATAAAGATTATGGAACCTGCGTTGTAAAATTTATTGTAAATACGGATGGAAGCGTTAGCAACGTGGAAGCTACCACTATGAAAGGTACCCAATTGGCAAAAGTTAGTGTTGATGCAATTAAAAGCGGACCCAAATGGATTGCTGCAACACAGAACGGCAACATAGTAGCGGCTTACCGGTTACAACCTGTAACACTTACAAACCCTGAAGAAAAAAAGTAGTAGGTAGCTTTTCTAAAGCTTTTGGAAAGTTCTAAAACTTTTGGAAAGTTCCAAACTTCCAAAAGTTCATATGCTAAATCTGATGGTAGAGAATTAGATGAGTTTTTAAGTATACAGCCACTTCAGTGGCCAGACGCCTAAAACAATAATTTCCCATTACCAGTTGTAATAACTAATTCCTTTTTATCACTTGCCTCTACCCTTCCTATAATTTGTGCGGCAATGTCAAAAGAAGCGGCAGCCTCAATTACAGCAGATGCGAAATCTTTATCGGTATAAATTTCCATGCGGCAACCCATATTAAAAACCTGGTACATTTCCCTGTCGTCTGCCTTGCTTGCCTGTTGTATTTGTTTGAAAATTTCGGGCGCAGCAAATAAGTTATCCTTTATTATTCTTACATCTTTCGGCACATATTTTAAGCATTTCGTTTGACCGCCGCCACTGCAATGGATCATCCCATAAATTTTATCAAAATTATTTTCAAGTAGTACTTTTATTAGCGGCGCGTAAGTTTTCGTAGGTGAAAGAATACTTTTTATGTCACTGATCTTATTTTTACCAATATAAACAACATCATCGCTTAAAGAATTATCATAACTCTCTTTAAAGTTTTCTGCATAAAATTTACTCAATATATCGTGCCGTGCGGAAGTGAGGCCATTGCTACCAATACCGCTATTATAACGATCTTCATAACGGGAGCGGCCAAACGAAGCGAGACCAACAATTACGTTTCCCGGTTTTATTTTTTCGTTAGTGATAATTTGTGCTTTTGACCATCTTGCAGTCATAGTTCCGTTTACGGCAATGGTTCTTACCACGTCACCCACATCCGCTGTTTCACCGCCGAGATAATGAATATTGATACCATAATTTTTCATCGTATCAAAAAATTCCTGTGTGCCATTAATAATCTGCTCAAGCACTTCGGCTGTAATTAAATTTTTATTTCTGTCAATAGTGGAATTGAAAATAATATTATCATAAATGCCAACACACAAAAGATCATCAAGGTTCATAACAACGGCATCCTGCGCAATACCTTTCCATACGGATACATCGCCTGTTTCTTTCCAATACAAATAGGCAAGAATACTTTTTGTGCCGGCGCCATCGGCGTGCATAACATTTATATAGTCATTACTACCACCGAGATAATCGGGATAAATTTTACAAAATGCTTTTGGAAAAATTCCCTGGTCAAGATTTTTTACGGCATTATGAACTTCTTCTTTCTGAGCAGACACGCCACGTTTGGAATAGAGAGACATTAAGGTTATTGGTTAATTAGTTGATTAGTTTATTTGTTTATGAGCCCGAGGTAAAATTAAGCCGTGGGATTGATATTACACTTTCAAATTCAATTATCATCTATCTTGCGCTCATCTTTATGCAGGTACACCGCGATATAAGTAACTTACCTTTTTTTAAGAACGCCGTTATCACTATTGGCACCTTTGACGGTGTTCATACCGGCCATCTCCGCATTATACAACAACTTAAAAAAGAAGCCACTCTTATAAACGGGGAAACAGTTATCATTACGTTTCATCCCCATCCACGAATAATTATTAATACTCCTTCGGGGAAAAATTATGAAGGGATCAAATTATTAAACACATTCCCGGAAAAAATTGAGTTGCTTGAAAAACAAAACATAGATCACCTGGTAATTGTACCTTTCACCATAGCTTTTTCAGAACAACTGGCAGAGCATTATATAACCAATTTCCTGGTCGCGAACTTTCATCCGCATTCTATTATTATCGGTTATGATCACCGCTTCGGGAAAAACCGCCAGGGCGATTATAAACTATTGGAATCGTACCAATCGAAATATAATTTCAGGGTTATAGAAATACCAGAGCATGTTTTACATCACATAACCATAAGCTCTACACGAATAAGGCAGGCGCTTGAAAAGAGCGATATCGCCATCGCCAATGAATATTTGGGATATTCTTATTTTTTTGAAGGAAAAATAATTGATGGCGATAAAATAGGAAGAACGTTGGGTTATCCTACTGCCAACATAGAAATTACAGATAAAAGCAAACTCGTTCCGGGCAACGGAATTTATGCGGTAGAAGTATCAATAGCAAATGAAGAAGAAGTCAATACACAGAATACCAGAGAAATCGTACATCATACATCAAACATCCAACATCTGAAAGGCATGATGAGCATTGGCTTCAGGCCTACAGTCGGTGGCACCAAAAAAGTGATAGAAGTAAATATATTTGACTTTGACAAATTAATTTATGGCAAAATCATAAGGGTATATGTCAAATACTTTTTACGTGAAGAAATAAATTTCGTAAGCCTCGAAGCCTTGAAAGATCAGATGGCTTTAGATAAAAAAGAAAGTTTGTTGTTGCTTAACAAAATTTGATTACAGGTCGCTTCCATTTATAATCTTATATACCATCTCCTTCATAAGTGAGCCTGGCGAAGCACCATAATTTTTTATCCCAATACTTTTTAAATTATAATGATGAAGTAGCATAATTACTTCTTGGGCTTTGCCATAAGAGTAATTCATCATCATATCCATTGCCTGCTGAATCAAGAAAGGATTATTGTAAAAAAGGGGCCTGAGTGCTTTTTCACTTTTATCATTCATCTGGTAAATAACAAGAATCTTTGTAAAATAATTATAAAGCGAAGGCAATACCAGTTGTATCGGAGCCGCCTTTGGATTCGCATCGAAATATTCAATAATCCGAACGGCCTTTGCCAAATCTTTTTTACTAAGCGCATGCTGTAATTCAAAAATGTTATACTCTTTGCTAACTCCAATATATTTTTCAATATCATCTTCAGTTATATTTTTTTCTGATCCAAGATTGATTGCCAGCTTTTGAATTTCATTGGCAATCCTGTTCAAATCATTACCGACATGATCAACCAATAACGTTAAAGCCCTTGGGGTGATTTGAAATCCTTTTGACTGAAGATGACCATTAGTCCACGATGGCAACTGGTTGTCATATATTTTTTTTGAGACAAAAACTTCCCCGTTTTTTTTGAGCAATTTAGAAATGCGGGTTCTTCCATCCATTGTTTTTCCTTTATAAGAAACAACCAGAACTGTAGATATCAATGGCTTTTCAATATAGCTTTCCAGTTTCTCAATGTCTTTCATTTGTTGGGCTTCTTTTAGAAGAACGACCTGGCGGTCGGCGAACATTGGGTAACGCCTGCAAGCATTTAAGACATCTGACCAGTTGGCATCCTTTCCGTAAAATATAGTTAGATTAAATTCTGCATCACCTTTACTCAAAATATTTTTTTCAGCATAATCCATCACTTCATTAATGTAAAACTCTTCTTCCCCCTCAAGCCAGTAAATGGGTTTAAATATATTTTTTTTCCAATCGGAAAGTATGTTCAGCGCGCTCATTTTTCAAAGATAAAATTTTAGCGCTATTCTCATTAATCTAAACCAATTTCAAAAATGATAAAATATTCTTTGGCATGATCTTAGAAAAAATATAATGTATATCTTTAAAAAAAAACAGAAAAAAATGAGTTACGAGAACTTTCCAAACAGCGATTTGCCTGAAGACAAAAACTTGGTGGTTAAGAACAATAACAACCGGAATGTTTTAACCGGTATTCTTGTCGTTGCTTTGCTTGCTACATGGGGCTATATTATTTACGATAAAAACAAAACAAAGCAGGAAAAACAGGATTTGACGGCGCAAATAGTTAACAGTGATTCTTCAAAAAATGAACTACAGCGCGAACTGAATGATGCAGCTTTAAGGCTTGATAATTTAAAGACTTCTAACGTAAAAGCCGACAGTCTTTTAAAGACGAAAGATAAGGACATTGACGAGCTTAAAAGTAAAGTGCAGGCTATTATAAACAAAAGAAATGCAACTGCTGCAGAGCTTGCAGAAGCAAAAAGGTTGATTGCGGAATTGAAAGGTAACATTGAAACTTATACCGCTCAAATTGAAGAATTAAAAAACAAAAATACGCAATTGATCCAGGAGAAGGAGCAGGTAACCCAGCAACGTGATGTGGCTAATAAAAATTACGACTCTGCCACGCAGGTGATTCAACAAAAAGAAAATGTTATTGACATTGGATCTACATTGCATGCCTCAGATTTTAAAATTGTTGGCCTAAATGAAAAGCACGGCGGAAAGGAGAAGGTAACGAGCAAGGCTAAACGAGTTGATAAATTAAGAATTTCGTTTGACATAGACGAAAACCGTATTACACAAAGTGGATCAAAAGATATCTATGTTTGCATTACTTCGCCCGACGGAAATCCTGTAACAGTAGATGCGTTAGGATCCGGTAAATTTGTTGCAAGAGACGGGACTGAGAAACCATTTACTAAAAAAGTACAGATAAATTATGTACAGGGCGAAAAACTACCTGTGACCGTTGAGTGGACTCAAAATAGTAGTTTTCAAACGGGAAATTATAAAATTGAAATCTACAATAACGGTTTCAAAATTGGCGAAGGTGTTGTTAGCTTTAAAAAAGGCGGACTTTTCGGCTAAATATGATCGGATAAACTATTATAAGTATACACAAAAAAAGACTTTTCGCATAACGTGAAAAGTCTTTTTTATAAACCAAATACTTTGTTGCAATGAAACGAACATTATCAGCCAATACAAAATAAAATAATCTAATTATTTTGAAGCAACCGGCGGTTTGCCACCTGCAGGTACAAATATAAGCGCATCAGAATCGAGGCAATAACGTTTACCAGTAGGTGCCGGCCCATCATCGAACACATGTCCCAAATGAGAACCGGATTTGGAATCAACAACTTCCCATCTTAAATCTCCCAGTTCGTTGTCCGGAACTAATTTCACTGCAGAAGGATCTATTGGAGCAAAAAAACTTGGCCATCCTGTTCCTGAATTAAATTTTGTATCAGAACTAAAAAGCGGTTGCAATGTTGCGGCAGAATAGTAAGTTCCCTTTTTATAGAAATGATCATATTTACCGGAAAAAGCCGCTTCAGTTCCCCGCTCTCTTAAAATAAAATATTGAGACGGGGTTAATTTCTGTTTCCACTCACTTTCAGATAAATGCATCGGGAAAGTTGCCTTCTGTGACACCTTCTGTGGATCAGGATATTTATTATCCTTTGCTTCTGCTACTTTGGATTTTGCATCAGTTGTTTGCGATTGCGAACAATTGGTTAACAATAATGAAAACAAAATCGATGACAGGTAAATAACTTTTTTCATACAAAAAATTTTTACTTATATACGAAACAAATTTACCAAAAGGTTCTTTTAAGAAATGTTAAGAGCTTTTATAAATGCTTTTGCTTTAAAGATTAGGTACTTACTTAACAAGCTTGAAAATCTTCGCATCGCTTCCTCCTTCTATTTTAAGAAGATACATACCGGCGGAAAGATTATTGACCATAATAGTGGATGTTTGAGATTGTATCGTTTGCTTTATAATTAATTTGCCTGTAATGTCATACAAAAAAGCTGTCTTGCCATTCACATCCACAAGTTGTCTTCCACTAATAATAATCTGGTTAGTGAAAGGATTCGGATATACCGACACAGAAACATTCGAAGCTGAATCCGCAGGAAGCGGTCCGCCCTGAGCCAGAGAACTGTCGCACACAGATGAGTTTAAAAATGAATTCCTTGAATTTCCCACAGCAAACAAGCTTCTCATTTCAATTGTTTGATCTTTTGTGAACATATTCATACAGGCGTCGTCAGTGAAATCCATATAATTCATAAACATGTCGCCATAAGAATTAATGGAGCAATTTGATAGCTGCGGGAAGCTGGGACAACCCTGGCTGCTTGCCTGTTGAGGCGGTGTATCAGCAATACTATCATCGCCGCAAACCGCATCGCCCCAGGTATGTCTAAGGCCCAGCCAGTGGCCAATTTCGTGTGTTGTAGTGCGGCCTTTATTGAACGGTGCTGCAGCAGTTCCGGTAGTGCCAAATGCATCGAACTGAATAACGACACCGTCGCGATCAGCAGGTCCGTTGGGCATCACAGCATATCCGAGGGTACGACCAAAAAGATTACAAACCCAAATGTTTAAATATCTTTTTGAATCCCATGCATCGTCACCGGCACTGGAAGAAAATTTCATTTCGTCATCCGAAAGAAAAACCTGGGTATTCGTAAATTTCCGGATAATACCAGAAGTGTAATTTCCGTTTGGATCTACTTTTGCAAGGCAAAAAACAATTTTTGCATCCGCAGCCACACTTTTAAAAGGCACCGGCGTATTTACAGTATCAGCATTTCGGCGCCTGTAGTCATCGTTCAAAACAGTAAGCTGAGACAGCACTTGTTGGTCGCTTATATTTTGAGCGCTGGTATTATATAAGACGTGAATAACAACGGGAACAACGATCACTTCCCCAGGTAATGTATCCCGGCTATTGGTTTGAGTGACGGGAGTTGTAGATGGAAGTATAAAGTCAGAAGTAGTTTTACTGACATATTGAGGAGTACCGCACCGCTGAGCAGATGTGTACATTGTAAAGCTTAATAAAATAATACTAAAAATAAATCTCATGTATCCCTTTTTGTGGTTCAGACAGCCAAAACAAATTGTAAGCGGGGATTTAATAGGATGTCTGATCAGGAATTACATAGAATATTAAAAGCGCATGGGATAGGTGGAAAATATGACAAGTGAATGTCTCTAAACTGATACTGCGGCAATTAACTTTTAGAAGATGGTTAGCGCCTGTAACAGAGGTTATGAGTGCAAATAAAGCTAAAGTTTCCCAGATATCAAAGCATTCATCAAAACATTTTATAAATGAATTAACATGCATAAGAAGTCCGTTTACTATTTTTACAATGTTTAAAAAGATTTTAATGAGTAAAAAACTGATCGCATTACCTTTCATTTTATTTTTATTTTCATGCCACAATACCTCAACACCAGATATCGACACCAGCCTGCCAGTGGCCGCAGCGAATAATCTGCCGGCACCCGAGCCTATTACTTATACAGTGGAAGCAGTATACCCGCATGATGGAAAAGCGTTTACCCAGGGATTGCAATATTACAATGGGAAACTCTATGAAGGAACCGGCGAACCCAATCAATCCACTTTGAGAATTGTAGATATTAAAACCGGGCAACCAGAGCAAAAATTCCTGATTAAAGATCCAGATGTATTCGGCGAGGGCATTACCATTTTCAACAAAAAAATTTACCAGCTTACCTGGCAAAATCACAAAATCTTCGTTTATAATGTCAACGATATTATGCATCCCGTTGATACTTTAAACTGGGCTCTTGAAGGCTGGGGCATTACTAATGATGGAAAAGATCTTATCATTTCCGACGGTTCTTCAAAATTATATTTTGTACAGCCAGATGAAAAAGGCAAACAAATGAAGACAATAAAAATCCTTTCCGTTGCGGACAATACCGGAGAACTTGATAGCCTGAATGAGCTTGAATATATCAACGGGTATGTTTTTGCAAACCGGTGGTACAACGACCATATTTATAAAATAGATACTTCCAACGGCCATGCGGTAGGCGTGCTTGATTTTACCGGGTTATTGCATCAATACGATCCGGATTTCGTAATTCCTGATTCGGCCGTTTTAAATGGTATTGCTTACGACAGTACAACAAAGAAGTTATACATCACCGGTAAAGACTGGCCGAAGATGTTTGAAATAAAGTTGAACAATGCTCCCTAATTTCCCAAAGTGGAAAACCCGACCGTTCTGCGGTTCACTCTGAGAAATATTTAAGAATTGCAAGCCCGCTACTTGAAAACGATTGAGCCATTCGTAGCTGCACGTCTCATAAGTTAGTTTCTTTGTCTTCGGAAAGGGATTGAGGTTGGGCAACGTAAATCACCGAGCTACATTTTTTCACATCGCCCATTGCCTTTAGATTTGAAATGGCGCCATTCATAAATGCCTTGAGATTATTTGATTTACCATTTTTATACTGTTCGCTTAGCATACTTACATAAAAACTATCATACCACATTGGCTTCATTGAACTGACCTTTATTCCATGCAATTCAAGCAATTTTTGCATGGCTTGCGGCGAAAAATGATACAAATGTCTTGGAACATCATAAGCTGCCCAATATTGTTTATAAACTGTTTCATCGTTGCTTGTATAATTAGGAACTGCAATAAAAATCTTTGCCACCAGGTTTTAATAATTTTTTTGCATGGTGAGATATAATTGTGCAATGGATGCACATGTTCCAGCACATGCCACATCGTAATAGCATCAAAGTTTTTTTCTGGTAATGAAAACAAATTTTCAGCGCTTTCTATATCCAATTGATATAATTCTTTTGCTTTTTGCCGGGCAGTCGCATCGGGCTCAAGCCCGGTAACTTGCCAACCTGCTTTTTGCATCGTTCTTAAAAATGCACCGGTACCGCAACCAATATCCAGAATTTTACCCGCAGATTTACCGGTCATCTTTTCAACTAATTTTCTCTTTTGGCTGAGCGTTCGGTTTCTGACCGTATGATAGAGCTTATTTATAAATCCCTCGTGAATATCGCTGTGAGAGATATAATTTTCAGATTGATAATAAGTGCCAACAGCGTCTGCATCCGGAATGTTCTGAGTAAATCTTATGGTACAATTTTTACATTCCCAAATTTCAAAAAGTTCATGAGAAACAGTATAATCTTCAACTGAAAAGACAGGAACAATATTTTTCTGGCCACAACAGGGGCAGGAATTGTATGAAATCATATTAACGCTTGGTGCAAAGAAAATATAAAATCTTCAATCAACATTTTATATTAAAGCAACTTTTTTTGAAGATGCTAAAGGTTTTATCAGCTTTTTCTAAAATGATAAACCAGTGATGAAATGAATTTTTTTTATTGCCTGAAAACGAATGCCTGAAATTTTGTTTTTCTTTATCTTATTTTGAATGAATTTTACCGGAGAATGAATATTGCAGCTATCAGGGAGAAATTAAGACGCACCGGTTTTTTTATCCCATTCCGACTTCATCTTTTATTGTTAGTCATCGCTTTGCTTCTCGCATGGCAATGGCTCAGAAAAAATAATGCCATTCCGGAAACATCCCGAACAGCCATTATAGATGTTTTTATTACGGTTACTTTTTGGTTTGCTCTTGTCATTCTTGCGTTTTCTTTTTTAACAGTTTTTGTCCCCTGGATATTGTTCTTATTCAGCAAAAAAAAACAACGGAGCTCTTTACAAATAAAAACGCCCGACAGGGATCTAACCAATAAACAACAGGTAAATATTTCTGTTTCCCATATTATACGGCCTTTATTCGGTTATATAAGATTGCGGCTGGTTTATGATGGTGAAAACATTTCCCCAAAATTTGCGCCCATAGCCCAAAGCTCAAAAATCAACTTTTTCCGGACCAGTTTAAATGGCGTTTATGCGTGGCCGTTAAAACATATAAAGGAATATGACATTAGTAAAGGCATTATTTATTTTGAAGACTTTTTTCAGTTCTTTTCTTTTACGTCACAGCTTTCCGCTACCAGCAGTTTTTTTACGCATCCACTTAACAGACCTTCACAAGCAATAATTGTTCAACCTCGGAAAACAGAAGAAACCAATTTGCGCATTGAAGAACTGCGAAAAGTACAAGGGGAATTTCTAAACTATAAAAATTTCGAAAACAATGATGACGTAAGAAGAATTGTATGGAAAATTTATGCAAAAAATAAAGAGCTGGTGGTACGAATTCCAGAAACAAATGATCCTTATGCTTCGCATATTTATTTTTACGCTTCCTTCTACAATGCAGTAAGCAATGATATTTACGGGCAATTCAATGAGATATTTCTTGATAATTTTAAAACAATTGTTTGGAATGTTTATGAGCAATTGCATAAGCAAAATGCATTCCTGCAATTCATTCCCGACCAGGAAACAAAAACAATTTATGCTGATGATGCTCTTCAAAAAGTAAAATTTATCATCAGCACATCATCCTGGCAAAAACAAAATGATCTGATTACTTATTTCAATAAACAATATGCTTCGTTACTTTGCATTTCATCCCTGACAGATGCAAACCAGTTAGCAGCATTGCTGGAAAAGCAAGGAACAGGACTCACCATCGTTTTCGCTGAACTAGGCAAAAGTTTTAATAATGTGCATATTATTGACTGGCTGAAGTGGATTTTTGTAAAGCCTGCAAAAAAAAGTTCCGAAAAACTGCAATTAGCGTTTAACCTCTCACCTTTGCGCAGAAAAATAACAGAGAATGAAAAACTAATAAAAGAAATTTTAAATAAAAGTGACTGTGAAGTTGTGTTGATGGATGCTTAATAAGTATAATTCTAACGGTCTTGACTACTCGTTAAAAATGAAACTCGAACGAAAATATAGTTTAAAAAAAATAATCGCACAGCTTTTGTTGCTGGTAGGTCCTTCCATGTTTATCGGAGGTTATTTGCTTTGGCATTTGAACGAATATTACGGAGTATTGGAAAGTCAGTGGATTGCCGAAAGTGTTTTTTTGGCGGCAGGTCTTTTTTCAGGTTGCTTGTTTTATAGTTTTAGATTCCGTTTTATAACCACTTTTTTGCCTTTGTTGTTTTTGCTTTTTATTCTTAGTAAGATAATAAGTAATATCTATACCGGCGAGTTTACCTCTTTTTACGCGATTACAAAATTCTATATTTTCTCATTTCTTTTTATTACAGGATGGCTGGCAGGTTGGGCTTTTGCAAGGTTGCGATGGTTTCCAACAATACTATCCGTATTATTAATGTTAATACAAATAATTGTAGTAAGCAATACAAGTGATATTACTGCAAGAAAATTAATTATTGCATTTGCACCTGTTTTGATATTTGCGTTTTATATCATTTATACAGCAGAGCTTGTTCGTAATATGAACGATGATGAGCCAAAGTTCGCGTGGTTCATTACAAAAAAAATGATGGCTTTTGCGGTCATTGCCGGGGTATTACTTCTGCTGATATTTTCATTTTACAAAAAAGATTTCCAGTCTATCGAAAAACAATATGGTGGTGGCAAAAATGAAGTCCAGGCTCCTAACAACGAAAGTCTCACAAAGGAAAACAAAGACGGAACGTTAAGTAACAAAAAAGAAATGGGCCTCAGCGGCGGAAGAAGCTCTACGAAGAGGTTGGTCTTTATCGCGAAGCTTGATAATTATTTTCCCAATACAAACGTACCTAATCCGTTGTATTATACCTATGATTATTATACAAAATTTGACACCAGCACACAAACACTGGAAGTGGATAGTCTGATGCCGTCAAATGATTTGTTTCAGCCTGATCCATCAAAGATTCCTCTTTATTTTACTAAAACCGATTCAAATGTTTTGGTAAATGCCAAAGGTTTTCTAAAAAGGAAAGTTGTAAGCACTGAAGTGTATAAATCATTGCTTTCACCTAAAGAATATCTTGCTCCTGAGACGGCATTTTTCTGCCAACCAATTGCCGTGGATAAAGAATACAAACAGCAATTCAGAAGCGCCTATCGGGCCAAAATGCTTGTCAGTGAGCTTAACAGCGCTTACTTCGTGTACAATCCTGCAGGTAATAAAGAGTTGGAAAATTTTCAGAAGCAACGCTTTGATCTATTGCGACAGGTTACCAGTTGGAACGATGTCGATACTGCATTTATGTCCTATTATACTTTCATTCCGAAAGGCGAAGATTTCGATTCAGTAAGAGCTCTTGCAAAAGAAATAACAAAGAATGCCACTACACCGATCGATAAAATTATTGCCATCCGAAATTATTTTACAAGTGTTGATGAAACGGGGCAGCCTCTATTTAAATATACGGATAATCCTGGCGTACCAGGATTGCCAAGTGCCAGCAAATTAAATTATTTCCTCTTTGAAAATCGTAAAGGCTACTGCGCATACTATGCCGGCGCAACGCTTTTTTTACTTCGTGCGCTAGGCTTGCCTGCCCGAGTCGCGACAGGCTTTTTAACGATGGACAGAAGTACGAAGAATAAAGGATGGTATTGGTTTTATGAAGACCAGGCTCATGCATGGACGCAGGTTTTTTTTCCGGGATATGGCTGGCTTGATTTTGACACCACCATTCCAAGTACCGAGCAGCAGCAAGCTCCTGCACCTGACGGAACGCCGCCTATTACCGTGCAAACCGCTGTGTTTGTAACGCATGGAAAAGTAACTGAAATTGACACTGTTAAAAAGCGTGTTACCATGTCCGTTAGTCAAATGATTTTTCGTGATAAAACATTTGACCTGAAAAAACCAGTCAGCTTGATATGGATGTTTCACTCGCAACAGTTAGCCGCGACAGTGGCCAGGTTCCGCTTAGCGAGTTAAGAAGAGGAAATGAAATAACGGCACTTTCCTTCTCTGAACAGTTTAAAAACATTGCTTTGAAAGACAGCAATAGTTATGAGGAAATTTTTCACAAAATCCCTATCCCGGCGCCAATTGATGAAATACAAATTATTGATACCACGCAGCAAAAGCAACAGGCGACTAAGCAAATTGGAAAGCAGCATTTAAGTATTTCAACAATGGCCTGGATATTAGTCAGTATTGTTGCATTATTCCTGCTTTTAATTTTCTCAACACCGTGGCTCATATTTCAATGGTTACATTTCAAAGCCAAAAATACGAAGCCGATACATCAAAAAGCTTACTGGGGATACATTTCAGCGACTTATTACTTAAACCAGATCGGACGTTCCCGAAATGAAGCAGCACCCGCTGTATTTGCAAAGGAAAAAATTGATCCGGAATTTCAAACGAATTTTTCTTCATTCATGAATGTTTATTTAAAGATTAAGTATTCAAAACAACCCTTAACATTACAGGACGAAGAAATTATTTCAAATTTTTATAAACCTTTTTATGCAACGGTAAAAAATAAAATTCCTTTCAAAGAACGCTTTTCTAAATTTTTAAATTTTTATAGGACAATAAACTTTTTTTCAAAACCAAAAATATAAGCATGGACACAGTGAACACCGAAACAGCCTTACAAAATATACAACGCCTCACCGATAATATTGAAACGGTGATAAAGGGAAAGCGTGACCAGATAAAATTTGTGCTTACCGCTTTACTCGCAAAGGGACATATACTTATGGAAGACAATCCGGGAACGGGGAAAACGGTGATGGCAAAGGCTTTAGCGCAAAGTATTTCAGGGGGAAAAGGCCTGCAGAGTGTGAACTTTAAACGCATACAATTTACACCTGATTTATTGCCGATGGACCTTATCGGCACTCATATTTTTGATGACATACAAAAGGAATTTATTTTTAAAAAAGGCCCGTTGTTTTGTAATGTTTTACTCGCTGATGAGATCAATCGTGCTTCGCCAAAAGTGCAATCTGCCTTACTGGAATGTATGGCCGAAAACCAGATAACAATGGGCGAAATTACTTACAGGCTCAGCGATTTGTTTTTTGCCCTCGCTACGCAAAATCCTGTTGAAATGGAAGGCACTTATCCTTTGCCGGCCGCCCAGCTTGACAGGTTTTTCATAAAAATTATTTTTGGTTATGTAGATGAGGCAACAGAATTGGATATTTATAAAGATTATCTCGGCATCAATAATAACCTCATTCACCTTCAGCAGGTGTTAGGGATCGATGAAATTTTACACCTGCAACAGGAAAGCGAAAATGTGTTTGTTCACGAAGAAATTGTAAAAGCTGTTCGAAACATCGTTTGGGGCACCCGGAAAACAAGCGATATTGTTTTGTCTGCGTCTACCCGATGCAGGTATTATTTTTTTAAAATGCCTGAAGGCCTATGCATTGGTAAACGGCCGCACTTATGTTATTGAAGATGATGTAAAAGATCTTTCTTATCCGGTATTACACCACAGGCTTATTTACCGGAATAAGGAAGCAAAGGCAAATACATTGAACAATATTGTACTGGCAGAAATGGACCGTCTTTCAAGACTAAAAATCAACCAGGGATGAGGCTTTGTTTTATACATTATATTTTCTTTTTTACATTGTTGTCGTTTTGCAAAAATGCATTTTCGCAGAACGAAGCAGCCCGTTATGAAATAGACGCGAAGCGCGTTGGAGTAAACTTTTATGATAAAGACGCGTTGCCGCGAAGCCGCGAATTTATTAGGCTTGACAGTACTTATTACATTGGTTGGTATTTTGACGGCATGTTTAAATATGATCGTGCCGCGGATTATTTGGGTTATAAAAATTGTATCCAACCTTTAAAAAAAGCATTATTTCTTTTTGAAAGGAATTACCATAATAATCTTAAAACTGTCTTTACTCCCGGCAGGCACAGTTTTGCACAGAGCGACATTGTGCAGATCTGTAACGCATTATACGATAGCTACTCTAACGTGGAAGAGCCTGACAGCGCCATGTGGATTTTAAACAGGGTACAAAGCTGGAACACAGGCATTGATTTCATGGAATACAATATAAAAGCCGCATGGACTATTCATCGAAACCGCTTTATTCTCAACAAATATTCTTTCCTTAAAAAATTCTGTTTTAGAAAATGAACAGCTTGCGTTGAATCACTTGTACACTGCACTCGCTGGTGGCGACGCGAATTCTATTTTTTACCTCGCTATCATCCATAATTATTTATTGAACATTGACTCTGCAGCTTTGTATTATGATATCCTGAAGCAAACGGGAGGATTCTCTTATAACAATTATGCGCATTTCCAAAATACGCTGGGCAATTTCGCGGAAGCTATAACCGATTTTGAAAATGATAAATATGCGTTTGATAAAAGACTTATCGAGGCTTATTATTTTCTACCAACGCTTTTTATAAACAGCGGTAAAAGCCGTGAGGCTATTGATGAAACAAATAGTATTATAACTACCAATGGCTCTACGCCCGGCTTTGGCTGGTATAACATCGCACTGGCAAGAAGTTATTTATATAACGGCCAGTTGGATAGTTGCGAAAATGCAATAACCAAGGCAGCACAGTTTAAGGAAGTCCACATTGGAACAACGCTGGCACAGCCACAATATGATTTTGCAGTAAATGTGATAAAGCTCATGCTCGCCACCAGTAAAATTGAGCGTATTAAATTTTTAAACTCCGGCTGGTGGTATTCTTTAACAGCCTTATCAGAAATCGCAGCGCTGAAAGGCGAACAATTTCTTTTAAAGTTTGCATTGGTAAATGAACTTGCGGGTAACCCTGAGCGTGAGATTACGATCTATAACATATTTTCAAGCGAAAATGTAGTTGGTTTTGACGGCATCTTACAACTCATGAAGAATATAAGTCCTCATTTTTTTGCAGATGTATACAAGGAAAAAATACAAACAGAAAAAAGAAAAAATATTGTCCGTTATATGCAACTCTTCTTTGGAGAATTTTCATATGAAGATGGCAGCTATGACAATAGTAAGGAAACGTTTGAAAATATTCTGCAAAATGCCGTATTGGATACAGCACATGAAAAACTGTTTATAGCACGATTGTATGAAAGCCTTGCCAGGAGCTATGATCACGACAATGAAAAAGGTAAGGCTGACGAAATGAAATACAGTCTTTTTAAGGAATATCCCCAGTTAATTCCTTTTAGTGGCTTTACTTTGAAAATGAATCTTTCTGCTTCTGCAGTTAATAATTCAATGGAAAAAAATATCATAAAGGAATTGAAAAGATGTGATATTGATTTTACGGACGAGGCGGCCAGCAACATTCCAAAGGCTTATATAGATTTCTTCCAATTGAAAAATAAATATGAAGTGGATTACGCTGTTACTGATGCTTCAGGAAAAATAATTGTTCCTCTTCAAAAAATGTATTTTAAAAATGGAGATGGCGTTGGCAAAGAACTTGGCTTAAGATTGTTCGGTGTTGGCGGGCCGGTTGAGTTTAATTAGCAACTGGGTATCAAATTGATTGAACAGTATTAATTCGGCATTCATGAATTTATTTTTTATATGCCTTTATGCAAGTCGATAAAAATTATAACAGCATATATTTTTTTTGCGCATAGGTTTAGGAAAATAAAAAGATCAATATCTGCATAACCAGCAGAATATTCTGTTAACTATTCGTATTTCATAAGCCTTATAAGCAGGAAAAGAGAAAGATAATTTTTCAGATTTTCTCTTTTTAACCGGCGTCAATTTCTCTTTTCATGTTTGCGCATTATAAATCTTCAACTTTTATTTATAAATTTATTTACTATTAAGGTAAATTCTGAAATTCAATATTCCTTATTTAAGTAGTTAAATTGAAATGAAAATATAAAAATTCTCTTTAAGCCAAAACCAAAACAAATGAAAATGCATCAACTTATAGCAGCTTGTATCAACTGCGTCATTAGATGCTGCAGGAATCTATAAACAATTTCGAGATCAAAATTATTACAACGTCAACCCCAAAGACCATGTTGATACATTTTCAACAGTAAACACAACGTGTGGTTACCGGGGTTTAAAAGGTTTTATGAATCAACCTCCAGCAATAACTCGGCAATCACAACCGGATGACCGGCTGAAATGTTTTTTGCTATTCATTATAACTTTTCTTCTTTCATTTAATTCTTTCAGTCAAGCGAATGCCCTTGCCAAAAAGGGAGTTTTAGATCTGCGCAATTGGAATTGGGAAAGTAATGGAATAGCTGACCTCAATGGCGAATGGGAATTCTATTGGAAGACATTAATTAATCCTGCAAAACCAAATTCATCACCGCTAACACATCCTGCCTACATCGATGTGCCCGCTTTTTGGAATTCTAAGGTTCCCGGCGAAAGTGCGTTTCATCCGGCTTTTGGCTATGCTACTTACAGATTAAAGATATTGTGCCCGCCATCCATCCAACATCTTGACCTTAAATTATTGACAATAGCTTCCGAATACAAATTATTTGTAAATGGAAAGCAGCTTGTAGAGATTGGGAAAGTGGACACCTCCGAATCCGCGACAACGCCTGATTTTAAACCTTTCACAGTATCTGTAGAAACTGTGAAAGATGAATTAAATATAGTGATACAGGTTTCCAACTTTACCTACAGGTCGGGTGGATTGTGGGATTATATAAAACTGGGTACGCCCGAGCAGGTTCAAAAATCATTGATTGAAAATGTTGGTATCGATTTTTTTATCGCCGGCGCTTTTTTTCTTATAGGAATTTTTTACCTCGTAATATTTTTCTATAGCACACATAGGCAGGCGCCTTTATATTTTAGCCTTTTTTGCTTTTTGCTTGCCATACGGCCGCTGGTCACCGGAGAGTTGCCTATTTTATATATCACTAACTGGAACTGGATTTTAATTAAGCATATCGAATTCATCAGTTTCTATTTAGCCGTTCCGATACTTTCTTTGTTTTCATATGAGCTTTTTCCAAAGGAGTTTTCTAAAAAGATACTTCAGGCTATATTATTTATAACCACGCCATTTGTTCTATTAGCAATTTTTACTCCGCCAAACGTCTTTCGGTATAGTTTAAAACCATTCGAAATAATTGTGGTATTAACCGCCTTGTATGGATTGTATGTGTACTCAAAAGCCGTAAAAAATAAAAGACCTGGCAGCATCTATTTTCTAACAGGATTTATCATCCTATTTATTGCGATTATAAATGACTTACTATATAATAGTTTAATTATCGAAAGTGTAAACCTGATTTATGCCGGCCTTTTTATCCTTGTGATTTCGCAGGCCATTGCGTTGTCACGGCAGTTTTTCCGGGCATATGCCCGGCTTGGTATTCTGAATAATAAACTCGAACTGATCAATGCTGAACTGAATCAGAAAAATATTGACATCAATAAAGCTAATGAGCAACTGAATAATCTTAATGCCGAGCTCGATATATTCGTTTCGAAAACCTCACACGACCTTAGGTCGCCGTTAACTTCGGTTGTAGCATTAATATATATCATTAAAGAAGAAAAAGATCAAACTAAAAGGGAAGAATACCTTGAAATGCAGCGCCTCACATTGCAAAGGTTAAATATTTTGGTTACAGATATACTTGATTTTTCGAGAAATAAAAGAAGCATTGTAAAGACCGGGCCGGTTCAATTCAAAGAGCTTTTAACTACAGCTTTTCAAGATCACCGTTTCTCTCAGAATTCGGCACTCATTGAGCAGGTTTCGGAAGTAAACCAGGATGGAATTTTTATTTCTGATAAATCCAGGATCAATATGATACTTTATAATCTCATTTCTAACGGACTTAAATATTACGATATCAGTAAAAGCAATCCATACCTGAAAGTATTTATCAATGTGACTTACAAGGAAGCCGAAATAAAAGTAATTGACAATGGCCCGGGCATTGAGCAAGATCATCTTGACCAAATTTTTACCATGTTTTACCAGGTTAACAGCACTTCCACAGGAACAGGCCTGGGACTATATATTGTAAATGAAGCCGTGGAAAAATTGAAGGGCACAGTGAAAATTGAATCAACATTGGGCGAAGGAACCGCTTTCACCGTAATAATTCCAAACCTGGATGGCGTTTCTGTTTCCAATGACTGATATTATTTTGGATGCAAAAAAAAATATCAATCAGGTCAAATTCAGCAGGAGAAATGTAACAACATTTAAAATTATTTATGAATTCTTTAAAGTAATTTACCCGATGTTTCGTTACACTTTTTCCCTTCTTTTCTTTTGTTTTATCCTCATTGCGTGTAAAGCACAAAAAACCAGATCGCCGCATGAATTTTCAGTAATTGCTTATTATGCGGGACGCACAACGATGATTGATAGTTTTGAGGTTGAAAAACTCACACATCTTATTTTCAGCTTTTGTCATTTAAAGGGAGATATGCTCGCGGTAAGCAATGCCAGGGATAGTGCCACCATTGTAAGAATGGTTGCATTAAAAAAAAGAAATCCGCAACTAAAAATAATTTTATCACTTGGAGGATGGGGCGGTTGTAAAACCTGCTCATCTATTTTCTCGACAAAAAAAGGAAGAAGAATATTTGCTAAATCTACAAAACAATTAAACAGATATTTTGGAACTGACGGAATAGATCTTGATTGGGAATATCCCGTTATTGAAGGTTTTCCCGGGCATGCCTTTGGCCCGCAAGACAAACCCAATTTCACTGCGTTGATCAAACAACTCAGGAAAAAACTTGGAAAAAAAAGGGAGATCAGCTTCGCTGCGGGCGGTTTTTCTTCTTACATTGATTCCTCAATAGATTGGAAAAAAGTAATGCCACTCACCAATCGGGTAAACCTTATGAGTTATGATCTTGTGTCAGGTTTCAGCGTCGTCTCCGGCCACCATACTCCTTTATATTCAACTCCGAAACAGGCAGAATCGGTTGACAATGGCGTGAAAAAACTAATATCTGCCGGCGTACCGGCTGACAAGATTGCAATAGGCGCCGCATTTTATGCAAGGCTATTCCAGGTTTCCGACACGACAAATAATGGATTGTACCTGCCGGCACAGTTTTATCATGGCTTATCATTCAGCCACTTTTCAGACACAATTAATATAAAAAATGGGTTTATACAATATTGGGATACCGTTGCAAATGCGCCTTATGCCTTTAACATACAAAGAAGGCTAATGGCTACTTATGATGATTCAGAATCAATAAAATTAAAAACCGATTATGTAATAAAGCATAAGCTAAATGGTATTATGTTTTGGCAATTGGCCGACGATAGTTTTAGTAATGGCTTACTGGAAGTTATTGCTGAGGTAAAAAAAGAAGAAGCAGACTAATTGAGTGCCGGGTCTCCAGATGTGCAAAAACAGCAGGGAGATATACAGGTAAGCGTAAACGTTAGTAATACGGGTAGCGTAAAAGGTGATGATGTTGTTGAACTATATGTAAAGCAAAAAGTGACAAGTGTTACTGTTTGAAAGAGTCTCACTTAACCGAGGTGAAACTAAAACAATATATCACGTTACATCCTGAAGATTTGCAAATTTTAGACAGGAATATGAATTGGACTGTAGAGCCTGGTGAGTTCGAAGTAAGAATTGGCGCTTCTTCAACTGATATAAAACTTAAATAAGATTTTACAATAATTGCCGCAGATTAGATTAAATCCCTTATTAATACCTGGGATATATACAAAAATTAATCTTTTTATCTATATTTTTTTACCACTATCTTAGCGCAACCAAATTTTTTCATAAACCTAATGAAGGTTTTAATAAAAAGAGCAACGATAGTTTCGCCCTCCTCTCCCTTTCATGGAAAATCGAAGGATATTTTAATTGAAAATGGTATTATTACTGAAATTGCCGCAGATTTAAAAAACGATGTTGATAGAACTATTGAAGTCGGTGGAGCGCATATTTCATGCGGATGGATGGATTGCTTCTCCAACTTTTCGGATCCTGGTCAGGAATTTAAAGAAACACTTGAAAGCGGCGCCAATGCGGCTGCTGCGGGCGGCTTTACGCAAGTCATGCTTATTCCAAACACCAACCCGGTTGTTTACAATAAAAGCCAGGTTGAGTATCTTAAACAGAAAAGTAAAGAGCTTCCCGTGCAGATCTTACCCATCGGCTCGGTCACGAAAAATGCTGAAGGTAAAGAGCTCAGTGAAATGTATGATATGTATCACAACGGCGCTGTTGCCTTTTCTGATGGAATCAACCCCGTGCAATCTTCCGGAATTTTACAAAAGGCATTGGAATATTTACTTGCCGTCGACGCAACCATTATACAATTGCCAGATGATAAAAGTATAGGCGCATCGGGCCTTATGAATGAAGGCAAAACATCTGCAAAACTGGGGCTGGCTGGCAAGCCCGCTTTGTCAGAGGAGCTAATGATCGCACGTGATATAGAACTGGTAAGGTATACTGGTTCTAAAATTCATTTCACAGGAGTTTCTACAGCAAAGTCATTAAAATTAATTTCAGAAGCAAAAAAAGACAAACTACATGTAACCTGCTCCGTTAGCCCATACCATTTATTTTTTTGTGAAGAGGATTTGATGTCTTACGATACGAATCTAAAAGTAAACCCGCCTTTGCGGACAAAAAAAGACAGGGATGCTTTGAGAAACGGTATTAAAAATGGCGTAATAGATTTCATTGCTTCTCATCACCAGCCACAGGAATGGGATAGCAAAGTTTGTGAGTTTGAATATGCAAAAAATGGTATGGAAGGCCTTGAAAGTGTTTTTGGAGTAGCAGGCATTTGTGGCATAGCTGCGGAAGATTTTGTAAAGATGCAAACCGAAAATATCAGGAATATTTTTAAAATACAAATCCCTTCTTTAGAAAAAGGAGCCAGGGCTTGCATTACCTTATTTTTGCCTCATGAGGAATATATTTTTGAAGAAAAAAACATTTTTTCAAAATGCCGCAACAATGCTTTTATTGGGAAAAAGCTAAAGGGCCGGGTAATTGGGATTATTAATGGAGACAAACTATTTTTGTCGCAAAAGGCTTTTTAAAACTAATACATTAAAACAATTATCATGGAACAAAATGTTACATCCACCACAACCAAAGGGCTCGTTATAGGTCTTGTCCTTGTAGTTCTCGGATTGCTTATTTATTTTTTAAAAATTGATATTAACGGGCCCGTAAAATGGATAGGGTATATCGTTTTTATAGGCGGTATTATATGGTCGGTTAATTCTTACGGCAAGCAAATAAACTATAATTCTACATTCGGAAATTATTTTGCCCACGGTTTTAAAGTAAGTGCATTGGTAACGGCTATCTTAATCATCTATTTAGTTATTTTCAATTTACTTTTTCCGGATTTCAAAGAGATCGCAATAGAACAATCAAGGAAAGCGATGATTGAAAAAAAAATACCCGAGGATCAAATGCAGAAGGCCCTTGATATTACCGGGAAATTTTTTATGGTATTCGTGGTAGGAGGTACCCTGGTGGTATATCTTATAGTCGGCGCTATTTCGTCATTAGTTGGGTCAGCTATTACAAAAAAAGAACCGAACAACTTTGTTGATGGCAGTAATCAAACCAATCAATAATGGATATCTCAGTCGTTATTCCTCTAATTGATGAATCTGAATCTTTGGGCGAACTTGAGGCCTGGATTAAGCATGTAATGAATGAAAATAATTACTCTTATGAAATTATTTTTATAGATGACGGAAGTTCTGATAATTCATGGAATATTATTCAAAATCTCCGGCGCGACAATCCAAATATAAAGGGCATAAAATTTCAGAGGAATACGGTAAAAGTGCGGCGCTTAATGAAGGTTTTAAAATTGCACAAGGTGAGGTGGTTATTACAATGGATGCAGATCTGCAAGATAGTCCGGATGAAATCCCCGGATTAAGAAAAATGGTACTGGAGGATGGTTATGATATCGTGAGCGGATGGAAGAAAAAAAGATATGATAATACATTTTCCAAAAATATTCCTTCCAAAATATATAATGCTGCTGCCAGAAGAGCAAGTGGCATTAAGCTGCATGATTTTAATTGCGGATTAAAAGCTTACAAAAATAAAGTCATAAAAAGTATAGAAGTATATGGCGAAATGCATCGTTATATTCCTTTGCTTGCAAAATGGTCAGGATTTAAAAAGTTTGGCGAAAAAGTAGTAGAACATCGGCAAGCGAAAATATGGAGTTACAAAATTTGGCTGGAACCGTTTTATAAATGGATTTTTAGATCTGGCCTCCATCATGTTTGTGGGGAAGTTCAGAAAAAATCCGATGCATTTTTTTGGATTATGGGGAACTTTATTTTTCTTTAGCGGTTTCATTATTTTTCTTTATCTCTCTATATCCAAATTCTTTTTTGATCAGACAGGTATGACGCAGCGACCCTTATTTTTCTTTGCTATTCTTGTGATGATTATAGGGTCTCAGCTTTTTCTCGCAGGTTTTATTGGGGAACTTATTTCCAGAAATGGCCCTGAAAGAAATCATTATCTGATAGAAGATAAAATAACATAAAGGCAGCATTGGCTTCCTTTTGTTTTATACCTAAATTTCTTATTATTTTTTAATGATTGATACTTTATCCGGATTAGTTCCCTCTCCTTTGGAGACGGTTGGCCTGGGACCTCCGTTGTAATTATCGGCCCGGCGCATCCCTTGCGTGGCGGTCTTGCCTCTTATGATGAACGGCTTGCAAAAGCGTTTATGCATGAGGGTTACAAAACTTCGATATATACATTTTCTTACCAGTATCCGCCATTCCTTTTTCCCGGAACCACCCAATACTCAACAGAGCCTGCGCCGGAAAATATTTCTATTAAAGTAAAAATAAATTCAATAAATCCTTTTAACTGGATATCGGTTGGTAATGAATTGAAAAAATTAAAACCGGATATTATAGTAGTACGCTATTGGCTTCCTTTTATGGCGCCATGCCTCGGCACTATTTTACGAAGAGTGAAAAAGAATCACTATACAAAAGTTATTTGCATCGCTGATAATATTTTCCCCCACGAAAAACGTCCGGGGGATAAAGCTTTAACAAAATATTTTTTAAAACCTGTTGATGGTTTTATTACTATGAGTGAAAAGGTTCTTGCTGATTTGCAACAATTTGCCAAAGGGAAACCTGCCACTGTTTGTGCCACATCCCCTATATGATAATTTTGGAGAAAAAATAAGTAAAGAAGAAGCAAGGCAAAAATTAAATATCAATAACGAGGATAAAGTGATTTTATTTTTTGGCTTTATTAGAAAATACAAAGGCCTTGATATTTTATTAAATGCAATGAAATTATTAAAGCAATATCCATCAACAGAAAATATCAAACTCCTTATTGCCGGCGAGTTTTATGAAGATAAAAAAAATTACGAGCAATTGTTAAATGATCCGCAAATAAAAAATAATCTTATTATCCATACTGAATTTATTGCTGATAGTAAAGTAAAATATTATTTGTGCGCAGCAGATTGCGTGATACAACCTTACAGAAACGCAACGCAAAGCGGCGTAACACCCCTTGCCTATCATTTTGAAATACCAATGATCGTTACCAATGTTGGTGGCTTGCCATCATTGGTGCCTGATAAGAAAGTCGGGTTAGTTGCAGAACCAAATGCAGAAAGCATTGCAGAAAAAGTGAAAGAATATTTTGATTGGGAGAAGAGTTTTTTTTTGCCTCAACTTCGGGAAGAAAAGAAAAAATATAGCTGGGAACGAATAGTAAATGCAATTATAAAGTATAGGTTTATGAAGTTCACGTAACAATATTAATTACGTAACTTTATGAAAAATCAGCAATGAAAACGAAATTAACACTAAATGTAGATGACAAAATTGTTGCCCGTGCAAAGCGGGCAAGTGCGAAGAGAAAAGTAAGCCTTTCATCAGTAGTGGAAGATTACTTCGAAAAATATTCAAGAGTTGATTCTCCAAAAAAAATAAAACTACAGAGCCTTCTCTCCTGGAGCGCATTAGAAAATATACTCATCCGGTTGAAATAACAGACGAAGAAATTGAAAAGCGCAAAGAATGAACATCTTAGAGAAAAACATGGCCTATAAAATTTTTTTAGATACCAACATCATTATTGATCTCTTAATGAAGAGAAAATACGAATTAGATTCCATAGATGAAATATTTAAATTGGGTGGGAAAGAAATAATTAATTTATTTATCTCTGAAAGTGTTATCACCACTGCCTTTTATATTCTTCGCAAAGAAATAAGAATTGATACTTTATCTGCTTTTAGGGAAATATGCAAAACTATGAATGTGATCCCTTTCTCAAAAGATATTTTATATTACCCTTTGGAAAAATATAACGACACTGAAGATGGTCTTTTATATTTTTTAGCCTACAAGGCTAAAATGAATTTTTTCATTACAAGAAATGTAAAAGATTTCAAATTTCTTTTTCCTTCTTTACCTGTGTTAAGCCCTTCAAATTTTTTAAAAGAAATTTACTTTAATGATATACCGCAGTAAAGCACCTTTGCGTATTGGCCTTGCCGGTGGTGGCACAGATGTAAGCCCTTACAGCGATCAATTTGGTGGCGCTATTTTGAATGCCACCGTTTCTCTTTTTGCTTACGCTAATATTGAACCTCTTGAAGAAAATACAATTATAGTTGAGGCCCTCGACAGAAAGGAAAAACAAATTTTCGGGTATGCCACATCGTTACCTATAGATGGAACTTTAGATTTATTGAAAGGTGTTTATAACCGGATTCAAAAAGATTTTAAGATGCCTCTTACAGGATTTCGTTTATCAACATTTGTAGATGCGCCCGCCGGCTCAGGACTTGGAACATCATCCACGCTGGTTGTTGCTATAATCGGTGCATTTGTTGAAATGCTTAAACTTCCATTAGGCGATTATGATATTGCCCATTATGCCTACCAAATAGAAAGGGAAGACCTGCAGCTGAGCGGAGGAAAACAGGATCAGTATGCGGCTATGTTTGGCGGCGTCAATTTTATGGAGTTTTATGAAGGCGATAAAGTGATTGTAAATCCGCTTCGCATCAAATCAGAATATTTGCATGAACTTGAAAATAATTTGGTTTTATATTTTACTGCCAACAGCCGCGAAAGTGCAGCTATCATCAATGAACAGGTAAAAAATGTAAACAGTAAAAATGAAAAAAGTATCGAAGCTATGCACCAATTAAAAGAGCAGGCCCGCATGATGAAAGAAGCATTATTAAAAGGCAAGCTGCATGAGTTTGGTGAAATACTCGATTTCGGTTTTCAGCAAAAACGGCTGATGGCTCATAACATTAGCAATAGCCGCATTGAAGAAATTTATGAAGCTGCAAAGAAAGCAGGAGCAACAGGGGGAAAAATAAGCGGCGCGGGCGGCGGCGGTTTTATGATATTTTATTGTCCCGGAAATACGCACCATGCTGTAATTGAACAATTAAATACATTTGGCGGCGAAGTGAAGAATTATACATTTACGAAGTATGGATTAACAACATGGTGTGCATAAATAAAAAATTATGGAAAAAATAAAAAATATTATCCAGGCATCAATTGATGTAAAAACGCAAATACTTACTGATGAAAAACTGTTACAAACTGTGATGGATTGCGTGAACATTATTGTAAACGCTTTTGAAAAAGGAAATAAAGTATTGTTCTGCGGAAATGGCGGAAGCGCATCTGACGCGCAACATCTCGCCGCAGAATTCAGCGGAAGATTTTATACTGACCGCGATGCACTTCCTGCAGAAGCATTGCATTGCAATACATCTTACATAACCGCAGTGGCCAACGATTACAGTTATGATGTTATCTATTCCAGACTCATTAAAGGAATCGGAAACGCAGGCGATGTGCTGGTAGGATTGAGCACTTCCGGCAACAGCAAAAATATTGTAAACGCTTTTGAAGTAGCGCAGGGAAAAAAAATGATCACTATTGCCTTTACCGGTTCAACAGGTGGCAAATTAAAAAAATACGCTGATCAGTTACTCAATATTCCTTCTGATGATACCCCAAGAATCCAGGAAAGCCACATAACACTCGGACATATTATTTGCCAGTTTGTAGAAGAAATTTATTTTGCCGAAACCAATGATTAATGAAGTCATTATTCTGGCGGGGGGGCTTGGAACAAGATTGCGTTCCGTAGTTACTGACTTGCCTAAGTGCATGGCTCCGGTAGCCGGAAACCCTTTCCTGTACTATGTTATCAAACATCTGCAAAATTCAGGAATTGATAAATTTATTTTTTCAGTAGGCTATAAAAATGAAAGCATTCTTCAGTACGTAAAAAAAGAATTTGCTGATATTGACTATAAATTTTCTATTGAGGAAGAACCCTTGGGAACCGGAGGCGCCATTAAATTTGCCCTAAAAAAAACTGCTGAAGAAAATATTCTTGTTTGCAACGGAGATACATTATTTAAAATAAATACCGATCGCATAAATAATGTTCATTTTAGAAATAATGCCGATTGCACCTTGAGCTTAAAGCCGATGAAAAATTTTGATCGTTACGGTGTTGTGGAATTGTGTGATGATGGCTTAATTCATTTCATTTAAGGAAAAACAATTTTATAAATCAGGATTAATTAACGGTGGCGTGTACGCGCTGAATTGTAAAAAGTTTTTAAAAACGGATCTTCCTGAAAAATTTTCTTTTGAAAAAGATTATTTAGAAAAGTTTGTAAGCAATAAAAAAATGTATGGTGTAATACAAGATGAATATTTTATTGATATCGGAATACCGGAAGATTACGAAAGAGCGCAGGGAGAATTAAAAGCCTCGCCCCGACCCCTCTCAGTCCCGATAGCTATCGGAGAGAGAGGAAAGTAATCTAAACGATTATCCGAAGCCGTTTAATTTAAAAAACATAGATAAAAGCTGGACCTTATTTCTTGACCGTGATGGCGTAATCAACGACGAAAAACATGAAGACTACATTCATAAATGGGAAGAATTTAAATTTTATGACGGCGTAAAAGAAGCGCTTAAAATTTTTTCTGAAAAATTTGGAAAGATATTTATTGTAACCAACCAACGCGGCGTAGCAAAAGGACTTACGAAGCTGGAAGACCTTGACCTTATTCATAAAAATATGGTTAAAGAGTTTGAAGATGCAGGCGGTCGGATCGATAAAATTTATTATTCGATAGATTTCGAAATCGACCATCATAACAGGAAGCCAAATCCCGGAATGGGTTTGCAGGCGAAAAAAGATTTTCCTGAAATTGATTTTGCAAAAAGCATTATGATTGGAAATACTTTGAGCGATATGAAATTTGGAAGGAATTTAAATGCTGGCGTCACCATTTTTTTACCAACCACGCGGAAAGATGTCGCATGGGATCATCCCGACATTGACATGGTTTTTACTGATCTTATATCGGTGGCCAAAGCATTATAGCTTAGTTAAAGTTGCATGCTTAACAATATTTTACAGCAATATCTGTTTTCTTTGTTTAAACTTTTTTGATGAATAAAATGCGCTTATTGTTCTTTGCCCTTTTATTAATTGGTAATCATACTTTTGCCCAGTTGACATCGTCAGAAAGGAAGAATTTACAAAAAAAAGAAGATTCACTTAAAGAATTTTCTCTCCAATTAATCCAGGGCAGAACAGCCGGTGACCGGTTTACAGCCGATAGCCAGTTTACAAAAATGTTTGTACGGGCCCTAAAAATCAAAAACTCATTTTACTATCCTTTTGAAGCACTTACCACTATTTCAAAATTAGTGCCTGAGGACAGTTCCTTTAAAATATTTACCTGGCAAATGGTGGTAAATGATTACGTAACCCGCCAGCATGGAGCTATCCAAATTAAAACTGCTGACGGTTCTCTTAAGTTGTTTCCACTTATTGATAAATCGGATGTGACTCAAAATCCGGAGGACACCATTGGCAATAATTTTGGCTGGATGGGTGCTGTGTATTATAAATTGATAGAGACCCATGCATTTGGAAAAGATTATTATACATTACTTGGCTACGATGAAAATAACATTAACAGTAATAAAAAAGTTATCGAAGTCCTTACTTTAAATAATGGAGAGCCAATGTTCGGCGGCTCTTATTTTAGCTTCCAGGATAACAGTGTAATAAAAAAATACAGGGCAAGGTATATAATGGAATACAAAAAAAATGCAAGTCCGAGGCTCACTTATGATGCTGATCAGGACATGATCATTTACGAACATTTAATTTCGGAAACCGGCGAACCGCAAAAAAAATATACTTACATACCTGATGGTGATTATGAAGGCCTCAAATGGAGAGACGGTAAATGGGTTCACATAGAAAAGGTCTTTACGCAAAAAACTCCTGAGGGTCAGGAACCTGTGCCACAGCCGGTTTTGGATGCCAAAGGAAATATTGATGAATCAAAATTGAGTAACCGCCGCCCGGAAACCAACGACAATAATGATAGCATTCCGCAATCACCACCCGTTCAGGCTCCGGACAAAAATTAAAAATTATTAGGTCAGGAATTAACTAAGAAAGTACCCAAATCCACGACTTCGCCTTCCCGCATTTTGAATTCTTCGATGTTGGTAAGATCAAGATTTTGCATCACCTTACTTTTGAAAATTTGTTGGTTGTTTCGATATACCACAAAATAAAAATCAGGTCTTTTATCAAGCCTCGCAAACCCTGAAAAATGTTTTTCAGTAAAAATAAATTTTGCAACACCTTTTTTACTCAACGAACTTTCTCCTAAAAAATCATTGTTAAAAACATCTTTGTCATAAAGGCGAACTTTATATTCTTTTCCTGTAAGAGGTTCGTCATTTCCTTTGGAGATAAGCAAAACCCTGACTTCAATATTCATTTCTTTATTTAAAGATAATTTCGACATACCCAGGTTTTTTATTTTTAAAATTATTCATCCAGTTTTAGAACTGCCAAAAAAGCTTCCTGTGGAACTTCAACATTTCCTATTTGTTTCATCCTTTTCTTACCTTCCTTTTGCTTTTCCAACAACTTCCTTTTGCGGCTAATGTCTCCTCCATAACATTTTGCAGTTACATCTTTACGCATAGCGCTGATATTTTCCCTTGCGACAACTTTAGCGCCAATGGCGGCCTGGATCGCAATTTGAAATTGTTGCCGTGGTACCAATTCTTTCAATTTTTCACAAAGCTTTCGCCCGAAATCCTGGGCGCGTATGCGGTGTATCAATGAACTTAATGCATCAACCTTATCGCCGTTCAGTAATATATCCATCTTTACGATATCACTATCGCGGTAGCCAATAGGATGATAGTCGAATGACGCATAGCCACGTGTAACACTTTTCAACCGGTCATAAAAATCGAATACGATCTCCGTTAGTGGCATTTCAAAAGTAAGTTCTACGCGTGTCGGAGTTAAATATCCCTGATTAATTAATAAGCCACGCTTGCCGATGCACAAGGTCATAATATTGCCAATATACTCCGGCTTGGTAATTATCTGCGCTTTTATAAATGGTTCTTCAATCCGTTCAATTCTGCTCGGGTCGGGCATTTGCGAGGGATTATTCACGATAATTTTTTCGCCTTTGGTCGTGTAAGCAATGAAGCTTACGTTAGGAACGGTTGTTATTACTGTTTGGTTAAATTCCCGTTCCAATCTTTCCTGTATAATTTCCATATGCAACATGCCAAGAAATCCGCAACGAAAACCAAAACCAAGTGCCTGTGAAGTTTCGAGCTCAAAAGTAAGTGATGCATCATTTAACTGTAGCTTTTCCATGCAATCCCGCAGCTCTTCAAATTCATCTGTATCCACAGGAAATATTCCCGCAAAAACCATGGGCTTTACTTCTTCAAAACCTTTTATAGATTCTTTACATGGATTGGTCGTAGTAGTGATGGTATCGCCAACTTTTACCTCTTTCGCATTTTTTATACCGGTGATTACGTATCCAACATCTCCCGCCTTCACTTCATTTTTAGGTGCAAGGCCGATTTTTAAAATGCCAACTTCGTCTGCCCCGTATTCCTTTCCGGTATTTGAAAATTTTATTTTTTCTCCTTTCCTTAAAATGCCATTGAAAATGCGATAGTAAACAATGATACCGCGAAAACTATTAAAAACACTGTCAAAGATTAAAGCCTGTAATGGTGCTTCATAGCTCCCTTTAGGTGCAGGTATTCGTTGTATTATTGCAGTCAGAATTTCTTCAATACCAATTCCGGTTTTCGCGCTCGCATGTAAAATATCTTCCTGTTTGCAACCGATTAATTCAATCATCTGGTCCTCAACTTCAGGAATCATTGCACCATCCATGTCAATTTTATTGATCACGGGTATAATTTCAAGATCATTATCAATGGCAAGATATAAATTTGAAATAGTTTGCGCCTGGATACCTTGAGTAGCATCCACAAGTAGTAAAACTCCTTCGCACGCGGCCAGCGCTCGGCTTACTTCGTAGCTAAAATCCACATGACCTGGAGTATCAATCAGGTTAAGAACATAATCCGTTCCCTGGTAAGCATAATTTATTTGGATGGCATGGCTTTTAATGGTAATCCCCTTCTCTCTTTCCAGGTCCATATCATCCAGCACCTGCGCCTGCATTTCCCGGTCGGTAATGGTATGCGTAAATTCCAGCAGTCGATCCGCAAGGGTGCTTTTACCATGATCAATATGGGCGATGATGCAAAAATTTCTAATGTTCTTCATAATTGGCGGCGAAGATAAGAAAAAGGCTTAGTTGTTAGGTCGTTAAAAGATTATCATAAATAGTCACCAGTTGCAGCCCGATTACATTATAGCTAAATTTTTGGGAAGCTTTTTCAGCAATAGCTTTGCGGTTGAAATGATATTTACCCGTAATAAATTTTTCAATTTTAACAGCGAGTGCTGCAGGATCATTTTGTTTTACAAAAATGCCATTTTCATTCTCAGTTATATATTCTTTAAACACTGAAAGATCGCTCAGAATCGCGGGAACGCCGCAAGCATTTGCTTCAATAACCACGCAGCCAAAAGTTTCATAACGCGAATATAATATTAAGGCATCCGACGTCCTGAGGAAGGAAGCCAATTGGGCCTGCGGCACTTCATTTTTACATTCAATAAATTCATTGAGGTCAAATTTTTTTATTAAATGAACTAACGCGGAATTAACGGGCCCAAAAATTAAAACGCGAAATTCATACCCTTTCTTTCTTATCAAATTAAAAGCTTCAATTATTGCCGGGATGTTTTTTTCGTATCCTAAGGATGAAATATGAATAAATTGCACGAGGTTGTTCTCAAGAGTTTCTCCGGGAAAAAACAAATTTGTATCGACTACATTTGGAACAACCGTGTAGTCGTTAATTTCAAATTGGCTCCTTATTGCTTTACCCAATACACCAGATACAACAAGAATTTTTTTTGCTTCATTAAGTATTGTGTGTAACGTATTTTTTTGAATGACGCGCAGGTTATTTACTCCATTTCTTGCTTCGGAAAGATACCCTGACCAATGCTCGGAAATAATAAACGGAATATTAAATTTCTTTTTTAACCATAATGCCTGAACGCCGGCTTTTAGTGCTACATGCACGTGAACAAGATCGGGTTTACCATTTTCACTAATATACTTTTTCAAGATTTTTTGATATATTTTCTTGTATTTTATTACAGAAATTATTTTGCTTAAAAACTTAAGTCTTGCTCGCAGCCACATGATAAAACACAATAATTTCGGTAAGATTATTTTCAGAAGAAGAAACAATTTTTAAATCTTTGGTCACAATTCCTTTCTCATCTTTTTTAATATATATAACGGTGAGCCTTTGAAACAGCGCCGCTGCCCGCGCCTGACGTTGAATAAAATCACCATCATAAGGAGATAATATATTTGGATACCAACTCGCAAGCCAAAGAATCTTTTTATTCATAAAATTCGGTTGGGTTAAAAATTATTTGGCTAATATCATCATGGAATAACTGCCCCAAAGCTTTACGCTAAGATCCTGGTTTAGAGAAAATGATAAATTTCTTAATCTTCTTTTCATTCCTCTTTTAAATCCTTTTTCAGGTTTTATATCTGTTATTGGTTTTGTATAAAACCAATCGAGAACTTCATATCCTTCATCTTTTAAAAACCATAAGACCATCTCTTTTGTAAAATAATGAATATGCCCTACACTTTGTCTTTGCTGCAAAAGAATGTGAGGCTTTACCACCATTCTGAAGGCAAGATCAAGCGGCACGTGAAAAGCAAAATAATTGGCTTTGGATTTTAATTTTTGTAAAAAACCATAATAGTCAGCCAGGTGTTCTATTACATCTATCACAAGGAGAAGATCCGTATGAATATTTTTATTTAAAAAATCCTCGTTATAAAATTGCAGCCTTTCATTCTCCTTCATCTTTGCTAAAGCAATTGCCTGCGGAGAAATATCATAGCCAAAATAACTGATAGCTGATTTTATATCGTGTGATAAAGCTTCAAGTATGCCGCCGGCGCCGCAACCTACTTCTGTAATTTCTTCCGGAGAAATATTATTATGATGTAATAACCGAATAATAAGATCTGCTTTGAAAATAGAATCTTTTATGCCCCAGTCAGGGTTGTTGCTGAAGTATGTGCCATCAATATAAATATCATTGCTATTCATAAATTAATTAGAAAAACTTTTTAAAAGAGATCTTTTTATACTTGAAAAATCGGAGTATTTAAAAATAAAAAAACTGAGGACAGGAGTTTTATATTCTTTAGTAAACACCTGCAATACATAAATATGATAAACAATA
Organism: uncultured Chitinophagaceae bacterium; assembly: GCA_963823305.1. Lineage (GTDB taxonomy): Bacteria > Bacteroidota > Bacteroidia > Chitinophagales > Chitinophagaceae > Ginsengibacter. Next base: position 378,308 of record CAWGLC010000003.1, read on the forward strand.
TAACCCACACTGCTAACCGCAGCGGCTGCATTGATTCCGTATTTCGGAATCAGTAAAACATCCCCGGTGATAATTGTTATCAGTGCCAGGCAGGAACCTTTTAAATTTACTATCACGCGATTTTTACCGGCAAAATATGCCGTAAGCGTGTATAAAGTTGAAAGGCCTAAAATGCCTGGAATGATAAATAAAAATGTACTATACATCCCTTTAAAACTATCGCCGAAAATAAACGGGAAAAGCCACTTGCCTGTTATCACTAAAAACAAGCATGCAAGTGAATAGAAAAATAAAATAGATCTTGACATGACCATCAGCATATTATTTATTTCGCGGCGGCGGCCTCCTGCCGTAAGCGGAAACACTGCAGAGGCAAGTATTCCGGGTAATACAAAAAACATTTGCGCAATTTTTGATACCTGTATATAATTACCCAGTTCCTCTGCGGACCGGTAATGATTCACAAACCAATAATCAACCCGGTAATATAAAAACGTTATGAGATTGCTTACAAAAGCCAGCAGGCAAAATTGAAAAACCATTTTTATCTCTGCAATTTTAGGAAGATTAAATTGATAGTCTAACAAGCATCCCGGATATATAAACAATTGTAAGAATAATGCCTTGCAAAAGAAAACTGCCGAAATAAATAAAAATATATTTTTCATTGGTGAGCCAATTATTTTTGTTTACAAAAAAGAGCAAGGCGATTAGGAAAACATTTATCATGATACCAATAAAATTTGGCAGAATAAATTTACTCATGGCATAAAACAAACTGTTTAAGAAAGTTGTCATGATGTTGCCACACACAAAAAAAAGTGCAAATAAAAATTCCTTTTTGTTAATGCTCATTTCTGTAAAAAAGGAAGAACATTCATACAAAATAAACAGCAATGCAGCAATAATTGCAACCCACAAAATTGAAAAATTAAGAAGCTTTGCAGCGCCGATTTTACGCGAGGATGCGAAATAAGTTAACCCTGATTCAAGGCTTACGCTTGCAATAAGCGTAATGAAAGCATAGGCATTTATCGAGGTAATAAAGCGTGCCTGTAAATTGTGATTTGAAATGGCGTGCAATAACAATATTTAAGATAAACCCAAGCAGATAGAATAATCCCCGCCATAAAATATTTTGATATAATAATTTCTGAATTTTCATTTAATATATGGCAGTCATTCAGGGCTTTTGCAAAAGTTTACAATTAAAATGTGGCATAATACAACCGGGTAAAAATATACAAATCAAATGGCATTTATTGGTTAGATGGGTTGATCAATTGTTTCCTTGCTGCGATTCGTTACTCATTTTATATTGTACAATTCGTGAATAATATAGAACTTGCTGATAGAGATCATCCGATCAGGATATTTTAGGTTGTAACAGGATTATCAAATAAATATTGTTATGTATGGCGACGTTTCATAAAATAAATTCAAAAGCAAAGCCTGAAATTAATACCGGTTTTGGCATCAATTCATCCAGCTATGGCGGCAGATTTATAAATAAAGACGGGCGGGCAAACATTGAAAAAACAGGCATTGGCTACCTGGAAAAAATCAGTTGGTATCATACAATGTTGATTTTACCGAGGTGGAAATTTTTGCTGGTCATTTTTCTTTTTTATATATGCGTTAACCTCCTGTTTGGAAGCATTTATTTTCTTATAGGTGTGAAAAGTCTCGGCGAAATTCCATCACCATCCACACTTACTAATTTTGCAGAAACCTTTTTTTTTAGTACGCAAACTTTTACAACGGTTGGTTATGGACGCATAAGTCCTATCGGTTTTTTATCGAGTTCTGTAGCTGCTTTTGAAGCGCTTTTAGGGCTTTTGAGCTTTGCACTCGCAACCGGACTTTTATATGGAAGATTTTCAAAACCTGTAGCATATTTGCGTTTCAGCCATAATGCTCTAATAGCACCTTACAAAAACATTAACGCCCTCATGTTGCGGGTAGTGCCTTTTAAAAATACGAATCTTGTGGACGCTGTTGTTAACGTAACTCTCGGAATGACACTGGAGGAGAACGGTGTAAATGTTAACAGGTTTTACCAGCTTGACCTGGAGTTCAGCACTGTAAATGCATTAACATTAAGCTGGACGATCGTTCATCCCATCAATGAAAAAAGCCCGCTTTATAATTTTAATAAAAATGATTTCAAAAATATAAAAGGAGAGGTATTGGTTTATATAAAAGCTTTTGACGACCTGTTCTCAAATATTGTAGTAGCCAGAACGTCATACCTTTTTGAAGAGGTGCACTATGGAGGAAAATTCGATCCGATGTTTGAAAGAGATGATGCCGGAAATAAAACGGTGATACATATTGATAAGCTCAATTCATTTAAACAAGTGCCGCTAAACACTTCTTTGGACGAAGAAACAATTCCTGCCGATGACGTGGTAATATAAAAAGCATTCCCGGAGGAATGCTTCTATAAAATAAAAATAACCTTAAAAATTATTTAGACTTAACTTTTTCTTTGTTTGCCTTATAACGCATATCAGCCGTGCCATCCTTTTTTGTTGGTCCGACTGGCTTTGTTTTAGCTGCCATTTTATTTTCTTTGAAACGCATGTCGGCAGTTCCGTCTTTTTTCAAAGGAGCTGTCTTGGTCGTAGCAGCATCTTTCGCTTTTACGGTTGAGGTTTTGGCAGTTACTTTTTTAGCAGGCTTTTTGTTGAGCATTAACGCTGGTAAAAAACAAGGTGCTCATTATAAAAAGGAAAGCAGTGATAATTTTTTTCATAATAATTTTTTAGTTTAAAACACAAATTAAGAATTTGAGCACATATCAACCGTGTAACATTTATTATTGAATGGCGCTGGAAAGAAAATTTACAATATGATGATAAAGCTATTTAAGACTTTTGATGATTACAGTAAAGTCTGCAACCACCAACGAAGCTCCACCAACAAGGCCTCCATCGACGTCGGGCTTTTCAAAAATCTCTTTCGCGTTATTTGCTTTTACACTTCCGCCATATAATATCGAAATACTTTCGAGCCGTATCGTTGCCATACTTTTCTTTAAATATACTGCGGATATGAGCTTGCATTTCCTGCGCCTGTTGCGCCGAAGCTGTCTTGCCTGTGCCAATTGCCCAGATAGGTTCATAGGCAACTACAAAGTTTTTCAGTCTTATCACTTTCAAGGTGAAAAAGTCCTTCCCTGATTTGTTTTTCAACATAATCATTCTGTGTTTCCTTTTCCCTGTATTTCCAGCGGCTCGCCACAACAAAAAATGGGTTTCAAATTATTGCTTAAACAAGCATCAATTTTTTGCGAAAGCATCTTGTTGTCTTCCCCAAAAATTTCGCTTCTTTCACTATGGCCAACTATGACGTAATCAACGCCAATTGATTCAAGCATCACTGTGCTTACTTCGCCGGTAAATGCGCCTGAAGCTTTAGTATAGCAATTCTGTGCGGCAACTTTAAATCCATCGATATTTTCCAATTTTTCTTTAGCAAGAATAAGATAAGGAAATGGCACCGCTATTACTACCTCACGGTCACCCGTAATCGAAATATTTTGATTAATAAGACCATCAAGCAGATCGTTTGCTTCCTGGAGATTGCAATTCATTTTCCAGTTTGCCGCGGCAATTTGTTTTCTCATTGTTTGTATTTTGTTTGATATAAATTTTTAAGAGATCTAATTTCTTCTTCCGTTATTTCACTTCCTTTTAATTTTTTCCAGTTATTAATATCTGAAATAGCTTTTTCAAATATATACTTTTCATTTCCCCAGGTAAAATCTTCTATATATTTTGGAGGAAATGAATTCCCAAAGATATTGCAGCTTACACCCACAACCGTGCCTGTATTGAAAGAGGTATTAATAGCGCATCGGCTGTAATCGCCCATAAGCAGGCCGGCTTTGGTGCCTGCGTTTATAAAGATGCTTTCTTTATTGTTCCACATCTTTACGATTCCTGCCGTATTCTTTAAGTTTGAATTGCTGGTACCCGCACCAAGATTACACCATGATCCTATCACGGAATCTCCGAGGTAACCATCATGCCCTTTATTGCTAAAGCTCATTAGAATTGAGTTTTTAATTTCGCCTCCCGCGAGACAATACGGGCCAATGGTAGTGGCGCCATAAATTTTAGCGCCCATTTTTACGCGGCTTCCCTCACCTAAAGCGAAAGGTCCACGGATCAGGCATCCTTCTTCAACTTGTGCATTTTTCCCAATATAAATGGGACCGTCATTTGCATTTAAAATTGCGTAATTTATTTTAGCGCCTGCTTCAACAAAGATATTTGCGGGATTTATAAGTTGATTGGTTACCGAAACTTTTTCTGACTTTCTACCTTTCGTTATTAGTTCATAATCCTGTCTTATTGCCCAATCATTATATTCAAATATCTGCCACGGATATTCTAATAGCCTGCTATCTTCCGTTGATATCTTCTGGTTTTCATCATTTATATTTATCAAAAAATTTGCAGAAGGAATCAGGTTGGCAGGTATTATTTTATAACGGATGCTGCGGCTTGCTTTTGTCATTCGTTTCAGAGGCATAAAAAAATCGACCCGGGGCAGGCTATTTGCCATTTTTCATAAATGGTAAGAATTCCCAATCGTATGTGCACCATAGATTTTAATGCGCCAAAAGGATAGAGGCTTTCATTATAAGGAGCATCATCCAGCAAAATATTCATTAGCTAAACTAATTAAAAATATACGGGGTAGAAGATAAAAAAAATCCCCCGATTAAGGGGGATAAAAAACAAATTAAAATTATTATTTACTCTTTTTCTCGTAACGTCTTTTGAATTTATCGATACGGCCTGCTGTATCAACCAGCACATTTTTACCTGTATAAAAAGGATGCGATGTATTTGATATTTCCAGTTTTACAACCGGATATTCTTTACCATCTTCCCACTTAACCATTTCTTTAGAAGAAGCTGTAGAACGGCTCAAAAACATACTGCCATTACTCATATCCTTAAACACTACAAACTTATAATTTGACGGATGAATATCTTTTTTCATATTATCTTCTTTAAACTTTATTTCCCTTTCAGGAAGGATTATTTTCTATTTTGAGTTCGCGAAGTTAAGGCATTTTTAAATATATTTCAAAACCAAATGCATTTAGTTTTTCATATTTACATACTGAAGCGCAAGCCCAAGGTCCCAGCTTTTGGAAGCCTGGATAACTGCCTGTAAATCATCTATTTTTTTTGAAGTTATTCTAACCATATCGTCCATTATGGCAGCCTGAACTTTGAACCCGGAATCTTTTATCAGCTTAACAATTTTTTTTGCATCTTCCTGTTTGATGCCGTTTCTCACAGGAATTTCTTTTTTTACAATCTTTCCGCTTTGAACGGACTCTTTGCTTAAATCATAAATTTCCGCAGCCAAGCCCTGCTTCATGCTTTTGCTGATAAGCACATCAATTACCTGGTTTAGTTTCATATCACTTTCCGCTTCCAGGTTCAGCTTAAAATCTTTTTTATCAAGATTAATTACCACATGATTTCCTTTAAAGTCAAAGCGGTTTTTGATTTCCTTTTCCATTGTATTTACAGCATTATCGAGTGTTTGAAGGTCCACCTTACTTACCAGATCAAATGAAGGCATAATGCAAATTTTAAGGTTATAATAAGCACAAAGATAAAAATGAACGAGAAGAAAATAAGCATAAAAATAAAACGCTAAGGATAAAGAATTTTATAGACTTCAAATTCAGCATAATATCGGGTTAACGCCGTTTAAAATAAATTGACAGGCTTTTGGAATGTCATCCTGATTTGTAATGATGATGATATAAGATAAGCTATCATGAAAATATATATTTATTTCGGTTCCTAAGACTATTATTACAAAACAGAAATTACGTATCAGCGACTATATCTTCAGATAAAGATTTTTTTCTTCGGTTTCGTCTAAGGCCCCAGATATGGCCTTTATGATAAACAGGAACTTCATCCCCCAACAATTTACCCCAGGGCTTCAATTCGTTTATCCTGTCAAAAATAATTTTAAGTACGGCAACAAATGGTATTGATAAAAACATTCCTGACAGGCCCCAAACGCGCCCCCAAGCAAAACGATTATTAGCGAAACCAGGGCATTGATCTTTACTTTCGATGAAACTATGCGGGGAACTAAAATATTGTTATCAATAAATTGAATTACCGAATACGCAATCACAATACCTATTTGTGTTGTGTAGCCATCTTTAGTGATCGTAGCGATTATTATTGGTAACGCTATTGCAATAATACCGCCGATATATGGAAGTACATTTAAAATAGCGCCGATAACACCTAATAAGATGGCATATTGAACGCCTAAAATAAATAAAGCAACTGAGTTTAATGTGGCAACAATAATTGCCTCGAGCAGTAACCCAATCATGTAGCTCTGGATAGCACCTTTTGTTTGATCCAAAACTTCTTTGACCTGCCCCGAATTTCTTTCATCAAAAACCTCGTAAAGAAAATTTAAAATCAACGTCTTATAAAAAAGCATAAGAAAAATATAAACAGGTAATAAAACCAAAACACTTACCGTGCCTAAAACGGTTCCCAGCGTTTGTGTTATCAGGGGTTTTAGATTGTTTCCTGCTTCTGCAAGCATTTGCTTCTGCTTTAATATCGAAAGCGAATAATTCTGCTGCAGCCATAGTTGAAAATCGCTAAAAAGCTCCGCGAACCGTTGTTTTAAAACGTCCATATTACTGGCAAACTTTGCAATTTGAGAAGAAATAAAAACCATTAATCCCGCAACAAGCAAAATAGTAATGAGCAATGCGATAGCAATTGCAATTATTTTAGGAACTTTTTTCTGTCGCAGTTTATTTACCAAAGGATTTAATAAAATTGCAATCATCAATGAGAATGCAAGCGGGATCATTATTCCTCTAAGCACAAACAAAACATATACAAAAAGAATAACTCCAAAAAGCGTAACTGTCGATCTTAAATAAAAAGGATATTTTTTTTCCATTCAGTAATTTGATTAATCGTTAATACCAAATTTTCCGCAGCAGTTCTGTGTTAAACGAACCAGCGATGCAATAATTCCAATAAAAAATTAAATGATCTGCAACTCTTTTCCAGCGCATGCGTATTTAAAAATAGATTCTAAAGATTAATATGCCGGTAAGAGATTTAAGAACAAGATAGCAATTAGTATTAATTTTAAAAGAGCTGTTTTCTAAACAAGCATTTAACCTTGAATTAATTTGGAGAACACGATAACAATTATCAGCGGTTGCAGGTGGCGAAGATGATACTGATGAGTTTAATTTTTGCAACATGCCAACTACAGGCCTCGCAACTTTTTAAGTTTAATAAAAAAAGAGAGCGGCCTCCCACTCTCTTTTTTACAATTTAATTAAATATTTTTATCAGTCCTGCTCAATTCTTCCGCCGCAAACAAATCGTTTTGCGTAATAACCTTCGTCAAGACTGCTGATAGTTACACCGTGACTCGACGATGCGTGGACAAAATAATCGTTATCGAGATAAAGCCCTACGTGAGTGACGCCACGTCCATGGGTATTAAAGAAAACAAGATCACCTTCTTTCAACTCATCTTTCTTTACATGTTCTGTTGTTTTATATTGCTGACGCGCAGTACGCGGCACAACAAATCCATACACTGCTAATAAAAGGCTGCTGGTTAAGGCACTGCAATCTATCCCGTTTTTGGTAGTACCACCCATGTGATAGCGGGTACCGAACCAATCATTAATAAAACTAAACAAAGAAAGATTTTTCAATGATTCTACTTCCACACCAAGCATCATAGCATACTTAAATTGCAGGCTTGAAATTTTCTGAATAAGCGACGTTGGCTCATCGGCATCTGTTGCTTTTGTCTTCACGATGACAGGAACGGCCTCAACCTTTATGCTTTTGCTACCGCCGCTTTCTGTAGTTTGTAAAATACCTTCAGGTGTAAAAGAAATACCATGAATAAAATTCGGGGAAGAATTCTCACCATCAGGAGTAATTTCTATTTTATTGCTGCCTGTTTGAGCCGAAGCAAGTTGAACGGAACCTGCCAATACGAGGAGGATGCACAGTGCTTTGAGTTTATTCATTAACTTGGGTTATTGGTTATTTATAAAAAAAAATTCCACGCACGCTTTTAATGGATGCCGTAATTCAAGTGCCAGTAAAAGTGTTGCGTAGATTTAATTTACAAACGAAAAAGTTTACGATTTATTTTCTCAAGTCTGGCGAAGATAGGGTTCTCATTAGAAAATCGCAAAAAAAAAATAGTTTTATTAGAAGTCTTTTAACAACCCTATCAGCATTTGCAAACTTTAGCACTTAATGTGGGTAAATTGAAAAAAGACTGCGACGTGTTTTTGCGATATTTGCAAGTCAGATTTTTTAACAAAATTATGAAGTTTTCGCACCTACACGTACACACGCAGTTTTCATTATTGGATGGCGCTGCATCTATTAAAGCTCTTTACAATAAAGCCATTGAAGATGGTATGCCGGCTCTTGCTATATCCGATCACGGCAATATGTTTGGTGTATTTGAATTTGTAAAACATGCGCATACATTAAAAAATGAAGATGGAACTTTAAAAGTAAAGCCAATTGTTGGCTGTGAGTTTTATATTACTGAAAACAGGTTTCAGAAACAATTTACAAAAGAACAAAAAGATCCGCGTCATCACCAGATATTACTGGCAAAAAATGCAACAGGGTATAAAAATCTGGTGAAGCTTACTTCACTTGGATACATTGAAGGGATGTATTCAAAATATCCGCGTATTGATAAAGAACTTATTCATAAATATCATGAAGGATTAATTGCCACCACCTGTTGCCTCGGCGCTTTGGTTCCTCAATTTATTTTAAAAAAAGGCGAAGCGGAAGCAGAAAATGAATTCAAATGGTGGCTAAATATTTTTCAAAAAGATTATTATGTAGAACTACAGCGGCATGGCATGCCCGAACAGGAAAAAGTAAATAAAGTATTATTAAAATTTGCAAAAAAATACAGTGTAAATGTTATTGCCAGCAACGATTCCCATTATGTAGATGAAAAAGATTTCAACGCACACGATATTTTGCTGTGCATAAATACCGGCGAAAAACAGGCAACTTCCAGCATTAAGCGAGTTCACTGATGATGATATAACGGTCAAGAATAAACGCTTTGCATTTCCCAATAACCAGTTTTATCTTAAGAACACTGCTGAAATGTCAACTGCATTTGAGGATTTGCAACACGCATTGGATAATACCAACGAGATAATAGATAAAATTGAAGTGCTTGACCTGAAGAGAGATATTTTGTTACCGCACTTTACCGTTCCCAAAGAATTTGCAAAGCCAGGAAGCTTACCTTGAACATTTAACGTGGACAGGCGCTAAAGAAAGATATAAAGAGATCACTCCAAAAATTGAAGAACGCATCAATTTCGAATTGTTCACTATTAAAACAATGGGCTTTGCAGGATATTTTTTAATCGTTAGCGATTTTATTATAGCAGGAAAAAAAATGAATGTATTTGTCGGTCCCGGAAGAGGCTCTGCGGCTGGCTCAGTAGTGGCCTATTGTATTGGCATTACCAATATTGATCCTATAAAATACGATTTACTTTTTGAAAGATTTTTAAATCCTGATAGAAAATCCATGCCGGATATTGATACTGATTTTGATGATGAAGGAAGACAAAAAGTGTTGAATTATGTGGTAGAAAAATATGGAAAAAACCAGGTCGCTCAAATTATTACTTATGGCACGATGGCTGCAAAAATGAGTATTAAGGATGTTGCCCGTGTAATGGATCTGCCTTTGGCCGAAAGCAATGCATTGGCAAAACTTGTTCCGGACCGGCCAGGTACTTCTTTACGAAAAGTATTGAAAGCGCCGCTCACCGGCCCTAAATCACTGAATGAAGATGGCGTAGGCGCAGATGATATTGATAACATAAAGAAGCTTCGTGAAATATATAACGGTGACGATATGCGCAGTAAAGTTTTGCATGAGGCTGAAGTTTTAGAAGGCTCTGTAAGAAACACAGGAATACATGCATCTGCCATCATCATTGCACCGCAAGACCTGATGGACCTGATTCCGGTAGCCTCTTCGAAAGACTCTGATCTTTGGCTTACGCAAATAGACGGAAGTAATATTGAAAGTGCCGGCGTGTTAAAAATGGATTTTCTTGGATTAAAGACTTTGAGTATCTTAAAAACTGCTTTACAACTGATAAAACAAAATCATGGTGTTGTTATTGATCTTGATACATTGCCCCTGGATGATGAAGAAACCTATAAGCTTATATCAACGTGCCGATACCAATGCAACTTTTCAATTTGAAAGCGGAGGAATGCAAAAATATTTAAGAGATCTTAAGCCTGATAAATTTAACGATCTTATTGCCATGAATGCGCTCTTCCGGCCGGGGCCAATGGCTTACATTCCTGACTACATCGAAAGGAAACATGGCCGGCAGGAAATTCACTTATGATCTTCCCGGAAATGGAAGAGATTTTAAAAGACACTTATGGCATTACTGTTTACCAGGAACAGGTAATGCTGTTATCGCAAAAGCTTGCAGGGTTTAGTAAAGGAGATGCAGATGTGCTGCGCAAGGCAATGGGTAAAAAGCAGCGTGCTGTTCTGGATAAAATGAAAGCGCAGTTTATTAGAAGGAGCTAAAAAGAACAAGCATCCTGTAAGATAAATTGGAAAAAATATGGACTGACTGGGAATCCTTTGCGCAATATGCATTTAATAAATCGCATTCTACCTGCTATGCACTTGTAGCTTATCAAACTGCTTGGTTAAAAGCACATTATCCCAAGTGAATACATGGCTGCAGTCTTCAACCATGCGGGCTCTATTGAAAAGATAACTTTTTACATGGAAGAGTGTAAGCGAATGGGATTAACTGTCTTAGGTCCTGATATTAATGAATCACAAAAAGGCTTCGCAGTAAATAAAAAAGGAGAAATTCGTTTTGGGTTCAGCGGGATGAAAGGCGTAGGCGAAGCAGCACTTGAAAATATTATTGAAGAACGTGAAAAGCATGGAGTTTTTGGTTCTATTTATGATCTTATTAAAAGAGCAAGCCAAAGAACTGTAAATAAAAAATCTCTTGAAAGCCTTGCTTATGCAGGCGCTTTTGACTGCTTTAAAAATATTCACAGGGCCAGTATTTTTATACAACTCCCGGCGATACCATAAACGGTCTTGAAAAAATAATCCGTTTTGGAAATCAATACCAGGCACAGCTTTCAATAACACCAATACGCTTTTTGGAGATCTGCAAATGGCTGAAGTAATAGCCGCCATCCCTTCCTGAATGCGAGCCATGGTCGCTTGTAAAATTGCTGGACTATGAAAAGGACGTTACCGGCATGTTTCTTAGCGGCCATCCGCTGGATAATTTTTCATTTGCGTTAAAGCATTACCGCCTGACACCTATTGCAGAATTCAACGAATTTAAAGAAGCAGTAAATCTTCATCCAAATCCGGGCAAAACTTTTCGCGTAGCCGGCCTAGTTACTGAAGCGCAACATCGTATTTCAAAGTCAGGAAATAACTATGGTGTCTTCCATATTGAAGATTACACGTCAAAAATGGAACTGATGCTTTTCAGCGATGATTATGTAAAATTTAGCAACTACCTCGAACCGGGAATGGTGATTTCTGTAGTACCGGCACATTCAGGCAACGATACAATAAATCAGAGTTTGAATTTAAAGTTGCACAATATTTCTTTGCTTGAAACCTTAATGCGTTCGTGCACAAAAAGGTTGCAGATAGAAACGGAACCTAAAAATATTTCTAAGGAATTGATTGATTTTATGAATGAAAATGTCGATCGCTTCCCCGGGAAGTCCTCGTTAAAATTTTGTATAAATGACATGAGCTCGAGGCTAAAATGTGGAATGTATTCCCTATGAAAAAGGATTCGAAATGAATGACGAAATGGCTAATTACCTGCTACAAAAGCCCGAACTTGTGGTTCAGGTGGAATTAACATAATGTGGATATGCCAAATCATCACATTATAAAGATTGGTCTTAACTTTGCAATTATCACCGTAAAAAAATTTATAAAAATAAAAACCTCATTATGGCAACAGAATATACAGATTCAAATTTTAAAGAAAAGGTTCTTGATTCAGACAAACTTACTATGATTGATTTTTGGGCAGAATGGTGTGGTCCCTGCCGTGCGATTGGCCCTGTAGTAGAAGAACTTTCCAAAGAATACGATGGTTCCGTGAACATTGGCAAAGTAAATGTGGATCAGAATCCTCAGCTAAGTATTAATTATGGAATTACCAGCATACCAGCCATCATTTTTGTGAAGGGTGGTAAGGTTGTGGATAAATTAGTGGGCGCTCAGCCAAAGTCAAATTTTGTAAAAAAGATAGAATCTTTAAAATAAAATTTGCATCTTCCTTAAAACCCGGTTTCAAAGGAGCCGGGTTTTTCTTTGCAGTTCTTTCCACAATCACTCATAATGCAGAATTTTAAGTTTTCTTAACTCCTTTTCCGGTAATTTAAAATCGCCCACCCGTTAAAGAAAACCGCGAATCCAATTATAGCAAATATTTGATTTTTTATATCCGCGAGTCCGCTTCCTTTCAGGATTACCATGCGCATTACTTCTATAAAATAAGAAACAGGATTAAACCAGGTAATTACCTGTGCCCAATGCGGCATACTTTCAATCGGAGTAAATAAACCGCTCATCAAATTAAAAATCATTGTTACAAAAAAGGCAACGAGGAATGACTGCTGCTGCGTTTGTGCATAGGTAGATAACAGTAATCCTAACCCAAGAATTGCCAATAAATAGATAGCCGAAAAAATATAAATCGTCAGGTAATGACCAAGTGGAATAATGCCATACACCAAACGGGCAATGGTAAGTCCAACTGTTAATACAATCAATGCCAATATCCAGAAAGGAATTAATTTGCCGAGGATAAAATATGTTTTTTTAATCGGGCTTACATTAATTTGTTCGATAGTTCCCAACTCTTTTTCTTTCACAATATTGAGCGCGGCAAAGTTCGAACCTATAATAGTGATCAACATTACCAGGATTCCCGGCACCATAAAGAAAGGATAATTCATATTTGGATTATACCAGTCAGAATATTCTACGTCAATAGTTGGTTGCGGATCGAACCGCGGAAATTGAACCCATTGCATCCGAACTGTTTGATTATAATTCTGTATGATCTGTTGAATATATGCTGAACCAAGTCCTGCTTTTATGCCATTGATCGCATTAGCGGCGACAAATAAATTTGCCTTACTATCTTTCACAAGATCCCTTTGAAAATGATCAGGAATTTCCAATATAAGATCTGATTTATCCAGTTCAACAGATTGTAAAGCCGGGGGAAATGTTGCACTGTAATCTGTTAACCTGAAATATCCTGAAGACACAATTTTATTGATCAATATTTGCGAATATTGGGAATGGTCATGATCAACGACAGCAAGGTTGATATTTTTTATTTGATAATTTGCCGCCAATGGCAATATGAGTAATTGTACAATCGGTGCAATAAACAATACCCTGAAAATAGATGGATCACGGAATATTTGCCGGAACTCTTTTTGTAATAGAAATTTGAGTACTCTCATGCCAGCCTGATTTTAAAATTTCTGATACTAATACCCAATAACAACAAAGTCATCACTACCAAAATCAATGTTTCTTTCCAAACCGCCCAAAATCCCAGGCCTTTTATCATTACAGATTCCACGATGATATAATACCATTTTGCAGGAACAATATTGGAAATTAACTGCAAAGGCCAAGGCATACTTTCGATAGGAAATAAAAATCCGCTGAATAATAATGTTGGTAAAAACAAAGTCAACAGCGATGTAAACATGGCAGACTGCTGTGTTTTAGCGCCATTGGAAATTAATATGCCGATCGCAAGTGCTGTGATAGTAAACAAAATACTTTCCGATACCAGCAATACCAGGCTTCCGTTTATAGGCACATTAAGAACATAAACACTGAGTAAAAGAATACAGGCAATATTAAATATGGAAACAGCGAGATACGGAATTGTTTTTGCAATAATTATCCGAAATGGTTTTAATGGCGAAACAAGTATCACTTCCATAGTCCCAATTCTTTTTCCCTTACAATAGCGATAGATGTCATCATTGCGCAAACCAGCATGAGCACCAGGGCCATTACACCCGGCACGAAGCTATACGCTGATTTCAATTCAGGATTATAAAGCATTCGCAAATTTGTTTTTATAGTGTAAGGCAGGTCTTTATTTTGATTCAATGATTGCTGGTAATCATTGATGATAGCTGATGCATAATTAGTAAGTGTATTAGCAGTGTTCGGGTCGGAAGCATCTGCAATCAATTGTATTTGTGCATAATTTTTCTGCAGGAGATTGTTCTGGAAGTTCGGAGGAAAAACAACTGCCAACCTTATTTTTCCTTGCCTGAATGTCGCTCCAGTTTCATTATAAGAATGAAGGTATTTGATCACTTTAAAATAACGGCTTGCATTAATCTCATTAATAATAGTTTTTGTTGCCACATCATTCGACTGATCAAAAACTGCAATTTCAGCATTCTTCACTTCGTTGGTCAATGCAAATCCATACAAAATAATTTGCACTATTGGCATCCATATTAAAATGAATAGCGTTCGTCTGTCTCTCCAGATATGGAGCCATTCTTTTTTTACAAAAATGAAAAATTGTTTCATGGAAAAAGCTTTTAGCTAATAGCTGTTAGCTGTTAGCTTATTAATACTTATTTTTAATGTCAGACTTTCCTAATCGTCCCAGCCATCAGCTAATAGCTAAGGGCTGTCAGCTTTTTTATTCGCTTCTAACCGCCTTTCTTGCCAAATGCAAAAACACTTCATCCATTGATTTTGCTGAATAATTTTTCTGAAGGTTTGCCGGAGAATCCAGTGCATCAATTCTGCCATCAACCATGATGGATACCCGATTACAATATTCTGCTTCATCCATATAATGCGTCGTTACAAAAATGGTGATGCCTCTCGCAGATGCTTCATAAATCAGGATCCAGAATTCACGCCTTGTTATTGGATCTACACCGCCTGTTGGCTCATCCAAAAAAACAATTGCCGGATCGTGAACAATGGCAATAGAAAATGCGAGTTTCTGTTTCCAACCAAGCGGTAACGATTTTACCAAAGTTTTTTCTTCTCCTTCCAAATGAAGTTGCTTCACCAATAACTGTGTTTTCTCTTTTATTTCTTTATCCCTTAATCCATATATACCTGCGTAAAAACGGATGTTTTCCTTTATTGTCAAATCTTCATAAAGAGAAAATTTCTGGCTCATGTAACCGATACTTTTTTTGATCAGTTCGTTTTGTTTATATACATCGTAACCCGCCACAGTAGCTTCTCCTGAAGTAGGCAGTGACAATCCGCATAACATGCGCATGGCGGTCGTTTTACCCGCACCATTAGCCCCAAGAAATCCGAAAATCTCTCCCCTGGTCACTTCAAAAGATATTTTATCAACAGCAGTAAAATCCCCAAACTTTTTAGTGAGTTCATGTGCTGTTATCACTTTGTCGTCTTTCATATTTTTTATTTCAAGTTTATGCACAACAGCTATTAGCTTTTAGCTGTTAGCCATCAATGCCATAAAACAATCTTCAATGCCCGGCTTGATAGTATGTATTTCCACATCAGAAAAATTCCCTTTCGCTGAGATATCTTCAAGCTCCTGTTTATTATTTTTATCAGATTTAAAAACAACATGATGGTATTGCCCAAATGAATAACAACTTTCTACCAAAGGATCAGCAATGATTGCTTTCATCAACGGAAACATTTCATTTGCTTTTATTGCCCACAAAGGTTTTTTAAATTCATTGGTAACTCCTTCAGGAGTATTAATAGAAAGAATTTTCCCTTTCTGAATTAATGCAACCCTGTCACATAAATTAGCTTCATCCATGTACGCAGTTGAAACCAAGATCGTAATGCCCTGCTCTTTCAGGCGATGCAACATTTCCCAAAATTCTTTTCTTGAAACAGCATCTACGCCAGTAGTTGGTTCATCGAGAAACAGCACTGAGGGTTTATGTATTAACGCACAACTAAGGGCCAGCTTTTGTTTCATACCTCCGGATAACTGGCCCGCTTTCCTGTTTTTGAATGGCTCTATTTGCTGGTAAATGTCCCTTATGAGATCATAATTTTCTTTGATAGTAGTAGCGAAAATAGTTGCAAAGAATTCAAGATTTTCCTGCACCGATAAATCCTGGTAGAGAGAAAATTTTCCCGGCATATAACCCACGCGGTTACGAATTTGTTTATAATCTTTTACTACATCAAAACCATCTACTGAAGCTTTGCCGCTATTTGCTAATAATAACGTAGTAAGAATCCTGAACAGGGAAGTTTTTCCTGCACCATCGGGTCCTATGATACCAAATATTTCGCCTTTGTCCACGGAAAAAGAAACACCTTTTAATGCATCTACGACTGCTTTTTTTGAGCCATAGGTTTTTACAATATTTTCAACAACTACGGAGGTCATATTTTTTAGTTGAACTTTACTTCACCATACATTCCAATCTTGAGCAATCCATCATTTTTTACATGAATCTTTACAGCATACACCAGGTTGGCTCTTTCATCCTTTGTCTGAATCGTTTTTGGAGTGAACTCTGCTTTATCTGAAATCCATGTAATCACACCCGGGTATTCTTTATATGTATCTGCCGTGCTGTCAACATATACTTTTACATCTTGATTTAATTTTATATGGGCAAACTGGGTACCTGTTACATACACCCTTAAGGTAATTACTGAAAGGTTACCAATAGAATACAGTGCTTTACCCGGCGTAGTGTATTCTCCTGCCATCGCATATTTTGTAAGAACCGTTCCGTCCAGGGGATTTTTAATTTTCGTCCGTTTCAATTGGTCCTCAATTTGGGCCACTGATTTCTTTAATGGTTTGTACTCGCTTAAAATGGTACTATTTTGAGTTCCGGTACTTGATTCCTGTACTTTTATTTGTTGTTGATTTACCGCAATTTGTTTTTGATAAACATCGATTTGTGTATTCAAGTCATCCAGTTGTTTTTGAGTGGCCGCATCTGCTTTAATCAATCTTTCTGTTCTCTCTTTTTCATGAATGGCATCATTCAGTTGCACCTTTAATACGCTGATCTGGTCATTTAAAAGTTTTACCTGTGGAGCTACATTTACTGTTTTTTCCTGTAAGGCATTCAGCGTTGCTTGTGCCTGTGCCTTCTGCAATTCAAGCGGCACAGAATCAATATATCCCACGATACTGTCTTTTAATAAAACAGAACCTTCCCGGATATTAAGCGCTTCAATTTGCCCGGAAACTTCAGAAGAAACGACTATTTCATCTACTTCAAAAGTGCCTGAAGCATCAAAATCCTGTTTGTTGTTGTTGCATGCAAAAAGCAATAGACTCACTAGGCTAACGTACAGGGATATACGAATTTTCATTTTATATTATTTTAAGATTTGTGTTATTTATTATTAATATTCCCAACAATATTTTGATAACTGTACTGTGCTTGCAATAATTGCATTTCATGAAGAATTTTAGTTTGCCTTGCCTGGTCTTCAGCGTTTACCTGCGTAATATAATCATGAGCACTAAGCACTCCATTTTCAAGTTGCGCATAAGCAGCTTTTTTTACTGATGCCCGCAGGTCAATGATCGCATCATCCTTATCAAGGAGACTATCATATTTTTGAACATTTTCATTCTGTTGCAATTGCGAAATTTTGGTATTAAAAATGAAAGTTTCCTTTTGTATGTCCTGCGAATTTTTATTAATGTCCAGCAAATGCTGATGGTTTTTTAAAGTATAAAGGCTGCCGAAATTCCAACTTAACTTTAATCCTCCTATGTAATAACAGGAAAAATCATTACTCAGGAGATTTAGCCCTGGCCGGCCATACCCGCCCTGTGCAAAAAAACTGATTTGGGTTTTAACTGGTCATGTAACAATTTATCCTGCAGGTCGTAAATCTTTTTCTGGTAATCAAAAGCCAATAATTCCGGCCTGGTAATACTATTTCGTCAAGGTAGGCGCCGCGGGCTTTTCAAGAATAGTGCTCTCGTCAAGTTTGGCATCAATGAAAAGGCCAAGCATATTCAAATAGGCTTTCTTCGTGGCTGATTAATTCAATTCTTGATTGCTGAGATTGTAACAACTGGGCTGACAATTCATCCACACTGCTTCTGTAAGCAACGCCATTCGCAACCTGCGCTTTTGCTTTATCAATTCCGTTTTGCAAATCCTGTCTGAAGTAAATCGTTTTGCTTTAATTGTTCATCCTCTAATAAGGCACCAAAAAAAAGTTGGTTTACCCGATCATATAAAGCATACAATTGTACTTCGAGGTTTTGCTGCTGAACCACTTCATTTGCTTCCGCAGTTTGTTTCTGATTTTTATGACGCCGCCATCATAGATCACCTGGTCCGCTTCCGCATAAATTTTATATTGGTCTTTACTGAATTGAGGAATTGTGATACCAGGAACATGAAAAGGAAAAGTGGTTACAGCGGATTGATAAGTCGCCTGCCCGTTCACAGAAAAAACGGGTAAATATCCTTTTGCTGCATTCGATACCGAATAGTCTTTTGTCTTAGCAATCAAATCTCTCTGTTTAATCAATGGGATAGTTTTTTCTTGCCATTTGATAAACATCTTCAATGGAAAGTGTTTCGGTTTGTTGTGCAAACAATTGAAAACTTACGGCATGGTTAAAATGATTATCAAAATCACTGGAGAAATTCGTCTTAACCAAATGGTCAATTTATTCATAGAAATGTCATTTTTTAATTGAATCAATAATAAATTTGGGGATCTCCTTTTTTCGTTGCTGCATTATATTCCTAAACTGCAATTCATCAAGTCCCATTGCAAATTGTATCATTGGCTTACCCACAAAAGGAAAAATGGACATGGAAATCAGATTGATGAGCAAATGCAGAGGGCTGATTTTCTTAATAGTTCCTTTCTTAATCTCCTTTTCTATCTGCTCCAGGAATTTCTGTGGTTGTGGGAATTGCTGCTTATTCCAGAATTTTTCAAGAAACATTTCAGAATCTTTGCTGATTTCATTTAATACAAACAAAGGCAGATAAGGGTTTTCGGACATAACAGTAATATACTCCTCACAGAAATTCTCAATCTTTTCAAATAAAGGCGCATCGGACTCAAAAATGGAATTGATCTTTGGAAACAATTTCTGTGCAGCATCCATAAAAATCACTTCGAATAGTTTCTCTTTATTTCTGAAATAATAATGTAATAATGCTTTATTGATTCCCGCCTCATCAGCAATATCCTGCATGCGTGCGCCCGACATACCTTTTGAAACAAAAACTTTTTTCGCAGCATTAAGAATTTTTTCCTCCGTGGACTTTTCCATTTCTATTTTACCCATATAGTTTAACCAATTGGTTAACAAAGGAACGAAAAAAAATTTCTTTTTGGAAGAAAATTTTAAAAACAATTTATTTAAGTGAAGTGACAAGCAGAAAGGCGGTGGGCAAAGCAACCAGCATTTAACTTTATTTCGGGCTTATGCCATTAGTTTTGTTATCCACTCCTCTCACCTCGTAAACGCTGTCAACAATATATCTTTCAATCCCGCGCCAGGGTAAAGCGCCAAAGTATTCGATATAATGCACCTCAACTTCGCGCCCGGCATTATCCAATAATGTTTTTGCAACGCTTTCTTTTGTAACACTAAAGTTGAATTCATTGCTCTGCACGTTTGCTTTAAAGCCGCTCTGGATAATCTTTCCTTCATAGGTTTTAAACAAATATCCTTTTCTCATAAAGGTATTAAGAGTACCCGCTTTGGTACCACTTCCAAATTCCCAATAAAAATGAGAATAAAAGAAAATTCCGAAGCCAACAAGCAGGAGGACGAGAATGGTCCTGAATATTTTTCTTCCTTTCATTGCAAATTATTTAAGGCAAGATAGTTAAAAGCCGAATGGATATTGCAATGTTCAGTGGCGAATGATTTCACAGAAAAAACAAAACATTGTCATTTTTCGGTAACTAATAACGGCTCCGGATGTGCACTTCGGATATGATTGGGATCATGTTTATGTTTAAAGAAAATTATAAAAAGTATAGCAACTACTAAGGCATAAAGAGCAAACGTTATCCATATGCCATGCCAGTCTTTACTATCATCAGCATAAGTAAAATATTTTTGAATTACAACGCCGCTTATCAGACTTCCCAACACAGCGCCAATGCCGTTAGTCATCATCATAAAAAGCCCTTGCGCACTGGCTCGTATGGAAGGATCGCTTTGTGTTTCTACAAAAAGAGAACCCGAAATATTAAAGAAATCAAAAGCCATTCCATATACAATGCACGAAAGTATAATCATCCATAAACCATCTCCGGGATTACCATAAGCAAACAAGCCAAAACGAAACACCCATGCCATCATGCTTATAAACATTACCTGCTTAATACCGAATCTTCTTAAGAAAAAAGGTATAGCTAAAATAAATAAGGTCTCAGAGATTTGAGAGATAGACATAATGATCGCAGGATATTTTACTGCCATTAAATTTTTGTATTTATCAATATTATTGAAGTCATGCAGGAAGGCGTCCCCATAGGCATTTGTTAGCTGAAGTGCGGCTCCAAGCAACATAGCAAAAATGAAAAAGATTGCCATTTTTTTATTTCTAAATAAGGCGAAAGAATTCAAGCCCAAGGCGTCAATCAACGATCTGCTTTTTGTGCGATCCAGCTTTGGCAGGCATTTGGGCAACGTAAATGCATACAGCCCGAGAACTAATGAGGCCGCCGACGCTACATAAAATTGACCCGATGTAGTTTCAAGATGCAATAAACTTACCACCCACAGCGCGACGATAAAACCTATAGTACCCCAAACTCTTATTGGCGGGTAATCTTTTATAACATCTTTGCCTTCGTTTTTGAGTGCATTGTAAGCAACGGCGATTGACAAAGCAATCGTAGGCATGTAAAAAATCATATTTACAAGCATAACCCAAAACATAGTAACCGGGTCTTTAATTAATGGTAAAGTAAACAGAACAAATCCACCAAGAATATGACAGATTCCATACAATTTTTCAGCATTGATCCATTTATCCGCAATAATACCCATGATAGCAGGCATGAAAAGCGACGCAATTCCCATAGTGGAAAAAAGTAATCCAAAGGATGAATTATTCCATAAACTTAAATGAGTAGTTGTATCAATAAGGGGATATAATTTCGGTAACGTTTGAAACCAATAGGCGCCGATCGTAATAAGCCACGATCCCCAAACAAAAAACTGTAAAAAATTCATCACTATCAGGCGCAGTTTAATATTCCCCATAATTTAATTTTTGGATTTTGATATTAAATTAATAATGTGCGGCATTGCAGCCCGGTCTGGTTAAAATAAAATTAAAAAAAAGATTTTAGCAGAAACGAATCTGTTTTTTTTCTCGTTTATAAAAATGGTTGTTCCGGGGCCGAATCAAAGCGAATCAATTTTTTATCAATTTTCTTCATCCGACTGCGAAAAATCTGCTTTTGAAAGATAAGAGAATTAGTAAAAATATGGCTCCTTAACTTTTTGCACGAAAAGAAAATGTTATTTTGCATAGCGGCCCGGCGATTTTTCCTTATTAAAATTTCGTACACCTTTTGAAACAGTTCAGCGCATTGAAAAAATTATTTTTACATTCTATTCCCCGTATTTTTTTCTTCCTGATTTTTTTGTTGACTGTATCTGAAGCGTACTCTCAGAAAATAAAAGCGGAAAATTTTAATTTGGCTGAATTGTCTCGCCTTGAGGCTGCGCGGCCTCCGCAAAAAGAATCGGAGCATGAGATTGATGGCGGCTGGCGTTATTTAAAAGGCAATCAACCTATTCCCCTTCATGCTAAAATAATGAAGCAATCTGTTGCTTCTCTTCCATCGCCAAATACTGTTGAAACTGCCTCTCCTGCGCCATTACAGAGTTTTCTGGGACACATTGACCCGATTAATTTAATACCTCCGGATTGCATGGGAACCGTTGGACTAAACGAAGTTATCACGACAACCAACGAATTTGTAATTGTTCATGCAAAAAACGGCGGAGCTGTTTTAAACAAAGTCACTTTCTCTGATTTTTTTAATAATCCGAACATGTCGGACCCCTACACGCAATTTGATCCTTATCTCAACAGGTATTGGATCAGCGGCATATCGACAAACGACACCAATAAAGTTTTTATAGCGGTTTCTCAAACTTCGGATCCTGCAGGCGCGTGGTACCGGTACAGTTTTACACCGGTTTCAAAAGACGGACCTCTTCTTCTCGATCATCCCTATCTTGGCTTTGATAATAAATTGCTCGTCGTTACGGGAAGAAAATTTCCCGGAGGAACAAACTTTACAGGGCCGATATTATTTTGTTTTGACAAGGCAAGTCTCGCAGCGGGTAATCCCATTGTGTTTGGGACCAATGCACAAACTATAGAAAAAACAACAGCCGATGGAGATGTTCCTTGTCCGGTAACCGCCCTTGGACTCACCGTTCCTGCAAATACGTTTTATATTGTCCAGGATTGGAGCGGCTCTGGTTCTATGATAAGATTATCTACGATCACGGGGACTCTCCCTAATCTTTCCTGGAATACTACCGCAGCGGTATTTCCGTCAGGCGGATCCGCATGGTCAGATGCAGAATTAGGAAACCTTGCGCCGCAGCTCGAAGAATCCAGGAAAATTGCGGTCAATGATGCCAGGATAAGTTCCGCGCAAATGGTTAATGGAAAAATATGGTGCGCTCATCACATCGGTTTACCTGCAACAAATTTTAATCATACTGCAGTCCAATGGTGGCAGTTATCTACATCCGGAGCTGTTTTGCAAAGAGGACGCATCGACGATCCGGCCGGTTTAATTTCCAGGTATTATCCAACCATTGCAGTTAGCCCTGCTGAAAATGTAATTATCGGATATACCATATCCTCGCCCACCACGAGAATTAATGCGGCCTATAGCACACGCACGCTTTCTACCAACTTAAATGCTACTGACGACGAATATGTTTTTAAAGGTGGCATCAGCACTTATTGGAAAGATTATGGAAGCGGCCGGGCCCGTTGGGGAGATTACAGTCATTCTTCGGTAGATCCGGTTACGGGAGATTTATGGACGATACAGCAATATGCTGATCAAAGGCTTTCACCGGCTGATAATGATTCGAGGTATGGCGTTTGGTGGGCCGAAGTTTCTTTTCAAACCTTTAACACCGATGCTGCTTTATCAAACATCATTGATCCTTCCGGGGTTTCTGCTTATTGTTCTCTGCCCATTAACCCGCAGGTCACGATCAGGAATGTCGGTTCAGATACTCTGAAAAGTGTAAAAATTGGATTGATATTAGACGGAGTAAATATTGGCAGCGATACCTCTAACAGGGTTAAGTATTTCTATTTACAATTCACAGGATGTGCCCATTTCATTACCCCTAAATCCTTCGCCCGGCGATCACATTTTGCAGGCGTACACTTTTGACCCAAATGGCGTCAACGATGAAAGAACTTCAAATGATACGAGCCTGGTTTCATTTTCTGTTTTACCGTCTCTTTCGCTGCCAGATACCGAAGGTTTTGAAAGCACAACATTTCCGCCGCCGGGCTGGAGCTTATACAATCCCGATCAGGGCGTTACCTGGCAAAGAACTACTGCTGCGGCTAAATCCGGAATATGCTTCCATGGAATTAAATGCATTTAATTATAACCAGTCAAAAGCGATAGACATCCTGGAGTCGCCAAAAATTTCATTAGCAAATACGTGATTCAATTAAAATAAATTTCGATGTTGCCTATGCACAGTACAATGCCAATTCAGCTGATTCCCTGGAAGTGGTATATTCTACTGATTGCGGAGTTACATGGCTTCCTACTAATTATAGTAAGGGTGGAAAATCTTTGTCAACAACCGGCGGCAATTTTGTGACTACCTCATTTATTCCTGCGTCTACGCAATGGCGTAATGAAACTGCGGGAATTTCTACGTGTAATATAAATGCTTCTTTTATCCTCGTTGGAATTAAAGCTATCAATGATTTTGGTAACAATATTTACGTTGACAATCTCACCATTTCCAGTCAGGATACCCGGCAGGAGAATACGGCCCTGCTTTCCATAAATCAACCATTCATCACTTTATGTGATCCGGCTTTTACGCCCGAAATTACGCTCGCTAATTATGGCCTTGATACTTTAAAAACACTTACTATTAATTACCAGGTTGACAATGGCAGTATCGCAACATTTAATTACTCCGGTTCTTTAGCAAGGTGTAATACGCAGGCTATTACTTTAAACACAATTACGTCTGCCCCGGGCGATCATTTACTGAGTGTGTTCACAAGCAATCCTAATGGCTTGCCTGACCAATACACCTCAAATGATACCCTGGCAAAAGCTATAAAGATATCGCCTCTGCTGAATGCGCCCGTGGCAGAAGGATTTGAAACACCAACTTTTCCTCCGGCAGATTGGAGCATTCTTAATCCTGATGGAGGAATCACCTGGGAAAGAAATACAGCAGCCGCCAAAACAGGAACAGGCTCAATGGTTATCAGGAATTTTGATTATACTTCTTTGAATACATATGACGCCTTTTATTCACCAGTGGTTAAATATGATGCCGCGGTGGACTCTTTCTTTGTATCTTTCGATTACGCGTATGCGCAGGGCGTACAATATCCCGGGAGTACCAATATGCCGCTCGATACGATGGAAGTTCAGATAACCCAGGATTGCGGACAAACCTTTACAACAGTTTGGAAAGAATGGGGTGCGAATTTGCAAACAATCGGCGATCCAAATCTTCCGGATACTATTGCATTTGTCCCAAATCCAAATCAATGGAAAAACATTAATATTTATCTTACTCCGGTAATTGGCAATCAAAATTTTCAGGTTTATTTTGTTGCAAAAAGTAATAATCAGAACAATCTGTATGTTGATAACATCAATATTTATACAAAAACACTTCCGCAAAGATTAAAAGATGAGGGCTACCTTATCTATCCAAGTCCGTTTAGAAATTCGTTTATCATCCGCAATTACAGCGTACCCACAACGCTGCAAAGTGTCGCGATCTATAATTCAATAGGGCAAATGGTTTGGATCAAAAATTATAATGGAGCCGGCTATACCGAAATGCCGGTTGACCTCAGTAACCAGGCCGCAGGAATGTATATTGTTAAGCTAAAATATACTGATAAAACAGTTGTACAGAAAATAATAAAGCAATAGAGAAAAATTTCACGCCATTTCTCTGAAACGCTTGTTCTTTTTGTTTAGCACACACTACTGAAGTAACTTTGTATAATGACAGCATTAAATAAAGAACACGATCTGTTAGACATCGTTGATTCTTTCGAAGAAGGAAAACATTTTAAAACTATTGCTAAAAAAATTACGGAAGATAAAAGGATCAGTGATGAAGAAGCTCTAATGCTTTTTGAAAAAGCCAGTCTTGGTTTAACTGCAACATTTGCCAATTATATCCGTGAAAAAAAACATGGCGATATAACTTATTTCAACAGGAACTTCCATATAGAGCCAACAAATGTTTGTGTATTCTCCTGTAAATTTTGTTCTTATTCAAGATTGTACGCGCACCGCGATGAAGGATGGCAACTAAGCATGGAACAAATGATGGATATTGTAAAAAGCTATGATGGAAAGGCTGTAACGGAAGTGCATATTGTTGGTGGTGTTCATCCTAAACTGGACCTTAATTTTTTCTGTGATTTTATTTCCCAGGTTAAACAACACAGGCCGGATCTTCATGTAAAAGGGTTTACTGCAGTGGAACTGGATTACATGTTCCGAAAAGCAAAGCTTACGGTGGATGAAGGTATGCTGAAACTAAAGGAAGCAGGCCTGCAATCTTTCCGGGCGGGGGCGCAGAAATTTTTGATGAAGAAATACGTCAACAGATAAGTGCCGATAAAGTCGATGCCGACGGTTGGTTACAAATTCACGAAGCTGCACACAAACTGGGAATGCACACAAATGCTACCATGCTATATGGCCATATTGAAAAATATTCACATCGCATTGACCACATGAGCCGGTTAAGAAATTTGCAGGATAAAACGAATGGTTTTAATACTTTCATTCCGCTTAAATTCCGCAATCAAAATAATGATATGAGCCATGTGCCTGAATCTTCTATTCCGGAAGATATGAAGATGTATGCCGTTGCAAGGATCTATATGGATAACTTTCCGCATTTAAAAGCATACTGGCCAATGCTTGGCCGTCAAAATGCTCAATTGTCTTTATCATTCGGAGTAGATGATATGGATGGTACTATTGACGATTCAACAAAGATATATTCCATGGCCGGCAGCGAAGAGCAAACGCCAACAATGAGTACAGCAGGAATTAGTTACACTTATAAAACAGGCAAAACGCAAACCCGTAGAACGGGATACTTTATACAATGTGATTAAAGACTACAGTTTATCTACAGAAAAAGAATTTGATGTTAGCATGAATTAAATTATTGCCCGAAAGTTTGTCAAAAATTCTTAACGATAAACTGTACGCCGCCACTGGAAAGCATTTGCGGACCGGGTTTCATCATTCCGCTATATTCCTTTCTTTCATACGAGGAATAATATGTGAACAGGGTTCTGTCAATATTCTTTATTTTACCCCTGAATGCCACGTCATCAATTGACCCATAATAAGTAAGGGTGGTGCTTCCAACTGATTTAATCTTGCCCCGGTAAAATTCATCATCGAATGAACTATAATAGGTGAAAGGAACAGAACTTTCGCTTTTTAAATTTCCGCGAAACGCCTCATTATCGTAAGGTCCATAATAATCCACGAAAACATTTCCGATAGTTTTTACTTTGCCCCTCAGGATTGCATTATCGTCGGACGTGTAGTAAGTAATGAGCGTTCTTCCAATGTATTTAATATTACCGCGGTATGCTTCATTGTCATCTGCCGTATAATATTCTTCCCGCCCCATATACTTTTCTAATTTTGGATAAAGGCCTGTTTGCGGCGTGGTGTACTCTGTTCCCCAGTCGATAATCTTCCCGTCTTTTGTTATGTTAAGAACTACAGTTTCATCCACCAAAAATGTAATTATATCTTTATCACCCCTGTTATCAATCGTAATCTGCGCAAGCTTTTGAGCCAAAGCGGGCGTAAACATTCCTATGAAAATTAATAGAAAATATAATTTAACCATGCAGGAGATTTTTAATTTTTCCAAATTTAACCTGAATTCAGTTCAGTAAATGTCATTCATTATCCAAAATACTGCAATTTTTTGCATTCTAAAACTTCGTCTCACCGTTTTAGTTAGTTAATGCCAGGGAATTCACAAAGCTAAGCGGGTAGCTTTGCTTTTTTAAGAATGAACTATTAAAATTCTGGTATTGGATTTTGATAGGTTTCCCTGTTCTCAAATAGTAATTCGGGTCAATTTAAAATTTATATAAACTTTTATGAAAAATGACCGGATAGATTTATATTGAATAACTTTAAGAAAAAGAGTTGGTATGCCCTATAAAATAATGATAAGATTTGTCGTCACATGCCTTATGTTATTTTCATTACAAGGATTTTCGCAAACTCCTGAAAAGTCTGAGCATCCGCTACTGGACAAATATTATCCGCAACAACAAAAAGTTATTGATACGAATAAAACCATGGCTACGCAGATAAAGCCGATCCCTCAAACAAATACCCCTCCTGCAACGCCGACCGTGATTGCTCCAAAAGTGCCTGTCATAAATCCGGCAGCAACTGTAGCGCCTGTAGTAAAGCCCGAACCTGCTGAAGCAATTGCAACTCCGGTTGTGAGTACTCCCGTTGAAACAACGACACCTTCAGTAACCAATCTGCCCGCGGTTACGACTACATCTGCCATTACAAATGCGCCCGTCGTAAACAAACCGGTTATTGTGATACCGCCGGCTCCCGTACAAAAAAAGGTTCAAACACAGCATACGGATCCTACTTATATAGACACCCGTCTTGGAAGCAGCTCACCATTGTACAATACTTATGAAAAAAATAGTAACGGCGCCGGCTCGGTTACTACAAGTCCTAAATAAATTCAGCAAGCTACCATGCCGTTAACCTTCATAAAATTTATCTAAATAATCCAATCATGCTAAAAATGCTCCTTTGTGTCTTCTTGTTTTCTTCGGGTGCTTGCCTTAGCCAGGGAACCATTGAATCTACCGGCAGTAGCATTTCACCGGACGATGCGCGGGCAATGCTTGATCAACATAATAAAGTAAGAAATGATGTTCATGTTCCACCTTTAAGCTGGAACACTGAAATTGCAGCTTATGCGCAGCACTGGGCAGATTCGTTGACAACTGTTTACAACTGCAAACTTAATCACCGCGGAAATGTTGGCAAGAATTATATGGGTTATGGTGAGAACATTTACATTCATATGGGCACTTTAACGAAGCCCTTTAAACCTGTAGCAGCCTCTGTGCAATGGTATAGTGAAATGCCGCAATTTAAATACGGAAAGCTTACTTCAACGAATTGGTATAAAACAGGGCATTATACCCAAATGGTATGGAAGAATACCACACAAATGGGCGCAGGAATGGCAACATGCCCGGATGGTTCCATAATCGTCGTTGCCAATTACAATCCTCCAGGTAATTACATGGGAGAATATCCTTATTAAATTTGTCTGAATCCTTTGTCTCAATTTTATTACATCATAAAATAACATGGGCTCTTAAAGCAAAAATATATACAGGGCCACGATCTCTATTATACGCTGGATTTTTCACAAACTGGAGATCGCCGGAAATAAAATATGCTTTTGCAAAATTGGCCACGTAATAAATTTCGGTAATCATTTCCGGTTCATAGGTAAGCTTGCCATCGCCGATAATAAAACCATAAAGCCCTGCATTTAAAAAATCCATGTGCTCCTTCGATATGCCGCTCACTATTTGTGCGATTCCAAAGTTATCACCAGCCCGTTTCCACTTAATTCCGCTGATGTTCAGGCCGCCGCTGATGGTTCGGTCAATTTCGGTATACGCCCACGTCGCGGTTTTACCGTCGTTCCAACCGCCTCTTAAAAAAGCTCCGGCATATTTAGTTATTGCTTGTTCCACATTGATACCAAAGCCATATTTATTGCCGCTATAAGCGGTTCCTTCCTTCTCCCCGGTAAAGATTCCTATATTACTGCTATCGCCGGCTTTCACTTGCTGCAAAACCTGGTTGTAAGCGAGTGCATGAGAATTATTGCTAAAAACTAAAAGCCTTATAGCTCCCGCCCTGTTTCCCTTCCAATCCTTTTCAGCTTCGAAAGTAAGGCCGTATGATTTGGTAATATCATAATCGAGGACTAATCCGTTAGCCTTTTTAGGCTCTGCCGCTGCAGAGACCCGAACGGACCAAAGGGGCTCGCGCAACTCCGCAAGAAACGCCGTTGTATAACCACGAGTATTTGCCGGATAGTCCCACGCACCGTTATTCATAAGCGCCCAATTCATAAATTGAGACCGCGGATCATGACTATAAGTATTGTTATCAAAATAGTCAGCGAGACCAGAATTTCCCGGCAATAATTCTGATGCCCCGGGATGGTACTGATCCGCCAAGTTGATTAACATCATCATCGTTTTTTCATATCCGGCATTTCTAAATGGAATGTACTGTTGCATATAAAATCTCGCAACATATATAGCGGGAGCCGTACTCCCGATTCGAAAAGTTTCGCCGTTGGGAAAACCCGCAATACCTCTCGCCCCGCTAAGTCCTTCTCCGCCGGCAACTTCTTCATTGCCATAAATAGCAGCATTTTTCCAAAGCCGGCGGCCTAAAAATAAAGTAGATGTTATGGATAGCTTATTCCGTTCAGCCGCACTGCTGAGGCTATTGGTTCCCGAATATTTTGCACTGAAAGATGGATGCCCTTGCGTAATAACGGTAAACTGGAAATGATGCGTCCAGTTTTCGCTGCTGTCCCCCGCTCCTTGCGCATAGAGACGACACGTACATGAAAAGAAAAAAAATGCAGCAAAAATCGTTTTCATGCGCAAAAATACATTGGTCTTTTAAGGAGAGAAAAAATTTTAAAGCAGCAAAGTTGCAAATAAAAATCTGACAATCATCGTCTAAAATTATATCGAAAGAGATATGCCATGACAATAAAAATCATCTTTTCTCAACTCACCATCATAATTTGTTGCTTTCACACAAATCGTCACAAAAGAACTTTGAGCGTATCACTTTCATAACTTTGTCGCAAACTATAACTTATGGCTATACATTACCCTGTTACATTTACTTTGGAAAACGGCATTCATGTGGAAGTTACTCAAACTGCCGCCGGTACTTATGATTTTATATTAACTCCAAATAATGGCAACGAAAGACGTTTCACTTTCGTGGAAGAAAACCCAAGAGATAAAAACATTGATGCCCTGGATTTTGATCAGCTAAATGCTGTTCGCAGGTTCTGGCTCGAGCAGGAAGAAATGAGCTGATTTCTTAATATTTGCTCCTCCTTTCAAAAGCAATTATTAAATCATTGCAAAATTTTTTTATCGAATAATGTTAACCGTTAGTTCCCCGAAATTTTGATGGCATTAGCTATTTCAGAAAATCTCCCGATGATCTTATTTATTCTTTTTACCCTCAATATTATCTTCTAATTCAATCCATACCGGTGCATGGTCACTCGACTTTTCCCAACCTCTTACGTTGCGGTCAACCCCTGCCTTTACGAGGCGAGTGGCAAGTTTCGGACTTAGCAGGAAATGATCAATCCTTAATCCTGCATTACGTCCGTAGGCATTCCGGAAATAATCCCAGAAAGGTGTAGATCACTTCATCAGGGTATAATTTCCGGATTGCGTCTACCCATCCCTGTGATACCAGATTTTTAAAGGCTGCCCGCACTTCCGGCCTGAACAGCGCATCGTCTGTCCAGCGTTCCGGCTTGTACACATCCAGCTCTGTTGGCATCACGTTATAATCGCCCGTTAATACCACCGGTGTTCCAGAGGCAAACAAGGTCCGCCGCATGCGTTGTCAGTCTTTCAAACCAGCGAAGTTTATACTCCAGTTTAGGCCCCGGCGCAGGATTGCCATTAGGCAGGTAAATGCAGCCAACCAATATGCCGTCGACCATTGCTTCAATATACCTGCTGTGACTATCTTCAGGGTCGCCGGGAAGAACATCGTCGTACTTCTTCAGGTTTGCTCATTGCGCGGAAAGGATCGCAACCCCATTCCAGCTTTTTTGACCATGCCATATCGCATGATAACCTGCGTCTTCTATAGCTTTCTCTGGAAATTTTTCCTGGGGCGCTTTTAGCTCCTGCAGGCAGGCGACATCAGGTGTTGTTTCTTCAAGCCAGCGCAGCAGCACCGGCAGGCGGCCATTCACTCCGTTAACATTATAAGTGGCTATTTTCATAATGCAAGATCGTTTACTATTAAATTTGAAATTAATTAAAGTTACCAAGCAAATCTATAATTAAAATATTTAAATTTCCGGAACATGGAACAGCAACATAAAAAGAAGGGATTGTTTGCGAATTAATAATAAGGAGGAATTATATTTTTGTATCATAACTTTTACAATCATACAATGGCTTCTCATAAAAGAATCAATCCATTTTCAAAACAAAATAATGATACTGGCTTTGCAAGCAATACCAACGATGTAGGCGGCCGCTTTATTAACAAAGACGGAACTTATAACCTGCGAAAAGAAGGCCTTTCCTTCTTTAAAAGATTTAGTCTTTTCCAGGATATGCTGAACCTGCCGTTGTGGAGGTTTATCACCGTTATCTTTCTTTTTTATCTGTGCGTAAATATTGTTTTTACAGCCATATATCTTGCCATTGGTCCGCAGCAACTAACGGGAATTGTTGCTCACAGCTATTGGAAAACTGCACGGGAAGTTTTTTATTTTAGCACAGAAACATTTACTACTGTTGGTTATGGAAGGGTGAACCCGGTAGGAGATGGTGCGAATATTATTTCTTCTATTGAATCTTTAACAGGATTTCTTTCATTGGCCATTGCCACTGGTTTAATTTATGGGCGTTTTTCAAAACCCAGGGGCTATCTTGCTTTTACCGAACACGCACTGATAAGTCCTTACAAGGAAGGCACCGCACTTATGTTTCGCTTTGCTGCATTTAAAGACAAACACTCACTTACCGACCTCGAGGTAAAAGTAAATACCGCCTTGCTTCTGCTCGATGGAGAGACGCCGTCGTATAAATATTTCAGCCTTGAGCTGGAAAGAACAAAGGTGGAAAGTATGCCAATGAGCTGGACAGTTGTTCATCCTATTAACGAGCAAAGTCCCTTTCATGGCTTTACAGAAGAAGATATGAAGAACGCAGATGTTGAGTTGTATGTGTCGCTTCGGGGCTTTGATGATGTATTCTCAAATTATGTCCAACAACGAACTTCTTATACTTTTAATGAAATTCTTTTCCGCAGAAAGTTCATCCCGATGTACCGCGAAAGTGAAGACGGGAAAACAACGATACTGGAATTGCAAAAGCTAAATATTCACCAGGAAATTCAGGTTGATATTGTATAAAAAGGTTTTATGTGATTGAAAAAGCAAGCTCACCTGATAATAATATTTCACACTTTGTGAAAATAAAAGTGTCAAGACTTTGAATCTTTCGTTTATTTTTTTGCAGGATTTTTGAAAATATTTGCAAAAGGTTTGGAAAATGAAGCGATCCTTTTAATATCAATTCTATTTTTTATTACAGTTTAAATTTTATAAAAGAATTCAAACTATTACTGGCTTAAGAAGCAAAGGACTTTGCATCCCGCCCTTATTTAAATTCTGAAATTTTTAGTCATACGTTTATTACAATTCGTCCTAATTAAAAATCATACCGGGCTTTACTTTATCGGCAATCTTGTACAATTGTCTGGCCATGTTTGCTAAAAATTGCAATAATATCATTAAACTGAAAACAAAGATCTTATCGCATAATGAACGGATAACTGTCGTAATGTTTAAGCGCAATTCCGGTACCTTTTACAACGCTGGTCAACGGATCATCGGCTATATGAACAGGCAGCTTGATCTTCGCCTCAAGTCTTTTATCAATCCCGCGCAATAAAGCGCCACCACCTGTTACGTACATTCCACGACGGTATATGTCAGAAGCAATTTCCGGGGGCGTAGTTTCTAAAGCCTTTAAAATTCCTTCTTCGATTTTAAAGATAGATTTATCAAGTGCTTCTGCAATTTCCTGGTAAGTAACTATTATTTCTTTTGGTATGCCAGTTACAAGATCTCTTCCATACACTGGCATATCATCCGGCGGATTATCAATTCCTTTGTAAGCTGCACCAATCTGGATTTTTATTTGCTCAGCAGTGCGCTCTCCTATCAAAAGACTATGATACCTCCTGATCGTTTCTACAATGTCTGAAGTAAATTCATCACCTGCAATCCGTATCGATTGATCACAAATAATACCGGCCAACGCAACCACAGTTATTCCTGTAGTTCCACCGCCAATGTCGATGATCATGTTACCAACAGGCTCTTCCACATCAATACCCATTCCTAATGCTGCCGCCAAAGGTTCATGAACAAGATAAACTTCTTTGGCTCCTGCCTGCTCCGCACTATCTCTCACTGCGCGCTTTTCCACTTCTGTAATGCTGCTCGGTATGCAGATCATCATGCGCCAGCTCGGAGCAAATAATGATTTTTTAGAGCCAATCTTTTTTATCATTTCTCTCATCATCAGTTCCGCAGCATTGAAGTCAGCGATTACGCCATCTTTCAAGGGCCGTATGGTGCGAATACTTTCATGAGTTTTCTCATGCATCATCAAAGCTTTTTTGCCCACTGCCAACACATTTTTAGGATTATTCCTGTCAAGCGCAATAATGGACGGCTCGTTTACCACCACCGTATCATTGTGAATGATCAGCGTATTGGCAGTGCCAAGATCAATAGCGATTTCCTGCGTAAAAAAATTAAAGAAATTCATAGGTTAAAGACATTATTAATTTAGTAATGCATGCAAAGTTGTGGTAATAAATTTGATTTACCATTGCCGGCAGATTTATGAGGCACATTCGGCTATCAAACAAACCAAAACATTCCGAAAGAACACCCAGAAAATTTTATTGCAAAAAATTTTTACAAGATCAAAAAAACACCGTTACATGTAAACCAGTAACTCGTCAAAGTGATTATGATAGTTTATAATAGTATTTCTTTAAATCCTGCTAACGGTGTCTTCTCCACAGTTTATTCAATTATTATTACCATGTTGATGACGCCAATAGAAAGTTAGCGGCAACAACCTCTTTCATCAGCGCTGCTCAGCTTGCTATGGCCTCTTTGTTGTATTTTGTCCTGTATGCTACGGGTGATAAACCGGTAATTCTTTTAAAAATAGTACGAAACGCCTTGGTATCAGAATACCCAACTTCATACATAACTTCGTTCACGTTTTTTTGTCCCTTTTCTAAATTCTTTTTAGCGGCTTCAATCTTTACGCGTTGAATATATTCTATCACGGTATTGGCAGTTGCTTTTTTGAAACGGCGTTCCATATTTCTTCTTCCCAACGCAAACATGGACGCAAGCTGATCTACCGTAATTTTTTCTTCGAAATTATTTTCAATGTATTCCTGCGCCTGCTTTATAGATTCATCTTCATGGGTTTTTTGCCCCTGAAAAATAATAAAAGGGGACTGGCTGACGCGATCAATATCAATCATAAACATTTTGGAAACTAATACTGCAACATCACGACCTGCATATTTTTCGATGATGTAAACAAGGAGGTTAGTAAAAGAATAGGCACCGCCGCTTGTATAAATCCCATCGTCCTCTGTAATTATTTTATCATCAACCAAATTCACTTCAGGAAAAATATTCCGGAAATCATTCGCAGCGCTCCAGTGCGTAGCGCATTGCTTTCCGTTTAACAAACCAGTGGCCGCAAGAAAAAATGAAGCGATACAAAGGCTTGCCACTTCTGCACCGTTATTATACTGCTGCACAATCCACGGGATAAAAGGCGCATTTTTTTCCATCACTACTTCCGGATTGCCGTGGATAGCGGGTATTATAATAAGATCCGTTCTTTTTACATCATCAATTAATACATCCGGTTTAATACTGAACAAGCCGTTGCGCTGGCTTGTTTCGCGCGAAATACCTACCAACTGTACCCTGAACAACGGCGGTTTGTCCATAGTTTTTCTTATAGAATTTACTTCGTTAAATATTTGATGTGTGCCTTCGATATTTACGACACTGGTGTGCCCGTGAGGAATAAGAATTGAAATGTGTTTCATAGCGAGCCTTTTTAGACGATTCTTTTTAAATAATTTTGTATTACAAAGATAAAGATTGTTTTTGTCGCAATCAACCCCTTACATTGCCGCATTTGCACCCCAATAATTTTGATTTGAGATCGTAGGTTTGTGCCATAATTAATTATTGTTATGGAGAAATTTAGTTTTGATAATGATATAAAAGTTTTTGGCTTGCAGGTGAAAACGTTTCCATCAGGCATTGACAAAGCCTTTGATGAATTAATAAAAGCCACAGGTGATTGCACAGGCGCAAGGAATTATTATGGTATCAGCGAATGTATAGATGGCAAAATGATTTACTACGCTACCGCCGCACAAAAGTTTACCAACGAAGCCAAAAAATATAACTATGAAGAATTAATGATTGAAAATGGCGAATATTTAGGCGATGCGATTTATGAATGGCGTAGCAAGACCGAACGCATTAAAGATGTGTTTGACGAAATAGTAAAGGATGATCGTGTTAACACAACAAAGCCTGCCGTCGAATGGTACAAAGATGATAACGAAATGATTTGCCTGGTTAAAATGAAAGAATTATAAAACATTTATTAATCTATAAATATAAATACTATGTTAAAGCATTCAAAAGCATTCAGCGGTTTTTCAGTAGATAATTTGCAAAAAGCAAAAAAATTTTACAGCGAAACGCTGGGTCTTGACGTAAAAGACAACCCCATGGGAGTGCTTGAGTTGCATGTTGCATCAGGAACTCCCGTGCTCGTGTACCCGAAGCCAAACCATGAGCCTGCGACTTACACAGTTCTAAATTTTCCTGTTGAAGACATTGATAAAGCGGTGGATGAATTAACATCAAAAGGAATTGTGTTTGAACAATACAAAGAATTACAAACCGATGCAAAGGGGATCAGCCGTAATCCCGGAGGGCCAAAGATTGCATGGTTCAAAGATCCTGCGGGAAATATTCTATCAGTGCTTCAACAAAAATAATGATGACAACACATACCATATCTACCAAAGATTTATTTGCATCGCTTGACCAAACCTGGAATGAATTAAAAGAATTGATTTCTTCAACTAACAGCAGGTCTATAAACGCAGTTCCGTTTAAAAATAGCTGGACAGCGGCGCAGTTGGCAACACATGTAATCAAATCAAACAAAGCCATTGCGCAGGGAATGGAGATGGAAGGTAAACCTGCTGAAAGAGCTCCTGACGCGGGAGAGCCGGGTCTTAAAAAAATGTTTTTGGATTTTGAGGCAAAATATAAATCACCGGATTTTATTGTTCCGGAAGAAAAGAATTATGATAAAGACGAAGTTGTAAAAGATCTTAATAATTCAATAGATAAACTAAAGGTTGCAAGAAACAAAGTTGATCTCGGTGAAATTATTGCTCTGCCCGTATTTGGAGAAGTGACGAAGCTGGAACTGCTCTACTTTGTTTTGTATCATACACAAAGACATGTGCATCAACTGAAGAAAATCTTACATGCTTAAAACATAAGAGTGTCTATGTGGAGATGTTATAAAATTATTTCTAACAATAAATTAAACTGAACATGGAAAAAATTAACGTGTATTTGGGCTTCGCTGGTAAATGCAGAGAAGCAATGAATTTTTACAAAGAATGTTTAGGGGGAGGCGAACTTGAATTACAATCTGTTGGTGAGTCACCTGTAGCCGATCAAATGCCTCCGGGTTTTGACAAGGAGCAGATTCTTCATTCATCTTTAATAAAGGACGGTATAACAATTATGGGAAGCGATATGAGCAGAGGCAAGCCCATAAACGGCAACCAGGTTGGCGTTTGTGTAGTTTGCAGCAGTCCGGAAGAAATCGAATCTTTATTTACAAAACTATCTGAAGGCGGAACGGTCGACGATCCTTTGAAAGTACAATTTTGGGGTGATACATTCGGTGCTGTCACCGATAAATATGGTAAACCGTGGATGTTTAATTATAGCAAAAATCAACAAAAATAAAAACTATGGAAACGACGATTCAAAGCAAAAAATATGATACTGCTCATGCGCAGACAGCTGTTCCGGTCAAAAGGAAAACCACTAAAATTATATATTGGGTAAGCACAGGGCTCTTGTCGCTGTTCTTTTTATCCGGAGCTTTTTTTATCAATAGCAAAATGGCGCTGGATGCAATGCATCATTTAGGAGTGCCTGAATGGTTTCGATGGGAAGTAAGCATTGGTCACATTATCGGCGGACTATTGCTCATACTCCCTGTTTGGCCACGGCTGAAAGAATGGAACTATGTGGCTATTGGTATTGACGTTATTTCGGCAACAATAGCATATTTATCTATAGATGGGCTTGTTGCCCATTCATTTCAACCTTTAATTGATCTGGCATTATTAATTATTTCTTATGTATCCTATCATAAGATGAAAAAAGGAATAATTTTATAGTAAAAAAGCAAAGGCATATGTTGAATGTAACTAACACAATTAGAAAAAGAGATTTACCGGATCCTAAATAAAGCAATTTAATATTGAATTCTTTTAAAAATAAAATATAATTCCGGTTCAATCGTCTTCCTAAATAAAGCCGGAAATATTGTGTACAAAACATTTTTATAAAAAATAAAAACGGTAACAATGGCGACAATCAACCTCTCGCCAGAATTTATTAGGAACACTGATGATTTTTTTAATTTTTATAAATGATTATGGCACATACCTAATTACCAAAAGCTATGATAGAAGTATTTAAAACCAATGTAGAAGATTGCGGGCAGGCAAAAGACATACTCGATGCACTCCACAGAGCCTTCAATAGTTATCGTGCCAATTTTGACCTGCAGGATTGTGATAACATTTTACGCATTGAATGTAAAAATGGCCACGTAGAAAGCAGCCGGGTCATTTATTTATTAAAAAAACTCAATTGCGATGCGGAAATACTGAAAGACATTATTCCCATCAGAGCAAGAGATATAACATATGCGAAAAGGTTTAGTCAGGTTTATTAAAATCGGGATTGTTATACATTGATTTATTGAACAGGTAGTATTTACCATCCCTGTTATTTTTCCAATATCTGTGGCCAAGCATATCGTAGTAATATCTTCCATCAACGCTTTTATGAGCCGTACTGTCATTCACTACAATTACTTTAGGAACAATTACCTTTTCTTTCTTTTTAACTATTGGCTTTCTTACTGCTGCTGAATCAGTCGTTGTAATAACGGGTTCTGTGTTCGTTTTTGCCGGATGCGACTTCCGGCTGCAGCTATATAACATCACCACAAATAAGGCACACAGAAATGCAAGGAACTTATTTTTCATTGAATAAAAATTTAACTCCACATTTCAATAAGTCTACCAAAAATTGTTAAATTCTAAATTAACGAAATGATCGGGTAGAAATAGAATAGTGATGTTTAGTTACCGGGATAAGCCAATAACGGTTGCGTAGATTCCATTCCGAAATGTTGGGCTGCTTTCACATCAAATACGTTGTGAAACTGTAACACAAAATCAAACCTGGCTTTTCCTCCCTGGTCTGCCTTGTAATTGGTATGCCAGTAATTATTCATTGCATATAAAAAAATCGTGGCAGACGAATGGTTTTCAGTTTTCCATAACTTATGACCCTCGTTAACCTTTTGCTCATCGATCATGTTTCCCACTTCAAATAAAGCTCCCTGCGGGGAACAAATAGTGACGCCATCATTATCGTTGGAAATATCGATCCATCGTTGAACAGAATAGAAATCTTTATTGGAGCCCGGAATTTGTCCATGTTCAGGAGTAATAAAACTATCGTCAACGCCTATGCGCACTATTGGATGATCAATAGAAAAAGGAAATGCTATATGAACAGACTCCTTATCGCGTATCGCCTTTTTATCGATTATAACTGATAAGAACAAACGATTTTCGTTATTGAATTGCGTGATCTCATATTGCACTTCATTGGCACCTTCAAGGCTGCATGTTATTCTTTGTTTTTTTACTAACGGGCCATCTTCCAACCACTCAATTTTTTCTACCCTGGAAAGAGAAAAGATGTTGGGATTTAAGCCTTTTACATAGACAACCTGCGTTAGTCCTTTAAAAGCAGATGTCGAATCGATCCATTTTTTATCTAAAGTATTTAATTGGCTGATACAACCAGAAGTTGTATCAATAGCATAAGTAAAACGGGATCGAAATGCAGAAGAGTCCGACATATCTTTTGTAAATGTATATTTCAGTTCCGCACCTGAAGGAATATTACCCGTAATAAATCCCAGGTTGCCATCAGTAAGTTTCTGAACAGAAATTTTCTCTCCTTTATCATTCATCAATGTATTCCCCCGCAAAGCTGTCGGCCAGGGAGTTTCAACAAAACCAGAACGTGCCCATGGTAATGTATTTATAACCCTAATTGAAATAGGATTTGAAACTGCAGGGAAAAGATTGGATGCTATTGCATCAACATAATATTTAGCTGAATCAACAAATCCTTTTTTGTAGTTCCATTGATGAACCGTGAAAGGATTATCGGGGTCAGAGATACTGTTGTAGGAGCCCCATGTATGTTCATGAAACATTACAATATCACGCTTCGCCCTGTAAAGTACTGTGCTGTCAATAGTTTTGTGCATTTGCTTTGCAGCATCTTCAAGCTGGATAATTTTTTCGCTGAGTACGCGGTTCTCTCCTTCTTCCCTGGCCGTAGAGTATGCGCCATCTTCCCAGTAAGGCGTGAAATCCCCGGATAGTACCGGAATGCCATTTCTGTATTTTTTTTCAAAAGCTGCAAACATATCGCCAACAGTCGCAAGAATTAATTTGGGTGATGCATATTTTTCATTCCAGGCTTTTACAAAGTCACTGATCGTACTATCTACCGGCCCGTTATCTGAAACAATATTATATCTCCACTGTACGATAGAATAAGGATAATTCTTTATATCCAATTCATTTAAATAAGCTGCAATTTTCTTCGGGCCTCTCACCTTCACGGTTCCCGGTGCAAAGCCGTGCCAGGACGAATATCCCTTGCCGGCTGTCCAGAAAAGGATACTGTCTTTACCGGACGATGATTTCCACCAAAACGGCTTATCGCCCAATGCTTTTAAAGTATACCCAATACGGTCGCCCTTATCCGGCAAACCCTCTACATAATTTGGACCATTGGAAAAATAACGGATACCGTTAGACGCCAATGCATGAACCATACTCCAGCTCAGGCCCGGAATATCAGTCATCATAGCAGTATTGATGGGCACATTATATCTTTCGCGAAGTATGGTTGCGTATTGTACAATCCAGTTCATTTCTTCAGGAGTACTTAAGCCGGTGAGAATGTTAGCATATAAAGCGCCTAAACCAATTTGTTTATTTTTTACGGCCCTTATAAAATCAAACTTCTCATCTTTGGTAGCTTCACTCAGAAAATTTTCAATAGCCCACAAGGATTCCACATTCCATACAAAGCGGCTTCCTTCCGGATAATTTCTTGTCTTTTTAATAAGATACAAAGCATCTCTTATATTCTTATTCTGAATCCTGGCCACATCTTCCTGAATATTCGAATATCCGATATCGTTATGCGAATTATGAATAAGATATATTTCTCTTTTTATAACCGGGTGAAGGGCCACTTCTTTGTCTACCGTCAGTAATTTACCGATAGCAGCATGTATCCTTACGGTTGTATCTTTTGTTACCGCATTTACGTCTAATTCAAAAGAGTTGATGCCATTGACTACCGTAAAAGGCTTTTGGTGTAGATGATCGATCTCAAGGTTCAATTGCTGCGGGCCGCCAAAATGCAAGACAGTAAACAGTAATGGCTGTTGCTTTTTTACTTTACCTTTCAACAGGAACGGAGGCGCATCCACATCAATTTTTTCTTCAAACGAATATTTGAACGTCATATACCAATCCGTGCTGTTTTCATTTTCGCCGGTAACCCGAATTCTGAGAGGCTTTCCTTTTTCATATTTTGCTGCGGGAACCCTTAAATACGCAAATCCATGTGCATCCATTGCCCCATCTTTGGTTTTTAGCTCAAAAACCAGTTGGGTACTGTCTTTAGCGGCAAATGTCCAGTAAGCAGGATAATTTTTTGGATACGTTATAAAAGTGAGCATGTACTGATCGTTAATGTAAAGATCAAAATGTCTTAGACCGCTGTTCGTTCCCGTCGAATGGGCTGCAATCCAGCTAAAATAAAGATATTTACTTTTATAACTTGCAGGTATAGGCGCAGTTTCCCATTCAATACTTTTATTCCCGTCGGTGCAACGGGTAAGCAATGCTTCTTTTGCATAATCAGGGTACACGGAAAAATAAGGGATCGTTTCGCCGCTCAATGCTTTTGTATAACCATTAAGTAACACTTGCTTTCCAAACACAGGCATGGTTACCTGTGCATTTATTCGTACGGAAAAAATTGACAGGAAAAAAAATAATAGAATATTCTTTTTTATAGTATTCATTATTTAAAATATAAAAATATTTAGTTTACTTCCAGTTCATTCTTTGAAGGCAATTTTGGGAAGGGCGCATGAGGCTCGGCCTGGTACCAAAATACCGTCGAGCTTATATCCGAATGCTGCTGCAGATAGCTTCCGTCATGTCGCCAGCCCAGATCCTGGATTGTGACTTTTAAATCTTTTTCAAAACGGATCGGATCCATAATATGCCACCTGTATAAGCCAAAACGCTGCGTTGAACTATACAGCCCATCTGGCTTTATAACCTGCGGCAGGCCTGAATATGCAGTTGAAAACGGCTGATATTCATGAGTCTTTTGATTTTCAAAATTGTATGAGCCGCAGAAATAATCTTCTGTGCCTGTGCCATTTATTGTAGGAAATTTTGCATCTCCATCCATATAAAATTTTATCTCGCCTTCGCCCCACCATCCGTTATTGTTCACGCCCCACGCGAGATAAGTTCCTACATATTGCCCTTTCCCTTTTATATTATCCACAAGCGTATACAGTCCGCCGTTAGTAGGATTGTTTCTCCTGAATTGTGCATGAAAATACCCGGCATCTTTTGGTACATTAGTTAAAGTAAAATCCACCTGGTAAAAGAGTATCATTTTTTCCGTATTAATATTTTGCATGGTTATCCTGCATTTTTTTCGGAAAGGCATTACCCAATAACAATTGAAGGCGCTGCCGGGATTTACTGCAACCGGTAAAGAATTTAAAGATGCATACTTGCCCCAGCCCATTCCGAAAAAATCCCCAACCGGCACTTCCACTGATGGTTCCGTTTCATCATCCCAATAAAAGCGTAAAATAGAAAAACGCCAGTCGCCCGTTGGTGTCATCCAGATATGCTGAATGGCGCCAGGGCCGTTGATATCGGCTATAGTGAAGGTTTGGCCTGGCTCTATAGTTACGTACGGATTCACCTTCCATCCTTGTCCCAGGTCGCGGGCTGCAAATCGTGAAGAACCATTTTCCAATGTAGCCATTCCGCCTTTTCCAGCTTCGCCTGAGTAATTTTCCG
Organism: uncultured Chitinophagaceae bacterium; assembly: GCA_963823305.1. Lineage (GTDB taxonomy): Bacteria > Bacteroidota > Bacteroidia > Chitinophagales > Chitinophagaceae > Ginsengibacter. The sequence continues at coordinate 421,169 of CAWGLC010000003.1, forward strand.
GGCTTACCGATCTTGTTTTTGCATCAGATAACATGAAGAGATTGCCGAGGTTCATATTAAGGCCATCAAAGTTTTTATCAGTTTGAGCGATGCACCGGGCAGATAAAAAAAGAACCAGCACGAAAATTATTCTTTTCATAAAAGCATTGTTAATTGGTTAAAGACGTCCCCGGGATGAGGGAACTACAATTCACGCAATTTACTTATTACGATTAGAAGATTGTTGAAAAGCATAAAATTAATGTAGCCTGGTTTTCTTTGGCATCTTTATTGAATCTCCCTATAAAACGGATTTCCATTAATTTACTGAAGCAAAAAATCTTTTATGAAAAAAACTCACGCCATTATTATTTTCGCATTCGCTTCGTTTGCATGCCATTCCAATACTGATAAGAAGGCTGGTTCCGATTCCACTGATTCATACCATGAAGTGGGTGTTCCAAATACAAATGGCGGTATTCCGGACACTACTAATGCAATTGACCTTACTCATAAACTCGATACGATCAGCAATAAAAAGGTAGATACCACGAAATGATTTTGCAGAATGCGCTTTAATCAAACAATTGATGTTGTTGGCATTCGCCAGATATAAACCATTAGCAATCGTTCGAATTACTTACCGAAAACCAATTATAAAAAATCATCCTTCAAAAAAGTTTTCCCAGGAATAAGTAATTATTGTTTGTTGTAATGCATTACAATTCTAACGATAATATTAACCAAATAAAAAAAACATTTTTTCGGTTGTGCCATCCCGTTATTTTGTTGCTTTGATATAAAAGCAGATTAAAAACTATAGTCATTTAATTCTTTGAAATTCGCGTTGTTGGCATCGATCCCCACAAACTGAAAGCACAAACCTGGCATGCAATTCATTGTATAAGGTAATGAGCTTGCCCTTACCAATATCAAAGACAACACTATTATCAGTTTTTTTGTAGTGCGATTCTGTTTTCCGGGAATAGCTATCCATAAGTAGATTGCTTGAATAAGTTTTGCTGAAGCAATTATAAATGAGTCTGCTGTAGTAAGAATTGAATCTGCTGTTTTAGCATAACTTAATGCATGCTGGTAATCTTTCATGGAAAGATAATCGCTGATAACATTATTAATCGTCCAGAGTATGGTTAGTTTGTCAGACTGCTTTTGTGCCAGTTTCAAATTTTCAAATCTTAACTCTAATGATTTTGGATAATTTCCCAACGAATGCATGAGGCCTGCTACAACTTCCTGCAGCGTTATTAACCGCGAGGCATTCCATGATCCTGTGAGTAATGTATTATTTCCGGCAGCCATTATTTTTTGCTGCAACTGCAATGCAGCCTGGGCATAATATAATGCGGAATCGGCATTGTAAAATTCTGAGTAAAATGCATAACCGGTGGCAATTGAAGTAAGCGTTTTTACACGGTCTGTATCAGTTGTTTCTTTACTAAGTGCATACCACCTGTCAGTAAACATTTAATCCCGCCACCTCATTACACTGTCTGTTAATGTAGTGTCTTTATGTATGTTCACTATCCTGTCTGGCACTTCATCACCGTAATCTTGTTTTTCTACACTCAGCCAACTCCCTCTGTGAAACTTGTACCGGATAATACCTGCCGGCAAATTCAGCACAATAGACTTTTCGTTTTCTCCTGCCGGTTGCATCAGATAATTTCTATTTATTGTGGACTCCCAATTGCTGAACGTACCGGTTACATAAATGCTGTCGTAATGAATAGCTGTTCTTTCCTTTAAAATAAAATGCACTTTATATTTGAGCCTTTAGGGAGGAAAATATTAGTAGAACCGATAAACACAGAAAATATTTTTTCATCATTTTATCGTTATCATGAAATTTATATGTACGACTCATGCAGTAAATGTACAATTCTTGTTATAAAATCCTGATAAGTAAGAAGTCCTTTAGCGTAAAGCGTCGGCTTGTGCTTTTAACTAACTCTAATGTGATTAAAGTCATACTTAACTGCCGATAAAAAATGACCAGATTTAATAACCAAAAGATTTTCTATTGGAAGCTTGTTTTATCCGATAGTAATCGGATTCCTGTCACAAGTGGACGCTCAACCATACGGACGGTCAACTCTACAATAACAGTTAGGGATAACCTTGCGCCAAAAGTGGGGAAAAGGGGGACTTTTTTAAAAGTGATTTTGCAATCTGCAAATTCAGAATGATTCCTATAAAAAGATATTGCTAAATTGAGTAATTAAACCCTGTAAGCTTATTTAAGTTTCCTCTTAAACAGAAAATATATGTATTATAGAAGAAAATATATTGCCCTTTTATGTATTTGTGCGCTAACTTATTTTCAATCTTATGCCCAGGCAGATGGTATTTTTAATATAAAGAATTATGGAGCTACGGGCGACGGCCATACTGTAGATACCAGGGGCGTCAATAATGCCATAGCCGCCTGTGTAAAGGCCGGAGGAGGGACTGTTCTGGTTCCTGCGGGGACATTTGTAACAGGTACATTTCAACTATTCAGCAATATCAACCTGCTTCTTGCCCCGGGATCAGTTATCCTTGCCTCTGAAAATACCAATGATTATCTTTTACAAACAGATTATGGTTTCAGTGGATCCGGTGCGGGCGGTAAGAAACTGGGCATTGTGTTCGCCGTCAATGCCGTGAATGTGTCTATTACCGGAACAGGAACTATTGATGGAAGAGCCTCCTCTTTCATGTACATGGATAGTGTACAGGTTAGCAGCCCGGAAGATAGCAAATATGCGCGACAGGGCAGCCGCTACATGAATACAGATAAAGACAGGGATGAAGCGCCGGTTATGTGGAAAGGAGAATATGGAAACAGGCCTGGTACCCAGATTATTTTTCATAACTGTAAAAAGGTGCTCCTCCGTGATATCAATATCCGGAATGCCAATGACTGGACCATGGATGTCAATGCCTGTGATGATGTTAAAGTGCTGGGCATATCCATTGATAATAATATGAGCGTACCCAACAGCGACGGCATAGATATGTATGATTCCAGGAATGTTATCATTGCTAATTGCGATGTCCGTGCTGGTGATGATGCTATCGCAGTGATAAGCACCAGCAACCTTGCTGTCACCAATTGCAATCTCCATTCGAGGTCGTGCGGTATTCGAATAGGATACAATGGTTTTAATGATAACAATTCCGGAAACCTGCTTTTTGATAATATACGGATATACGGCTCTAACAGGGGAATAGGTATTTTTCAACGCCGAAAAGGAAATATGGAAAATATGGTGTTTTCCAATATGATCATAGATACACGGCTTTATCCCGGGCAATGGTGGGGACATGGCGAACCGATTCATATTTCGGCACTGCCGGGAATTGCAAGTGATAAAGTGGGAACGATCAGCCACATAAGATTTACAAATATCTTAGCCCGGGGAGAAGAAGGGATCGTCCTTTATGGGTCTAAAGAGAGTATACTTGAAGATATTAGTTTTGATAATGTGCAAATCATGATTTTAAAGGGTGGCCGTACAAATGACAACGCAGGTAATTTTGACTTAAGGCCAACTAACGATAGCAAATTATCCATATTTAAACATGATATCCCTGCTTTATATGCCAGGTATGTACATGGTTTAACCCTCAAGGATTTTAAAGTGCAATGGGATTCATCACTACCTGATTATTTTACTCATGCGATCTCATGCGACCATTTTCAACAATTAGTTATTGATGGTTTCACCGGCTCTGCCGCCCCTAATACAGCGGTTGATGAACCGGTGATTGATTTGAGTGAAGGAAAGGACGCAGTGATTAAGGATTTGCAGAACAGCAATGCATTGGACGGAAATTATCAATCCGGTAAGCGGACACTCATAAAATGGCTTTCGCAGGAAAATGTGTCCGGACTTGATTTTATCCGGCCATAACCAAAATAGTGATGGCAGCAATAATATAATTGCAAATCTTTTTGTCTCTGGTGAAGTTCTGAAATTAAATTGCTGAACTTTTTTAGCGGTCGCCCCTCTCCTGGCAAAAAGTGTCCTCACCCGACATTTCCAACGCCCGGTTCGTGTCTCACTGAATAGAATTTACATGAAAGCGACAAAATAACGCACTGGCGTATACGAAAACGGTTTTTTTAAATTGGTGGTAAAATATTAGCTGGGCCGCTGAGATCAGGCCGCGGCTTGCACGAGTGGATAGCTTGGGCTTTCGAAACATGAATGTACCTACGCTGGCTGAGCAGCCATAAAGTGACTGCTATGGATTATCATCTTGCATTAATGTTATTGCTGACAAGTTGCTCTTATGCAGAGCCGCTTCCTCTTCAGATTAACATCGCTAATAAAAAAATTTCTTCTGATAAAATCACCAACTATTTTTCAGTACATTACCTTAAAGATTATCTAGTCCATTTTCTTTATCATTAACATCTAACAGTATCCTGACAGAAGATTCCTCGCTTTTAATCCTGTAAAAACTTCAAACTTTCTTCCATCACCGCTTCCATTGCCGGAGGTAAATTATCAGAAGTCCAGGGATGGCTTCGTCCAAATACATGATCGCTTTGCACAGTAAATAATTTTGCGGCAGGGTGCCAACTTTGCAACTTAAATGCGTTTGCTATTGGAACTGAAGTATCAAGCGTGCCATGGCATATTAAGATAGGAATGGTAAGGCACTTGATAGCATTTTGTATATCAAGCTTTTCATGGTTATTAATAAAATCTTCATGCAGTTGATAACGCATTGGCATTTGTTGTTTGGTTCGGGTGTTGGTATAATATTGAATGCCGGTCTCTTTCCATTCCTGCATTTTTTCTGCAGGCCACGAACCCCACGGAGTTTTGCATTCACTTATGCTTGCCCATGTAATTAATTTTTTTACCCTATTGTCTTTAGCTGCTTGTAATATCGTTATCCCGCCTCCCATGCTATGTCCTAATAAAATAATATACCCGGTATTCATTACATGCCTATACTCATTTGAAGGATCGTAAACCCAGTCTATTACCAGGTGAAGATCTTCCAGTTGCTTTGAATAATTATTATTACCAAATGCTTCCAGGTCTGCAAATTCTTCGGGGTGTTCGGTTGTAGTACCGTTGTGCGAAAAATTAAATTTCACGAATACATAACCGGACGCTGCAAATTTTTTAGCAATCAAATCGAAATTACCCCAATCTTTAAAACCATTAAATCCATGGGCATAAACTACAACAGGCTTTTGTTTCGATTCATCTTCAAAAAATATATCAAGCGTCATTGGTTTTTTATCAGCACCGGCGATCAATATGTTCTTAGCGCTTTTCATTCTATACAAAAATAAAAAAGAAATTGTCTCATAACACTTCATTAGTTAGAAGACAATATTATCATCGCCAAGAATACCGATGGAATTTAAAGTAAAGCTGGAGTAGACAATCCCAGCTTGAACCATATATGATTTGGCACCAAAGAAAACAACTCCGAAAAAAAGTTAGCCTCAAGGACTGTAAGGGCGGTTGAACGAGCCCCAACCGCTTTTACAAAATCATTTTTATCGAAAATGTCGTTAAAAATCCAAACTTGTCAGATGGCAATTACAGCTAATTACTTGAAACATTATTCTTACTTTCTTTGACGTTCTTGTTTATGATATTTTGCTGCAATGATTTAATAATCTTTGTCAGAAGTTGCAACTAAGGATAGCGCTCCCTGATTATTTAAACGTTGCACGAGGCGGTGTAGTTGGAGTATTCATTATTTCAACATTCTCAGGACATGGGGAGGACACCGGACTGGAGTAGGCAACTTATATTTTTGCTAATTCATAAATATAAGAAAGGAAATATTAAATCACTACTCGTATGCTACGGCACAGATAGGCTATGCCACTTATCTAAGCAGTATAACTGCGCCACTATGGAGAATACGCTTAACACTCATTTCTCCATCTTCTCCTTTATCTCCTTCCAGGTTATTACATGAATATCATTGGTGGCCAGCGCCTGCTTACAGGCATCGCTGCTGAAGAAGTCATAATCGGCCTGCCTCCATGCGGCGCCATAATCAGGATGGTCAATAGTTACTGCCTGCATTTCACCATCGTTATAGGCGGCGTGTATAATCAGGTAGCTCAGGCCCGTGGGCATGGCATTGAGTACGTCGGTATAAAAGGCAGCCCTTGCGGAAACAGGCGCGGGCGGGCTGGCAATAAAGATATGGTCCATTACCACATCTTTACTGGTAAGCATATCACTGATATCTATGTGGTACGCCATCTTAAAATCATTCCTATCAACCAGGCAAGGCAGGTGGTACTCACGCGCCAGCTTCAGGTACACCTCAAGGTATTCCTTCTTAAAAAACACTGATCCCATGTGCGAATCCAGGTGCGTAACGTGTATGCCTGCCATCAGCGCCTTTTTTATTTGAGCCCGCAGCTCTGTCTCTACATCGGAGGCGGTACCGTGTTCGCCAAGGCTGTCATCGTTGTCGTAAAAATATCCCTCGCTGTTTAGCAGGCTGCTTACTTTATCTCTTGGCGCTACCGGACCCCATTTGTAATTCTCCCACTCACTGGTAAGCGTAAGATGCAGGCCCAGGTCGGCATCGGGGTGTTTTTTAGCATAAGCCGCCACTTCGCTAAACCAGGGCGTTGGCACCATAATGCTGGCACTGCTCACATACCCTTCATCCAGCGCATGCAGGCTGGCGGAGTCTTCCGAGTGAGCAACACCCAGGTCATCCGCATGAATGATCAGGAGCTTCGCATCTTTGGGGTAGCCCAGCTTTTCCTGTATGGTTTGCTGCGCAAAACAAGGCAGGGACAGAAGGGCATAAACAGCGGGGAATAACCATTTTTGTATCATAAGCAAATGTTTTATATGGGTTAAATATAAATACTTTTTGTGCTATTTACATGGATAACTGTAGCAGTGGTTTGCTGTTTATTCAGTCACTATCTTGCACACCACACCCTTGCTCACTCGTTACTTAACCCTCTAATCCAAAACGGCAAGGTTCAATAATCCTTTACCTTCTTATAAATAATAACCAATTGGAAGTAATAAAATAAATATTCTGTATGTTAGCAAATTTGCATATTGCTCATCTTAGAGAAAATAGCATTTCTATAGGTATTGTTCCGCTAAGTAACGATTAAGCACAGGTCAGAGACTGGGCAAGATTGGGTGGTAATATTTTATACTGTAAATCATTACTTCTCTGTTTTCATTTCTTATAAATAGATCAATCCAATTAGTAACAGTAAAAGTGACAAAAGATATCCGATAGTATCGGATTTCCCGTTATCAGCAAATTTATATCTTTTGCTCATTCGTAACTATAAGAAATGGCTTTATGAGAATGAAAGAGATGATGCTCTTTCAAAAGATTAAGCAGATAAAAGAATTTGATTATTTTTTTTCCATGCTCATTATTTGTTGCTTTCACATGTGCCTGGCAATCGTAGATCGCTTACCATTTAGCACGCGTCTCAGGTATCGATTAATCACAGAATTCTACCTCTTTCCTACATAAAAATCCATTGTAATAACCTGTTATCTTCATCAGGTTTTGGCAAACGTTTTCCTTTTATTATTACCAGAAAAATTGCGGGTATGGGTAAACGTTACAATCCGCTGCATCTGAAGTTCACGAATGTATTTACGTCCTTGAAGAATAGTTGCAATATTTTATAGTTATATTGCCGTACGACCATAAACATCAATCGGTTCCTGCTTCTATTTAATATTTTACGACGCGGTTAATAAAGCAAGCGTAACCAAAACAAGTTCCTTTTATTTCATGAACAAGTCATTAGCCTTCGTAACTATTTTACTACTCGTGGTGATAATGCCACCATGCGTCTTAAACGCGCAATCCAAATTTCCAAAATGGAAAAATGCTGACGATAGCCTCGTCTTGATAAGGCAGCACCACAGCAGCTGGCATCCATATGGTGGCTTACACCTGTCAAGCGATGCCGAAATGTATTACCTCGGGCCATCTTTTCAGGCCGGTGTAGATTTTAGTTTGACACGGCATTTGGCCTTGAGCGCATACATTCATTATTTTCATACTAGCGTAAATAATAGAGAAACTACGGGGTTTGATGAAAAAGGAAAATTCAGAACGTTTACCTCAGCTTTTCTGCTACAGATGGATGCGGGCGCCGGATGGTATAAAGGCTTTTTTGCGGGCGCTGGTGTAGCGTTGCAACAATATTCGGACCGTTTCAGCGGCATGTTCGGCGCCTATGATGAAGTTCGCACTACGGTTACACCAGCAATAAGGGTGGGCTATTTGTTCCCCGCAGGACTGCATGCTGTAGCAATTGAGCTTAACAGCACCGGCCCTTATTCCTACAGCGATGGAATTTCCGGAGTCATTACCGAGGTGTTTACCCAAGTATCTTTTAGCGGAAGATTTATTTTTTAACTTAATATTTGCCGAAGCTAAAACCAGCGTTTTTTTTCAGTTGTTGCGATAGTCTTGCGCATCTATAGTACAGCACGGACCCGGAAAACTAAGAACGGCTTTGTTTAAAAAAATATTTTAATCCCAGGCTTTATCACCTTTTTTATAATCTACGCAACCATCAAATTTTCCGGGAGTTTCAACATATCGCATCGCCTGGGTGCAACCTATTTCCGAAGTGAAATATCCTAGCAAAGTAAGCTCTTTTACCATTCTGAAATAATGGGAAGGATCTTCCGTTCTTTTTATTTTTCATATAATTCTTCTGCTCTTCATCCAGCTTTACTAACAGGTCATGTCTTTGCTGTGGGTTCAGTTTTATAAAAGAATCATTATAAGTTTTATTTGCAAAATCATCCAGCTTTCCCAAACCCTTCATGAAATATTTTTTGATCGTTTGCATCATAACAATCATTTACCATGACAGTCATGAACTGCCCGACGTGCGCCGCTTTGGCACCAGGAGTTTTAGTTGGCGGCAAAATCGTATCTGCCACTTCATCCATAAGCGAAACATCATCCGGAGTGAAAGACATGGACACTCCCGTTTTGCTTTTGCATCCTTCTAAAAAATAATTACTTCCTATGATAGTGCCACCCAAAAGGAGTGAAATATATTGCACGGCTTCTCTTCTTTTCATAAAATAATTTTAAAAATTATACATTATAAGTAACACCAAATCCCGCCCTGTAGTCCCGTTTGATAAATTGGTTGACCGCTTCAACGTTGGTAACTTTCATATCATCGTTATTCCACAAAAGCTCCACATAACGGGCAGGGTAATCAAAGCCCCTACCCCCTCCTGACCGCTCCTGTCTCAGATCATAGCCCCTTATGGCAAGATTACTCATCAACAGTGCCTCAGTCAAGGGTCCGGCCATAGCAAAATCTGAGCTTAAAGGAATTTTTCCATAACCGGCCATTGCAGCCTCTACCCATTGTATATAATGACCATTTTCTGCACCGGGCACGCGGGGATAAGTTTGCGGTGTTTTCACTTCCTGGGTTCTTGATGTAGGCAGCAGTTGCGGATTGGCTCCGTAAGTGCCGCACATCATTTTACCTTTGGTGCCAATAAAATAGGTACCATTGCCCCCATCACCAAAAACTTCATTCGGCCCTAATTCTTCCGGTCTTTCAGGCTGAATGCCGCCATCCATCCAATGCACTTCAACGGGCCCTTGTGTTTTATTCGTTTTAGGGAATTTCATAATTACATGGCTTGAGGGAGGGCAGCTATCGGGGAAATAGCCCTGCTGAAATTCACCGATGTAAACCGTTCCAACGCTTGCCTGCACTGAATTGATATACTGAAGATTGAGCACCGCAAAAGCAGGTTGCACGATATGACATCCCATATCGCCCAATGCGCCGGTACCATAGTCCCACCATCCGCGCCAGTTAAAGGGAAGCAGATTATTAAAATAATTTTTTTCGGGCGCTGTTCCCAGCCATAAGTTACAATCCAGTTCCTTAGGGATCGGGTCGGCAGTGGTAGGCCTGGGAATGCCCTGTGGCCAAACCGGCCTGTTCGTCCAGCAATAAACCGTGTGCACGTCGCCGATAATTCCTGCATCATACCATTCCTCAATTGCCTCACGCCATCGCCCGATGCTCCCTGGTTACCCATTTGCGAAACAACTTTATAGCGTTTAGCCGCCTTGGTTAGCATGCGTGCTTCGTACACATCATGCGTCAATGGCTTTTGTACATATACAGGCTTGCCAAGGCTCATGGCTGAATAAGCAGCCACGGCATGAGTATGATCAGGAGTGGAAACAGATACCGCATCAAAATTCTTGTGTTCTTTGTCCAGCATTTCCCTCCAGTCTTTATAGATATTTTGCCTTGGGAAACTTTTTTACAGAATCAGCAGCGCGCCTGTCGTCAACATCGCAGAGAAAGGCGATATTGGCTTTGCCACTTGCATAAAAATGATTGATATCATCTTCGCCTTTTCCGCCAACGCCAATACTTGCAATCGGTAAGCAGATCGCTTGGCGCAATAAACCCTTTTCCGCCCAAAACATGGCGGGGAACAATCATAAACCCGGCTGGCAACAAGGCTGGCATCTCTTAGAAAACTTCTTCTTGAATAATCTTTTTTCGAATTTCTTTTTCTTCACTCATTATTTAATTTTTGAGGTAATAAAATAAAAATCTGTATCAGATATTTCTTTTCTTCAATTCACTTACTGCATGGTCCACAGCTCTTGCTGTCATTGCCATATAAGTTAGCGAAGGGTTTACACAATTTGAAGAAACCATAAAGGAGCCGTCTGTGACAAACACATTTGGCGCATCCCATACCTGGTTCCATTTATTTAACACAGAAGTTTTAGGATCATTCCCCATCCTGGCAGTTCCCATTTCGTGTATGCCGCTTCCGATAGTTCCGTCGCCTTCGTAGCCCTTGTACATTTTTCACGCCTGCAGCTTCCAGCATTTCCATTGCATCATTTTTCATATCAATGCGCATTTTTCTTTCATTTTCTTTCCATTCTGCATCAAAGGCAATAACATTTAATCCCCATTATCTTTCTTGGTTTTATCCAACGTCATTTTATTTTCATGATAAGGAAGTATTTCGCCAAAGCCTCCAATCCCCATCTGCCATTCACCGGGTTCTGCCAATGCATCTTTATAATCGCCGCCAATACTCATTTCTGCCATGTCGCGGCTCCAAGCCTGCCCGGCTTGCGCCGCCCTGGTATCCAAAGCCTCTTATATAATCTCTTTTATCACCAAATAAATTTCGGAACTGTGGTACATAAATTCCATTGGCACGCCTTCCATAATAATATTTATCATCATAGCCATCAACCGTACCACCGGCGCCCACGCCAAGATGATGATCCATAATATTGTGCCCCAACTCGCCGCTGCTGCTTCCCAAGCCATCAGGCCATACATCAGTAGCGGAATTCATTAATATCCAGGCGCTGTTAAATGTAGATGCATTCAGGAAAATGATCTTTGCAAAATATTGATAGGTCTTGTTGGTTTCTGCATCCAGCACTTCCACGCCGGTTGCTTTTTTGTATCCTTATCATATAAAATTTTAGTAACTATTGACCAGGGCCGAACTGTTAGATTTCCTGTTGCCATTGCGGCAGGCAATGTAGATGATTGCGTGCTGAAATAAGCGCCAAACGGGCATCCCAGCCAACATTTATTCCTGTACTGGCAATTGGTTCTTCCGGGCAAAGGCTCAGTAATATTTGCGCGTACGGCCAATGATCATCGCGCTTGCTTTTATAATGCTCATTGATCCTTGCAGAAACATCTTTTTCAACACAATTCATTTCCATTGCCGGCATAAAATGGCCATCGGGCAATTGTGGCAAGCCTTCTGTTGAACCGCTGATGCCGGCAAATTTTTCTACATAAGTATACCAGGGTTCAATATCTTTATAGCGGATAGGCCAGTCGATGGCAATACCATCTTTTGCATTCGCTTCAAAATCAAAATCGCTCCAGCGATAGCTTTGCCGCCCCCACAAAAGTGAGCGGCCGCCTACATGATATCCTCGGAACCAGTCAAATCGTTTTACTTCTGTATAAGGACACTTCTTTTCATCTACCCACCAATCAAGATTTTCTTCATTTAGCGGATAATCCCTTTTTAAAACAGGATAGATCTTTTATCATTTGCTGCGTGCGGCCGCCACGATGAGGAAATTCCCAGGGGCCTTTGGTAGCATTTACATAATCTTTTACATGCTCGATATCTTTCCCTCTTTCAAGCATGATGGTTTTAAGGCCTTTTTCGGTAAGTTCTTTTGCGGCCCAGCCACCGGAAATTCCGGAACCAATAACAATTGCATCATAAGTATTGTCTGCCATGGATTTTGTTTATTATTTTAAAATTAATTATTGATATATAGTTTATTTAGTAAATTAGTTGCCACTAGCTTATCTAGCCAAACCTTTTCTTACACATCACAAATTTTAATAGCTTCTCTTAAAGAATCTAACTTATCCGGATAAGTAGGAACAAATTCCTGCGCTACATATCCTTTGAAACCAGTATCCACAATAGCTCTCATTACTGCCGGATAATACAGTTCCTGTGTATTATTTATTTCATGCCTTCCCGGAATACCACCTGTATGAAAATGTGCAATGTATTGATGATAGTCTCTTATATTTCTGATGATATCTCCTTCCTGTATCTGCATGTGATAAATATCAAAAAGCAATTTAAAATTTTCTGAGCCGACGCGTTTGCAAAGTTCTGCGCCCCATTCTACGTGATTGCACATATAATCTTTATGATCAATTTTACTATTCAGCAATTCCATTATCATCGTGACGCCATTCTTTTCAGCAAAAGGTAAAATTTTTTCCAATGCGAGTTTGCAATTTTTCATCCCTGTTTCATCATCCATGCCATTCGCGCTTTCCGCTGAAGCAAATCAAATTTTTATAACCTGCTTTTGCCATGATGGGTATTACATCTAAATATTCTTTTATTAGCTTTTCATGATACATGCGGATTATCGAGTCCGTTATATAAATTATTATCTCCTGCGGTATAACACATGGAGCTATAAATGCCGTGCTGTTGCAAGGTTGGCCATTCTTTGGGGCCGGTTAAATCAATTGCGCTAAAACCAATATCTTTTACAGCTTTACAAAGATCATCCAGGGAAAGATAACCAAATGTCCACCTGGAAACGGAATGATTGATATTGCCTTTCAATTTATAAGTTTTTTTTTCCTGGAAATTTTTTGCAAAGGACATAGCCGGAGCGGCCATAGCGACTGTTGTGCCTAACGCAATATTTTTTAAAAGTGTTCTCCTGTTTTGTTTTGAACTCATTATTCAAATATTCAAGCTTTGATCAGCTATGGGTTTTTCATTTTTATCATTAAAAGAAACTGCAAATAAAAGAAATACAACAAACGCAATTCCCGCAGGTATGATCCAAATCATTTTCCAGTCAAAGGTTCCTGTCAGAGCTGGTATAGGCATCAGTAATGAGTCCTGCAATTTCAAATCCTATCAACATTCCAATGCCATACGTAGCTAACGTGATGAGGCCTTGTGCTGCGCTTTTATATTTTATTCCAGCTTTTGCATTGGTATAGATTTGCCCTGATACAAAAAAGAAATCATAGCACACGCCATGCAAAGCTATTCCTATAATAAGCATAAAACTTAAATCGCCGGCGTTTCCGTAAGCAAATAATGCATACCGCACTGCCCAGGCAAGCATACCTATTAAGATGGTATTTTTAAATCCGAATTTTTTAAAGAATAAAGGCAGCGCTAATAAAAAAAGTACTTCTGACGCCTGGCCAATCGCCATTTTTCCTGTAGGCTTTGTAACGCCGATATTAGATAAGAAACTGGTTGGCAACCTGGTAATAAAATGCCAAAGGAATACAAATCAGAATTGATGCAATAAAGAATATTAAAAAGTTTTTATTTTTTAAAAGTTTTAACGCATCCAATCCTAGGATATCCGATACTGTTACCTTTAGTGCCCGGGCGCTACTTTCGGAGGTGTTTTGGGCAACGTAAAACTAAATAAACCGAGAACAAGCGATGCGATTGCTGCTAATAAAAAAGTATTTCTCATTAAGCCTGCTTTCACATTTGCCTCGGCATCCCATAAAAAAACAAGGCTAATTAATAAACCGGCAACGATCCAGCCGATAGTGCCCCAAACCCTGATGCTTGAAAATTCTTTTTCAGGATCATTCATTTGATTGAACGCAATAGAATTTACCAATGCGAGTGTGGGCATAAATAATATCATGTATACTAATAAGTAATAAAAAAATGAAGTAGGATATACATCCGTTACTGTACCGATGCTATACATGTGATACATTAAAACAGCACCCACAAGATGTAAAACGCCGAGAATTTTTTCTGCATTAAAATACCTGTCTGCAATAAGCCAATAATAAAAGGCGCGATGATGGCGCCCCACGATTGGGTAGAAAACACTGCCCGGTTTGTGCGCCATTAGCATGAAGATTGTTTACTAAAAAAGTTCCTAAGGTCACAAACCAGGCGCCCCAGACAAAAAATTCAATAAACATCATGGAAGAAAGCTGCAATCGTGTGGTTAATTTCATTTACTGATTTTTAACTGATTAGTAATGCAAGGTTTAAATGTACTATTTTTAAGACAAGAAAAAATTTTAAGCAAAAATTTTTTTTCAATATATTTATGAAAAATTATTTCATCCTGTATATTTATTGAAAATTATATTATAAAAATTGTTTATTATGAGAAAACTACGAATGGGAATGATAGGCGGAGGAAAAGATGCTTTCATTGGCGCTATGCATAGAATTGCATTAAATATGGATGGACTTATTGAATTGTGCTTGCGGCGCATTAAGTATCAATCCGGACATTGCAAAAGAATCAGGTAAAATATTATTTCTTCCCGAAGACAGGACTTATCTTACCTATGAAGAAATGATTGATAAAGAAAGTAAAATGCCTGCGGATAAACGCATAGATTTTGTAACGATCGTTACTCCCAACTTTGCGCACTTCGCTCCTGCAATGATAGCGCTTGACAATGGCTTTAATGTGGTGATAGAAAAGCCAATGACATTTAACCTTGGATGAAGCCAAACAATTAAAAAAGAAAGTAGATGAAACAGGATTGCAATTATGTCTTACGCATACTTATTCCGGCTACCCGATGGTGAAGCAGGCAAGAGCCATGATGAAGGAAAATGCTTTGGGAAAGATCAGAAAAATATATGTTGAATATTGCGCAGGGATGGTTAAGTAAATTATCAGAGCGCGAAGGCAATGCGCAGGCAGCCTGGAGAACTGATCCTAAAAAATCAGGAAAGGCAGGCGCCATGGGCGATATCGGAACACATGCGGCTCATCTTGCGGAATATATTTCAGGATTAAAGATCACAAAGCTTTGTGCAGATCTGAATATTGTTGTTGAAGGAAGACATCTTAGATGATGATGGAGAAGTGTTATTGAAATTTGATAATGATGCCTCGGGCGTTTTAATTGCCACACAAGTTGCAGCAGGTGAAGAGAATAATTTGAAGATCAGAATTTATGGAGAAAAAGGTGGCATAGAATGGGCGCAGCAAGAACCCAATACGTTACTAGTAAAATGGCTGGATAAGCCTGCGGAAATATTACGTGCCGGCGCAAATTATACGAATACATTTAAGCAGTTTCGCAATAAAAAACTGCAGGACGCCGGGCGGCCATCCTGAAGGATACCTGGAAGCCTTTGGAAATATTTATCACAATTTTGCACAAACTTTATTAGCAAAGATGGAAGGCAAAGAACCAACAAAAGAAATGCTGGATTTTCCGGGCGCTAGATGATGGAGTGAGAGGAATGGCTTTTATAGAAAATGTTGTGGCATCAGGACAGTCAAAGGAAAAGTGGACAACATTCGTAGAATAATAATGTACAGCTTATCAAAATCTAAAAAATATTTTGTCTTGCTTTCTTCACAATTCTGCTAGCAAATGCCTTTTTAATTTTGTTGCCTTTTTTGAATACACTGCTTTAATTAGTTCGTTTGACATAAGCTAATAATTTCAGCCCGTCGAATTGATTTGTTCTAAGATTCAATTTGAATGCTGGGCAATTTATTCAGTTCATTGTATCACAATATATACAAGAGCTATCTTCTTACTATTTCGCCGTGCAACCTGGTGCACTCGTTTAAGATTATTTTTCTATTTATAATAAATAATAAAAAAGGTGGACAAAAGCCCACCTTTTTTATTTCCTGGTAAATGAGTATTAGTTAAAAAGGTATCTGACACCGAACTGCATCTGCCATCTGGACAAGATATTTGTATTATCAGAATAAGTATCGACAAGCGGTATCTGGTTTTTTGCGTCAGCAAAAGGGAAAGAAAATAAAGGCGTTGTGCCATCAGCAGCCATTCCTTCAAACTTCAGGAAGTTGGTAATAGAAGGCGCTTTCTGAATTCCCCAGTATTTATTGAAAAAGTTACCTGCATTAATAAGATCAATACTTAAACGCAACGTATGCTTGTTTTTGCCATCACCACTTTTTGTAAAGAAATAAATGTCTTGTGTTACGTTAAGATCAAGACGTTTAAAGAACGGATACACAACAGAATTGGATTGGGCATAACTACCGCGGTGTTGCGCCAGGTAATGATCCTGGTTAATGTAGTTGTTCAATTGATTCCAGATCTGTGCTGCCGTTCTCGGATCCGTTGCCGTGCCGGTAGTAGTACCGGTTTGAGTAGCTTTACTATAAGAGCCTACATCGATCAGGTTAATGTCGCTTGCATTTTTTGGAATATAAATAAGGTCATTACCTGTATTACCATCACCATTTAAATCGCCGTTGTAAACATAAGAAGTAACGCCGGCGGGAGCAGCTTCAAAAATAGCTCCCACGCTGGTAGAAAAATGTTTGCTGTAGGCAATATTAAAATTACCAAAAGCAATTACCCTATCTGGTTGATACCATGATGGCCTTGCCAAAGTTGGTGCATTGGGATCAGTATTGGAGACTGCCCTCGCGGCCCATAAAGAACTTGCCGTGCTTCCATTTTCCATGGTTGTTCTTACATCACTGTGCGTATATGCTACGCTAACAAATAAATGACGAAAAGTTTTTTGTACCCTTAAGGTGGCGGTATAAGCCCAGCCTTTATGGGTATTTGCCAGGAGGATTGCATTGGAAAGATTCGGATTGGTTAAAGAGTTTCCATTGTAGTATTTATTGCTGGAATTGGTACCGCTGGTTGCAGTGGCTGTATCATTATAACGTGGACGGCTATCCGAACCGTTTGTTATGGCAAATGCATGTGATTCATTCAAATTTACGTTAGCCATATAAGTGGCATTAATATCTTTTGAATAAGTAAACTCGCCGGTAATTACCCAATTACCAGCCAGTCTTTTATCCAATCCCAGGCTGGTTCTTAATTTGGTTGGATATTTAAATCCTTTATCAACTACGTTCGCGGAATATCCCGTAGGAGTAGAGGTCTGGCTTTGATTGGTCGCGTTTAGATAATAAGCAAGGCCCTGGGTTGGAGAAGGAAAAAACGGAACATTTTTTTCAGTAAAAGAACCAAACTGTACCCCATTATTAGCAGCCTGATTTTCTATCCATACGAAGGGAGGAGCACCTTCAAACACTCCTGCGCCACCTCTCAACTGCCATTTTTTATCACCTTTAATGTCCCAGTTAAAACCTACACGTGGAGAAATCACCAAAAACCCGTTAGGCGCATTTCCAACATTATAAGTTGCCCCATTTAAAAACGGCAACTGGTCAAAATTGGGGTTATCTGTAAATTCATTTTTATAAGTTGTATAATCGAAACGAATTCCGTAGGTTAAAGTGAAATCGGTAGAAGCCCGCCACTTATCCTGCGCGAAAAAGCTAACATTAGTTGCCCCGGCATAAGCAAAGGGAAACGCTCCGCCTTTAAGAGTGGAGTAAGCCTGATAATAAGTTGCAGCCGTTCCGCCGGAAAGAAACTGGTCAAGGCTGTTGAATTGATAAACGCCATTATAACCAGGCGCAAATGCATTTTCATATTTTTTATAACTGTTTTGCGTTCCGAAAGTGATCTCATGTGCACCTTTAAACAAAGTAAAGATATCATTCAACTGGTAGGAATCCATGTTCAACTGGTTGTTATAAGTATATTGCTCGTAACCAAACTCAGTGTACACGTTACCGTTATTAAGGATATCAACATGCGGGAAGGTGTCAGACGAAGACTGCGCACTACGAAAATCCCTTTCCTGTGTATAGCCAATCTGAAATTTATTGGAAGCGTTATTGCTGATCCGCGAATTGAGCTCTGCCAGATAAATTTTCAGGTTATTATTGATACGATACCCGGAACCGAAGTAAGGCATACCATAGGTTCCCGGCTGTCCGCCTGTCACCTGACCTGCACCGGGCCGGCTGTTGCTGGGGAATTGATCTGCATAAGATTTCAGGTAATTATATTTCAGGCTCAGAACATTTCTTTCATTAATATTCCAATCCACACGGGCATTTATTTTATAACTATTTGTTTTGAAAGCATAGCCCTGGAATCCACCCGGATCGTAATTATATTGACTTTTAAGATAGCTTGCCAACGCAGTCAACGTATCAGAGTTTGCTTGTGAAACGATCCCTGGCAAAGGCGAATTGGATGAACTGGAAGCTATCACACTGGTGGCAGGTGCACTTTGCAGATCTTCTTCTCCGTTAACGAAAAAGAACAATTTATTTTTGATAATCGGACCGCCAATGCTGCCGCCTATCGTATTAAAACTAAACGGAGTTTTGGCAACTGTGGTATTTTCAACGCGGTATCCTTGCGTACCCGGACCCTTTATATAATCATAAACCGTACCTCTCCATTGATTGGTACCCGATCTCGTAACGGTATTTACTCCTGCCCCCGTGAAACCTCCCTGCCTTACGTCATAGGGGGAAATCACCACCTGTATCTGGTCAATCGCGTCAAGTGCAATAGGTTGTGCAGATGCCTGTCCCCCAAGAGTTCCTGACAATCCAAATGAGTTATTGAAATCTGCACCGTCAACGGTAATATTATTAAAGGACGAGCTGGCTCCGCTAAAGCTTAAGCCATTGGAGGTCGGTTCCAGTTTTGTAAAATCAGCAATGGACCGGTTAATGGTGGGCAATTGCTGTATCTGCGTACGGCTGATAATTTCCTGGCTGCCGGTACGGCTATTATTAAAAATTTTATTTTGCGATGTTCCGCTAACAACTACCTCTGATAATTGTCTTGAGTCTGGCTTTAAAGTGAAATCTCCTGTAAAATCCTGGCCAACCGCAAGGTTAATACTGTCCTGCTCTTCCGGTTTAAAACCAACGAAAGTAACCGTTATGGTATATGGACCGCCCACTCTCAGTCCTGGTAAGTTGTAGCGTCCATCCCTCCGGGTAGTAGTGATATACCGGGTGCCGGTGGGGTTATGAGTGGCAGTGACCGTAGCTCCTGAAAGGCCGGAATTACCATCTGAAACAGTGCCAAGAATTTGCGATGTTGTTTCCTGGGCAAATAACAAGTAAGAACCAAACGCAAATAGCGTAGTCAATAAGAGGGTTTTTAACATAAGAGTTAATTTAATTTGCAAAGGAACGATGAAAAAGAAATGTTAAGGAAAAAAAGTTATTATGAAATTGTGAACAAAAAAATCTTAAGAAAAAGTAAAGCTGCACCATGTGCTAATTGTCTTACCTGGTAAACTTTCCGGTGGCTCGCGGGGAAATCCATCCCGTATGTAAGGAACTTTTATTGAATAACTAAAAGGATTAGTGGTTATTTTCATAAACAGTTATTTGAGAAAAGAATTTTTTCGCATCAACCATTCGTAGAATTATCTGAAAACAATTTTTCAGTTAAAAATTGTTATTGATCCGGCAAATCTATAAGAAGGCCCGCATAATTAAAAAAAATATTTCAGCATTTACTTCACGTTGTTATCTAAATTTATTTATGAACATTTGTAATGAACTTTGTTTCAACTGATAAATTAGAATGATGAGAAAATTTTGCAAGGATTGCTTTTTATTTTGCCCATTGTTTTTTAAGCCTGTCATTTAAGAATAATGGCAAACCTTCAATATTAAATACAACTGACAGCATTCCTTCAAGAGCATGGTGGAAGGAAGCGATAATCTACCAGGTATACCCACGGGGTTTTAAAGACGATGACGGTGATGGAATTGGTGATTTGAAAGGGATTATCTCTAAACTTGATGTAAACAAGTCATTGGTAAATTATACCGTTATTGACTTTTACCCAGGTTAAAAACATAAAATTGAAAGAGCGTGAAGGATTGTCGTTTATGCTTCTCCGTGAGAGCAACTTTTTTTTAAGACAGAAAAAAATAATCAGCCCATTTTTTAAAATTACCCCTTCACTTAAGGTCAAATAATCTTTCTGCATCTGCCCAGCTATCGAGTCGTTCGTACTTAGAGTCGTTAAGATTATGCGGCGAAGAAAACATAATCGGGCGGCCATCAAAAAAAGACAAATTGAAATCGTGATCATCGATCAATGCATCGCCCTTTAAAACGCTTTTGTCTCCGCAAAAAATTCTGCGCTTCCAGTGTATGAAGCCAAAATGCTCATCCAGCCAGTTATTTTTATGTTTTAATGAATGAGGAAATTCCATAGCTGCAGAAGCGATATATACTTCAAAGCGATCGTTAAGCTCTTTCACAACTTCTTTGCTGTTTTTAATTACAGGAAGATCTTTAAAGAAATCTTCATGATGAGGATATTCTTTCACGATCTTCCGGTGCTCTTCGGGAACAATTAAATGCAATTTGGTTCCCTTCAGATCTTCTTTGGTATATCTAACGCCAAAATCGCGCTCGTACCATTCAAGAAACCGTTCAACGGCATCAGCAATTACATCATCCATGTCTATTAGTAATCTCATAACTTTTACTTAAAATTAAAAATGTTTATTGTGACAATTATCTTTATTTTAATCATGCCTTTCAAAGCGACTTATTTTAACTTCTTATATTTTTTTTCGCAAATAATTTTTTAACATTGAATCAGTGTATAATAAAATTGACCATGCACCGATTGAATTGTATGAAGGTATTTTAATTTGCGAAATATAGCTTCGTTACAAATTCTAATGAATCCAATTGCGTCAATCATCTTTTTTTTTGTTAATTTTTGTTATAGGATATTGTCTTTTACCCATTGAATACACTATCGTTCTTACAAGTATAACAAGGTTGGAAGAGCCATCATATTAGATCGCTAAAATCATCTATGCATCTCCGTTAGAAGATCATAAACCAGCATAGAAAGCATCTTTAATCTTGATGTAACTTCTTCTTCTGTTACTGGTGTAAAAAGGGCAACAATATACCGCGTATGTCCATCGTCCACTATACCAACATCATTGGTATAAATACTCCACCAGCCCGTTTTATGAAAATACATGGCATTGCGCGGCAGGCCGCATGACAGTTTGGTAGTATCTAATTGTCTCCCGAGCAGCGCTTTCATCTGCATACTCACCCATGGATTAATTAGGGTATTTGTGTACACTTTGTACATAAAATCTGCCGCATGCAAAGCGCAGGTCGCGGTACTTTTTATGGTATCATAGCCGGGGTCTTCCAGTTTTCTGCTTAAAAATTTACGGGTAACTTCGCTTCCATACCATCCCATTTCATGGATGGTCTTATTAATACTATCACGCGTGGCAACATCAATCAGGCAATTGGCTGCTGAATTATCGCTTCGCGTGATCATAAGATCCAAAAGATAATTGATAGTAACGGTATCGCCTGCACGCAAAAGCGGACGGGGATCATAGCTTATTTCTTTTGTCCTGTCCACGTCATTCGGTGCGTGAACAACATATTGACGGGATAATGAAAAATCTCCGTTGCTTACCTGTCTTAAAATTTCCATAGCCACGTACATTTTATACACCGAAGCAGGATAAATAAAATTCGTACAATTGACGCAACCCAAAAGCGGCTTCTTGCCATTAAGATCAATTATGGCAAATGATATTTTCACCTTGCCGTCATCGCCACCATCCCAGGTGCTGTCCAGGCCTGCTTCATGAACGATTTTTTCAAGCGATTTATTAAAGCTTTTCTTTTGCTGAAAATATGGCGTGATTACTGTCTGAGCACTGGCAGAAAAGAGAACACACAATATTGTTACGGTAAAGAGCAAAAACTTCATGATAATATACTTTAAAGAGCACAGATAACGATCACATTCAAAGACGTGGCTTTTCATCCTTCTCCCGAAAATCATGCAATGTTTTGTTCGTTTGCGATTGTATTTTATTTTTAAAATAAGATGTGCCACCCATCAGCCAGCCCGTTAGGCCCAGCGCTTGCGAAGCCCATTTGTGCAAATCAAAACTATCGGTATGCCGTATTATCCTGGCATTTTTAAACTCAAATTCTGCATCAACAATATTATGCACCTTTCTTCCGGTTTTACTAAATGTGTACCATGCTTCCCACTGAGCCGTTCCTTTTTTAAGCGAGGCATTGATATAAGAGCATTCAAGTTTCAGATCCTTTGCGTTTTTGCAAAGCATTGTCCACATGGCTCTCACATCCTCACCCTTCAATTCGCCAAATACCGGATCGCAAAAAACAATGTCTTCATCATAACAGGAGATCATCGCTGCCGCATCTTTATTTTTAAAAGATGCATAGAATTTTTCAATCAGCCCTTTTGCAGGATTTATCATATGGCAATTAATTTTAGGGAGAATGACGCAAGTCGGTAAAGCAAATATAATTTTATTATAAAAGTATCCTAGGTCAGCGATAAACTATTTTGAAAAAAAATGAGCAACGAACTATCTTTATTGCCAATCTAAACATATGAAATATATAACCGTTATTATTGCCAGTTGTCTCTTTCATAATATTTGTATGGCGCAGCCAAATCCTTTATGGCAAAATAAAGCCTTCGCAGTTTACAGCGACAGCGTAGTGCAGAGCAATTTTGTGGCACGGGCATTATCTTCAGATGAAATTACATCTACTTATCAAAGCCCGGAAAATCAATCTCAAAGCGCCGCGATCAGTTTCAAATTCAGCATCAACGGAAAAGATAATGAAATGAAATCCGGTACAGATCATCATTTTAATTGCGTTTCAACTAACGGTGAATGTGAAACGCCAATTATAAAATTCGGCCAGCAATATGTTGATGGACGGAACATCTCCGCCAATACTTACCTGGCGCCCGATACAAAATTTGTTATCAGGGTAGACATGAGAGATGTTTTAAATGCCTTTAAAAAAGATGGCTATTACACCACTTTCAACGGGACTAAGATTTATAAAGAAGATTTTAAAGCAGTATATGTCGCTGGCGGTGCTGCACCGCTGATCTGGGATTTTGATAATTTGGTGCATCATCCCGATCTTGAATTAAAAGATCCTGATGGTGATGGTATTTATGAAACCACCGTTGTTCTCAACCAAACAAAAAAAGAAAAAGATCTTGCGTCTGTTTGGAAGCTAACGAGGGATGCAAAAGATGCGCCACAATATCATTCGGAGTATTTAATATCCGATGCCATTTATAAAATGGCTTTGGAAGAAATGGAAAAGGCCGTATGAGCCTGACAGCACTTTCCGAACCGGAAAAGAATGGGCCGGCGTTTGGACACGTGATATCAGCTACAGCATTATTTTATCAATGGCATACATGCAGCCGAAGGTTGCTAAATATAGCCTGCTTCGCAAAGTAAAGAACGGTGTCATCATCCAGGATACCGGCACTGGTGGCGCATACCCGATTTCTACCGACAGAATGATATGGGCCGTAGCTGCTTTTGAATTGTATAAAGTTACCGGCGATAAATCCTGGCTCAGGCAGGCTTATGAGATCATTAAAAATTCTGTTAATGATGACCTGGAAAACATACATGATGACATAACGGGCATGGTTAGAGGCGAATCTTCATTCCTTGATTGGCGCGAACAAACCTACCCCAAATGGATGCAACCCGCTGATATTTTCGAATCAGAAAATTTAGGTACCAATGCGGTACATTATGAGGCCAATATTGTTTTGTCTCAAATGGCTTCTTTATTAAACAATCAAGCCGACGCCCAAAAATATAAAGCCGTCGCCGGCAAAATTAAAGATGGCATTAATAAATATTTATGGATGCCCAAACAAGGATATTACGGCCAATATTTATACGGAAGAAATTTTAAAATTCTTTCGCCAAAATCGGAGGCACTGGGAGAAGCGCTTTGTGTTTTCTTTGGCATCGCCAATGCTGATCAGCAAAAATCCATCATTGCTAAAGTGCCGGTAACAGCTTATGGCATATCGTGTATTTTTCCTCAAATTCCGGATATACCACCTTATCACAACGATGCAGTCTGGCCCTTCGTTCAGTCATACTGGGCGCTGGCTTCGGCAAAAGCAGGTAATGAAAAATCGGTGTTGCAAAGCATATGCGATGTCTACAGGCCAGCGGCCATGTTTTTGACCAACAAAGAAAATTTTGTAGCCGGTGATGGGGATTATAAAGGTACACAGATCAATTCAAGCAACATGCTTTGGAGTCTATCGGGAAGTATAAGCCTCGTTCATAAGATCCTTTTTGGGATACAGTTCCAGGTAGATGGATTAAGTTTTAGCCCCTTTGTGCCCTATGCGTTGAAAGGTAAAAGAACACTTATCAATTTCCCTTACCGCGAGGCAAAACTGAATATTGAATTAGAAGGTTATGGAAACGAAATAAAGTCCTTTTCACTGGACGGAAAAATTTTGAGCAAAGCATTCATTCCCGCAAACATTCTAGGCGATCATTCTATAAAAATTGTATTAGCAAATAATAAGCTGGCTGGCGAAGTGAATGAATTACCGAATCATACAGCATTGCCAACTCCGGTACCTTTCATATCTGGTAATACGCTGTCGTGGCCTGGCCTGCAGGGCGCAAGAAAATATAAGGTTCTTGAAAACGGAAAAGAGCTTACTGGCACTACTGATACCGGCTTTCGAATTAAAAATTCCGGTTATGCCGAATACCAGGTAATTGCAATTGACAATAAGGGATTTGAATCTTTCGCCAATGAGCCCGTCGTAGTTGCTCCCAAAGATGCAGTAACCATTAATGAGGCTGAAGATTTCGCCGCCGCAGCCAGTTTTCCTTACAAAGGCTTTTCAGGGAAGGGTTTTGTAGAGATCAGCAAACAACAAAACACGCAGATCTCGATTCCGGTAACTATTAACGCAGATGGAACCTATTCATTAGATTTTAGATATGCTAACGGCAACGGCCCCACGAATACTGAAAATAAATGTGCCATCAGAACTTTAATGATCGATGGCAAAAAAACAGGCACGTTTGTATTTCCCCAAAGAGGTGTTGACGAATGGTCCAATTGGGGCTTCAGTAATGCTGTGCATACTTTTCTTAAAAAAGGGAAACATTTGCTCTTCCTTTCTTTTGAACCTTATGATGAGAATATGAATGTGGATATTAACCAGGCAATGTTGGATTATTTGAGAATAACAAAATTAAACTAACTGAGACTGCAATTCAGTTTTCAACTATTTAATACTAGCGGTGTAGACTAAACGCAAATAATCGGATGATTTATCCTGGATGGATCTTCCGTATCACTATGATTTTTATTATCGTAACAGTTTTACCAGGTTTCAACTCATACTTCCTGCGCTTTGCTGGTCATTGCCCTGTTTACAAAAAGATTAGCATGAACAGGCAAAGGCGTGCTTGATTTTAATGTGAAGGGAGTTTAACAGGAAGTCTTGCAACGGAATAAAGATTTTCTTTTAAAAATTATGTAGATTCAAAATAACCGGACAGATATTACGTTTCACTTTTGGAAATTTTAAAACCATTAAGTTAAATTTTATGAAATTGACAAGAATTTTCTTCTTAGTCTTTTGTGTACTCACCGTTCATTTTACCAGTCATGCAGCCGTATCTTATTCAATAAATGCTTCACCAACCAAAAGTGAAACATTCAATAATTCATACAAATCCATGAAAGAAAAGATGATGATTGCACGTATGAACGCGTTTATTAAAATGACTCCGCAACAATATGGAATTTCAATAGGTAAGAAATTAAATCTTCTTGAGCGTATTTCGTTCAGACTTTCACAACGCCGAATGAAACAATTGCTGAAAAGTTATGATTATGGAGATGGTCCTACCACTTTGCAGAAGATAAGTTTTTTGCTAAAGGGATTATTATTTGGGCCAATAGCTCTTATCCTCGGCTACATATTTTTAAAGGATGATCAGAGGGGACTAATCAAGTGGATATGGTTCGGCTTTATAGGATTTTGCGGTATTGTTGCTCTTATTCTACTTTCAATGTAATAAACTCCGTTCCAGTTTTAAATCATAATTCTTTACGTCTAACGGTGTAGGTCAAACGCAAATAATTATGAGATACAAAATATATTTCCCGTTTTTTTTCAAAGCCTTTTAATGCGGATGTTTTTAAACCACACATCCTCATTATGATCCTGCAAAGAAATCTTTCCCTTCTTAAAAGTGCCAAAGCCCTGCATGTCTTTAAACTTGCTTATGGCAATCATTTTTCTCCAGTAGTCGTTCCACATTGTTGTTGAAAGTGTGTGTACTCCATTCAGATAAAAATCGAGCTTACCATTTTTGGAAATGATTTCCGCATGATTCCACTCCCCCTGCGGATGATCGGCTTCTTTAGATGCTAATAAATCATACAGATCACCCGCCCTATGGGTGTAAAGCTTTGCATCAGTGTGACCCAATTTTATGGGCGTGCCGTTATCGAGAACCTGCATTTCCATCCCGGTTTCATATGTGTCAGGATATTTTGCCGCATCTTCGTGTATATAAAATATAACGCCACTATTTCCTTTTACACCAATTTTCCAATCCAGCTTCAAATCAAAATTTTCATATTCTTCATTGGTAACAAGATCGCCCCCGGCATCCTTATCCAGGCTTTTCAAAGCTTCCGCGTCAAGATAAAAAGTGCCATCTTTTACGCTCCAGGCCTTAGTCGCGGTTTGCTTTCCATAGCTGTGCCAGCCGTTAGTAGTTTTGCCGTCAAACAACAATTTCCAGCCCTCATTTTTTTCCTTTGCTGTAAGTGTGTTATCCTGCGAAAAGCAGCAGCCGGCACTAAAAAGAATTGCTAATAATGAAACGATAATTTTATTCATGTGTATGTGTTTTGAAGCGATAAAAAAGAAATGTAAGATACTTTTGAAAACAATTATATTCCTAAAACAGAACTGATTAGCTTATCATCTTTTACAGTGCCTGCAAAATCATCAAAGGCCTTATCCGTTACCGGAATAATATGCTTTTGAATAAATGCTGCTCCTTCCTTTGCTCCCACTTCAGCATCTTTTAAACAACATTCCCACTCAAGAACTGCCCAGCCCGGATAATCATAAGCAGCTAATTTGCTGAATATAGATTTAAAATCAACCTGTCCGTCGCCAAGGGAACGAAAGCGCCCTGCCCTGTTGAGCCAGCTTTGATATCCGCCATATACACCTTGTTTTCCTGTTGGATTAAACTCCGCATCCTTTACATGAAAAGCGCGTATGCGTGAGTGATAGTTATCAATATATTCGAGATA
This sequence comes from uncultured Chitinophagaceae bacterium, assembly GCA_963823305.1. Classification (GTDB taxonomy): domain Bacteria; phylum Bacteroidota; class Bacteroidia; order Chitinophagales; family Chitinophagaceae; genus Ginsengibacter. The sequence goes on from CAWGLC010000003.1 coordinate 448,731, forward strand.
ATTAAGACATTGCAAAACAAAATGTGAAGGATCGTATAACAAACACGCTCTTTTATGATTGTTTACTTTGTCTAAAAACATTTCATAAGTAATTCCATCATGCAGATCCTCACCGGGATGAATTTCATAGCAAACATCCACGCCACAATTATCAAATTCATCTAAAATCGGCAGCCATCTTTTTGCGAGTTCTTTAAATCCTTCTTCAACCAAACCATCAGGACGTTGCGGCCACGGATATACCGTTTGCCATAACAAAGCGCCACTGAAAGTTGCATGGGCATTGAGTCCTAAGTTCATAGAAGCTTTCGCAGCATATTTCAATTGCTGCACCGCCCATTCGGTTCTCGCTTTGGCATTGTTACGAACTTTTTCGGGGGCAAAGCCATCAAATAATGCATCATAGGCAGGATTAACCGCTACCAATTGTCCTTGTAAATGTGTTGAAAGTTCCGTGATATCTAATCCGCATTCATTCACAATTCCTTTTAATTCATCCGCATACGTTTTACTTTCCGCGGCTTTTTGCAAATTAATAAACCTATCGTCTAAAGTAGGAAGCTGAACGCCCGTAAAACCGAGACTTTTTGCCCATTGGCAAATGCTTTTCAGATCATTAAAAGGAGCTGTATCGCTTATGAACTGAGCTATAAAAATTCCGGGTCCTTTAATTGTTTTCATTTGATTTGATTTTATTTTAATATGGATCGTATTATTCAACAGGAAGACAAAGAGTTTACTAAATCATATTCTATATTTTTCTCTGCTAAAGATATAATATATCATTATTTATCAAGGCAAATAAATGTTGATCCTGAATTCTTCCGAAAGATTATTATACCTGGTTCAAACATTACATAACTTTGTTTGCTCCAACCCAAATAAAAGCCACTTGATTTTATCAAAATAAATTTTATCATTATCCGTGAAAGTCTTGTGCAAATTCTATTTTGATCTTTTAAATTCTAAATGTATGTTTAGCAAATTAGAATTTCAAAAAGTAAAAAAAATACCAGGAACGCGTTTCATTATTGGAATATTTTTATTTGCAATTATCGGGCTAAGTACTGATTCATGTCAGAAAGAATTTACCCTCACCACTTTTGATTCAACACTAATTACGCCTCCCACGTCAACTGGAAATTTTACAGCGAAGATAGATGGGGTGCAATTTATAGCGAACAAAGCCGCAGGTGCTTCGCGGTCATTGAATTTAATTGTTATCAATGGTCAGTCCATTGACGGCGAATCGATAACTTTGAGAGTAGCAGATTCGGGAGTGCATGTATATTCGTTAGGTATTAATAGTGTAAGCAATGTCGGCGGTTACACAAAAGACAGCTCTACCGCTTACCTGACCATCCAGGGAAATAACGGTAATGAATCAGGAGGCACGTTATCAATTACATCAATAGATACAGCTCACAAAACAATGAGTGGCACTTTTAGTATGATAGTATACAGGGCTTACGACCTGGATCAGAAAGTAATAACGGAAGGCGTTTTTACCAACATATCGTATGCAACGCAGCCACTTCCATCGACAAGTGCTACCGACAGCTTTATGGTAAAAATAAATGGCGTTCAGTTTCCGGTATATTCGATAACTGGCATATCAACATTTGGGACGATCAACCTGGTGGCAAATGACCAGTCCCTTACCCATACAGTGGGTATTTCAGTGCCGGCAAATATTACGGCAGGCTCATATACTTTTACTCCGTTTGTACTCAATTATCTTGGGCAATATAATATCGACACCTCTTATCTCGTGGCTAAATCCGGAACACTTACGATACTTGAAAACAATACCTCAACCAAAAGAATTCGGGGAAATTTTAATTTTATTGCTGCAGAACTACCGGGAGCAGGCATTCAAACGGCAGAGTTAACGGACGGCTATTTTTCGATCATGTATCAATAGAGTTTATTAAAAGATACCTCACGCGCTTCAGTGGCAATCAATTCTATTTCTTCAAATCCGCTGCAGTAATATTTTTTTCAGGATCTTTTAAAAATTCGTCTTTGCATTCTTTTGAGCAAAAGCCAAGCACCTTATTTTTATAATGTACTGTATCCTCAATACCTGCGGCTACAGGCATTCCACAGGAAGGGTCTCTTTTATTATCAACCATGGCTGCAGTAAACTTTGCAGTATCAACTTTGATTTTTGAAATGATCTCAATTGGCTTATTTTCTTGAGAGCTTTGGTTGCACGAAATAATAAGCATTCCACCAAGTAAAAGAGATAATAGTAATGATAAATTTTTCATAGCATAAAATGATTATACAAAAGGCAAATTTACGGCTTTCCAAAAAAAAATTTACCCAAAACATTTTGGACATCATTAAAAAAAAAATCTGAAAGCTGCCACAGTTAAGTGTTTTTTAAATCAAAGGAACGATCTGGCATAATATAATCATGAATAAGTTAGTTCGTGTATATAATAAACAGTGATTAATTTCAATTAAGAAATTTGGTATTAAAGCAGCGAAGGATTTTTGAAGAGTTGGTTAAGAAGGTAATAAAAGCGCAAATCAGGCATTAAAGAATCTCATATCAAGCAATCGTAAAGGGTCGTTCTGTTTCTACAGAAGGGCCTGTTTTTTTTGGCAGTGTGAAAGTAATAAAGATATTCCATAGTCAAAAATTTTTTTCCTTTATAAATGGTAATTGTTTTCTCCATGTGACTCAAAATCTATTTGATACATCATCCTCAAACTGCTACCAATCATCGATTCGGGATTTCTGCACGAACAACTTTAGAAAGTTTATTTTATTTTTATCCAATTTTATCATTAAATAAATTGTAAGAAAATTTATGCACCTGGTCGCTTCTGTTATCATGTCTTTTCTTCTATCGCCCTGCAACTGGATCATTGTTTTAATTATCGCCGGCTATATTTTTAAAAAGCCTTCACTGAGGAAACTATGCCGAATAGCCGCCTTGTGCCTTTTCCTGGTTTTTTCTAACCAATGGTTGCTGGATTGTTATGCAAAATATTGGCAACCGGCGCCCGTAACTATTAATAAAAATATTACCTACAGTTGCGGCATTGTGCCTGGTGGTTTTGCAAGTCCCGACGTTGACGGAAATGGATATTTCAATGGAAGTGCAGATAGATTTATAGAAGCAGAAAAATTATATAAACTTGGAACAATCAAAAATATTTTAATAAATGGTGGCAATGGAAAAGAGATAGATAAAAGTTTTCGTGAGGGAGCTTATGTAAAAGATCAACTGGTGATCATGGGAATTCCGGATTCTGCCATCTTTGTTGAAGACGAGTCAGACAATACTGCTGATAACGCCCGCAATGCAAAGCACATTTTTGATTCATTGCAATTAAAACCTCCTTATTTACTGATCACCTCGGCCCAACATATTCCAAGAGCGTCACTCTTATATGAAAGCGCAGGAATACCGATAGTCGAATTTCCATGTACTTACATTGCCGGAAGAAACACTTTCACTTTGTCATCTTTGTTGCCAACTGTATCAGTTTTATTAACATGGAATATTTATTTGAAAGAAACGGCAGCCTATTTGTTTTATAAATTAAAAAGATAAAGCGCTTTTTAAAAATTGTCACTTATTGAAAATATGTGGCGTTTAAGAATATTATCTAAAATTTATCCTTAAATTGTTTTTTATTACAACATTGATTACAATCTTAAAACACGATCTCTCAATTTATTCCAAACCTTTTATCACACTCTAAATTAGAAATTATGAAAAGAAACCTCCTCGCATTTCAGGGTATTTTATTAGTCGCATGCATGTTAATGATTACGTCTTGCTCCAAAACAGGTCCAACCGGCGCGACGGGTCCTGCGGGAGTGGCAGGGCCGACCGGACCCCAGGGACCAACCGGCGCAACCGGAGCAACGGGCACAGCAAACGTCATTTATTCTGCATGGTTAAATGTAAAATTTGTCGGCAGCGATTCTGCAGGCTGGAGTGCGCAAATTTCTGCACCTAAATTGACAGATTCTATCCTTAACACCGGAAGCATGAAAGTTTATCTTAACTATGGAAGCGATTCTGCAAACAGCGCGTTGGTATTGGCATTGCCTCTCGACGGTAATCTTGGGATGGTAGCAGAGCCATATTTCGAGACGCAGTTGATTACAATAATTGCAGGCTCCGATTTAAGTTCGTACACGAATAACGGTAATCATTATTTTCAATACAGGTACATTCTTATTCCTGGCGGCACTACTGCTTTGCCTTCGTCGGTTAATGGCGGTAAAACAAACATTAACTGGAATGATTATAACGCGGTAAAAAAATTGCTGGGATTAAAAAATTAGCTCTTTGAGCTTACATGCAAATCAGACATACCAACGCTTATTTTTCGGCGTGTGTCAAACGAAGTTATTATGCATATGTAAAAGCAAATATTCCAAAAAATGATATCATAAGTTTCCACATTTGACGCCAATATGTGGATATTTACTTTTATATTTTTTTTTGCACTTCATGCAAAACTAATAGCTTGCGCGCAAATAAATATAGGCCATAGAATGGCTGAACAGTATATTTGTGAACGTTCCTGATTTACAACACATCAATTCTCTTATACTCAAATTATGCTCGCAGCAGAATTACGTAGGGATATTGATAAAAAGTGGGAGGCTTGCTGGCCAGTCAATACATTAAAACCTCTCGTATTAATTGACTGCATCTGTTACATTCTCTTTTTAAAAAAATTAGAAGACAACAAACTTATAGCCCGCACGCAGGGTGCTGCAGAAAATAAAATGCCCTGCTATATTAACGATGATGCCGAATTGTACTGGAGCTATTTCAGAAATCTTGACGCAAAAAACGTTCATATTTTATTTTCGAAAGAAAACGGAATTACCGATCTTTTAAAAAATTACAGCCATACTAATCTTCCTTACAGCAACTTTCTAAAGGCGTCTCCGCTTATAAATCCGTCCGCAGTTCTTTTGCATAATGTTGTTGAAATTGTGAAAATAATAGAATCAGAAGATAGCCGTGGCCGCGGCGAAATTTTTGAATACCTGCTGCACAAGGAAGAAATACAAACCTCGACCGGGCAATTATATGCACCCCTGGAGGCAATTGACTCGATCATTTCGCTCGTACAACCACATGAAGATGAAATGATTTTCGATCCTTCATGCGGCAACGGAGATTTTCTCATAAGTGTGGCAGCACATATTTTTCATAATCAACCCGGAGGAAATGTAGCGACTTTCTTTACAAATCTTGCAGGCGGAGATGATGATCCTGTACAGCTAAGGATTAGCGCCATGAACATGATCTTACATGGCATTGAAAATTTCAACCTGTTTGGCGCGGATATTTTTAAGGCGTCTGAAGCTAATATTACAAACGCACCAGCATTGGTAATTTCAAATTTGTATTTTACAAACATTGAAAAGAAATTATCAGATGAAACTTCATCTACTATTTCTTCTGCCCAGGAAACAGGTAGAAAAGATATAAGCCTCTTAAACAATATTTTAAATAAATTAGCATCCGGCGGAAGAGCAGCTATCATCATCCGGGATTATATTTTGTACAACAACTTGCCGGAGGTAAAGGAAATACGCCAGCAGCTTCTTGATGGTTATGCAATTGACGCCGTTATTAATCTTCCGGATAAACCAGGTTCCGCTTTTTCGGGAGCTTGTTTACTTTTATTTCATTTACCGGTAAAGAGTAATACTGATAATGTTTGGTTTTATAAAATGAAGCCACCCTTAACTAATTCGATTGCGGCGCTAAGCCCTGTAGACACTGAACCCGCAATGGCCGACCCGGAACATCTGCCAAAAAATAAAAATACCAGGATTGAAAGTGAAACATCTGCTGGTGGTAAAATAATTCTGAGTGAGAGTTTCTTTGTGCCGCTGGATGAAATTAAAGGTAACAATCACATTCTTGCTTACAATTATTATAGAAGAAATACAATTCCGTCTCCTGGCATAGCCGATAAAAATATAGACTTTGGAAACGACAAACCTCTTTCAAAACTAATTCAAACCACAGCTCCGTTAGTTGGCATATGGAAAAAATTAAGTGCTAAAGATTTCCTCGTTGATATAAACCACAAAATAAAAATTAAAAATTTTATGGTTGGTATAAGGGAAAAATTGAGTGCTAAAGATTTTCTTATTGCAACCAGGAAAAAATTAAAACTTAAAAATTTTAATGTCGGCATAGCGAAGAAATTAAATTTAAAGGATTTTTTTATTAATATAAAGGAAAAAACAGAAGTCGAATATTTTCGGATAGACAAGCCCGTTATAAACGGCTTATTAATAATATCAATCTTTGGGGTTTGTATTGCAGGTCCATTCTTTATAAAGAAATCAAAGTCTACGGCCAAAATATTATCTGTCACAAAAGCTATTCCTGTGAACATAAATAACGTGAAAAATCAGGAAGGACATACTAATGCAAAACAAAAAAGAATCTTAACGCCTTCCCAGGTCAAAGCGATAATTGAAGACACGTCCGGGATCATTAATTTTAATGATGAAGCTGCGAAAGAAAATGACGCGGCATTGCACTCTTTTGACAGCGAAATCAATCCAACAAATAATAAAAATAAAACGAAGCCATCGCTGAATTCCACAGGCAAAAAATTTCCGCAAATGAAATACACAGTTGTTGATACCGCTTATTTTCATGATAAGCCCAACAGCAACTCCGCCCGGAAAGTGTATTTAGATCCACTTAGAAAAAACACCCTGACTGCATTACAAGACAGCAACGGTTTTATTTACATTATTTATACTAATAAAATAGGAATTGTATCAAGGGGCTGGATCGATAAAAAATATCTTCGGAAAGCACAATAGATACGAGGCTTCTTATGAAGACCGGATCAAATAATCTTTCAGATCATCGTAAGCTGCTTCCATTTTGATACTATTTTTTTTCACCTGTAATAAATCGCCAACAACCCTCGGCAGCGCAATTCTCTCTCCAATAACAGGTTCCACTACATCATAAAATTTTACCGGGTGCGCCGTTTCCAAGAAGATTCCTGAAGCTGCGGGATATTTTTGTAAATATTTTTTTAATGCCGCATAACCTACAGCACCATGCGGATCTAATAAATAATTTTTATCATAATATACTTCTCTAAGAATCGTGACTGTTTGCTCATCAGAAAAAGAATAACTGCTCAGCACATTTTTCAATGATTGAAATTCGTTATTGAATAGCTCAAGTATGCGAACAAAATTGCTTGGATTGCCAACATCCATTGCGTTGGATAACGTCGTCACAGATTTTTTAGGAGTGAAGTTGCGGGTTTCGAGGTATTCGGTTATAACATTGTTAGCATTACAGGCTGCTATAAAATGACTAACGGGTAAGCCTGAACGATGCGCCAGCAGTCCGGCGCAGATGTTCCCAAAGTTTCCGCTCGGCACACTTATTACCGGGGGATTTTCTTTATCATTCCATTGCTTATACGCAAAGAAATAATAAAATTGCTGGGGTAACCACCTGGCCACATTAATAGAATTGGCGGAAGTAAGAAATAATTGCTTGTTCAATTCTTCATCAGCAAAAGCCATTCTTTACCATTTGCTGGCAATCATCAAATGTTCCGGAAATTTCAAGCGCATTTATATTTTTACCCAAAGTAGTTAACTGCAATTCCTGAACGCTGCTTACCTTTCCCGAAGGGTAAAGGATCACCACATCAACGCCATCCACATTAAAAAATCCATTAGCCACAGCGCCTCCCGTATCACCGGAAGTAGCGACAAGCACAGTTACTTTTTTATTATTATCTTTTACAAAATAGCCAAGACAACGGCTCATAAATCTGGCGCCTACATCTTTAAAAGCCAGCGTTGGCCCATGAAATAATTCAAGGGAAAAAATATTTTCATCAACTTTTACTAAAGGGAAATCAAAATGGATAGTTTCGGCAACAATTTTTTCTAACTCATTTTTTGGAATTGCATCACCTATGTACGGATGAATAACTTTAAACGCAATCTCTTCGTTTGAAAAGAAATTAATATTTTTTATAAATTCCTTATCGAGCTGTCGGTATTCTTTCAGGAAAATACAAACCTTTATCAGGAGCCTGGCCTTTAACGGTTGCTTCCTTAAAATCCGCCTTTGGCGAATTGCTTATTAGTGCTGAAAGTATTGCATTGATAAAATTTCGTCTAATCGATACTGTTATTGGCATACTTAACAATAAACCATTTCAACTATTCAACCATTCACTATTCAACTATTCACCAGTTAACTTTATCCCCTCGTTATTAATTGTTGTGACATAAGTATAATAGTTCAAGTCCCGTGTTTCATAAATATGTTTCATTGCTTCCTCAACTGTAAAGCTGTATTTTCTTTTTCGCATAACATAAATATAGATGGGCCTGAACCTGAAATTCCACCACCTAACGCTCCCGCCTCCACGCTTTTTCTCTTTACTTCATCAAAACCCGGAATTAGCATACTACGCACAGGTTCTATAATTACATCTTCCAGTGACCGGCTTATCAGCCCATAATCTCCTTTCATAAAACCCGCAACAAGTCCTGCAATATTTCCCCATTGCCTGATAGCATTTTTCAATAGCACTTCTTTCCGCAGTATCTCCCTCGCATCGGAAGTTTTTACTTCTATTTGCGGATGCACAACTGCTACATACAACGGTGGCGCTTCCAGCGAAATAATATCCAAGGGAAAAATCGAACGTATCAGCGTAACACCGCCATATATTCCGGGAGAAATATTATCCGCATGCTTTACACCAGAAGCAAGTTTCTCCCCCGCCATTGCGAACCGAACCAGGTCTTCTTTAGAAAATACATTCCCAAGTAAATAATTTGCCGCAACTACCGCACCAGCGGCACTCGCTGCGCTGGAGCCAAGGCCACTCCCGGGTTTTATATGTTTTTCGATGACAAGATCAAAGCCATATTTGCCATCCATTTCCTGCATCAAATCCAGCAGGGCAACCCCCGCAACATTCTGTTCAGGAACTGTAGGCAGGTTATAAATGTCATGGTGAACAATGCGGATGCCAGGCTCACTGCTTAAAGTAAGTTCCATTATATCTTGCGGGTTGTTTAATGCCATACCCAACACATCAAAGCCACAGACAATATTGGCAATAGTGGCAGGAGCAGATACTTTCACCGTCTTACCTAATTGAACTTGAATCCCGTGCCGCTAATCATACTTTATTTTCCATTAATTCATTTAATTTTGAAAAATTATTTTTCTTAACAATCAGTTGGAAGGGCCTGCAGCCCTGATAATATCTGCGAATACTCCCGATGCCGTAACCTCGGCCCCTGCACCCGCTCCTTTGATAACCAAAGGTTGTTCTCTGTAACGGTCGGTATAAAAAAGCACCGCATTATCTTTTCCATACAAATGATAAAAATCATGTTGTGGATCAATATGCTGCAAACCTACCGCCGCTTTTCCATTTTCAAACCTGGCAACAAATTTTAATTTCTTCCCCGCTTCATTTGCACCCGACAAAAGATTTAAAAAATGTTCTTCGTGCTTTTCCATTTCTTTATAAAAATGCTCAACATCTCCTTTCATACACGATGCCGGCATAAAAGATTCATTAGCTGATGTCTTCCATTTCCAGTTTTTCGCCTGTTTCTCTTGCCAGTATCATAATTTTTCTCATCACATCCATTCCGCTCAGATCAAGCCTTGGGTCAGGTTCTGTATATCCTTCTTCCTGAGCTTGTTTTACAACTTCAGCAAAAGTTTGTTCGCCTGTGTAATTATTGAAAACAAAATTGAGCGTGCCGCTTAGTACTGCTTCAATTCTATTAACTTGATCGCCACTTCGTAAAAGATCATTTAAAGTGCCTATAACAGGAAGGCCTGCGCCTACATTAGTTTCAAACAAAAATAATGCGTTAAATTCTCTTGCAAGATCTTTTAGTTTTTTATAATAGCTATAAGAAGAAGAGCAGGCAATTTTATTACAGGCAACAACAGAAATACTTTTTTGCAGATAGTCAGTATAGGATTGTGCGATACGATTCGTTAGCTGTCATATCAATAAATACCGAATTTCGTAAATTCTTTTTTTGAATAGTGGATATAAAATTTTTCTCTCCATGGGCTGCGAATCCTGTAACAGTTCCTTCCAATCTGAAAGATCGATCGCCTTCATCATTAAAGAGCATTTTTCTGCTGTTGGCAATTGCGGCTACCCGTACCTGTAAGCGAAGATGATCCTGCAAATGTTTTTGTTGCTGTTTCAATTGTGCAAGCAATTTACTTCCCACATTGCCTGTGCCACTTATGAAAAGATTTACCTGCTTGTAAGTGGTTTCAAAAAACTCTTCGTGCAACACATTAATTGCTTTTTTTACATCGCCTACTGCAATAACGGTTGAAATATTCCTTTCCGACGATCCCTGTGCAATCGCTCTTACATTCACACCATTTCTTCCCAATACACCAAACATTTTCCCACTTATGCCAGGATGGTTCTTCATATTATCGCCTACCAGCGCAACTATTGCAAGGTTCTTTTCGACGGCAAGCGGCTCAACTTTTTTAATTTCAATTTCATAAGCAAAAGCTTCATCAATTGCTGCTTTCGCGCGGTCAGCATTGGCTTCTTCAATGCCCACGCAAATAGAATGCTCCGAAGAACTTTGCGTGATGAGAATCACATTTATCTTTTCATTGGACAGCGCTTCAAACAATCGTTTCGAAAAGCCCGGTATTCCCACCATCCCGGTTCCCTCCAGGCTCAAAAGTGCCAGCTTATTAATGCTTGAGATACCACGAATGGTGTTTCCTCTCATTTTTATATGACTATGAATCAGCGTACCTGCGTCGGTGGGAATAAAAGTATTTTTTATACAAACAGGAATTCCTTTATTCATTAACGGCTGAATAGTAGGCGGATAAATAACTTTAGCACCAAAATGCGATAGCTCCATGGCTTCCTGGTAAGAAATATGCTGAATAATTTTAGCATTGGTTACCAACCTTGGATCTGCGGTCATCATGCCTGAAACATCCGTCCATATCTGAACAACCGAAGCTCCTAATGCGGCGCCCAGTATGGCCGCGGTATAGTCAGAGCCGCCTCTTCCAATTGTGGTGGTATTACCATTTTTATCTTTGCCGATAAAACCCGGTAACATACAAACGCCCTGATGTCAGAACGATAAAAAATCATGAATGTTTTTATTAGTAGCAGCAAAATCTACATTTGCATTTCCAAAATCAGAATTGGTAACAATAAGTTTCCGTGCGTCTTCCCAGGTATTACGATGCCCTTCGATTTTAATTTTGCGGCAAGTATTTGCGATGATATTAATTCGCCGTAGCTAATGATAGAATCTTTGGTGCGAAGGGATAATTCTTTTAATAAAAAAATACCATTGCAGATATCTTCAATTTCATTGCAGCGCTTTTTAACCATGCTTAACACACTGCTTTGCTGATCAAGCGGAATTAATTCTTTTACTGCGGTCAAGATGACGATGCTCAATTTCCTGCAGTCTTTCTTTATAAGAAATGTCGCCGCCAGATGCCAGGGTAGCTGCTTCCAGCAAGGCATCGGTAACACCTCCCAAAGCTGAAACAACAACAATTGTTTCCGCATCATTTTTTATCGCATTTTCAATAATCGCAATAACGCTGTTTATATTTTTTGCATTTGCTACAGAAGTGCCGCCGAATTTTAAAACCTGCATGATTTAAAGTTTACTAAGTTGAATGTAAAATCTATTGCACGAAGCTGTTAATTTTAAAACAGCTAAAAGCCCAGGGACTATATGGAAATATTTAACCCTTGCGGGTTGTAATAATAGTCGCAATAGTAGTGGAGATCACTGCTGATAGAAATAAACGGGTTGATATGAATGTTATAGTTTACCACGATGGAGCGCGAATGTACAGTAATTGAATGTAAACAAGAAATTTTGAACTTATGCATTAAAAACAAAGCAAAAATTAAAATGGCAATCTTTTTTTTTATTGTATAAAATCTTTTTTTAGTTGTATAATGCCTGATTTCATTAACCGTCCCTGATTTCCAAAAGAGAAAATCAAACGAAATTTTTAAAGTATTTTCATTCTTTAATACGATTGCTGCATTTTTTAATTTAATTTTTTAGTTGATTATGGATAACCAGGCATCACGTGGCTTGCAGCATTTTAAAAATTATGTAGGTATAAAGTTTCAGTTATATAATAGTCTTTTTACTTCACTGCCATTTCACCGCATTGAAAAAACAGGAATATTATTATCGCTTATTTGTAAACATTTGTGAAGAAGGTTATAAGAAAAAATTAAGTCCTGCGGAAATAGTTGATGAGTTTTTTAAAAGACATACTTCGTTTAACGAAGCAGGCATGAAAACTAGATCTGTCTGTTTCGTTTTATTCAATTTGTAGAACGACAGGTTGTATTATTTGATGCACTGGAAGATGCCGCTTTCCCGCATGTAAACGATACCAGGCGGCGCAGGCACTTTAAAGCAATTGGAGATCGAAGTTAGCGCAGGCAAATAAAAAAAAACAGCTTTCCAAAAAGTTGAAAATTTTTCCGTAGAATTGGTTCTTACAGCGCATCCTACTCAATTTTATCCCGGATCAGTTTTGGGAATTATCAACGATCTTTCCAAATCACTGGCAGAAAATAATGCGGCGCAAATAAACATGTATCTGCAGCAATTGGGTAAAACTCCATTTTTCAAAAAGGAAAAACCAACGCCGTACGATGAAGCACTAAGCCTGATCTGGTATCTTGAAAATGTATTTTTTTCAGCCGCGGGCAGAATTGTTTCATTTTTAAGAAACCAATTTCCGGATGCCTTTCATGAAAACAATCCCGTTATAAAAATGGGCTTTTGGCCAGGTGGCGACAGAGATGGAAATCCTTTTGTAAATACTGAGATCACTTTAAAAGTTGCCGATGCATTGCGTGGCAGCAATTATAAAATGCTATTATCTTGAAATACGAAAATTAAGCGCAGACTTACTTTCAAAGGTGTTGATGTTCGTTCTTCCGAACTTGGAAAAACAATTGTACAATAATATTTTTATTCCCGGGCAACCGAACACGCTTAACAAAGAGGAGATTCTTGATGTACTAAATAGCATAAGAGAAATATTGATCTATCAGCATAATGGATTGTTTCTGTCATTGGTGGATAACCTGATTAATAAAGTGGATGTATTCGGTTTGCATTTTGCTTCTCTTGATATACGCCAGGAAAGCTCGATCCATAAAAAAGTATTTGAGGCGATGGTTGCTTCAAACGCTAATTTCCCGGCTGAGTTATCTAAAATTAAGTGAAGATAAAAAGATAGAATTTCTTACAAAAAATGAATAAGCAATATTGCAACTCGATTTGAAGGATCGAATTATCAAAGATACTATTGAAAGTATAAGGCGATAAAAACTATCCAGGAATATAACGGCGACCAGGGTGTAACCGTTACATTATAAGCCATAGCAGCAGTGCTTTGAACGTGCTGGAAATGTATGGATTGTTTATATTATCCGGATGGAAAAAAGAAGAAATGAACGTAGATATTGTTCCGCTGATAGAAACAATTGATGATTTGAAAAATGCAGCTTCCATCGTAGGAATATTGTATGAAAATGAAGTATACCGCCAACATCTGCAAAAGAAGAATAACACCCAGACGATCATGCTTGGCTTTTCTGATGGCACAAAAGATGGTGGATATTTAATGGCCAACTGGAGTATTTATAAAGCCAAAGAAGAGCTGACTACAGTTTCAAAAGAATATGGTATTGATGTTATTTTTTTTGATGGTCGCGGCGGCCCGCCGGCACGTGGCGGTGGAAAAACGCATAAATTTTATGCTTCAATGGGAAAAAATATTCCAACAAAGAAATACAGTTAACCATACAGGGACAAACTGTGAGTTCTAATTTTGGAACTATGGATTCGGCGCAATATAATATGGAGCAATTGTTGCATGCCGGTATTTCAAATGATATATTTTCCAACAGGCATATTACCCTGCAGAAAGAAGAAGAAGTTTATTGCAGGAACTTTCTGACGCAGGCTTTCAATGCATATACTGCATTTAAAAAATCATCCCGGAATTTATGGATTATTTAATTCATATAAGCCCTTTAAAATTTTACAGCGAAACCAATATTGGCAGCAGTCCTGCAAAAAGGGAGCCGCAAATTAAGTCTTGAAAATCTAAGGGCTATACCTTTCGTAGGTGCGTGGAGCCAGATTAAACAAAATGTACCGGCTTATTATGGCGTAGGCGCCGCCTTACAAAAAATGGAAGAGGAAGAAAAATTGGGAGAGTTGAAAAACCTATATCAAAATTCGTTTTTTTTTAAAACGCTGATTGATAATTGCGAAATGGCAATGAAGAAATGTTTTTTCCCCTTGACAGAATATTTATCCAAAGAAGAAAAATATGGTAGAGATATGGAATATGATCTATGAAGAATATAAGCTCACAAAAAAATATCTTTTTCAGCTAACGGGGAATAATGAACTGATGGCAGATTATCCCGTAGAACAGCAATCCATAAGCATGAGTGAAAAAATTGTTTTGCCGTTGGTTACCATTCAGCAATTTGCAATTGCAAATATTAGGGAAATAGAAAAAGAATGGTTGAGAATAATTTAAAAGATACTTATGAAAAGCTGGCGATGCGTTGTTCATTTGGTATTATAAACGCAGGTAGAAATTCTGCCTAAATCCCGAAACGATGCCGGAATTTTTTGCGTTTGACGTGTTTGATGATTTTGTCTGCAATTTTCTTTATTGCAAAATTGGTTGGTCCAACAATCATGTAAAAGCTTCCTTCGGTTGTGTCTTTGTCCCTTATTTGGTTTTATCATTGTGGCAATCTGCTCAACGAACCATAAGCTTATACATATTTGTTAGCGTTGCTTTCGCAATTGGAGGTTTGTGTCTCATTCAAAGGGAACGAAATAAAGCCTTTACTTTTCTTTACTCGTGCGTAATGACATGAATATTTTTGATAGCATCAAATGCATGGTACAATGCCATGCATTTTTCGGCATGTCTTGTTTGCTTTGGCGGAGTTATGTTTACATAAAATGAAACGATATTTTTTTGTATGCCGGTTGTCACATTTTTAAATTTATCACGCTGAAGCCTGAACAGCCAGGTATTGTATGTATCATTTGCAAGATTGTATTCACAAAGACCTGTAGGCTTTCCGGTATCGAAATCTTCGTCTTCTAATGTGAATTTATACCCATGCTTTACCAGTAGCAGGCTCGCATCATAATGCAGCAAGATGGTGTCGAAGCTTTCATCGAAATATTTTTCAGCTTGCGGTGTCGGCGTCTTAAAATGCAACGCACGGATCGGGCCCACTTTAGGTATAACCCGTATAAAAAAAGATAACACTTCAGGGAAAAATCCGGGGCGTTTATAACCTTTACCATATTCCTTGTTGTATTGCCGTATGCGCATTTTGTACCTGAACTTTTTGGTGGTGATCGTTTTATCTTTTTCAAATGCTTTTTTCCCTTTGGTTGCCCATGCTGTGCGGGTTATGACAGGGAAAACACTGGCGACCATAAAACGAAATATCTCAACCGAGAATGATAAATGATTATTGAAAACGTTGTCAATATCAAGTCCGTAAGTTTCAAAAAATGCTTGTGCTAATAAAGCAGTGTCAACCTTAAAACCAATAAAATCGTGATAAGCTTTTGATGCATAATTACCTTTTGCCGTTTGCAATACATCAAAGCCAAATTCCATTCTAAGGTGTGAAATTTTATTATCACCATACGTAACGTCGTCACCAAATTTGCTTTTCATCCTGGGATATACAAGAGGCACACTGCGGTTGGTCGCAAGAGGATGCCCATAATTATCGGCATCGTAGTGAGATAAAAATCCAACGGCAAAGGCAAAGGCATTTAAATTACCGGCATCTTTTATTAATGCATCTACCATGTCGCCGCTGCGTACGTAATGCACAAGATTAGTAAAAAGATGGCTTCCAAAAGGATAATAACCCATGTCAGGAGCGGCGGCGCCGCCGTAAGCATAAGCATGCGCAGTCTTGAGCTCATCCGGCGTTGCTGAAGGATATTTCAATTTAAGAAGCGGTACAATAACTCTATCCCATTCAGCATCGATAATTGCTTCATGAGTGAGCACACCAAGACTGCGTCCCTGCAATGGAACAAGAAAAATAATTAAAATAAGAAAAGATAATTTATGGTAAGAAGGTTTCAGAAACAAAGTTTATTTCGTAATGCAAGCAATACATCTCCCGGATGTTTTGAATACAATGATACAAATATTTTAAAAAAAAATAAAGGAGCGTCAACGTGTGACGAAATTATGTTATCGATCTGCCGGAAGTATAACTACTTCTTGTCGAGTTTTATTGCTTCGCCCGTATTTAACCTTAGAACATACAGACCTTTGGCAAGGTGATCGACGCCAATGGTTTCCACCGAATTGGTCAATATCCCCTTCTGAACGATAGAGCCGTTCATATCTGCTACCTGGTATAGCACCGGTCTCGTAATACTATGCCCAAGATAAACCGTAACCTGGTTTGAAGTGACAGGATTTGGATAAATATAGGCGCTGTGGAAGTCTTTGATCATAACTTTTTTCGTTCCCAGACTCTCTACTGTGCCATCAACTTTGTACTGTAACAGCCGGTAGTAATTATCTCCATTCGATGGATTCAAATCTGTGTATGAATAATTTGTCCTGCCTTCCCCAACATTTTTTTCCGGCAAACTAACGATAGTCGTAAACGAAGAACCGTCATTGCTGCGCTCTATCGTAAAATTATTATTATCGTGTTCCGCAGCCATGCTCCATTGCAAAAGAACACCGGATGATGCCTGGCTCGCGTTAAAAGATAACAAATCAGCGGGCAATATTATAACTGCAGTATCTATAACAATAGCATCGAGCATTATACCGGGGCCAAAGCCGGTAAATACCACCTCGTCAATGTTGTGAAAATTTTTGTTTGCCGAAACATCTACCGGAACCTTTGTTACGGGCGTAGAGGCAGAATAATGCGCAGTCACGCTATCCAAAACAACACCTTTCTTTTTGGCGGTAATGGTGGCAGTGCCTGAGATAGTTTCACCTGTTGGCCAGAAAGAAAATTGTTTCAGTTCAAAAGGGCTTCCGTTAGTACTTTTAAATACGGCAGTGCTGATTACAGATGAAGATCCTGTTTTGTCAAACCGTAATGCAGATGTATTAAGGCTGCTATCAATGATAACTCTTATAGCACCTCCTGCACCATCGCCTTCTGTAACAGCCGTAAAGCCATTACCGATCACCCACATTGCAGGTGTCACGTCTGAACTGGTTGCTTTTATACCATTGGAATAACCCTTCCAATCATAGGTGCCTGCTGCGGGTTGTGCATGTACTATGGCGGATGCACACACCAATACAATACCCAGGATTGACCTACACGAAAACCTTTTCATACTAATTAATTTCATCTCAATATTATCAGGTTAAGAAGCCATAAGACGCATATGAGTTGTTAAATGTAGATTTTTATCGGATGGATATCGTTGAAGCATATGCAAAAAAATTGTTATAAAATCTACGATGGATGCGGAGCAAAACAATGCAAATCTATATTTATCAAATTACATTCATGCATAAAAACGGAGACAAAGCTGACCATCAATTGTTCAAAAAAATGCAGCAAACACTGCTAATCGTAGATCGTTTGATTGAGATAATAAAATTTTAAAATTACAACTAACCGTTTCCGTTATAGTCTTCACGCTCCTTTTATATGAAAGGAACTTTTTCAGGCATTGCGTATTTTAATTGTGCAAATTTTATGCAGGTATAATACAACAGAAATCGTATTTTTATGTTCTAATTTCCCAGTTATGCGCATCATATTATTATTCGGCAGTTTCTTTTTTGTTATGGGAGTGAAGTCGCAAACAATCTTACCGGCCGGCAATGCTGATTATCTGCAAGAACAAGGCCGGACGAATAATGCCATCAATCATGACAGCATTGCCCCGCGTAAATGGTTTTTGAGCACCTACGAGGGTTTATCAACCGGTGTCCTGTTTTTCAAAGGAAGTAGCGCATCAATTGTTGCCATGCCACTTGAGCTCCAGTTAAATCGCAGGTTAAATAATAATTTTTATGCATTTGCAGGCATAGGGGTTACACCATTTTACCTAAATTTTAACCGGTCCTTTACCAACAGCAATTTCAATAAAATATACCCGGGCAATATGCTAAGTCCTAATGGCTTTGACCTTCATCCTTCAGTATCCCTTGGCCTTATGTATGTCAATGACGCAAAAACTTTTTCTATTTCGGGTAGCATTAGCGCTGAACGAAGCAGCGGCTATCCTTTGATGCCTTATTATCCTGCTAATAATGCCGTAAAAATGCCGGCGAGTTTAAGGCGCGACAACTAATGCGAGCTCCCGTTTGTAAACAAGAAAATTTCAAAACCAAAGCGAGATTATTGTAAAAAATAATGTCACAGTCATTACGATGACGCCGGTTTTGAAAAAAAGCCAGCCACTTATTTCTATGTTGGCCTTCCTTAAAGAAACCAGCCAAAGTATGGTTGCAAGAGAACCTGTAATAGATAAATTTGGTCCGAGGTCTACCGCGATTAGAACAGCATTTTTTATAATCGCAGGAACGTGGCCTGATTGTATAACATTGCCGGCTAAAGTCCCGCGGGCAGGTTGTTCACCAAATTACATAGAAAAGCAATAACGGCGCTACTTATCCAAACGGAGGCAGCAAGCGATTCATCAATACCATGATGCAGCATATTGGTAAGTGTTTGTGTTAGCCCTGTAGTATTGAGCGCTTCAACAAGGATAAATAAGCCGGCAACGAGCGGCAATACCGACCACGAAACGCCTTTGACAATTAGCAGCGGATTTTTTTTTGCAATTACAAGTACAACAGCCGTCGTCAATAGCCCTGTAATAAAGGTTGGCAAACCAAGCTGAATATCCCGTGCGGATGATGCAAGTAAAACGAGTGCGGTAGTACCTATCCCTGCCAAAGCAGTTTTACCGCCTTTTGAAAGCGGCGGTATGTCTACCTTTATTTTTGGCTTTTGGTTTAATTTTTTCCTTTGAATAAGATACAATGTTACAAAAGTTACGATTATGGAAATGACGGATGGTAGCAGGTATTGCGACAGCCACTGAAGCAGCGGCAGCATATGGTTTCCATAGATCACCAGGTTGGCAGGATTAGAAATGGGCAGCACAAATGAAGCAGCATTAGCAATGAAAGCGCAGATCAACAAATAAGGTAGTGGATTTTTTATTTTGGCAGGTTTAGCGGCTGCGGCCACGGCTGGCGTTAGTACAACGGCAGTGGCATCATTTGACAAAAAAATAGTAACCAGTATTCCCGAAAGATACATCAGAACAAAAAGCCTTTTGGAAGATCCCCGCGCCAGGTTGGTTGCATGCGCCGCAAGCCAGTCGAAAAGCTTTTCTTCACGTGCCGTTTCTGCAAGCAACATCATGCCTGTTAAAAATAAATAAACGTCAGTGCCTTTAATAATGCCGGCTAATCCATCTTTCGGCGACAGTAACTTAAATAACATTAAGGCAACCGCGCCTGCTACAGCCCAAACTGCCTCCGGTAATTTAAAAGGACGTATTATTATCCCGGAGATAGATATCAGGGCAATGCTCCAAATCGCAATGTGACTCATAAACACATTAAAAGAGATAAAAGTACTTCGATTGGCAAAAGGCCATCTGTGTCATACAACAAATTTCCTGGTGACAGGCGGTCTAACTGCCTTAGAAATCTTTCGAAAAGAAAAGATGTCTTCATTCTTAATAATTCATAATTCATTGAAATAAAATTACAATTAGCCGTAAACGTTAGTTACACACAGGATTGTGGGCTTAATATTATTTCTCAATTATCAACATTATATATTTTGCAAAACCATGCGATAGAATGGTGCCGGAATCAATTCTTTTTTTTCTTGTCAACATCATCTTCACAATCTTTATATTCTACTTCCTTAATTTTCGCTTCAAAATTTTCTTTTTTCATTCCTACCCTTATAAAACCAAACAAACTCATGTAAATATTTGCGATCCATACTAATGCAAAAAAAGCAATTATATAACCTCTCCAGTCGAAATAAAGCAAGTGGAAGCGGGTAATAATTAAAAAGAATAATGTGACGTAGTGGCTGAAACAATATTCGCAGGTAAATAAGTAAAATATTTTCCGGGTGAGCAATGTGCGGCCCGTTTTGCACCGGCGTTCGCAGTATTCTCTTGGTTCCCTAAATACTTCCTCATGAGTAACGGTCCACGCTATGCAAGCTATTGGCAAAGCCATAAGGAATAAATAAATTATCTGGTAATAAAGCGTTAAGGGCATACAACAAATCTAATCAGATACTTTGAGTAACAACAATTTCTTACTATTAGTTCACGTATCGATAGTCAAACGACCAGTTGTTACCGTTCTTTTATGAAAATGCTCGCGATTATTTTAGCTGCAAAAACAATTGATTCTTTTCTAAGGAAATTCTTGAAATCTCTTTGTGATCAAACTATTTATTCAAAAAAATTATTTGGAGAATGATTAAAAAAACAGGAAGGTCTTCAAATTTCTTTCTATTTAAAATCTCCATGATAAAACTCTGCCGGTTTGGACAAACATTTTATTTGTCAAGGAACTGTTCAACTAAATGAGTTGCATTGAATTTTGACCATTCATTATCACCCAGAGTTTCAATCGCTCCCAGATAATCACCGTGGCCACCAGGGAAAATGGCTAACTCGCAATCCGCAATTAGCCGGTACATTTCAACGGCATGTTCAGGAGTGCCTACATCATTGTTCCCATTAATTACCAGAACGGACGCTTTTATGGACCGCATTTGCTCATCGCTCCAGCCCCTGAAAGTTTTCATTCTTTGAACATCTCTGTTAAACATATTCTGCAGTCCTGCAGGGTCGTTATTTGCCGCCAGATAACCGTTTTGTAACACCTCAGGCATCTGGTGCAGAGTTGCTCCGTTAAATCCATCCCAAAATTGCGGAACTACCGCGCTCCTTTTGTAAAAGGTGGAAGCCAGTATCAATTTGTTAACCAGGCCCGGGTGCCGAAGGGCAATTTCAATAAGTGTGTGGCCGCCGTTGCTAAAACCCAAAAAATCTGCTTTTGATATGCTGAGATTATCGAGCAGTGCCGCTACATCATCAGCATCCTGTTCAAAAGAAAGTTCGGTGTTCCGGTCGCTTGTGTGGCCGTGTGCCTGCAATTCTACGCCGATCACCTGGCGGTGTTTGGCGAGCAAGGGAATAATTCTGCCGAAGGATGTTTGTATAGTAGAACCTCCGCCGTGGATAAGAACAAGTGGTTTACCTTGTCCGTAAATTTCATAATACATTTTTAGCCCATTCACTTCTGAATAGCCGCTTTTAAAATCATTATTGTCTTTCATATATTCTTTCTCCTTAAAAATTTTATAAGTACTAAGGGTAACGCTAATCCCCACTTTCCATTTACGGTGCTCTTCAAATATAATTTAATTAGGAAAAATTTAGCAGCGTCGCAAATAAATAAAGTAACACCGTCTCCTTAAAGTTCATAAAATCTTGTGATGATTGTTACGCAAATTTATTTTTAATAAAAAAAAGCTGCCATCTTGTTTCTTCATTTCACCGCGATTCTTTCAAAAGAATGCTTCGCATTGATGCATAACAAAGAATTTCGTTGGACTTTTTTTATTAGTTTAGTATTTCCCATTACCAATAACTTACAGTTATGAAATCTTTAGCGTTAATTTTTCTTATATTGATCTGCTTTTTTTTACGGATTCAGTAGCTCAAGCCTGTGCGTAGTATGAATGAAGGTATGCTTGTGATAAATGTTTATAACTAATGCAACCAGTTTTTGTGTAATTTTTATCCAGGAAAAACTATTTGACTTCGCATTAAATCAGTATGAAGTCATGTAAACATCAAACAGTGTTGTAATGAAATATCGTAGTTTTTTAAAATCTCTTTACTTAAAATATCAGGATGAATAAAATCACGGAACAACCTTCAAAATACCGGCACCTCGAAAAAATGCCGGTGGAGGAAATTACTGCTAATATAAACCGGGAGGATAAAACGGTGGCGCTTGCAGTTGAACGATCATTACCGGCAATCAATGAACTGATCCGGAAAATTGTTCAAAAACTAAAAGCCGGTGGCCGCCTGTTCTATGTTGCCGCGGGAAGTGGAGGTCGCTTGTCTGTTCTTGATGTTATGGAATTGCCCACCACCTTTGGAATACAACCTGGGGTTTTCAATGTGATTTTAGCCGGGGGCGTAGATAGATTGGTGGAGGCATTAGAAGGTATGGAAGATGATACTGCTGCAGCATGGAAAATGCTGCAGCAAGAAAAAATTATTGAGGCAGATATTGTTGTTGGGATCTCCGCGAGCGGAACGACTCCTTTTGTATTGGCCGCGTTGATGGAATGTCAAAAAAGAAATATCACTACAGGTTGTATCGTTAGCAACCCCGGCTCACCCATTGCCGGTTACGCCGAACATAAAGTTGAAGTGATAACCGGCCCTGAAGTTTTAGCGGGAAGCACCAGGATGAAATGCGGCACAGCGCAAAAAATGATACTTGACATGATCAGCACTACTGTAATGATACAATGTGAAAGGGTTGAAGACAATCGCATGGTCAACATGAAATTGCTAAACGAAAAGATGACGGATCGCAGCGTAAGGATGCTGATGGAAAAAACAGGAATGGAAGATTATTCAGCAGCTAAGGAAATGTTGCTAAAAAACGGAAGCGTTAAATTAGCCCTGACCCGTTTTAAAAAACAATAGGTTTTGCCAGGATGCATGTAAATATTGTTTGTTTGATGACCCTGCAGAAAACAGTAAATGTGATCTCTCATAAAAGCAATTTAGGTGCCCTTAAATAATTATCGGCTCGTTGTTTTTTAGTGGCAGCAAGTCCTTATGTAACGGTTCCCGGTCCTGAAGAAAATACCGCGAGGCGCATGAGTTTTATGGGTATTTGCAACCGCGTCGCCGGTACTATTGTTGAAATTTATGTAACGCAACCGAAACCCGCAACACTTGAAAACCAATAAAAAAGCCTTTCCTTTTCCAATACCTTTTAAAATTTGGATTGAATAGCCTGTATCTTTACTTCATTATTTTTTAATAATTAATTTATGGTCATTGCTTCCATATAAATACTTTATCAAAACGCTGTTTTTCTTTTTGTCGCTTTTCTTTTTCACCCATCACACCTTTGGACAGAATTATGTTTTTGCTCAATTGACAGGTTCACCAATGAACACTTCCGGCTGGAATTTGCAGGGTGCCGCAAAGGTAACCAATATAACAGGCACCGGCGATTCTGAACTGCTTGTATGTCCTTTTAATCAACCCAGCGGCGCCGCATTTTTTAATCAACCTATCAACCTTTCAATTTGCAGCCAATGGAAAGCAGAATTTGATTTCCGCCTTTACGATGGCACTGGTGCAGACGGACTTGCCTTTTGTTTTCTCGACGTGCCACCCACCGGTGTTGTAGTTGGCGGAGGGTTGGGTATTCCCGGAACTGCGAATGGTTTGAAAGTTTGTTTTGATACCTGGAACAATTGCATTCCTTACGATCCCACTACAGTTCATTATGCGATGCCCAAAGTGGAGATACGCTGGGGAAGCGGTTATGACGAATGCTCTGATCAGCCGACAGTAGATAACCTGGCCGGCACTTTGTCTTTTATTCGTTCACCTAATTATAATCATGCTGAGATTACCTACAACAAAGGAAACATACAGGTTTTCGTAAATGGGATTTTCATGGTCGGCGGCTACCAGTTGTTTAACTTTAAAGGCTATCTCGGTTTTACTGCCAGCACCGGGGGATACAACGATAATCAATCGATAAAAAATGTGATCGTATATACAGAAATGCCGCCTTCCTATGCCGGACACTCAGCAAGTATTTGTCCTGCCGATACGGTTCGCGTCGGCGGGCCGCCAAATTCAAGTTATATATATTCATGGTTTCCCGCAACAGGATTGAGCGACGCCAGCTCCTCTTCGCCTTTAGTGCATTTAACCAACGATTCGGCCAATTCGCAGGTGCATACTTACTATATAAAAACTGCGTTTGAAAGTAACCCCGGCTGCGCTTCCATAGATAGTGTGGCCATTAGAGTGTATCCGCATCCAAAGATCAATTTCATTACGCCGGAAATCTGTCTTCACGATGCATTGGCGCAATTTACCGATAGCAGCTATACGAATGACAGCAGCACGTTACCGTTTATTTATGCCTGGAACTTCGGCGATCCGAATGCACAGTCCTCCAACCCAAACACTTCATCAGCACAAAATCCTTCACATCATTATTCTGCAGCAGAAAATTACCCGGTAGAACTGAAAGTTACCAACAGCAAAGGTTGTACAGATAGTGTTGGTAAAATATTTACCGTTAACGGAGCATTTCCAAAAGCTGTTTTTGACGTTACGAATCCGGCAGATTTGTGCAGCAACAAGGTCGTTCAGTTAACCAACCAATCCTTAGTTGATTTTGGCTCGGTTACGCAAGTGCGATTATTTTGGGGAGATTCTCCTGGTGATTCCACCGTAGATGAAACGCCTTATCCAGGCAAACTATACAGCCATGATTACCCGCCGGCGATCACTTCAGCAGATTCTTCCTTTACGATAAAAATGATTGCTTTCTCAGGTATTTCCTGCAAGTCGGAATTGAGCCAGCAGGTGAGTGTACTTCGTGCGCCACAAATTCAATACAAGCCGATTGCTCCTGTGTGTGATAATTCTGCGCCCTTTTCCATTACACCATTCGCTGCAGTTGGTGATCTCACGGGAAGTTTTTCTTATGCCGGAACAGGTGTTTCAACTAATGGTTTGTTTGACCCAAAGTTGGCAGGCGCCGGAACCGCTACCATTTACTACGCGTTTGCTGCCGCAAATAGTTGCGTAGATTCCGGCTCGCAGCAGATAACGATTGTTGCATCTCCAAAAGTAAACGCAGGCACCGATATATATTTACTAAAAGGTGAGAGCGGGAAAATACCGGCAACTGCTTCAGGCAGTGATTTGGCATTTAATTGGTTCCCTTCGTTATACCTTAATAATACAACCATTCTTCAACCTACCTGTACGCCATTGGATGATATCACTTATACGCTTACGGCAACAGGGACCGGTGGTTGCAAAGACAGTTCAGTAGTTAATGTAAAGATCTTGCCCGAACCGGAAATCCCCAATGCCTTCACACCCAATAATGATGGCCTGAATGATACCTGGGGAATTGCTTTTTTAAATCTGTATTCTAACTCCGATGTAAGAGTATTCAACCGCTTTGGGCAAATGGTCTTCCACTCTGTTGGCTATCGCCAGCCCTGGGATGGAACCTTTAAAGGACAACCAATGCCGGCAGGCGTATATGTTTACATCATCGATACCAAGAGGCAAAAAAAATTATATACCGGTGTGATTACTTTGCTCAGGTGACAACCTGATTTTTCGTATTTTTTTTTCAGATTAATAATCTACTTTTTCATTATCCATTCTTCTTTCAACATGGAATACAAAAACAAGTCGATAAATTCATTGTTTACAAATTCCGCTTGTCTTAAAATTCCTTCTTTTGTGAAATTTAATTTTATTGGTATCGCCTGGCTCTTAAAATTTTTTACAGATGCTTTAATTTCAATTCTGTTTAGAAGCATTTCCCGGAATCCATGATCAATTAATTTAATGCAGGATTTCGTGATGATTCCTTTTCCTTGTGCGCTTTTATCGATCCAATAGCCAATCGACCCTATTCTATTTTGCAGATTTAAATGATGCAAACCAATTCTTCCAGCTACCCTACTGTTTAATAATATTATAAAGCTCACCTCTTTGCCCTCTTCCTGCAGAAGCTCGCAATTCTTTAAGTATTGCCTGCTATCTTCAACAGATTGCATATTTTCAACCCAAGGCAAAAATTCTGACAGGTATTGCCTGTTATTATTTACCAGGTTGAACAATGGCGTTGCAAATTTCTCAGAAGCTATTTCCAGCCTAATATTTTCATCAACTGTAACTACCATAGTTTTAGCTAAATATACTTGTTTTAAATAAGTACTCACAGACGTGTGATAAAATTAAATATTAATAAATAAAAATTGCCTAACGATGGATAGACTACTGACTAGTTAGGAAAGTCCGTGGAAGGTAAAAATATTCATCAAAGTGAAGATTATATATAAATATTAATAATATAAAAAAATTTTATAAAAAAATATATAAAAATAATAACACAAATTCTGATGAGCTAATAATCAATATATTAAGTGTTTGGTATAATATAAAAAAAATAAATATATGTTTTAAAAATCTTTAAACAGTCTAATTTAGCTAATTTTAATAAATTTTTTTAAACATGAAGAAAATATCCTGGGGTAAAGCAATTCCGTTTACTGCATTAATGATGGTGGCCATTGCCTCAATTTTCATTCCTTCGTTTGCTAATTTTAGTGACGGAGGAAAATATAATTCTGCAGACATTGCATGGATGATCGTGGCAACCGCGCTGGTTTTCTTGATGACACCGGGGCTTGCCTTCTTTTATGGTGGCATGGTCCATAGAAAAAATGTTTTGTCCACAATGATCAAAAGTTTTGTAACAACCGGAGTGGTCAGCATTCTATGGGTTACCGTTGGCTATAGCTTATGTTTCGGAGATTCTATTGGCGGTTTTATTGGCAATCCTTTCTCACACATGTTTTTTAAAGGCGTGGCTTCCGGCGCTCCCTGGAGCCTGGCGCCTACCATTCCGCTAACTTTATTCGCCTTGTTTCAGCTTATGTTTGCTATCATAACACCCAGTCTGGTTGTAGGTGCGGTTGCAGAAAGAATTCGTTTTTCTTCTTACATATTGTTTATCGTTATGTTCAGTCTTTTCGTGTATTCACCGCTTGCGCACTGGACATGGAATCCGGATGGATTTTTAGCTAAAATGGGCGTGCTTGATTTTGCGGGAGGCACTGTCGTTCATATTTCAGCGGGTTGCGCTGCTTTAGCCGGGGCTATCGTCTTAAAACGCAGAAAGGTGCATCTTGAGCGTACAGAAATTCCTCCAGCAAATATCCCGTATGTATTAATCGGAACCGGATTGCTATGGTTTGGTTGGTTTGGCTTTAATGCAGGTTCCGCAGGTGCCGCAAATGCGTTATCAGTTTCGGCCTTTGCTACTACCAATACTGCGGCAGCCGCGGCAGGTCTTGCATGGATGTTTTTTGACGTGCTTAAGGGTAAGAAGCCCTCGGTGCTTGGTTTTTGCATAGGTGCTGTAGTGGGATTGGTTGCTATAACGCCTGCCGCAGGCTTTGTTGCGATACCGCAAAGCATATTCATCGGGGCAATAGCTGCTCTTATTTCCAATGTTGCTGTTTATTATAAGTCAAAATCAATTTTAGATGATGCGCTGGATGTGTTCCCATGTCATGGTATTGGCGGTATTGTCGGTATGATAATGACTGGAATATTTGCAACGAAAAATATCAATAGCGGCGGCAATAATGGGTTGTTCTATGGCAATCCTGCATTTTTCTTTACACAATTAAAGGGATTGGCAATTGTGGTTACTTATAGCTTCTCGGCTTCTTATGGTATATTTAAGTTTATCAATTGGGTGATGCCAATGAGAGTAAGTAAGGCCGAAGAAGAAATGGGATTAGATGCCTCACAACATGACGAAAAATA
Source organism: uncultured Chitinophagaceae bacterium (assembly GCA_963823305.1). GTDB lineage: Bacteria > Bacteroidota > Bacteroidia > Chitinophagales > Chitinophagaceae > Ginsengibacter. The sequence continues at coordinate 476,512 of CAWGLC010000003.1, forward strand.
TGTGCAGGGCACGCTACTGGTAAAAGATAAAGGCGTTTTAACTGAAAAAGAAAGGGGCCTGGCCGAAACCATGAACTTTTGAAAAACGCGAGTTCAACATGGCATTATCGAATTGCGTACATATTAGTAAATCGGTATTATTAAAAAGTAATTAGTGTAATAAAATGGCGAAAAAAAGTCATGGACATAACACTATTTAAGTAAATCTTAATACCTCGGGGAAGTGTTGTAGAAATAATAATCTTTATTGCAATTCAAATCATCCATTTACAAGCAAATCTGCGTAGCTGAATCTATTGAGTTGCGATCGCTACCTTCGCATTTCTCATTATCTTTAAAGCTACATAGGACTATAGCAGTATGAAATATTACATCATTGCCGGAGAAGCGTCCGGGGATTTGCACGGTAGCAATCTTATCAGGGAAATAAAAAAACTGGATAATGCCGCTGAGATAAGAGCCTGGGGAGGCGATAAGATGCGCATTGCAGGAGCTACGCTGGCAAAGCACTACAAAAATCTCGCCTTTATGGGGTTTTTAGAAGTGGTAAAAAATCTGTCAACGATTATGCAGAATTTAAAATTCTGTAAAAAAGATATTGAAAGCTTCCGGCCCGATGCGGTGGTGCTGATCAATTATTCTGCATTTAATTTAAGGATTGCCAAATGGACGCACCAGCATGGCTTCAAAAATATATTTTACATTTCGCCGCAGGTGTGGGCATGGAAAGAAAGCAGGGTAAAAACCATAAAAAGATTTGTAGATAAAATGATTGTGATCCTTCCTTTTGAAAAAGAATTTTTTAAAAAGTGGAATTATGAAGTAGATTATGTAGGTCACCCTTTGGTAGATGTAATTGAAAAATTTGAAAAGGAAAACCGAACGGTAAGACGGGCTCAAAAAGTGGTTGCGTTATTACCGGGCAGCCGCAGGCAGGAAATAAAAGCGAAGCTGCCCATTATGCTTGAAGCTTCTAAAAATTTTCCTGATTATAATTTCATTGTTGCAAAAGCGCCTTCCATTGAAGATGAATTTTACACTTCTTTTTTAGAAGGATATTACAATGTAGAAGTGGTTGCTGACAGCACTTATGCATTGCTGATGAAAGCAAATGCTGCCATAGTAACTTCGGGTACGGCTACGTTAGAGACAGCGCTTTTTGGCGTACCGGAAATTGTATGTTACAAAGCCGGAAAGGTATCTTATGAAATTGCAAAGCGCCTGGTTAAGCTTAAATACATTTGTCTCGTAAACTTAATTATGGATAAAGAAATTGTAAAAGAATTGATTCAAAATGACCTTACCCCTGAAAATATTTCCCATGAACTAAAAGGAATTTTGTTCGATACACTTAAAAGAGAACGAATAGAAAAAGATTATGCTGAATTAAAAAATTTACTATCGCTGGGCGGTAATGCCTCGGCCAATGCTGCAGGAATTATTTACAACTTTACAAAGAAAAGTAATAGCTGATAAAAAAATCACAATACATAATGTCCCCGGCCCTTCTGCATCAAACAATGTTTATTAGCCTGTGTAAATTGTTTTAACAAAATTTTCGTGTCTGCCCATCCTTGCCTTATTTTTTATGACTATCGCTTGCATGGCTGCCAGTCCTTTCCTGCGTTGAGTTTACTAGAATCTTCCATTTGTTTCAAAAGAACTTTTTTTCAAAACGATGGGAAAAAGCCATGAGTTTGTAAAATTCATTAGTGGTTAAATAAGAATACAACTTTCAAAAACATAATCTGATTGTTCCTGTTAAGTTGTGCACCATCTTTACAAAGCATTTCGTTTTAAAAATGTATTCACCAGGTTTTTCTATGAACATAACACCACTCCTGTTAGATTTTTTAAGTAACCGAAGTAGGCCCGGCAAGAGTATTGCCGGAAAGAAAACGATCTTCCCAACTAATTTCATCTTTTTGTAATCAACCAATCACATGTTTAAAATAGCTTTCCTGCTTTTATTTTTATCTGATGGCTTTTTGTCCATAGCCCAGCAACATACAATAAGTGGCACTATCAAAGACGGAAAAACAGGCGAAATATTGATAGGCGCCAGTGTTATTTTGCTTGAGCAAAGTGGTTTTGGGGCCATAAGCAACGATTATGGCTTCTTTTCGCTGACGGCACCGCGAGGAAATTATACTTTAGTAGCAAGCTTCTCCGGCTATGCCAATGATACCATTGAAATTTCCCTTACAAAAAATATTAATAAACCCATCAATCTAACACCGGGAGGAGCAACGCTGCAGGCGATAACCATATCGGGAAGAAGTAGGGATAATATCATAAGAACCCTGCCGGGAGTGCAGTCATTATCTGTTGAAGAAATAAAAAATGTTCCTGTGATCTTTGGTGAGAAAGATGTTTTAAAAACCATACAATTATTACCGGGTGTAAAATCCGGCGGTGACGGACAGTCGGGCTTTTATGTTCGCGGTGGCAACGCAGATCAGAACCTGATACTGCTGGACGGCGCTACGGTATATAATGCTTCTCACCTGCTCGGTTTTTTCTCTACATTTAATTCTGATGCTATTAAAGATGTTACCTTATATAAAGGCGATATGCCGGCTCAGTATGGCGGTCGTCTTTCTTCTTTATTAGATATAAAAATGAACGATGGCAATAGTAAAGAATATAAGGTAAGCGGAGGTGTTGGCTTAATTGCATCACGCATAAATGTAGAAGGGCCCATCGTAAAAGATAAAGGATCCTTCATGATAAGCGCCCGCAGAACCTATGCGGATCTTTTCTTAAAGCTTTCAAAAGATACCAACCTGAATAAAAGCATTCTTTATTTTTATGATATTAATGCGAAAGCCAACTATCAGCTTAGCAGTAAGGACAAGCTGTTTTTCTCTGCTTATTTAGGTAAAGATGATCTTGGCTTCCTGGGCCTGTTTGGAATTGTTTGGGGAAATACTACTGCTACGCTCCGCTACAACCACATCTTCAGCAGCAAATTATTTTCAAATACTTCTCTTATTTACAGTAATTATAATTATAACATCAGTGTTACACAAACTGCAAATGCCGTAACGGATGTCTCCAAAATAAAAGATTTCTCATTAAAAGAAGATCTTCAATATTATGCAGGAGCGCAGCATAAAGTAAACGTTGGCTTTGATCTTACCAAACACATTTTTGCGCCAGGTGTTTTCAACACAAGCCAAAACTCCAGCTTTAATTCATTAACGCTTGAGAACAAATATTCCCTCGATCTTGCTGCTTACATTTCAGATGAATGGAATGTGTCTGAAAAAATTAAATTTAATTATGGCCTGCGTTTGTCTTCTTTTATTCTGACCGGACCCGGAAGTTTTTCAACATACGACAGCTCGGGAAACACAACCAGCACGGCCACTTATCCTTCAGGAAAATTAGTAAAAACTTATACCAATCTGCAGCCACGCTTTGCAGCCACCTACCAGCTTAATAAAGTAAGTTCTATAAAGTTTTCGTATTCGCGCAATGTACAATACCTACACCTGCTGTCCAACAGCACCGGCAGCAACCCTACTGATCTTTGGATACCCAGCAGCAATAATGTAAAGCCCGAGCTTTCCGACCAGGTATCAGTCAGGTTATTACCGTAATTCAAATAATAATAAATATGAATTCTCTGGTGAAGTATATTATAAGTCGCTTCAAAACCAGATAGATTACAAGAACGGTGCGATACTTGTCGCCAATCAAAATGTAGAGTCTCAACTGGTATATGGTATTGGCCGGGCTTACGGTGTGGAATTATTTGCCAAAAAGAAGTTTGGTAAATTAACGGGTTGGATCAGTTACACACTTTCCCGTACAGAACGCAAATTTGCCAGCATTAATAATGATTCATGGTTCCCCGCAAGGCAAGATGAAACACACAGTCTCTCGGTGGTAGCCATCTATAAAGCCAATGCCAAATGGACCTATTCGGCAGATTTTGTTTACAATACAGGCAACGCAGTTACATGGCCATCAGGCAAATATAACGTTAACGGCAACACGATCTTTTACTATACGCAAAGAAACGGATATCGCATGCCACCGTATAATCGCCTCGATGTGAGTGCAACCTTACAGGGGAAAATAAGGCATAAGTATAATCATAGCTGGACATTTTCTATTTACAACCTGTATGCAAGGGAGAATCCTTATTTTGTTCAGTTTCAGAATGATCCTAACGATCCGCAGAAAACACAGGCCGTTCAATATGCACTGTTCCGGCTGATACCTTCTGTTACTTACAATTTCAATTTTTAACTTATGAAACCTTTGGAATATAAATCACTGTTAATAATTTTTCTTTTCGTGCTGTTTTGTTTTGGCTGTAAAAAGATTATTCATGTCAATCTCAAAAATGCGGCGCCGCAAATAGTTATTGCCGGGGCAGTTACCAACGTGCCGGGGCCTTACACCGTTACGCTCTCCACAACGGTCAATTACACTGCAGAAAATATATTTCCACCGGTTTCCGGCGCAACGGTGGTGATAAGCAGCAATGGCATAACAGACACGCTTACTGAAATATCAGCCGGCGTTTATACAACCCATACGATCATTGGCACTCCGGGCAATACTTATAACTTGTACGTTGCTTCGGGAGGCCAAACATATACAGCCACTTCCACCATGCCGCAGCCCGTGCCCCTCGATTCAGTGGGTTACACGGCAGACCGCGATGGAAAAAGATATAATGCTGTGGTGTATTTCCAGGACCCGCCGGGTATCGCAAATTATTACGAATTTATAGAGTATAATAATGGAGTAGAATTTAAAAATAACCGTGGGGTATCTGTATTTTCAGACAGGCTGTCCGATGGAAGATACATAACACATACCTTGTATGATGACAGCACGGATATTAGTAAAGGAGATACCGTCACCATTCAAATGAATTGCGTTGACGTTAACGTGTATAACTATTTTTACCAGTTGAACCTGGTTACCGACCAGAACGGTTTTCAATCACCCACGCCCGATAATCCCGCCAGCAACATTAGTAATAATGCGCTTGGTTATTTTAGCGCTAATACCATTCAAAGCAAATCGGTTTTTGTGCCTTAAATCCGTCATGCCTTTTAATATGGGGCCGCATGGCAGTTATAAAACAATGCAATCAGCTACCAAAGCGCTTTTCCCTGGTAATAATCAAGGATCTTTGTTCTTAGTACAAAATCGTATTTGGATATGATGAGATTGACATTGGTTCTGTCGAGATTATTTTTTGCAATTAAATAATCTACTGAGGTGATGGCGCCTGCATTAAATTTAATCTCAGCAGCCCGAAAAGATTCTGCAAAAGAATTTACCTGGTCGAGCAAAATTTTATATTTATTTGAAGTATTGGTAAGATTTACATACGCCCTTTCAATAGACTGTTGCAAAACTGTTTTCGTATTATCTTCAATGAGCTGGCGGTTTTTCAAATCTATCTTAGCCAGCTTTACCTTACTTCTTACAATAGATCCGTTGAAAAGCGGAATGGTTAGCCCGAGATTTATATTGGTAGAGAAATTATTATTCAATTGGTTGTTGTAGGTAATCTTTTCGTTGGTGTAATTATATTGCTTTGTCATTACGGGTACCTGCGAACCGTTTACCACTACATAATCCGTTGAAGGAATTTCAGTGCTTCCTGTTAACAGTGACTCTGTTGCTGCGCTTGAATAATTGGTACCCAAATTTCCGTTTAAATATAACGTAGGATACAATTGGCCTCTTATAGACCTTATGAGCTTTTGCTGACTTTCTGTTCTTAAATGAACCGCTTTCACCTCAGCAAATTTTTGCAATGCGCTATCATAAATGCCTCCGGGAGTGGACGTATAATTATTATTAAAAGTTTCTTCCGGCAGTCGCTCCACTTCCATATTTTTATCATAAGGTATGTTCAGCAACTGAACCAGGTTGAGCTTTGCAGTTTCTACGGCAGCAGTATTATCAGCGACGGCAATTTCATCATCAGCCAACTGGCCTTTTAAATTGTAATAATCGGATGGAGCAATTGCGCCTGACTGGTTTAAGATATTTTCCCTATCGACCTGCTTTGATGTTATCTCACGAAGCTGTTTCGAGTTTTCCAAAACATCTTCAGCGCTCAGTACATTCAGGTAATCCAAAATAATATTTATTGTGAGATTATCCTTTGCCTGCTGCAATTCCATTTCCGAAGCCTGGTAGCCAAGCGCATTCGACCTGATTCCGTTTTGCAAAGATCCACCATTAAACAACAGGAGACTACTACTGGCTCCATAAGTAGAATAGCTGATATTCTGATTGATAAATGCATTGGTAATAGGATCGTTCGTTCTGCCTCCGTTGCTGCCCTGGTAAGCGTTTGCGTTGAGATTGGGTAACATAGAAGCCCTTGATTGTTTCCAGTTAATTTGTGCCTTTTGCATTTGCAGGTTGCTTTGGTTTACATCAATATTATTGGCAATACCCATCTTGATTGCATCCTGCAGGTTCAGCTTATTTTGGCCCATACCTAAAAAAAAGCATAATAAAAAAGATATATTTAATAAAAGCGTTTTCATTTCGTTTAACCGTGTTTGTTAGTTATATAATTTTTTAGATAATAATTGGCAAATTCTTTATTCTTATGATTTGTCATTATGATTCTCTTTCTATCCTGCCATCGAGCAAATGGATGATCCTGCTGCCGTAAGCGGCATTTTTTTCTGAATGCGTTACCTGTATGATGGTCACCCCTTCCTTATTTAATTCCCTGAAAATATCCATGATCTCTTCGCCTTGCTTTGAATTTAAATTTCCCGTTGGCTCATCTGCGAGAATTAATTTTGGCTTTACAATTAAAGCACGGGCAATGCCTACCAGTTGCTGCTGTCCGCCGGAAAGCTGGTTTGGGAAAAGATCTTTTTTACCTACTATTTGAAAGCGATCCAATATATCTGCAACCATTCCCTTTCGCTCGCCGGATTTTATATTCTGATAAATGAGCGGCGTTTCAATATTTTCATAAACCGTTAGCTCATCTATTAAGTGATATGCCTGGAATACAAAACCGATATGGCTTTTGTATAGTTCTGACCTTTGCTTCTCTTTCAACTTTAGTACATTTTCTCCCATAAAAAGATATTCACCTTCGTTGGGCTCATCCAGCATTCCCATTACATTTAACAAGGTGGATTTTCCGGAGCCTGACGGCCCCATTATGGAAACAAATTCTCCCTGTTGTATCGTAAGATTGATATCCTTTAAAATATAAGTTCTGTTACTTCCTGTGTTGAACCATTTATAAATATTCTTTAGCTGAAGCATGTTTTAATTATTAATTATTTTGATTGTTTATGATTAATACCCGGTTCGTAATTTATTTATTTTAAAGTTCTCTTTACTCAGTTATCATTTTCGCAGAGCCACGTTTTTTTTACGATATTCCTGAGTGCTCTTTCAAAAGGACTTTTTAAGCATTTCCAATTTAAAAATCTCAAAAAAGTATCCATCCGAATAATGATTGTACTGATTTTCAACCATCATACCAACGGCATATCACATTGATATAGAATGACTGGCGACTTCTCAATTTTACCTAAGTGTACGTTTTTGAACACTTAATTTGAAAAGCGGACACTTTGTTAATAATAAATCATATTGAAATAAACAGGGAAATTTTGCAGGCTTTGCAAAAAAAAGGCCGTATAAAAATACAGCCTCATATAATTCGATATCCCAGAAAGACAATTTTTTCATAAGGCGATAATTGACGGCAGCGGATAATTCCAACCTATACCGTCAATCCCTTTACTTGTGCCTCATTGAGGAGCGAATTTCGTTTAACCTATTTTGTCAAATGAAAATAGTTATCCAAGTCATGTGGATAACTTTGAAATATTGTCTCGTTAGTAAGATTCATTTTCAGGTGATGCTAACCGTTAGAAAGGTCTTTTTATATAATTTTAAAAACAATTATATAAATATTAGCGTGTCTGCCCAGCGTTGCAATTCGGGTAGGCGTGACCGTTTGAACGCATGAAATACGCTGCATCACATCAGCCTTAAATCGAAAAACTGCATCGAAAAGGTTAGCTTTTAAACAAACCATGCACGATCTGTCTCCCAAAGAAATATCCGCAAATAGCACCTATTATACCACCAGTTACGAGCCATGTGCCATTATTACCTGCGGCAAACCAAGCAATGCCTGCGCCAAAGAGTATAAAAAATATAATCGCCACTAAAATGACGCGCCATCTTTTTATTTCCCGTTTAACGGCGGGAACAGGCGGATGTTCCGGGTGATGTTTCTTGTTGGTATGAGCCATATTTAAAAATAATTAAGAACCGGGCGAAGTTGTAAGCCGGCGTCCTGCAAAGTGACAGGTTTTCGCCTCGAATATGCAATTTAGTTATATTCTTTTTTAAATCTGGCGTATTGCAAAAATCTTCTTTTGACAGCAGCCTCCTGAGTTAAACAAAATATATCACCAGGATGTTATTATCTAACAATTGATGAATACATTATTAAGATATTCACCAGATTTTAAACTAAACATTTTTAACAATGAAATACAATTTATTGGGAAACACCGGTCTCAAGGTTTCTGAATTATGTCTTGGAACAATGACCTTTGGTGGAAAAGGAAGGTTCAAACCTATTGGCAGTCTTAGCCAGGAACCTGTCGATGCATTGATTAAACGTTCTGTTGATGCAGGAATTAATTTCATTGACACTGCTAATGTTTATTCTGAAGGAGTGAGCGAAGAACTTACCGGGCAGGCCATTCATAATCTCGGACTTAACCGGGACAGCCTCGTGCTGGCTACTAAAGTGCGCGGCAAAATGGGCGAAGGTCCTAACGACTCAGGACTTACGAGGAAACATATAATGAAACAGGTGGAGGCCAGCCTGAAGCGGCTAAAGACTGATTATATTGACCTTTACCAGGTTCATAGTTATGACCCCCTTACGCCTCTGGAAGAAACACTTTGGACGCTTGATGATCTTGTAAAAAGCGGCAAAGTGCGTTACATTGGCGCGAGCAATATGGCGGCCTGGCAATTAATGAAAGCACTTGATTTCAGCAAATACACCCGGATACAAAGCTATGCATCACTACAGGCTTATTATACCATCGCGGGACGGGATCTGGAGCGTGAATTAATACCGCTTGTGCTGGATCAAAAAGTTGGCCTCATGGTGTGGTCGCCATTGGCTGGCGGGCTGCTGACGGGTAAATACGATCGCAGTGAAGACAAGAGTGAAGGTGGAAGGCGAATTAATTTTGATTTTCCACCGGTAAATAAAGAGCGTGCTTTTAATATCATAGACGTCTTGCAACCAATGGCTGAGGCAAAAGGCGCCAGCGTTGCGCAATTAGCGCTGGCGTGGCTCCTGAAGCAACCGGCGGTAACCACAGTTATTATCGGGGCAAACAAAATGGAACAGCTTGATGACAATCTAAAAGCAACAGATGTCGATTTTACAACAGAAGAGTTGGACAAGATCAACGGGGTAAGTAAATTGCCCGAAGAATACCCGGGATGGATGCTCGAATTTACGGGCGCAGATAGGAAACTCCCATGAAGTTTTATTAGTAAACATTAAAGTGCAGGGCTGAAATAAAATATTATTTAAACGATAATTTTTAACGCCTGGCGCCTTGAATAAAAATACGTTTAACTCTTGCCGCCTTGCTAATGTCGTCAAAAAATTCATCGAGATAATCTATCATATCTTTCTTGCTTCTCGTAGTAAGCAAATTAAAATTCTGAATTAATGCATACATGTTATTTTTTTGTTGCCTGAAAATATCCAGTGTTTCGTTTAGTTCTTCCTGGCTTCTCGGAAAGCCCATATAATATCTTTCCCGTACACTATGGATTGGAAAGAACTCAGCGGGAACAGCATAATCGGTGTTTACCAATCCGGAATAATCGAAATCATAAGGGACTACGAAAGGACGCCTGAACGAATCAACCTGAGAAAGAATAAGCCTGGTATTATGATTAGCAGGCACTCCCCAATCGGTATTGCCGATCATGTATTCGAAGATTGCCATCATCGTCATCTGCCTGCGATCGGCATCCTGTGCAAAAACTTTCCCCTGCTTCCAGTCTTTGCAATCATTTCTTTTGGCTACATCCTTTATGTCTTCTAAAAGAAAAGCATGTTCGGTAATTGTTTTCTTTTTGCTGCCGCTATCTACCAGGTTTAAATTTAACAGCCTCACACGAAAACTTAAGTCCGTGAGCAGATTGTATAATTTATAAACAATAAATTCCTTTAATAGATATTGCCCATAGACATCGCCAGACTGGCATTCGCTGACCAATTTTAAAGAGCCCAGTTTATGCAATGTCGCTGATTTTTCATATTTGAAATTAACTTCAAGCGGGGGCAGATAACAAAAGTCTTTTCTAAAATGACCCCTGATCTGAAGAAGCACGGGATCATGCACAACCGTGCTATCGCGGAGCGTGGATACAAAGAGACCACGTAGCTGGTAACCTGTGTTTTTTTCTCTTACCAGCTTACCCAAATTGGTAACAATAGCAGCATTCAATATGGTACTGTCACTAAAAAAATGAGCCTTATTTATTGATGAGGATTGGCCATATATCTTTGTAAGATTTAAAAAAAATAAACACAATAAGACTGGCAAAAAGACTTTCATAACTCCTGGTATTTTATTTTAAAACTTAAATTTGCAGGTGGGTTTTCTATAAATCCGGCAATATTAATAGAGATCTTTTACAGGTTAGATGGAAGTGATTATTTTCGATATCATTTTCAGGCAACACAAAAAAAGGATGATTCCTTTTCTATCTAATCACCTTATAAATTTAAATATTTAATCCTGATTTTATTGTATAAAAAAATACGAGAAGCAATTTATGCAAAACTGATGCACTGAATTATTCTGTGGCTAATTTCGATAACTTATTTTTCTGCACGTCCGAAGCGAATAATTCTTCCGTTTAAAAGTGAGTTACAGTCATTTCATAAATTCGCCGTTTAAATGTTTCTACGCCAAATAAATGTTTGTTTCACACAACAACTCTTATTATACTTTGCATAAACACACTGAAAGGAAAACCAGGTTGAATAATTATTTGTCCTTATTTTTTATCAGGGCTGCCGACTTAACAGGTGAAAAATAATATGCAGCGGAAACGCCGAAGAACGATACGTTACTTGCCGAATACTTTCCACTATAATAAAATTGACCAAAGAAGGCATTAAGATGGAGATTATCGGACAGGGAATATTCTATTCCGTAAGTTACCTCGGTCAGAAGATCTTCCTCGCCGCCAAAAACATAACCGATGCCTGCCGTAAAGGTGTTGGTAAATTTTCCTTCCTGGAAAATATTTAAATTAGGACGTAGTTCCAGGTAGTTGGTGGTATCCCGCCCTGTCACTTTGCTGAAAGTTGTTTTTCCAATATCGATACCCAGGCTAAACACATCCCATTGCTGACCCAACTCCAAAGCCATATTGCCTTTATCTGCAATAGTTCCAGCAGAGTTGGTCAGACTTGGCGCCAGAGAAAGGTAAGTTTGGGAAAAAGTTTTACAGCCAAAAAAAACGAATACAATAACGAATAGAAATTTCATTGCAAAGTGGTTTTATCTATAAAAATAAAGTAAAGAAAATCTAAATTGAGAATTTCATCTTTTAAAATGCAAAGGATTGACGGAGATCAGATGCAGGTTATAATGTAAAAGAAATAAAAATTGCATTGCTGCCCGCGGTCTTTTGCAATTTAGCGTCTATGCGTAGTAGTTATAACTGCAACCGGCAAAAAAAACTTTTATTTGAAACGTACTTTTCTTCAATTTCTGTAGGAAAATGAAGGCAATTATATAACAAAATAATGCGTGAATATAACACCACATAGTAAGTGAATACTGCATTATTAATGCAAAATATCACAATCCATCTTTATGAATATCCGGCTATTATTGGTTTCGTTATTCTATTTTTTTACAAAAGTGTAGGGATCGTATTCGAGAAAGTCATTAACTTTTACGTCCGTTGAAATAACTTTTCCATTCTCCATTTTAAATTTTAAGGGAAAAATTCCAAAAGCAGGATTGCTATACGTCATCAACCATTCGTCATTGTCCATGTATTGCAGCTTTGCCGTGAGATTTCGGGTATTGTTGAAGCGAATCAAAAGATCTTTTTTATCCTGTGCAATGTCGATTGGTCCGTAAAGTTCATTATCATATTCACCGACATAGTTTTTAAGGTCGGTAGCAGGTTTTAATCCTTTCACTCTCGCCTGCATAGCCTTTACGTTCTTAACCTGGCCATCAAATTCAGGCTTAAAAAAATTGTAAAACTCATTGCTCCTGTTTACATAATTTACTCCCAGGTATGCATCGAGAATCTGGTAACGCAAGGCTTCAAAAAAATCCTGGTTGTCATTATTGGTCAAGATAGAAATAGCAAGATTTTCTTCAGGAATAAAACATACGTTGGTAACAAATCCGTCTGCGCCGCCAGTGTGTTCGTAAATCTGCTTTCCGCCGTAATCACCCTGGAAATTGCCCAGTCCATATCCGTAATAATGAATGGGTAATACAGGACTTTTATTGCTGTTGATGATGGTTTGCATTTGCCTGGTACGCTGTAACACTTGCCAGGGAATAATTTGGCGATTTTCATACTTGCCACTGTCGAGTTGCAGCATGAGCCAGTGTGACATATCTTTTATACAACTTACGATGCTTCCGGCGGGCGCAAGGTTATCAACATTATCATAAGGTAATGCCGTTATTTCGCCTGTAAATGAATTGGTATACGGCCTTGCGGCATCGGGCATTTCACTCATACCCATTCCCAGCGCATGAGTATTTAGCATATCAAGCGGAATAAGAATACTGTCGGTAACATAAACTTCCCAGGGCTTTCCGCTAACCTTTTGAATTACCTGTCCGGCGGTTAGAAAACAACTATTGCAATAACCAAACGATTGCCTGAAGTTATGAGGTGGCTGCAACAATCGCATTTTATTCATTATTTCTTGGCGGCTCAATTTGCTGTCCCAGAATGTAAAATCACCCTGGAACGTTTTAGTGCCAAGATGATGTGACAGCATATCGCGAATGTTTACAAGTTTGGTTGTCGTGGAATCATAGACGCGGTAACCGGGAAAGTATTTTGTAATCTTATCATCCAGTGACAATAGTTTATCGTATTCCAATTGGGCAAGACTTGTAGCAGTAAATAGTTTGGTGTTACTGGCGATCATAAATAATGTATTTTCATCTACGGGCTCGTTGGTCGCCACATCGCGAACCCCATATCCTTTCATCACCACTACTTTTCCATCTTTCACAATCACAATCGCAAGCCCCGGAATATGCCATTGCTTCATACCAGACCTGATATAACTATCAAGGCTATCCGTAATAAAAGAGGGTTGCTGTGCATAAGCAATAACTACTGTAGCTAAAAGATAAATGAGGGAAAATAGTTTTTTCATTTTACAGAATTTGCAAGGCAAGGTATAGAAAAAGAAGATTTATAAAGGAAAATAGATGTATCAAAGACAATTAGAAACTTATAGACAGCACCATTGAGCAAAGACTACTTTTAATAAGCTTGTAAATACAATTATTATGCTGACGGCTATTTCCGGGAAATTAAGATAAAAGAATTGGATAGTTTCCTAAAGCTTACATCGCCTCACGAATATCCTTCATGATCCTTTTAGCAATATTTTCAGCAGTAGTTTCAAAATTACTTTCAGAATAAATTCTAATGATCGGTTCGGTGTTACTGGTTCGTAAATGAACCCAATCTTTATCAAATTCAATTTTCAACCCATCCTCGGTATTCATAGGATGCGTTTTGTATTTATCTTTTATTTTCTTAAATACTTCTTTCACATCTACACTTGTTTCAAGCGCTATTTTATTTTTTGAAATAAAATAATCAGGATAAGTGCCGCGCAACTGGTTGAATTGTTTTTTGTGAATGTGCCAGATGCGTAAGAAATAATCCAATACCAATTAATGCATCACGGCCATAATGAAAATCAGGAACGATAATGCCGCCATTGCCTTCACCCCCGATCACAGCATTCACCTCTTTCATTTTGTTCACGACATTTACTTCTCCAACGGCGGAAGGGAAATACTCACCGTCATGCTTATGCGTAATTTCTTTCAGCGCTTTTGTGGATGACATATTGCTTACGGTGTTTCCTTTTCTTTTACTTAAAACATAATCTGCAACTGCTACTAAAGTATATTCTTCGCCAAACATACTTCCATCTTCACATACAAAGCAAAGCCTGTCTACATCAGGATCTACTGCAATTCCCAGGCTTGCATTTTGCTTTTTTACTTCATTGCTAAGGCTTGTTAGATGCGCAGGAATGGCTCAGGATTGTGAGCAAATTTGCCATTTACTTCCTCGTTCAAAACAATAACATCTTTTACACCCAATGCTTTTAACAAAGCGGGAATATATATGGCGCCTGAGCTATTTATCGCATCGACTATTATCTTATACTTTGCTTTTTTTATAGCAGGCGACATCTACAAGCTCATAATTCACAACCGCATCAATATGCTTTTGCAGGTAAGAATTGTCTGTTTTATAGCTACCTGTTTTATCAACAGTGGCAAAAATAAAATCTTCCTTTTCGGCAAATTGCAAAACTTTTTCACCTTCTTCAGCATTAATAAATTCCCCAAGATTATTAAGAAGCTTTAATGCATTCCATTCTTTTGGATTGTGGCTTGCGGTTAAAATAATGCCACCGCCGGCATTTTCATATTTCACTGCAAGTTCAACTGTCGGTGTTGTTGTGATACCAAGATCAATCACATCAAAACCGCATGCCACAAGCGTATTGGCGCATAAATTACTCACCATTTCACCGCTCATTCTTCCGTCTCTTCCAATAATAATTTTTTTATTAACTTTTTGTGAAACTGCCCAGGATGCATAAGCCGCTGTAAATTTTACAATATCTGGTGGAGTTAGGTTTTGTCCGGGTTTGCCCCCGATGGTTCCGCGGATACCAGAGATGCTTTTTATCAATGCCACTTTTCATGTGTTTAAGAGCGCAAAGATAATGCTAATTGATAAAAGATTACCAGTGTTGATCGTCTGTTATTGAATAAGCTTTCGCAATCATTAGCAGGTGATCATATCATTACCTGTTAACTAATTATTTTACATTTGCGCTATGACGGACAGCAAACCGTGGTTTGAAGATTGGTTCAATTCGCCTTATTACCACCAGCTTTATTTTAAAAGAGACGAGGCCGAAGCAGCAAAATTTATCAATAAATTAATTGATCATTTAAAACCTGCGGCCGGCTCAGTGATGTTAGACATGGCTTGCGGCCGGGGCCGGCACGCGAAGCAACTTGCATCAAAAGGATTTGATGTAACAGGCATTGATCTTTCGCACGACAGCATTGCGGAGGCAAGAAAAAATGAAAGCGAAAATCTTCACTTTTTTGTGCATGACATGAGGCTTCCGTTTTGGATCAATTATTTTAATTATGCATTTAATTTTTTTACCAGCTTCGGATATTTCAAGACGAGAAGAGAACATGAAAACTCTATCAGAACTATTGCGCAATCTTTAAAACCTGGTGGATTTTTTGTAATAGATTATCTGAATGTACACTATGCAGAAGACCACCTCGTTCATAAATATGAACTGCAGGTGGACAATGTTAATTATTATATTACTAAATGGTTTGACGAAACTCATTTCTTCAAAAAGATAATTGTTGAAGATGAAAAACTTGAAAAGCCTTTGGAGTTTCAGGAAAAAGTCTCGAAGTTTTCTTTAGGTGATTTTACTGAAATGCTTGCCTATCATCAATTACAGGTTCAGGAAGTTTTCGGCGATTATTCTTTCAACGGATATCATGTAAAAAATTCTCCAAGAATGGTAATGATAGCTAAGAAGGATAGCATGATCTATTTCTTATTATTCACCAGCATCCATTTTGCTGTTTCGTACATGGCGGAAGTAAGTTGGGAAAGTTGGTTTTTTATTGAATCCGATTGAACAGTTGTAAGCAATAAATTATTTGAATGCATTGACATCAATTCCTCTTTCTTAATACGCAGGTTTTTTACATAATAATAATCATTGGTAACCACGCCGATATTCCCTTCGTCATGATGAATAATAAAAGCTGCATCCGTTTTGTTTTTTGAATGAAGAACATCCCTGCCCAACGTTGTATTGGTGTACGACAGGTGAAGCATGCCGGCAAGTGTTGGTAAAATATCTATCTGTGATACTACCTCATTCTTTTTTTGCGGTGTAATCAATTCGGGTGAATAAAATAATAATGGTACATGCTCATCGCTCAGTCTTCCCGACGTCCAGGCATCGGGATACATTTCAGAAGCTTCTCCTTCTACACCGTGATCGCCTACGAAAACAAAAATGGTATTATCGAACCAACTTTGCTTTTTCCCTTCTTCGATTAACTTTTTAAAACAATAATCTGTATAGCAAAATGATTGAAATTCCTTTAAAGATTCAAAACCATATTTCATTAATGTATCTTCATTCACAACCCTTCTTTCAAAATCACTATCTTCTAACGGAATACTGTAGGGGCGGTGATTGTCGGCAGTTTGAATAATAGCAAAGAAGGGTTTTTTCTGCTTTGAAAAAACATTTTCCGCTTCCCCGAAAAGATTTTTATCACTAATGCCCCAAACATTCAGGACCGGAGATTTGTACGATCCTTCCTGGTAAAGCTTAAGGCCGTCAATATTTTTTACAAGGCCTTCAAAATTATTGAAATCGCTGCTGCCACCAAGAAAATAAAATTTATTGTAATCCTGGAAGTCATTAATAATTGTATGCTGGTTGATTGCCTCAGGATTGCGTGAAGAAAACTCAGAGAGCTGTACATCAGGCGTGCCCGTTAGAATACCAAAAACACCCCTCGCAGTTCCAAATGTTGGCGTAAAGCAACGGTCGAAAAACAATCCGCTATCGCAAAGAGATTTAAAATACGGCGTTGTATTTAAGGGGTTACCGCTCATGCTGCTTTTATACATGCTAAAGCTTTCGCAGATCACCAAAACCACATTAGGCCTGCTTTCCAGCGCTTTGCTGCCAGGCAAAACCTGTCTTGTATAATTTTTATCAGCAATATCCTGTGAATCCAACTGAAGAAAATTAGCTATAACAGGAAAATAAAATTTTGCCTTTGCATCTTCAAAAGAAGGGCGCCTGAACTGCAGCGTTGTAAAAAAATTCTGAAGAGGATTTAGTGCTACATAAGATTTGAAATTATCGTTCAACTGAAATGCATCACGCCATTTTAAAGGCTCAAAAGAAAACACCCCATAGAGGCACCAGCACAAAAATAAGATCGCACCGGCATGCCATCTTTTCCTATAAATGGTATTCACTTGCAAACTTCGCTTCAGTGTAAGCACGTGAGTTTTTTTAAATACACTTGCCATTAAAAAAACGGTAAAAGCGAGCGCAGATAATATCCACACCATAGGATAACTTTGCCAAAGCATTTTAAAAGAAATTACCGGATCCTCGGCAAAGTTTAAAGCGCTTGCATTTATGCGGGTATGGTTGTAACTGAAATTTCCAAAATCAGCACCGAAAAAAAACAAAACTATTGATGTTGTTATTGCCAGGTAATAAGACCACAACCGTTTATTTTTTTCTGAAAAAAAAGGTGAGAATTTTGGATACACTGATAATATTGCAATAGGCAAAAGAATCATTGCGATCCATTTTGCGTCAAACCTGAAGCCCAGCCAGAAAGAAGGCAGCAATGATGAGAAGGAGATATTCGTTGGCCTGAATAAAAAAACAGTAGAAATCCTGAAAAGTGTAAACAGAAAAGTATAAATAAGCCAAAGTATAAACAGCCATTGTATTGTCAATGGAACTGTTTTAGGCAATTTGGCTCTTAAGATCATACTATAAAAACTTAAAGATAACATTCGTGAAACACTGTTTACCTCGATACATTTCTTTTTAAATTATTTAACATCATATACCTGGCGGTTTCGTAATATGCCTGCGTTAAATTTTTTATAGCTTTCCTGTCTTCTTCTATGGCAACCGTTTGGGGCAACTGATCGTTATTAATACCAGACCGGAAATCTTCTGTGCCGCTAATCAGATTGTGAACATAAACATACTCATCTGAAACCATCCCGATTTGCTTAAGATTGGGATCAAATAAAAATGCCGCATTTTTAAAACGAACGCTATTCACGTTAATAGTATCAAATAAATTTTTACCCAATGTTGTATTTACATAAGCAATGTGAGCCAATGCCGTGACAGATGGCACCAAATCGAGCTGTGAGCAAGTGCGGTCTATGCGTTGGGGAGTTAGCAGCGCAGGTGAATAAAACAGCAACGGCACATGTTGTTGTGTTAAACCATCAGCCTGCCATGCCTTCGGAAACATATTGCCGGGATCGCCTTTGATACCATGATCGCCTACAAAAACAAAAATGGTATTATTGAAATAATTTTCTTTTTTGGCTGCTTCTATAAATGTTTCATAGCTAAAGTCAGTGTAGCGAAAAGCATTCAATTCATCATTGCTTTGAAAACCATATTTATGCAAGGTGTCAGCCGGATATTGCTCTAATTTAAAAATGGTTTTATCTTCAGCAGGAATCGTATAAGGGCGATGGTTATCTGCAGTTTGAATCACCGCAATAAAAGGATTTTTTTGTTGTTTCAATATGTTATTCGCTGCAAGGAATAATTGCTTATCACTTATTCCCCAGACGTCAACTGAATTTGCTTTATAATCTTCCTGCTCATACATATGTAATCCCGTGATATTATTGGTTAGCAGACCTCTTATATTTGCCCAGCTTAAGCTTCCGCCGATGAAATAAAATTTATCATAGCCATTATAATCATTGATGATGGTGTGTTCGTCAACTGCTGCCGGGTTTCGGCTTGCTGTGTTTGGATATTCCACATCGGGGATGCCTGTGACTACAGCCCATACGCCGCGTGCCGTTCCATAAGCCGGCGTAAAACAACGGTCGAAGAAAATTCCGTTCTTACACATTTCATTGAAGTACGGCGTAGTATTTAACGGGTTTCCCCACATGCTGCTTTTATATGCGCTAAAGCTTTCGCAAATAACGATGACAACGTTGGGTGTTTTTGCAACAGGTTGCGGAGTGAATGTTCTCTTATAATTTAATGTAGTGCTGTCAGGATCCTGAACATTAAGATACCTCGCCATCAAAGGATAATATTCTTTTACTTTTTTTAAATCAAAAGTTGAATGCCTGAATTGTAAAGTGCTTAAAAAACTTTGTACCGGGTTCAAAGAAAGATTCGCTTTGAAATCGTCATGAAAAGAAAAGGCATCACTCCATCGCAAAGGATATTGATTGAGCCTGCCGAAAATGCCAATGCCCAATACAAGAGCAAATATCACCGCGATTAATAGTTTTGCAAATCCTTTACCACGATAAGTTGATAGCTGCATCTTTTTAAACCATCTTATTATCAAAGCATATAAAAGTGCTATACAAATTATAATAAGAATAATTAAAGTAAATACAGGGTACGTTTGCCAAATCATATTCAAGGATGTTTTGGCATCTTCCGTATAATTGAGCACACTGGCGCTCAGGCGCTGATGCAGGTAATCAAAATGTTCAAAGTCTATCGCGTACAACAAAACCATCAGAACTGTAATGATGAAAAAATAAGTTTTGAAAATTTTACGGGAAGCAGCATTTTCAAATGGATTGCAGTTTTTGGTGATGAGGAGCCATGCCAGTATTAAGGCAAATAAAATTCCCATGTAGGTTAATGATGATATGGGCACATGTCCTTTTTTCATAAAAATCATCAGCAGCACGATTACCATAATGGTAAATACAACTTGAAAAATACTCCCGGCAGTAAGTCGCTTTTTATTATTATAATTAAGATGAAGGTTACCAATAAGAAAGGGAAACAGGACAATGCCACACACTATCCTTGTGTCAAAATTCAAACCAAGCAAGAAAGCCTTTAAGCTGTTGCCAAGCGAATACCCGGCAGATCTGAAATGAAAGAAAAAAACAAACCGCATTAAAGTCATAAAAATGAGAAATGCTAATGCTGTCAAAAACATCCATTTTACAAGACGGGGTAAAGCGATTTTATTCATGTGAAAAATTAACCCGATCCGGGCTTTGATTAAAAAATTATCAAGACGATTTGGCAAATGTAAATATTTAAGGAGTGTTTTTATGCAATGGTTATTTTTGCAGAAATTGATATTGACTGAATTATATAAAGCTATGTACCTGCCCGAGGCGATACGACAGTTCGATTATAGGGTCTTTTATAAAATGAATGGACAATGGCATACTTCGTTTTTAGATGAGTTTATTCCATTTGTAAGGGAGCCATTTGTATGGATGCCATTTTACTTTTTCCTGGTAGTTTTTACTACGATCAATTTTAAGAAAAAGGGGATGCTATGGGTCTTGTTTTTTCTGGTGACAGCGATGATAAGCGATTATGTCAGCAGCACTATCATAAAAAATAATTTTATAAGGCTTCGGCCATGCCATGATCCTGCAATTGCTGATAAAGTGCGTTTTCTTGTAAGCTATTGCCCCACAAGCTCGAGCTTTACTTCTTCGCACGCTGTTAACCATTTTGCGGCAGCAATGTTTATATTTACAACATTCAAAAAATCAATCAGCCCCAAATGGGGTTTCATTTTTTTATGGGCTTTTGTAATTGCATATGCGCAGGTGTATGTTGGTGTACATTTTCCTTTTGATATTTTTTGCGGTGCAATTGTTGGTTTAATTCTTGGTTACATTCCCGCAAAAATATTTAATAACAAAATCGGGTTGGTGAAAAACTGAAAGATAAATTTATGTTGGATTTTATAATTCTTTTTTTTCTTATACTAATTAATGCGCTGTTTGTAATGAGCGAAATGGCATTAGTTTCTGCAAAGAAAAACAGGCTGGAGGGCAGTGCTGCGCGTGGCGACAAAAACTCTAAAGCCGCTCTTGCTTTAAAAGAAAACCCGGATATCTTTTTGTCAACCACGCAGACTTACATAACGCTGGTTGCTATTTTAACGGGTGTTTATTCGGGTCAAAAATTTGAAGGTTATTTGCAGCCTTATGTCGAAAAAATTAATTTCTTAAGAGAATATGCCGCAACTATTTCAACGGTTATCATTGTAATAATTGTTACTTTCTTATCTATCCTTTTTGGCGAGCTGGTTCCCAAAAGAATTGCCATTATGCGGCCTGAAAAAATTGCCAAGCTGGTAGCGAGACCGATAAAAGTATTAAGCAGCATTTCGTTTCCGATCGTATGGTTGTTGAGTGGTTTGAATTCGGGCATTTTTAAATTACTCAACATAAAGGCTCAGAAGGAAAACCAGGTGACTGAAGATGAAATAAAGGCAATGATTAATGAAGGAAGCGAATCGGGCACAATTGAAGAAGAAGAAAAAGATATCATCCAAAGAGTTTTCCATCTTGGCGACAGAAATATTACCTCGCTAATGACGCATCGCACCGATATTGTATGGTTTGAAGTGAACGAAGACCTGTCTTCTGTAAAAGAAAAGATTAAAGATTTTCAGCATTCAATATATCCGCTCTGCAAAGAAAATATCGACGACATAGTTGGCGTCGTATATGTAAAAGATATGTACGTTCAGCCGGATGTGCCGCTCTCATCTCTTATGAGAAAATCTTTATTTGTTCCCGAAAACAATTCGGCATACCAGGTTTTAGAAAAAATTAAAAGAACTAAAATTCATTATGCATTCATTGTAGATGAATATGGAAGCCTCCAGGGAATGATCACTGTAAAAGATATTTTAAATGCGATAGTGGGTGAAATGCCCGAAGCTGAAGATGATGACTACGAAATTACCGAAAGAAAAGACGGAAGCTTTTTAGTGGACGCACAAATTCAATACTATGATTTTCTTACTTATTTTAATAAAACGATCTGGATAAATGAAGCAGAGAATAACTTTGATACACTTGCCGGATTTGTGTTACATGAGCTTAAGCGCATTCCCGCCACGGGCGATTCTTTTGAATGGCGCGGCTTCAATTTTGAAATTGTTGATATGGACGGGCAGCGCATAGATAAAGTGTTGGTTAAAATTTCAGATGAAGTGAGAGAAGAGATGGATTGATTTAATTAGAAGTATGAATGTGCAATTCTTTTTAAATCTGATCATCCTTTCAAACCAACTTTTTACAGGAATGAAATCTTAATATCTCATTTTTTTGCGATCGATACGAATAACAAAACATAACAGGCTATACAACAAAATAAAATAGATGACCATTGAGGTTATTAATTGTACGATATCGAAATGACTCGAAGAAAAATATTTATTCTAAAAAAAAATCAACCTGCCCACCGGTCAATTATTAAAGCTCAGTCTCTTAATCAGCTCAACCGGCAATTTTGGCAATTTTTTTCTTTCAATTAAAAAAGTAGAGAGCCCTGCAATGTCTTTAAAAATGTAATGGCTGTTCAGAGCGCCTTCAAGATATCCGCGCCCACTTGTTTTGCCGGTTCCTGTTCTCATACCGATCATACGCCTTACCATGTCTATATGCTTGTGCCGCCAGTTTGAAAGCTGGTGATCCATTTCTATCAAAGCATCTAATATTTGATAAGAAGTCTGAAACACAGGGAAATCGCGGTAAAGCATAATGAATAAAGCGGCACGCATGGCCTTTGATGAAAGTGCAATCGCGTGTTCACCAGGATTATCGTTTTCAAAAAATATGATATGAAAGTCTTCTAATCTGCCGGATTCTTTTTCATTCAATCCATTTTTATAAATATGCCTGTAATCATTCCAGAAAGGATGCCCGTTCTCAGCAGGAAATTGCCTTATATAATTCTTCCACAAATCATTTTCAAAAAAAGGCATACGCTCCAGCCAATGATCAATAAGGTATAAAAGATTCGTTTCATTTTCCGTTTCATTTATTGTATCAAAATCCACTTTGTCAAAGCCCCCTTCGTTGGTTCTCTTGTAATAATCCTTGTTAAAACGGTTATTCATTTGCAGGCCAAGCCTTGCCTCGATAAGCCTGAATTGCAAGCTTTGAAAGCCGGAAGCAGGAACCAATAAATTCCTGAATTCGAGAAAATCAAGCGGCGTCATTGTTTCGAGTAGGGTTATCTGTTGGGTTAGTAATTCCATTATTTTGATAATCCTGTTCATCCTGTGACGAACAAGATTTAAGTCTTCGGAGTTATCATCTATTTTTTCTTTTTGAAAAATATTCAATATAAAATCTAATTCAAATAATATTTGTTTAAACCACAATTCGTAAGCCTGGTGAATGATAACAAAAAGCATCTCATCATGCGCTGGCTCGTTTCCTTTTTCAAAGCTCCCGGGATGCTGGGCGTCAAGAATTTTGTTGAGCTGCAGGTAATCGCTGTAATACATGGATTTATTATCAGGCATAGAATTTTAATATTAGCGCCCCAAAATTAAACCGAATAATGCGAGCGATTACTCTTTAAATAAAATAAGTAAATTTATCAGCTTAATTAATTGTATTCTTATAAATTTATTTAAATAGAATTATGAAAAAAGTTATAACGATTGCATTGCTGCCATTTTATTTTATCACGATATTTATTGCCGGAATTATTCATGTTAACGCTCAGACGGGCAATAAGGCTTACTTCATCAGGTGTTCATCCGGCGTGGAGCGAACAAAGCAATATTTATGAAGTGAACCTGCGCCAATTCACGCCTTCATCTTCGATAAAAGATTTTGAAAAAAGCTTGCCACGTTTAAAAAAAATGGGTGTTGAGATACTTTGGTTTATGCCCATAAATCCTATTGGTATCGAAGGGAGAAAAATGTCTGCTGCTGAATTGGGAAGTTATTATTCTGTTCGTGATTACAAAGCATTAAATCCCGAATTTGGAACCATGCGGGATTGGAAAGATTTTGTAAAGATGGCACACACATGGGTTTCAAGGTTATCACTGACTGGGTTCCGAACCATACATCGCCAGACAATCCGTGGATACAAAATCATCCTAATTTTTATAAAAGAGATAGTCTTGGAAACACTGTATATGATGCAGACTATACTGATACCCGAAATCTTAATTATGAAAATATGGAATTGCGCGACACCATGATTGATGCAATGAAGTATTGGGTAAGAGAAACCAATATTGATGGTTTTCGCTGCGATCACATTGATCCTATTCCTGCAGATTTCTGGAAGCGATGCATTGATTCCTTAAAGAAAATAAAAGATGTGTTTATGCTTGCAGAAAGTGAAAAACCTGAATTTCATACTGCAGGTTTTGATGAAACATATGCATGGAGTGTAATGGAATCTTTCGTACATTATCATGAAGGAAAATTAACCTTGCCGCAGGTTGATTCTATCATAAACCATGAGATAGATATATTTCCAAAAGATGCTTATCGCATGTATTTCACTACCAATCATGATTGGAATAGCTGGGATGGAACAGAGTTTGAAAGGTTTGGTGGTATGTATAAACCACTGGCCGTTTTTACACAAACGATGTACCAAAGTGTTCCATTGATTTACGACGGACAGGAAATTCCAAATAAGAAGAGATTAAAATTCTTTGTAAAAGATCCCATACAATGGACAGGATATAAAATGGCGCCCTTTTACAGCACGTTACTTCATTTGCGTAAGAAAAATTCCGCATTGGCGGCTGATGCGTCTTATAAAAAACTGGCAACCGGAAATGATATGGCCGTCTTCGCTTATGTAAGAGAGAAGGCAGCACATAAGATTGCCGTGGTCTTAAATTTATCTGATCAGCCACAGCGGTTTACCATAAACGATGATGCTGTTTATGGAAATCCTCTAAATGTTTTTTCCGGAATAAAAGAAAAAGTAAATGCTACGCACGTATTTAGTTTAGAGCCGTGGGGATTTATAGTGTATGAGTATAAATAAGTTTTGTTTTATTTACTTCACCATTCCCTTTATCTCCTGCAATTTCAATAACGCTTCTACCGGAGTTAAGCGATTGATATCAACCGCTTCAAGAATTTTCCTGATATCTTCAAACGCCTGGGAATGCGCATCAAAAATACTTAGTTGGAGTTGCGGCGCAGAAAGCTGTTTTAGATTTTCTTTAATACTTTTTTACTTTTTTTGAACGTGGCATGATTCTCACCCGAAAGATCTTCAACATTTTTAGATTCTAAGTTGTTTTAAAATTTCATTTGCCCTGTCAATGAGCGACGGCGGCATTCCGGCCATCTTTGCCACATGAATACCAAAACTATGAGTGCTTCCGCCGGCTGCCAGCTTTCTTAAAAAAATAATCTTATTTCCGGCTTCTTTATGAGTAATATGAAAATTTTTTACACTCTCAAATTTATTTTCGAGTTCATTCAATTCATGATAATGTGTCGCGAATAAAGTCTTAGGCATAGACGAAGATTTTTGCAGATGCTCCACAATGCTCCACGCAATGGAAATGCCATCATACGTAGAAGTTCCTCTTCCAATTTCATCCAGCAAAATCAAACTTCGTGGTGTGATATTATTAATGATGCTGGCTGTTTCATTCATCTCCACCATGAAAGTGCTTTCGCCGCTGCTGAGATTATCATTGGCGCCCACCCTTGTAAAAATTTTATCGGTTAGCGGAATTCTCGCTTCATCTGCCGGAACAAAACTTCCCATGTGTGCCATTAAAGTAATCAATGCAGTTTGCCGGAGGATGGCACTTTTACCGCTCATATTCGGCCCGGTCAAAATAATCACCTGTTGTGTTTGCGGGTCTAAAAAAATATCATTTGCAATATAACTTTCTCCCTGCGGTAAATTTCTTTCTATTACAGGGTGACGGCTTGCTTTTTAACTCAAGTTCATAGCCATTATGAAGCAAAGGTTTTTTATATTTAAAATGGATAGCATTATTCGCAAAACAGGTGAGGCAATCAAGCACTGCAAGCACATGCCCGTTTAATTGCATGGGCGCAATATAATCCTGCAATTCATTTAATAACTGTTCAAAAATCTGTAGTTCAAGCTGAAGAATTTTATCTTCAGCGCCCATTATTTTTTCTTCATATTCTTTGAGTTCGGGTGTAATATACCTTTCCGCATTGGTAAGTGTTTGTTTCCTTATCCAGTTTTCCGGTACTTTATCTTTATGCGTGTTGGTTACTTCCAGATAATATCCAAACACATTATTGAACCCGATTTTTAAAGAAGATATTCCCGTTTTTACACTTTCCTGCTGCTGCAATTTTAGCAGGTGCGCCTTTACCGTTAGTAACGATATCTTTTAAGTTCATCTAACGCATTCGTCAACTCCTGGGGCGATAATATTTCCTTTAGAAGCTGCTACCGGCGGGTTTTCTATTATTTCTTTGCAATTTTATCGCAATATATTTGCAGGGATTTAGAGAATCTCCCAATCTTTTTAAATATTCATTGGAAGACGTCTCACAAATTTCCTTTACCTGGCTTACTAATTTTAATCCTTTGCTGATTTGTAAAACTTCCCGCGGATTTATTTTCTTCAAAGGGATTTTACTTACCAGTCTTTCTATGTCGCCCGCCTGTTTGATATACTGGCTGATTTTATTTCTTTCTTCAGTCGCTTTGATAAAGTATTCAACCAATTGCTGCCGTTCTTCGATTTTATTAATTTCAGTAAGAGGCATTACCAGCCAGCGTTTCAGCAATCTTGCTCCCATAGGTGAAACCGTATTATCCAGAACTTTTAATAACGAATTATTACTTTCAACGCCTCCCAGCAGTTCAAGATTTCTTATGGTAAACTTGTCCATCCAGAGATGATCTGCCTTATCAATTCTTTGTAAAGAAGTAATATGTTGAAGATTGGGATGCTCGGTATCTTTTAAATAATGCAGAATAGCGCCAGCCGCAATGATACCAACAGTAAGATCTTCCACTCCAAAACCTTTAAGGCTTTGCGTTCCAAAATGTTTCAATAAACTTTCATGCGCATATTGCTCTGTAAAAATCCATTCATCTAAAGAATAAGTATAAAATTTACTCCCGAAATACCTTTTAAATTCCTTCTGTTGATTTCGTTGAAAGATCACTTCTGCAGGGTTTAAACTTTGCAATAATTTATCCGCGTATTCTTTGTCGCCTTCGGCAATAAAAAATTCACCGGTTGAAATATCAAGAAATGAAATTCCGGTCTTATCATCAGTTAAATAAATACCGCATAAAAAATTATTATTGTTATGTTCAAGCAATTTATCATTCGTGGCAACGCCAGGCGTTATCAATTCCGTAACGCCGCGTTTTACAATTCCTTTTACCAATTTTGGATCTTCCAACTGATCACATATCGCCACCCTGTAGCCAGCTTTCACGAGCTTATGCAAATAAGTATCCAATGCATGATGCGGAAAACCCGCAAGTTCGGAGGCTGTCGGGGAAGCGTTATTTCTTTTAGTTAAAGTAATGCCAAGCACGCGTGATGCCGTGATGGCATCCTGGCCGAAAGTTTCATAAAAATCACCTACCCGAAATAACAAAATGGCATCAGGATATTTCGCCTTGATGGCATTGTGTTGTTTCATTAAAGGGGTATCTGCGTTTGCCATGGGCCTCACCCTAACCCCTCTCCGTCCCGATAGCTGTCGGGAGAGAGGGCCGTGACCGGGAATGTCTTTAAAAATGAAAAAATGATATTAATAAAATCAATTTAGATTAACTAATTACCCAATTGACTAATAAACTAATTAACCTTTTAACTAACTAAACTATTTTTGCAAATTAATACCCTTTTGATGAGAAAACTGAGCATGGACGAATTGAACCGGAAATCTGTTGACGAATTTAAGGAGGCTGATAAAATTCCGGTTATTGCAGTTTTGGAAAATATAAGAAGCGCTTACAACGTAGGCAGTGTGTTTCGCACGGCAGATGCTTTTTTAATTGAAGGCGATTTATATCACAGGATATACTGCGAGGCCGCCGCATAAAGAAATTTCAAAAACAGCTTTGGGGGCGCAGGATTCGGTGGATTGGAATTATTTTGAAAATACCAAAGTTGCCATTGAAGAATTGAAAAAAGATGGCTATAAAATATTTTCGGTAGAGCAGGTTGCTGACAGCATGCCACTTGAAAAGCTTTGTAGTCTTGATATTGATAAAATTGCATTTATTTTTGGCAACGAAGTTTCCGGCGTTGAACAGGATACAATTTTATTATGCGATGGCTGTATAGAAATTCCTCAATTCGGCATGAAGCATTCTTTGAATATTTCTGTCGCAGCAGGCATTGTTTTGTGGGAAGCAGTAAGAACCCTACACCCTAAAGGGGAATAAAAAATTTATCAGATGAATGTAGATAGAAAAAATAGTGATGTTGAACCTTTGGCTGCTTCGAAAGCCCGTCCAGGAGTTGGGGCTTATCTATCCCTTGTAACCTTCGCTCATACAATTTTTGCAATGCCTTTTGCCATTATCGGCTTTGCATTAGGTTTGAGGGCAATGAATTTTACCACTTATAAGCCTTGGTGGGAACTGCTTATTTTGGTATTGCTATGTATGGTTTTTGCGCGCAGTGCCGCCATGGCTTTTAACCGCTGGCTCGATGCAGAATTTGATGCAAAGAACCCAAGGACTGCTGTGAGAGAAATACCTACGGGTGTAATTACCAAAAGAAACGCAATGTTTTTTGTGGTGATGAGTTGCCTTGCATTTTTGGCAACAACTTATTTTATAAATGCGCTTTGCCTGGTGTTGGCGCCGGTTGCTTTATTTGTAATTCTTTTTTATAGTTATACAAAAAGGTTTACATCGCTTTGCCACCTCGTGCTGGGCATGGGGCTGAGCCTCGCTCCTATCGGCGCGTACATTGCCGTTACAGGGAAATTTTCATTAGTACCTGTTTTATTTTCACTTTCCGTTATTTGCTGGGTAAGCGGCTTTGATATTATCTATGCCTTACAAGATATAGAATTTGATAAGGAAAATAATTTACGTTCTATCCCATCATGGCTGGGCATGAAAAGAGCGCTGCGAGTAAGCGAATATCTTCATATTTTATCATTTGCTGCAATAGCCTTTGTAGGCGTTATCGGGCATTTTAGCTGGTTGTACTGGTGTGGAGCGGCCACCTTCGCTTACTTTTTAATTTATCAGCACCGGCTGGTAAAGCCAACAGATCTAACCAAAGTGAACAGGGCATTTTTTACTTCCAACGGCATAGCATCGGTTGTATTTTCTTTATTTGTTTTAACTGACATATTCATGGCTTATCATTGAAAAAAAAATTTCTAAAATTATATGGCAAGAATTTTATGTATTGATTATGGATTAAAGCGAACAGGCATTGCCGTTAGTGACCCATTGCAAATTATTGCTACCGGCTTAACAACTGTAAATTCGGGTGATCTGGTTCTTTTTTTAAAAGATTATTTTAAAAAGGAAGAGGTGGAGTTGATAATCATTGGCGAACCTAAAAACTTAGATAATTCTGACACGCACGCCACACCGCTTGTAAAAGCAATTATTATTAAACTGAAAAAAGAATTTCCTCAAATGCAGCTAAAAACAGTTGATGAAAGATATACTTCGAAAATGGCAAAGCAGGCAATGATAGAAATGGGAATGAAAAAAAAAGACCGCCGCAACAAAAGAACAGTTGATGAAATAGCCGCCACCATTACGTTGCAGGAGTATATGCAAAGTATTTCTTAATTATATTTTCAAAATTAAATCCGTTCCGTTAAAGGTATTTTACTGGGTAAAAGTTTTAAATTTGCCCCAAATAATTTAACTATATGGTTTTACCTATTGTAGCTTACGGCAGCCCTGTTTTAAGAAAAGTGGGTAAAGATATTAACCCGGATTATCCGGAATTAAATAAGCTAATAGATGATATGTGGGAAACCATGTACAACAGTAAAGGCGTTGGATTGGCTGCGCCTCAGATTGATCGTGAGATACGGTTATTTGTAATGGACAGCGTACAGATAATTGAAGGCCTGGAAGAAGATGAGAAAAATGACTATCCCGGTGATGACGGATACAAAGGCGTTTTTATCAATGCAAAAGTCAACAGCGTAAATGGAGATGAATGGTTGTATAACGAAGGATGCCTGAGCATTCCTAAAATAAGGGAAGATATATTGAGAAAGGAAGAGATCAATATTTCTTTTTTAGACGAAAATTTTAATCCGCATAATAAAATTTTTAACGGCATTACCGCCCGGGTTATACTTCATGAATATGACCATATTGATGGCAAGCTCTTCATAGATTATTTGAAACCTCTAAAAAAAAATCTTCTGAAACGTAAACTGGACAATATTTCCAAAGGAAGGGTTTCGGTAGATTACCGAATGTCTTTTGTTAAATGAAACAATGCTTTTTCAGCCTTACAATAGTTTTATGCTCAATTTCAGAAATGCTTAAAAAAGTTTTTGCAACCATTTTTTTGCAGTATTCGTTTTTACTTTTCGCCCAGGCTAAAAGTGATTCCGTTGTAAAGGTCGACCGTAACTATATTACACTGTCTGAAATAGTTCTCAATAACAAACTGGATGTATCATCTTTCATTGAAAGGGTAAAAAACGATACCACTTTTTATAAAGCATTTCGCAATCTTCGCATCATAGGTTATACTTCTCTAAACGACATAAGGATGCTGGATTCAAAAGGAAATATCGAGGCAAGCCTCAACAGTAAAACCCGGCAAGTACGCCAGGGAAATTGCAGAAGAATGAAAGTGCTGGAACAAACAACCACCGGTGATATGTATGACGATGAAGGCAACTTTAATTATTATACCGCGCAAATGTATGCCGGTCTCTTTTTTACAAAAGATTCCGTTTGCGGAGAAACCAACATAGTGAAAGGACATGAATTTTCTACCGAAGGGCTTAGCGGAATTGATAAACATAAGGAGCAATTAAAAATGCTATTTTTTAATCCTGGAAACAAAATCAACGGCCTGCCTTTTATAAGTGGCAAAACTGAAATATTTGATGCATCAATGGCGGATAAATATAACATGGCGATTGACGTGAAAGACTATAATAATATTAATTGCTATGTTTTTACTGTCAATGCAAAAAATAATTCAAAAAATGGAGTGGTGATAGATGACATGACCACCTGGTTCAATGCAAAAACTTTTGAAATTGTAGGCCGCAATTATACCATCAGCTACGATGCCGGTGTGTATGATTTTGATGTCCACATGGAAGTTATGATGACCAAAGTTGGCGATCTTCTTGTACCTTCCTCATTAAAATATAATGGCAACTGGAAAGTTATTTTCAAGAAACGGGAGCATGGAATTTTTACAGCGACGTTGTTTGATTTTGTGAGGTAATTATTGCTATTACTTTTTTTTATTTCACAAAAAATCATTTTGGTTACCTAAAAAAGTTCCTTTGACATGGAGAACTTTAATTTCTATTCACGCTATACTTTCTCCATTTTTCAATAACAGCTTTCATATCTTCAGGAAAATCACTTTCAAAATACATTTCCTTTTTTGTTGTGGGATGAATAAATCCTAACTGCTGCGCATGAAGCGCATGACGAGGACAAAGGTCAAAACAATTCTCTACAAATTGTTTGTATTTGGTAAATACGGTTCCTTTCACAATCCTGTCTCCGCCATAAAAATCATCATTAAATATAGGATGACCTATAGATTGCATGTGCACCCTGATCTGGTGCGTGCGGCCCGTTTCCAGCCTGCATTCGATAAGCGTTACATAATTAAATCTTTCAAGAACTTTATAATGTGTAATGGCTTCTTTTCCGTGATCTCCGTCAGGATAGGTGGTAAATAATTTTCTGAAACGCTGATGGCGCCCTACATAAGCATTTATAGTGCCTTCATTTTCTTCAAAGTCTCCCCAGACCAAAGCCACATAACGTCGGTAAACAGTATGATCAAAAAATTGTTTGGCAAGATCTGTCATCGCCCTGGAAGTTTTGGCCATCACCAGAAGGCCGGTGGTATTTTTATCGATACGATGAACCAACCCAAATCTTGCAAGCTCAACTTCAGAGATAGCGGGATTTTGTTGCTGCAAATACCAGGCAACTGCGTTTACCAATGTCCCGTTAGGATTGCCGCTGCCGGGATGAACCACCATACCTGCTTCCTTATTTATTACCATTACATCATCATCTTCATAAATAATTTTAAATGGGATATTTTCAGCAACGATATCTGTGCTTTCAGGAAGATACGTATCATAAATAACGATCTTATCATCAGGTTTTACTTTGTAATTTGATTTCACAGGATGGTCGTTTATCAAAACCCTTTCAGCTTGTATAGCTTGCTGAACTTTATTTCTGGTGGCGCCTTCAATACGGTTCATTAAGAATTTGTCAACCCTCAACGGTTCCTGGCCTGCGGAGCAAATAATGTTCAGTCGTTCAAAAAGCTCTTCGGTGTCTTCATTCGGTTTATTCACTTTGATATTTACCGGGATGAAGCAAAAGTCATTGAAAATTTATCCCCTTATGAGCCTGATGATCATTATAATCAGTGCAAGCAAAAAAAGCAGGATAGAAAGCCGGTTCATACCGTGCATATATCCTATCCATTTTGTATGAGGAGTATTTGGATCTCGTTTTTTTATCCAGAGATATTCAGCTATTTGCCTCCATACGCCCATAATCTACATTAACATAATAATTAAAAATTTCTGCAACTCTAAGATGAATAAAGCCGTAGATAATTACAAAGTTAAGCAAAGTTGCTATATACAGGGTTGATTTACCAACCCGTAAAACTATACTTGCAGAAACGAGTATTAATTTTGAAAACGGAAAAAAGTAATAAATTGGTGTAATGAAAAAAGTAATAAAAAAACATCCGCTTGCCATCCGGTGGTTTCATTGGATAAATTTCCCGGTGCTGGCAGTAATGATTTGGAGCGGATTGTTGATTTATTGGGCTAATGATGTTTACAGGCTTGGCTGGGGCAATAAGACCGTCTTAAAATTTTTTCCTGATTCATTTTACAAAGCCTTGCACGTTCCTTTCAGGCTGGCAGAGGGTATGAGCCTGCATTTTGTTTTCATGTGGTTTTTTGCAATCAACGGATTTATTTATGTATTGTATCTTATATTTTCTGGAGAATGGCGCCTTATTGTTCCAAATAAAAAGTCGCTAAGGGAATCGATGCTCGTTGTGCTACATGATCTTCATTTAAACAAAACAGCGCCGCCGCAAAAAAAGTATAATGCAGCGCAGCGCATTGCCTACTCAGGTGTGATAATTATGGGGCTTGGGTCACTTCTGACTGGCCTGTCAATCTATAAACCCATCCAGTTTCATACGATATGCTCTTTGTTGGGAGGATATGAATGGGCGCGTGCAGAACATTTTATTTTGACCATATTATTTACACTGTTTTTTATTGTTCATGTCGTGCAGGTAATACTTGCAGGATGGAATAACTTCAGAAGTATGGTAACCGGACTTGACGTTTTACCTACCTCAAAGGAAATTATTTTGCGCCCTTCCGTTATCAATAACCAGGCTGCCAACACCGTTTCAACGCCTGTTGAAAAACATTTCGAAGCAGAAACAATTCAAAAGGGCCACGATTTAAATCCAGTAATTTTGAAGGAGAATAACCCGGGCAGCGTTACAGATGGTTCAACCGCCGAAAACCCTGACTAAGCCAAATCCTGTGGATGAAAAAGATGAGTGGCGCGATGGTGATGATGATCTAAAAAACCAGCAGATCAAATGAGTTATAAAGAAGAAATATCGATTTCAGAAAAAAAATTGAGGAGCAAAACACTTGTTTCTTTTACGGTTTTTATTGTATTGCTTGTGGGAGCGGTTTTTCTTTGGAAACAATTACACAAACAGCCCCAGGAAGCAGGAGCTCTTAAACCGCTACGAACTGGTTTGAATTACGACGGGAGCTTTTTTTCTAATTTTTTAAGTGACAACCACCTTGCGAAATCGTACCCGGTTTCTGCAGCGGTGAAGAATGTGCGGGTAAATGGCGATGTGGGCATGGGTGATGATTTTGATCCTTCCACGTGGAAATTACAGATAGTAAAAAGTGCCGGCGACACTTTATTTCTAACAATGGACGATATTAAAGCCTTGCCAAAAACTGATATCGTATTCGATTTTAAATGTATAGAAGGCTGGAGCCAGGTCACTCATTGGGCAGGCGTTACATTCAGTGACTTTGCTAAGAAGTATAACCTTAACGCACAAACGCAGATGAAATATGTAGGCCTTGTAACGCCTGACAGAGCATATTATGTAGGCATTGATATGCCAAGCATTTTGCATCCGCAAACAATTCTTTGTTACGAAATGAATGGCAAGCCGCTGCCAATGAACCAGGGTTTTCCGCTTCGTTTAATCATCCCCGTTAAATACGGTATAAAAAGCCTAAAAAGAATTGGAACGATATCTTTTAGTAATGAACGGCCACCGGATTATTGGTATGAGCGTGGGTATGATTATTATTCTGGCTTATAGCCGTCAAATTTTCTTTCAAGCTTTGTCCATTTTATTTCCGGATAATTTTTACCAGCCTGGTTTTTGGATGGGTTTCTGACTTTGGTAGTTTTGCCTTCTTTTATCATTTTCTCAAATACATTTTACCATAAAGGCGTTTCCCCTGTTTCCTGGTTCCAATGAACATAAGAGGCTTCATCACACCAATAAGGAAGTTTTTGCATTGCTATTTTGTGCGCCGCAGAATTCCGAAAGCTTTTCATTGCAACATCATCATGCCACATGGTTATCGTTCAAAAAGTAAGCTTTTTATCTACCAGCTCTTTTCCCCCTAAAAAGCCCCTGGTAATTAACAATTGCTTTACCGAACCCTCGTTGGCTTTCATAAAATTCAGGAGATAAAAAATGGAACGTATTCTCAGGTGTGTCGCAGATACAAAAATCATTTTCTCAATTTTCCTTTCAGAAATTTTAATGTGATTATTCAATCCAAAATTAATATTTGTAATCGATGCATTACGGAAAATGAGATTAATTTTATAAAATGAATTGATAACGTTTCGTACGATCTTTTTAAATTCTGAATGAACTAATAAATCTTAAATTATGTCTGCCTATATTATTGTTGACGTGAAGATTCATAACTCACGTGCTTATGAAGAATATAAAAAACTTACGCCGGCTTCTATTGCGGCATACAAAGGAACATTTGTCGTTCGGGGCGGTGTCACGGAATCTCTTGAAGGTGATTGGGAGCCCGGCCGGATCGTCATTGTAGAATTTCCCGACCTTGAAAAAGCAAAGCAATGGTGGAATTCAACTGAATATGCGAATGCAAAACTTATCAGGCAGGGAGCCGCTACCACTAAAATGATACTGGTCGAAGGATTACAAACCATGTAATTTTGCAATTCATTCATTTATCAATTAAGTAAATTTTTCGTATCAAGAAAATGGCCAGGCAGGTATATCCAAAAACAATTTCAACGGCTGCGGTGGCGCAGACAACCGTATTCCCGATCCTTTTAACTATTAGCTTTTCACACTTGTTAAATGACTCAATTCAATCACTGATCCCGTCAATATATCCAATAGTAAAAAAAACTTTTGCATTAAGTTTTGCACAGATTGGATTGATCACCCTCACCTTTCAGCTTGCGGCATCTTTACTACAACCTTTTATAGGTTTTTATACCGATAAAAACCCACGGCCATTTTCTCTCGCAGCAGGAATGGCCTTTACGCTTGCCGGATTAATATGCTTGTCTTTTGCGAACAGTTTCTACACAACACTCGTATCTGTCGGACTGATTGGTATTGGCTCTTCGGTTTTTCATCCTGAAGCCTCAAAGGTTGCTTATATGGCGTCAGGCGGTAAACGTGGACTGGCTCAATCCATTTTCCAGGTAGGTGGTAATGCAGGGAGCGCACTAGGCCCTTTACTTGCTGCTCTTATCGTTGTTCCGTATGGAAGAACACACATTTTATATTTTGGCGTACTGGCCCTGGTCGCCATTTTTGTTCTTATCACAATTGGTAACTGGTATAAGAACAATACGCATCTTATCAAGCCAAAACGCAGCATTCATAATGTTGGAAACGAGCAGGTACTTTCTAAAAAGAGAATTGCTATTTCAGTTATCATCCTCCTGATGCTGATCTTTTCAAAATATTTTTACCTGGCCAGCATGAGCAGCTATTATACTTTTTATCTTATTAATAAGTTCGGCGTATCGGTTCAAAGTTCGCAGATACATCTCTTTATTTTTTTAGCGGCAGTAGCCGCGGGTACTTTTATAGGCGGCCCGTTGGGCGATCGTTTTGGAAGAAAATATGTAATATGGTTTTCTATTTTAGGTGTGGCTCCATTTACACTCTTACTGCCGCATGTTGACTTGTTATGGACTACTATACTTTCTGTTGTGATCGGCTTTGTTCTTTCGTCTGCATTCTCGGCCATATTGGTATATGCACAGGAACTAATGCCTGGAAAAATCGGGATGGTATCAGGATTGTTTTTTGGATTTGCCTTTGGTATGGGAGGTATAGGATCAGCAGTGTTGGGCGTATTGGCAGATCATACGAGTATATCTTATGTATATCAACTTTGCGCTTTTTTACCCCTGATAGGATTGATCACAGGCTTTCTTCCTGATATCGGCGGAAAAAAAGTTATCCCGGTCACCAAATAAGACAAAAATTTATACCCGTGTCTTGGTGTTCCTTTATATTGCATAAATTATTTGGCTGCTAAAAATTTTAGAGACATGGCACTTATGGAAAAAAATATCCTGGTAAAAAAATCAACCATACCAGGTGCCGGCAAAGGATTATTTACAAATAAATTTATCGCAAAAGGCACGCGTATCGCTGAGTACAAAGGAAAGATAACAACCTGGAAGAACGTAGACCATCATGACGGCCTGAACGCTTATATTTATTACGTAAACCGCAATCATGTAATAGACGCTTCTAAAAATAAAAAGAATCTTGCCCGTTATACCAACGATGTGAAAGGATGCGAAAATGGAAGTAAGCTAACGAACAACTGCATATTTGTTATAGAAGATCTACGGGTATTTCTCGAAGCGAAAAAAGATATCGAAGCAAAATCAGAATTGCTTGTGGGCTATGGAAAAGAATATTGGGATATCATAAGGAAGAATAAAAGTGAAGCCTCAGCAAAAAAGAAAAAAGTTGCAAAATCGCCCGCAAAAAATTGAATGAGAAAAAAGAATTACCGGATAAAGTATAAAAATTAAAAACATATTTTTGCACGCGTCAGTAACGCTTTGTAACAAATAAAAATTGGGTTTCAAAATATCAAAAGCTAAAAAAATCAAAGACCTGTAAGCGGTACCTTACGGGTCTTTGTATTTAAAGAATTATGAAAAATTATAAATTAATTGGCTGGCTTGCGTGCATTTTATTATTCGTAAGTTGTTTTATGCCCTGGGCGTATTATGCAGATCTTAATAAAACTTTTAACGGCTTTTTTTCTGAGAAAAATATTTATGGAAAGCCGGGAATTTTTTTTGTTTTCATTGCGATAACATCGGCTATACTAATTTATCTTGATAAGCTTTGGGCGAAGCGAACACACATTGTTTTAACTGCGCTTAACATCGGCTATTTGATAAAAACCTATGTACTTTTCTCATCTTGTTATAACGCTTATTGCCCTGAAAAAAAGTTGGGATTGTATATTCTCGTGCTGAGTTGCACCGTCGTTGCTAATGGTTTCTTTTTTTCCTGATGTAAAGCTGAAAGAGGAAGAAGACAGAAGATTGATCAGTTGCGGTAAAGAACATAACTTAATCTATTCAAAAAGTTCCAGTTTATTTTTAGGACGTTTTTCCGGAAGCCATATAAAATCTTTCAACTTTCTCTGATCTTCAGGAATTTTTCTCATGGGATAAAAACTTCCTTTTATATCATTTACAAAAAGAACTTTTTTCAAATCATCTTTATCAAAATAAAGATCGATAACATCACCTGTGGCGCGGTTCATACCAAGATATGCACTGTCATTATCCTGGGCATAATAAACACTTTCTGCCTGGGAGCCTTTCACGCGCATGTAATCAATGGCGCCACCTTTGAAATAGCCATTGATGGTCTTTCCGCTGATCTGGTTATAAAATCCCTGCGTTGTTTTATTCACGATTATTCCTTTATCAAAAGCATACAATCTTTCAGGCTTTTTATTTTTTGTAAATAAAAATATGGTATCGCCGGTTATTTGTGTGTGTCCGCTCCATATTACCGGATCATAGTATAAACGAAAGACCGAATCTTTTGCAGAAAAGAAAAGACTATCGCAAATACTTTGAAGCGAATCATTATAAATTCTTACGCGATGAAATGCGAGGAAATACCGCGAAGAATCGGCTGCATTGGTTGAATCTTTTTGGGGATTGTAATGCGTGCTTTCGCAGTATTTTTTTTATTTGTTGAATGAATAGAATCGGCCTTTGTTGAATCTTCACGTAAAGGACTTATCAGGGAAGAATCAGGTTTTGCAAAGCTATTTTTCGAAACGCTTGCATTTCTTTTTGCCGCGTTTAACGAATCTGTTTTATGCGTGTTTAACGAATCTGTTCGATGAAAAACATCGTTTGATGTATCGGTATTATTTTTTACTTTAAGTGGGGGAATATGTCTTACCGAATCCGATCGTGTTGAGTCCTTGTGCGGGGCAGACAAATGCGAAGAATCATTCAGCGATTCATAATTTTTTGACTTTTCATTTTCTTTTACTGCATTTAAAGAATCAATTTCATGAGCAAGATTATAAGATGAATCCTGTTCATTTTTTAATTTATGGGAAGGAATTTTTTTCGAGGTATCTGCTTTTTGAAGGGTATCAACCATCATTTTTTTATGCAACGAGTCATTAGAAACAGATTTATTTTGATTGATAAAATCTTCGTTCTTTACTTCAGTTGAATAGCCCGAAAATATGGTATCAGCGGCTACATAAATGCTATCATCTTTTTGCTTGATAATTAAAACGGGCTTCCTTGTCGCCAGGAAAGAATTGCTGGTCTTGTTTAAAAATATCTGGTTTGCAAAAACAATATATCCGCCCGCAGAGTCTTTAACAATTGCATTGCCTTCCAGTTGTGCATTCCCTGATTTATTATCGAGTGCCATATTATTTGCGATGTAAACCCTTTTGCTGCTGTCTCTTACGGTGGTCCTGCTGGTAAATAAGGCATTGCCTGTATTAAAATCATACGTTCCCTGCGTAGTATAAATATCTACTTCTTTATTATTAATATGCGTGTTGCCGACATAGTTAGAAGCCTGCGTTCGCAAATTGTACAAAAGCGAATCAGTGGTGATGTGATTTTTGGGTTCATTTACAACCACATTATTTTTAAAATAGATATCTTTTGTATCGGCATAATAAGTTCCGTCCTGGCTGGTGATAGTAGTGTTTGCCATTGATAACTTTTCCTCCATTGTGATAATTCGCAATGCCTGTTCCAAGATTATAATCAAGGTCCTGCGTGTAAACGGTTCCTTTTTTATCATCCAGCCTCACATCTTTTTTAAGATAAGCCGTCTTTTCGGTGCCAATATATTTGAGGTATTGAGCATACGTTTGAACACTGTCTGCCTGGTTAATATGAACATTGCCAAATGCTTCAACAACATGTGTTCCGGGGTTTATTGCAATACTGTCCGCTGTAAATATCGTAGTGCCCTGCTTCACGACGGCGCCTCCGGCGATCGTTTGCAAGGTTGTTACAGAATCAACATGAATGCTGCGCATGCTGGGTCCCCGGATAATTTCAAACTCTTTTACAGAGTCGGTACTTGCTTTTTTTGTTGTGTCCGGCGTTGGTGGCGTAATAATTTGTGAGAAGGAGACAAAACTTATCAGCGATAAAAAAACAATCAAACTGATCTTTAACAGGGTAATCATCCTTATTTTTTAACCGCTTTAAGCGTATCATCTATGAGAGGTGCTGTTAGATAATTGCCTTTGTCTTTTTTTCCAAAAATTGAAATACCTACATAGCGTCTTCGGATGAACTCTTATATCATCAAGAAGAATATTTATTTTATCTGCAGTCGACTGAAGATTTTCATACAATTTCTTATCATTCAAAAGTAATCCAAGCGTGCCATCCTTACTGTTAATTTTCCCGGAAGCTTTTTTAAAATTATCGACAGCAATGTTAAGTGTATCCAATGTTGAACTTAGGTTAATGTCTGCAAAATTTTTAGTTGCAACTTTTGCATTATCCATTATGCTATTTAATTTTTCATTGTTTGAATTGAGGTTGGCAGTAAATGCATTTACATTATTAAGAGAGCTTGATAAAGCACCATTCTCCGTATTGAGCAATTTCTGCAACGACGCTGCCGATAATGCAAAAGATGCGGTGGTAGTATTCAGATTGGCTACGATATCCTTTATATTATTTTTTGTTGAAGGATCAAAAACTGTTGTGATGATATGAAGAACAGAGTCTAAAGATTTCACGGAATTTCTCACTTCATACAGCACCGGATTAATTGCCTTCAAAGCCTCATCAAAAGCGCCACTGCTCAGCGTTGTCAATAATGTGTCTCCATTTTTCAAATAGCTGGTAGAATTTCCGAGTTGAATTTCCAGGGAAGGATTTGTTAAAAGACTAGGGTTGATTACAGCAAGAGAGTTAATGGGTATATTCACATCTTTTGTCAGATTCACTGTAACAACAATGCGCTTCATATCTTTCCCCCCGTCCAGGTTCGTCACTCTCCCTATCTGCAGGCCATTAATTACAACCGGGTTTGATTTTGCGAGCCCCTGCACATCCTGATACACTGCATAAATATTTCTTTCCTTTTTGAAAAGGCTTTTGCCCTTAAGAAAATTAAAGCCGAATACCAGCAATGCGACCCCCACCACAGCCATCACGCCTATTTTCGTTTCGTTGTTGATTTTCATATTTTTCTTATTACTAAATAAGGTGGATGTTAGTCCAGGTTATTAATAGATACATCCGGTAATTGCCGGATCAACATTGCGAAAATAGTAAATCTTTATTGGCAGAGGATGCCGAATATATTTCCGGAAAAAATTAATAAAAGCAATAAGAGAAAAATTTCTTACCTGAAATTTTAAAAACTTCAGGGTCTGATACTGAAAAATCGGCGCATCTTTTTATTGAGGGCTTAAGGAACTCGCGTTCAAATTAGTCTGTGGAGATTCTACCTGACTTTTGTACCTGATAAGCGCCCGTGTTATACACTGGGCAATTTCCTCCTGCCCTTTTTCACTGTTAAGATATCGTTCGTCCTGGTAATTGTCAATAAATCCTGTTTCGATTAATATTGCCGGCATTTGTGTGGCCTGCAATACCCAAATTCCTTTCTGACGCTGCCATACACCCAAATTATCTCTGCCGATCGCTGTAATTTCATCCTGCACATCTGTGGCTAACTGGTAGCTCCTTTTAAAAAATCTTTGGGTATATAAAAGAGCACTCGCTTTCCATTCAGGACTATCATAATTGATGTTTAAAGTGCTGTCATTGGCCTCTGTATTGAATTGCATTTCGCTTGCCTGTAGTGCTTCAGTCTTTTCACTGGTTTTATGAGATGCGATAATGAGCGTACTGGTACCTTTCCTTTCTGTAGGCAATTTATAATATTCTCTTATGGGAACTATATGCGTGTGAGCTGTCAGGATCTTTTTTCTTTTTTTACCTTTTCCAATATACTTCACTGTGTGATAAGTTTCCTTTCGATGCCCTATTATTCTGGAAGCAGTTCTTAGTTCTACCGCATCGGCATGGATACATACAAAAAGATCTCCGTGATTTTCATTTGCGATACGGGCTTTTTCACGCGGGTTTTGGTAGATGTCTGTAGTTCTGGTAGGAATTATATTAACATCAGGCAATACCTGCTTCAAGTCCTCAACTAATTTTAGCGCAATCGCAAGGGTTACATTTTTTTCCTTAGAATTTAATGAGCCTTCATATTCGCTCCGTGCGCCATCGTCAGTTCCGCCATGGCCGGCATCTACAATTATGGTTCTTATTTTTCTTTGAGCCTGCACATGGTTGCCTGAGCCGAGGAGTAAAAAAAATAGTAAGGAGAAAAGAATAATCGGGTACGATTGTTTTGCGAGGTTCATTTATTTAAATGATTTTAACGGATCAGTATTTTTGGTTTTATAATCTTCACAAATCCTTAATGGGAATATCTCTATTTTTGTTTGCAACTGCTATGAACAAGACAGACAAATTTAGCATAAAATACCTATTGGCACTGACTGCATTGGTTGCTCTGTGCGTAGTTACTGTTCAAAGCAAAGCAAAAGGCTTTTATACTTCATCATTACACACATTTTTAAACTTTAACTCTGACACTGCGACACCTGCAAAGAAAATTAATAATCCTGTTGATAAAAAGCTAAAATCACAAAACGATACTTTACCGCAAAAAATTGTTGAAGCATCAGATTCAATCTCACAAAATAAGTTTGATTCACTTTCAAAAAAAGATACTACAGGGTCTTTAAAAAATTCGGACACCTTACAATATATAAGTTCCAAAAACGCACCTGATACCGTAATTGAATATACTGCCGAAGATTCTATGGTGGTAAGTGTTCCCGGAAAAACAATCACCTTGTATGGAGAAAAAGCAACCACGCAATATAAAGACAACAACCTTACGGCGCCGATCATTGCGCTGGACCAGGAGACAGGAAATATTATTGCCTCAATAAAAAGAGACAGCACAGGAAAGGTAATTTCATTGCCAACTTATAAACAAGGTGACTTTCTCTCAGAGAGTGACTCCATAAAATTTAATATGAAAAGCGGCAAGGGACTTACCAAAAGCACTTATACGCAACAGGGCGAAATGTATGTGTATGGCCAGGTTATAAAAAAAGTTGACAATAATGTTTTTTATGCGTTGCGCGGAAGATTCACCACCTGCAACCTCGATACGCCGCATTTTGCATTTGTAAGTAACAAGATAAAATTCATCAATAATAAAGTAGCGATTACCGGACCTGTGCATCCTGAATTTGAAGGCGTACCCATTCCTATTTATTTTCCTTTTGGTATTTATCCGCTCAACCAACAAAGGCATTCAGGGTTGCTTCAACCTACTTTCACCACCAATCAGCAACGGGGCCTCGGGCTTGAGGGATTGGGTTATTATAAAATAGTAAATGAATATTGGGATGTCATTTTCCGAACGAGTATTTATTCCTATGGAGGATGGAGTTTGAGTATCAATCCGAGATATAAAAAGAATTATCGATATACCGGTAACCTGCAGTTTGACATTCAAAATTTTAATACCAATTTTAAAGGAGATCCGGACTTCATACACAACCGAAGTTACCACATCGCCTGGAGCCATAGCACGGATAGCAAAGCAAGGCCCGGCGTTAGTTTTAGCGCAAGTGTAAATGCAGCCAGCAGCGCCTATAACGCCCAGGTTCCCAATGAGCCGGTCCTCAATTATTCCAACCAGCTTCAATCCTCCATTGCTTATTCCAAAACATGGATTGGCAAGCCATACAACCTTACCATTACCGCCAACCATAACCAGAATACCAATTTAAAAATTATCAATGTCAACCTGCCGGATGTAGCTTTTAATGTCCAGACCCTTTATCCTTTCCGGGCAAAAGATTTTGTGGGAATTCCCAAGTGGTATGAAAATATCGGGATTGCATATAACGGCAATGCAAAAAGTCTCTTTTCATTTTATGATACGTTGCCAAAAATTTTTAAGCAGATTGCTGATACATTGCAGTTTGGCGCTCATCATTCCATCCCAATATCGCTTTCGCTACCGCAAATGGGGGCTTTTCAGGTGGCGCCATCTGTTAGTTATGACGAAAC
The DNA here is from genome assembly GCA_963823305.1 of uncultured Chitinophagaceae bacterium. Lineage (GTDB taxonomy): Bacteria > Bacteroidota > Bacteroidia > Chitinophagales > Chitinophagaceae > Ginsengibacter. The sequence goes on from CAWGLC010000003.1 coordinate 520,349, forward strand.
ATGGTATCAAACAAAAACAATTTATAGCTGGGATCCGGGAATAAAACGTTTGGATACATCTGTAACAAAAGGATTTTTTACTGCCAGGCAGATGTCTTTTGGGCTTGGTGTATCTACAAGAATTTTTGGACTAATAACTGCAAAAAAGAAAAATGCAAAGATCCAGGCGATAAGGCATGAAATAACTCCAACGCTCGGCATTAGCTATAAGCCTGAATTTAACGCCAATAGCTTTTACTCTGCCCAATATGATACTGCCGGCGATAAGCAGGAATTTTCCGTATATCAGCGAAGTAATGTATTCGGGCCTTATGCGCCGGGGCGCTTCGGCGGGCTCACATTTGGCATCGATAACAATATTTCGATGAAAGTTCGCAGCAAAACGGATACCGGCGAAAATGCCTTAAAAAAGATTACGATCCTTGATGGATTAAGTATTAACGGGAGCTATAATTTCTTTGCAGATTCTTTTCAATTAAGCCCATTGGTTCTTTCCGCAAGAAGCAATCTCTTTAATAAAATTAATATTACTGCAAGCGGGCAATTGGATCCATATGATGTAAACGGACAGGGCCAAAGAGTCAGCTCTTTACTTTGGCAGCGAAAACCTTTGTCATTAGGACGATTGACGAACGGCAACGTTTCTTTATCTACTTCTCTGCGCGGTGGCGATAAAAAAACAGGTTCTTCCAAAACTGCAGTTGTCGGCGCCGAGTACCAACCCGGCAGATTACGGGTTAACTGATGATCAATACAACAGTGAACTTGCTTATATAAGAAATAATCCGGGAGAATATGCAGATTTCAATGTTCCCTGGTCACTAAATTTATCCTATGCTTTAACATTTTCTAAAAATTATATCGTGCCGACAGGGTTTGTTTCGAGCACGTCTCAAAATGTAAATTTTGGCGGTACGTTAGGGCTTACTAAAAAATGGCAACTGGCAGTAAATGGGTATTATAACATTACGCAAGGGCAGCTAAACCAAATATCAATAACTATTTCGAGAGATTTACATTGCTGGCAAATGTCTATTTCTATCGCACCCGTGGGAATCAATCGCTTTTTCAGTATCAACATCAGTCCTAAGTCGCCCTTGTTACGGGATATCAGGGTAAACAGAACGCGAAACTTTTATAATGGACCGTAAATGATCGGAGGTTTTAGGTTTTTATAATTTCAACCGAAAATTATTTTAAGGTCATTTTAAGTTGCTTTCAATATAGCGTATCCACGTTCTTACAAAAAAAGCATTGTTGCTGTTAGTTTGTTTTGCGGTACACAAATGCATGGATATCCTCACATTGCTGCACGTAGAAGTAATCACATAGTCTATCCTCGGGCCAGCGCCAAGTGAGATCAAATGCCCCACAAATTTTATACATCCAATTTCGTATTGGCGAACACTATCAGAAGATTTTTTTGATGTAAGCCTTGCGTTAATTTCCTTTAAAATTTTTATAAACTCCGGAAGCATTTTTTTTTCTACCGGAAACAAATGGTTGAACTTGTCATCCGACGTCACGACATCCGTATATGTTACCGGCTGAACAAACCTTTGATCAAGCAATGCATATTTTTGTGCTTTTGCAGCAAGCGTTCCTAATAAAAAGAAGAGCACCAAAGTGTATTTCATAAATTGTTTATGGAGGTTTATTTATACGCAGCAAAATATTGCCCTAAATATCAGAAATTTCGCCAGGCTTATGAAATTGCTCAGTTGCATCTATCACTTTCGGGCATTAACTCTATGGCGTTACCTGATATTTTTTTGCGGCCTTTTACATTTTGTTAGTTGAAGGTCGATACAGGCATTTAACTGGTTACATTATTTTTTTGGCCTCAAAGTTAAGGGCTTCTAAAACAATATTATGAAGAGAAGCTTTGGGATTGGTAATGAGGAAATCGATGATCTGTTTATTCAGATCCATTGCAGAAGCCTGAAAAGGCATTGCGGAAGCAAGCTGATTCACCACATAAATATTTTGCTCTTTCAAATTATTAACCGCGCGCCAAAGTTCAGGTGAAACATAAACCTGCTGGCTGATATTATAATCGTATTCCTGCTTGATCGCATCAATTAACGATGATTGCATTTGCCTGGAAGACAGGCCTGCGTTGGGTATGCGGGACAGTAAATTCTGAAGAGATATTCTTTCGGCTAATAAAGTAAGCCTTTCGTAAGCCTGCAGCCTGAGTTTCAGCGTATCAGGATTGATACTTGTTTTTTCTTTAATATCCTTTTTCAGCGAAGCAAAATCTGTAATCATCCAGATAACCGCTAAAAACAAAACGCCAAGTAATATAATAACAATGGTTTCAAATGTTGACATTGTGACAATTTCTGGTAAAATTAATAATTCCCTTAAAAAAGGATTGTAAATTTGCAAATGAATAACAGGCAAATTTGCTGCTGTAAAACGTATTTATCATAAATATATTTTCAAACAAATTAAAAATATAATGGAAACTATTAATAAAACACCTGTAACCTTCACCCGTGGCGCGATAGCCGAAATAAAAAGGTTGATGAACCAGGCAGGTTTTGACGCCGAAAAATTTCTCCGTGTAGGCGTTAAAGGCGGAGGTTGCTCAGGCATGTCTTATATTCTTGAGTTTGATGCAAAGACAGAAAAAGATGACTATTTTGAAGTAGAACAAATTCCCTGCATTATTGATCCAGCACACAGTATTTACCTGTTAGACATGGAAATTAATTTTGAAGGCGGCCTCAACTCAAGAGGATTTGTTTTCAACAATCCCAACGCAAGTACAACGTGTGGATGCGGCAGTTCTTTTGGAGTATAACATATTTAAATCAGATTACGCAGCTATGCTGTCATACACCACAACTTTGTTCCACAAATGGGAGCAATCTTCAACAAATTTCAAATGAACAGGATCCACCTGGTAACTATCCTGGTCTCCTTTATTATTAAAAAACAATAACCACGAAACGCTGTAAGTATTTTCAATAACATCACGGTTGGTGGCTGCCGGTTTTCCAATATGAAAAGATTGAATCGTTTTGACGACAGACAGGTTTTGTAATCCTTCAATAAGTTGTAAAAGGTCTTTTGTGCTTTCAGGATCTTTGAGCCAAAAAAACACATGATGAATAAAATTTTCTTTCTGAGCTTCCATAATAAAATTTAATTGATTAGATTTTTATTCGGGCACTTTGCCAATTTCTTTTTTTGTATCTATTATAGTCACCGGCATTTCTTCAAGCTTTGTCCCGCCCTTTATTCCAAAATCCAACGTGCGAATCGGGAACGGAATCATGATATCGTTTTCATCATAAGCTTTTTTAATTTTCATAATTGCTTCACTTCCCACTTTGAGGTATTCGAGTGGCTCAGGGGTGTTTATCCAAAACCGTATCACGAAATTAATTGAGCTGTTTCCAAACTCCTGGTAAAACATTGTTGTTTTTTCTTCAGGCGACAGATGTTCAATATCCTTTACAGCCTCAAGTGTCACATCAATTACTTTTTGCAGATCGTCGCCAAAGGAAACGCCCATGGTCAAATCGAATCTCCGCTTGCCTAACAAAGAATAATTTTCAATAGGATTTTGAAATACATCTTTATTAGGAATGATAACCATTTGGCCCTGGAAGGTGCGCAAAGTCGTATCGCGTAAATTAATCTCTTCCACTTTTCCCATATAGTCTTTGATTTTTACAATATCGCCAACCTGGAGTGGCTTTCTGATAGAAATAAAAATTCCTGAAATGAAATTTCCCGCGATGTCCTGAAAAGCCAGTGCCAAAGCTAAACCTGCTATGCCTGCACCCGCTAAAATTGATGTTAACGCCTTCCCAAGGTCAAGAACACTTAGAACAATAAATATGGTAACACCAAGGAAGAAAATATAAATAATTGAAGAAAATAAATTGTTAAGGGTTTTATTAGGCGAAACTTTTGCAATTAGTTTTGCAGCAACTTTTCTAATTTTTTTTGCGATAAAAAAACCTAAAACCAAAATAACTGCGGATAATAAAATATTAGGCAACAGCTTGATAAATTCGTGAAGCCACGTAGTAAGTTTCTGCATTATCAGCCTATAAGCTTCATTGACATCCATAAAAATCTTTATTTATTATAACAACTCTTCTGATGCAGGAGCTAAACTTTTAAAAAAAACCTTTTTGAAAATTAGTCCTTTTAAGATTAAACATGACACTCAACAATTTGTTGGCTTGCATACCCGAAAAAATTTAAATTGATATTAAATTGAGCAGCCACATAGCATTTCAATAATTGCTGAAATCAACAACAGGAGCTTGTTTTTTGTGCCTTTCATGTTCAGCTCCAATCAAAATTCACAAGCTGTCCGTCAAGCCGCCACCTGGAAGGAAAAGGGTTTGTGAGCCAGTCAAGCGGTTCACCAATGGGCTGCGGATTCGCGGCTTCATTAAAACTTTGCTTTATAAATTTCTTTTGCTCTTCGCCAATAGCATCGGGCTGCGCCGAAATAAATAAAGGAGCGCTGCTTTTTGCAAGCAATTCCATCCATTGTTTATTTTTAGCCCAGGGTATTTCTTTCGTAAGTCCAACACAATCTCCATCCGCTTCATAAAAAGTTTCATGCTGCACCATTCTGAAACCAAGTGTGTTCACACCCATTTTCCGTGTACGGCTCCATTCTTTGCCACTCGTATCATCGCCGATCCTGTTGAGTTCAAAAATTCCTGCAGATAAATGGCTCACCGTGTTACATCCGATCAAATAGATGGCTCCTGCAGCTTCGCGAATAGAGTTGTATAAATGCAAAATAATTTCTGCATTTGTTTTTGTATTGTCGTTAAACTGCCATCCCGGTGTTGTCATTTCGTCCTGCATTTGAAAACCCCATCTTCCAAACAGGTCATACGTTGTGTAATCATGCTTTACCATTTCAAAATCCCACTGGCGATAAGTATTCCAGAGATTTTTTATCCACTCAATATTTTCGGCAATGGTGGGATCGAGCACAGGGTTTTTAGGATCATCACGGCCAGGAATAGAGGCTAATAATAAATTTTTTTTATCATTATGTTTTGCACTTAAAGGCCTTGTCCATAAACCGGGGCGCATGCCAAGTTTTTTTATTTCATCGGCAAGTTTTTTCATGTCACCAAATTTTGAATTTGGAACGGAGAAATCATCTCCCCAGCAACAATCATCCGGCAATGCAGGAGACTTAAGCGCCCAGCCTGCATCAATAACAGAGAAAGGCGGATTGCCGGAATCACTTGCCAGCGCTGCCATTAAAGAAGTTGTTTCCAAAATAAGCGCTGCAGAATTATTTCCATAAGCAAAATACCAATCATTAATTCCATAAACAGGCTTTTCAGGCAACCGCGGATTATCGCACATGATGGTGCAAAATCTTCTTACTGTTGCAAATGCATTTTCATTTCCTTCATTCTTTGTAGCTACAATATCTGCAGCATGCAATTTTCTATTGTTCAATTGTACACCATTTCCACCGTTCCTTGTATCAAGCGTTAGTTGTAAATTATCTTTTGAAATTTGCCAGTAGCAAATTGAATTACAGCCTGTTTTCACGCCAAAGCACAGCGTGCCGTAATCATCATGCGCAACGCAATACCAGGGAAGTTTTTTTGATGCTGAATCCTTTAAATTGTCCTCTATTTTTTGCCAGCTTATGTCGCCATAAGTCCGCTCATAAGCATCACCGAGAATTGATGCGGTATCGGCGTGGCATATTTCCAGGAAAGCTTTACTTCCTTTAAGCTTCATCACCGGCGATTGAACATACACTTCAATCTTCTCGCTGTTTTTTTCAATTCAACAATTGCCTCTTTGTATTTCCACGTTTGCTGATCTGAACGATTGCAATGGGCAAATATAGTATCATCAGATAATATTTCCACATGATCAGGCATTTGAATAACGGATTTTTTTTGCTCGCCTGCCTTTGGTAAAGTCGGTAATTAACAATACCTGCGAGTGAAAGCGTGGATATTTTAATGAAATGTTTTCTCTGCATTCTTATATAATTAAAATGCCATTATACGTGACCGTTATTCAAAATAAATTTTTACAGTTTGATAAAGCAACCGATTTTGCATATATTGTGTTTGCACATTCACTTTTTCTGAATAACCTTCCAGTCCAAACAAGCCGGCGGCATTTCCTTTATTTACGGCTATTTCAAGATAGTTGGCCGAATTGAAAAAGTGCCAGCTTTTCGCTTTCATGAACATCTGCGTATGTTTCACTTATCTTTTCAATTATTTCATCTCTTTTAAAAACAATTTTAAAACTTCTTCCTCTGCGCTGTTCTTCAAATTCTTCTTTCGTAATATTGATAATTACATTTTCAAAATTGTCAATGAGGATAATTTGTCCTTCTATAAATTTAGGGCCCAATAAAGGTCTTAAAGGATTTTTTACCTCAATTGAGACACTGCTATCGCCAACCTCATCCATCGTTTTACCATCAAGGATTTCCTGGTAGGCTATTGCGAAAACCGATGCACAATACAAAGTATTCTTCTTTTCAGAAGGCTTTAAAGGAAGCGCGACAATTTTTTCAGGCACTTCTTCAAGAATCATCGTTATTAGGCCATTATCGGCACAACCGATATATTGATTCATTGTGTTGAATCAATAACAAATGCTCCGGCCGTTTGTCAAAAAGATTTACAAACACAATATGAAATGTTCCGGGCGGAAAATTTTTAATAGCATTTCGGCAAACATAGGCTGCCTGCGGATAATTGAAAGGAGATAATTCATGTGAAATGTCAACAATATTAAAGTTGTTATTTACATGCAGCAACTGGCCCTTTATGGCTCCTGTCAAAAAATCCTGTCTTCCTATATCGGATGTGAGCGTTATTAAAGGCATGCAGATTATTTACACAATTCTTAAAAAAATAAAAGGTAATAAAAAGCGTAATCTTTTCATGCGAATTTTTTATTCCTTAATAGAAAACGGCGTTTAGGAAAATATGCTGATTAAAATTATTGCGGCGTTTTTTATTTTCTTGTAACAAACATTTTTTATTAATCAAAAATAAATAAACATCAATGCAATCAATTAAGAAATGTTTAAGTTGATTTTAATCAAAACTATCTTTTATAAAATTGTATGAGTTCCATCACTTATTGAAACAACATAAGCACTGATCTTTCTTCCGTTGTGCTCCAGGTATTTTGCAGATACTTCTTGTATTAAGCCTTCAACGGTCTGTTCTTTCACAAGATTAATCGTACAGCCGCCAAAGCCACCGCCCATCATCCTTGCGCCAATCACTGAATCATTTTTCCTTACAAAATCAACCAGGTAATCCAGCTCCTCACAACTTACTTCATACATCTTACTAAGCCCGTCATGCGTCTCGAACATTTTTTTTCCCATTGCGTGGATGTCTCCGCGCTGTAAATCTTCACAAGCTTTTAATAAACGATCAATTTCCTGAACGATAAAACGAGCCCGCCTGTCAATCAGTTTATCTTTTGGCAAGACATATTTGTCCAACATAGCTTCGTTTGCATCGCGTAGAGAGTGCACTTTCGGTTCATATTCCTGTATCCATGCTACGGCCTGAGCACATTCCTTTCTGCGGGTATTATATTCCGATGATGCCAGCGAATGTTTTACGTTAGTATCCAGTAACAAAATTTTTATCCCGTCTAATTTAAAAGGAACATAATCATATTGCAACGAACGGCAGTCTAATTTTATAACGTGATCCCGTTTCCCCATCATTGAAGCAAACTGGTCCATAATGCCGCACATTACGCCAGGATATTCATGCTCGGCAAGCTGCGCCATTTTTACCATTTCAATTTTATTCAATTGCGTATGTAGCAATTCATTCAACGCAAATATAGTAGCACATTCCACCGCAGCCGAAGAAGACAGCCCGGCGCCTATTGGAACATCGCTTGCCAATACTGCATTAAAACCTTTTAACGCAATCCCTTTCTTTTGAAACTGTGCAACGCCCCCCAAAATGTAATTCGGCCAGCTAATATCTCTCACCGGCTTAAGTTCATTGATTGACATAGAAAATTTTTCATTTAAATCTTCTGCCATCAAATGTATCTCATCATCATCACGCAATGAAATAGCCAGGTAAGCTGCTTTATCAATTGCCGCAGGCAAAACAAATCCATCATTATAATCCGTATGTTCGCCAATAATATTTATGCGGCCCGGAGACTTCACGATCAATGGTTCTCCGCCAAACAGTCCCCTGAATTTCTGAGCTACTTTTTCCTTCATCTTTCAATAAATTTTATCTGATAAGCTTCATTCTCTTATGCTAAATGGCGTTAAAAGTATGAAGAAGGTTTTTGATAATAGTTTTTAATAATATTGCATCTTTTAATTTTCATCATCATTATTAGTTGCTTTGACGTAGGGATAAATGGTAGCAACTATCCGTCATAATAAAGTGGAGAAAAATAATTTCATTACAATAAAAAATTCATTACAACTGCAAGTATCTGCACGAAAAAAAATTGCGCCGTTAAAAAGACGGAAAATACTTTCAGCTAAATCCCCAATCTTTCATCGTTGTAAGATCAGCGGCCGCCGCGGCAAGAGGTGTTTCATTTTGATATTCTTCCTGCTCTATAATAAAATAATTCGTTCCGGTTTTACGTGCATATTCAACAATTTCTTCAACGCCGACTACACCCTTACCAAGCAACGTGCTTTCATAAGTGGCGCCATCTTTACCAGGCACATTTTTTTTCATTTCATCTTTTACGTGCATCAATGGAAACCTGCCCGGATATTTTTTTAAATAGTGCATAGCCCTGCCTCCTGTCCCATACATGTTACCGACATCAATTTGTTGTAGTACCAGATTCTTATCAGTTGATTGAAGAATCAAATCGTATAAAACTTTCCCCTCGAGATCATGATTAAATTCATAGCTTTCATTATGGAATGCAAATTTAATTCCCGCGTTTTTGCACAGCGTTCCGGTGTTATTAAACATATCCATATAGTGTTTAAAATCACCTGTATTCTTGCATAAACTCTCATCGACACCAGGACTTATTAAATATTTCATTCCAACAGCCGCCGCATCTTCAATGGTTTGTTTCCATTCATCTGTAAAATCATTTTTGGCCGCATCCCATTGTTTATCGCCCAGAAAGCTGTGACCACTCAGCATTTTTAATCCAGTATCATTTAGTAATTTTTTAAAATCAGGAATAGAATATCCATAAAATTTCCTGTCTTCATAACCGGCATGTTCAACATATTTATACCCGATTGAAGCAACTTTTTTCAAGGTACCTGCAGGATCTTTTTTCATATCATCTCTTACGGTATACAATTGAAGCCCTAATATTATATGCGGGCTTTTTTGCTGAATAAAAAGTTTGGGAAGCACCGCTACACCAGCAATTGCAACGGAACCATTTTTAATAAATATTCTTCTTGAAGTATTCATACCTGTTTTATTTATGTTTCATTACCGGTATTAAAAATAAGCAATAGTTATAACTTTAATCCTTGGCCCCGGATATTTTTGTGCCGTTTATTCAGCGCGCTTAGGTGGAGTAACGTCATAAATATTTATTCATATATAAACCTAAATAGACTGATCTTCACGATCATATTATTATTTCATTTTATTGTAAAATGTAAACGACGCCTTTAATAAGAGGTAAATTATTTTTAAGATCTATCAGGTAAACATAAGCCCCTGAATTAAGCTGAACCCCTTTAAAAGTTCCATCCCACGAAATATTTTTTCCGTGATTATCAAAGACCACCTGTCCATACCTGTTAAATACTTTTACCTCAGCATTAGGGTATGCCTGCAAAGTTTCAATATCCCAGGTATCATTTATTCCGTCGTTGTTTGGAGTAAAGGCATTTGGAATATATAATTGTTTAAAAACTTTTACCAGTACCGAATCATTTGCCGTACCACACCCTTTATTCGAAATTACATGCAAAGTATATATTTGGTCAGCGGATGGATTAACAATGGGAGCAAGTGTTGTTACGCCGGTAATATTTTGAGCAGGAGACCAGGTGTAATTAACGTCTGTGCCACCGGCAGCCCCGTCAAGCATTACAGATTGGCCACTTATGATAACTTTATCGGGCCCGGCGTTTGCCGTAGGATTTTTGTCAATAATTATTTGTAGTGAATCATATACTTTACATTCAAGATTGCCTACCGTGAGCGTGTAGAGCGTAGTTTCGGCTGGCAAAGCAACCGGATTCGAAATATAAGCATTGGAGAGTCCCGCCGGAGGGTTCCATGCATACGATGTGATATTGGTTCCTGTAGCATTAAGCTGAACGGGTTTACCCTGGCAAACTTCAACGTCGCTGCCGGCATTTACGGTTGGCTTTGTAGCTAATTGAACAATTGCAGAATCTTTACTTGTACATCCCTGTGGAGATGTTACGCTAATATAATAAATGCCATTATCAGCAGCTACCGCCGAAGGAATTACCGGAGATTTTTGATTGCTCAAAAAATTAGAAGGGCCTGTCCAGGAAAACAGCGCTCCGTCATTAGCATACAAGAACAATGTATCTCCAATACAACTGCCACGGCTAGACGCAGCTACAACAGGATATTTATTTACCCCAACGGAAATAATATTGGAAAATATAGAACACGATGCAATGCCCATATTACTTCTTTGAGAAACAGCAAACCGGTAAAGATAAATTCCCGGAGTTAATACGGGCGGTCTTATATAGCTGGTATTGACCGCGCCGGTAATACTGCTCCACGACTTGCCGCTATCACTACTGCTTTGCCATTGATAAACGGGGTCATTATATCCTGTGGAAATATTTGCAAGAAAAGTAAAAGCCGCGCTATCACCGGTACAGACATTCACCGAATCAGGCGATCCGCTTATGGTAGCTGTCACTAAAGGGCCGCACGGACGAAAAGTAATGTCGTCCAGCAATAAGTCATTTCCACATCCTCCAGGTGCATTATTGGTCATTCGGAGCACTACAGAACTTGCACCAACTGTCGTTGAAAAAAAAAATCCGTATTGTGTCCAGTCGGAGCCAGTCGGAATATCTCCTGTCTTATAAGATTTCAAAACTGTACCAGTAGTAGTTTCGATATTAAAGGTGATATTCGGCTTGATGCCTTGGCCGTTGCAGGCAAAAGGCTGCAACAAATTGAAGATCCAGGCTGCGAATTCATAGGTTGTATTAGGGCAGAGGCCATCAACCGTCTTAACAAAAAAATCTCCGGGCTGATAGGAAGCATTTACTACCATCATATAACCGTTTGGATCGCCGGTATGGTCTTGCGTAAGCGAATGCCACGTTCCGCCAAAACAGTTACTCGTTGAGTTCGCGATGGTATAATATCCATCTTCAGGGCAGTCTGCGCCAAAGTATATATAATTGGTTGTACCGGCCAAAGGCGGCCCCGGATTTGGTCCTGCTCCGAACGTAATATTCACTACCGGATCCCCAAGGCTACCCTGGCATAATTGGGCATTTATTTTAGCAGAAAAAAATAAAGAGAATATTAATATCGCAAATAAAAGTCTTAAGCGTTGCATTCCCGGGTTTTTTGCGATAAGCTGTTTAGTCATGTGTCAAATTCAACAAAAAAATCAATCGGCATTCCTGGTAAAAAAAATAGTGAGTACTGTGATACCATTTTTCCGGATAAAGTTAAAATATTAAGTGCGACAAAACATAAATAACAAATGATTTCCCCGAAACTTCCAAAAAGGAAATCAACACCTATTCTTTCTTCCGATAAATTTTCAGAACATCAATTAATTCAAAAAAAGGGAATATTTTTTTAATTGTATTGCATCTCTTTAAACATAAAGTGATTTCTGTAAATTGGAATTTTGTATATTCATTCTTTATGGATCAAAATTCACTTTTACAATCGTACCGGGAGCAACCCAGCGTTTGGGATGAAATGTTCAGTGCAGATGGTGTGCGTTCGCCATATAAAAATTTTGTTTCTGTTGTAGGAGATTTACCTCCCGGCGAAATGACCCATAAAGATGAAATGGCCAAGAAACTTTTTATGAGCCAGGGAATTACCTTCACGGTTTATAACAGCGGCGAAGGCATAGAAAAGATCTTCCCTTTTGATATTATTCCTCGCATAATAACAAGTGAAGAATGGGCTTTATTGGAATCTGGACTAAAACAGCGCCTGAAGGCGCTAAATGTTTTTCTGAAAGACATTTATCACAAGCAATTTATTTTAAATGATGGCATCATTCCAGCCAGGCTCATTTATTCATGCCCAAATTTTTTACGGGAAATGGTGAATGTAGATGTGCCTTTTGACATTTATACACATGTATCAGGAGTAGATTTAATCCGGGCTGATGCGGGTAAATTTTATGTGTTAGAAGATAACCTTCGCACGCCTTCTGGGGTTTCTTATATGTTGGAAAACAGGAGTATTACCTATCGGATCTTTCCTGACCTTATACCGAAAAATAACGTTCGTTCGGTAAAAGAATACCCCGATCTTTTGTACAAAAATTTACTGGCTCTTGGCAACAGGCAGATAAGCGACCCTACTGTAATTCTTTTATCGCCGGGTATTTATAACTCGGCGTATTTTGAACATACGACCCTTGCAAGGTTGATGGGTATCGAACTGGTAGAAGGCAGAGACCTCATAGTAAGTAACAATTTCGTGTACATGAAAACAACGAAAGGACTTCAGCAGGTTGATGTTATTTACCGAAGGGTAGATGATGAATTTATTGATCCTCTTGTCTTCAGACCGGATAGCATTTTGGGCGTTTCAGGAATATACTGGGCCTATCGAAAAGGAAATGTTGCCATTGTAAATGCCATGGGAAATGGCGTTGCCGATGATAAGGCCATATATACTTACGTGCCCGACATGATCCGTTACTATTTGAATGAGGAACCCATATTACAAAATGTACCTACCTACCAACTGGCAGACGCTGATGTAAGAAAATACGTTTTTGACAACATGGATAAAATGGTAATTAAACGCACCAACGAATCGGGTGGCTATGGTATGCTAATGGGTAACACCGCAAGCGATGAAGAAATCCAAAATTTCAAAAATGCCATTGATGCAGAGCCAAGAAATTTTATTGCACAGCCGATAATCAGTTTATCGTCTACGCCCTGTTATATTAATGGAATTTTGCAACCACGTCGGGTGGATCTCAGACCTTTTGCGCTGTACGGTCCGGACGGGATTGATATTGTTCCGGGTGGGTTAACAAGAGTTGCATTGAAAGAAGGTTCTATGATCGTAAATTCATCGCAGGGAGGCGGAAGTAAAGATACCTGGGTATTAGCTTAAAAGGTTGCTGGATATGAGAAGAAAATCAATGGTCATTCAGGTGAACCATTAATATTTATTGTATTAATCATTATCACAACCTTTTAAAAAATTATTTCATTGGCGTATGTTAAGTAGAGTTGCAGATACCATTTATTGGCTGGGCAGGTATATGGAAAGAACGAACGGAATGCTTCAGGTAGTTCTGACGCAGTACATTTCTTCTCAGGATGTTGCAGATGATTTTCATTGGCGGCCACTTTTAAAAATTTATGGTGAACTTCCTGAAGAAGAACTAAAAACTTTTGAAAATAGTTCATCAAAAGCGTTGGAATATATGGTCTTCAGCCGCACAAACAGTGCGTCAGCCTACAACAATATTATGTTTTCCAGGGAAAATGCAAGAGGCATCCAGGACCATATTACTAAGGAAGTATGGCAGTGCCTGAATGAATATTATCATTTTATAAGAAATGATAATCTGCGCAGAGATGTTACTTCCTCGGATCCTGTGTCTACGATTGATCAACTTATACGGGCCGGTTTATTATTTACAGGAACCGTTGACAACACGATGACGCGGGGCGAAGGTTTTACATTTATTAATCTTGGTAAATTCCTGGAAAGAGCTATTCATTCTGCTGATATAACAAGGATTAAATTGAATGAAATACAAACAAATATGCTTGAGGGCCATCACGCAATGCAACTCAGGTATTTGCTATATTCGCTTTTTGGCTTTGAAGTATATTTAAAAATTTATAAAGGAAATTTTACAACAAAGAATGCCCTTGATCTTATTATGTACAACCCGGATTTTCCACATTCAATTTTATATAGCATGGAACGACTGTATAAATATTTTAGCCGTTTAAAAGAGGAAAGTCTTCATGAAAGCTACGAACACCTCGAATACCTTATTGGCAAAACAATGAACAATATTAAATACAGCAACATTCATGAAAGTGATGTTAAAACATTAGATGCTTTTCTTTTTCAGACAAGGCTTGATCTTTTTGAAATCTCAGCCGCTTTTAGTAAATATTATTTTGGTAACACTTAATCAAAAAAATGCCTTCTTACAAAATAAAACATATAACGCGTTATTCTTACTCTTCAACTGTAATTGACTGTATCAATCAAATTATGTTGTATCCAATAATTGATTCGCTGGTAGAAGTAAGAAATCACGAAATTAAAATCTCTCATGATCCTTTGATAGAATCTTTCATGGATTATTTTGGAAATCACGTTGGTGTATTTTCGATCATAAAGCCTCATACAAGCCTGCTAATAGAATCTGTGGCCGATGTAATAACCAAGCCAATTATTTTTCCTGCAGATGATATGGAACCCAGCCAGCAATGGGATGTTTTAAAAAACCTGCAATATCATACTGCCTATATGGATTTTTTAAAACCGGAAGTTTTTGATTCGTATGAAGAAGTAAAAAATATTTTGGGTGAGATTATAATCACTGAAAAAACTCCTTTACACAATGCAACGGTTCTTTCAGAATATGTGTATAATAATTTCGCCTATCAAAAAGGAATCACTAATGTAGAAACCAAAACCGAAGACATTTGGAAATTAAAAGCCGGGGTCTGCCAGGATTTTGCTCATATATTACTCGTTTTCCTGCGCATGTTCGAAATTCCTTCAAAATATGTAAGCGGTTATATTTGTCCCGAAAGACAAAGAGATGCGTGGCGAAGGTGCAACACACGCATGGGTTGAAGCATACATTCCTGGTTATGGATGGATGGGGCTTGATCCTACTAACAACTGTGTTGTAAATGACCGGCACGTTCGCCTGGCAACGGGCAGAAATTTTGAAGATTGCACGCCGGTAAAGGGTACGTACAAGGGTTCCGGCGAGCATACACTCGAAGTGTCTGTAGAAATAAAAAATGGAGCTGCAAAAAAAGCATCCGAAAAGCAAGAAATTTCTAAATTCAGTTATCATGCAAAAAATCCTGGTGAGCCCATCAACTCTTACCGTTATTACCTTGAGGTGCAACAAAAACAGCAGCAACAATAATGATATGTATTAATATAACTATAATGTTTAAACGCATTTATAAAACCTCCAATTAATTATGAGCTACGTCGCAAAAAAAAACCGTTATGATGACATGCTGTATCGCCGCTGCGGTAACAGCGGATTAAAGCTTCCATTAATTTCTCTTGGCTTGTGGCATAACTTCGGAGAGATTGATGATTATGAAAATTGCAGGGAAATTTTGCATACCGCTTTCGATAATGGAATCACGCCATTTTGATCTTGCGAATAATTACGGACCTCCGCCCGGCGGCTGCTGAAACAACTTTTGGAAAAATATTCAAAAAAGATTTCAGATCTTACCGCGATGAATTAATTATTTCTATCAAAAGCCGGATATAAAATGTGGGATGGCCCTTATGGCGAGTGGGGATCAAAAAAATATTTAGTTGCGAGTCTTGATCAAAGTTTAAAAAGAATGGGATTAGATTATGTTGATATATTTTATCATCATCGCCCCGACCCTGCAAACTCCATTAGAAGAAACAATGGAGACGCTTGATTTCATCGTTCGCCAGGGCAAGGCATTGTACGTTGGCATATCAAGTTATAAACCTGATGAAGCTGCAAAGGCATTTAATATGATTACGAGAACTGGGAACTCCTTGCCTTATTCATCAGCCAAGATATTCCATGCTCGACCGCTGGGTTGAAGATGGATTATTGGATGTATTAGAAAAAGAAAAGGTTGGATGTATTACTTTTTCATCATTAGCGCAGGGCATTCTTACCAATAAATATTTAAAAGGAATTCCAAAAGACTCAAGAGCAGGAAGGCATCTTGAAAATGGCGCCATTACTGAATCGCAGATCACTGATGCAATTATTGAAAAAATAAAGAAGCTAAATGACACGCTTGCAATGAGAGAAATCAATCATTGGCACAAATGGCTATTGCATGGGTTTTAAAAGATGAAAGGATTACTTCGGTAATTCTTGGCGCCAGCAAACCAAAACAAGTAACAGATGCAATCGGAGCAATTAAAAATTATGAATTTTTCAAAAGAAGAATTGGAAAAAATTGATTCGATATTAAAACGGGACAAATTAGAGATATAAGCATCATTTACAATTTTTGCCTAAAACAGTTTATAAATTTAGCGATCTTATAAATATCATATTCCGGGCTGCCATGTCGTTATTTTATTGCTTTGAAAGCCGCAGCACAATCACATCATGGGATGGTAACATGGCGGAGAAAGGCTTTTGCGTGTTCCCCACTATTATTTTTAGCCCAAAGGTTTTTTATGTTATAGGTAGTATTTTTTGCGTCAAGGTTTTTATTAAAAAGCGTATCATTGATAATTTCATCTTTCCAGCTAAAATTTATTTTCGCGGGCTATGCGATCTGTTTAAAAAACAAATTGCCCAATCATTATTTTCCAAGGGCTTTACCCAAACTTCAAGACTATCTTTGTCACTGTATTTAAAACCTTCCATCCCCGCTTTATCCTGGTCAATGGCAATCAAGTCTTTGTTAGTTAATATTTCTTGTGTCTGTTTTGTCATTTTTCTTAAATCATTACCTGCAATCAGTGGTGCTGCAAGCATACACCACAGTGGAAAAATGAGATCGATCTTCGTTTACACTCATACCGTTACCTACTTCCAGCATGTCAGGATCATTCCAGTGGCCGGGGCCAGCGTATTTTCTCAAGCCGATTTGCTGATCAACAATGGGCATTACGCCTGTTTGCTTCCAGGTGCCATGATCGATATATCCATCAAAAACGTGCAGAGATATCGCCGGTGGTGCGCCATAACTCGCCCACATTTTCAGCCCACTCCCATGGCTTATTGCTTCCCCATTCGCAAAGGCTGAAAACTATCGGGCGCCCTGCTGCCTTTAATGCTTTGCTCATGGTTGTATAGGCTTCCCTGGCATTAATTCCGTCCGCATAGCACCAGTCAAATTTTAAATAATCAATACCAAGCGATGCATAAAATCTTGCATCCTGGTATTCATAGCCGCGGGTGCCGGGATAACCTGCACAGGTTTTGTTCCTGCGCAATTATATAATCCAAACTTTAATCCTTTTGAATGAACATAATCAACCAACGCTTTCATACCATTAGGAAATTTTTTAGGATCCGGTATAAGGTTACCGGTGACACTATCTCTTTCCATTGCCATCCATCCATCGTCTAATACAAGATATTCGTAACCTGCATCTTTCATCCCGGATGAAACCATTACATCTGCGATGCCGCTAACAAGGCAATCATCTGATCTTTGTTTGGAAAGTATTCCAGCTATTCCATCCCATTGGCGGTGTCATTGCGAGGCCTGCGAATTTCTGAGCATAGATATTTGCAGAGCAGAAAAGAAATACAACAAAGCAAAATTTGATTTTCATTTTTTAAAATTTTGTTTAATAATTTTTGATTGCCATTAAAAGTTGCTTACATGGCAACCCCTAATTGTGTCCCTTAGTCTTCACAATGAAACGAAAACATTTTAAAATATCCACTGGAACTTTTAAAAAACCACGCGTCATTCCTCAATTTCCGCCTGATAGTATCACCAAAGTTGTCTTTAATACAGTAGTTCTGTGCTAATAAATCACAGTACTATTAACGTTGAACGTTGTATTCAAATCAGCAATTTGTATTTTAAAATCTCCGGCTTCGAGCTCTCTCTTATTATCAGGATTCACATACGCCAGGTCTTTCATCGATAATTTAAATGTGACTGTTTTCGATTCACCTGCTTTTAATGCTACCTTTTCAAAGCCTCTCAATCTTTTCACATCAGGCGTTAGAGAAGCAATGAGCTCAGATACATATAATTGAACAACTTCCTTACCATCACGGCTACCCGAATTTTTTACGGTAACCTTTATGGTTGCTGTTTCGCCAGGCGAAAATTTATTTTTATCAATAGTGAGATCACTGTAGGCAAAGGTTGTATAAGACAAGCCAAAGCCAAAAAAATATTGGGGAAAATAGTCGCCGCCTTGCGGATTGCCATCCCCTTCTGACGGCTTATGAATGTAAGGAACTAATGAATTGGTATACCGCGGATAAGTGATTGGCAGTTTGCCGCTGGGGTTTATGTCGCCGGTAAGAATATCAGCTAATGCATCAGCACCAAAGTTTGAAGGAAGGTATAAATCAAGCACTGCAGCGGCTCCCGGCTCAATCTTACTAATAATCCTTGGGCGTCCTTCATTTAAAAGAAAATATTACAGGCTTGCCTGTTTTGATCATTGCTTCAGCGAGTGTAAGCTGGTTGGCGGATAGAGTCAAATCATTAAGATTACCTGGCGTTTCGGTATAACTATTTTCCCCGATGCACAAGAAAATATAGTCCACACCAGAAGCTGCCTTTACCGCTGCATCAATATCTACAATAGAATCTTCATAATATTTGCCCTATCATATTATATGCGACGCCTTTTTCATATATCACATTTTGAGGGCCAAATTTTTTTTGAACTGCTTCTAAGATCGTATTATATTTCTGCGCATACTCATCGGTTTTTTCTCCCTGCCAGGTGTAGGTCCAGCCGCCATTGAGTGTCCTCATGGAATTAGCATTGGGGCCCGTTACCAGCACTTTAGCCGTTTTTGGTAAAGGCAGGATGTTATTAGTATTTTTTAAAAGTGTTATTGATTCCGCAGCCGTATTATAAGATGCCTTTTCAAATTCAGCACTTCCAAACTTCGGGTAGTCTTTGGCGTAAGTAACGGGTACTTCAAAAAGTCTTATCTCCTCTTTAACCCTGAGGATGCGCGTAACCGCATCATCTACGCGGCTCATAGGAATTTTGCCTTCTTTCACCAATGCGATAACATCTGAACAGAATTCCTTATAGTCATAAGGGATCATTGACATATCGATGCCCGCATTAATTGCCAGCATTACCGCACCTTTGATGTCCTTGGTAATATGATCCCGGCGATACACATTTTCAATATCCTGCCAGTCGGACACAATGAAGCCGGTAAAGCCCAATTCCTTTTTCATGATATCCGTTAGAATATGTTTATTAATATGAGTGGGTATCCCATTGATCAATGCAGAATTCACCATCACAGTTCTCGCATTTGCGGCTATGGCTGCCCGAAAGGCCGGCAGGTGATATTCCCTTAAATAATTTTCAGGTATCCATGCATCAGTTCTGTCATGACCGGATTTAGGATCAGAATAAGCCATGTAATGTTTTAAACTTACAACCAGTTTATCTTTATCACCCAACGGATTTTGAACGCCTTTTATAAACTCAACACCGAGTCTGACCACCCAAATAGGGATCTTCACCATAATCTTCCCAAATCCGTGGCCATTGTGGATTGGTTCCCAAATCCAATACCGGCGAAAATGTCCACGGAACACTGGCGGCCCGCGACTCATAGGCAGTTATCACTCCTGCATTAAAAATCAATTCCCGGTTCCACGTTGCAGCCTGCCCGATCTCCTGTGGGAATAGTGTAGCTCCCGCAACATAGTTCACACCATGATTATCATCAAGGCCATACAGCACAGGAATTTTCAACCGGGTTTCTTTCGCGGCATTTTGTATCTGCTCAATAATTCCATCCCATTGCTGCGCATTCAGTAAACCGGGCGTATTTAACATAGATCCAATTTTATAATTAACAACAGCATCTTTGAACTTTGCCTCATTAAAAACAAAATTTCCATTTTGAATACTTCCCAAAGATTCAATAGATACCTGTGCCATTTGGCCCGCTTTTTCCTCAAGGGTCATTTGCTTTACTATCCCAGCTATTTTCGATTCTATACCTTGTCTTCCCGGTTGCGATTGACCCGCTGGAAGTAAGATGAACGGTATTAATACATAAAGTAAAGCCCGGACGGTTTTCGTAATTTTTCTCATATCAAAATATAATTAAATAGAACTTTTATAACAATTTAAATTATTACCGTTAGTGATAAACGCAATTTTTATTACCAGTCACCAAGGTGGTATATTGAATCAAAAATAGAATTTTCATTCGTTAAAATGAGAATTGCCTAAATAGAAATTAATAATCAGAATAAGATGTACTATGCATTAAAATACTGTCGATATGCGATACCGAAACTTTATTTTCGTTTGCGGGGTCATTAGAAATTTCTTTCCATTTCGGATCATTTCCAAAAACTTTCCACTGTGCATCACGTTCTGCAACATTACTAAACACCGGCATGTACATAAGGTTAGGCATACGGCTCCCTGAAATTACTTTTGCATAGAAAACGGGATTAAATTTGAGCCTGTTAAAAATTTGTATCTCGCCACCCGTATTAAACATAGCCATCTTTTTTTCAGCAAGATGTAAAGTGGGGCTTTCATAGCTTCTTAATTCAAAAACCCTGTCAGCCTTTTTGACGCCGGAATAACCAGGTGTTCCTGCCCTGGAAATGCATCCAGTAATATTGATTCCATTCTTTCATACGGCGCATTATCCGCCGGTGCGTCAATAAACTTTCCGGCTAGTTTCGTATATGCTTCATCGTTATTAAAATCTTCATCGAGTCTCCTCCATTGCTGTAACGATGAAAATGGAATTATTACATATATATATTTCATGGTTGCCGTATCATTCGCTATGGGTTTAAAAACGCCTATATCCCGTAAACCCATTTTATGCAACGCAGGCAAATAAGTATTCTTCAGATAGTCGTCAACAGCCGCAACCTGTTCGTTATTTTTTAAATGATAAATTTTTATCTGGTAAATATCATGCTCTTTTGCATTTGACAATAATGGCGTAAAAGCAATTATTAATAAAAAATAAATAATTTTCATTTTGGTCATTATACTTATTCCTTTTAAACGAGATTCTTTTTTATGTAATTCGATACTTGCACGATCTTTTGCCATAAGATCTTTTACCGCGTATAAAGGCAAATCAATGGGAGCTTCTTTATTCTTTAAATCCGGAGTTAAAATAAGAAAGGTGGCGGAAAGCAAGGACGTTGGTTTTAGAAATGATCTTCTTATTGCCATGGGATTAAATTTCAAAATTATATCAAGTAACTTTTAAACAATTTAGCTTTTTTTATTCATTCAAATTTATTAATAAATTATTCAACATGCTCAAGCTTTACATCTTTATTATCATCAGTAGAAAAATGTTTGCCATCGTTTGCATAAATCCGGAATGCATGACTATTTATCGGTGAGGCAGTTCCATCAAAATCCTTGATCTCAACATTTTCAAAATGATTTAATTCGATACCGTTAGTAAAGTAGGGCATGCGGGTATTGGTCCATCGTAATCGAAAATCATTTACACTCAATCTTTTATATACCGCATCAGCAGGCCGGGGATATCGCTTTCAAATAATGATTTTTCCAGGCTGCTGCCCCTCAAATCGATATTACCACCGGCTACGTCATTCAGCTTGCTATCAGTCAATTCAAACCTTACATGGTCAAACGAAACATCCTCAATAATGCTTTCATCACTTCCGTAAATCAATATTCCATTTTCACCTTTGCAAATGATATTTTCGAACAATACATGTTTTATTTGGCCAAGCTTTACCGAATCTTTTCCCCTCACCGCGGAGATATGAATGGGTTCACCATTGCCCCACCAATCACCGGTTCGTAAATGTGTTTCAATATTTATATTAGAAAAAGTAATGTTTTCTATGAACCCTGGTCCCTCACAAAAATTCCAATCCCTCGTGTAGAGTTAGTAATGTTTACATTACTAACATGAATATTTTTTACTGAATTCTGATCAAGAAATCCAATACGAATACCGCTTGAATAAGATTGCAGATTGCAATTACTTACAATAATGTTTCCCGATGGATGCAGCAGATGCTTGAAACCAGGTATTTCAAAATGATGATCATAACCAACAATTGCAATTGCATCATCACCACTCCGAATATCACAGCCTTCGATGATAACATTATTACAGCTTGTTACGTCTATGCCATCTGCGTTAGGCGCAAGAAGATTATTCCATAGCCGGATGCCCGAAACATGAACTGCGTCACAATCTGCAAAGTGCATACACCAGAAAGGAGATTTTGTTATGAGAATATTTTTAATAGTTATTTTTTTACAATTACTGAAAACAAACATCTGATAAGGCCTGTCTTTAGGAACTACCGGGCCATCCCCTATTCCTTCACTCACATGGCGAAAATTATCTTTTTGCCTTGTATATTTTGTATCAGTTGATGCTTAGCTTTTTTGCAGCATTCAAATCAAAAAACATATCACCGTTCCCATCTATTTGCCCTTCGCCCATCTATGGTGATATTTTCTGCGTCTTCTGTAAAAAGCATTCCTTTGTGAACATGATTATAAGGAGGTCCGGTATAAAAATCTTCATAATCATTAAGATCTCTACTGCCCCTTAATATCGCGCCTGCTTGTAAAATACAAATGAATATTACTTTTGAGATGAACCGTGCCTATCATAAAAACTCCAGTCGGAATAAAAACTTCGCCGCCCCCATTTTTATCACAGGCATCTACGGCGCTTTGCAAAGCTTTGGTGCAAATTGTTTTTCCATCACCAACACCACCATAATCCATAACATTGAAGAATGAATTTTGAGCAATGCTATCAGATTGATTAAAAAACAGAAAATGAGTATAGAGAAAAATATTCATAAGTATATTTTTATTTAAGCATTAGAATAAAACTTCAGGTTGAGTGTCAGTATATGCTATATTATCTTGTCAATTCTTCTTATTAGTTCAATACATGCCCTCTGTTATGATAAGGACATTTCCAGATGCCCACCTTATCTTCATCCATTTGGGAATAATCTTCTTTTACTACCCCAAAACCATTCCCCATTTATTTTGTCGAGGATATATTTCTTTGTGAACTTCCAGCTATTTATCGACTTCTCCAGGTAGCTCTTCGTTTCCGGTCAATTGCCACGCATTGAAAAAGCCAATCATACTTTCAGCCTGGGGCCAGGAATGTTTTTCTTTAATAAGATGATCCTTATCACCATCGTATTCATACCACAAACCGCCATCTTTGTCAAGGCCTTCGGCCGCTGCATCCGCAATCTTAACCGACTGTATTTTCACTTTTTCAAGAAGATCACTATCGTCAATAATTTCAGCAGATTCCTGTATGAGCCATGCAGCTTCAATATCGTGTCCATAAGAGATTATATTTGACCTGGAAGTCCAATTTTCATCAAAAAATAAAATAAGATGACCACTTTTCTTATCAATAATATATTTTAAAAAAAAATTGATAATATCCGCAATTCTTTTTTTCAAAACTTCGTCTGGCCATGTGCGATAGAGATTAGCCAAACCTTCCAATACGTGAAGATGTGTGTTCATGGATTTTTTCTCGTTCGCATCTTTTTTACTCAGCCTTAAATCCTTTATTTCGCTCCAGTTTTCGGATAATGCCTCAATATAACCACCATTTTTTTTATCAAGACTATGATCAATTATAAGATCATATAATTTGATAGCAGCCTTCCGGGCTTGCTCATTCCCTGCACACAAGGTAAATTCGCTTAATCCATAGATTGCAAAAGCCAACGCATATATTTGTTTTTTTGTGTCATAAGGTTCCCCTTTATAATTCACACTCCAATAAACGCCGCCATTCTTTTTATCAATAAAATGATCAATGATAAAATGGAAAGCTCTTTGCGCGGTATTTAAATAATCCGCGTTTCCTGTGAGATTGTAGGCAGCAGAAAACGCCCATAAAATCCGGCTGTTCAAAACGGATCCTTTAGGCGCATCATGTGTTATATTATTGAAATTATCCAGTTTGCCATAAAACCCACCCGAGATATTATCGGGAGTATGTGTTTGCCAATAATCCAGGATTGCTGACAATTCATTCTGCAATTCATTTTTATATTGGCTTAATTCCATTCCCTTCTTTTTCTATTTAGGATTTTTCGCGTACAAATTCATGAATATGCGTTTGTGCGTCAACGTTAGCCAATGTGATTACTTTCAATAATTTTTATAATTGTTTTAACCGATGCTTCCGAAGAAAATCCGTCTTCTGGAGTATTCATTACGTAATCAACGAGTTTATCAATAGTACTGGTAGCTACATGCATTCTTAAATCCGACGATGCATAATAAATGAAAACAACTCCGTTGGCATCTGTTATCCATCCATTTGCAAATATTACATTGGAAACATCCCCCACTCTCTCATCGCCCTCGGGCGCCATAAAATATCCTCCGGGCTTATGAATTACTTTGGTGACGTCATTGATGTCTGTCATGAACATATAGAGTACGTACCTCAAACCAGCCGCTGTATTTCTAACACCATGCGCCAGGTGCAGCCATCCTTTATCAGTTTTTATGGGTGCCGGGCCTAAACCATTCTTTGCCTCATAAACGGTGTGGTATATTTTTCTGTCGATTACAACTTCTTTTGTAATGACTGCATTTTCTATATCATCGGTTATTCCAAAACCGATACCACCACCGGTTCCGGCTTCTATAAAACTATCCTGGGGACGGGTGTAAAAAGCGTATTTTCCATTGTAAAATTCAGGGTGCAGCACTACGTTCCTTTGCTGAGGCGATGGAGTTCTGAGATCCGGAAGGCGCTGCCATTTTTTAAAATCTTTTGTCCTGGCTATTCCGCACCGGGCTATCGCAGCGGATTGATCGCCATCGGGCGCATGGGGATCCCGTCGTTCAGCACAGAACAATCCATAGATCCATCCATCTTCATGCTGTACAAGCCGCATATCGTAAAGGTTTACTTCGCCCTCAATAGAGGGCATGATAACCGGGGAATTCCAAAATTTAAAATTGTCAATACCATTTTCACTTTCAGCAACTGCAAAAAAAGACTTTCTGTCAAGTCCTTCAATTCGCGGCAGCAATATATATTTGTTATTAAATTTTATAGCGCCGGAATTGAACACAGCATTTATTCCGAAACGCTCCATGAGAAATGGATTTGTTTTTTGATTGAAATCATAGCGCCAGGATAATGGGATATGCGCCGCCGTTAGAACGGGATTATGAAATCTGTCATAAATTCCATTTACAGATTCAATAATCCGGTTTTTTTTACAGATCAATTCATTAAAGGCCCGGCTTAAATCCTTTAACCTGTTTTTAAAATATGTACTCATATATGGTATTTGTTACCTGGAGCGAATATTTTAATTCTCTAATTTGTTCCACCAGGTTTTTTTAAGTATAATAATTATAAAAAATAATATCAGTACCGTTACCAGTAAGGGTAGCTTCATCCATAACACCACATACATAGGCAAAATGGTAAGGCATAATTGCGCTATAATCCCCAATACCACATTAAACATGTCCAGCTTAAATCTTTTATTGCCTTCGAAGGAAGGATCGTCATTAATCACCATTTGATGAATCGGTTTCCAAAATCCCCAGGGTCGTACTGTTTTATAGAAGCTTTTTAATATTGCAGTATCGGTGGCTGGTGCAGAATAAGTTCCGGCAAGGCAGCCTATAATTGAAATTAAAAAAAGAAGAGGAAAAAAATACAGAAACTGAACTCCGTCAAAAAATTCAGAAAATACTAATGCACCGGCGATTCCTGCAAGCATTCCCCAGAAAAATCCGTTGGCATTGAATCTCCACCAATACCATTTTAAAACATTCGCAGCGATATAACCGCCATACAATCCTGATACGATCCATTGCAAAATACTGTTCACGTCTTTAGTAAAAAATCCCAGTATTACACCTATAGTTACTACAACTATGCCTGACAGGTAGTTCATATAAATGATCGTTTTTGTAGGTGCGTTTGGATTGATATATTTCAGGTAAATATCATTAACGATGTATGCCTGGGCTGCATTCATTGTGCCTG
This sequence comes from uncultured Chitinophagaceae bacterium, assembly GCA_963823305.1. GTDB lineage: Bacteria > Bacteroidota > Bacteroidia > Chitinophagales > Chitinophagaceae > Ginsengibacter. Next base: position 546,485 of record CAWGLC010000003.1, read on the forward strand.
AAAAAGTTCCCATAAACGCTCCAAGCAAACCGGTCAATACCAATCCTAAAATACCCACCGGCAGAAAGTTATTAATAGTTGCCGGCAAAATCCTTTCGAAATCTGTATGGCCCATGCCGTCAGAAAGATTCAATTGATGATAATATAACAAAGCAAGTACCGTTAGCCCGATTACCATCAGGTATCGTATTGGCAATAAAACGATCGAAACAAATCCCGTCATTTTAGAAGCTTCTTTAGGATTTTTTGTGGAGAGTACCTTTTGCATGTCATAATTGGGTGCGGGACCGGCAAGACTTGCAAAAACGCCTTTAAACAGCATCATCATAAAAAATATTCCAAAAAGACCGTAGCCATCGTCGGCAATTTTTTTATTGGCATCTGCTATAATGCCCGACCAGTTTAAGTTAAGATGCCATCCAAAAAGGGGATTGCTCCAGCCTTGTGGCACATTCAACGAATGGCCTTTGAGGTGAACGATTGCTATAACAGCGATGCATATGCAACCGACGGTCATGATTACATATTTAATCAGATCGCCTAAAACAATGCTTCTCATGCCGCCTAAGATGGAATAAAACATGGCAAAGAGAGTGAAAATAATTCCGTAAAAATGAGCCACATATTGCGGCGCCACGTGAAACGGAATGTATGGTTGCACAATATTCCACGGAACAAAAATCTCAATAAATTTTCCAAGCCCTATGAATCCATAGGCAAGGAAACCAAGACATCCAATTAAGGCAAAAGCTACCACTATATTATGTGATGCTTTCACACCTTTACCAATTAATCCAAACCGCGTTGCCAGCCATTCTGCACCCGTATTGGCGTTAGAACGTCGTAACCATTTTGCGAGATACATCATGTTAAAAACCTGGTTGAATACCGGCCAAAGCCAGGGTATCCAAATGCTTTTTAAACCATATATAAAACACAAGGCAACCATCCACATTGTGCCGCTTATATCAAACATATCAGACGCATCGCTGAGACCCAACAGATACCACGGCAGTTTTTTTCCGCCCATTAAATAGCTTTCGTTGTTCTGCCTCGCTTTTTTGCGAAGAAACCAACCCAGCATCAACATCATGATCAGGTACGAAACAACAATTGCTATATCTATCGGCTGCAGTTTCATTTATACAAATGGGCTTTGGTTACTTCTGTTTGAAACAACATTTTTTTGTCTTTATAAAACTTAATGAAGTCTTTTTCTGATTCTTGTCCTTTGAATGGTAAATAATATTCAGTAGCGCCTGAAGGCTTGTAACCCGCATTTCTCCATGCGAGCGCATAAGAAATGATGTGGTTGTCAAGCGCTTTTAATAAAACATTGGTCCACCAGGTACTATCCGGCACCAGGCCGAAGCCAAATTCAGTAAGCGCGGGAATTTTGTTTCTTTCAAATGCAATGTCATCAAGCATACTCAACATATTGCCTGTATTTTTTATGAATTCCGCGTTGCCTTCTTCGCCTTTTTTTCTTTGATAAATATCAAATCCCAAAACATCTACCCAGTCGTTGCCCGGGTATTTTAAAAGATAGTCATCCTTCGAAAAAAACTGGTCAGTATTATAAGCATATAAAAGCTGGTGAACATTTTTGATATCTCTTAAATAAGAAACCGTAAAATGCCAGAGCGATTTGAATTCTTCAGGTGTACAATGATCTTTTCCCCACCAGAACCAATTGCCATTTAATTCATGAAAAAGCCTGAGTATAACGGGAACGGGTACACTATTTTTTGTTTTTAAACTTACAATAAAGTTTGCCACTTTATCAAGCCAGCTTTTATACAATTCATTTTCAGATCCACCTGGCAAAATGGACGCGACAGTTCCCTCTGCGGGATCCCACGCGGTTTTGCCCGTCAAGGGATTGTTTAAGTGCCAGCTCAGCGTTACGACCCCGCCCCTCTCATAAACAGTTTTTATGTATTGCCGCATTTTATCAAACGGCACGCTGTCTATATTTACCGGGAGATCTAATTCGATTCTGCCCAATTCAAATCCATATACCGCCGGATAATCTCCTGTAACATCTTTTACATCACTTTTACCGGGAATATATTTCCAGCCAACCCCATAAGCCAGGTCATCCTGGTGGCCAAACATAATTCCCTTCTTTTCCAGTTTTTTTAAATTATGGTAAAGATTAACCGTTTGGATGGTTGCTTTTTTATCAGAAGGCATGTCATCAAGTGATGGATTTCGGGCTGACACAAATGAAGGTTGGGCAAAAACAATTTGAGAGAAAAAAATGCCAGCTAAAAAAAAAGAAAAATTTTTTGCCATCTTAAAAAGTAATTCCCATTGTTATTTTATTAAAGTAAAATGAGATTAAAAAAATATTTAGTCTGCAACCATAAGATGTTTTAACAGGTTCTATCTTCGAGCCCTTGTTTAAAAAATTCACAAAAGCTTTAAAAATAGCCAATAGCATTTGGTTTATTAAGGGAAGGAATTTATACGTATTATTTATCAAAAGCAATCTCCAAAAAAATAAAATTCGCCGGTGATTAATAATGCTGCTAAACTGACATATTACTTTTCCACAGCAAGTCATGTTTTGTCAAAAGTATTTGAATTTATAACTACACATGAATACTTTTTTATCTTTTATTCATATTTTATTATTTAAAATTATATTTTTATACTATAATTAGTACTATTATTAAGGATTTGATAGAGACGGTTTCAGGCAGGATGCTAATACTTTATTAATATACGATTTCTACTATAATGCTTTTATTATGAGCCTTACTACTAAAATCCTGAGGGAAATTACACCACTCACGCAAAACGATTGCTTTTCATTATTCTCGAGGTCAAAAAAAGAGTTCGATTTTCCCTTACATTTTCATGAAGAATTTGAATTAAACTTTATTCAAAATGCAGCGGGCGCCAAGCGTGTAGTTGGTGATAATATAGAAGAGATTGGTAATTCAGAATTGGTATTAGTTGGCTCTAACCTGCAACATGGTTGGTTTACCGACAAATGCAAAGGCAAAATTATTACCGAAATTACCATTCAGTTTCACCGTGATCTTTTTGACGAAAAGTTTTTACACCGAAACCAAATGAGCTTTATACGATCGTTGCTGGAGCGATCTTCAAGAGGCGTTCTTTTTTCGGAAGCAACCACTTTATCTATTATGCCGCGATTAGTAGAATTGCAAAAAAAACATGGATTTGATTCTGTCTTAGAACTGATATCCATACTCCACGACCTTTCAACGTCAAGAAATTTAAGAACGTTATCTGATATGTCATTTAATATAGAAACACCTTCTTACAACAGCCGGCGTATCGAAAAGATCATGAATTTTCTTAACAACAATTTCAGTGAAAACGTTACACTGGGCGATGCGGCAAAGATTGCCGGCATGGCTGAAGTGTCGCTGAGCAGGTTTTTTAAATTAAGAACAGGAAAAACTTTTGTTGAAACATTGAATGAAGTTCGTCTTGGCCATGCCACCAGGATGCTGATTGATACAACAAACAGCATCAATGAAATTGCTTACAAATGTGGCTTTAATAATATGTCAAATTTCAACCGGATATTTAAAAAGAAAAAAGGCAGCACTCCGAAAGAATACCGTTTAAACTATATATCGACCGGCATTAGACGATTTGTTTAAAAAATCAACTGAACAAAATGATGAACCTAGCCAGAATTACAACTATTGTAATTTTCTTTTTTCTTGATGTCACAGACCTACGTGCACAATCTAAACTGAACATCATTCTTTCAGAAGGCCAGCCAATACAGCAATCTGCGGGCTATCACGCCGCCAGCGATCCTCTCATTCAATATGCAGGACGAATCCAAACTGCTAATGTAACCCTCCCAAGATTTTGGGCACCCGGTGTTTACGTGTCTGTAAAATTCGAAGGCAGCACATGCGAAATTTTCTTAAATGATGAAGTGCTGTGGGGAAATTCTCACAATTATATTGAAGTAGTAGCCGACGATAATAAGGCCGAAAGATTACAACTAAAATGGAAAAACAATGAGATAAAAATTGAGGGGTTGGGTGATGGAGATCATAGAATTACTGTATGTAAAAATACTGAATCCGGAATCGGCTACCTGGAATTTGCCGGGATAAACTGTAAAAAGTTACTTAAGCTACCGCCAAAGCATACACGAAAAATTGAATTCATTGGAAATTCGATAACATGCGGCACAGGTATGGATCTTTCTGAAATACCTTGTGGCAAAGGTGAATGGTACGACGAGCACAATGCCTATATGAGCTATGGGCCCGTTACATGCCGGATGTTAAACGCTCAATGGGTTTTAAGTGCCGTATCAGGCATTGGTATGATTCATAGTTGTTGCAATATGAATATAACAATGCCCGAAGTATTTGATAAAATAAATATGAGAGACGATTCTTTATTATGGAACTTTAATTCGTATACCCCGGATGTAGTAACCATTTGCCTCGGGCAAAATGATGGCATTCAGGATTCTGGTACATTTTGCAAGGCTTATGTAAATTTTATTAAATTGATTCGCAGCAAATATGCCCGGGCCGACATCGTTTGCCTCACGAGCCCTATGGCGGATGCAAAACTGACGGAAGTTTTAAAAAAATATGTCACCGGCATTGTGAAATCAATCAATAAAGAAGGAGATAAGAAGGTTTACAAATATTTTTTTTTGAAGCAATACAATAACGGCTGCGGCGGGCATCCCGATCTAAATCAACATAAGCTTATAGCAAAAGAACTTACGGGCTATTTAAAAAAACTGGAACAATGGTGATATTTTATTTTTAAGACATTGCAATCATCATTCTAAAAATGCATTTGGAATTTTCTATTTTTATTTCATATGTGAGAATCATGCTTTGCATGCAAATCATACTCATCGTCATTATAACTAAGCCTAGCTTATTAATCTGCCGGCTGGCAAAAAGAACATCCTAAATAAAATTCAGATATCCACTATTTTCATTTTAGGAACAAGAAAATGCATAATAACCCAGGCGATGAGATAATCAAATCCGCAAACGAAAAACATAATGTAATAACCCGTATCAATATTTCCCAGGGCTTTATATTTATCAAAAAGTAGTCCTGCCAATAATGCAATTAATATGCCGCCTATTGCGCCAAACATGCCTCCGAGACCCGTAACAGATGCAACTGTTTTTTTAGGAAACATATCAGATACGGTAGTGAAAATATTAGCGCTCCACGCCTGGTGAGCAGCAGCGGCAAAGCCGATAATCAGTACAGCAAGCCACATATTCATCGAGCCGAGCCATTGAGCAAAAATAACCGGTACTGCACAAAATGCATAAATGAGCATGGATATTTTTCTGGCGCGAAATACAGACCAGCCCCTGTTTACAAGAAATAAGGGCAGCCAGCCGCCTCCGATACTTCCCACTGTTGACATGGAGTAAACAAGCGCAACGGGCAAAGCAACAGCGACGCCAGTTACGTTATATTGTGCATCAAGAAAAGCGGGAAGCCAGAAAAGATAAAACCACCACACAGGATCCGTTAAAAACTTTCCCAATACAAAAGCCCATGTTTGTCTGAAACCTAATAATTTAAACCATGATGTTTCGGGAGGTTTTTCCAGGATATCTGAATATTCGTCGATATCACTGTTGATATAAGAAAATTCTTCCTTTGACAGTCTTTTGTTTTTAGCAGGAATTTCATAAATGAACACCCAAAGAACAAGCCATACAAAACCAACTGCACCCGTTAGTATGAAAGCCCATTCCCATCCCATCTTCACAGCAATCCAGGGCACGGTAAGCGGAGCAACTATTGCCCCCACGTTTGCGCCGGAATTAAATATACCGGTAGCATACGCCCGCTCTTTTTTTGGAAACCACTCACTCACGGTCTTTATAGCCGCAGGAAAATTACCCGCTTCACTAACGCCAAGGGCTGTACGCGCAATTACAAAACCTAAAGTGCTCTGTGCCAGTGCATGTCCCATTGCCGCAAGACTCCATGCCAGTGTTGACATCGCATAGCCAAGTTTTGTTCCTGCCTTATCAATAAACCTGCCAACGAAAATCATACCGACGGCGTAAGATAATTGGAAGGCCATAACAATATAAGAATAATCTCTTTCGGTCCATTTAAATTCTACTTCCAGGTATGGTTTTAATAAACTTATAACAGAGCGGTCAAGGTAGTTAATAGTTGTTGCAAAAAATAACAATGCGCAAATCGTCCACCTGTACTTTCCCATAGTTTTCTGCATATCGTACCTGTTTTAAAAAAATCTATCTTGAGTCTCTCACCATCTCAATTGCCTTTTTGGTAAGTGTTTCAATTTTTGCGTAGTCCTTTTGCGCTAACAGATCTTTACTTATGAGTTTGCTTCCCATTCCTACGGCGCAAACACCGGCCTTAAACCATCCGGCAATGTTTTCCCTATCAAGCTCAACACCGCCTGTAGGCATAAATAATAAGCCCGGAAATAATTCCTTTATCGCGCTCATAAAGGCAGTTCCCAATATATTTCCAGGAAAGAGTTTTATCATTTTCGCACCCATATTTTCTGCACGGATAATTTCAGACGGCGTCATGCACCCCGGAACCCAAAGCAAATTATTTTTATCGGCAACTTCCGCAACTTCTTCTATCAAGTCCGGGGCAAATAATATAATCCGCGCCGGCATCTACAAATTTTTGAGCTGCGCTTGCATTCTTGATAGTTCCTATTCCCAGCCTCATTCCTTTTAAATCCTGATCACATACTTCACGCATTTTTTTAAAATTATGAAGCGCCTCATCGCCACGATTTGTATATTCTACTGCCCTAATACCGGCACGGTATAAAGCCTTTAAAACTTCTATACTTACGCCTGTATCTTTATAAAAATAAAGTGGTAGAATTCCCTGTTGCGGGATGAGTTGTAATAAATCATTTTTAATATCCATAAATAACTTTTATAATTAAACAATGTTATTGGAATTATACACTATCGCTATATTTTTTACACTAACATTATCATTCAATCTATTAATAAACGTCGAAGTTAGTTAACACACTTATAAAAATGAATGAAAAATAAATAACAGATTTTTTAATTATTGAATCAACATAATCCATTTCGGTTTTTTTAATGTTTCTCCATTTAATTCTTGTTGCTTCAATAAATAATAAAGAAATTCGGCCTTAATATAGGAAATAGAAATCCGGATGCATTCAAATTCAAATTCAGAAACAATCATGTCAACAAAAATTGTAACGCTCGGTGAAATAATGCTTCGATTGTCAACGCCCGACTTTAAAAGATTTGTACAGGCAGATAGCTTCGACGTTACTTACGGAGGAGGTGAGGCCAATGTCGCCGCAGCTCTTTGTAATTACGGATTGCAGGGCATCTTCGTTTCTAAAGTGCCGGATAATCCCATCGGCCAGTCGGCCATAAATCATTTGCGTCGCTATGGAGTCGATACACGATTCATTGCAAGAGGCGGCCAAAGGTTAGGGATTTATTTTTTAGAAACAGGCGCTTCGATGCGTGCATCGCAGGTAGTATATGATCGTGCAAATGCATCCATTTCCGAAGCGGATATCGAAGATTTTGATTTTGATAAAATATTTGAAGGAGCCACATGGTTTCATACTACAGGTATCACTCCGGCACTTGGCGACAAGGCTGCGGCGCTTACCGAAGAAGCCCTAAAAAAAGCAAAACAAAAGGGAGTTACAACAAGTATCGATCTTAACTATCGCAAAAAGCTTTGGAGCAAAGAGAAAGCACAAGAAGTAATGACGAGGCTTTGCCAGTATGTAGACGTATGCATAGGTAACGAAGAAGATGCCGAAACAACTTTGGGATTTTCAGGCAAAGGAATTGATGTAACCAAAGGAGAATTAAATCTCGATAGGTTATAAAGATGTTTTTCAGCAGATGAGAGAAAAATTCAAATTTAAATATATCGCCTCTACTTTAAGAGAAAGCCACAGCGCATCGGACAACGGATGGAGCGCTTTGGTATATGACGGTAGAGAATTTTATCATACCAAACAGTATGAAGTAAGAATTATAGACCGCGTTGGCAGTGGGGATTCATTTGCAAGTGGTTTTATTTATGGTCTCGTTACCGGAATGCCAATGAAAGATGCTGCCGAATTTGGCGTCGCTGCTTCTGCCTTGAAGCATACAATTCCCGGCGATTTAAATCACGCTACGTTAGCGGATGTAATAGGCCTGATGAAAGGAGATGCAAGCGGAAGGGTACAAAGATAATTGTGAATCGATACCGCGCTTTATTTGTAAAATAGGGACTTCACTGTAAAGCTATATAAAATGGTAAATTCAATTATCCGAAAACGCTGGTATCGCCTTATTCCGATAGCTTTTATTACCTACAGCCTTGCATATCTTGATCGTGCCAATTTTGGATTTGCAACAGCAGGTGGTATGGCTAAAGATTTAGACATAACTGCGTCTATGTCATCACTGTTAGGTTCCCTTTTTTTTCTGGGATATTTTTTCTTTCAAATTCCCGGCGCGCTATATGCCGCAAATAAAAGTGCTAAGAAACTAATATTTTGGTCATTGATTTTGTGGGGCATTCTTGCCATGTTTACCGGGATGATCCGAAACACCGGTTTATTAATCATCATAAGGTTTTTGCTTGGGGTAGCAGAAAGTGCAGTTATGCCGGCCATGCTGATTTTTTTAAGCAGGTGGTTTACAAAGTCGGAGCGTTCCAGGGCAAATACATTTCTTATTTTGGGAAATCCTGTAACTATTCTTTGGATGTCTGTTTTATCAGGTTACCTGGTAAGGTCTGTTGGCTGGCGTTGGATGTTCATTTTTGAAGGCTTGCCCGCCATTGCATGGGCATTCTGCTGGTGGGTTATTGTAGATGACAAGCCGAAAAGTGCTAAATGGCTCACCGAAAAAGAAAAGATGAATCTTGAACAAAAACTACACGAAGAGCAGCAAGTTATAAGAGCGGTAAGAAGTTATATAGAAGCTTTTAAATCAAAAGTAGTGATATTATTGTGCATGCAATATGCTTTATGGAGTATCGGCGTTTATGGGTTCGTGTTATGGTTACCTTCTATAATTAATTCGGCATCCGGTATGAACATCGTTAAGACCGGATGGTTGGCTGCTGTTCCATACTTACTGGCAATAATTATGATGATTTCCGTTTCGTGGGCTTCTGATAAAACATTAAAAAGGAAGATATTTGTATGGCCGTTCTTATTAATTGCCTCCCTTGCTTTTTATGGTTCTTACGTTGTGGGAATTGGTAATTTTTGGTTGTCTTTTGCATTACTGGTTATCGCAGGAGGCGCTATGTACGCCCCTTATGGACCATTTTTTGCAATCATCACTGAAATTTTACCGAACAACGTTTCAGGAGGTTCCATTGCATTGATTAACAGCTTCGGCGCTCTGGGATCCTTCTTAGGAGCTTATATAGTTGGATATTTAAATGGCTCCCGGGGGAGATTCGATGCCTCTTATATTTTTATGTCCGTATCGCTTTTGTTTTCGGCAATCGTAACTATGATTGCCCTGAAAGATGCACACAAGCCTTTAAAATAATCTGCATAATATATCTCATGATTTTTTTAAGCGGAGATCTTAATGATGCGTATAGCCGTACCTGTTATAATACCTTGAATTAAAAAAATCTTCTAAAAATAATTTTAATCACAGTCTTTTATGAGCTGCCGGATAAAAGCAAAGTTTGATTGATACCATATCACGTTAAAACGTGATAATCCTGTTTATCACGCTTTTCCGTGATATTCTTCAAATTAAATAAAAAATTTAAAAGATATTTGAAAGCATCATAGCATGATATCCCATGCCAGTAAGAACTGCTATTCCAAAGCTTAAGAGCGTACCAATTAAAATGTATTCAGTCAGCTTTTTGTCTTTTGCTTCCTGTAAATTTCCAAAGCGGAAAACAGACTTCGCTGCCAGTAAAAAACCAATGGCCTGCCATTCATTAGATAGCATAAATATAAAAATGAGCAATCTTTCTAAAATACCAATATATTGGCCGGCACTTTCCAAAGACTCATTGTCATCTCCGGCTGCTGTATCCGGCGTCCATTTTGAAATAAATATTTTAACTGCAATAGATACGGGTCTTGTCAAAAAGATCAATAATGTTATCAGCAAAATAATTTTTCCGTTTTTCAAAAAAGAAAATGAAATGTATTCATTTTCATACCACAGCCATATGGCGTAAATGGAAATAAAATGCAGGAGTTGGTCAATAAAAAATAACCATCTTTGGTTTTTCCTGTTTTGCAATAAGCTTTTTGCTGCATCTATTATGAAGTGGATCACAACAACAAGGCACGCCAAAAAAATAAAATGCCAGTCCCATAAAATTATCAATATAACGATACCGTGTATAAGTGCGTGAACGTAAAGCTGCCAGGCAAGCAATTTTTTTTTCTCCTTTGCTTTCACCCAGGATGCAGGCTGCAAAAGAAAATCCCCAATCAGGTGGGCCATGAATAATTTGAGCAAAACAATCATTTCAGTGCAGTTAATTTGTTTACATACATGTCGTTTACTTCCATTATCTCGTCAAAATAAGCTCTCTTAAGGCGATTGCTTATTGCATTCTGTTTTATGCCAACTATTTTACCCAGTTCCTCCTGCAGTTTACCTGGGTTCTCCAGCGCTGTGCTTACAATTTCAGCAGCATTTATGGTCCAGTTATCCATTGCAATTAAAGCCAGCTTCAGGTATAAGTTGATTTCCTTGTCAAAGGCTGGCCATTCGCTTTTTATAGCAAGATTCTGTTTTTCTTTTCTAAGCATTTCAAACTTCTCACCCGAATGCACAAACGCACTTCCGTTGGATTCGTTTATTTTAGGCGCATTATAGGTTATATCGCCTATTCCTACCGCCATCCTTACGTTAGTATTTTTTAAGGACTTCAATGACGCTTTTATTTTAATGGCTGCCATTAAGCCTTCATTCGCATTGTTTATCAATACCTGGAAACTGTCACCGCGATAGATATTCCATGTTTTCGGACTTTTCCCCATTTTGTCTAATTCATTCTTTAAGGATTTCAACCATGCTTTTGGATTACTTTTTTTCGAATTAATGACATCCCCGGTGATAACGGCAATCATTCTGTTTCAATTTGCTATAACAAAAATATCACGTTTTAATGTGATAAACAAGAATATCACGCTTTTCCGTGATAAACCAAAATATCACGCTTTTACGTGATAATGTCTATTTTTGGCGATTATGTTACCAGCCAAAATATGACTTTGCATTATAATAGCAGATGTCCTTAATGATTTTTCCGGTCCATTCTATATCGTTTGGCAACTCACCATTTTCAATTTCTTCACCAAATAAATTGCATAAAAGTCTTCTAAAATATTCGTGACGGGGAAACGAAAGAAAACTTCTTGAATCGGTGATCATTCCTACAGAGTGGCTCAGTAAGCCCATGTATGACAAAGCATTCATTTGTTTTGTCATACCATCTTTCTGATCGAGAAACCACCAGGCAGAACCAAATTGTATTTTGCCGGGAATAGTGCCGTCATTAAAATTGCCGGTCATGGTTGCTATTAATTCATTATCGGCAGGATTGAAATTGTATAAAATTGTTTTTGCCAATTGATTGGTTGAATCCAGCTTATTTAAAAATTTTGACAAGGATCTTCCCTGGGAAAATCACCGATAGAATCCCACCCGGTATCGGACCCTGATGCTTCAGCATCCTTGAATTATTATTTCTAAGTGCACCTAAATGATATTGTTGCACCCAACCTTTTTCATGATCCCATGTTGCGAACATGATGAAGCATTGCCGATTTAAATTTCAATTTTCTTCTTCTGCATTAGTTCTTTACCACAACGAATTTTATCAAACGAACTGATTCGATTTCTCGAATCGGTAAAATCTTCCGCATAAATATATTCCAGACCATGATCTGAAACCGAACAACCCATCTCTGCAAAAAAATCGTGACGTTTTTTTAATGCATCCAAGTAATGATTGAAAGAAGTAACAAATTGATATTGTTTGCTGATTCAAGTTTTGATAAATACGTATTAAAGTATTGCATTCATCCACATCCATTGCTTTATCAGGGCGAAAGGCAGGCATACTTTAATTTCAAATCCATCATTCTCTATTTTTTGATGAAACTCCAACGAATCAACCGGATCATCTGTTGTACAAATTACTTTTACATTCATCTTGCGCAGCAGGTTGCGAACAGAATAATCTGCTGTCTGCAATTTTGAAGAACATTCATCATAAATTTCTTTTGCAGTGTCACCATTCAGCAAATGAGGAATGTCAAAATAGCGTTGCAATTCTAAATGCGTCCAGTGGTATAAGGGATTGCGCAAAGTGTAAGGAACTGTTTCTGCCCATTTTTTAAATTTTTCAAAATCGGGTTTAGTGCCGGTGATGTAGGATTCATCAACACCGTTCGTTCGCATGGCTCTCCATTTATAATGGTCGCCATTAAGCCAAACTTTTGTGATGTTCTCAAAGTTTTTATCTTCTGCGATTTCATTTGGCGGCAGGTGATAGTGGTAATCAATCACGGGCATGTCTTTCGCAAACTCGTGATAGAGTTGCTTGCGAAGTTTTGGTTTGCAATAAAAAATTTTCGTCTGAGAAATTGTTTGCCCCCATTCACTAAAGAGAAGTTCTGGAAATCTCCTTTATTACTATCACTCATTATGCTATTTTTTTGTATTCGGTTTCGATATAATTGATTGTATTAAACTAGGCTAAAGCAGTTCATTATTAAAGCCTCTCCAAATCTCCCCTTTAGGGGATGGGGCCATATTATAAACTCACTCCTCTTTTCCACGGAATAAAATCATCCTGATTTAATTGAACGGCTTTGGGAATCACTTCGCCGCTTGCTGACTTTAATACAGTACTCCAAAATCTCTTCTCCCATTTGTTCGATTGTTTTCTCTCCTTCAATGATTGGCCCGGTGTCAATGTCAATAATATCTTTCATTCGTTATTCACTTAGAATTGGTTGCTACAGTTTTAAATCGTTGGACAAACAGGGTTACCGGTCGGTGTTCCCAATCCTGTTGTAAATAAAATCAGAGTTGCTCCAGATGCAGCTTTGCCGGTCGTAGCTTCTACATCATTGCCTGGCGTGCAAACTAAATTCAATCCTGGCTTTGTTGCCGGTTCTGTATAATCCAACACATCCACTACCGGTGATGTGCCACCTTTTTTTGCAGCTCCGGCGCTTTTGATAGCATCGGTTATCAATCCATCTTTAATATTTCCCGGTGAAGGATTCATGGAAAAACTGGAACCAACTCTAGTCACAATTTCTTCATAGCTTTTCATGAGGTGCATGAATTTTCTGGCAACAGGTTCACTCAACGAACGATCAATTAATTCTTGCTCCACGCCGCATAACTCAGGAAATTCAGCCAGTAAAATTTTTGCGCCAAGAGCCACCAACAAATCGGAACAATAACCAACTGCGGGATTTGCAGAAATACCGCTGAAACCATCGCTGCCGCCACATTTCACACCAAAACCAATTTATCCAAAGTAGCCGGCTTGCGTTCTAATTTGTTTATTTCCACTAAACCTTCAAATGTTTTTTTTATGGCTTCGGCAATTAATTGTTCTTCATTACCTACTTGCTGTTGTTCAAAAATGTAAAGTGGTTTATCAAAATTTGGATTCGCGTTCCAACAAATCTTTTTTAAAATCACTTACCTGCAAATTTTGACAGCCCAAACTCAAAACGGTTATGCCACCAACGTTCGGATGTCAGCATGCGCAGCCAGCAAATTACTCAATATCGCCGCAATCCTGGCGAATGCCTCCGCATCCGCCCTGGTGATTTAAAAATTTTATTCCGTCAACATTTTGAAAGAACCGTTAACTTTTTACTTCTTCAGCTCCGCGGCGAAAATCAGAAATTGCTTCAACATCTTCTCCGCTTTTTAAAACTTCAACTAAGTATGGGTAAACTGTTTGTATTTATCTTCCATAACCCAATTCATTTGCAAGGCTTCACGAATCACATCCAGATTTCTATTCTCGCAAAAAACCGTTGGAATAAAGAGCCAATAATTTGCAGTGCCTACTCTTCCATCACTTCTATGATACCCATTGAACGTTCTGTTTTTAAATTTAGAAACATCAGGTGGCTGCCATTGATATTCTGCACCGACGAAATCTACTTCGCGGCATGTTTTACATTAGCATTCGTTAAACCGCCACGTGGAAAATATCCTTGTGCTTTACCTACCAACACACCATACATAAACCACCTCGTCGCCGGGTTTCATATCCTTTAACAAAAAATTTATGCTTTGCCAAAACATTTCCGATTATAGTGTAGGCTTCTCCGTCATAAGTAACAATATCGCCCTCGTGAAGATTTGCCAAAGCGACCATTACATTATCATCAGGGTGTACTTTTGATAACCTTATGATTCATCGCTAAATAAATTTTCTGTTGAATATTATTTCAAATGTATTCTTCATTCCATTTATAAAAATACTATTTAGCTTATTCCTTACGGATTGCGTAAAGCCAGGAAATGAGTTAAGATCTTCTCCCCAAAAACGCAGTATCACCCAGTGCTTCTTCGCTAATTTCATTTAATGGATAAATTCTGCCACATTTCATAAAACAATCTGCAGTTTCATCTTCAATTAAATAAGATTGGCCGTTAAAGTCTCCATAGATATTCTCTGCCATTCTGCGTTAGCGGTTTCATAAAAGCAAGGTACGCTGCAAAACCCAAAGCAAACAATTCCGGAGCTGGTATTTTTATAGTGATTTATAAGAATAGGAATACATCGCGTTTTTATTTTTGAAGTATAGTTAAGCGCAATATTATTCCAAAAATGATCAATATACGGATTACGAAACCTGTCCAAAACTCTTGCAACGAAAATATGCGCCGTATTGTCAACTGTGTAAGGAATCGACGGAGCAATTTCGTGTAGCATCAAATCTGAAATATATTTTCAATATATACGTCGCCCATCGCCTGCTTGACAGATTAACCCGGAAAGAAATGCAATTCCGCAGCTTAGGGTATGCGTTCCATTTAGCAAACGAAATTTCAGCTCACGATAAAAACCAATATCCGGCTGAATAATTATTCCTTTATCCGCACTTGCAAACGATAAAATCTTTTTAATATGTTCACCTCCTTCAATTGCCCATAATCTATACAATTCACAAACAGTAACAGATTGATCTTTATACCCCAATTCATCTTCAATTTTTGTGCGTGTTTCTTCGTCAGGCATTCCGGTAACAATTCTATCCACCAGCGAACTACAAAAATAATTACATTGTTTCAACCATTCAATAAACGTCATCGTTCAAGCCATTTAAGATGTGCCAACTCCAAAACAATGGATTCTAATTTTTTACCATTATCGGGAATTAATTCTGTCGGAATAATCACAAAACCGCTCTCACTGCTGCCTTCAAACGCACGAAATCTTTCATATAAGAAAGCAAGCAATTTACCGGGATAAGAAAGTGGCGGATGATCGCGAACGTCATCGTTAATAAGTTTTATGCCCACTTCGGTGGTATTCGAAATAATTATCTGTAAATTCTGGTTGTGAGCACATTCGAAAATTTGTTCCCATTCGCTATTTGCATTCAACACGCGACTTATCGACGAATTGATTATATTTTCTTCTGTTTTTTTACCGTCTTCTATGCCACGAACACAAGGGTATATAGTCCTTGCTGTTTCCCGAACGCCGCAGTATCACCTCGCACCGTTGATTTTACCATAACAACTCTGCCGTTAAAAATCCGCCATTCTGTTTGCCTTATCAATAAAATAATCAGGAAGACCCCGAAGCAGGACACCTGTACCAAATTGCAAAACTTTTTCAGGTAAGTCAAACATGTCTTCACCTGGTATCACAACTTTATTGGGTGATATTTTTTTTAATGTATGGGCAGATAATTCCATAACCGAACTCATTTATTTTATTTGCCGAATAATCCATCTAAAATATCTTTTCAAGGTCACTAAAAAATTATTATTGTTGAAATAAATTGAAGCCTCAAAGAATATATACGGATCGAAGATTTTATAGAACAACTTTTTTTTTATTTTCGTTACTCCTGTAAGCAGCTTCAATAATTTTGATAACATCGAGCCCCTGGCGGCCTGTAACTGGCAATGGCCTATTATTTCGGATAGTTTCGTAAATCGCGTTATAATAATCATTATAGTTTCCCTGTTCTGACTTGATATACTCTTTCACTTCTTCGCCATCTTTTTCCGTATGCAACAATCCCATTTCCGATTCCGGTTCCTTTCCCCATTCCGGACTAACAGGCGATTTGCCACCCTGTAATGCCATTTCCTGCACATCAGTTTTTGACTTTATAAACGAACCTTTTAATCCATGAAAAACATATCCAGGCAAAGGCTCACGCACAACATAACTTGATTTTATGCGAACTCTTTTATCATCGTAAAAAAATAATAATTCAAAATAATCGGGCACTTTTGAGTGCGGTCGGAACGATGCCAGATCAGCAAATAACATTTTAGGCATTCCAAACAATTGCAAAGCCTGGTCGATCAAATGAGATCCGAGGTCGTATAAAGAGCCCGAACCCGGACCCGGTGTCTCTTTGTGAAGTTTTGGGCTCAATTCTTCTTTAAAACGATCAAAGTGTAATTCAGCTTCTACAATATCTCCGAGAATATTGGAATCTAAAATTTTTTTTATTGTCTTGTAATCACTGTCCCAACGCCGGTTTTGATAGACAGATATTTTTTTACCTGCTTTTTCTGCCAATGCCAATAATCTCTTTCCTTCATAGGTAGTAACTGTAAAAGGTTTTTCAACGATCACATGCTTCCCGGCTTTAAGTGCTTTTGCGGCATATTCAAAGTGCGTATAATTTGGCGTGTTCACAATTACCAATTCAACCTGCTCATCGGCTAACATTTCTTCAAGTGATCTATACGTTTTTATCAGTGGATGTTTTTCTTCTGCTAAATTTTTTGATCGCTCCCAAACTGCATATAACCTGAACCGAGGATTAATTTTTAAAAAAGGAGCGTGGAAAACCAAGCCACTCATTCCGAAAGAGCACAAAGCAGTATTAATAGGTTTCATAGTATTTTATTTGGATAATTTTTTATTATGATTTTTCATAATTCATCTTAAATTTTAAACCAATCAAACTACGTATAACCGGAATAGTTAGTTTGAATTTTCTCTTGTGGAAACTTTTACCTGAGATATGGTCTATCACTTAGAAAAAAAATTAGGCGTTTAAAAAACTTATCAGGAGCAATTTTAAATTAGCTTTTAGACTGTTTTAATAACTAACCCTAATGGCAAAATAGTTTTTCCATAAATCTCATTCAACAGTATGGCGGCTCCGGTATAAATTGCCGAGGCGCCACATACAATACCTTCATAGCCTGTAAATGTTTTCAATGATGCATTGCCTGTTGCATCCCCTGCTGCCAGTAAAAAAAACAAAATAGTTAGCGTGGCAAATATGAATTGCAACGCTTTGCTTAATCGCAAGGTTGCAAAAAAGAGGCAACCTGTAAATATCCCCCAAATTATAAGATACGCAACCATAGCGCTTTCCGAAGCGGCAGGTATCCAGCCGAGCTTTGGCATAACGATAAGACCCACCAACGTAAGCCAGAAAAACCCATAGGAAGTAAAAGCGGTTAGCCCGAACGTGTTATTTTTCTTACCTTCCATAATGCCGGCAATAACCTGGGCAAGTCCGCCATAAAAAATACCCATCGCAAGTATCATTGAATTCATTTCAAAAATTCCTGCGTTGTGCAGGTTGAGCAAAACCGTAGTGGTTCCAAAAGCTAGCAAGCCCAATGGTGCCGGGTTCGCCGTAGAATCTTTAATAGCAATCGTAGTTGGTTCCATAATAGAATGTTTGTTTGATTAAATTTTTACATTTTACAATAAAGAAAATTTTTCGGCAACATTTTTTTCAGCAAAAAACATAGAGTTCATTTCTTTCACCGATTATTCGCAAAGCACTTCCACAAAGACGTTGAGACGGAATGATGTCAGCATAAAATACAAGTATTTTTATGTCCCTCATTTAACGCCTTCCTCATTTTACTTCATCACTATCTTAAAAGCTACTACGGGAACTTCTTTCACAGGTATTTTAAATGATTTTTTTATAAGTAATGCTTCTTTTTCCTGCTTCCAATGCAGCTTTTCATTGCTACCCAGCAAGCTCACTGAAACAATTTTTTTACCTGAAAGTTTCGAATTTTTCCCTAATGAGTTTATAAGAATATCTGCTCTTGGCTCACCGAGACAAAAGGCATACAACGTATCGCCTTTAGTGGTGAAGCGAATGTCCTGTCCGGTGTATTTTAGTTCGTCCTCATTAAAACTTCCACTTTTCACAACCGTCTCCGCGGCAGGTTTTTCTCCATACACTTTCCATGGACGGGAACCATAAATTCCTTCTCCATTCACGGATGTCCACATTCCTATCTCCTGAACTATTTTCAGCACATCAGGCTCCAAATCTCCTTCCGGCGTTTGAACAATGTTGATTAACAAGTTTCCATTTTTACTTACAATGTCCACCAACATTTGAATGACCTCGGTTGAACTTTTATATTTTTGACCCGTTCTATAAAACCAATCTCCAATTGAGGTATCGGTCTGCCATGGGAAAGGACTGATGGAATCCTGCACGCCACGTTCCAGGTCCTGCACCCACATCCCATCAGAAGGTTCTTTACAGGTATAGACAGCGTCGAGCTTTCCGTTATTTTTTCGATATCCTGGTTATAGAAATGCGCAAGCATGTTTTCGCCATATTCGCCAAATGGTAACTGGCTATCGGAGTAAAGAAGATCTGGATGATAATTATCAATGAGTTCGTTTATGCTGAACAGCCATTCTCTTTGCCACTCCTTATTCGTGCTTAGCCAATCATGATCGTTCGCATCTGCTTTTGCATGATAAAGATCCTGATACATCGGGTTGGCGCCATCATAAGGAACTCCGGCGAGCGCACCGGTTGTGTCGGCACGATGACTGGATTGGAACCATGTGAAGCTTGCTCCAAGATGTTCGGATACGCCAAACCGTAAGCCTTCTTTTTTTGCGGCTGCCTGCCATATTCCTACCACATCTTTTTTAGGACCATAGTTTACTGCATTCCATTTGTGAATTTTTGAATTCCACAGAAAGAAATCGTCATGATGCGTTCCCATGCTTACAAAATATTTAGCGCCTGCTTTTTTGTAAAGTGCCATCAGCTTTTCAGGATCCCATCGCTGCGCTTTCCACAAAGGAATTATGTCTTTATACCCAAATTTAGAAGGATGACCATAATGCGCTACGTGATATTTATAATCCGAACTACCTTCTTCATACATTTTTCTTGCATACCAGTCGCCCTGCCGCGGAACGGCCTGAGGCCCCCAGTGCGCCCATATTCCAAACTTGGCATCCCGAAACCATTCGGGATATTTATATTGATGAAATGATTCTTTATTAGGCTTAAACATTGTATCACTCTTTATCTGCATGTCACTTTGCGCAATGGAAGCAAGGTGGAGAATTCCGATAATGGCCAGTGTGAGACTATATTGTTTTAAGGATTTCATTTGCATATAAATTATCAAGGTATTTGAAAGGCAACAATTTAAGCCTTAAATATTTTTTTTAATAAAAAATTGTATGCCAAATGGGGAACCGGGCCTTCGATCATTCTTAAACGACGATTTACATAGAGTTCTAATTATACGGAGTGTGATGAAAAAGCGTTAGCTTGACAAATGTCAAAATTGAAAATATAACGACAACGCTTAAACGCTTCGAATACCTCTTACTAAAGCGTCTTTATTTTAATACTTCGAAAGCTAACTGTATTGCCATGATCCTGCAGAAGAATATGACCTTCCGGCGCTTCGCCAAAATTATTCCACACTTTAAATTTACTTATTGCAACCAGGTCTCTGAATTCTTTTGAGCCCCTCACATATTCCAAAACTTTGATCCCGTTCAAATAATGCTCCACATGGTTATCAGGATACACAATTATTCTGCCGGTGTTCCATTCGCCAATAGGTCTTATCACAGACTTCGGTTTGTTAGAAGGAATCAAATCATAAAGAGATGCCAATGTACGATCTCCGTTTCTTCCCAACTTTGCATCAGGATGCAAGGAATCATCCAGCACCTGGTATTCCAGCCCAATAGCGGAGCCTGTATTATTTTCATTAAGCGTTACAAAATATTTTACGCCACTGTTGGCTCCAGGAGTTAATTTAAATTCAAATGAAAGATCAAAAGCCTTGTATTCATCATCTGTTACAATATCTCCGCCTTTGCCTCCTTCTTTTCCTTCTGACTCAAGAACGGTAATAGTGCCATCTTTTATAACCCAATCTTTCTTAGGAAATGTTTTCATATAAGCGCCTCGCCATCCTTCAGAGGTCTTTCCATCAAACAATAATTTCCAGTTATTTTTCTTTTCATATTTGGTTAAATGATTGGGTACATAGTCCACCACAAATATTCCGGGCGGAAAAGGTGTTGGTTTTAAGTGTGATGTTTTAATCCGGATATTTTTAAAATAAATATTTTTACCAGCTTCCTCCGCGTTACTGACCTGGTGAACCTGCAATGCAATAAAACCTTTCTTCATCATTGTATCTACAAGATAGGCCACAGGAACACCGTTTACCCATGTCTTCATTTCGTTGCCGATACATTCAATTTTATAATGATTGAATTCATCTTTTTTAAATGCATCCTGAGCCTTTGGATTAAGCGTTAAAGGATACAGCCATTGCCGCCTGCCTTCGTCATAAATGCCACCACTCCACTTTCTTGAAGATGGATCTACTTCTACCTGCCTTCCATAAACCAGGCCCTTTCCATCATGCCCGGCAGGATTATAATGGCTTCTTGTTTGCACACCGGAATTGCCTTTATCGCTTTGATTTTTATATCAAGCTCCAGTATAAAATTTCCATATTGCTTTTCTGTTGCCAGAAAAGTATTGCCGGAATTGGCAACCGTAGTTCCCACAATCATTCCATCTTTAACAGAATACTCAGCTTTACCGGCAAGGCGCATCCAGCCTTTAAGGGTTTTTCCATCGAATAGATTCGTCCATCCTTTCTGAGCATTGCAGGTAATGCTAATGATCAAAGAAAAAAAATATTGCGATTAATAATGAAAACTTTTTCATAGCTATTGTTCAAGTTAAAATTAAAAGTTTATGCGTTTAAGTTTTTGAATCAGCTAAGCTAGTTATTTATTCAAAGTTTTATCTAAAACATTCAGCCACCGGAATTAATCGGAGGAGTTGTTATCACAACTTTTTTCTTTTTATTGCGGTAACTAAAAAAGATCGTGAAAGCGGGTCCTATTAGGAAATAAACAAACCCAGCCAATCCTGCGTCTTCCGGCTTTAACACCAGGGCCATCACAACAGAGGCAATCCCAATAACAATCAAAATTAAGTTCTTATAAATTTTTGATTTGGTATCAAATATTTCTGCAGGCGTTAATTCAAGTTCCTCCTTTTTTCTCAGCGCATGAAAATGCATAACAGAAAAAAGTAAGTAAATAGAAATATAGCCCACAGAATAGATGATCATGAGCGTTGCATTATCTGAAGCGTTCATCATTAGCAAACCCAGATCAGTGCTATTACTGAAGAGAAGTGTAAATAGAAATTTTAAGGGATACACATAAAATAGTACCAAAAATATCAATATGCAGTTTAAAACAATTGTTATTAAATCATCCAGGCCATAACGGCGGAAAAAAATATTTTGCTCATACCAGATACACATGAGCAGAACAAAACTTACACCAAAAGCAAAAAAACCGTGCATCGTCGCCATAAGCTCCTTAAAGTTTTTGGGAACTTCAAGGCTTACAATAAGCAGCGTAACCGCAAATGCAAAAACGGCGTCACTAAAGGCTTCTATTCGCCTCACTTCATGGCCTCTGAACCGAAACTCATTCCTCTTTTCAAATTTATTTACAAATGCTTTTTTAAACATGATTCCATTCTTATAATTCAAGACTGTAAAATAAAAAATTTATCATTGCTGCAATTTATATCTTGCCACATCAATTTCCTTAGCGTACTTTTTAATAAGCATCCTGCTGATCTGCATACAATCCCCGGATGGTCTGGATTGAAAATGATCATGCGCCCTGCTCCATTTGTCTTCAAAGTCAGTAAGTTTTTTTGCAAACGCCGTATCGTTAAATTAGATATTGTTTTGTGTACATCCCGCTTCACTTCATTAATAAACATTTTCCATCTGTCCTTTATAATACGTTTTTGTAAGCCCTGCCAGACTTCGATTAGCGTAGTCCGTTAGGTGCCTGCCCGGCTCGCCCCATACGGTAATTATTTTTCGTGCATCTGTTTCATAATAATTTTTTTCCTTTTCATTTGCACCCATTTTTCTGGCGCATTTCTATCCATTATCCCTAACAAAAAATTTTCATTGGTTGCAAGCAAGGTATCCATATCATCCAATAACTCAAGCATAGCATTTCCATACTTTTTCAATCCCGGTCAATCGTTCTTGTTATAAGCTTGCGTAAACCGATCTCGAAGTGCCAAAAAATAATTTCCTAATACCTGCCTGCCTACATCCACTACATCATAATAATATACCGACGGCGCTTTATCTATCAGGCATACATAATAATTCCCATGCTTTCAGTAGATCTTTGTTATCATAATTTATAGCAGGGTCGGTGGTCCATGTATTGTGACCTGTTAAGCCAGGCCTTGCATTGGTAAGCGTTGCACGTCCAAGCCCCGCAGCGCCTGAATAAGTGGTGTTCAACAAAATATTCCATGCTTTACTTACGGTATCATTTTGTTTTGCCATATCTTCTTGTCGCCCAGTTGTTCACCCAATTGTCTAACATTCACCGGCCCATCACTCCAGGCTTTATCAAATACATATTCATACATCACACGGGTTTACGCCAAAGCCTTCCGTGGTAGAGCCAACGCCTTGCATGTTATTGCCTCCGATTATCAAAAGCATTCTCCATTCTTTTTTCCACTTCTTTTAAATCACCCGACATCATTGTATTCCCTCCGAAATTGCCGAGATAACACCAGATATATGGTTGTCCGAAAAATGAATCTGTAAATTTCCAGACTTCTGTTTTGTCGCAGAAGTAATCAAGCATTGTCATTTTATCCTGTGGAACTGCGGTAAGATATGCTTTTATTCTTTCGTTAGTCCAATGATCTCTTTGGTTATAAAATATCCAACCCATTTGCAACCATTCTGCTATCGGATCAGCTTCTGCCATGGATCCGTAAATAATTTTTGAAGCATCGGCAAGATAAGATGGCTCCCAACTTGGCGGCGTTACTTCATTAAAAGGATCAGTACCATAAATATGATCGGTGCCAAATTC
Organism: uncultured Chitinophagaceae bacterium; assembly: GCA_963823305.1. GTDB lineage: Bacteria > Bacteroidota > Bacteroidia > Chitinophagales > Chitinophagaceae > Ginsengibacter. The sequence continues at coordinate 569,924 of CAWGLC010000003.1, forward strand.
TTTTGATTGTTCTGTAAAAATTCTTTTTGAATCGGCTTAAATAAAGAATCGAAAGGATCTAAAAAATAACTGTCATATTGCTGACTAAAGCCGCTCCAATCACCAAGCGAAGTTATTTTTGCATGCGGATATTTTGTTTTCAACATCTCAGGAACATGACCTGAAAAGGCAGGTAATACAGGCTTCATTCCTAATTCTCTTTCCCGTGTTACGATCTGTTTTTGAAGCGCTAATTGACTGCTGAGCCACGATATAGGCAAAGGGCCATCCCAATGATCTATATTAGACATTCGATGCCAGGGAAGATAAGCGGGACCTGTAAAATAATTTCTTATTTCTTCATCTGTAAATCCAAATTTTTTCCACACTTTATACCAAATTGCTTCCTGTCCTGTAATGGCCAAAGGCATGTTAATACCGTTCAATGCCATCCAGTCAATAAACCATTGCCAATCGCTCCATTGCCACCATGGCATCGTATAGCCAAAAGTGCAATAGTTTAAAAAGAATCTTTCTTTGCTGCGCGCTCGTTTTTTTATTGTTACATTGACAACCGGCATTACTCAAGGCAGGTCAGTTTTTCATTCTTATACCATGAAATATCAGCATGGCAATAATTGCGCAGGTAATAATTCAGTCCAACAGCCATGGCGATAGCGCCATTGCCTTTTATAACCAGTTTACCATTCATAGTTCAATTTCAAAAGCATCGTTACCAATTGAATCGCTGGTGTCTTCAAATTGAATATTGGATGCATATTGCGGCGCAACTCTTTGTGTCATTAATTTTACTGCAGCAACATCTTTTTGTTGAGCCGAAACAATCGCAGTAAGAAAAAAAATAAATAAGAAAAAAATATATCTCATGAAGAAAATTTTGAAAAATAAACTTTACAAATTACGCAAAATGAAAACAAAGAATCATGAGGCAAACTAATGCTTATAAAAGCTGGCAATGCCTGTTGATTATTATTTGATAAAGTGATACAAAGTCTTCAATAATTAAGGGCTTGATTTTTGTTTTCAGAAATTTAACTAAAAAATGATGATGTATAATTTAAAAATTATTACTGCAACTGTGAGGCCCGGCAGAAAAGGACCGATTGTAACTAACTGGATCGCAGAAAAAGCAAGACATCATGGCGACTTTAACGTAGAGGTTCTTGATCTTAAAGAAATTAATTTGCCGCTGATGGATGAGCCGAACCATCCTTTGCTTAAAAAATATGAGCATGAACACACAAAAAATGGGCGCTAAAATTGACGAAGCCGATGCATTTATTTTTGTAACTGCAGAATATGATTATAATTACCCGGCGCCTTTAAGAAATGCATTGGAGTATTTGTCTCATGAATGGAACTATAAGGCTGCGGGAATCGTTAGCTATGGCGGCGTATCTGCTCGGTACGAGGGCATCTAACAGCTTAAGATCAGATTTGTCGGTATTCCAGATGGTTCCTTTAAGCGGGCAGTGAATATTCCTTTTTTCACCCAATTTATAAAAGAAGATATATTGGTTCCCAATGAGATCATGGAAAAGGCCGCAAGTCAATTTATCAAAGAACTGGTGCGGTGGACAAAGGGATTGAAAATTATTAAAGAGAATAAATAAACTATGCACGTAAACGAGATTTATTTGGCTTCTACAGATATTAAGTAATAATTTTAAAAAATCATTTAATTCATTTAACATGAAGCGAGTACTTTATGGGTGTGATATTGGCACAGGAAGTACAAAAGCAGTTGCTTGAGATATAAAAAGAAAAGTGATTGCTGTTTCACAATCTTATTATAATACGGATAGCCCCAAACCTGGCTATGCCGAACAAGATGCTGAAATAATATGGAAGGCATTTGTAAACTGCATAACGAAGGTAGTTGTAAAATAAAGGATTACCCGAGCCGTTAGTATAAGCAGTGCAATGCATAGCATTATTAGTCATGGATGAAAACATAAAGCTATTACTCCTTTAATAACGTGGGAGGATACACGAAGTGAAAAGATCGCCGCGGCATTAAGAAAATCCGCTATAGGTAAGAAAATATATGAGTCGACAGGAACACCCGTTCACTGCCATGTCTCCATTATGTAAAATAAAATGGTTAAAGGAAAATGAGAAAAAAATATTTAAACGAGGCAGTTTAAATTTATTTCGATTAAGGAATTTATATGGTTTCGATTGTTTGAGAATATCAAATAGATTATTCAATTGCATCGGCTACAGGGTTATTCAACATTAAAACATTGAAGTGGAATACAAATTCCTGAAGTTCTGCAATATCAGTACTTCGCAGCTTTCCGAACCTGTTACTACAATTTTGTAGGAGCGGTATAAGTGCCGATAGCTGGCGTCAACATTGCATCTTGATACCAATACAAAATTTTGCATCGGCGCCAGTGATGGCTGCCTTGCCAATGTCGGAAGCAATGCCGTCGCGCACGAATCAGTTGCGCTCACTATTGGAACAAGCGGCGCGGTAAGAATTGCCTCTCCGTGTCCTATAAGTAATTATCGCGCTATGATCTTTAATTACGTGTTGGATGATTCAACATTTATCAGCGGCGGTCCGGTTAATAATGGTGGCAATGTTTTAAAATGGATGTTTAAAACACTTGCAAAAAATTCTTCGCCTTCAGATGAAGATTATAAAAATATTTTTAATGAAATTAAAAAAATTCCTGCGGGTAGCGAGGGACTTATCTTTCTGCCCTATTTGTATGGAGAGCGTGCACCAATATGGGATGAAAGAGCCAGCGGAGTGTTTTTTGGTATCCGGTCTTTACATACCAACGCTCATTTTTTCCGCGCCGCGCTGGAAGGCGTTTGCTTTGCATTAAATAGTATTTTAGAAATACTTGAGGCGTCAACAAAGCGCTATACAACAACTTAATGTAAGCGGAGGATTTGTTCATTCTAAAATATGGATGCAAATTTTGGCCGACGTCACAGGGAAAAAAGTATGCCTTGTTCAAACAGAAGACGCTTCTTCAGTGGGCGCTGCTTTATGGGAATGAAGGCATTAAAAATTATTACTGATTATGATTCAATAAAAGAAAGTAATTACATTTCTATTAATCCCGATAGCCACAACAATGGTCTTTATAAAAAACACAATAATGTTTACAAAAATTTATACCCACTGTTAAAGCCTGCCATGCACGAGCTATATGAAATTGCCAACTGATGCATTCTCACAAAGGCATGGTGAAGATTTCCTCCAAAAAAAATACACTGAAAAATATTGCTACCTCAGTGTATTCGAAAGTATTAATTGGTTTTGGCCCGGCTTTAGAGGAAAGTTGGAAATTAGTGGTTAATCGAAATATTATGGATTTAAAAACGGGATGGAGTATCAATCTTTAGATTCATCAATTTAATTTAATTAAAATAAAAGGATTTATAAAGCCAGATTGTTAGCAACAATCTTTGCAAAGATATAGTGCCTACGAACAAACAAATGTGATAAACATCACCAAATCTAAAAATTGACGAGTTCTATTTGGTTATGTCCCAATTTTATTCTGCCGGATTCTTCCAAATTTTTTAATTGCCGCGAAACGGCCTCTCTGGAGCAATGAAGGCTATTTGCGATTTCCCTGTGACTTGTATCTAATACTCTTTTCCTGGTTATTTCACTAAGTCTCTCAAGAAAAAATTCAATTCTGATGCCTAGTTTTTTAAAGGCAATATTTTCAATTACTTTTAAATAAAACCCATAATACATAATAGTAGTTGACAGAATATATTTGTACCAGCCATCGTATTTTTTAGCAAGCAGATCTTTATCATTAAAAGACAGATTGAGAATATAGGTGGGTTTGATTGCAAAAAATGTTACGAAGCTTTTTTTGTGTTCCGGGGCACTGTCTTCGCATATAGACATACCAAAGCTTTCTCCCTCTTTTAAAAAGGCAACCAAACATTCAGAACCCTTTTCACTTTCCCTGCATGCTCTTACGTTTCCCTGTAATACAGAAAAACAATGTACAAGTGGTTGACCCATTTTTACGATCATCTCGTCTTTTTTGAATTGCCGAATCAAACCATACTTTTCCAAATCTTGCTTCAATCCGGGCTCAAAAAACGGAAACGCATTATAAATTAACTGATGCTTCATTGAAATAATTTCGCCTAAATACAACATGAATATTGTAAAGTAGAACTGCCATATTTAATTTCTATCATAAAACGGTCAAATATTTTATTTCCATTATTTCTATAATAAAATGAAATTCGGAATAGGATAAAAATTAACTTGCGTCCCGAATGATCGTTCAATCGGAAATAACGGATAAAAAAGAAGCTATTTTAAAAAGCACGCTGGAGCTTATAAAGGATAATGGTTTTCATGGAGCGCCCATGAGCCTTATTGCCAGAAATGCCGGCGTAGCGGCAGGCACCATTTATCATTATTTTTCGAGCAAGGATGATATTATTATGGAGTTGCATAAAAAAATTAAAAGAGAAATGGCCTCGGCTATGTTTACCAAAGAAAGCGCCGGCAAAGCCTATAAACAACAATTTTTTGACGGATGGATTAACCTTTGCAAATATTTTATAAAGAACCCTTCCTCCTTATTTTTTCATGAGCAATTTAATAGTTCCCCATATGCAAAAATTGCAGCAGCGAAAAATGGGAAGGGATCTATAAGCAGGTTCAATGAATTTTTTCAGTGGGGAATGGATAATGGATATTTGAAAAAGATGGAATATTTATTGATAGCTTCCGCCGTATTTGGCTGCATTACAGCAACTGCCAAGTATCATGTTACAGGGCGGTTTGGATTTAAAGATGCTGATCTTTGTAAAGTTGCCAATATTATATGGGATGGTATAAAGCTCAACTGAACAATACTTCTGGTAATGGGTTTACAGTATTGCTAAGGAAAAATTATAGTGCTGTATAAAAGGAATATTAAAAAAGATATATGCTTTATCGGAATTGTATAAACTTGAATTATTGGAAAATGATGTGCAGAATAATCATGGTCATTTTATTTTTCCCCTTCATGGTTTTTGCCCAGAAGGATGAGAAGGATACGATGGAGGGGGCCACAATCAATCAATGCGTTCAATACGCCTTACAGCATCAGCCGGTGATACATGAATCATTAATTGATGAAAAAATTACTGAAGAAAATATTAAAACAAGGCTGGCAGATTGGTACCCTCAACTAAATCTGAATGCGAGCTACCAAAATAATATTCAATTACCCACCTCTTATCTTGGGGGAAACTTTATATATACCGGCACCAACAATGTGTCAGGAATAACCGTTAGCGGAACTCAAAATATTTTTAACAGGGATGTATTATTAGCAAGCCGGTCAGCAAATGATGTGAGGAGAAATGCCAGCGAAATAACTGACAGCAACCGGATTGGAATTGCGGCATTGGTGAGCAAAGCTTTTTATGCAGTATTGCTTTCGCAAAAACAAAGGGATGTTCTCGATGAAGATATTGTAAGATTAACGAGGAGCTTACAGGATGCCTATAATCAATATACCGGCGGCATTGTAGATAAAACTGATTACAAAAGGGCTACCATTTCTTTAAATAATGCCAAAGCACAACGTAAACAGCAGGAAGATTTATTGATTGCGAATTATTTTTCTTTAAAACAACTGATGGGTTACCCTGACAGCGCTCAGCTGCGCCTGCAGTACGACAGCACACAATTGGAAACGGATGCCATGACCGATACGCTTCAAATGATAAATTATAGTAACCGTATCGAATATAAATTATTGCAAACACAAAGGCGCCTGCAGCAATATAACCTGCAATATTACAAATGGGGATTTCTTCCGGCTGTATCCGCTTTCGGCAGTTACAACCTCGATTACATCAATAATCAATTCTCCAAATTGTATCAACAATCTTTTCCCAACTCTTATGTAGGCATTCAACTTTCTTTTCCCATTTTCCAGGGGTTTAAACGAGTTCACCAGATAAAGGCGGCGCAGTATGAGGTAGATCGTGTTGATTGGGAAATCATTTCTCTAAAAAGTATTGTTACGTCTCAATATGCGCAAGCCCTCGCTGCGTACAAGGGGAACCTTGCCAACTACCTGGCGCTTAAAGATAATGTGCAACTTGCGGGCGAAGTTTATGATGTCATCCGGCTTCAATACCAGCAGGGCATTAAAACTTACCTTGACGTGATAATTGCTGAGAGTGACTTGCGCACATCGCAACTAAATTATTATACGGCATTATACCAATTATTACAAAGTAAAATTGATATTGAAAAAGCATTGGGAACCATTCAATATTAAAACGGTTGTGGAGCGATCCACAAAGTGTGATTGTTGAAATAAAATAAAGAAAGAAAAATTTTCGAAATGAAAAAGAGATTGTTACCCGTACTTATTTTTACCTGTGCCCTATTGATAATATCATGCAAGGGAAAAAAAGACGATGCGCCAAAACCGCCTCCTCCGTCAGCGGTAAATATTTATGTGGTAAAAAAAGAAACAGCCGTTTTTTACGATCAGTATCCTGCAACGGTTACTGCCATCAACCAGGTTGAATTAAGAGCTCAGGTCACTGGGTATATAACCGGTATTTATTTCAAGGATGGGCAATATGTACATGCCGGTCAAAAATTATATGACATCGACAAGCAGCAGTACCTTGCCAATTATAACCAGGCTGTTGCCAACCTGAATGTATCAAAGGCTAATTTAGATAAGGCGCAACAGGATGCGGATCGCTACAGTGACCTTTTTAAAAAAGATGCAATTGCAAAACAGGTGTATGATCATGCAATATCAGATTTGCAAAGTGCAAAAATGCAGGTAATGGCTTCCCAATCCAACGTTGCGAATGTGGGAACTACTGTGAAATATTCTACTATCTACGCATCCTTTTCAGGAACAATAGGCATATCACAGGTAAAAATGGGCGCGTTGGTCACGGCGAATCAAACGTTACTGAATACCATTTCATCTGACAATCCAATGGCTGTTGATATTGAAGTAGATCAGAGCTACATTCCGCGATTTATGAAACTTAAACAAGTGGCTTCGGTTAATAAAGATTCAATCTTCATTTTACAATTGCCGGATAATTCCATTTATGATCAGACTGGGAGTATAAGCTTCATCGACCGCGGCGTAAATCCCCAAACCGGAACTATTAAGATCAGGTTGATATTTTCCAATCCAAACAATGTTTTAAAAGATGGAATGAATGCGAATGTGAGAATAAAAAATAATAACAATGATAGCTTGTTCCTTTTAATTCCTCACAAAGCAATCAATGAGCAAATGGGTGAATATTTTGTTTTTGTAGTAAACGACAGCAACAAAGCCATTCAGCATAAAATATCCATTGGCAATGTGATTAATGATAAAGTAATTGTAAAGCAGGGATTGAATGAAGGCGACAAAGTAGTAACTGATGGAGCGCAGAAATTAAAAGACAGTTCGAATGTGCAGATTGGGCCTTCCGCGAATCAGGCTAAATGATAAGCCTTTTAATATTTAAGAAAAGATAAGCAGAGCAATGCATACCATAATTTGGATGCCCTTTGAAAAAAAAATTAAGAAATAATTCATGATCGCAGATACCTTTATACGGCGGCCAGTCACCGCCATTGTGATATCCCTCGTAATATTATTGCTGGGCTTTCTGGCCATTGAAAGTTTGCCCGTTGGTCAATATCCCGACATCACGCCGCCCACTGTTCAAATCACCAGCACCTTCAACGGCGCAGATGCGCAAACAGTGGAGCAGACCGTAACTACGCCAATTGAAACACAGGTAAATGGTACACCGGGCATGGCTTATATGCAAAGCAACAGTACCTCAAGCGGGCAAAGCACGATAACGGTTACGTATAACGTTGGCGCTGATGTTACTTCAGGAGCTCTTGACGTTCAAAACCGCGTCGGCATTGCCACACCATCATTACCCAATGATGTTAAACAATTAGGTATTACCACGCGAAAACGCAACCCAAGCATTTTGATGCTCGTTGCTATGTTTGCTCCCAATGGTTCTCATGACGTTACTTTTCTTGACAATTATACCAACATCTTTGTAAAAAATGCACTCCTGCGGGTAGATGGGGTCGGCGACGTGCTTACCCGTGCTGATGATTTTAGCATGCGCATTTGGTTAAAGCCTGATAAACTCGCGCAGTTGGGCCTGACAGCCAATGATGTGGTAAACGCTTTGCAGGAACAAAACATACAGGTTGCTGCCGGTAATGTAGGTGCACCGCCGCAGAAAAGTACCGAAGCTTTTGAATATTCGGTTGTCACAAATAGCAGGCTTAGTTCAGCTTCCCAATTTGACAGTGTTATCGTAAAGACTTTGCCTGAAGTGGATCAATCGTGTATCTGAAAGATGTTGCCCGTGCCCAACTTGGTAAATTCAGCTATGCAAGCAATTCGTTTGTCGATGGAAAAGAGCTTCTTACCTCCTGATATACCAGGCGCCGGGCAGTAATGCATTGCAAACCGCGGACGGTGTTTATAAAGCTATGGAACAGCTAAAAAAATCCTTTCCAAAAGATGTTGATTATGTTGTTCCCTTCGAATCTGTCTCTGTTGTAAGGGTTTCTATAAGTGAGGTTATAAAAACATTATTACTGGCGTTCGGCCTCGTGACACTGGTAGTGTATTTATTTTTGCAGAATTGGCGTTCCACCTTGATTCCCGTATTGGCTATCCCGGTCTCGATCATCGGAACCTTTTCAATGTTTATTGTGCTGGGCTTTACCATCAATACATTAACCATGTTTGGTTTTGTACTCGCAATTGGTATTGTGGTAGATGATGCTATCATTGTGGTGGAAGCCGTCCAGCATTATATCGATGAAAAGAAAATGTCGGCCAAAGATGCCACTATAAGAGCCATGCAGGATATTTCGGGGCCGGTAATCGCCATCGCGTTAATACTTGCTGCTGTGTTCGTGCCGGTAGGCTTTATTCCCGGTATTGTAGGCAGGTTGTACCAGCAATTTGCAATTACGATCGCTATTTCGGTGCTTATATCCGCGTTTGTGGCATTATCACTCACGCCGGCTTTGTGCTCTTTAATGCTGAAGCCATCGCATCTTTCAAACACGTCAAGAGGTTTAAATAAATTTTTCTTTAGATTTAATAACTGGTTTGGTTCCGTAACGAACAAATACACAAAAGGCGTAAAATGGCTTATCAGCAAATCGGTGCTGGCATTTATAATATTGATCTGCATTTTCGTGGGAACGTTTTTACTATTCAAGACAAAACCAACCGGATTTATTCCTACGGAAGATGAAGGACGTTTATACGTTACTTTCGAATTGCCCGAAGCCTCGTCAACAACACGTGCGTTATCTACTCTTTACAACATAATGGACAGCCTGAAAACGATTCCCGCAGTGGGCCATTTCGCAGCGCTCGGTGGGTTGAACGTGGTAACATTTGCCTCCAAGTCCAACAGCGGTACCATCTTCTGCCAATTGAAACCATGGGATGAGCGCACGAGTAAGTCAGACCAAATCCAATCGGTGATTGCACAGATGCAAAAGAAATTTGCCAACAACAAAGAAGCAAATATCGTGGTCATTCAGCCTCCCGCAATTCCCGGGCTTGGTCAAACGGCCGGTTTTACTTTTGAACTGGAGCAACAGGAAAGCAATGATGACATCAATCAATTTCAAAAAGTAGTCGATAACTTCGTTGCCGCACTTAATAAGCGACCTGAAATAGGCAGGGCATTTTCTTTTTTTACTGCCAAAACTCCCGGTTATGAAGTAGATGTTGACAGGGACAAATGTAAGAAGCTTGGCGTATCGTTGTCGGACGTATATAACACCTTACAAACATTTTTAGGCAGCCGCTATATCAACGATTTTACCATCTATGGACGAAATTTTCACGTGGTAGCACAGGCAGATACAGCTTATCGCGGCAACATTACCGATCTCAATCAATATTATGTGAAGAACATGGCAGGGCAATTGCTTCCGCTGAGTATTTTTATTAAGTACAACATAATTGAAAGCGCACCGGTTATATCTCACTTTAATTTGTTTCGTTCTGCAGAAATAAACGGTACGCCAAAAGAAGGCTTTAGCAGCGGACAGGCAATTACTGCCTTGCAGGAAGTTGCCAAATCCTTACCGGCAGGTTATGGTTACGAATTTTCCGGATTAAGTAAGCAGGAACTTGACGCGGGTAATAAAAGCATTTACATTTTTGGGCTATCAATCTTATTTGTGTTTTTATTTTTAAGCGCATTGTATGAAAGCTGGTCCGTTCCATTTTCAGTTTTATTAGCAGTTCCTATTGGTGCTTTTGGAGCTATTCTCACCTTAACGTTCATACCGGCGTTGAGTAATAGTGTCTATGCACAAATAGGCCTGATAACATTGATCGGACTCGCGGCGAAAAATGCTATCTTAATCGTTGAATTTGCGAAGGAACGTGTTGACGCTGGCATGGACCTGTTGCTGGCAACTTTGCATGCGGTGAAACTTCGTCTGCGCCCCATCCTGATGACTTCGCTTGCGTTTATACTCGGCGTTTTGCCGTTGGCTTTTGCAACTGGTGCCGGCGCTATTGCGCGCTCTACTATCGGATGGACGGTATTTGGCGGAATGATTGCCGCTACCTCCCTGGCAATTTTTATTGTACCTGTTCTCTTTATCACCATTACCAGGTTAGCATACGGTAAGAAAAAACTGGAGGAATTGCGAAAGAATTACAAACCTGAAGAGCATAAAGCTTTTGAGGAAGAATAATTTTTTTAGCGTGCTGATTATTTTTTCTGAAACAGGTTTAGTGCATGTTGCCTGTTCAATCCATGAATTCGTTGTACCCCACAGGTTATGATCTATTTCTAATCAAGTGGCCTTACCCAAATATTTCTAAAACTGATAGGCTTGCTTTTATCTCCATGAGATTGTATTTTTATCGCATAAGGGCCACGCACGGCACCTTTGCCTTCATAACTGGGATGCCCAATATAAAGAGTAGGCCCTTTTAATTCAAAATTATTTTGAACTAATAAGCCATTAAAAAACGCTGTAACTCTTGCAGGGCTTTTCAAAGAACCATCCTCATTAAATCGCGGAGCCGTCCATACTACATCATAGGATTGCCATTCACCTGGGGGACGATTGGGATTAACTAACGGTGCATTTTGTTTATAAATACTTCCTGCCTGTCCGTTGGTATAAGTCTTATTATTGTAATTGTCCAGTATTTGCATTTCATAGCCATCATCGCCTTTGCCTGTTGAAGCCAGGAATAATCCGCTGTTTCCGCGTGCCTGGTCGGTCCCTTCTATATCCTTTGGTTCCTTCCATTCCACATGAATTTGGTAATCCATAAATAACTGCTTCGTTTGAATACTACCGGCTTTTTTATTTACAGTAAGAACTCCTTTTTTAATTATCCAATCTGCCGGTTTTGTAGTATCATTTGCACTAACCCAGCTATCTAAATTTTTACCATCAAATAAAATAATAGCATCGGATGGAGCGTCGCCGCAGGATTTTCCGGGCGTAACTACTGGCGGAACGGGTGTATACAATTCGGTTTCTTCGTGTGTCATTTTTTGCTGCGCATTAACAACAGAAAATAGTGGCAACAGAAACACGGAAGCAAAAAGCAATTTTTTTTTCATTGTTAAAAGAATTTATATTATGAATATTTGTTCGTTTCAAGTAAGTGATGATGTAATGCAATCGTTAGCGTCATAATAAAATCATGCAATGTAAATGCGATCAGGAGAAACTCCTGCATTCTTTTAGTTCTTTATCAGTATAAGCCATATTGTATTGTTTCAAAACGTCAGCCGGTACACCATTCCATTGATTAGGAGTATTGCCCATATACCCAACATCTTTGCCGCCGATTTCTGATGTATAAAAACCTGTAGCCGTCAAATTACGGACCAGGTTAAAAAATGCAACTCCCGCCATCATATCAGGTTTTGCTTTTTTGGGATATGCGATGGCATCAACCATTTCCATTTGTTGTTGGTTGGAGCAATCCGTAAATGCTTTGCCATAGCGGGTGGAACATTGCATGTCCAGCCAGCGTAAGCCACCACGCATAGGCACCTGGTGCTCCGGCATATCCTTAACAATAAACTCCATAAACTCAGGAACTTTCGCATCGGATGCGCTTCCGCTAACATTATCTTTTGGAATAATAATATCGCCAAGCACTGTAATGGTAGACATCTCTTCGGGAGTGAAAAAAGTATAGGAAGTTTCTTCTTTATACTGCGCCACTTCTTCCTTCATGCGGTTAATGTCCGGTTCCTTAACATTAGTCGCGGCGGCTTCGCTCGTTTGACCACTCCCATTTCCTGTTTCTTTTTTATCAGCAAGTTTACATGCATCCAATAACAATGCTGTTGAAACGGTACCCAGTGCGATCGCCTTTAATGATTTTCGTCTATCCATAACTGGTAGTTTGTCAGTTAATTAGTTAATTTGTTTATTAGTTTATTAGTTTATTGCTCACTAGATTCCGCATACATCGTCCATCATACATTCTAAATTTCATTTTTCTTTAATTGATCAACAATATATTCAGATGTACGCATAGATAGCGCGAGAATTGTCCACGTAATATTTTTATCTCCCTGCGAAACAAACATGCCGCCATCTACATTAAATAAATTTTTGCATTCATGTGCCTGCGCCCACTTATTCAACGGCGATTTTTTTGGATCATTTCCCATTCTTACAGTTCCTGCCTCGTGAATAATATTTCCGGGGGCATGCAAGCCATAATTATTTGCCGCTGTGTCGTCGCCACCCCAGGTAACAACAGCGCCCATAGAATGCAGAATTTCTGAAAAGGTTTCCTTCATGTGTTTGGCCTGCTTTATTTCATAATCAGTATAAGTTGTATGAAACCGTAAAACTGGAATGCCATATTTATCTACTACTGTCGGATCAATTTCACAATAGCTGTCTTCTCTTGCAACAGCCTCACCGCGGCCAGCCATTCCTACATGCGCAGCCAAAGAAATAACGATAATCTTCTTTTAAAGATGCACCATAACCACCTGGCTTCTTTTTGCTTGCCTTTTATTTTGAACATTTCCATTTGCATCTTTTCAATACCCCAGTTAAAACCATACAAGGGCATTCCGAAGCCACCGCCATATTCAATATGATAACCACGGGGGAAATCAAGCTTTTTATTATCAAGCCACCATGGCGTATAAACATGCATACCGCCCACCCCGTCTTCATTGTATCTTTTGCGGTCGAATAATTCGGGGATAATACCGCCCATATCAGCGCCGGTAGAATCATGCAAATATTTACCTACAACATTGCTCGAGTTGGCGAGACCATTAGGATGCTGCGGCGATTTTGAATTTAATAATAATCTGGCAGATTCGCATGCACTGGCAGCAAGAATAACAGTTCTTCCATTCACCTGGTATTCCTGCATATCAGGTTTATGCACATACGATACGCCGGTTGCACGGCCTTCCTTATCTAGTCAATACTTCACGAGCCATAGAATCTGTTATCAGATCAACATTTCCTGTTCTCAATGCAGGAATTATCAAAGCCGATGAGGAAGAGAAGTCGGCATAAATTTTGCAACTGCGTCCACATTGGGCGCAATAAAAACATTCGCCGCGATCTTTGTTAATTGATTTTGTTAAGAATAGAAAGCCTGGACGGAATTACAGGAATACCAATATTCGTTGCTGCTTTTTTGATAAATAATTCATGTAATCTTGGCTTGGGCGGCGGAAGAAAAAACCCGTCAGGATCATCTACCAATCCTTCATTAGTTCCAAACACACCAAGTAGCTGATCAATTTTATCGTAATAAGGTTTTACATCTTCATAACCAATTGGCCAGTCATCTCCAAGCCCGTCAATACTTTTCCTTTTAAAATCCTTTGGGCCAAAACGCAAAGAAATTCTTCCCCAGTGATTGGTACGACCGCCTAACATTCGCGCACGCCACCATTCCCATTTGTTGCCTTCGGCCTGAGTATAAGGTTCACCATCAATCTCCCATCCCCAATAGCATCCGTCAAAATCACCAAAGGGACGATACTTGGTGCTGGCGCCCCTTCGCGGCGAGTCCCATGGATTTTTTAACTGGTTAGAATCTTTAGCAGGATCGTACATCGGGCCGGCTTCTATTAAACAAACTTTTAAGCCGGCATTTGCTAATACATAAGTGGCCATTCCACCACCTGCACCTGAACCTACAATAACTGCATCGTATTTTTTTGGTTGGATCTTAATCTGGAAATTTCCCATATAAAATGTAAAGAGTTCAAAAGGATAAAATAACAGAGCGTGAATGTAAAGCTTATGCGATAATTTTTGAAATTTATTTTATGAAGTAAGATTATTTCAACGAAGATATTTTCCAAATTTCGATTGGTATTTTGGAACCAGGTTTGACCATAACATTTGGTGTAATAAGTGCAATTACAAATCAAGAGTTTCATTTTTTATTTTTTTACCAGTGCCGTAAAACCTGTAATAAATTTTAGCCGTAAGCCATCCTAAAAATATTCCAAGCAGGCCACCTGCAGTAATATCTGATGGATAATGTACGCCAAGATATACCCGGCTGTATGTTACGAGCAACACTATGGGAAATATTATTAACGGAAGCCATCTTATTTTTTTTGACGCCGTTAAAGTCAGATAACTGGCTACCGCGAGGAAGTTGCTTGCATGTGAAGAAACAAACCCATAAGCGCCACCACGATAATTATTTACATAATGAAGTAAATTTTCCAAACCCGGTTCATGGCTCGGGCGTAACCTTTGAACCAAAGGTTTTATTACTTCTGATGACAACTGATCACTTATTACAATCAGCGGAAAAATTAAAAGGATCAGCAGCCAACTTTGTTTTTTATAACTGAAAATTAAAAGCAGTAAAATAAAAATGTAAAGCGGAAACCAGTTTGCGATTCCACTGGCAAACCACATTATTCTATCCAAAAAAGAGGTGTGATGACTGTTGATCAGTAACAGCAACCACTTGTCAAATTCCATTATTAATTTAGTTAGCGCTGTCATCAGGTCAATGCTATTAAACTGCAAAGTAATAAATGAGACTTTGAAAAACATTATTAAATCAACCCGTTATTCTCAGCTAGTAGTATAAAAAAGAAAAATATTTTATACAAATATTTTATTATTTTAGGTCGAAAATTTTTGATTTAATTGTAGACCCAAACTCAGGTATGGTTTTATGATTATATATTTGCAGAAATTGACTCCGTAGCTCAGTTGGTAGAGCAACAGACTCTTAATCTGTGGGTCCAGAGTTCGAGCCTCTGCGGGGTCACTGATAATCAATTGGTTATGAATTAAATTTATATCTGTTTTTGTATTTGATACATGATTTGATACATTGTTTTTTCCGAGATATTTATTGATTGTTAACAATTATTTAAAAAGCTCATTTTGATAAATTTATTCTCGAATTAGAACTCGGCGCAGCTCTATTCAGAAATGATTGATATAATGGGGCAACCCAAAACCAGGATCAGTTTTTTCTACAAATTATTATCAAGTAAATTTATCTAACGGAGATACCGGTAGAAAATAAAAGAACCTTATTACTTCATTGGTTTTTTTGGAAAAGCCTCGCCAGGGATGCCAGGAAAATTATCCGCACAGGAAGTTGTATTACCTTATTGAGCGATTTTGTGCCAATTGAAGCAAAATCATTTTTCAGAATGCTGTATTTTGAGGACTATGCGAAGTATGCATTTTTGAACCTTTAAGTGATTCACACTTATAAAAATGCCGCCGTTAATTCATGTTTTTGCCTATTTATGTTCCGTGAAGTGGAACGATTTATGTTAGCTACCTGAAATCGTCGCTTACACAAAAGAGTTTATTTCTAAATTTGCAAACTCAGGAATATGATGGAAAATCAGAAGATGAAGACTAAACGCTTCAAAAACATATCATTATTTTTAATAAGCAGCTGGCTGATTATCGGATCATTTGGTTGGAAACAAGCCACACAAGCCAGCAAAAATAGAAAATCATTTTCCGGGCATGTAGATCAATCCCTTCTTATTCACCCTAACCACATCATATTCTTGTGGTTGGAGAACAAGGATTTTGATACCATAGTAGGCAACAGCGGCGCACCTTTTATAAACTCATTGTTGAAAAAAGGAACATTATTCACAAACGCCCATGCTATCACACACCCCTCTTATCCAAATTATGTAGACTTTTTTGCGGGGGATCCGAATGGCATAAAAGACGATGCATGTTTTGTCGGTTCTGGGCTTTCAACTCCTAATTTATACACTATCTTAAAACAAGTACGCAAATCTTTTGCATGGTATAGCGAAGACCTTCCTGCAACCGGCAGCAAAGTTTGCATAGATAAAAACTATGTAGCAAAACACAATCCCACCAGCATTTTTACCAACGTCCCGGCAAGCGCTAATAAGCGATTTACAGACTTCCCTGCCGATTATAACAAACTGGAAAATGTAGTTTGTATTAGCCCAAACCTGGTCAATGATATGCACGACGGAACTATTAAAGGAGGTGATTCCTGGATGAAAAACCATTTAGCATCGCTGGTTAAATGGTGTCTGGCTCACAACGGAGTTTTTGTAATTTACTTCGATGAAAGCGGATCAAATAAAGATAATCAAATACCCGTGATTGCTATAGGGAGCCATGTGAAACCAAATTACCAGTTAAATACAAACTATGATCATTTTTGCTGGACGAAAACTGTTTGCGATATGTTTTCAGCACCAGATAGTTGGACGCATGATCTTAGAGCTGCCAGTTTAATAACCGGTTGCTGGAAGTAAGATTGAGTCAAAAAAATTATTTTGAAAATCGAATCTCGTAAATGCAAGGTCGCCGATGCAATATTGGGATTATCTTTTAAAGCTTCTTGTAACGTTGTTTTTTAGCCAGCGCATTGATTTGTTTTTGCATAAATAGTCAGTCCTTAAAAACTCTTTTTAGGAAGTAAGGTAAAAATATTGAGGCAGCAGGCAATTTTGAATGATATAAATGATGCGAATAAAGAAGTCAAAAAACATCTTTTTCATCATTCTTTTAAAATTCATAGCTGCCGCTGCAAGCATTACATTGATGTTGTCTCCTTTAATTCAAGTATAAAAGTTGGGCCCCAGGCTTTGGTGTACTTCAGCCAATGATGAAAAGAAAATATCTATAGGCATATTCTTTTTGGCGCCAGATTCCCTGGGGCTAAGTTGTAGAATACCATCGGTGGCTACCAGCATTTTATTCGCAGGAATGATGTAGATACTCTCTGGCTTTACCTCTATGTTATCAGTTATTTCTTTTACCGATAGATCAGTTTCTCTTTGTAATATTTCAGTTAAAGCGCTGGTATGTTCAGGGTGTAAGTGTTGTACTATAATATAAGCCATGCCTGAGTTTTGCGGAATTGCTCTTACCAATTTTTTAAAAGCGTCAAGTCCGCCCGCAGATGCGCCTATACCAATTACAGGAAAAAGGTTTTTGGAAAGGATCTTTGTCCTATCCTGGTCGGCCTGGGCGATATCCATATAGATATTAATTTATTGTGTTTCAAGACCGCATAACCAGGGTAGTACTAGGCAGAAGAAGCTGTTTTAAAAGGAAACACTAACGTAAAATAAGTTTTTAAAAGTTATTGATAACATCTTTTTCATGTGTTACCTACGCATTAAAGCAGGATTAAAGAATAAGGTGCATAAAAATAAAAATGTTCCACTTCTGTTACGTCTTTGAATAATTGTATGAGCGTTTACAACTTTAGCTCAGCTGCAACAATTACAATAATTCAAATCCACAGAATCACAATAACTTCGGATTAACACCTTTATATATTAGGTATTTTACGTTATAGGATAAATTCTTTTTGGGAGTTTTTTAAACCATCTTCCTATCTTTTAATAAAGTAATTTTAAAGATTGAGATCGGAAAAATGTGTAACAAATTTGCTCCGGCTTTATACAATAATAATCCTTGGAATAAGCACTTTGAAATTATTCATTAAAAATATGGTTTGCATTCGTTGCAAGATGGTTGTTAAAGATGAATTAACAAACCTGGGCATTCACTACACCAATGTGGAATTGGGTGAGGCAACTATCATGGAAGACATTTCAGCACTTCAACTACTGCAGTTTAAGAAAGCCCTATTAAAATCAGGATTGGAATTAATAGATGATAAAAAAGAGCCACTTAATTCAAAAGATAAAGAATGTGATTATTGAACTGGCGCATTATTCTGAAGAATCATTATCTATAAATTTTTCTGATTATCTAAGCCAAAAATTGCAATACGATTATACTTATCTTGCCAATCTTTTTTCAGAGGTTCAGGGTACCACTATTGAACATTTTATGATTGCTCACAAAATTGAGCGCGTAAAAGAATTGTTGGTGTATGATGAAATGAACCTTACTGAAATTGCTTACCGGTTGCATTATAGCAGCGTTGCACATCTTTCTGCACAATTTAAAAAGGTGACAGGACTCACTCCCACTCATTTCAAACAAATTAAAGATAAAAGACGGTCTATGCTTGAAGATGTGTGAATCATGTAACCTATTTACAAAGTTATATAACACTTTGTAATGAAACAGTATGCATCTTTACAGAATGGGAAGAACCGTAAAACCGAAATTAAAAAGCGTAGCCGGGCGGGATAATGCCGAACTCCAGAAGTCGCAGTCTTACATAGTTGTAGAGATTATTGAATATATAGCTAATTCAGTAGTTAGTAAAACAATCCTTAAGAAGTTGACCGGAAATGTAAGTGTGATGTCGTTTGATACAGGCGAGGGCTTGTCGGAAAAGACATCACCTTTCGACACTTTCGTACAAATCATCGAAGGAAAAGCAAATATTGTAATTAATAAGGTTTCCAATTTACTTCATACAGGCGAAGGGATCATAATACCCGCTCATTCATCTAACCAGATACTGCCAAACGGAAGGTTTAAAATGATTTCGACAGTTATTAAAAGCGGATACGAATAAGACCTTTTTTTAATATCGTTACATCAAGCTATGAAATGTGTGAATTATATAAAGATTCTATAGAATTATGTAATACTTGAAAGCACGGAAAAATTAATCTTTGTGATAATTTCACCTATTCCCAAAAATCCAACAACTCAAATGGATACAATTTTAGTCATTGAAGACAACGAGGATATTCTTGAGAATTTGACTGAATATTTAGAAATGGAAGGTTATAAAATACTTGGAGCAAATAACGGGAAAAGAGGTGTTGAACTTGCCAGAGAATTTATACCCGATTTAATTGTTTGCGATGTTTTAATGCATGCAATGAATGGGCACGAGGTTTTGCAAATGCTCCTGGGTTCTTGTGCAACACATGCGATACCATTTATTTTTAGTACTTCCATGTCTGAAAAAATTGACAGAGCAGAAGCGCTGCTGCTTGGTGCTGATGATTATATTATCAAGCCTTTTGCATTACAAGACCTGTTAAAAATGATCAAAGCCTGGATACAATCTGGTAGTACCAGGCGCGGTAATATCGCACACACGAGGGAATTCTATCCGACTTTCCGATGAACTTGAAACCATCTTTAATCAATGGGCTAAAGTCAGGATTACAGATGAAAAATTGAAACAGTTAATACAACTGGCAATGGTTCCTAATAAAGAAGTTTTGACTAGTATTAAGTCAGGCAACCTGGATGATTATCCACTGCATTTAAAAATGTGTGTGACAACGTTTAGGAGTATACGCAATCTGCACTATCCTAACAAACGGCAACTACCAAAGGAGTGGTTAAAGGAAAATTATTAAAAGATTTATATGCGAATACTTGCAGATGATAATAAGCCAGCTTTGCGGATTAATGATTTTTTATGTACTGCCTGTCTTTTTTCTAAAATGATTTTGGTAAATCACCGGAGCAATTGCCAACCGATTGCAAAACGTTTTCTCTGCCAATTTTAATTAACCAATTCTTCCAGCTTTTTTCTATTAATAATGGAAATATTTCTGCCGGAAATTTCTATCAGTTTTTCACTTTTAAAATCACTCAATGTTCTGATCAGAGATTCGGTTGCAGTGCCTGCTATACTCGCAAGATTTTCACGACTGATGTCAATTGAAAAGTTTTCTTCATCTTCCCGCCGATATTTTCTTTGAAGGGTTATCAATGATTCCGCCACCTTTTTACGTAAAGAATTATAAGCAAGCGCCAACAGCATTTCTTCTTTAGCCGAAATATTTTTTGCCAGCAGCCGAATAAATTGCTTTGACAATTCAGGGCTTGTATTCAGTAATTCTTCAAAATCATTTTTAGGTATTATGGACAGTTCCGTGGGCTCAAGCGCTTCTGCGCTATCTTTAAAAACTGAATTTTCCAGTAAGGGAACATAACCTATAAAATCACCGGCGGTATATAATTCAGTAACCAGTTCTTTGCCTGAATCATTTGTTTTGTATGTTTTTACTTTTCCGCTTATTACGTAATAAAGGCTGTGCGGATGATTGCCTTCACTATAAATTATTTCCTTCTTGTGGTAAGTATTAATATCTCTGTCCTCTGTTAAAGAACGCAAAGTATTTTTCCCCAGCGAAATCTCGGCAAGCTGTTCAAGCCCTTGCATGCCGGAAGCTATTTGTTGTTTCAATAAATCCATTTTTTTCAGCCTGCTGTCAACGGCATTCAGCAATTCTGTCCCTTCAAAAGGTTTGGTGATGTAATCATCTGCGCCAAGTTCCATGCCCTTTCTAAAATCATTACGCTCTGTTTTAGCAGTTAAAAAAATGAAAGGAGTATTTTTAACTGCATCGTTTTTGTGAACAGCATGAAGTACACCATATCCATCCAATACTGGCATCATTATATCACATATTATCAAATCAGGGATTTCCTGCAAAGCTTTTTCAACACCAATTTTTCCGTTAGGTGCAACGATTACTTTGTAGTTGGCAAGTTCCAGTATTTCGGCGGTATTTTCGCGAATATCATCATTGTCTTCTATCAGCAATATCTTTTTCATTTACTTTTTATATTTTAAAGATAACAGTAAAAGTAGTGCCTTTTTCAATTTCGCTTTCACACGACATTGAGCCATTCATCAGCTCGGCATACTTGGCAACAATATGAAGTCCGAGGCCCGTGCCTTGTACATTTGCTGCGTTGGCCCCGCGGAAAAAACGCTCCATTAAATGTTGCTGGTCTTCCTTAGATATTCCAACGCCGCTGTCTTTTACCGAGAATATAATATGTTTTTCATCGCAGGCGGTATCAATTTGCACAATACTTCCTTCGGGTGAAAATTTACTTGCATTGGAAACTAAATTCATCACAATATGTTTCAGCAGCGAAGCATCCATGAGGACATCTTTTCGTCCGTGGTGCAGATAACTTATGCGTTGATCTTTTTTCAGCGTATTTTTAATTTCTTCTGCAATGGCCTGTATGTAGACGCTGATGTCAAATTCCGAAGGTCTTACCTGGATTTTTCCTTCCTCAATTTTGCCCACGCTTAAAAAATCATTTAAGATATCAGTAAGCATATTTACTGACGAAATAATTCTCTGCAAATGCTTTTCACGCTTTGGCTGTCCTTCAGCTGTATTGTATTTTTCAATTAAATAAGCCGATGAAAGTACCGTGCTTAACGGAGTACGAAATTCGTGCGACGCCATCGAAACAAACCTTGATTTCAGCTCATTCAGCTCCATTTCTTTTTCCAGCGCTTTTAATAATTTTTCTTCTGCCTTTTTTCTTTCAGAAATATCTATTGCAATACCTGCAAATCCTGTTACGCGGCCTGCATTATTTCGTATAGCCGTAATCGTTAAAGATATAGGAAACGAAGTGCCGCTTTTCCTTATATAAGAATAGATTTGCTCTTTATGTGTATTTTGCATCGACCTGTAAACAAGTACACTAAAATCATCTTTAATTTCTATTCCCGATTCATTAAATATTTCATTTCGTTTCCTCTCTATTTCATTCTTATCATGCAGTAATAAAGGCGTTTTTTTATTGATAACCTCGTCTTCGTTATAGCCGGTTTTAAATGCCGCTTCAGGATTAAAAAGCTGGATAATTCCCTTTTCATCAGTGGCAATAATCATCGCGCCTGCATTGTCCAACAGTGCTTTTTGATAGTAAAGCGCAGCTTCTAATTTATCATTCGCGATTTTAAGCTGATCCAGCGTTTTTATCAAGGCCTCAGTTCTCTGTGCTACTGTAGCCTCCAGCTCGTCATTAAGCTTCCTGATTTCTTTTTCAGCATTTTTCCGGATGGTTATATCGCTTATAAAAGCGATCACATTTTCCTCGCCCTCGTTATCAAAGGAGCCGAGGCTTACTTCTACTGGAAATTCCGTACCATCTTTTTTTATTGCAAATAAATCCATACCAACTCCCATCGGCCGGCTGCGGGGATGTTGCACGTATTCGTTTCTATGCCCCTCGTGTTTATCATGATATCGGCCTGGAATCAACGCCTCTATTTGTTTGCCGGTGATTTCTTCAGTGGCATACCCGAAAAGTTCTACCGCAAAAGGATTTATTAACAGGATAACGCCTTTACTGTTTACGACTACAATACCCATAGACGCATTCATAAAAAGCGCATTATTTTTCGGAGATGACTGCATCTGTAAATTTAATAACAAATCGACGGCCGTATTATATTTTTTGATCCGATAGCAAATAATTGAATGTTTACTTGATAAAAGAAATTTGTTGCATGGCCTATTAAATCCGCGTATCGTAAAAAAGATCGGGGATTTGAAAGCGGATAAATGAATGATGCCGGCTAAATTTCTGGTACCGGTTGTAAGGTTTTATAATATATGCAGATACTCATATGCTAACGGTGAAGGTTAGTTGTAAGATACTTTTTATGTGCTTACGTTTTAGAATACCTGTTTTTATTAAAATGCATGCTTTGCTTTTATATCAGGCTTCAAATAAATAGAATTTGTTTTCCACCTTAACCGCATTGTTTAGAATTAAAAAATCAGTGCAATATGATTGTGCTTTTCCATCATTCTTTTGCTTACAAATTCTACATCGCCGTCTCTGTCCAATATTTTTTCAATCACTTCATCCACCGCGTCTTTAATGTAAGAATACCGGCTGTAAGGCTGTGTGGCTTTGAAAATTATTTCTTCGTTGTCCGTACTTTGCGAGGGATACTGATAATCTTTCTCCACCAGGAGAAGGCGGCTACTTCTGTCCACCGCTTCTTTAAAAACTTCCTTCATACCGACAGACAGATTACCGCTTTCAGTAGCTTTCCGAAGCAACGCTGCAATGAATTTTCGCTTTATTTTTTGCCAATCCTGCAGGTAAGGAATTAAGATGTTCCTGATGTCTTCGGTAGTAGCAGGCTCCTGTTCAGGCGATATAAATTCAATAACTGAAGATGCATGTTTGGTAATGCCGCGAAAATGATTCATTAACGATTCATTTGCCAAAATAAAAAGCGGTAGTGGATGCGATTCAAGAATGTAGTGAAGCGTATTATCTATACGTTGCAAAAAATTTTGTGACGTAACTTCGGACGCGCTCCAACCATTATCTAGCCGGTACACAAATATAGTCTCCATCTCGCCGGCTTGATTGGCATATATCCTGCATTCATTGTTGCTCATTTTCAATACAAGATATTCCTGTAATTCTTTCTTACTCTTTACCAAATCGCGGATATGAAAGGAAGTATCTACATGAACTTTCTCCAAAATTTCCGTATTCAAATAAAAAACCTTTTCAAACACAGGTGAAACAAAAATTGCCAGGCTTCTTTTGTGTGAACTGAAATTCAAATCTTTCATAATTGCTTTTAACTTATGCCTTACCACTAAAGCCATTTCAAAAGAAAAGTCATCGAAAAGCTTTTGTTCAACTTTATCAACCGTTGCCTGCAATGACTTTGCTATTAAAGCCTTCGATTTCATTTTGGGATTAAATGGAAGAAATATAGAAACGGATGGGAAGATATAATCCGTTTCAGCACGTTCCATTATAGTCTCAGCATGTTCAATTGCGGCGGGTAAGAGGAGCTGGTTCATAATATTGATTTTAAGTTGCAAACTTACCCATCAATTTTTTTTGCAAAGATGATGACAGTCAACTATGAGTTTGATACCTGTCAGGAGAACTATCTTTTTAAAAGTTGGCTTTTGTTATTAAAAAAATAATGAAAAATCGCGTCTCCATTAAAATACTTTCCTGACTCTAATCATTACGGAAATTGTTCTCTGTCATAAAGAAGAATATTGAATACAGGTAATTTTGTGTTCATCGATTTCAAATAGTAATACCTAAATCTTACAAAATGAAAAGTCCCTCGTCTTTGCAACTTTTTGTTTACAGTTCCCTGCGCAAAGGTTTTCACCTGCAGGCTTATGAATATTTAGTGAAATTTTTCAGCTTTGTTTC
This sequence comes from uncultured Chitinophagaceae bacterium, assembly GCA_963823305.1. Taxonomy (GTDB): domain Bacteria; phylum Bacteroidota; class Bacteroidia; order Chitinophagales; family Chitinophagaceae; genus Ginsengibacter. The sequence goes on from CAWGLC010000003.1 coordinate 594,336, forward strand.
TTTAGGCAAGGTGAAAGGAATTTTAAGAGATTCAGGAACGGAGCCTGTTGCAACACCTGTTGAAGACAACACTTTCATTAAAGGCGAATTATACATGCTGAATAATAGCTACGACTTTTCATGGGTATTCGGACAATTGGATGAATACGAAGGATTGGGGGGCGTAGCGGGGAACCCATCCTGTATCGCAGGGAATTGACTACTGTTTACAAAGAAGACGGAAGTAGTGCTAATGCGTGGATATATTGGTTTAATGGCGATGTAAAGGGAAAACGGGTAATTAATTCAGAAGACGTGTTGGAATATCTTACTACAAAAAGCCTTTGATAAATTTATCTGGTAATTGGAAAAACAATGATAGAACAAACCGAGCTCATCGTAACTGAATGGAATTATCATCCACCGGCGAATTTTAATGACTCAACAGATAAGATTTTAAATTTTATAACATTGGATGTAATGAAAAAAAGGGCGTCAACGAAGAAAGGAATTGCATGCAGGTTCACTTGTCATTTTCTAAGTGGAAAAGAAAATGTGCTCACGTATGTCGGCGAAGATTCGTATGTGATAGACTTCACTGATGTTATTGATAAAAAAGAATTGCTTGTCATGGTTCGCAACTCTTATTCAAAATTCAAAGATAAATTTGACCTGAGGAAACTTGGTACTATCTTGCAGGAAAGAACTTTATCTACATTAGAAGAAACTAATATCGACCTCGACACAGTGCTCCCTTTATTAATATAGTTACTACTACCTGTAAAGAAAACAATTCTCATCCCATTATTTTAATCTCTGCGTTTTTATTTCTGACAGAATATTTTTGAATCTGATTCATTCTTTAATAATATGATTTCTAATAGTGTGAATTATTATATATTTATTAGAAATGATTTGCCAAATACAATAATCTAACTACCGTACAAATGGGAAATAGTTTTTTTGCATACCTTCAACAGTTAGAGCTAATGGCTTTTTTTTCAGGCTATCCTTTATTATATGCTGTTATTGTATATACAGGTGAGGATAAAAGATCACGAAGTAGATTTAAGAACCGGACGGTTTCGGTGCTGCCCTTTGCTTATGCACTGACAGGAACTCTTTACCTGGGCCTACAACTAAAAAAATTATATTTTAACTACTCGTCAGGAAATATAAAACAAATGATGCATTTGCCCTGGCTAATGATCTGGGCGTTTCTTTCAATACTCTTCTGGATTCCGGCAGTTAGCAAAAAAAAAGAGTTGAGCTTAATTCATAGCCTTATATTCTTTTTCTTTTTGCTGAAGGATATGGTATTACAATTTGCCTCATCTGCAGACGGGAATATTCTAAAGAATGATATGAGAATATATACAATCAGCCTCCTCTTAAATCTTTGCGCCTTCATCCTTTTGGTATTACTATCATTCTTTATCTCCCAAAATAAAAACAAAGCCTGATATCCTGATCCGCAGTTACACGTTACCGTTAGTGTTGGAAAAATGATTTTCTCTCCTATTCATAAACATCCGCAAACTATACATTCGATTGGATTTTCGTCCTTGTAATTATCGTTGACCTGGTTATATATTCTGACAAAAATCATCTGGCTGATTGATTATAATCATAAAAATCTCAGCCAGCCTAATATAGCTTCGGGTTCTTACTAAATCCTTCAATATTAAAATTTTTATATGAAACTGCTCAATAACAAAACGCTGCTATTAATTGCTATAATCCTCATAAGTGGATATGGCTATATTGCCAGTTGCACTCATAAGGACCTAATTCTTCCCGACCAGGCTTCGGGTACTATTGTTATTAATCGCGGCAGTGGAGTATTTCTGCCCGCCACAGAAACGATTGGTGATACCACACAGTGGAAATTGGACCAGGTACATTCCAGCGTATTATGGTCAGGTGACTACCTTGAACAAGGCGCCTTGTTAACCGGTAGATTTAATATGTTTGGAATGAACAGCGTCCCTGTATCTGCAAAGCAACTATATGTAACAACTGGCCAACCATTAATGGATACATCATGGGCTTTTTATGAAAACGATCCAACAAAGACTTTTTTCAGTGGCTATGTTCAAATGAATACCTCAAATACCGGGGAACCAGGAAGAGACGGCGGATGTTACCTGGGGTATGTGGCTGCACCTAAAATAATAGCAGGAACACAAAACCTTCAGGATTCTAATGTTGCCGTAATCAGAAGCACTAAAGTTGCATTTGATCCTAACAGCGCCGGATACATTGTTACGATGGTAATGAGTTGGCGCGGTTTGCTTTCTGCCTCGCACGATACAACAATTAACGGAACGCTTTCATACGTCAAAAGGTCAACAATCGGAGCAGGTACTGCTTCCGCCTATGATGTGTTTGGTTTGCAACTAAACTTTCAGTTCAACTGCCGGTCCTTTGGCATGACAACCGCTGAAATATCAGATGTTATTTCAGTGCAGTGCAATATGAATTTCAACAATAAATAATCACGCAAAAAATTAATTATCATGAAACGAACATTCATATATACAGGGCTAATGTTAGCTGTAATTCTTTTGCTAAACAGTTGTTATAAAGATGTAATACTACCTCCCGTTGCGTCGACTAAACCTCCTCAATTTGTAAGTTTCAGCAACGATCTTCAACCCATATTTACAACAAACTGCGCTTTATCGGGTTGTCATGTAAAAGGATCGCAAACGCCTTACCTAACTCCGGACGTTTCTTACCAGCAACTCTTGGGAGGGTATGTTAATACAGTAATACCTGATCAAAGCGAAATATATATTCAAATAAACAGCAACATGGAGGTTCACATTCCTGATGCTGCAGAGCGTCAGAAAATTTATGACTGGATAAGAAACGGTGCTCCAAACAATTAAGTGATCTCAAAAATTAATCAAATGAGAAAAATTATTCATTCTTCAAAAAAGCACGTGGTATATTGTGCTTATATTATTTTTTTACTATCGCTTATAAATAGCAAAGCTTTCGCCCAGAATGATAGTACCGCTGCAACCACTCCGGCGCCGGTAAGGCGCAAGCCCGTAAAAAATACATTCCGCAGTGTTTGGATCATCGATGATCAATCTGTAATGGTTCCAATAAAAGGAACATTTGAATCCGATATTCAGCATAGGTTTGGAACAGTTCAAAATGGAATTAGCGATTTATTTGGACTTTATGCTTCAGCCAACATGCGACTTGGTTTTAGTTATGCGCCTATTAATAATTTAAACCTTGGTTTCGGGGCCACAAGAAATAATGGCAACATGCTTTTGGATGGAAGCGCTAAGTATGCACTCTTGAAACAAACAAAGGGAAAATATCCTGTAAGTGTTACTTACTATGGTAATCTCGCTTATGGAACAAAGGCCGATCCTGATCACTTTCTTTATACTTACCAAACGCAACGTTTATCTTTTTTTAATGAAATACTGGTCGCCAGGAAAGTTAATGACAAGCTTTCTGTACAGGCCGGTATTAGCATCTCTCATCAGAATTCGGTGCCGGGATATTATGCACAAAAAGATACTGTTACCTATGCGTTTAAAGAAGAGAAGTTTGATCTTTTGGCAACCTCGTTTTGCGCAAGATATCAATTAACCGAAGTGACATCAATCATTGTTGATTACGATCAGCCCCTAACCCGGTTTGCAACCAATAACCCACATCCCAATATTGCATTTGGATTTGAGTTTAATACCAGTGGTCATACCTTCCAGTTATTTGCAGGCAATTATTCACTTTTGAATCCCCAACAGAATAGCCTCTATAACACAAACAACCCATTTGGATTTAAACAAACAGGGGGTACAAAGATTAAAGGTGGCCAATTCCTGATTGGCTTTAATATTACCAGGTTGTGGAACTTTTAAGAACAAGAATGAGCTAAATAAAATTCCTGATTGAGAAACCTGCAGAACCCTTGATTGAAATTCAATTTAGGGCTCTTTATTTTTATATTTAGTTTGGTATAAAAAAATACGCTGGCTCTCTTAATAGTTATAAGAAACCAAATAATAGTTGGCACTTCTCAACCTTCTTGTGATATATGAAAAGAAAACTTCCCAAAATCATTTGTTGTGCAATTCCTCTATACAGCGCAATTATGATATGCCTTTTCACCTCATCGTGTTCTGAAATTTCCAGGAAAAATAATCAACACGAAGAAAAAAGTACAAAAACAAAACCCCCGATAATAAAAAAGCCGGGCTCCAGTTTTAATGATACAATTATTATTAATGCCAGGTCCGCAGTGTTTTACAACCCCGACTCATTGCAGATGGAAAAAATAAAAGCCGTGAATGATAAAGCGATTTTTGATATGATTACCCACGATTGTCATTATCAAATGCAAAATGCAAGGATAGTTCTTAAAAAATATTGGCCACAAATACGTGTTATTGAAACTTCCAAAGCCCGATACTTATTATTTATGAAGCTCACTGATGACAAAATATGCATTGATCTCAACAACAAAAACGATATATGCGGCTTATTTCTTTTTGACAGGAAAAAAGATCCTGTGCTGGTTGATATGCCAAATATTAATACAGCACTGGGATTTTATTTTTCTAAATAGATTAGCCTGATCATAAATGGAATGCTTGTAAGCAATGGCAAATATTTTGACGTTAATAAATCATATGTATTTAATTAATTCCTTTGACAAATAAATTTTTAAATACCTGATTTCTATCACATAGGCGGCTGATGAGGTTCATAAATTTTTATTTTGACTATCTATACTTTTACTTAGTACTAAATACCTATTAATCGTAACGGTTAAAGTAGTGTGTATTTTTTTTAATAAACTATTTACATTAAAAATTCGCAAATCAATAAATGTACAATAACATGAAAAGAAAATTCTTATTAACAACAACTCTTGTTTTTGCCGGTGTTGCCATCTTCGGTATCATCTCTGCTTTCCAGCCAAAAAAGCCCTGGGTTGTTCCTGATAAATATGACAAGATGAAAAATACTGTGGTTTCTAATGACGAATCACTCAAGAACGGCAAGGAACTATGGGCAAGAAATTGTCAATCGTGTCATGGCAAATCAGGGCATGGGGATGGATCAAAAGCAGCCCAATTGAAAACTGAACCGGGCAATTTTTCTATACCTGATGTACAAAAACAATCAGACGGGTCACTTTTTTATAAAATATCCGAAGGCAGAGAAGACATGCCAAGTTTCAAGAAAAAAATTCCTGACCAGGATGATATCTGGAGTTTAGTTGATTATATAAGAACGTTGAATAAATGATCTGTTCAATTCCAGGCATTCCTCTCCGATTAACAAATAAAAAATTATGGACATCGACAATAAAATGCAAAGCCGAAAAAAATTTATTGGCATAGGTATTTCCACAGCCGCTTTATTCACTGCCTTTAGATTTTTTATACCAGGTAAAAAAACAAAAAAATCCGGCACTGTAAAAATGCTTACACAAGATGGTAAATTGGTAGAAGTTGATATAGCATCACTTCCAAGAAAGAAAAAGAAAATCACTAATAAAGAAATGCAAACCTGGATTAAAATAAACGAAGTCCAGTAATAACATTATTATTTAAAATGAATCAAGACAAATCACGAAGGGAATTTCTGGCAGCAGGATTATTAACTACCATGGCGGTCGCCTGTAATGCTAAGACCCCACATTTACATTCGGAAGAAGATTTGGTAGCATCAGGTGAGAAAATAAAATTACTTTCTGTAGATGGTAATATTATCGAAGTTGATAAGGCCTTTCTGAAACCTGTTCCGCATATGCCATCGGTAAGTAATACCGAAGCACGCAAAGGTATTCCCGGTAAAAAGTTTGTAATGGTGATAGACCTTTCACGTTGCAAAAATGTAAAGGCCTGCCAGGCATCCTGCAACCATGCGCACCATGTGGAAGATGCCCAAAACTGGATAAAGATTTACCCGATGCAGGATGCAAATATGGAAGCTCCATATTGGCAACCTACTACCTGCATGCACTGCGATGAACCGCCTTGTGTAAAGGTATGCCCGGTAGATGCCACATTTAAACGCCAGGACGGAATTGTACTTATCGATAGTGACAGATGTATTGGGTGCCGGTTTTGTATGGCAGCATGTCCTTATTCCACCCGCGTATTTAACTGGGGGGATCCGGATCTTCCGGTTGATATTGCCGACCAGCCTTATAATCCTGAAACAAGTATCCCACAGAAAAAGGGAACTGTTGGCAAATGTGATTTCTGTCCCGATATGACCCGGATGGGCATGTTGCCGCATTGTGTGTCAGCCTGCCCTAACGGTGTATATTTCTTTGGAGACATCATTGAAGATTCTGTTACTAACGGTGCAGAAACTTTTCGCTTTAGCGATTTAATAAGAGATAAAGCAGGCTATAGGCTAATGGAAGACCTTGGGACGAAACCGAGCGTTTATTATCTCCCACCCGTAAACAGAAGTTTTAAGTTTGAAGAAGGACTTCCTGAAGCAGAACCTTCTGCAAAAAAATCTTAAACTAATTATGGAAAAATTGGAAAATTTATCTTCTGAAAAAATCATCAATGATTTGCTGCCGCAAAAATTTGGTCGCAGGGGAATGATATGGACTGCCGGATTGATTGTCGTATGCGGCATTGGTGCCTTCGCTTATATTAAGCAATTAAGAGAAGGTTTAATTGTAACCAACATGGGCGACTATGTCTCCTGGGGAATTTATATTTCGAACTTTGTGTTTTTTGTCGCGGTCAGCCTTGTGGGATCGCTTATCACTGCAATTTTTCGTCTTTCCGGCGTGCCCTGGCGTACACCACTAACACGCATAGCCGAAATTATCGCTGTATCTAACATTACTTTTGCAGCACTTATTATTATTGTAGATATGGGGCGCCCGGAAAGGCTGTACTTCCTCTTCACACATGGCCGCATCCAGTCTCCCATATTATGGGATGTTATCGTAATTACTACTTATTTTTTTCTTAGCCTCTTGTTATTATACATCACTTTGATACCCGATATCAAGTTGCTTACAGGCATTAAAAATAAATTAGGCAAGCCTTTTTCAAAATTATATTACAGCCTTGCTTCCTTCTGGAAAGGCTCGGTGGCGCAGGAAAAAATAAGGAACCGGTCTATTACCATATTATGTATCACAATTGTTCCGGTGGCCTTTTGCATACATACTGTTACCTCGTGGCTATTTGCAACCACCTACCGCCCGGGGTGGGACAGTACCAATTTTGGCGCATATTTTATTTCCGGCGCATTCCTCGTGGGGGCCGGGGCCGTAGGGGTAGCAATGTATGTATTTCGCCGTGTCTATAAACTGGAAAACTACATTACTAAATTTCACTTTGATAAGATGGGTAAGATAACGGTAATGCTTGCCTTGTTATATTTATATTTTAATGTAAGTGAATTTCTTACTCCCGCTTTTAAAATGAAAAAAGATGAAAGAGCTTATTTAACGGGTCTCTTTACCGGCGACTATTCAGTTATGTTCTGGTTTGCTATTTTGGTGGGAATGATTATTCCAATGTTTGTGTTGGTCTTTAAAAAGGGTAGAACACCTTTACCCATGTTTATTGCAGGCGTTATGATAGTGGTAGGGGCCTGGTTCAAAAGATATATTATCGTGACCCCAACTTTGCTTCACCCGTTTTTGCCAAAATATGATTCCCCTGCAAGATTCAGTCATTATTTTCCGAGTTGGGAAGAGTGGGCCATTACAATCGGTTCAATGGCAGGCGTGTTACTTATTATTACTTTTTTCGTGAGAGTGTTCCCTATAATATCAATTTATAAAACACTGGAAGATAAAAACGAACTAATCAAACTAACTGAAGAAATTGAACAATATGAAAATGTACAGGCATCATAACATTATTATCATTCTTTTGTTTTTCTTTGGCACAACCGCTGGTAGCATTCACGCGCAGGATTCTGCAGCGGTCTCCCGAACAATGCTGAGCGTACGTTATTTCCTGCCTGCAACCAACGTTCCTTACCTCGAAGTAACTACAAAAAAGAAAGCAGGACGAAAATTTGAACCTGTACAAAATATATTGGTAAATATTTATTTCAACGAAGCCGCACAAAAAAATTTTCTGGGTAAAGTGATCACAGACGCTACGGGGGAAGGTAGAATCGGGTTGCCGCCGTCTTTTAAGAACACCTGGGATTCGCTCGACGAATTTAAATTTCTTGCGCAGTCTGATTCATCTGCCGGCCGCGAACCATTAATGGCTGAGGTTACAATAAAAAAAGCAAGACTTACGATTGATGCCACTTTAGTTGATAGTGCACGAACAGTTATTGGCGAATTGAAAGAAAAAAATGGAAATGAATGGGTAGCAGTTAAAGGTGTTGATATGAATCTTACCATAAAACGTATGCTCGGTAATTTATCAGTAGGTGACGAACCAGTATATACCTCGGATTCTACAGGAATTTCAAGCGCCGAATTTAAAAGAGATTCGATTCCCGGAGATGAAAAAGGAAACATTATTCTTGTTGCAAGAGTAGATGATAACGATACTTATGGTACCCTGGTTACAGAAAAAACGGTAAACTGGGGAAAAGCAATTAACCCTCCGAAGGATTTTTTTGCTCAAAGAACCTTGTGGTCTACGAGCCAGGAAACGCCAATGTGGCTGCTTTTAACGGTATGGTCTATTGTTATCGGCATTTGGGGAACAATGATTTACCTCATATTCCAAATTCTGAAAATAAAGAAAATGGGCAGAGCTCTTTAATTAAAAAAAATTCGTCAGTCCATACGATCACCGATTACAAACAACTCACCTCGTTATTATACCATTTATAAAATGTACTTAGTTCCCAAATCAATAGCCCAGATCCATCTGCCAGGTATATTTTTGCAACTATTTAAATCCGGTATTTTTAAGAGAAATTTCCCGGCATAACTTTTCAACGTTGTAAAAAATGAAGCACCAAAAAAATAGCTATTTACGTCAAACCATTTTTTAACTAAAATAAGTCTTATATTTTTAAACTTTAAACATGGGAGCTAAGGGCTTCCTTATATTTACATGGAAATTAACCCAGACGAAATAGCAGTGTTTAAGCAACTGCAGAAAGAATTCCCCTCTCAATACACATCTGCCTATCCTGACAGGCTCGCGGCTAAAACAGTTGTTATAATACCCAGCCTTACACTCGACCAGGAAATACTTGAAAAAATAAACGGCGTTCATCATTATGAAGAACGAATGTTGTGCCTGCTGATGCTATTGCGAATGCCGAATACGCATGTTATTTTTTTAACGAGTACGCCCATTCACAACATTATAATGGACTATTACCTCCACCTGTTGCCAGGCATCACCAATTATCATGCACGGCAACGGTTAAAGACGCTAAGTTGTTTTGATTCTTCAAGCAAATCACTAACGGAAAAAATTCTTGAAAGGCCGAGGCTAATTGAACGGATTAAAAAAAGTATTCTACCGGGGCACGCAGCGCATATAGCATGTTTTAATGTAACGGCCGCTGAACGGAAGCTTGCGGTAATCCTTAATATGCCCATATATGGGTGCGACCCTGACCTGCTGTATTTGGGAACAAAAAGTTTTAGCCGAAAAATATTTAAAGATTGTAATGTCAATACACCGGCCGGGTTCGAAGACCTCACATCAGAAGATGAGATCATCGATTCGCTGGTTAATCTTAAAACTAATTACCCTGCTTTAAAGAAAGCTGTTATAAAATTAAACGATGGTTTTTCGGGCGAAGGCAATGCGCTGTTTTCTTTTCACGATGCACCGAAAAGCGCTGATTTAAGAATTTGGATAAAAAATAATTTACCTAAACGATTGAAAATTGTTGCACATGATTTAACTTATAAGGGCTTTATAAAAAAATTCCGCATGATGGGCGGAGTTGTAGAAGCCTTTATAGACGCGGAACGCAAAGCATTTCCTTCTGTACAGTGCCGCATTACGCCCTTACAGGAAATAGAAATAGTTTCCACACACGACCAGGTGCTTGGCGGCGAAAGCGGGCAGGTATTTCTTGGTGCACATTTTCCTGCAGATAGCCAATATGCCGCAGGCATAGCCGTACTGGGAAAAAAAATTTCCGAAAAGTTAAGATCGTTTGGAGTGCTCGGCCGGTTTGCAATAGACTTTATTTCAATAAAAGAAAATAATGAATGGAAACATTATGCAATTGAAATAAACCTGCGGAAAGGCGGTACTACTCACCCCTATTTGATGTTGCAATTTTTAACCGACGGCGATTACGATCCTGTAGCCGGCAGGTATTTCACTGCAGCGGGGCAGGAACGCTTTTATCTTTTTTCTGATAACCTGCAAAGTGAAAATTATAAAGGCTTAACGCCTCACGACCTTATAGAAATCACCACTGTCAACAATCTTCTTTACGATGGCAGCATTCAGCAAGGTGTTATTTTTCACATGATTGGCGCACTATCGCAGTACGGCAAACTCGGGATCCTGTCTATCGGAGCCACACGCGAAATAACGATGGAATTGTATGAAAGAACTGTTACAATATTAGACAGGGAAAAGCGCGTCAACTGATGAAGCTATGCATTGTATGTTTGCACACCGAGAAATCTTACAAACCATTCTCTTAGATTATTTGCGTCTAACTGTGGACGTTATCATTTAGAGAAAGCCCTTTTAAATACCCCGGAAGTGCTTTTACTCTTTTAAAAAATTTTAGTAATCAATAGCCGGTATTTCATTACCATTACCTTATTGTATCACCGATGGTTTTTGAATTTGTTTCATCAGTGTACTATCCCATGTACCGGTCACTTTTACCTGAGCCATTGCACCGAAAGCAAATGCTTCTATGAGATTGTGATTTAAAAGCAGATAGGTGCCCGGCTCCCTGAATTTGTATAAGGCAGCGGCAGCAGAACCTCCCGGAACGCTCCATGTTTCAAAATCAATATCGGGCTTGTTGTCAAATTTTCCACCTGGCCAGTAGAGATCAGCGTGGCCACCAATAAGGTGAATGCGTGTGTCCCTGTTGGCGCTGGAAGTAATGAATAAAACATTTTCGCCAACGTTAGCAGTGAGCGCATTTTTGCCCAGCAAAGCGCCCTCATGGCCATTGAAAACAATGTTAGTAGGCATCAGCGTTTTTATGGATTCTTCTATTTCGCGGATGCTCTGCTGAGGTGTGGCAATATTTTCAATTTTACCATCTTTATCTTTTGGGAGATAGTAATCCTGTTCGGCGACATAATAAGCCTTATCAAATTTTACGGCGTTGCCATTCTCATCTTTCAATCCCTCACGCGGCAATACCATGATAGCGCCGTTCATTCCTGATACTACGTGAGCCGGCACCATCAAACCTCCGGGAGCACAATGGTAAACAAACACACCTGCTCTTATACACCTGAATCTAAACTTCACTTGCTGGCCGGGATTTACAAGAGAAATCTCACCGCCGCCCATCTCACCGGTTGCCGCATGAAAATCTATATTATGCGTTTGGGTGTTGGTAGCGGGATTCTTTAATGTCAGCTCTACAAAGTCATTTTGATGCACCACTATCATCGGGCCGGGAACCGTTCCGTTATAAGTAAAAGCCCAGATAGAATCGCCGGGCGCCACTTCAATTTTCTTTTCTTCAACGGTAAAAGTTACCTGTACCACTTTCGGGCCATCGTTATCTACCTCATCAAATTTTGGTAACATCGGCGGGGCTACCATTTCCTGTGTCACCTTTGGCAAATCATCGCCATCACCTGTAAATTTTTTATCCACTACTGAAGTTGAATTACTGTTGTTGCAGGACGCTGTGAAAAGTATCAATGCAAACAGCAATAAAATTTTTAATTCTTGAAATTGATTTTTTGAAAACTGAAATTTTAAATGATTCATTGTATTTATTTTTTGCCATGGATTACACAGATTCTCACAGATAAATCTAAGTACTTTGCAAAGCGATGTATGTGTTTTAATTCATTAATAAAAAATGTTTCCCTACAGATCTTCTTATTATTTTATTTTAAATAACTTAATAACTTCTAATTTTACAAATCCTTCTTCCTGAATTTCCGTACGGATAAACTGACCGGAATTGATATCCATAGAAGCATAATGAAAAGTGTGATAATAAGGCCGGATGGCGCTCCAAAAAAATCTTTAAAAACGGCACCTGTGTATCCCATTAATGCCGATACATCCATCTTTAATAAGATCAGTATCCTTCCCATGTCTATTGGGTTCAGGCCACTCAATACGAGCATTGGTTTTTCTAAGGGATAATCCGCAAACTGAAAAAGAATGAACAAAACGAGCCCGTCGAAAATGATGGAAAAATAAAGCCATATTAAAACTGCCATTCCAATGCCCTTGGCTTTATCTCTCGTGTAAACGGCTGCCAGCAAGGCGATAGAGACAAAAATGAGTGTTAACAGCAGGCCCACTCCTACCAATATTAAGCCTGTAGATGTAAAGGAATATATAAAAACAGGAACGCCAACGCCAATAATAAATGCAAGTGTTAATGCAATAGCCATTCCTGCAAAAAGGCTTAACCAAAGATGTTTGCGTTGCAACGGTTGGCTCACCAATAACTCTATGAATTCGGAACTATTATAAATATAAATGGTTGAAAAAATAATACAGATCAGCGGAACGATTATTAACACGATATTCATCAGGCTCAGGAGGCCCTTATCCGAATTGTCCTGGAGTGTAAAAACGCTAAACGAAATAATTAATAAGAGTAAGGTGTAGGCAATTACAATTTTATTTCTGAGAATATCGGTAATTACATATTTGACAATTTTTTTCATCTCAATTATTTTTTTTCATCACAGAAGCAATGGCTTTTGATAATTTTTCTTCGCCGGTATCTTCTCGAAGTGAATCGATACTTTTATGAAATAATAATTTCCCTTCCTGCATATAGATTACTTGTGTAACTACGCCATCCAGTTCACTGAGTATGTGAGATGTGATCAGCACGAGCTTACCTTTTTCCTTTTCAGCAATAATTTTTTCCTTTAATATTTCTGAAGCTAGCGGATCCAAACCGGCAGTAGGCTCATCTAATATCAAAACATCAGGATTGAAAAGAAATGCCAGCGAAGCGCTGACTTTTTGTGTGGTACCGCCGGAAAGTGTGCGCATGCGTTTCTGATATAGATCCGGAAGCTTAAATGACTTTATTAAATCTTCGTCTATGCCTGACTGATATCTTTTAATTCTGATGTCCTTCATCATACCCAGCACCTGGCCAATCGTCATGTTTTCAGGATAGCGGCCTATCTGAGGCATGTATCCTATCTGTTCCCTGTATAACCAGTCGTGCAAAATATTTTTCCCATTAAAAGTGATGAAACCACTATCAGGTACCACCATGCCGAGAATACTTTTGACCAGGGTTGTTTTACCGCTTGCATTTGGGCCTATCAGGGCAATACATTCGCCCTTGTTGCAAGTGGCAGATACATTGTTGAGTGCAACCAGCTTACCAAATTTCTTGGTTACATTATTAGCAATAATCATAAATGTAAAGGTTTCATGCACGGATAGTGGTCTATTAAATTTTCCGGTGTAAGGCCGGGAATGATTTTTTCAACTTTATCAAACAGGCTTGCCATTAAGCTCCGGAATAAAACCATGGCTGCAGGGTTTTGGGCTACAATCATTGAAAACATGCTAACGGGATGGTAAGGTACATCACCTATGCCATCGCGGTTTAAGTCATACCCTTCATATTTATCCCAATAATTATAATTAAAATTGCTAAGAACCAGCGTACCATTGGTGGCAACGTCGAAAGAATTTCCAAGGAAATTATTACGTGTAATGGTATCGTCAAGGCAACTGGCATCTACTTTTAATGCCCACCCATTTTTCTCAAATTCATTTTTGGTAACGACCACCCTGCTGGCGCCTTCCATGAAAATACCCGTCGTGTTCCGCAGAAATTTATTACCAGAAATATAACTGTCGGATATTTCTTTTAAGAAGATACCATAAGCACCGTCTCCCCAATTATCTTCAAAAATATTATTGAACATTTTTACGCCATGGGTAAACATAACTGAAACGCCTGCACTATTATTTTTAAAAATATTTGCGATGTAATCATCGTTATGCGAAAACATAAAGTGCAGGCCATACCGTGAGTTTGATTGTGAAATATTTCGCCAGATCAATGAATTGGTAACGAATTCAAAATAAATTCCATCCCTGTGCCCGGTGATGGTGTTGCCAATAATACGAAGGCTATCACTCTGCCAGCAATGTATGCCGTTTCCGCTTTGCTGGTCTGTAGCTCCATAAGCAGTGAGCTTATTATTTTCAATAAGACAGTTAACTGATTTTTGTAAATAGATGCCAAAAAAAGTATCATCTAAAATGTTGTTTCTTATCACAACGTTTTTTGCTTCGTATATTTTTATACCTGCGATATCGTTTAAACTTGATACACCGGAGTGAGCAATTTTAAATCCTTCAATAACTACATTGTTCGATTTTACGGAAACAATTTCAAACTTGTGGAGGCCATCCAATACCGGGTAACCTTTACCAATCAACACTAAAGGTTTATTAACCACAATATTATTTTCTGTATATGTGCCGTTCATTACTATTACGGTGTCTCCTGCGTGAGCCATGTTGATAGCGGCTTGCACAGAACTGATAGCCGTATTTTTTTTAACTACATATACGTTGGCTAAAAGAATACCTTGAGGGAGAATAAAAAAAGAAATTATAATAAGAAGTTTTTTCATGGTTTTTCCAGTTCACTCCAGGTAAGTTTACTCCCAGCATATTTATCAAAAGCCATCTGTAAACTATCCGAGTTATTAAAGGCGGCAACCTTCCCGTTCATCGGACTTCTAAGCGCCTCACTTTTTAAAAACAAAGATTTAGATACAGGCATCAAAGAATGATTTCCTGAAAAATCAACAAAATAAACTGCATAGTTTTTTTCGTTTTGAAACTTTGCATCTCGCAAAAAACTAAGGACGCAATGCGCATCATCAAACTTATAAATTTTACCTTTTTGTGTTATTACTTCCGCACCAAAACGATTATCGCTTACCGGCATTTTACAATAGCTACAAACATCTTTCCCAACAACAATTGCTTCTGGTTTTGTATTGCAGGAGGCTAAAGTAAACAGCGATAATAACGGCACAATGGTTGCGGCGCGCTTCCAGTTCTTTTTCCATTTAAAGTGTTGCTCCCATGCTACGAATACAAGGGCAAGTAAAATAACGCCGACACTTATAAATAACCATCCCCCCGTATCCGGAATAGAGTACGCTCCAAAATTTAGTAATTGTTTGTACCCGATCAGCGGGGGTTGGTAAGCCATGCCAGGAACAATGATTGGCGCATCAGGGTTAAGGTTATGGCCATAATTATAATCCCATCTCCAAAAATCAACCATTGCTACAATGCCGAAACAAACAAAGAGAATAAATACCACATTAAGCAATGTTCTTTTTCCTACAATAGCAGTAAGTAAAACCGCTACTGCAAAAAAACCGATGATATATGGAAGAATGGTAAATTCAAAAAAATCCACAGTATGAAGGGTTTTCATGCCGATGTAATGATTCAGACCATTTATAATATTAACATTCCCAGCAAGCTTGTCTGTATAAATCAACAGTTTCAGTCCTTCAGGATATTGCGGTGCCGTAAGCTGTATTTGCCACATTGGAACGAATAAAACAGCTACTATAAGAGCGCTCCCGATAACTAACAGCAATCTTGCATATCCTGGTAACTTATTATTTTTCATGATTGTGTTTTAAAAAAATATTCGCATATATTTTCGCGTATGCGTCACTGTTATTTATTATCGGGAGCGGCGACAATAGCGTCTGTTATAGGTGGTGGTTTTTATCATAGTAATGGCTTTTAAAACGGCCTTTTTATTTTCTTAAATATTGCAGGAAGCTAGTTCACTTCCTGTAATATTTACTTTAAATTATCTATTGAGTAAGCAACGGCGGTGCAGTGGATGAATCAGGCATATTTGTACCAGTACTAAAAGAAATCTGGACATTGCTGTTAGCAGGCGAAACTCTCACGTATCCCTGCATCTCCTGATGAAGTGCGCTGCAAAAGTCAGTGCAGTAGAATGGATACATGCCAGACGCCTGAGGACTCCACCTGATTGTCTGTGTTTCACCTGGCATCACCAACAATTCTGCAATGCCGGGAGCCGATTTGATAGCAAATCCATGCGGTACATCCCAATCCTGTTCCAGGTTGGTTACATGCCAATAAACATCGTCACCTATTTTTATGCCCTCTATATTATCAGGTACAAAATGCGAACGTATTTGCGTTATATAGACATCAACCCTTTTGCCCGTTCTAACCACTTTTGCTTCCTTTTCACCCTTCGCCACGTAAGGGTTTTCATTTTTATTTATATCAAAAAACTTAACTGATTTGTCTCTTATAAGAGAAGCCTCCACTGCCTGCCCATAATGCGGCTCGCCAACTGTGGGGAAGTCCAGCAGCAATTTCATCTTATCCCCACTAATATCGAAAAGCTGGGCAGCCTGTGCCAATTCAGGGCCAGTAGGTAAGTAGCGGTCTTTGGTTATTTTATTATAAACAATTACGTATTTGCCATTTGGTTTTCGTGTATCCCCACCCGGTATAGATAAATGACCGGGGGAATAAAAAGTGGGTTGCCTGTCAATTATTTTTAAATCTTTAATATTCCATCTTACAATTTCTGATGAAACAAACATAGTAGTGATGGCGTTGCCTCTTCCGTCAAACTCGGTATGTAATGGCCCGAGGCCTGGCTTTTTCACTTCGCCATATAAAGCGGCTTCATACTCAATTACGGGTATGCCATCATAGTTGCCTATGAATTTTTTATCAGCGATAGCTTTTTGCATTTTACTAAAACTAAATACCGGAATTAAAGCGGCGAGCTTTCCGCTACCTACGATATACTCACCCGTTGGATCAACATCACAACCGTGCGGTGATTTTGGGCAGGGAATAAAATAACAGATGTCTTTTAAATCTTTCGAATCTAAAACTGTTACTTCTTTTTCAATGGTAGAAGTAGCAGAATGTGTCTTCTCATCATATACATTATGTGCATACCGTACAGCTTCTTTACGTCCCTGCCCTTGTTTAATAAGGTCTTCTAATTTTTTCCAGTTCAGTGCCAGTATAAAATCTTTATCACGCTGCGAAGCATTTACTTCCAGCAAAGTATTGGCCTGCTCGGTATTGTAACATGAAAAGAAAAACCAGTCGTGTGAAGGGCCTTTACCGCCATGGCTGAGGTCGAAGTCAACCGGGCGGCACCCTTAGCTGCCATGCAATTTTCATGTTGCCTGTGACTTTATCAACTGAAATAAAACTAATAGAAGCTTTAAAATTTTTGCGATAGGTGTTGATGGGAACATCTCCATTTTGATCATCCATAGGAACGGCGAAGCGGGTGCCTGCAACAACGTATTCGGTATTTTCAGTAATAAAAGGTGAAGAGTGGTTGCCAGCGCTGTTGGGTATTTCAAGTATTTCAGCAGTTTTAAAAGTGGTTAGATCAACCCGGGCAACACGAGGTGTATTATTGGCATTGGCAAAAATCCAACGGCCGTCAATTTCACCGTTAGTTTGTGATAACTCAAGGTGATGCTGGTCATCCCAGGGTACAAAACCTTGAGAAGTATTCAGCATAGGTTTTGTTTCTTCGCTATAACCATAACCGTTTTCAGGGAATACAGAAAATATAGGAATGATTTTAAGCAGCCTTCCTGACGGTATCCCGTAGACGCTCATTTGACCACTGAAGCCGCCAGAAACAAAATCGTAAAACTCATCATATTTTCCGGGTGCAACATATACTCTTTGAGCGGCATCGCCGCTTACTACATCTGCAGTATTTTTAGGTTTGCAGGAATATAAGCTGACAAACAGGCCTAATGTTAGTAAAACGTAAAGAGCATAGTTATTCTTTTTCATGTAAAATGAATTATGTGTGATATAAAGTTGTTAGCGTGATGCCTATTTTACGCCATCGTTTTTGCGCATAAATTCCAGCAGATCCCTTGCATCAGTATCTGTTAAATTTTGATTTGGCATCCTAACCAGACAGATTTCCAACATAGCCTGAGCCTTTGGGTCTTTAGTAATCATTTCATCTGTATTGGTAACAAAGTTCATAATCCACTCCGGCTTTTGCCTAGACGTGACGCCTTTCCAACCTGGCCCTACTAATTTTTCGTCAGTAAGTTTATGGCATCCGGAACACTTTACTTCGTAAATTTTGTCACCCGCGGCGGCCATTGCAGGATCTAGTTTATCTGCTATATCTACATGGGTAAATTTACCTGTACCCCTGTTAGGATCATACTTGGCAACATCGCTTCCCCCAGGATTTGGCATTTTTTCACCACCGGAATCGGACACTGCGCTTTCAGACTGGGTAGACTCCTTACCATTACCGCCGCAAGCAGCCAGAAAAACTGTGATAATCCCTAATACAAATAATTTTTTCATACATAAATATTTAATGATTGATTGCTGTTTTATATTGTGCAAGTATACAACGATCGATAATGTCGTTTTATGACCGAGATCATAAAGCAGTATGTTTTTCATCAATTATTTTGCATACCTGGTCAGCTATTTTTGAAATTGTATGATTTCCCAAAAACTATTATTAAGCAGAGGTGGCACTATCAGGAGATATAAAAAAAATCAGAGCGTTTTTTTTGAGGGAAACATGCCTAAATTTTATTACCAGGTAATAGAAGGAAATATTAAAATGGTAAGTGTAAATGAAAATGGAAGAGAATTTATACAAGGCGTGTTCGGTAGCGGGCAATCTTTTGGGGAGCCGGTCCTGCTTATTAATAAGCCTTATCTTGCTACGGCAGTAGTTGTGGGAAATACACAATTAATAAGGCTTTCGCGGGAAGAATTTATAAAAATACTGAAGGAATATTCCTGACACTATTTTCCAATTTTCAAAAATACTTGCCCAAAGAATTTATGATAATGCCCAGCTTGCTAAAGCCATTACACTTTATACACCTGAACAAAGGATAACCGCCTTTTTTAAAACTTTGAAAGCACCCGATTGCGCAAGAAGCAAACATAATTATAAGGTGGAATTATCCCGCCAGGCAATTGCAGATATAATAGGCTTCAGGGTGGAAACGGTAATAAGAACCATTAAAAATTTAGAAAAGAAAAGCGCTATCAAAATAGCGAAAGGAAAGGTTTATTTATAAAAATTCATAAGCTATCGCTAAGTTAACGAATATCATTTACAAGATTTTTCAGACTACAAAAATAAAAGCATGCTTCAACTAAAAACGTTGCAAAAATGGATACACATAGCCTTCATCAACTTGCTTATTGTATCCTTGCTGGGCGTTACCATGCGATACAAAATTGCTTTCTATCTTCCTTTTATTGAGCAAAAGAACTTTTTGCATGCACATTCCCACTTCGCATTCTCCGGCTGGGTTACGCAAATTTTAATGATACTGCTTTGGGCGTTTTTGTACAGATATTTACCGGCTGATTCATTAAAAAAATACAAATGGCTTGTAATGATCAACTTGGTGGCGGCCTATGGAATGTTGCTTACATTCCCGTGGGAAGGCTATGGAGTTGTCTCCATTATATTTTCAACTTTATCTATTTTTTCAGGGTATATTTTCGCTATTGTTTTTTGGCTGGACCTGAATAAAATAAAAACACAAGTTATAAGTGCGTGGTGGTTTAAGGCGGCTTTAATTTTTAATGTGCTTTCTTCCTGCGGCGCTTATTTTTTGACGTACATGATGGCCAACCACATTCAAAATGCCAATTGGTTTCTTGCAGCCACTTACTATTTTTTGCATTTTCAATATAATGGCTGGTTCTTTTTTGCCTGTATGGGTTTGTTAACCGGGCAGCTAACTTTCATTTCTTACAAATTGCAAAAACTAATCTTTTGGCTTTTCGCATCTGCCTGTATTCCTGCTTATTTTTTATCTGCATTATGGCTGCCTGTGCCTGAATGGGTTTACGTCCTGGTGGTAGCGGCCGCCATAGCAGAAGTAGTTGGCTGGTGGCTTTTATTAAAAACTATACTCGTAGCAAAGGCGGAATTTTTAAAAAACATTTCTGTGCAAACGAAGTGGCTTTTTATTTTATCAGCTACCGCATTATCCATAAAAGTATTGCTGCAATTAGCTTCGGTAATTCCTGCGCTAAGCAAGTTTGCGTTTGGGTTCCGCCCCGTAGTTATCGGATATTTACATTTAATGTTTCTCGGTGTTATCACGCTTTTCATAATTGGCTATTGTAAAAAGAATGATTTTATCAGCACCGGGAAAAAAGGAAACAGAGGCATTATCATCTTTGTAGGCGGCATCATATTAAACGAACTTTTATTGATGATACAGGGACTTTCTTACATGAATTACGTTTCAGTGCCTTATGTGAATGTGTGGCTGTTAATTGCCGCAGTTGTAATGTTTGCCGGAATCTTATTGATGATTATGGGATTGAAGAAGATAAATACAATGCCTGATGGTGCCGGTGGAACGAAGATGTAAAAATGATGAGATTCTCCTTTAAATTCAATATGAACTTCATAGAATAAAATACCTCTTACCACACTGGTATAACTCAAAAATCAAGGCATTACTTTAAATCTCTCATAAAAACTTTTTTGCAAAGATTCTTTATGATTTGGATGGGATATTCTTATTAATTCCCTGGCTCTTTGTTTTAAATTTTTACCGAATAAATTGGTGATACCAAACTCCGTTACCACCCAGTGAATGTGGCCTCTTGTGGTAACAACGCCTGCTCCTTCTTTTAAAAAAGGCACAATGCGTGATTGGCCTTTTGATGTAACGGAGGGTAATGCAATAATGGGCTTTCCACCTTCAGACAACGAAGCTCCGCGAATAAAATCCATCTGGCCGCCGATACCTGAATACTGATAAGTTCCAAAAGAATCTGCGCATACCTGCCCCGTCAGGTCAATTTCAATAGCGCTGTTTATTGCCGTGGCTTTGGGGTTTCTCCGGATAATGCTGGTATCATTCACATAGCCAATATCCATTACCCGTACAGCGGTATTATCATCTACAAAATCGTAGAGTTTTCGTGTACCCGCCATGAAGCCGGTAACAGTGCGGCCTACATTTATTTTTTTCAGGCTGTTGTCTATTATCCCTTTTTCAATAAGCGGTATCACGCCGTCTGATAACATTTCGGTATGCAGTCCCAGGTTTTTGTGATTGCTAAGATTTCTCAATACCTGGTCGGGAATTGCGCCTATGCCTAACTGTAACGTGGCGCCATTTTCAATAAGCGAAGCTACATTTCTTCCAATCTGAACAATAGTATCGTTAGACTTTGTTGAATAATTTATTTCAGGTAATTCGGCATCATGCCAAACCAATGCATTTATTTTATCGACATGAATAAAGCCATCACCATGCGTACGCGGCATTCTTGCATTTACCTGTGCTATGATGTGCGGAGCAGTGTCAACAGCCGCACGGGCAATATCAACAGAAGTACCAAGAGAGCAGTATCCATGCGCATCCGGAGGTGACACCTGGATGATGGCAACATCTAATGGTAAAAAATTTTCCTTAAACAATTGAGGAATCTGGCTGAGAAAAACAGGAACATAATCGCCGTGATTGCTATTGATAACTTCCCGTGTATTTTCTGAAACGAATAAAGAGTTTATAAAAAAACTTTCGTTATAAACCGGGTTGTTGAAGTCAGTATTTCCTAACGTAGTGATGCTTACTATTTCGACACTATTCAGTTCTTCATGGCGTTTCTGTAACGCTTCTATAATATGTACAGGAGTAGCTGCACTGCCGTGAACGAACACCCTGTTTCCGGATTGAACAATTTTTATAGCCTCGGCTGCCGAAATATTTTTTGCGTTTGTCATCATAAGGACAAAAATAAAGGCTTTATAAAAAAGTGATCTGCCGAATTTGGAAACACATCATTAATGTTTTTCAAATCTTCCTGTTTTCTCTTTGATGGCAATCTTAAACACAACTGGCTTGATGCGATTAAAATCGTCAACGCTTGACAAAGACGAATCATGTTCATGCGAATGGATTGTAGAACTGGTAAGATAAGGCCACATGTGGTTGAATAAGTATTCTCTTGTTTCGGCAGCTTCATTGCCCTCTAATTCCTGAAAAGTACCATGGACGATTACGCTTTGCCAGTTGGCCATATTTTGACGGCTATCTACTTCAAAACAAACGTTCGGATTCTTACGCATTATCTCCAGTTTCCTGCCAATC
Source organism: uncultured Chitinophagaceae bacterium (assembly GCA_963823305.1). Lineage (GTDB taxonomy): Bacteria > Bacteroidota > Bacteroidia > Chitinophagales > Chitinophagaceae > Ginsengibacter. Next base: position 616,615 of record CAWGLC010000003.1, read on the forward strand.
GTTGATTGGCATATAACGGATTTGCCATCAAAAACATAAGTAATGGGAACGACATAAGGAATGTTTCCATCCACGCATGCGATTCTGCCCATCTCCCGGCTTAACAAAAAATGATCGATCTGCATTTCATTTAGTTCTCCGAGCATAGCAATAATTTAACTGATAATTTTAATAATCTTTACTGCCGAAGCTAAGATGAAGAAAGATTTTGGCTCATGATAATAAGGATGCAATTGAATGACACTTATCAGTGTAAAGAAATAAGGAGCGAAATCTAAGAATCATATTGAATTTAATTTTCTGACATTTCTCAGTTATCCTATTGACTGCCGTCATAATTATTTAGTATCGGGTTAACTATTTTTGAAGGCAGGGCTAATTAAATTCACTTCGCAGCCTTCTATGGCTTCTAAGTATCATTGAAAATATTCTCGCTAAAGAATTATCAAAAGAAAAAAGCATGGAAGTACTGAAACGCGGCCAACTGGAACATGAATGCAATACGCTGAGGCGGTTGTTGCTTTTTTTAAAAGAAGAAAATATCGTGCTAAAAAACCGCTTATCTGAAATTCTTAAAGATTCATTTGATAAAAATTTATTGGAACAGGCAGAACTTTTTCACAACGATTTTATCAGGAAAGATGAAAGAATACATTTATTAAGAAACGATCTAGCAGGGCTGGACAACGTATTAGCTAAAACAATTAATAGTGAAAGGAAATCATCTGTTGAAATAGATGCAAGACTCAGCCAATTACGTAATAATACAAACATAGCAGAAAATCAATTTATAAAAATGCAATCCGATTTCAATAAATATTTCTACGACAAAATGTAGTGACTTTTGAAACAGGACCGCGATTGAAAATCTTTATTCGCCACTGCTTCCAGTTTTTTCTTGTTGATGATTGTAAATTAATTCCCATCCCCATTTCATTAAATATTCATTGCGTTTCTGTGTCATCTCATTTCTGTTATGCAATCATCGGTGACAAAATGATTACAATTAAAAGCGCTTTTTACTTATGCCGTTGTCCGACACGGCAAACTCATGAATTACGCAAGACTTTATTGTCAAACAAAAGGCTAAGGATTCTGTTTATGCAAAAAAACATTTACATTTTACCAAATAAAAAACCCCTATCTTTTTATAATGAGATTATATCAAAACTATTTCAAGTAGACGCAGCTTTCAATACCAGGATGAAAGGAAGGAGTATAATTGATATAGCCACGGGCACGCCTATTCGATATGATTCTTGTTGGCTTGGAACACACATAGACTACAATTTCACGTTACACCTTACTCAATAGTTGGTCGACATCATCCTGCTTATAATAATGGGGCCATTAACTTTACTGGATTTGAGCTTTCCTCTTATGCGTAAAATTTTTGCAAAGTACCTGCAGAAGTATTCAATATTTTTCGGATCTCTTTACTTCGAAGCCAGGTCCTTTTCCTTTCATTCTTTTCCATTGAAAACAGTTCTTTAATATCATTAAGCAATCGAATTCTAAATGCTTCTAAGTCCTTTCACGTATTCACAAAATCCAACAACTCAAATGGATACAATTTTAGTTATAGAAGACAATGAGGATATTCTTGAGAAGTGACGCGGTATCACCCTGGTTGACCATGGCATAATTTGAAGCGCCCGGGCCGATCTCATAGCTCAGGGCATTGCTTACAGCCGCAGCTCCAAAAAGTCAGTCCAGTTGAGAGCAACAAAAAACGGCATTGAAAAATATTTATCCCGTTTTTTTATTTCCGGATTCAAGGTAAATAATTTCGACTCTGTCATTATCAGCGGAGTTGATCGTGTCTAAAAAATCCTTTCTTTTATGCGCTTCCCCATTCAGTAATTGATCATTATTAGCGATAATAATTTTGATTTTTTTTTCGTGTATCCAGTCCAAATCGGAGAGCACTTCATCAAGAGCATCTAAATTGCTTCCAAAATAATCAGGCAAAGATAATTGCTGTTGAAGAATGTAATAGCAACTGGCAAGCGTACTACAGACCAGCCCATCTAAAAACACATAGCGGGTATCGTTCTCGCTGTAATAGGAAAGTGGGATATGTTTGACTGAACGCATTATTATTTTATTTCTGTAAATGTTTTGTAATGATCATTCGTATACCAGGAGCGGCTATCGCTTCCCGTTAATATACGCTCCGTACCCCGATTTTGCCCTTCGACTTTTGGATTCACATCCCATTCCTGGTACGTGATCGGGTTGCCATTGGCGTCTTGCGTGGGAACTACCTGCTCACGATTGGTAAACACACGGCCGCCAACATAACCCGGCATTGGCTGTCCGTGGGCTTTTATGTAAGCCAGAACCGTGTAAACTTTTGGAGGAATGGTAACATCCTGCTGACGGATTTCATTATCACCAGGTGATTTCGTTTTGGAAAATGAATCGTCCGAGGCGCCCTTTGTGATACCAATTGCAGGGGCTACCGGAGCAGTAATTTTTTTACCAATGAATATCCCTATAATTAATCCTATGATAATCCCTAAAAAGAGTTGTTTATTTTGGAGCATAGACTAAAGTTAGCGACCTAATTTTAATTTAGTAATACAATAAAAAAATCATGTTTCATTACGCAGCATATCTTAATATCATCCATTCCATTCATCAGTAGTCATTACATCGGCCTGCTTAACAAAGATTTTAGTAGTAAGCATTCTATGTACTTCAGCATCGCTATCGGCGCAGGCATCGGAAAGAATCGTAATGGCGTAATCCTTATCGGCAGCCTCCCGCAAGGTGGATAGCACAACGCCACTCGTCGAAATTCCAGCCAGCACAATTTGTTTTATTTCCAGTGATCTTAATACAATTTCCAAGTCGCTTCCCGCAAAGGCACTGACGCGCTTTTTGATAACAGTAATGTCCCCTTCCCGTGGCGCCACAGAATCATATACCCGAAACGCTTCTTCGGAATCAAAATTCCTGTTGCTGCCCTTTATGACAGAAAAAGATTTATTGTTCATACTTACTTCAGGATACCCCTTTCTAAAGCCGATAACAATATATATAACGGGAATGTTATTCCTGCGTGCCTTCTCAATTGCATTACCAACTGCCAGGATTAGCGCCGCACTATCTGGAAGCATTTTTACTATTCCATTCTGAACATCCATAATCAATAAGGCTTTTTTTTCTTCCATGTTTAAATTTTTATGAAATATTATTTATCGCACTCTTTTTTAAGTAACCTACAACAACAATAAAAAGATAAAGTTCTTAAAATTCAAATTAACCGCCAGCAATAATGTTCAGGACCTAATTTATCTCTTTCCTTTCTTATTTTCTCGCCTGTTTCTTTAATATTTTGCGTAGCATATGCATTATTTCATACTATTGCAAAGCCGGAATGTATTTGTTCAAAGAAAGGAAACTTAAATACATTTAAAAGATTCTAATGCAGCGTTTATTTTAGATGCGGAGTCATAATTTTCGTGAATGCTTTATTTTTTTCGGGATTAAGAAAGGACAGGCCTTTTTTTATATGAACTAGCCATTTTAAAATCATATTTTTATAGACACTTTTTACAATGCGTTTTAAATTTTTTACAATTTTACCGGCACTGCTTATTATTTTTTCTTTTGATAATACAAAGGCTCAAAGCGAAGCAAGCGTTAGTTCCTCGTCATTACAGATTACGAAAATATATTTTCAAAATGAAATAAAGGAAGATGCGCATTTATATACCGGGGAAGCCTATGCGAAATATGATCCGGGCGTAAGAGGCAATCCTTTTTATTTGTTCAACCAGATGCAAAATGGTGATATATTCTACGATGATGTTTTGTATAAAGACATTCCTTTATTATTTGATATTGTTAGACAGAAAGTCATTATTAACAGGTATCATGATGACACGAGAATTCAATTGCTGAATGAAAAAATAAAATATTTCACACTTGGCGGCTACCGCTTTGAAATTTTCGCCCAGGCATCAGGAAAAGATGAAAGCATTTCAAAAGATATTTATGAGGTTGTGTTCACCGGCAAGGCCGCAATATTGGCAAAGCGTTTAAAAAATATCAAGCATGGTTTAAAAGTTGATGATCCCTATACCTTTGTAGAAGAAGACGTATTGTATGTACGAAATGGCAACAACCTGTTCCAAATTAATAACCGCAAAGCGGTATTACCTGCTTTCGATGACAAAAAAGAATTCATAAAAATATTTATCAGGAAAAAGCACCTGAGATTTAAAAAAAATATTGAAAAAGATCTGATAATGGTTGCTGCTTATTATGACACATTAAACAAATGAAATGCGTGGTATTGCTATTTCCTTTTGCATTGGCGTTTTTTGCATATTGAGTGCACCTTCGTTGCGGGCTCAAAACACAACAGTAACGGGCACATTTACAGCAATGACGTTTCCCGAGTTTGTGAAAAAAATAGAAGCGACAACGCCTTATCATTTTTATTATGATACTACCTCGCTCAATTCTTTTATCGTAAATATTACCGCAAGCAATGAACCATTAAACGAATTATTAAAACAGATTTTTCTTTCCACCGATTATCGCTTTGCTGCAGATGCCGGCAATCATGTATTTATTACAAAAAATAAAACGTTGCAAACAACTTTGGCTTCCGATTTTTTTATTCCTGAAAAAAGATCTTCGGCAGCCGAAAGCGATTCCCTGCAAAATGAAGAGATTCAAAAATTAAAATCAAAACCGGTATTTACTGAAAATAAATTATTTGCCATTGGTTCTAAATCTTCGGCTAAAAAAGGAAACGCAATCCTTACAGGTTTTATACGCGACATTAAAAACGGCGAGGCCATTCCGGGAGCTTCGTTATACATTGACAGCGTTTATACGGGCATCGTCACCGACCAGTTTGGATACTATTCTCTTACCATTAAACCGGGAATTCACACGCTGGAAGTATCCGGCCTGGGAATGAAAGATGCTTTACGACATTTAATTGTTTACAATGATGGGAAGCTAAACATTGACATGAAAGATTACATCCCAAGCTTAAAAGCAGTTGTGGTAAGTGCCGAAAAAAAATCTAATATCAGGAGCACACAAATGGGCGTTGAGCGGCTTTCCGTTAAAACGATAAAAGACGTGCCTGTCGTATTTGGCGAGTCGGATATCTTAAAAGTAGTGCTCACATTGCCGGGCGTCACGTCGGTCGGCGAAGCAAGCACCGGTTTCAATGTTCGTGGAGGTGCTACGGATCAGAATCTTATTTTATTTGATGACGCCACGATTTATAATCCTTCTCATTTATTAGGATTTTTCTCTGCTTTTAATACCGATGTAGTAAAAGGTGTTGAATTGTATAAAAGCGTAATTCCGGTAAAATATGGCGGCAGACTTTCATCTGTCTTAGATGTTTCTACTAAAGACGGAAATGATAAAAAGATAAGTGGCACGGGAGGTATAGGGCTTCTTACCAGTAAGTTTACCTTAGAGGGCCCGATAGTAAAAGATAAAACTTCATTCATATTGGGTGCACGTACCAGTTACTCCAATTGGATATTGAAGGCGATTCCGAATTCAGCATACAACAATAGCAGGGCTTCTTTTTATGATGCCAACATCCACATAAGCCATACCATTAATGCAAAAAATAATTTATACTTCACCGGCTATATCAGCAATGATAATTTCAGGTTTGATATGGACACCACTTATAAATACGGAAATAAAAATGCAATACTGAAATGGAAACATATATTCAATAATAAATTTTATGGCATTGTGTCTTTCGGCCTTGATCATTATCAATACGACGTAAGCAGCAACACGAATCCTGTCAATAGCTTTAAGCTTAATTACGACATCAACCAAACTAATTTCAAGGCTGATTTTATTTACAGGGCAAATAATAAACAATCACTAAGCTTTGGTTTGAGCTCTATTTTATATAAACTTCATCCAGGTAGTTTGTTACCTTACGGCAGTCAGTCATTGGTGCAGCCGGATGTGCTGGCGCCGGAGCAAGGATTGGAAAGTGCGGCATATTTTGGCTATGAATATAACATTAGTCCCAATCTCTCCATAAATGCAGGGCTTCGTTATTCCATGTTTAATTACCTGGGGCCACACGATGTATATAATTATGTACCGGGAATACCCAAACAAGCATCAACAATAACGGATACATCAATATATGCGTCAGGAAAGATTATTAAAACGTACCAGGAACCGGAATATCGTTTTTCATTAAGATATATTTTACCGGGAGATGCCTCGGTTAAAATTGGTTACAATACCTTAACGCAATACCTGCACCAGCTTTCCAATACCATTACTATTTCTCCAACTGATATCTGGAAGCTTAGCGATCCTTACATTAAACCTGAGTTGGGAACACAATATTCGCTTGGGCTATATAAAAACTTCAATTCAAATAACATTGAAACGTCCGTTGAAGTATACTATAAGGATCTTAAAAATTTGATAGACTATAAGAGCGGCGCCACTATCTTATTAAATCCTCACATAGAAACGGATATCATCAATTCCAAAGGAAAAGCCTATGGCCTTGAATTATTAGTTAAAAAGAATTCAGGAAAACTGAACGGGTGGCTTAGCTATACCTACTCCAGGACTTTTCTTAAATCCGCAGATTCGCTGGCAGGAGAGATCGTTAACAAAGGAGCGTATTACCCTGCCAGTTATGATAAGCCCAATACATTAAATTTCATCAGTAATTATAAGTTCAGTCATCGTCTAAGCTTATCCGTTAATGTTGTTTACAGCACCGGCAGACCTATTACTTTACCAATTGCAGTTTATGATGCCTATGGCGCACCAAGGCTTTTGTATTCTGACCGAAATGCTTACCGGATACCGGATTATTTCAGGACTGATATATCAGTAAATCTTGACGGAAATCATAAAGTTGCCCAAACGTTTCACAATTCATGGTCGTTCGGTATCTATAATGTTACAGCACGCGCAAATGTATATTCAGCATATTTCGTTTCTGAAAATGGAGCCATAAAGGGCTACCAGCTATCCATATTTGGCACATTGATTCCATTTATTTCATACAACTTCAGGTTTTGATGAAAAAAATTTTGCAAATACTAACTTTTGTATTCCTGTTGCAAGCGGGCGCTACAAGTTGCAAAAAAGCCTACAACCCACCGGCAGCCAACGTCAATTATAAATATCTCGTGGTTAATGGAACGATACTTAACAGTCCTGATTCTCCAACAGTAATTGCTTTAAGCAGAACTGTTCAACTTACTGATAGCACCACCGCTTCGTCTCCGGAACCGGGCGCAACCGTTAGTATTCAGGGAAAAGACGGTGAAGTATACCCGCTTGCGGAAATTGCCGGTGGCAGATATGTATCCACGCCATTAATTCTCAATTATGCAGAGCAATATCAATTAAAGATTACTACAAGCAATGGAAGCCGGTATGCATCTGATTTTGTAGCCTTGTTGCAAACACCACCTATAGACAGCGTAACCTCGCAACAAGAAAACGGTGTAGGCGTTTACGTTAGTACGGGCGACCCTTCTGACAAAATCAAATATTATCGCTGGGATTATTTAGAAACCTATCAATATCGCTCACCGTTTGACAGAACCATTGCGGAAAAAAACGGCCTGATATATTTTGTTGACTCGACCAATCAAACATACAATTGCTGGCGAAATGAAAATGCCAACAGCATATTAATCGCATCCACTGTCGCTTTGAAAAATTCGGTTGTAGTGGATGCGCCGCTGACTACCATACCTGCAAATTCAGTGAAGTTATCAGTGCGATACAGTATCCTTGTTAAACAATATGCAATCACTGCAGATGCATTTCAATACTTAGATGTTTTAAAGAAAAATACAGAAAACCTGGGCTCAATTTTTGATGCGCAACCTACCCAACTTTCGGGAAACGTACACTGCATAAGCAACCCGAAGGAAATTGTTATCGGTTATGTAATGGCTTCTTCGCTTCAACAACAAAGAATTTTCATTAACAGGTATCAGTTAAGCGGATGGAATTATGTGTATGACGGCCCTTCATGCGATGAAGTGATCATTACTCAAAATGCCGGCAACTTTTTACTTTACAATTATGCGGACACGTCTTATGGACCCTATTATTTTATTTCTCCTAATCTCCTGGATTTGGCAAAAAATCCTTGCGTTGATTGCACTACAATGGGAGGAAGTACGGTCAAACCGACATTTTGGTAAATGGAATCGATCATTTAAAAAATAAAGTCTTGAAGAAATTAAACAACATATTAATATTTTTAGCGCTCGTGCTTTTTATAAATATTCAATGTAAAAAAGCATACAATCCACCTGCCATACGTGTTAACTACAGCTACCTCGTGGTGAATGGCACCTTGATTAACAGCTCCGATTCTCCAACGGTAATTCAATTATCCAGAACCAAAGCCCTTTCAGACAGTACGTTCGTATCCGCTCCTGAAACGGGAGCCCGCGTAACTGTTGAAGGAACCGATAATGAAGTTTTTCAGTTGATAGAAGTTCAACCAGGGACGTACCAATCCTCGCCTCTTCATCTTAATTATACCAATCAATACCGGCTAAACATAACCGTTAGTAATGGCAATAAGTATCAGTCAGATTATATTCCCGTAAAACAAACGCCACCAATAGACAGCATTACCTGGCAGCAAAAAGATGATGTTATGATCTATCTCAATACCCATGATCCGGCAAATAACACCAGATACTACCGGTGGGACTATGTGGAAACTTATCAATATGAGGCGCCACTTAGCGCTTCGCTCGGCACGAGCAACGGAAGATTATATTATGTTGATTCTACTGATCAAACATTTGATTGCTGGCTGACAGTAGATTCAAAAAATATTTTGGCAGGATCATCTGTGGCCTTGGCACAAGACATAATTAACCAGGCGCCGATCACTACTATACTCCAAAACTCTCAAAAAATAAGTATTCGCTATAGTATTCTTGTTAAGCAATATGCAATTACACAGCAGGCTTACCAATACCTGGAAGTATTAAAAACCAATACGGAAAATCTCGGGTCGATTTTCGATGCACAACCTACTCAACTTACGGGCAATATCCATTCTTTGCAGAACCCCTTAGAGCCGGTGATTGGCTTTCTTACAGCATCTTCTGTGCAACAGGAAAGATTGTTTATTACAAAGTATGACGTTACTAACTGGCATTTTGTCGATACCAATATTGAGTGCGCTGTTAAGGCTATAGGCCACGCCGATCTGCCAAACCCGGCCTTCTTCGTATATGATTATCCCGACCCCGATTTTTATCCCTACTATTTTTGCGGAACGGGTTGTCTTAACATAGCAAAGAGGCAATGTGTCGATTGCAGGCTAAGAGGCGGCGTGAATCAAAAACCTTCATTTTGGTAAAAAATATTAATGAAAAAAATACAAACCATATTGCCGGAAATTATCAATGCAAAATTTTTCTGCTGCATGCTATTGATCTGCATGTATGGAGCTAATGCTTTTTCACAAACTGAAGAAGCAGTAATCACGCACCAGTTTGAAACTTACGCAAATAACAATTACCACGAAAAGGTCTTTCTCCATACCGATAAAACCGTATATGCATCCGGTGAAATCCTTTGGTTTAAAACGTACGTAACCGATGCCAATACCAATAACTTTTCTTTCTTAAGTAAAATTTGTTATGTTGAGATAATCGGTGCCGATAAAAAACCGTTACTCCAAGGGAAAATTGACGTTGATTCCGGACGTGGAAATGGTTCTTTCTTAATTCCATCCTCTATCAGAACAGGCAATTATTTGATTCGTGCTTATACTAACTGGATGAAAAATTTTGATCCTGAGTATTATTTTGAAGAAACAATCACAATCATCAACCCAAATAAAAGAATCCAGGTTACTAATGCTGACAGTGTCCCTCTGGTGTCCATACAGTTTTTTCCTGAGGGAGGAAACCTGGTGTATGGACTAAGTAATAATGTAGCATTTAAAATCAATAACCCATATGGCAAAGGATTGCCGGCAAAGGGATTTATTCTAAATGAAAAGAGCGATACCATCACATCATTTGAAACTGAAAAATTTGGTATGGGTTCTTTCTCATTTACTCCGTTAACAGGCAATAAATATCACGCTGTTGTTACCATTAATGATAAACTTTTTAACACCGCACTTCCTGAAATTTACAATAATGGCTGGGTCATGCATATGGAAGACAAAGGAAACAATCTTTCAGTAAACGTATCCTGTAATATTGAATCGGAGCGTGATATTTTTCTTTTTATCCAAAATCATGATTCAATAAAATTTGCAAGGGTACAGCCTTTGAATAGCGGAACTGCAAATTTCGTCATTAACAAATCAGACCTGGGCGACGGCATTTCCCGCCTGACGCTCTTTAATGAAAAAAGACAACCTGTATGTGAAAGGATGTTTTTTCGACGGCCCTGACCGCATTTTGCAAATAAAAACAAAAGGCATTCAAGAGCAGTACAATCGTAGAAGCCAGGTAAACATCGATGTGTTCACAAGTCTGGCTAACGGTGGCATTATAAACGCAGATATGTCCGTATCAGTTTATCTTACAGATTCATTGCAACCAAAACAAAAATTAAATCTGCTCAGTTATCTCTGGCTGGCTTCGGAAATAAAAGGCGACATCGAATCGCCTGGTTATTACTTTGACAGTTCCGGGGATGAAGCAACGAAGACAACTGATAACTTAATGCTGACACAGGGTTGGAGACGATTTAAATGGGAAGAGGTGCTTACAAAAAACACTCCTTCTTTCACTTTTTTGCCCGAATTCGAAGGACATATTATCACCGGAAAATTACTTCCGAAAGTCCAGGGAATTAAGGAAACGGGCATTTCAGGTTTATCTTTCTGTTCCCGGCAAAGACTTTAAATTCTCCAATTGTATTTCTTCCTCTTCGGGGGTTAAGATTCAATGTAGAAAAATTTTATGGCGAACAGCCAGTTGATCGTGCAAACAAATACTCGCAGACAGCAATTACCATGTAATTATTGACAATCCTTTCTCTGAAGAATTTTCTTCGTATACGCCTATACCGTTACATTTAGATGCAAATCTTTCAAATGAAATCTTATTAAGAAGTATAGCATGCGCAGGCGCAGGATATTTACCAGCCCGCGAAGAAATCTGTATTTACTTTGCCACGATCATTTGATTCAACTGCATTTTATGGGATACCGTCCAAAAGGTATTACCTGGATGCTTATACGCGATTCCCGACAATGGAAGAAGTAATTAAGGAATATGTGAAAGAAGTTCATCTGAAAAAAAGAGATAAACATTTTTATTTTCAGATATTGAATGAACCCGCTCTTGATTTCTTCGACAAAGAGCCACTTGTATTAATGGACGGCGTTCCGGTATTTGATAATGATAAACTTATAGCAACAGATCCCCTCAAAATAAATAAAATAGATGTTACCACCAACCGGCTCTACAGAGGCAATTACTACTATGATGGCATCGTGAGTTTTGCTACCTATAATGGCGACCTCACCGGCTTTGATCTTAACCCGAATGCTTTAGTTGTTGAATACGATGGATTGCAGTATGACAGAGAGTTTTATTCACCACAATATCAAACTCCTGAACAGGCTGAGGGCAGATTACCTGATTACAGGAATGTTTTATATTGGTCACCGGATATTCAGACACAAGGCCGGTCAGAAGCAATTTCTTTCTACACTTCCGATATCCCTGGCAAATACGTTGTAGTGATACAGGGTGTTTCAGATTCCGGAGATGGTGCAACAGCAAATTTTAATGTTCTTCAACCAGATCAATAAAGCCGATTGTTGACGATAATTGTAAAGTAGCAACTGGTGAAGTAGAATGAAGCAAATTGCGAGTTCGTAAAGTTTTATTACGAAGATTTTCACTGAAATTTTTTAGGAGAAAAACTTTATAAGTCCGATTGAACCGATCGTACGGAAAAATGATATGAAATTTCAGTGAATTCAAGATAAGCATGTATTTGTCTCAAAGATTCGTGGCGTTAGGCGTTTTTTGTTTCAAAAGTTAGGGCAATATTGAAAATCTGATTTAATTTTTCTATATTTGATAAGGCTTTCATCTTGTCATCGTTTATCGCACTAATAAGCATTTTTTGTTTTTGCGTTGTTATTAATTTGAGGTCTCTCACATCGCCGTCAATAATTAAACCACTCGGAACAGGCGGCATAGGAGTAAAAGCTCCTCTTCCATTGCCGGTTAATACAAGCCCGTAAGAAGCGTCGTACCTGCCTGCCATCACATGTGTTTGATATTCATTCCCGGCAATAATGATATCGATATTACCATCTCCATTGATATCAGTTGTTACAATTGCATTAACAGGCGCTTCCTGCGCTTCCACGACAAAGGGATGAAATGTAAATTTCCCTTTGCCGTCATTTTCAAAATAGCCACTCCGGGCTTCTTTACAATTCAATACCAAAGCTCCATCTATCAGTCGCTTTGGGTAATAGCTTTTCCATGGAAGCTTTTGCATAAGTCTCATTGAGTTCGTAATTCTTTTTGATAGAAGGCATTTGCATTGCCCAGTTATCTCTTGATATGCCAACATTTAATTTGTAATTGCCATCATTATCTTTAATGTAGTAGCAGAAAATAGGCTCCACAACGCCATTACCATCAAAGTCTTTTGCCACAAGTTCTGCAGGTTGTTTATCGTTTATATGAAAAGGTGTATTCAGACCGATATTTCCTGCGATTATATCCATATCTTCCATCGTGATTTACATCAGCAAAAGCGAGGCTTCGCCAAAATCCTGGAAAATTCTTCCAACCCACTTCCATTCGTTATTTCAACCAACTTGCTCCAGCTTCATTTTTGAAAACACGAATCGGCATCCAGTCTCCGGCAATGATAAGCTCCGGCTTTTTATCATTATCCAAATCAACCCAGGCCGCTGCATTCAGCAGTCCCGGATTTTCGAGCGCGGGACACACGGAAGCAGTTACATCAATGAATTTCCCATGTTGATTATGCAGTAAATAACTTCTTGGTGGCTCGGGATAAGTTCCTAACGAAACTCTTCCCCCGATAAAAATATCAGGGGCGCCGTCTCCATCATAATCTGCGATTGCAACGCATTTGCCCTGTGTTCTTATCAGCGGAGAGAATGCAGTATCATCTAAAGTAAAGTTGCCTTTTCCATCATTTAAGTATAGGCGTGGCCGGTAGTAAGATGATGTGGGATCGAATTCGGTGCTGCCGCTTATAACAATAAGGTCAAGGTCTTTATCGCCATCAGCATCAAAAAAAACAGCCTGCATGTCCTCTTCATTTTTGGTACCAGCAACGAGGTCCTTTCCCGTAAAAGTGCCATCGGCATTTTGCAGAAATATCTTGCCGGACTGTTTATATGCGCCGCCGATAAAAAAATCTTCACGGCCATCTCCGTTAACGTCGCCTGTGCAAATAAATGGCCCTTCCTGTGAAAATTTTTGCGGGATTAAAGGTTGAAAGGCGTAGTCATAAAAGAAAGTTTCTTTATGAAGGAAATCAGTTTTTAACTCCATGGTAATATCCTTAAAAACCGGAGGCGAAAGGCTGCTGTCCCGGATTGAACCGGCTCTCCGCATTTTTATAATTTACAGCCAATATCCCATTCATCTGCGGGTGTGGTATCGCCTGCATTTTCTGATCTGGCCATACGATTTTTATTGAGTCGAAAGTTGCGTTAGCAGCCCCAAAATGAATCCTGTTATCAACAGATGACAAGTAACCCCTAACAGGATATTGCTCCGCCATTTGTGTAAGGCCTTTGCTATATGCATACACGGTGGTTCCTATACCATCTGTATTTAAACTATCCCCGTTTAATTTTACAGTAAGATAATTAGCTTTTTTTGGCATGGTACTGTCGGGGCTGTTCAGATCATTGCGCATGATAAAGGCATCGCCATTGATATTATTCGTCACAATATCAAGGTCACCATCATTATCAAGGTCCACATACACGGCGCCGTTAGATACCGATTTTTGATTGATGCCGGCCTGTGCAGAGACATCTTCAAAAGATGGCCATCCTCCTCTGTTTCTATATAAATAATTGCGTAACGGAACTTCGCCTAATGTGGACAGATGATCCATAAAGACTTTTCGTTGATCGGATTATTTTCTGGTATTCCCGAGCTTATAACCGTTTTATATTTATATTCTAAAAAGTCAATATTAGTAGGATCGCGGCCCATGCCGTTTGCCACATGAACATCTTTCCATCCATCGTTATCAAAATCCGCAATAAGTACACTCCAGCTCCAGTCCGTTTCTGCGATTCCTGCCATTTCTCCTATTTCACTAAAAAAAGGTTCTTCGCGATTATTGATATACGATTTCCATTATTTAACTGAAGCATATTATGTATAAACTCTGGCTGGTAACCTTTACTCATTTCCAACTGATGCCGTTGATCGCTTAAAAAAGAATACATCATTTTTTTACGTTCATTTGTTTCGGGCTGCATGTCAAGAGAGATAATATCGGTATAGTTCGATCATTATTAATATCAGCGGCATCAGTACCCATGCTTGAATAGCTTTGATGTTTCATTGCCGAGGCAATGCAATTGCTGAATGTTCCGTTTTTATTATTGAGCCATAACAGGTCATTGCGTATATAATCATTGGCAACATAAATATCAGGATAGCCGTCTCCGTTAAAATCACTAACAACTACTCCGAGGCCATTGCCATCTTCAACAATACCCGCCTGCCGCGAAACATCTTTAAAAACAGGGTGGTTCATTCCCGGAGGAATGCCTTCATTGTGATATAATTTGTCTGCTGCCAATGAATTGCTGTCTACTTGTACATCACGAATATTATTGGGCTGGATATCTTTTAAATTATGATTGAACAGATACATGTCTATCTTGCCATCATTATCATAATCAAAAAAAACAGCCTGGGTAGAATAAGAAGTATCGGCAAGTCCGTATTCGGCAGCTTCTTCTTTAAAGGTGAGATTATGCTGGTTTATGTAACAGCAAATTTTTCCTGCGGGAACCCGGTAGCAATGCCTGAAACACAGACATAAATATCCGGCCAGCCATCGTTATTAATATCAACAACGCTTACACCGGTGCACCAGGTATCGGTTGCAAGTCCTGCTTTTTTGGTTATATCTTCAAAATGCAAATTTCCTTTATTGATATAAAGCTTCGAGCTTACCTGGTTGCCTGCAAAAAACAGATCTGGTAAACCATCCTTGTTAAAATCGCCCACGCCTACTCCGCCGCCCATGTAGGTATATTCATCAGTAAACATATTTACAGAATCATTTTCAACAATGGAATTTTTAAAATTTACATTGGTGTGTGAAGACGGGCAGAAATAGTAAAATGAAGTTTGCCGTTTTCTTTTTTTTCTTTACAGGAAAATACCAGAAAGATTATAAAAACAGAATAATATAAAGCAGTATTTTTTCACGCAAAATATTTAAGCAATATCGTGTAAATCATCAAATGAAAGACAACAAAGAAGCAGGTTATGACTCGCTTCTTTTTTATCGATTATGTTTGAATTGTTGATCTTTATTTTTTATCCGCCACCAGGTAAACAACGCTCATTGCCGGGACTGAGATTTTTATGGTTCCGTCAGCGGCGCTGAATAAGCTTTTAACGAAGCATAATTAAGCGGGCCGCCTGTTGCGGTGGACGGGCCTGTGCCATTCACATACACCTGGCCTGAAAAAGGTGCATTATCTGTGCCGCCGGTAAGTACATACCAATAATATTTGCTGCCTGCAGGAAAATGCTGAAAGTCTATGGATAACGATGTGATTTAAAATTCCGGAATTAATTAATAACCGTTCCTGCCTGCCCGGTTGAAAAAGTTGACGAATAAGTGGTAATATCACCATTATAGCTTTAAGAGTGTCATATACCATCCTGTCTCCAAAAAATTTTTGAAAGTAATACAGATAAAAAAATGAAGGACGTGGATTCCATAAGGGAGCGCCGGGTTCATCACCAATATTAAACATTCCCTGGTCATCACCGTTGACATATCCATTTGCAATATCCCAGCGGCTGGCTTCGCCAAAATTATTTTTTATAATCGAGCCGATTGTTTTTGCGGCATGCATACCTGAAATATAAGATACGTTTTGTTTAGATCCTGTAGCCTGGATATTCCATTCGGTAAATGCAATTGGTTTAAGGCTTAGACCAGCTGCGGTTACCTGTTGCGTAACATAAGACATAACGGAAGCAGGAACGGCAGTGGCAGTATTTAAAATATCCGACACAGTTGAATTTGCTGCATAAGCTGTAAAATAATCATGCACAATAAAAAAATCAGCTACACTGCCCGCATTTTGTAAAACGCCCTGGTTCCATGTTTGAATAGATGCATACGCGCCTGTATAAGGCGGCTTCCTGGTATAAGGAGGCTCCAATATAAATTGTTGCGCCGACTTCGGTCGCGGCCGCGCGCATTGAATCTGCAAATACCTTTACATGTTGTCCGTATAAGAGCCCCGGTAATAATTTGCGGCTGTCCATCTTTATTTTGACTGAGATCTATTCGATAACCTGCTTCCCAATTGCCGTAAGTTTCATTGCCGATTTCCCAAAATTTTGTTCTTCCATGATCATACCGTACCCAATCTGCCGCAAGATGGGCGGCCGTAGCTACAGGATTAGCACTGGTGCCATATCTTGCATAACCATAATTTACGGTAATGATTCCAGTACTGTTTGTTTGGCTAATAAATTGTAATAGTTGCAAGTGACTAAAGTCCAGGAAGCAGTATTGCCTCCGTACCAATAACCTGCAGCGGATGAAGCACCGGCTGAATTCAGCAGGTTTGCAGGGGCATCGGCAGGAGCCGGATTTGCATCAGTTCCATTCCAAAAATAAACATCGCTGATGCTGCCGCCCGGTCCGCGAATAATATTAGGCGACAAATCAGTAAGATATTGCATTAAAGCGGGCTGGTTTAATCATTTGCCTGCTACCACAGATTTGAATTGTTACCGTAAACATAAATGTCGCACTTTTGCAATTACTTTGTTTACATTAATCGTTAAAGAATCGGTGACCGCGCCTGTGGGCAGGTCCCATTCATAACATCCGGCGCGACAAATGATCTTGGTTTCCAATCATCCTGAAAAAATCCAACCGTTGCAGGCACTGAAGGATCAACAGGATTATAAGTAGAATCAAGAGGCGGCGGATTGCAATTGCCGTTATCATTATTGTTTTGTGACAACCCGTCTTTTTACAGCGACTTACAAACGCAAATAAGTACGAACCCAAACAGTAAAATTCAATTTCAGTTTTCATACCATTGAGATGATTACATTATTGGCCTTTTACTATTCTAATATTATCAATCGCTAAATTAATAGTATTTGAAGGCACTGGGCGTAAGCCTGGTCATTAGCTAAGGTGAAACATAACGCTGTGGATGGATAATCTGAAAATTTGGTTGCTGGTACGCCACCAGTTGGAAAGGTTTGAAAATCCCACTCATTGTTATCACTATTTGGAGAATTGATTTAATTCCCCGACATCACCGATGTACCGGGCCCTGTGACGGTCACAAATTGAGTAAGTGGTATTGTAACAGTAACCCAGCCTGATGGCTGAAATTTTCCGCTTGGGGCGGTATCCCAGGGCGCATACCTTGCCAAATAATTATGCCACGCGTACCAATCACCCATCATAATCCATATATCACCTGCTGTCCAGGTGACGGCTTTACATAAATCTCAAATTTTAAAGAATAGCCATTTAATGGGTCGACGTATTAGCTAACCCAGGGAACATCATTCAATTGTATAAATCCCCCGATTGCCTTGATCGAACCCGGTGCTGTATACCCAGGCATCGGACTGGCCTGTTACAGTAAACCAACGGCACCTGTAGCCATTTGGATAGTTAGTAGCCGGCGCAGCAGCATATCCCCCCGTCCAACCTACAAATCCGGTATTATCTGCTGCATATTGGTTTTCAAAAGTGCATAAATAACCAGGAGACGGATGGGTAAGATAAGATCAAAGAGTTGGGGTGAAGCTGCTGTGCCGAGCCCACCTATCAAGCGCAGCGAATCGGGCTGTGTAATGCCATAAGGTACTGTAACTGAAATCTGAGAAACGCTTACCTGAAGTTATATTTGTGCCCTGTATATTTCCCGGAAAAATAACTTGAGTTATGCCAATTAAATTAGTTCCGTTTATCGTTATCGTAGTTCCTGCGATGCCATTTTCATTAGACACAGAAGTTATGGTCATAGGCGGAGGATAAGAAAAAGCTGCAATTCCAAAAGTACAGTACACACGAAGGAATCGTTAAAGGCAGTGCCGGGTGGAATAGCGGCCGTTATTTGTGTAAAGGTTTTATTCACAGTATAAGAAAGAGCTGTATCACTTCCAGGAACCGGAAAAGTTATTTTTTTAATACCCTTCAAAATTATTTCCATTAATATAAACCAATGTGCCACTATTATCAAATGAAATCGAAGATATTGAAGGCGGCGGAAGATATAACTGAAAAGAATAAGAAGCCGTTCCATGGCTGGTAACCACCTTAATAATACTTGGTACATTTGGATCCGTAGCGGCAGTTTGTGCAGTTGCAGGAATCGTAACAATAATATTGGTATTGGTAGCATAGACAGGATTAAAAAAAGCCGAAGTATCGTTAAAATAATACTGCCTTTAGTCCTCCTAAATTATTTCCCTCGTATAACAATTAAGGTTCCGGGAACGGCTTGTTTAAAAGTGCTGTCCCTTTTGGTAGTATCAACAGCTCTTACCTGGGTTATGACAGGGGTGCCCGAAGTCCGGAATCATTTTTTTTACAGGAGCAATAACAACTCCGGTAATCAAAACAAAAAATAATAATTTTTTCATATCTAATTCTATTTAAGAGCATTCTTAATAATTTAATTTACTAAAGTCAAAAGGAACCGGCGCTAATGATAAATCGGGCGCTACCAGCAATTCAACTTCCGGATAAGGAAGATCTGCCTTGGCAGGCGTTATTGTATAGTAACGAGGGCCAACAGCTGCAGGATTTGTTGCGTCATCAAGATAGGTAACAAAGGATTTCCACCATTATAAGTAAGATTATAAACACCCCTGTTTTGGGTATTAAAATAATTCAAAGCATCAGTAGGATCAAAATAATACCATGTTTTCCAATCATACCAGGCTTGCCTTCAAAGGCGAATTCTATCTTCCTTTCTAAAGTGAGATCGGCATAAGTAAATGAAGCCTTTGGAGCAATACCCAGCGCGGATTCTTACGCATTATAATACTTCAAAGCTTCCGGATCGGAAGTAGATGCATTGTTTCCCAAAATAGCATCGGCATAATCCAGGTAAACTTCTGCAAGCCGGAAAATGTAGGTACCAATATTTTCATTTTGCTGACTACCCAGCCCTCCATTATCAGCAGGCGAACCAATTACATATTTTTTTACATAGGGATGATTGTTTCCATAATAAGTACCCGGTGTCAACGGGTGAAGTTATGGGATACCCGTGTACAGAATTTGTGGCAGTATTAAACAAAGTAGTATCTACCAGCCATCCCCCATTTGCTGCATTAATGTCGGGATAAAACGAATTTGGCATAAAGAGCGTTGCTCTTCCTTCTTATGGAGTCTGCTAGCATTTGCAGGATCCATATAATATTGAATTAAACTGGGTGAAGCGCCAAACGCACCGCCCCAACCATCGCCTGTTTGGGTAATTTTGGAATCATAAGCAAGATTCGCCTGCATGTGGTTTTGAGATTGATAATTACCGCTAGGAACCCATAACAATCCAAACAAACATTCGGGGGGTACCTTAGTACCACTAAAAGCTGCACTTGTAAAAAGATCATAATAACTGGGATCTAGTATTAGCCCACTATTATTGCAAACATCACCAAGATAATATTTAGCGCTATCGAGATCTGACTGATTGCGTTGACCGCCTGACTGACCAAGTCCGGATCTTACCAGGTAAGCCCTGCCCAACATTCCTTCAGCGCTCCATTTGGTAATACGGCCAGGCTGAAGTGGTGTTGGAGCAAGATGGTTCATTGACCATGTAAGATCAGAAATAATAAATTTCCAAACATCAGCCAGGATATTCCTCCGGATGGAGGTATCGCCTAATTGTTCAGTATTGTTATAAATAATAGGAACTGCTCCCCAATCCAACACCAGGTAATAGTAAGCAGCTGCACGAATAAAATAACATTCGGCCAGTCCTGAGTTTTTTCCTGACTCGCTGGCACCAGGGCCTGCATTTTTTATATTATATGCTACGACATTGGCATTAGCCACAACAGACCAAAGTGACTGGTAAGCACTTTGCAATGCGCCGCTGGGATCAGTAGAGGTAACTGTAAAACTAAGATAAGATCCTCTTCCATTATAATTATCTGTGGTGCTGTTGCCACCCATGATATCTCCAATGTATTGAAGAGAGGTTCCATTATAACCTCCCCACGCAACATTATAAAGAGGGCCGGTTCCATTCAAAATATCCCCATCAGTCTGATAGAAAGTACCTGCTGTGGGAGACGCCAGCGGGGGGCGGTTTAAATAGTCTTTCTTGCACGATTGCATAACAAACATAGCAACAATTGAAATTGATATGACGGTTATATTCTTTCTCATTACTATAATTTTTTTATTAAATGATTTTATCAGAAATCCAAACCGACGCTAATGGTATAAGATCTGGAAGGAGGATATCTTCCTTCATCCATACCTGCGAGGTTAAGACCACCATAATTATACATGCCTACTTCAGGATCATAACCTGTATATTTAGTAATAGTGAACGCATTTTGCACCTGGAACGTTGCCAACACGCCTCTTAAAACATTAGTTTTTGAAAGATATTTTTCCGGAACCCTATAGCTTATCCGGGCATTTTTTAGTTTTAGATAAGACCCATTTTCAACATTCCATTGAGAAATCCTGTTGTTACCATTGGCATCAACAAAGGCATTCGGAATATTATATCCCGGGATTGGTTAGCGTTGCAGTTAAAGCATCCCCGGGATTTACACTACTTGGTTGTGCAAAATTGGTAGCTCCCTGGAAATGATTATTATACGGACCCGTTCCCTGAGGAATGAATTCATATTGATACCTCGTAAGATTTAATATTTGATTGCCATAAACTCCGGTGAAAAATAAATTAAGCTCAAATCCTTTGTAACTAAAAGTACGAGGTAAAATTATAAGTGAATTTAGGCCATGGGTTACCAATAATAGTTCTGTCATTTTGATCTACATATCCATCACCGTTTATGTCTTTATATTTAACATCGCCAACCCATGAACCACTTGTTGGATTAACAATCATCTGGCTTTGGTTCGCAGCTGAACCTGTTTGTATCGCATGGCTTGTAATATCTTTATAATTCTGAAAAAGGCCTTCCGCAATATAACCGGTTATCATACTTAAAGGTTGCCCAGCCTCAGTGAAAAACTGAGCCTGCCTGTTATTTGTTTGATCATAGTATTGAATGTTGATCGGGGAAACTATTTTCAGCACTTTATTTTTATCAATTGAGAAATTAAATCCGGTTTTCCACTGGAAATCTTTATGTGAAATATTTACCGTATTTACAGTAACACCCATTCCCCTGTTTTCCATGCTTCCATAATTTACCTGTGGCCAGCTTAACTGTCCGCCATATCCGCCACTTACGTAACCGCCTAAATACTCGGGACCGGTTGCAGGCAGTATCAGGTTGGAAATTTGCTTCAAATAGGCATCGGCAATCACTTCCACCCTGTAGTTAAACATGTGAAGATCAAGACCTACGTTTTTAGACTGGTCTTGTTCCCATTTCAGATTCAGGATTTGGAAAATTGGACGGAAGAAATCCTGTTCCCCATACTGTAGGAGTAGCATATAAGTTGGAATAAATTGCTCCCCCTGAACCTGCATTTCCAGATATCCCATATTCTGCCCTCAATTTCAAATCATTGATAAAGGTGACATTCTTCATGAAATTTTCATCAGATATTTTCCATGCAACTGATACAGCCGGAAAAGTACCCAAATCGGTTATTCGGCCCAAAATTAGAACTTCCATCTCTTCTAACTACAAACTGGGCTATATACTTATCGTTGTAAATATAATTCAACCTTGCAAAATAAGATTCACCCGCACCATCGCCTCTATAGCTGGTTCCCGGAGGTGATAAAGGATCAGCAACGCTAAGTTCCTGGACAGAAGTGGTTGAATAATTTAGCCCGGAAGCACTTAATCCCTGGTAAGCATAATAAGTAGCTTCATGGCCAATCATTGCAGAAATTTTATGCTTTTGGATGTTAAAATCATATTGCACTCTTGTATTCAAAGAAAGCCAGTAATTATTACTACTTCCACGGCTTCCGGAAGTAGGCGAACTTTGGTAATACTGACCGAGTTTATAAAAAGGATTGAATTGGAAATTATTGTTAAAAGTATAATTACCATTCACTTCTGTATGCCATACAAGCCATTTATGGGTGTGACATCCATGTTTAATCCCCCAATCAGACCAAAAGAAGTATTGTAATTATTATTGAGATCGGCAATGGCTACCGGATTGGTAACAGCATATTGTGCCTGCGCTGCATTTGCCGGACCACCAAATGTACCATCAGGATTTTTTACCGGAATGGTTGGATTTTGAGACAATGCCAGGTTAACAATACGACCCTGGAAAGTATTAACTTTTTCATTGGTAGCAAAAGAACTTAGATTGGTACCAAATTTCAGCCATTTTGTTGCCTGGTTGGTAAGATTTAAACGTATAGATCCTCTTTTGAAACCCGAACCCGCAGCCACCCCATCCTGTGACAGATAATCACCTGAAAAGTAAAAAGTAGTTTTTTCAGAACCACCACTTAATGAAAGCGAATATTTTTGCATCAATGTTGGGTTGAATAAAGCCTTTTGCCAGTCTGTGCCCGGCCCCAAAATCGCTAGGATCTCCCAATTCGGCTGGTTCCTGCCCAACCAAACCATATTTTTGCAAGTTTGGCAATATAAATTGCATATTGCTGTAAGTTCATTACAGGCAATTCCTTTGGTCGTTGCTGAAATGTTTGTGAAGAAGAAAAGTTAACTTTTGTATTACCTGCTTTTCCTTGTTTGGTCGTAATCATAACTACTCCATTAGCACCGGCAGCTCCATAAATAGAGGTAGCTGCCGGGCCCTTCCAGGATACTTATATTTGCAATATCATCAGGGTTAATTCCTGAAAATTCGTTGGCTTCGCCTGTGGCCACATTGTACTGGCCCCCTGTCGTGATACTTGGCCTTATCTGTACACCATCTATTACATATAAAGGCTGATAATTGCCGGTTATGGTACTGATACCCCTGATAATAACCGTAGAACCTGCACCAGGAGCCCCGCTGGGGCTTGAAACATAGACATTCGGTGACTTTCCCTGCAAAGCGTCATCGAGTGTAACATTTACCGTCTTGTCGAGGTCTTTCGCAGAAATAGTTTCAACAGCACTACTTAAATCGGATTTTTTTGTTGTTCCATATCCCACCACCACTACATCCTGGAGATGACTAAAATCTTCTGAAAGTCTAAGATTTATTCTACTTTGCCCACCAGAAACTTTGATCTCCTTTGCCACATAGCCAACACTTGATATCTCCAGAGTTTCGCCTGTTTTTGCCAAAATGGAAAAAGTTCCATTGCTCTCAGTCGTTACTGAATTTTTAGTACCCTTTACAGTAATGGTGGCTCCTGCAACAGGATTGCCAGATGCGCCCGAGATCGTTCCTTCAACGGGACGGGCTGCCTGTTGCCCAGCCACTTGTGTGGCAAAAAAAATAGAAACCATTCCCCATAATAAGCCTTTCCATTTTCCTGCGGAATTATTCTTTCTCATATAAAGCAATTATTGATTTAGGATTAAATAAAAAAGTTTTTTTCGTATAATTTAAATATTAAGTCACGACATCCGGATCCTGGCAGTCGTTTTAAAATTCTTTTCTATTGATAATTTTAGATTCAACATTTAATGTAAATTCGTTTATTCCGTTTTAGCCCGGTCTGTTCATACTTACTTATCTTGCAAAATCACTTCTTAAGAAGATAATGCTTCTAAAGCAAATTTGGGATATGAAGTCCTGTGTTTATGTTTTAGTTATTAATCTTTACAAAAGGGCTTAAGGCTAGCACAACCGTAAATTGACCAAGGTATAATTTTATTTTATCATGATAAAAAACGGAAAGGCTATTCACGCAATTTTTGATAGCTCAAAACTAAATAAACGAATACTTCTTTATTGATACTTTTTTATCAAATGTTAAATCAAATTTAACATGCAAGTTAGCATTTCACGACAAACTACCAAAATTAAACCTGAAAAAACTTTCTTAAAAGAACCACCTAACAAGTGTTTTTAATGAAAGAACCCATGAACTATTAGAATGGAAAAATTTTTTCGCTTTTCTCATTTTTCTATACTATTTCTTTAGCAGGTAAATAAAAGAAGCCTTTCAAGGTTACGGACAACCGCAGATTCGCGATCTTTGCTTATAAATCAAAATCATGATCGAACTTCTTAAACAAGCCTGGCCCTGGTATATAGCTGGCCCGTTAATTGGCCTGATGGTCCCTGTTTTATTAATCTCGGGTAATAAAGTCTTTGGAGTTTCTTCATCGCTCAGGCATATGTGCGCTATGTGTTTGCCTTTAAATATTTCGTACTTTAAATATGACTGGAAAAAAGAAGCATGGAATTTATTTTTTGTTGTTGGCATTGTAGTAGGAAGCTTTTTGGCGGCAAATTTTTTGTTGAACGGGCAGCCTGTAAAAGTAAATCCAAAATTAGTAAGCGACCTAGGCAAATACGGAATTACTGACTTCCATTCGCAGATACCCGTTCAGCTTTTTAGCTGGCAACAATTGCTTACTCCACGAGGGTTGATCTTAATGGTAGTTGGAGGTTTTCTCGTTGGTTTCGGCACACGCTATGCAGGCGGCTGCACTTCCGGGCATTCTATCATGGGCATTTCTAATTTGCAATTGCCTTCAATGATTGCTACGGTTTGCTTTATGGCCGGAGGTTTCATTATGGCCAATCTTATTTTACCATTTATTTTAAAGCTTTAGGAATGAGTAACACCGATGCTATTATAAAAAATATAGATACCAACACCGACTTTGAAGTTCGCTCTTTGGATGCGATAAGGTTTAATGAATCAGCTTTATCGCGACCCTGGTGGCATAATTTTAAATATTTCTTTGTAGGAATTTTTTTTGGGATCATTCTGGTAAAGTCTGAAGTGATCTCATGGTTCAGAATACAGGAAATGTTTCGTCTGGAAAGTTTTCATATGTATGGAATAATCGGTTCTGCAATATTCACCGGAATTATTTCCATTTTGATAATAAAAAAATTTAATGTCAAAACCATCCAGGGTGAAAAAGTAAAATTGTATTCAAAAAAATTTCACAAAGGACAGGTTTATGGAGGTTTGATATTCGGATTGGGATGGGCGCTCACGGGCGCCTGCCCAGGACCCTTATTTGCTTTGATCGGCGCCGGCGCATTAGTAATTTCAATTACTTTATTAAGCGCAATAGGTGGCACCTGGGTATATGGACTGCTAAGAGATAAGCTGCCGCATTAATTTAATATGTGAATTATTTACAGTGGACTACACTTTTATTTAAAATAAAGGATAACTCTTTCTTTAATTTTGCAAAAAATATTGAGCATGAATATTATAGAAATGGAAAGGACTGCCGGGGATTTTGGCTTCCAGGCAAAGGACGAGAATGGGCATATTTTGACAACAGATACCAGCATAGATAAAGGTGGTCGTGATTATGGCTTTCGGCCAATGCAGTTGCTGCTTTCCGCATTAGGAAGTTGTAGCGGAATAGATGTAATATCTATCTTAAAAAAACAAAGACAACATGTTGACCATTTCAAAATAAAAATCACAGGTGAACGCGAAAAGGATACCATTCTTTCATTATGGAAATCTGTTACAGTTTCTTTTGAACTCCGCGGCAATATAGATGCGGACAAAGCAAATAAAGCCGTTGCCCTGTCCATGGAAAAACACTGTTCCGTAGCAGAAACGCTTCGAAGGGGTGGAACGGAAATTACCTGGAGTATAACGGTGATTGTTCCGGAAAAAATTTTGGCACAATGATTTCTTAATAAGAAAACTTCTTTATGAATACAAACTTCTTTAACCAGCTTTTAAGCAAGCAACAGCAGAAAGAAATTGTGCCGCCTAATGATGCTATTGCAGGATGGGCATTAAGTGTTATTGGTTTGCTTTATCCTGAATTATCAATGTCGTCTTACTCGTCAACTTCAGAAATTGAAAATGAGTACAAGCGGTTAGAAAACGATCTTATAAATATTTTACATGCAACCCGTGCCTGCAGGGATTGCAATAATGAAGAAATTGCCAGGCAGTTTTTTAAAAAAATCCCGGATATCTATCGCATTTTAAATACTGATATTTATTCATTGCTTACCGGCGATCCTGCTGCCCGCGTAGAATTTGAAGTAATCCGCGCATACCCCGGTTTTTTTGCCTTGTGTTTTTATCGAATGGCTCACGAACTATTGCACCTCGACGTGCCACTGTTGCCCCGCATACTCACCGAATATGCACATTCAAAAACAGGAATTGATATTCATCCGGGTGCATTAATTGGTGATCATTTTTTCATCGATCATGGTACCGGCATTGTTATCGGTGAAACAGCGCAAATAGGCAATTATGTAAAATTGTACCAGGGCGTCACCCTGGGCGCGTTGAGCGTTGACAAAGCGATGGTATTTAAAAAGCGACATCCAACGGTTCAGGATTATGTCGTGATTTATTCCGGAGCAACGATTTTAGGAGGGGAAACCGTTATTGGCCATCACAGTGTGATTGGCGGAAACGTTTGGCTCACCAAAAGCATTCCTCCCGGCTCCCAGGTTCACCACAATCCGGAAATCATAGTTGTAGAAGGAAAAATAGTGAATTACTAAAATATTATGGCAACAATTTTAGATACTGTCGGGAATACACCATTAGTATTGCTGCAAAAATTAAATCCAAATCCCGGTGTGAAAATTTTTGCCAAGCTCGAAGGAAATAATCCCGGCGGAAGTGTAAAGGACAGGCCTGCTTTAAACATGATACGAAGCGCACTCGAACGCGGAGACATTAATTCAAAGACAAAACTCATAGAAGCTACCAGTGGAAATACGGGTATTGCGCTGGCCTTGATGGCAAAATTATATAACATACAAATAGAACTGGTAATGCCGTCCAACTCTACGCGAGAGCGAGTGGTAACGATGGAAGCATTTGGAGCCAAAGTGACTTTGCTTGAAAATATTGAGTTGTGCCGTGACTATGCTGAAGGAAAGAGCGCGTCGGGTGAATTTTACCTGTTAGATCAATTTGCAAATCCTGATAATTACAAAGCACATTATCAAACCACCGGTCCGGAAATATGGAGAGATACCGATAAAACCATTACACATTTTGTAAGTTCGATGGGCACAACCGGCACTGTTATGGGCTGCAGTATGTATCTTAAAGAGCAAAATAAAAATATACAAATAGTGGGTTGCCAGCCTACGGAAGAATCTTCCATTCCTGGTATCAGAAGATGGCCTGAGAAATACCTGCCTAAAATTTTTGATGCTTCAAAAGTGGACAGGATCATGGATGTATCGCAGGAAGAAGCAACTGATATGACGCGGAGGCTTGCGAAAGAAGAGGGTATTTTCGCGGGCATGAGCAGCGGCGGAGCAGCCTCGGCAGCCATAAGGCTTGCGGAGGAAATTTCAGATGGCGTAATTGTTTTTATTGCATGCGACCGCGGAGACAGGTACCTGAGCAGTGATCTGTTCGGATAAAAATGCTGTTTTGCTTTCGCAAATATTTTCACATATCCAATACCGTTAGTATGGTTAAGTGCCTGTTTAAAAAAAAATTTGGCTTTGGTCTCCGGTCATATTCATTTATTTCTTAACAATCTCTTTTTAATAAATGGCATAAAAATTCTATACAATTAATATTTTTACCAATCGTATAAATAACTATTTAAATAACGGTGTTTCAAAAGAACATTTTCACTGAATACAAATCCGGAACATCTAATAAAAATTTTTACAAAGAAATATAATGCCCTTTACTTTTTCTCATCCTGCACTTATTTTACCAGCAACCTATTTACCGAAAAAATATTATTCTCTTACCGGATTAATAGTTGGAAGTATGACGCCTGATTTTGAATATTTTATCAGGATGAGAGATTATGCCAGGTACAGCCACACTATTTCAGGAATGTTTTGGTATGATATGCCACTGGGATTAATATTAATGTTTTTGTTTCATAACGTTGTAAGAAATACGCTTATCGAACACCTGCCTTTTAGCCTCAATATCCGGTTTTCAAATTTTGAAAAATTTAACTGGAATCAATATTTCAAAAAAAATACTGTTGTAGTTTTGGTATCATTGTTCGTGGGAATTGCATCGCATCTTTTTCTCGATAGCTTTACGCATGAAGGAGAGTATTTCGCTGACTCCATACCGCTTCTAAGTGACCAATATTATATTTTAAGTCACAAGATTTCCGGGGCCGCGATAAGTCAATATGCGTTGTCTTTAGTTGGTGGCATCATAATGGTAATTTATATTTTCAGGTTTCCGGAAGGCCGTAATACAAAACAGGATAATATCCTTAACTTCTGGATCGTGGTATTGCTCATTACATTTATAGTTGTAACGATCAGGCTTTATTTAGATTCCGTTTTAAGACAACACGATCATGAAGATATTATTGTCACTACTATTTCCGGTATGCTCGCAGGAATAACTTCTTTATGCTTTTTTTTAAAAGAAAATAATAAGCGCCTGCTATATAAAAGGCTCAATAAATTAAGACAAGAAGGAAGGGCTGGTAAATAAATCAATTTATTTCGACCCATTCACCCGTTTTTAAAGAAGCATAAATAGCCTGTAAAATTTTTACATCCTGCCGCCCCATTTCGCCGCTAACGTCAGAAGTTTTTTTGTTCTTTATATCTGAAGAAATCGCATCCATTTCCTTAACCTGCTGATTCACATTTTCAAATTGCATTACACCATCGATAGTTTTTCCTTTGATGTCTTTGTAAGCGAAAGCAGGACGCAGTTCAAACCAACCTTTTTCCGCCTCCACTCTTAAAAAATCCATTTTTTTGCTATAGCTGCATTTGCATTCGGCAATGATATCGTCGGGCATTTTCATTTGCCAGGTTAGCGATTCTTCAACTTCTTTAAACTTGTTCGGGTCGGTTTTAGGATCTTCGCTTGCTTTTACTGCAAGCGGTTCCATACCAGTAGTATATCGAACCGCCTGGATGCAGTAAACGCCTACATCCATAAGTGCGCCGCCGCCCGCCAGCTTCTTATCGAGTCTCCAGCCTTCAATATTATCTATCCCATTTTGAGCAATAATTTTTTTTATGTTGCCATAAATTTTTTTAGTGCCGAGCTCTTCCATTTTAAGATTGTATGGCTCAAAGTGAAGACGGTAGCCGATTGACAACGTTCTTTGTGCTTCCCTGCAAGCCTGAATCATTTTATCGCATTCTTCCACGGTAGTCGCCATTGGTTTTTCACAGATCACATGCTTACCTGCCTGTGCGGCCCTCGTTACGTATTCGGGATGCAGGGAATTGGGTAAAACAATGTACACAATGTCTATATCAGCGTTATTTTTTATGGAATCAAAGCTTTGATAAGTATAGATGTTTTTATCAGGGATATTAAATTTGTTCTTCCACTCATCAAGCTTTTCTTTTTCATCGGAAACAAGTCCTGCGAGGTAACATTCGCTTGTTTCCTGTAAAGCCGGCGCAAGTTGATCTGTAGAATATTCACCCAGCCCCAGCAAGGCAATACCCAATTTATCCTTAGTGATTTTTGCCTCTGGTAATATTTTACCTATAACCAATTTGTTATGCTCATCCATTGTACTGATTTTATATTTTGCGCAAATGCAAGTCTGATGCCAATAACTTAAGTCACGCAAAAAAATATCCGGGGAACAACGCTGGAATTAAATTGTGTGATAATTTTTTTTCTATCTTAAAAATCAGCAAACGATTTAAGTAAAAAAAGCTTTGTCATAAAAGCACTTACCCGTTTCCGTTAGTAATCTTTAAAAAATTAAAAATCACTTTACTTTATTCTTTTTAAGATCCAACGTGAAAGAATCAAAGAGCACGGGTGGAGTTTTCCATGGTTCCTGCTGACGCGGCACGGTAAAATATTGCCCGGTTAATTTCCTGGCATTCATATCAATGGCAATTTTTAAAAAACCATGTCGGTCTTCGCTGTATTTTTCAAATGTTACATCTTTAAACGACGATGGACAAGGAGTTTTAATAATATTTTTGCCTGCATTAATTGCGTGTAAAAACCAGTAACCGCCTGCTCCTGCAACAATGTATGGAATTTCTATATTGCCAATCCGCCTTGTAAATCTTTGATAATTGTGAACATGTCCTGTAAAAATAATATCAGGATAAACTTTGGATTTACTAAATGCGTCATCCAGAAATTTTTGCATAGCTGCGCTTGCGCCATGATGGGTGTCCATAGAATAAGGCGGATGATGCAATGTCACCATTAATGCCTTTTCCTTTTTTTCACTTCCTGCTTTTATTAATTCTTCTATAAACCATTTTTGCTGATCCGCTTTTATAACGCCGCCTTCAGGAACATTTGTGTATAAGCCGATCATATTTGCAACGGGCGTTATCAATGTCCAATAAACATTGGGCTGCGTCATTGTTGTGCGCACTGCATCTCCGGCTTGCGGGGGAACGGACGGGCATGGGACTGCAAAACATTTTTACAAAGGCATCAAGGCTATGAGGTTTGGTTGGATCAGTCGGGTCAATATCGCCATCATGGTTACCAGGAATTGCGAGAATTGGAGCAGGGTAAAATTTGTAAGGTTCAAAAAACTGGTTGTTGTATTCGCTCAGTTGTCCATAATAATATACGATATCGCCTGCGAGGTATAGAAATAAAGGATTGGTACCAGGACTCGCTTTATCAAACTGCATTTCCATGTGCTCCGCTACCAAAATTTGATCTTGCGGACTTTTAACGCCTCCCACATCCCCGGTGAGGTGAAAGATCATCTGTTTTGATTTGGCTATCGTTGTCGCATCAGAAGGCGGAATAACATTGCTGATATCCAGGTGGTAAGGAAATTTTCCTGTAGGCGCGGGCAGCGGCTGAAAAACACTTTTAGGATAAGGTGGCGTAGTAATCCCTTTTTCAGGTCTTTGAAGATTGAATTGAGGTTCCATAATATGAAATTTTATTTTTAATAAAAAGAAATAACAAATTAAGTACCCTGAAAAAAGAATGGTTTTTGGCGTGCAAAAAGCCCGTCATCTTTTTTCCTGCATCTTTTTTTTAATGCATCAATAATTTTTTCAGATAAAGTCTTGATGACTTTCATAAATTAATGCTGCATTGTTTTACGAACCGCATTGAGGAAATCAAGTTTTACATTTTTTGCAAAAAAACTTTTTTGGTCAGTCATCCGCTCGGGATGCCATTGTACCAGCATAATATAAGATAGGCCGGCGGGATCTCTTCTTTCCATGCCCTCAATTATTCCGTCCGGTGATAATGCATTTACCACTAATCCAAAACCAGGCATGTCCACGCTTTGATGATGGGCGCTGTTTACTTCTCCTTTATCTTTCCCGATGATCTTATATAAAGCAGAATTGGCATCTATATCAATTGCGTGCGTCCGGTCATTTCCTTCCTTAAATTTTCCATGATTAAATTTTCCAAATGCCGGAATATCCGGAACTAATGTGCCGCCGAAATAAACGTTTGCAAATTGCATTCCCCGGCAAATTCCTAAAAGAGGTTTTTGCTGCGCTTCGGTATGCTGCATGATTTTCCATTCAAATGCATCACGCTTCTCATCAATATCTTTTGGGTCAACATACATAAGAAAATCGGGTTGATTATACAATCGCGGGTTGATATCGTTGCCACCTGACAGCACGATCCCATGACATTTTTCAACATCATTAAAATTATCCGAATGATGGCTTAACCTTATTATTTCCACGCCAGCCTCTTCTTTGAACCAATTTTCATAGTTAAGATATTTAGATCCTTCACTAACACCAATAACAATATTTTTCATTTCTTCGATCTTTTGACTATTTCTTATTAAAATGCTTCTGTACAACTAAAATCTTCCTTGGTAATATTTTGGGCTTAGGCCTGCAAGGTAAAAAGATAGGCGCATACTTTTCAAAAAACTCATGCGAAAAGGAAGTTGCTAATGGCATCTTAATTATTAACAGACTTAATAATAATTATATTAAAACGTAGAAAAAATAATCAAGAAGGATGTAAATTGAAATAACTATTATTTCTTGAAAAAAATATTTTATTAATCAGTTATTAATGTCACGGTTTAGGAAGCCTGTGATAAGGTATATACATTTGAAAGCAACATTTTTTTATAATACAATGTCGTTATAGCGATAAACTTAAAATACATTTACTTACAACACTGGCAATAAATTTGCGTTTTTCTTATGACAACCAAAAACCACAAATCTTTTAAAAAGATTTTTATCAGGTGGTTCCTGATAATATTGGGAGTGCTTGCTGTTTTTATTGCCGTTACTTATGCCTGGTTTGTACACAATTCAAAAAGGCTCCTGATAGACCTGGTCAATGAAAGATCAAATGGAAAGCTAAAACTTAAGCTTGCTGAAGTCACTTTTGATTTTACAAATAATGAAGTAAAGATCCGGCAAGCGAAAATTACCAGCACAAATAAAGAAGGTGGTCCTGTTAAATACCAGGTTAGCTTCAGAAGAATAATTCTAAACACCAATTCCGTATGGTTCTTGCTCGCAAATCGTTCGCTTGAAATAAGAGAGATTAAAGTATATGATCCCATCATAGAAGTCTATAAGAATGAAGATAAAAATATCTCGGATTCCGCCAGCCAACTTTCCCTGGGAACTGAATTAGCAAAGATATACAACTCAATACAGGATGGTATTTCAACCCTTCACACCAATTCAATTGATATTAGTAATGCAAAGTTGATCTTAAACAATAAAGCGGCTTCCGATAAAAAACCAATTGTGTTTTCAAACATTTATTTCAAGCTTAAAAAGCTGGATCAATTTCATAACAAAGCGCTTGGTTACCTTCAAAATAATACAGTGAGTTTCAGATCATCCAACCAATCGATCCTGCTTTCGGATGGCATTCATACATTGTCATTTAAAAATCTTTCTTTACAAAAAGCAAAAAATATAATATTGGATAGCTGCACTATTATTGCGTCGCCTTTACAATCTTCGGGCAATAGTTACAATATTTTCTTTAAAAAACTGGCCCTTACCGGAGTTGACTTCGGATCATTATACAAAAGGCATGTTATCAGGGCTGACTCTGTGTATTGCGAAAATCCGGTGATAAATATGAGTCTAAATCCAGCTCTCGCAGGTAACGGTAAAACGCCGAAAGCTATCCCGGATATTGAAAAAATTATTCGGACATTTTCAGGCAATCTTGACCTGGGTTTTCTTGGCGTAATGAATGCTGATATTCGTTTAAATCTAAAAACAAAGAAATCTTTGCGGGATTTTCATTCAGGAAAAGTAAGCTTCCAAATAACGAACTTTCGTATTAACCCCGACTCATCAAAGCTGATCTCTTTGAAGGATTTTAATATGATGGTAAAAGGTTACCAACTTTATAATTCCGACAGCACGAGTTTATTTTCTTTTGACAGCCTGCAGTTCGCCAATAACACATTATTGATGAATAATTTTTCGGTGCATACTGTCTCCGGCAAAAATAAAATAAGGGATTACAGGGATTATACAATTCGTTCTTTTCAACTCTTGGGCATCAACTGGTCTGAATTAATATTCAATCAAAATTTAAAAGCTAATGAAGCGATCCTGCACGATCCGGTTATAACTTTTGTAAAAACTAAAAACGTCGAAATTTCTAAAAGGCCTTTACCCTTTAATTCGCATCACACTTTTGATGACTTCATGGATATTGATAAATTAAAAATTATAAATGGCACCGTAAGCATCCGTTGGAAAAACAATAATTTTTTGGAGTTGACAGGGCTTAATCTCGGGCTTTCGGGCAACAACATTACTAACTATAAAAATGTACGCATGGACCAGGATATTGAAACGTTATTCTTCACAAATGGCAATTTGAAAATCGGGAACTTGAATGCTCAATTGACAAACGTTATTTTAAAAGATAACAACCAGGTTCATGCCGATGAATTCTTAATTAAGGACAACAGTGGCCAGGTCGATTCAAAAATTGATGATGTAACGATCAATACTATTTATTCAGAAAAAAGCAGCAATAGCCTGGTAATAGATGGGTTGAAATGGAATAATGGCCTTATTAAAATAAATGGATTTCCCGCAAAAAAACAACAACGCAACATCAATCGTATATTAATAAAAAACATTGAAGGCGCACGAACCCGTTTTCAGATCACGGGAAAAAACATGGAGACAAACGCGCTTCTGACAGAAATTACAATTGCGTCTATCCGGAAAAATAATGAAGATGCCCCTTTAATTAATGGCTTTCATCTAAAAGGTGAAGCATTAAATGTTTCAAAGGGATCTGTAAAGATAAAAGCCGGTAATTTTAATTTATCTGACGATAACCAGGAGTTTAAAAATGCTTCTATCGAACGGGACAATAACCAGCAAAATTTAAATATAACCGCACCGCTCATTGAAGTGACGGGCGTGATCAATAATTATTTTAATAACGATATACATGTAAAAAATATTTCGGTACAATCGCCTGTTATTTATTTTTTGAAAAGTAATGATTCATCAATAATTTCTAAAAACAATTTTAAAATTTCTTCACTTACAATTGACCACGTCAATCTTTATGAACCTGTTTTAAATATCCGGATGAAAGACTCAACAGTCGGTAATTTTATCTTGCCTTACTCCGGGTCGGGTGAAATAAAAATTAATAATTTAAAAATTGATTCAAATAAAATATCTGCTGGCAACTTAAACCTCAAATCACAAAAGGCGGAACTGACCAAAGACGGTAAAAACATTTTAGAAATTGATAAAAACATTGATGTAAGCTTCGATAAAATTAATTTTTTTAATAATCAGAATACTGCAAGATGGGATGCATTGCTAACAAAAGGAAGTTTAGAAAATTCAAACGGTTTTATTTTTAATTTGAAAGAAAATAAAATAAAACTAAAAGACATTTCTTTTGGAAACATTGAGCTAAGCGCTGATAAAATAAACAATCCCCTCACATTAATAAGCTCAAGTGCAGATGCGTGGTTCCGGGCTTCCTCAGGAACATATATCACTAAAAATTCAAGGCTACAGGTTGAGAACATATCTTACAACGGAAGCAGTAGTGAGATGGAAATTGATTCTATTAATTATCACCCGATTTTGTCGCGGGAAGCGGCAGTGGCATCCAGTCCATATCAAACAGATTACCTGTATGGAAGCACCGGCAAAGTGTTGTTGAAAGGTTTCAGCCTGCAAAGGCTTTTCAGCGATAATTTTTTATCTATACAAAAAGTTAATCTTACACATCCCTCTTTAGAAGTTTACAGAGATAAGTTACCGCCGTTTAAACAAGGCATCAGAAAAAAATTATTTACTGAACAGATAAAAGATATTGATCTTCCTGTTTCAATAAATGAAATAATTATCAATGATGGCAAAATAAGTTACATAGAAAGAAATGCAAAGTCCCGGCTTGATGGAAATTTACTGCTTACTAATTTAAACGGGAGTGTTGCCAACATACAGAATACACAACTAAAAACTTCAGATTCTTTATTAGTAGATATTGAGGGACGCCTGCTTGATAAAGGAATTTTTAATGTTCAAATTCATCAATCGTATATCGCGCCGCTATATGGTTTTCTGTTTGATTTGCAAATTGAACCTTTCGCACTCGATATTTTGAATCCTTTAATAGAGCCCCTTTCCAATGTGAAATTAGTAACTGGTCGCCTGAATGGCCTAACGATGAAGGTTAGGGGCAATGATAATTTTGCCGATGGTGAAATGAAATTTGCTTACCATGATCTTCATATTCATTTACTGAAAAAAGGCGGCCTTGAAAAAACGAAGATTTTGAAAAGTGCTGAGAGCGGCCTGGTAAATATCTTCTTTGTAAAAAACAACAATATTTCGAGGACCGGCCTTATCTATTTTGAAAGATTAAAGGATCATTCGTTTTTTAATTATATGAGTAAAATCATTTTTAGCGGAATAAGCACAAGCATCGGCGCCCGCAGGAACAGCAGCTACAAAAAGATTTATAAAAAAAATAAGATTCAGAGAATGAGGTGAATCAAGTGAAACCTGGTAAAGCTTCGGGATTTCGACTTGATAATATTTCTGCAAAAAAAGTACCCGGGATAATACTTAAAACCACACGGTTTTCTTTTAAAGTCTATGACAAGGGTGCCGAATTTAGAAAAAATGACTATGAAAAATCAGCCAAGAACACTTTTAAAAGTTATGACCTTCAAAAAATGGTTGACATTGCTGACCGTACATTACGATACGAATGCACATTTCGTTCATCCTATTTTTTTTATCAATGGATGCAATCTATGTTGAAAGTAGAAAGCGTGCAAAAAAGCCGAATGTTTATACTCACTTATTCCGTGCGCTGGGAATTCACATGAAAAAGACTATTCGTAAGAAAAATTTTTATATCAAAAGCAAGTTTGATCATTGGCAAGATTATCAAAAAGCAGATGGAAATAATGGCCTTTGAGGTATTTAAACGATCTAATGTTACATTCACTCGTAGCTTGTTTGATAAATTATATGACCAATTCTGGAAACACGTGTATAGGGTTCAAATAAAAACCTCATCGAATATGTCTATACGAACCTTAACAAAACGAACTGACGCCTATAACCGTCAAGAAAATGCAAAGACTGCATTATCATTACATAGGAAACCGAGTTTAAAAATGTTCCAAAGTTGATGGGTTATTTTGAAATATCGCAACGAACGAGCTTGAAGGATTTTAAAACAAGGTTGGATTCCTATCCGGATCTCCATTTATTTTAAGCAAACAAGAATTGCCATCTATCTTAAGTTTACTAAATAAATTAAGGCCTTAGTGCTAATGCACCGCAGCAAGGAAGGTTAGTGTAATAATCCGAGAGTTGCAAAATACTACAAATAGAGTATTGCAGAAGATGTATTAATAATCAAATTTTGTTGAAATTGTTATAAAGTCAAAACGTATAAATTCATTTATTAATCAAACAAACAAGTTTATGAAAAAGTTAACTGTATTGCTAATCGTTTCCTTTGCCTTTCACACAGCCGTTCATGCCCAGGAAGCAGCAAAGGCTGCTTATGTCGAAATAGGAGGTCCCGGCCTTCTTTCTGTGAATTATGATATGCGTTTTACTAAGACCCAAAATGGTTTTGGGTTCCGAGCTGGAATAGGTGGTTTTAGGGTTAACGGCGTGAGTGTGGTAACGGTCCCGCTAGGGTTAAATTATTTGATCGGAAAACATAATAATTATTTTGAAGTAGGTGCGGGTTTCACTTATGCAAATGTTAGTGCTAAAGGGAAAGCGACTTCTAAAAGTTTCACTTCCAGCTTTGGCAATGTTACGCTGGGCTATCGCTATGCCCCTGCCAAAAGTGGTGTTTTTTTCAAAGTCGAATTAACTCCCGTTTTTGGCGATGGATTTTCTGTCCCCTTGTTCGGGGGAATAGGAATAGGTTATAAGTTTTAGATCAGCAGAATAAAAGGAAAATAAAAAGAGCTTCGCAGGAGGCTTTTTTGCTCGTATAATTGTAAGTAATTTACACTTAGTTTATATATAGATATTGGATTTAAAATCGGGCTGTATTCCTTTATTGAGATTAAAATGCATCTTAACCTGATGGGGGTAAAAGACCGGAACTACAAATAAAAAAGCCTTGAAAGCATTTATTTTCAAGGCGTTATATAAGTAATTCGTACCCGGGATGGGAGTTGAACCCACACGACCATTGCTGATCACAGGATTTTAAGTCCTGCGTGTCTACCAATTCCACCACCCGGGTAAACCTTATTTTTATTCAAAAAAAATCCCCGACATAGTCGGGAATCTGAGCGGAAGACCGGGCTCGAACCGGCCACCCCGACCTTGGCAAGGTCGTGCTCTACCAAATGAGCTACTTCCGCTTTTAATAAGAACTTAAGCGCTTTACCTTACCGGAAACTGCCGGCAGAGCCAATACTGTTTAAAGAACTAAAAAATGGATTGCAAAAGTAATAATAACGGATTGGCGAGCAAAATTTATTTGTATTGCGGATTATACAAAGTATTACCCGGAACTTCAACATCAGGTTTGCCCTTATACCTGTTTGCATACATTGTATAACATCCTCCTAAAATAAGCGCAGCAATTACTATTAATTGGCAATAAAAAAGAAATCGTGAAGAGGAAACCCAATTGTGAGCTATGTCCTTATCTGAATTATCAATAACTTCTTCGTGCTCCATAAATGTTAAATTTTGCAAGGCAAAAATAAACGTTTGATCTTAAAAATCATTTTTTAAAGGGCTTAATTTCCAAAAATGTTTTTCTCTTTTTTATAAAGTACTGCCAAACGATACTCTGATTATAAACGGTATTTAATTTACCCATTTTTATTTTTGGCAATTTTTCTGTCTTTTTATGGAAAAAAAGCCATCTCACATAATGGAAATGCGCAGACGCAATAGAAATGTAAGTCGTGAAGTCGCCTGCGAACAAGGCCCTGTAAGCGGCAATACAATCCAAAAATATTCTCAGAGGCGTTCTGAGGCAGGCTTCCATCAAAGGCAGATTTTTCGACATCATGATCAGGTTATTCCTGAAATTTAAAAACACTTTTCTGCGATTGCCTGCAGGAAGCGTGCCTCCGCCCACATGATAAACAACTGATGATGGCATTACGTAAATAGTATATCCGGCCCTTTGCATTCGCCAGCATAAATCAATCTCTTCCTGGTGTGCAAAAAAATATTCATCAAAGCCATTTAACTCATGAAACACTTTTGATTGTACAAATAATGCGGCCCCGGTTGCCCAAAAAATTGGTATTGAATCATCATATTGTCCATTATCCAGCTCACATGTTTCAAAAATGCGCCCACGCGTAAACGGGTAGCAAAGTTTATCTATAAAACCACCGCACGCCCCCGCATATTCAAATTGCTTTTTATTTTCAAAAGATAAAATTTTTGGCTGGCAGGCCGCAATTTTATCATCAGATTCCATTAATAAAATAACCGGTTCAATCCAATCCCTGGTCACCTCAACATCGCTGTTAAGTAAGACATAATAATCCGCAGCGATTTTACCAAGTGCCGAATTGTAGCCTTTTGCAAATCCCTTATTGGCATCATTCAATATTATTTTGATGGCAGGATAATTTTTTTTTAAAAAAGAAACAGACTCATCATCAGAAGCATTATCTGCTACAAAAATTTCCAAATTTTGATAAGTAGAGGCTACAACGAAGGAAAGAAATCTCTCAAGATAATTTTTCCCGTTCCAGTTTAGAATTACAACGGCTACCGATGGCAATGAATTCAATTATTTTTTTTTATTGAATACAAACATAGAAGATTTTAAATTTCAGTTAAGATAATTGTCGTAAATAGATTTTAGATTTGACGATAATCATTTATGGTCGGACAACTTTTAAATTTTCGAACCTGGCTCGCGCTAATAGCGGTTGCGATTGTTACGGGTACTATTTTTTATTCAAACTACTTAGCAAAAAAAATTGCTATTGAAGAGCGCAGGAAAGTAAACGTGTGGGTGCAGGCCTTAAAAACCCGTGCCGAGACCACGGAAAAGGCATGCACTGGATCTTACAAATATCATCACGTCAGAAAACACGGACATTCCTATTATTGAAACTGATGAGCATGATAAGCCATCCGGTGAAGGATTAAATCTTGACACCCTGCTTGAAAAAAATGATTCCGGTTACCTGCGGAAAAAGCTTGCAGAATTTAAAAAACAGCACGACCCGATTACTATTGAAATAAGTAAAGAACCGCTTATTTTAAACAAATATTATTATGGTGATTCCAAATTATTAAAGCAGGTAAGATACTATCCTTTGATTCAATTGTTCATAGTGGCACTGTTCATTATAATTATTTTATACGCCATTTCTGCAAGAAACATTTCTACTCAAAACCAGGTATGGGCAGGCATGGCGAAGGAAACGGCCCATCAGTTAGGAACGCCAATTTCTTCGCTGGAAGGTTGGGTTGAAATGCTTAAAGAGCAGGAAAATAATCATTGATTTCAATAGAAATGGAAAAGGACCTAAACAGATTAAAACTAATAAGTGACCGGTTTGGTAAGATAGGAAGCACCCCAAAACTGGAAGAATATAATATTACAGACCAGGTACAAAAAATGGTAACATACATCAAAAGAAGGGCAACTGATAAAGTAAGCTTTAATGTTGAGGCGCCTGCAAACCCGGTGATAACAAAAATTTCAGCGCCGTTATTCGATTGGGTAATTGAAAATCTTCTTAAAAAACGCATTGGATGCCATGGATGGCAAAGGAGCTATCAGTATAAAAATAAAAGAGCGCACTGGGCATGTAATAATTGACATAACCGACACGGGAAGGGGTATCAGCAAACAAAATATAGCTAAGGTTTTTAAGCCTGGGTTTACTACAAAGAAACGTGGCTGGGGGCTTGGATTATCGCTTTCAAAAAGAATTGTTGAAATTATCACAAAGGGCAATTATATGTAAAATCTTCGGAGCCCGGTAAAGGAACCACTTTCAGAATTGTTCTAAACACTTAGAATTTAATTGACCGGTTTTATTAAATTTGCACTCCAAAGTATTTCTATGATCTTAATAGCGGCGATGGCGAAATTGGTAGACGCACTACTTTGAGGTGGTAGCGCCCGAAAGGGTGTGGGAGTTCGAATCTCCTTTGCCGCACAAAAAGCCCGGAATTATTTCCGGGTTTTTTTTATTAAGATCAACTATTTTCAAGTTCTATATTTCAGAATAAAATTCTATTTTTGCGCGTGAATGGTTATAATACCAAAAACAATAATTAAAGATTTTTGCAAGAAAAATCCAGATGCTGAAATTGCTTTACAAAAGTGGTACAAAGAAACAAAGGAAGCCAACTGGAAAAATTTTACAGACCTAAAAAGCTCTTTTAATACTGTTGATTCCGTGGGAAACGACCGGTATGTTTTTAATATAAAAGGCTATCATTATCGCCTGATAACTTTAATCATTTTTAAAACAAGAACAGTTTTCATTTTATTTATAGGCAGTCACAAAGACTATGATAAGTTGGTTGCTGCAAAAGCTGTTTTTAAAAAATAAAGATCATGAAATATCTAATCAATTCAAAAAAGGAATACCATGAAACAATGGTTAAGGTTTATAATTTAATGAACAAAGGTGAAGATAAACTAACATCTATAGAACTTAAAAAACTT
The DNA here is from genome assembly GCA_963823305.1 of uncultured Chitinophagaceae bacterium. Classification (GTDB taxonomy): domain Bacteria; phylum Bacteroidota; class Bacteroidia; order Chitinophagales; family Chitinophagaceae; genus Ginsengibacter. The sequence goes on from CAWGLC010000003.1 coordinate 658,199, forward strand.
AGTGCAATGGCAGGTGCAGCGGAAAAATATGAAGATGAAGTATTAGGATTGAAGCCGCTAAGTCCCCCAAAAACAATTGCAGAGCTCGTCGAACTAAAAATGTTTGAAAATAAAATGACGCAGGCAAAATTGGCGGAGGAACTTGGACTTGGTAAATCAAAAATCTCTGAAATACTTTCCGGCAAGCGCAAGGCTGATGTAGCCTTTTTGAAAGGATTGCATAAAGTGCTAAAAATAGATGCTAATTATTTACTTGAAATTGCCTGACATTTTTTAACAAACCACTCTGCCGTTAGTTCATGCTTTTTATTGCAAATTGATTATTTTTTTAAAGAAAGAAATATGCCCACATTAATTACCTGCCCCAATTGTAAAAACGAATTCGCACCTGAAGATGCTATAGCAAAATCACTGGAAAAAGAATACGAAGAAAAATTTAATGCTGATCGTCAAAAGCTATTAAAACAATTTACTGAACAGCAAAAAAACCTTGAGGAACAGCAAAAAGATTTTGAAAAAAAGAAAGAACAGGCTAATGAAATGTTTGCTGAAAGAATGCAAAAGGAAAAATTAAAAATCGAAAATGAAGTACAGGAAAAACTCAGAAAATCTATCAGCAACGATTTTGAAAATCAATTAAAAATTTTGCAACAGGCCAATCTTGATAATGAAGAAAAATTAAAGTCTGCCAGACAAAAGGAACTTGAGTTTTTAAAGAAGGTGCAGGAGTTAAAGAACAGAGAAGAAGAAATGGAAATTGCTTTGCAAAAAAAATTATCAGAAGAAAGAGCAACGCTAAGTGAACTGATCAGAAAACAGGAAATGGACAAGAATGCAATTAAAGAGAACGAGCATAATTTAAAATTAAGAGAACTTGAAAAACAACTGGAAGATCAGAAAAAATTAGCTGCTGAAATGAAACGTAAGGCAGACCAGGGCTCGATGCAATTGCAAGGCGAAGTACAGGAAACGGCGCTGGAAGAAATGTTGAGGAACGCTTTTCCGTTCGATATAGTTACCGAAGTGGGCAAAGGCGTGAAAGGAGCAGATTGCATTCAAATGGTAAGAAATAATTTTGGCCAGGAATGCGGCAAGATCATTTATGAGAGCAAACGCACCGAAAATTTTGGACCCGACTGGATAGAAAAATTTAAAAAAGACATGCGCAGCACAGGAGCCGATATCGGTGTGCTGGTCACGAAGACAATGCCAAAAGAAATGGATTGCTTTGGGCTGAAAGAAGGCATTTGGATCTGCACCTTTTCTGAAGTGAAAGCACTTGCCGGTGTTTTGCGCGATGGAATTATCCGGATTTATACCTCCGCAAAAAGCCAGGAAAATAAAGGCGATAAAATGCACTTGCTTTATGATTATTTAACAAGCAACGAATTTAGTGAGCAATGGAAAGCCATTCGGGAGGGATTTTTTGCCATGAAAGTTGGCATACAAAAAGAAAGAGATTCCATGGAACGTCTCTGGAAAGCAAGGGAGAAACAACTGGAAAAGGTTCTTTTAAATTCTGCCCACATAAAAGGTTCAATAGAAGGCATCGCCGGACAGGACTCTATCGACATCAGTTTATTTGATGATCCAAATCTTTTGGAACATTAAATCAAGGCAGGGATCCGGCAACTGTATCCGGATGATACTTTATACAATACGGAATAATGAACATTAAGCTACAACCCAGGCGAGGCAAAGGTTTTCAAAAATATAAAAATCAATACTTAATTCTTTTTCAATACTTTTTACAAATGTGCATTCAATAGTTCCTCGTGTATCGCTTACCGTTATATTGTTTATGCGAATGTGTTCCTTAAAGTCCACGCCGCCTTTTCCATACCATTTGTAAACAGCCTCTTTGCAGCTCCAGAATAGTGTAAGAAATTTTGTACCGGCATCAGGGAGCAGTTTTAATTCCCCGGGCAACAAAAATTTATTTTTTATAAATTCAATTTTCGGAGTTACAATTTCCACATCAATTCCCACGCTTTCATTTTCGCTGACAATTGCTGCGGCAAAATCACCGCAATGAGAGATAGAAAAATGAAACTCTCCGCCGGATAAAATGGGTTTATTTGATTCTGCAATTTCAATTAAATGCAACGGAAATTCAGGGTGCAAAATAGTGAGCAAATATCGCCCTGCAAAGTGTTGCAGCCTTTTGTGCGGATGTTTTATATCTTTTTGCAAATGAATTTTTTCAAGAAAAAAATTTTCATTTTCGGTTATGTGCCATATAGCAAGTTTTGCGGTTTGGTTGATATTATGTTGATAAAACAAAGGCATTGAAAAAAAAGTTAAGCTTCTTTTGCAGATGTATGAATTATTTTGCAAAAGATAAAATAACAGCAAATAAATGATCCTGTCTGATAAAACTATTCTTGAAGAGATAAAGAAAGGTACTATTAAAATCGAACCGTATGACCGGGAGTGCCTTGGAAGTAATTCTTATGATGTGCATTTAGGAAAATGGCTGGCCACCTATAAAGAACACATTCTTGATGCAAAAAAACACAATGCCATAGATTACTTTGAAATTCCGGAAGAAGGCTTCGTTTTATATCCACATATTTTTTACCTGGGCGTTACCGAAGAATATACTGAAACGCACGCGCATGTGCCTTTTCTCGAAGGGAAATCCTCTACAGGCCGCCTTGGCATTGACATTCACGCTACAGCAGGAAAAGGCGATGTAGGTTTTTGTGGCAACTGGACGCTGGAAATTTCGGTAAAGCAACCCGTAAAAATTTATAAGAACATGCCTATTGGACAGCTGATCTATTTCCCGGTGGAGGGAGAAATTGAGGTGAAATACAATCAAAAGAAAGATGCCAAATACAGCGGGCAAATTGATAAACCTGTTGAAAGCATGATGTGGAAGAATAAATTTTAACCTGTGGCAACAAGAAAATTTTTCAATAATTATTTACCTGCTAATGCTGTTGGCAGATCGCTCAGAGACATTGAAATTCTGACCATTTTTATGCTGGGCCCTCGCAAATTGCACAAATAAGCAAGTAACATAGATCAAAGCAACGGCGGATATGTAAGCAATAAATTTTAGCGGTTCTTTTCTCAACCACCTAAAAAAGTATTTCAGCTTAAAACGTTTAACATGATGTTTAGAGCGTTTATCTGCCGCGCTGTATTTTACATCCAGCAGATTTATTTCGCTATAATGGGTTGATATCTTCAACAGTTAATTTTTTTATTACAGCATTTACGTTGATGAATAATAAACGGATTGAAAGTGTCAATTATTTTTCCGAGGCAACTATTTTTTATTTAAGTTTTATTCGCTGTGAAACGTACTTTTTTTAAGAGTGCAAAAATTTTCTTTCGGATTTACGTAAACTCAATCACTGTTATCTCCGGCAAAATTCCCACGCGGCCAGGATAGCCAATAAACCCAAAGCCCGGATTTACATACAACTTTTGTTTTCCTTCTTCATACAAGCCATCCCATTCTTTATAAACATATTGAACAGGGCTCCATTTAAACCCGGGAATTTCAACGCCAAATTGCATTCCATGAGTATGGCCGCTTAAAGTAAGATCAACATCGCCATATTGCGGCCGCACCTGCGCATCCCAATGGCTGGGATCGTGGCTTATTAAAATTTTAAAAGGATATTTTTCAGAGCCGGCGTAAGCTTTTGCCATGTTGCCGTATTTTGGAAACCGCGCTTTTGCGCTCCAGTTTTGAATACCGATCAATGCGATTTGTTCTCCATTTCTTTTCTAATAACAACATGTTCATCCATCAACAATCGCCAACCCAATGTCGGCATGTACTTTTTCGAGATTTTTTAAGATTTTGTTCTTTTGTCACGCCGTTTTGAGGCCAGCTAACATAATCTCCGTAATCATGATTTCCAAAGGTGGAATAGACACCCATCGGTGCTTTTACTTTACTAAAAACATCCATATAATTCTGCCATTTCGGTGGTCTTATCATTTACAAGATCGCCACTGAAAATAACGATGTCGGCTTTTTCGGCAATAATTTTATCTACACCCCGCATGACTGCTTTTTTATTCGTGAAGCTACCGGAATGCACATCACTGAAATGTAAAATTCTCAATCCTTTAAATGATGGCGGAAGATTATCAAACTTGAGTTGCAATCGCTTTTAACCTTATAATTATATTTATTGCTGAATCCATAAACCAAACTTCCAAACAAAGTGCCTCCCGCCGCTAAACCCAGCCAGCTTAAAAATACCGACCGTGCTGATACCATCTTCATTAATTATCTCTCCTTCTGTATTATTAAAAAAAAGTTTACCGCTTGCCCATTGGATCAATCTTCTCACATCATCCACCAAAAAGAAAACAATGGCAACAAACTCTGCAAAAAATAATCCTAGGATTGTTGCAAAAAGATAGGTCCTTATTTTTTTATTTAAAAAGTCGGGGCCGGTAAAAATAAAAATCAAAAACCCCACAATGGCTAAAACAGAAATGGCCCAGAAAATCGAAAAATAATAGTTCTTGTTTTTGGAGAAGCGGAATGGCTGACAGTTTTAATCGCCTGGAAAACATAGCTGTCCAGCAAAATCATAAAACAACAAAGAGCAAAGCTCCCAATGGTGTACGCATTAATTTAAGATATTAGTGTGTTCAAATAAATTAAAATTCTATAAATTCATCCAATTGTTCATTAATAACTTTCAAAGTCTCCTCATTTAAGTGGCCATCAGTATCCATTACTTTATCAATAACAGAAATGGGAAGCTTATTATGATGCACATTCATTTTCAAATAATGCAATGAAGCTGAAAGATGATCCATTCCCCTTAAATTTCCCGCTCTGCCGGTGGAAATGCCCGTGAGCAAGTGCTTTTTTATGCAACCAAACTTTACGAACATCAGTATTATCAATCATTGCTTTTAAAACACCGGGAAATGTTCCGTTATATTCGGGTAATATAAAAATAAATTTTTGGGCGGGAATTAAAACTTCTTCTTCAACTTTCAAAAATGCCGTGTGTGCGGCTAAGAACATCAAGATTTTTTAAAGTAAGAATTTTAGCATCAATGCCCTTTTCTTTAAGCAGTCTTTGGTATTCGGTGGCGACTTTTTCCGTATGGCTTCCAACCCGGTTTGTTCCGCTTATTATTAGATACATCTTTTAATTTTATCTCTTATTAACCTAAAAATAATAAATTGTTAGAAACTGGTTGATTAATAAACCTTTTTGCAATCCGAATGTTCCCTAATATTAAGCCTAATATTTAAATTTGCCAATCTGGCATTAAATTTTTCCAAAACATCTTTATTGAGTTTTATTGAAAGCTCATTTTGAGACAATATTAAACACCGGTCTTTAAATTAATGTTTACTTTAGCGGCCTTTGACCAAATAAAAGATTTTATATATTGAATTTATAACCTAAAAAATTATTGCGCAATTAAATATATGGGTAAAATTATAGGGATAGCAAATCAAAAAGGCGGTGTAGGAAAAACAACGACAGCGATAAATCTTGCCGCCAGCCTTGCTGTGCTTGAGTATAAAACCTTATTGGTAGATGCAGATCCGCAGGCGAACAGTACTACCGGAGTCGGGTTTGATTTGCATAATGTAACAACCGGCGTTTATGATTGCATGGTAAATGAAACACCTGCAAAAGATGTTATATTGAAAACGGAAATTCCTTTCCTTGATCTTATCCCATCGCATATAGATCTTGTGGGCGCAGAAATTGAAATGATCAATTATCCCGACAGGGAAAGCGTATTAAAAAATATTTTAAAAGATATAAAGGCCCAATACGATTTTATTATAATTGATTGCTCGCCTTCTTTGGGACTTATAACTGTAAATGCGTTAACGGCTGCCGACAGCGTGTTAGTGCCCGTTCAGGCAGAATTTTTTGCGCTGGAAGGTTTGGCAAATTATTAAATACGATCAAAATTGTACAAAACAGGTTAAATACTTCATTACAAATAGAAGGCTTATTAATGACAATGTACGATGGAAGACTTGCGTCTATGCAACCAGGTGGTAAGCGAAGTAAGGAGGCATTTCGAAGACCTCGTTTTTACCAGCTATTATTCATCGCAATACACGACTCAGTGAAGCGCCCAGTTTTGGAAAGCCCGCTATTCTTTATGATGCAGAAAGTAAAGGAGCCATCAATTATTTAAACCTTGCGAAAGAAATTCTTCAAAGAAATAATATGACAAAAATTTCTCAAAAGCAAAAAGTGATGGAACATCCCTAAGCATGTTGAATATTTTTTCAACAAAAAAAATTGAATATGAGTATTCCGAATAAAAAAGATGCATTAGGAAAAGGCATCAGGTCTTTGTTACAAAATATAGATGCAGATCTTGTCGGCAACAACCAATAATTTAAAAAAAGAAATTCCGGAAAAACCTACTTCTATTAATACCCGGATTGCATTGCATCTTATAGAACCAAACCCTGATCAGCCAAGACATGATTTTGATGCAACTTCATTAAGCGAACTGGCTGCATCGGTAAAAATGCATGATATTATTCAGCCGCTAACGGTGTCAAAACTTTCCAATGGAAAATACAGGATCATTGCGGGTGAAAGGCGATACAGGGCCGCAAAAATTGCCGGGCTTGCAGATGTTCCGGTTTATATCCGCGAAGCGAAAGATTCGAAAATACTTGAGCTTGCATTGCTTGAGAACTTACAGCGCGAAGATCTTAACGCAATAGAAATTGCACTAAGCTACCGGCAATTAATGGATGAGCTTGATTATACCCAGGAACAACTTGCGGAGCGAATGGGTAAAGAAAGAAGCACCGTAACAAATTATATGCGTTTATTAAAATTGCCCCCGGATATACAGGCTGCTGTAAGAAACGGAATATATCAGCATGGGCCATGCACGGGCACTCATCAATGTAGATCTGGTTGATAAGCAATTGTATATTTTTAATGAAATAAAAAATAAAGAACTCTCTGTCCGGCAAACGGAAGATCTTGTAAGGAAGCTGTATGCACCTGCAAAAGAGGGTGTTAATAATTCGGTAAAAGCCACACTACCGCCATCTTTAAAGAAAATTGAAGATAATTTAGCATCCCACTTCAGCACTAAAGTGAAAATGACACAAAATAAAAAAGGGACCGGCAGCATTACTTTGGATTATTTTTCGATGGAGGAATTAAGTTCTATCTTAGAGAAGATGCAGGTTCCCGTGGACTAAGCTTATGCTAAAACTATTTTTACTTTCTTCATTTTTTTTTCTTTTCATGTTGCATGGTGTAAAAACATTTGCCCAGCAAAAACAAGACACGGTACTTTTAAGAAGCAATCCTTCCTTAGTGGATTCAAGCAGGAAAAATATTCTTGCACAAGATACCGCTGTGAAGAAAAAATACGATCCAAAAGTAGCCATGCTTCGTTCAGCAATATTGCCTGGCTGGGGCCAGGCATATAATAGAAAATATTGGAAAATTCCAATTATTTATGGCGCGTTGGGCACCACGGCGGGCATTTTTTTTTATAATTTAAAAACATATAAGGTTTTAAGAAAAGCAGTGATCATCCTGTCGGATAGTTCAACAGCAAATGATACACTGGTTAACTTGCAATACAGGTTATACGGCGTTAATAACCTGCGAACCGTAAGGAACGAGTTCCGCCAAAACATTGACTATTCAGTTTTATTTTTTCTTATTTTTTGGGGGTTGAATGTAGTGGATGCCACAGTTGATGCACATTTGAAAGCGTTTGATGTAAGCCCTGATATTGCCATGAAAATTCGTCCCGGCTTAAATACTTCGGGTAATGGTCCGGGCGTATCTTTTGTATTCTTTTTTAAAGACAAGCCTCCCAGGGCTTCGTTGCCGCCGCTATAGGTTTTACTTTATTGGCTGATTGCAATAATTACACGAATTTTGGTGTGAATTTCCTTAATCTTACTATTTAAATTTTAATATTTTTTATTTACAGTTTATGAATATTGCATTGTTAGGTTATGGCAAAATGGGTAAAGCGATAGAAGAGATCGCTTTACAAAAAAAACATCATATTGTTTTAAAGATAGACGACAAAAACCTGGATGAACTTACAAAAGAAAATCTTCAAAAGGCTGATGTTGCCATTGAATTTACAAGCCCGCAAAGTGCTGTACATAATATCCTGCTTTGTTTTGATGCCGGATTACCTGTAGTGTGCGGAACAACGGGATGGCTTAATGAGATGAACATCGTGCAGCAAAAATGTAAAGAGCTTAACGCCTCATTTTTATACGCAAGCAATTTCAGCATTGGCGTTAATATTTTTTTTGAGCTGAATAAAAAGCTTGCAGCCCTTATGAGTAAACAATTACAGTATGATGTAAGCATCGAAGAAATACACCACACAGAAAAAAAAGACGCACCCAGCGGAACGGCCATTACGATTGCAGAAGCAATTATTGAAGCATCATCTCATAAAAATAAATGGGTAAACCGGCCATCTGCTGAGGCTGAAGAACTTGCCATTCTAAGTAAACGAATAGATCCCGCAGCGGGAACGCATTCAGTCAAGTACAGCTCTGATGTAGATGATATAGAAATTATTCATACGGCACATAACAGGAAAGGTTTTGCCGCCGGCGCATTGCTTGCTGCAGAATTCATTTACAATAAAAAAGGGATTTTCAGCATGAAAGATGTGTTGGATTTATAAAGTTTTTTAGGTAGTCTTACTAAAATCTTACTGATAGTAGTAAGCAGCTTGTGACACGCAAAATAAATTCACAAATGAGCAAAGATCAAACAAAAGACCTTTTGAAGTTTCTTAAACCATTTGGAGACGAAATCATAGATTTAGTTATGTGGCTGCGAGACTTTGCCTGGGACCTTTGTCCTCAAGCAAACGAATTAATATATGACAACTACAATGCTGTCGCCTTTGGCTGGTCGCCCACAGACAAGGTTGGACACACCATTTGTTCCATTGCTGTGGGACGCTCAAGTAAAAATGTTCATTTTGGTTTTTATTGGGGCAGCGAACTTTCTGACCCAAAGAAAATTCTTTTAGGAGAAGGTAATCAGTATCGTTATATTCTTGTGACAGACAAAAAAATATTTCCCAAAATATATATCAAAAAACTCGTGAAAGACGCCTATACAAATTCTCTTTCAAAAGTTAAAGACTCAAAACAAATTTTACAAGGACAAACAATTGTTAAGTCAATTTCGCAAAAGAAGCGACCAGATAAGCCAGAGCAAACGTGAAAACAAAAAAAATAGCATCCGGCGACACGCAAACTATCAATTAATAATGTACGCTCGACAAAATAGCTACAATCAGAATCACAGATAATACAACACATATTCCAAATCCGGTCCATACCCATTTCACTCTGTTTCTTTTATAATCGTCATTAATTAAATATGCGATTATTGCTATTTATTGACAATTCTGTGTTAAGCGAAGAAATATATGGTTTGAAAATCAGTCGCTGCAAAGAAAGAAAACCGGTTTAGTAAGAAATTTCTTTTATTGAAATTGAATTTTTTTTACCCGTTTTTTTGAGGAGATTTATTGATATTATTTAGCATTTCGCGGGTCATATTTTCAAGAGAGTAGGCCGGTTTCCATTTCCAATCTTTTTTTGCTACGCTGTCGTCTATGCTCTGCGGCCAGCTCTCAGCAATAGCTTGCCGGTAATCTGGCTGATAGATTATTTTAAAATCAGGTATGTGTTTTTTGATCTCATTACTTATATCTTTTGGAGAAAAACTCATTGCCGAAATATTATAGGAAGTTCGGATCGAGATGTTAGAAGCATCCGCTTCCATTAATTCTATTGTCGCCCTTATAGCATCAGGCATATACATCATTGGCAGAAAAGTATCTTCCTTTAAAAAGCAATCATATTTTTTTTCAGAGATCGCATCATAAAATATTTCGACAGCATAATCAGTTGTGCCGCCGCCAGGCTCGCTTTTATAACTTATGAGACCCGGATAACGCAAGCTTCTTACATCAAGTCCGTAACGATGATTGTAATAGTTACACCAAAATTCTCCTGCGTATTTACTGATGCCATACACAGTTATCGGCTCAATAACAGTTTGCTGCGGACAATTTATTTTTGGCGAAGTGGGTCCGAAAACCGCGATGCTGCTGGGCCAATAAACTTTGTGAAGCTGTTCATCCTTTGCAATTTCCAATACGTTCAGCAGGCTTTGCATATTGAGACTCCAGGCAAGGTTGGGATTTTTTTCGCCGGTTGCCGATAAAATAGCGGCAAGAAGGTAAATTTGGGTAATATTTTGCCGAATTATTTGCACATGAAGCATTTCCTTGTTCATTACGTCGAGGCTTACATAAGGGCCGGTGCCTTTCAATAAGTCATTTTCTTCACGCAGATCCGATGCTACTACCTGTGAACCTCCATACAATTTTCTAAGTTCAAGCGTAAGTTCAACGCCAATTTGGCCACAAGCGCCTATTACCAGTATCTTTTCTTTAATCATAAAAATTTTATTGGCTGTGAAACGAGATCCGCAAAAGCTGAAAGAAAAACCATATTATGGATTAAGATATTTGATGGCATTTTTTTTGATTTGCACCCTTTTAAATTAATGGTCATGTCAACCCTTGGAAAGCAATCTAATTCATCAAGAACACATCTGCATTTACTCATAAAACTAACTCATAAAATTTTATTTGTAAAAGATGTCACTCCCTTGATTTATCTGAGCAATTGATTTTCACCGGTGGGCACCATTTCACACTTTTAAAAACAATTAAAAAAGAATTTATGAAAAAGACATGCTTTTTATTTTTATCAGCAATTTGTTTATTGTCGGTTCCGGGTTTCTCACAAATTCAAAAGGGCAATATATTAGCTGGCGGCGATATTGCAAATTTTGACATCGGTTTAAAATCCGGTTCAGCCTTTTCGATGACCATTGATCCCAAACTTGCATTTTTTGTCAAAGACAATCTTGCGCTGGGCGCCTACCTGAACTTTAGCCTTACAACCGGGTCTGGATTTACTACCACTGATTATGGGGTTGGCGCTTTAGCGCGCTTTTATCTTTCAGGTAAAGACGTCAATACTCCGTTAAGACATTCCAGGTTTTTCTTAGAGGGAAATGTCGGAATCATGGGCGCTAATGTTTCAGGGGGTGCCAGCACTAATGGCCTCGGATTGGGCATTGGGCCAGGATATGCATATTTTATAACACCAAATGTTGGTCTCGAAACTTTGTTGAAATATAATGGGATACTTGGTTTTGGTAACGCTACTACTCAAGGTGATTTAAATCTGAATGTAGGATTTCAAATTTATCTGCCTTCACGAAAATTAAAACAGAAGGTGACCAACGACGTCAAATAGTTTTTTTCAAAAGTGAGATAAAAAAGCAGGATGCTTGAAAGGAACTTTTTTAGGCCATAAGAAAAAAATCATCTTGTTTTTTAATGATGGTTTTATAACTTTCGTTTTTAAACCATCAGATGAGTAAAGCTTTCTGCTTTTTTATTCCACTTCTTTTATGCGTTTCATTTTGTAAGGCACAGTCTTCGAAACCTGACACAGTTAGGGTTGGCATATACATAACGAGCATTCATGATATTGACTTTAAGCAAAAAGAATATTATGTCTCTTTCTGGCTTTGGCTAAAATATAAAAACAGGGATTTTGATTTTTTGCAAAATCTCGAAGTGCCTCTTTCCAAAAATGTAACGAGATCTTTTGCTACAGTTGATAGCTCCGGAAATGAATTTTATTTATTGATGAAATTGCAATGCCAGATGAAGGATTCCTGGCGCATTGAAGATTTCCCTTTTGACAGCCAGAAGCTGCGTTTATCTATCGAGAACTCACAATTTGATTCTCATTCGCTGGTCTTTATTGCCGACACACTCGGAAAGCATTATGATCCCCGCTTCACACTGAGCGGATGGAATATAGATAGTTGTGCTATTTCCGTCGGAACTAAAATTTATGAAACCGCATTTGGCGATCCCTCTTATGCAAAACCACATTCTGAATACAGTTCATTCAGAGTAAGGCTTAGCATCACCAGGAATGCTTCAGGATTATTCTGGAAAATGTTTATAGGCATGTATATCGCTTTCCTGATTGCCTACGTTTGTTTTTACATTCATGCCGACGGAATTGACTCACGGTTTGGGCTAAGCGTAGGCGCTTTATTCGCTGTTATTGGCAATAAATATATTATAGACTCTTCCCTGCCGGAATCAACTTCATTTACACTGGTTGACACGCTCCATGGCATTACGCTGTTTTTTATTTTTATTATTATTACGGCAAATGCTTATTCTTTAAAACTTGTAAAATCAAACCAATTGAAACAGGCAAATAAGTTTGATATGATCACGGCGCAGGTTTTATTAGGACTTTACCTTATCCTTAATTTTTATTTTATTTCAAAGGCCAGTCACGCCTGATGTTTCAGAATAGGGATGATATCGCGATATAACCAACAAGTTATCACCAGTCAATCGTTTAAATATTTTCATTGCATTTCTGGTAAATTCTTAATTTGTATAATTGAATTCCGGCAGGTTCTATAAATGCTATTTGATGAGGGTGGTATAATTACCTAACTAAACTGAGTTATATGCGAAGAATGTGGCTTTTGTTTATTACGCTCTTTTGCTTGTTTGTCTCCGAAAAAGTTTGCTCTCAAACCCACACGATCGACAGCCTGAAACATGAAATATTTATTGCTGATAACAATGCTGTAAAACTCCAGACAATATTTTCATTATGTAAAAAAAGACATTCCCTTTCTACTGATACGTTGTATAAATATGCAAGCCTCGCTAAAAGCCTGAGCGAAGCCGCACACAACAGTCACGACATAATTCTTTCAGATTATTATTTTGTAAATTATCTTATTAAAAAGGGAAAAATTGATTCAGCATTATCTATTAGCAACTACTATATTTCCTTGCTTAAGAATAATAAGAATGAAAAGCAATTGTATTTAAATTTTGTAGCAACAAAAGGTAGCCTACTTATTAAATCAGATCACTATAAAGAAAGCTTCGCAACTTATTATACTTTATTAAACGAATCCCAAACTGCTCATGATACGCTTAATGAATTACTTGCGGAAACGGGCATGGGATGGGTGAACATGGAAATGGATAAAAATGCAGAAGCTATAAGTTTTTTCAAAGCCGCCTTACAATATCCTGCAGCAAGCGATCTCGAAAGATATGGAGAATATATCAGTTTTATTTATGCAGACATTGCCAGCGCATACAATTCAATAGGCAAAAATGATTCCGCGGAATACTTTATCAACAAGGCAATTCCGCTTGCAGAAAAGTTTGAAAACCTGACATCACTGGCGAATTCGCTGGCGATAAAAGCCGACATCATGAGCGCAACCAAACGAAATAAACAGGCAGAAGATGCGCTGATACAGGTGGTAGCCATCAGGAAACAAATTGGAGATCCCTTTTTTATCGTGAGCGATATGAGTCAGCTCGCTGTTTACTATTATCACAACAATGAGCCGCAGAAAGGAATTGCAGCTTCTTTAGAAGGCATTAAAATAGCCGAACAAAATGGCCTCACTTCCAAGCTGCCGCTGTTGTACGATGCATTGGCGCAAAATTATAACGTAGCCGGCGATTATAAAATGTATGGCGAAACGCTGAAAAAAATCATAACGCTGAAAGATTCCTTGTACGAAAAAAATTCTGCAAATGCCCTCGCAGAAATTGAAGGTAAATATGAAGTACAGAAGAAAGAAAATATTATTACTAATCAAAAACTGGCTATTATTAAAAAAAATTATCTCCTCTTTGGTTCCCTTATGCTATTGCTATTATTAATAACATCGGCTTTTCTTCTTTTTAAGATTTATCGAAAAAAACAGGAACTGAAACTTTCGTTTCTTATGAAAGAAGAAAAACGTTTATCACATGAAGCGATAATACATGCAGAAGAGAAAGAGCGGAAACGCATCGCTGCAGACCTTCACGATAACATGGGCGCTTATGCGACAGCGATTATTGCCAATGTGGATGACATGATTGTCAATAAAAAAAATGCGGGTGAAAATGCTTTTACCAATCTTAAGATTAATGCGATAGAACTTATGAGCAATTTGCGCGACACTATATGGGCATCTAATAAAGAAAGAATTTTGCTGACAGGGATCAGCGACAGATTTAAAAATTATATCAGGAAGGTTGTATCTACTTATCCGAATGTAAATGTGGAAATTACTGAAAGCATTGTGAACGATGTGTCTTTTTCCCCGGTTCATGCTCTTAATATTTTCCGGATTATACAGGAAGCTTGTACCAATGCTTTAAAACACAGTGCTTGTTCTGTTATTCATATAGATTTTAAAAGCGATCGGATTTTGCAGATTACAATCTGTGACAACGGCAGTGGCTTTGCTGATGACAACTATGCCAGCAATGGAAACGGCATAAAAAATATGAAAGCGCGAGCCCAAGATTCCGGATTACTTTTGTGTATAGAAAAAAGCGAAAACGGTGGAACTGCGATCAATCTATCAGGTCAATCGATACTACATACTTAGTATTGTTGGATAGACTTTAAATTATTTTTTTTGTAAAAAATCCCACAATGCCTACTTCAATAGCACTTGTAGATGATAAAGCAGTCAACCGTAATACTTTTCAACAAAAAATAACTCCTTTTGATGATCTGAATCTGGTATTTATGGCAATCAACGGCCACGATTGTATTGAGCAATTACAGGGATTACCGCTTCATAAACAGCCGGAAATCATATTTGTAGATCTTGAAATGCCGGAGCTTAACGGAATACAGACTATCCAGATTGCAAAACCGCTTTATCCTCACATACATTTTATTATACTAACTGTTTTTGATGATGACGAAAAACTTTTTGAAGGAATACAATCCGGAGCAAGTGGATATTTACTTAAAGATGATACCGCTATTGAACTTCATAACGCCATCACAAATTGTAAAGAATATGGCGGCGCCCAAATGAGTCCCGCAATCGCCAGGAAAGCTTTTAACCTGCTTGGTAAGTTATCAAGTAATGCTGGCCACGAAAAAGAAAAAGAAAAGGATAACCAGATTAGTTCTTTGTTGTCTGAAAGAGAAAAGGAAATTCTTAAGCATACCATTCATGGCCTCGATGCAAAACGCATTGCCGAAACACTTGGCATCAGTACACTAACGGTGCGCAAACATATCTCAAATGTTTATGAAAAATTGCAGGTAAATTCAAAAGCCCAGGTAATGACGTTGGCGCATCAATACAGGTGGTTTGAATAATCAAATCGGGCATGAATCGTTCAGGCGAAAATTGCTAATGATTTTTATAATACTACAAATTATGTATTGAACCATTCTTTTCATTAAGGCAAATTTGTTCTATAAAAATATTGGTTATAAATATTGAATAAACTTAAACCCAAACTTTCAACAGCAAAAAATTATACCCAAACTTTTTTCAAAGATTTATTTTTTATCAGGAAGTTTAGGTTTCCAAAATACCTAAATTGGGGATAAGAGCCACTCTAATCAGGTGGCTCTTTAATCGATGATCCATCGCTAATCATCAAAGATGTGAAGGTCATTTGGTAACAGCGACACCAACAAAAGAATCGGCCGTTCCATAATAAAGAAACCACCTCTGATTAAAAAAAACCAGGCCTTCGGCAAACGTAGTACCTGCTTTGTATTGGCCGCTCATCTCATGCGGTAAGGAAGGTTTCAAAAAAGAGGTATCAGATCTGCTGATCACTTTCTGCGGATCATTTTTATCAAACACTATCTCTCCTACAGAATAAGTGCCGCGGGGCAATCCTGGATCAGCATTTTCATCGGTAGCGTTTTTACCATTATACAAAAGCACAATGCCCTTACCAGTAATGATGGCGGGTGGTCCGCATTCTGTAAGGTCGCTGTCAAACTTTTTCGGGCGGGGAACAGCAAGATATTTTAAATCGCCCGAATTATTTAAAACCGGATTCCAGTCGTATAAATTATCTGAAGATGCTATATTAATAAAATGCTCGCCCCAGTACATCCAATATTTACCATTAATTTTTGCTGCTACCTGTTTACCATTTACAAATTTTGTTATAACGGATCCGGATTTGCTCCACGAATTCAGGAACTTTCCGTTATAGGCTTTTGCAAATGCAGGGCCTTTCTTCTGCCAATGAAAAAGATCATTTGAAAATGCTATGGACAACCTGGCCACTTTGTTATTCCACGATGTGTAGGTTACCACATACGTCCCATCCTCTGTTTGTACTAATCGCGGATCTTCACATCCGCCAGGATAATCATATTGCATAAATTGGCTGCTGTCAGGATATAAGACCGGTGTAGAAAATTTCTTAAAATCAATCCCGTCTTCGCTTTCGGCTAAGCCTAACCGTGAGGTTCTTCCACCTAATGCAGCGGCAGGATTATCTTCGCAGCGATATAGCAGGTAAACTTTATTATCTTTTATTATAGCTGCGGGGTTAAATACATCAGCCTGTTGCCACCTTACTATTTTTTTTGTAACAGGATCTGTAAATGTGAATGATGAGTCGGCGCTTAAAATGGGATTTTCAGCCGGCTTATAAAAGCTATTGATGTTCAGATCAATCTTAATTTTTTGGGCACATGAACACATGATTAGCAACAAAAAGAGGAAAAAAGATAAAGGTTTTGAAGGTATGATCATCATGGTTGTTATTAATAGTCAAACTAATATCCATTGCTAAAGTTCCGGCTCTTTATTACATAGGAAAGTCCGCATCATTTTAGAACTTTACACCCACAGCCGATGCAAATATGAAAGCATTTTCAGGATATGAGCGCTTTTAATAGTTCCTCCCACTCCTCTTCGATTGTTCCCGAATATCTTTTTTTTCCGGCGAGCCTGTACCAATAATCTGCATTGGCAACATCACCTTCTTTACGATGAAGATACGCATGTATCCATGCGGCATTTTTATCCTGTAAATCCTGGATAAGATCATGCGCACTATTCCAATCTCCTTTTTTATCATACCATAATGCCTTTAAATGCACGGTGGCGTTTTCCGGTGGCGTATCGCCTGCCAGGCTTTCCTTAAAGAATGATATATCCATTTACACTATTTGTTGTTCGTTGAATACATAATGAAATTTGCCCGTTCCGCGGCTATTTAGTAATGAATCTTTTTACTATCTCAAACCGGCAATTGTTTATTCTATTTCAAAATTATTGAAATTATAATTCAGAATCCATTATTGTAAAACATACACCAAGGCATAATGTGAAACCTCTATCTTTGTTATCATAAAAATTCACCATGAAAAAAATCGCCTTTTTTTTATTCTATCTTTCTTTTTTTATCCTTTCACACAATTGCTTTTCCCAAGATTCATCTACGTACGACCACAATAAAGTATTTGACCCTCTATTTTTTACTTCTAACGGAAATGAATACAGAAGCGCCAATGGTGCGCCGGGCCCAAAGTATTGGCAAAACAGCGCAAACTATATTATACACGCAACACTGGAAGAAAAAGATACAACTCTTAAAGGAACTGTCTCCATCAACTATACAAATAACAGCCCGGACACATTAAATTATTTGTGGCTTCAGTTAGATCAAAATCTTTTTAATCCTGATTCGCGCGGCGCAGCCACTACCCTAATAACCGGCGACAGGTTTGACGTAAAAGGATATACGAAAGGAGGTTATCACATCGTCTATGCGTCAGTGTTATACAAGGGCAAAAAATATGATATCGTACCGGTAATAACCGATACGCGAATGCAGTTGCGCCTGCCCTTTTCAATGAAGCCTAATGGCGATAAGATTAATATTGAGGTTCTTTATTCTTTTTCCATACCTCAATATGGCGCCGACCGCATGGGCAGATTGTACACAAAGAATGGTGTGATATATCAATTGGCACAGTGGTACCCACGGATGTGCGTGTACGATGACATTAATGGCTGGAACACTCTGCCATACATGGGCCTCGGCGAGTTTTATTGTGAGTATGGAAATTTTGATTATTTCATTACAGTGCCTGCGGGAATGATGGTAGCGGCTTCCGGAGATCTGCAAAATCCAAATGAAGTATTAACATCAACTGAAATAAGCAGGCTGAAGCGCGCAAGAACTAGCGATAGTACTATTTTTATCATCAATGAAAGCGAGATAGAAAATCCATCTGCGAGGCCATCAAAGAATGGAACGCTAACGTGGCATTTTAAAATGTATAATTCAAGAGATGTTTCATGGACTGCTTCAAAAGCATTTATATGGGATGCAGCGCGAATAAATTTCCCTTCCGGAAGAAAGGGCATTGCCATGGCGGTGTATCCGTCGGAAAGTGCAGGTTATGACGCTTATGGCAGAAGCACACAATACTTAAAACAAAGCATAGAATTTTATTCAAAGAACTACTTCGAATATCCCTGGAATTCGGCAGTTGTTGTTGCAGGCGTGGCATTAGGCATGGAATATCCGGGAATTATTTTTTGTAGTTATAAAATAAAGAAGGCAAGTTTATGGCACGACGTTACCCACGAAATCGGGCATAATTGGTTCCCAATGATAGTAGGAACTAATGAGCGGGCTTTTATGTGGATGGATGAAGGAATGAACACCTTTATCAATGGCTACGCATCTAATTCATTTAATAACGGTGAATATGGCGACACAACTAACAGGGCTATCCTGAGTATGGCTTTCACATTGAAAAGAAGCAAAGATCCTTTGATGACGCCGCCCGAGGCGATGGGATTTCGCGATTATGGAATGTATTATTTTAAAACTGCGGGTGGCCTTAATGTTTTGCGCAATTCCGTTATTGGACCAGACCGTTTTGATTATGCGTTTAAAACGTACATCCGGCGCTGGGCTTTTAAACACCCGCAACCAGATGATTTTTTCAGAACAATGAACGACGCTGCGGGAGACAATCTAAATTGGTTTTGGAAAGAATGGTTTTATGAAACCTGGCAACTTGATCAGGCGGTTAAAGGCGTTGCCTATGTAAATGATAAGCCTGAAAATGGCGCACTCATTACCATTGAAAATCTGGAACGACTTGCAATGCCGGTTACCCTAAAAATAAAAGAGCAAAATGGTGATTCAGGTGAAATAAAGTTGCCTGTAGAAATATGGCAGCGCGGAGGGGAATGGACATTTAAATACAATTCAACCTCGCCTCTTACTTCCGTAATGCTCGACCCAAAGGGGGAATTGCCGGACGCTGATCGTAGCAACAATATATGGAAGCCGGGGAAGTAATCTTTTTAACAAGGTTGAAAATAATTGTTTTTAAAGAAGGAGAAATTTAGCGGGTATTCGTTACGGTAATATTTTATCCATCTTTTATTAAGAACGAATTTAGTAAAAATTTCTATGAGTCACCTGGTTGAATTTATTATTGGTTGAAAGCATGATTTTTAATGAAGCATTCTTAATTATAGTTAGTTTAATGAAATCTAAATCTAATATGCATTTCATGAAAATAAAACAGGGATCAGCCAACATTTGGTAATTCTAATAGCAGGTTATCAAAACAAATAGAAAATTAATAATAGGCTCATTGGCGCCGCACTTCAAAATTTTACTTCTTTGATCAAATCGTATTTTTACACTTCAAAATTTAAACATGCAATTCAGGTTAAGTGAAGAACAAATGATGATAAGGCAGGCTGCAAGAGATTTTGCTAATAATGAATGCCTGCCGGGCGTAATTGAAAGAGATGAACGGCAAAAATTTCCATACGACCAGGTGATGAAGCTTGCTGAATTAGGTTTTATGGGAATGATGATAAGTCCCGATTATGGTGGCTCAGGTCTTGATGCAATAAGCTATGTGCTCGCAATGGAGGAAATAAGTAAGATAGATGCAAGCACCAGCGTCTGCATGAGTGTAAATAACAGTTTGGTGTGTTATGGTATTGAAGCCTTTGGCACTGAAGAGCAAAAGAAAAAATATCTTGTCCCGCTGGCCCAGGGCCGAAAGGATGGCAAATTATATATCGGCGCATTCTTACTAAGCGAGCCGGAAGCCGGCAGCGACGCCACTTCACAAAGAACTGTTGCAATAGAAAAAGATGATCACTATATCATCAATGGAGTTAAGAACTGGATCACTAACGGCAATAGTGCATCATGTTACCTTCTGTTTGCTCAAACAGATATTGCCAAAGGAAGTCGCGGAATTAATGTTTTTATTGTTGAAAAAAATACACCTGGAATAACAATCGGCCATAAAGAAAATAAGTTAGGAATTCGCGGAAGCGACACGCACAGCATTTCTTTTACCGATGTAAAAGTTGCTAAAGAAAATCGTATTGGTAAAGACGGGTTCGGATTTAAGTTTGCCATGATGACGCTTTCAGGCGGCCGCATCGGCATTGCTTCACAGGCATTGGGCCTTGCATCGGGTGCGTTGGAAAGATCGATAGCTTACTCGAAAGAAAGAAAAGCCTTCGGAACTCCCATCAAAAATCACCAGATTATTCAGTTTAAAATTGCTGATATGGCCACAAGAGTGGAAGCTGCAAGATTGCTTTGTTTCAGAGCCGCGTGGCAAAAAGATAAGGGAGAAGATTATACAGAAAGTGCTGCCATGGCAAAAGTCTTTGCAAGCGAAACTGCTATGTGGGCTACAACAGAAGCGGTGCAAATTCATGGAGGATACGGTTACGTAAAAGAATATCATGTGGAAAGAATGATGCGCGATGCCAAGATCACACAGATATATGAAGGAACGAGTGAGGTGCAACGAATTGTTATCAGCAGGGCTGTGCTAAAGTAAGTGTTGAATACACAAAGAAAATTTAGGTCAGGAGCATGTAGTCGCTTGCAAAAGTGATTGGCCTGCAGTCTTCAAACGCCCTTAATGATCATGTTTTCAGCGATTGTTACATGTCTATTATTTAATGAATTTAAGATTTGACTTCGGTAAAAATATCGTTTGAAATGGCAGCAAACTTAGAAGCATATAACACGATCAAAGAAGAACTCGACAATGAGAATGCGACACTGGTTGCTGTTTCCAAAACAAAGTCTGTTGAAGATATCCTTGAATTATACAAATTGGGGCAAAGAGATTTTGGTGAAAATTATGTGCAGGAACTGTCGGAAAAATATGAACTAACGCCAAAGGACATACGATGGAATTTCATCGGTCATCTTCAGTCTAACAAGGTAAAATATATTGCTCCTTTCGTCTCGCTGATACAATCTGTTGACAGTAAAAAATTATTGGCCGAAATCGATAAACAAGCTCTAAGGCATAACCGGATAATCGATTGCCTGTTGCAGGTTCACATTGCTGCAGAAGAAACCAAATTTGGTTTTGACGAAAATGATTTGCATGAATTATTTGATGCAGGCTTTATCGACTATAAGAATGTGCGCTTACTTGGGCTGATGGGTATGGCATCTTTTACGAATGATATAACAGTTGTAAGAAATGAATTCAGGTCTTTAAAATTTCTTTTCGAAAAATATGAATCGCTGACATCCGATAATTACCGAAGTGACAATTGTCAATTCTCAATTTTGAGTATGGGCATGAGCGCAGACTACAAAATGGCCATTGAAGAAGGCAGCAATATGGTGCGTATCGGAAGTTTGCTTTTTGGCAACCGGGAGAAAGTATAACAGAACACATCCGGGAATTACAGACGTTGTTTTAACATTTATAAATTCAGTTCCTTTTACTAATTGTATAAATTTGACCATAAATAAATTTTCGTTTTGAGTACAACCGCCATTAATCATTCTTTTGAGGCAGAAAAAAACCGAAGGGCACTAATGTACACCTCCGGCGTTATCGGACTTTTTTTAATCATTGCTATATTTTATACCTGGCCATTGCAAATTCCGCCAGTGCCGACTGTACAGGATTTGATTGATGTAAACCTGGGTAATGAACAAGAAGGAATGGGAAATATACAACCGCTTGTAAAAGGAGAAAGAGCTCCCGATAACCAAAGCATACAATCACATGAAAAAACTTCAAAGGCGGCTGAAACACCATCTCAGGAGATAAAAGCTGATGAGAACAATGATGATAAGGACGCTGCGCCTGTGGCAAAAGTTGAAAAGCCTAAGGACGATGCCAAAGACATTGATAAAAATACAGTCGCCAAAAAAACCAAAAATATAAATCCATCACCGGTTGTGAATCCCAATCCTGCTCCGCCAAAGCCGAAGCTTCCTTTATATAAAGGAGGAACCGGCAACGGCGGTAACGGTGCTACTGAAGACAACGGCTACAGGAACCAGGGATATAAACCTGGAAATGGTGATGCCGGAAGTCCTGATGGCAAAGCCGATGCTTACGGAGATTCACCAGGGGGAAGAAGCGGGGTCAGCGTTGTCCGTGGTCTTTCGGGCCGCAGAATTATTCACTTTCCCAATATGACGGATGACTTTAACGAAAATGCAAAAGTGTATGTCGATATCCAAGTAGATGCAAGCGGTAAAGTAACGGACGCCGGGATAGCGCGCGGCACCACTACATCCAACGGTTCCCTTAGAAATATCGCAATAGAAAAAGCAAAACAATTAAAATTCCCGCCGAGTCCAAATGATGTAGAGAGTGGCACTATTCTTTTTGTGTTTGTCTTAAAAAATTAGTAACCTGTGGCGCCGCGACCTTTAATTCAATTCAACAATAACGTAATGATTTTTGGCTGAAGGGTGAATTATGTCGCCGCCCGATTATATTTGTTCACGATGAATTACGAGCAAACCCTACATTACCTCTATCATACACTCCCTTTATACAGCAACATTGGATCAAAAGCGTATAAGGCTGATTTAAATAACACATTCGCTCTGTGCAAATACCTCGGTAATCCTCAAAATAAAATAAACACAATTCATGTTGCAGGTACTAACGGAAAAGGCTCCATGAGCCATATGCTGGCAGCAGTTTTCCAACAAAGCGGTTACAAACCGGCCTATACACTTCCCCACATTTAAAAGATTTCAGGGAAAGAATCAAGATAAATGGTGAAATGATCCTGAGAACTTTTGTGATAAGATTATTGATCAAATAATGAAATCTTTCGGAAAAAATACATCCTTCTTTTTTTGAACTCACTTTTGTAATGGCGCTTGAATATTTTGCTACCAGGAAAAAGTAGATATGGCGATTATTGAAACCGGCCTTGGTGGCCGCTTGGACAGCACGAATGTAATCAC
The DNA here is from genome assembly GCA_963823305.1 of uncultured Chitinophagaceae bacterium. Taxonomy (GTDB): domain Bacteria; phylum Bacteroidota; class Bacteroidia; order Chitinophagales; family Chitinophagaceae; genus Ginsengibacter. The sequence goes on from CAWGLC010000003.1 coordinate 681,359, forward strand.
TCCATAAGTTATCCGTCATTACCAATATCGGATACGATCATCATGGATATTCTTGGAGACACATTGGAAAAAATTGCTTTTGAAAAAGCAGGAATTATTAAACCTGGCATTCCGGTAGTGATCGGAGAAAGTATCCCGAAACGAAAACATGTTTTTATTGAAAAAGCAAAAGAAACCAATTCACCCATATATTTTGCCCAGAAAAAAAATACCATTATTTCTGCTAAAATTGCGGCTAAACTAATTCAGATTGAACTAAATGAATACTGAAAAAAATAAAGAACTAATATCGACCTTGATCTGAATGGTTTTTACCAGGCGAAAAAATTTACCGTCGTTTGCTAATGGTAACGGAAATTTTAAAAAATAAATTTTCCTTAAAAGAAGAAAATATAAAAAGGGTTTATCACATGTAAAAAAGTTAACCGGTTTATGGACAGATGGGAAATCATTCGGCAAAAACCGATTGTAGTATTGGATGTAGCCCACAATGTTGATGGCATCAGGCAACTGATTACCAGATCAAAAACATTGTTTATAAAAAACTTCATATCGTTTTTGGAATGGTAAAGGATAAAGAAATTGAAAAAGTGTTAGGCAATATTTCCAAAAAAGGCGCTTATTATTTTACCAAAGCGCAAATATCCACGTGCGCTTTCCCGAAAATGAATTATTAGAAAGAGCAAGGTAAATATCAGCTTACAGGAAATACATTCAGGAAGTAAATAAAGCTTTGAAAACCGCTCTGAAAAACGCATCACCGAGAAGATATGATTATCGTTTGCGGTAGCGTATTTGTTGTTGGCGAAGTGGCCATTGTAAATTGATATGAAATTGTTCATTCTTGAGCGCCAATGTTAACTCAATTTTTTATATTTCTCCCATTTCTTTTAATGCATAAAAAATACAATTAGCATGAAGTGACTGCATGATTTTATTTTCAAGAAAAAGTTTCTTTAGCTCAGGCAATGGAAGTATAATCTATTTCTATTTCTTCATTTGGATCGAGATTTTGTTCTCCGGTTTTTTTGCCACCCTTCGCCAGAAACAAACAGGTAAAATTATTGAGCACGCCGGGATTTGCTGCAATCATACCTACCTGCTCCACCGATGAAAATTCATAACCTGTTTCTTCCTTCAATTCTCTGGCCATGGCTTCTTCAGGCGATTCATCTTTATCAATAAATCCGCCAGGCAATTCAAGCAATACTTCTTCCACAGGATGCCTGTATTGTTTTACCATCAAAGCTTTTCCGTCTTCCGTAATGGCAAGCGCACAAACAGTTGTAGGTAATTCCACCACAAAATATTCGTCAATAATTTTTCCCTCAGGAGCTTCACATTTATCTACCCGGGCGGTAAAATAATTATGCCGGCTGATATATTTTGACGATAAAATTTTCCATTTCATAACATCGTTATTAAACGCAGCAATTGATGCAATCAAAGTTAAAAATCATTTTGAATATCCATTAGGTTTGTAACGGCTACCCGTGGCCTTAATTCCAATTCATTCTTTCCCTAAGCTTTGTAATATGTGCTGTATGATGAAGACTATGCCAGGCATAGGTTTTCAATAATTCCCATAAAAAATTTGCCTTTTTTTCTCAGGATGATAAACAGATCTTTGCCACTGTTCAGGCGTCATATCATCCATCAACTGGAACCACCTCGTATGCAATGCATGAAGCAGCGTTAATGAAATATTAACGGGAAGTTTTTCTGTATCAGAAAGAGTAGCCCATGCTTCCTGGTCATAAGGTTTTACAACAGGATTATCTTCTGTTAACCCAAGTTTAAAACGAATGTACGCGTTCATGTGACTGTCAGCAACATGATGTATAAGTTGGTGAACAGTCCATCCGCCAGGGCGATATGGCGTATGGAGCTGGTGCGGCATCTAGGTTTTGAATTGCAAATTCAAGCATGCAGGCAGCATCTTTATCTCGTCAAGCAATTCCAGTTTCAGCGCATCGCTGCATAAGCTGGCTTATAAATATCCTCTGTCTTCTTCTTTCCCAATCGGGATAACGAAGATATTCCTCTTCATTTTCCATAATAATTATTATTTATGTACAATCTCCAAAAGCTCTATTTCAAAAATTAATGCTGCGCCTGCAGGAATTGGGCCGGCTCCGCGATCGCCATATCCCAAATCAGATGGAATAAATAATTTCCATTTGCTGCCAACAGGCATTATTTGCAAAGCTTCCGCCCAACCTCTTATAACTCCTGAAACCGGTATGGTAAGCGATTGTCCTCTTTTATATGAATTATCAAATTCTTTCCGTCAATCAAAGAGCCTATATAATTTGCTTGAACGGTATCCGTTGGCTGTAGGAATCGGGCCGGTACCTTTGGTAATAATTTCATATTGCAAGCCGCTTGGCAATGTAATCACACCTGGCCTTTTTTTATTGCCTTCTAAAAATTTTTGCTCCTGCATCTTTTGCAGCAGTGGCTTTTTGAACCATAAATTGCTGTAATTTTTGTTGAATAGTCATATTACATTGATCTTCAGTAATTAAAAGTGTTTTGTTATTATATACGTCATCATATGCTTTTTTTACCATCTCCGCATTAATTTTTTCTGCGCCCTGAGTTTTATAATATTCTGCCGTTTGCACGCCCATCGCATAGCTAAGGCTATCTGTTGAAGTCATAGTTACTTTTTACAGGCATTTTTTTAACAGCAAGCTTTTACGGCCGGCTTTTTTGTTTGCGCATAATGCGACAGAGAACAAAATAGGTAAAATAAAAATGATTTTTTTCATTGAGCTTTTTTTATGGTTTTAATTTGGAAAAATAACGGATTAGTGGCAATTATATTTTTTAATCTTCCCTGAAATCTTTGCCGGTAAGATTGATAAACACATCTTCAAGATTGGCAGCCTTGGTAACTTTTGGCCGTTCAAAGCCAGAAGCAACTAGGTCGTCAATCAATTATCGGGCGATTCAAGGGCAATAATTTTCCCTCATCCATGATGGCTACGCGGTCGCACAAGTTCTCGGCTTCATCCATATAATGTGTAGTAATAATAACGGTGGTTCCTCTATCCCTAATCGTTTTGATCAGATCCCACAAATTACGGCGGGCCTGCGGATCAAGGCCGGTAGTAGGCTCATCTAAAAAAATAATTTTAGGTTTATTAATCAAAGTTGTGGCAATGGAAAATCTTTGCTTTTGTCCGCCACTCATTTCTTTGTATTTATTCTTTGCTTTATCTTTGAGATTAACCATCTCAAGCAGTTCCATCGCATTGGTTTTGTATTATACAGTCCGCAAAAAAGATCAATCAGCTCCAGCAAATTGAGTCCCGGATAAAAACCGGATGTTTGCAACTGCACGCCTATTATTTTTTTTATTTTGTCAGGAGATTTATCAAGGTCTAATCCATCAACGATAATATTTCCGGAAGTTTTTTCACGAAGGGTTTCTATTATTTCAAGCGTTGTAGATTTGCCCGCACCATTTGGCCCAAGCAATCCAAAAATTTCTCCCTTATATACTTCGAAAGAAATTCCCTTCACGGCTTCAAATTTACCATAGTTTTTTACCAGGTTTTTTACTGAAATAATTGTTTCCATTAAGATGTGTTCTTGATAATTATTTACAAATTCAGTTATATTATTTACGTGGGCAGTGCATACAGTTTGCCTCTTCATTGTAACCCATCTGCTTACGCTATGCCTTTTTTTTAAAGAAGCAAAAATAGTTAATTAATTTATCTGTTATTTTTACACCATCGGTATGAACATTTTAGCAGAACTATACATGTATCAATTGATGAAAGTTAGCCTTGGATAAATGATAAAATGTAAATAACATTAATAATTCATTTTACTTTGTTACCCTAAAGAAAGTTACAATATGAAGGTTTTTAAATTCGGCGGCGCGAGCATAAACAGTTTCGAGCGAATTCAAAATGTAAAAAATATTCTTGGAGCAATACAGAGATGAAAAAATATTGATGGTGATTTCCGCGATGGGCAAAATGACGAATGCACTCGAAAAAGTTTCTGAAGCTTTTTACGCCGGCCGAAAAGAAATTGCATTTAACCTTTTTGAAAAAATAAAACAAAACCATACAAACCTTATTAAAATACTATCGATTACACTGCAATGGGAAACTGCTACCAATCAAATTGCTGAATTTTTTTACAGAAGTAGAATGGTTGCTTCATGATAAACCCGTAAAAGATTACAATTATTATTATGATCAGATTGTTTGTGCCGGGGAGTTGCTATCCAGTACTATTATAAGCTTTTATTTAAACGAAGAAAAAATATAAAATACATGGATTGATGTAAGAGATATATTGCGAACTGATGATACCTTCAGGGATGCTGCAATAGACTGGAATGTAACAACAAAAAATACAAGGGAGAAAATTATTCCTTTGTTTAATAAAACGAATTTTGTTATTACCCAGGGATTTATTGGAAGCACAGATGAAAATGAAAGCACCACATTGGGAAGAGAGGGCAGCGATTACACCGCCGCTGTTTTTGCAAACATTTTACCGGCTGAAAATGTAACCATCTGGAAGGACGTGGATGGAGTAATGAATGCAGATCCAAAAGAAATCGGCTATGCAGTACATATACCTTCTCTCAGCTATCGCGAAGTTGTAGAGATGGCATATTATGGCGCACAGGTAATTCATCCCTAAAACGATTAAACCTTTACAAAACGCTAACATTCCACTACAGGTAAGAAGCTTCCTTAATTTGCACTTACCCGGCACCGTTATCAACCAAAAAAATCCGCATAATCTTCCGCCGATAATTGTTTATAAGCGTAACCAGGTATTGCTGACGCTGGAGTCAAAAGATTTTTCGTTTGCAGAAGGAAAGCCGGTAAACGTGTTACAGGAAACTTTTAATAAGGCAAAAATAAAACCTAACCTGACGCAAAATGCAGCGATAAGTCTATTCTTGTGCATGGATAATATTCCTGAAAAGATTGATGAAGTAGCATTAGACGCATCCGCAATTTTTAATGTACAAGTGGAGAAAGGCCTCACATTACTTACCATCCGCCACTACACAAATGAATATCATTGATAAGCTCACAGAAAATAAAATAATAGTGCTTGCAACAAAAAACAACTGATACGATACAAATGTTGATCAGGGAAAATTAATCAATAACATAATCGCCTTTGCGATCTATCAATACAAGCGGTAACTGGTGGGTATCTTCAAATTTGTCATAAACATTTTTTAGCTGCATGCTCAAATTTCTGCAGCGACGGATTATTTTTTACAGCCGTTTTAAAATATTCCATTGACCTTTTTGAATTGTATCGTATCGGAAAAACATGCACGGGAATAAAATCCTCACCATTGGCCCTGGCATAGCTTGCAATAATATAAATTTCTTCAATTTCATCGTCAGTAACAGGAATACAGCCAACGGACACACAACTTCCATGAATATAAATTGCATTTCCCGGGCGAAGGGAATCACTCAAAATTCTGTCAGATGCATTTGGATAATTTAATCCCAAAGCAGAGATGATAATTGCTATGCGGATTAAATTCATTGATATAATAAAAGCCTTCGGGAACCTGGTAATCACCCTGCAGTCTTTTTGGCCCCATTGTGCCGCTCTGCATGCAGATCTTATATGTTTTGAAAAGCTTGTATTTTTCTTTAGCTGATTTTTTACCCATACTTCCAGTTGAGCATCATACTTAAAACTGCGGATATAAACATAGTTCGCCGGCCATTGCAAGCCTTTTGCTACAAATTCTTTTTGAAGTGTATCTTCTTTACCATTAAGAATTCCTGCAAGTTTGAAAGAAGATCTTTCCTGGTCGACAAACGAATTTTGAGCGCAGGAAATCGCTGGCAAAAAAAACTACCATGAAAACTAAGAGAAAAAAAGGAAAAACTTTAGTGATCATCTCTTGTTGAAGGGTATTTCAATTATAACGTAAAAATAATTTTTTTATTGAAAATAATATGAAGCAGATCAGTTTCTTAACTTATCATTATTGAAACACAATTGATTTTTTATGATTTTGTTAATAAGAATTTAAAGAAAATAAGATGTAATTTTTTCATCAAATTTCCTCTTTCTGCCTGCTCTCTTTCAATCGCCTCAAAAAGGGCTTTGAAATTTCCTTTGCCAAAACTTTGTGCGCCTTTGCGCTGGATGATTTCAAAAAACAACGTGGGTCTGTCTTCTACAGGTTTGCTAAATATCTGTAGCAGATATCCTTCGTCATCTTTATCAATCAGAATTCCCAGTTCGTTTAAAGGCTTCGAGGTCTTCATCAATATGCCCTACCCTATCCAAAACCGTAGCATAATAACTTGGCGGGTATTTTTAAAAATTCTATTCCCCGCTCTTTCAATTGTGTAACTGTTTCAATGATATTATGAGTGGCAATCGCTATGTGCTGGCAACCTTCGCCATTATAAAATTCAAGGTATTCTTCTACCTGGCTTTTTTTCTTTCCTTCGGCAGGTTCATTGATCGGAAATTTCACATAGCCGTTACCGTTACTCATTACTTTGCTCATCAATGCAGAATATTCTGTAGAAATATCTTTATCATCAAAACTTAAGAATATTCCTGAACCCCATTACATCCTCATAAAATTTTACCCACTTATTCATCTGGTTCCAGCCAACATTTCCCACACAATGATCGACATATAAAAGCCCTGTATCTGTTGGATTATAAGCCGCTCTCCCATTTCCGGTAACCGGGCATAAAAGTTCCTTTATAATTTTTCCTTTCAATAAATAGATGAACGGTATCTCCATAAGTATGGATGCCGCTAATGACTACTTCCCCATCTTCATCTTTCAAAGTTGTTGGTTCCATATAACTTTTGCCGCCGCGTTTGGTAGTTTCTTCCCAGGCAGCTGGTTGCATCTTCTACTTTCAATGCCAAAACTTTTACGCCGTCGCCATGTTTATAAATATGATCTGCAATTTCATTATCGTTTTTTAAAGGAGTAGTTAAAATAAATGTGAGTTTGTTTTGCCTGATAACATAACTAACTCTGTCTTTCACACCGGTTTCCGGGCCGGCATAAGCAAGCGACTGAAAGCCAAAAGCAGTTTTATAATAATGTGCAGCCTGCTTTGCATTGCCAACATAAAATTCTACATAATCTGTCCCAGACAAAGGTAAAAAGTCCTTTTCATGCGTATCATTTTTTAAAGGCGCAATCGTTGAAGTTTGCATAAAATATATTTTGAGCAAAGGTAACAATTTGTTAGAGGCATTTTTCTTTTACTGCTTGCACTTCTTGCATCATCATGGTTATTACTTTCATATTCTTTGGTATTCTGTTTAAACTTTTACACAAAATTATTTTTCTAAAAAAATATCATCTACATTTATTTTTTAATTTACCTCCAAAGCTAAACAATGACAATGAAAAATTTCCCTGCGCCATTTTACCGCCCCCGTTTTTCTTTTTTTAATAACATTTGTTTCCTGTACTAAAATGGAAATGAAATCCACGACCGGTGACATTGCATCCTCTCTTTTATCAGTTTCTAAAATAAATGGAATATCCGATCCTCCTTTCACCCCACATGATGATGATTCTATAGAAAGGATCACCGTATTGGGAAGCCAGGAGCCAAACCCATACCTGATCCCTAATATGCAGCAGGCATATTTAGCCTTAGGATATAATCCTGCGCTTGCAACCGTTACGAATTTATATGTACGGTTTCAGCCCACTACCGCCCAGGTTGCGGCGTTCGATTCAACCATGGATGCGCAGGGGCTTGATCTGTTTGATACGCCCATGGATTACGACGTTATTTATGAAGGTGATTATTATCAAGACCCAACTATACCAGATTCGTTACCAACCTGGCAGTATGCCGTGGTGCCGCCAAACTTTGTATTTCCTGACAGGCATAATCTATCAAACCCTTGCATAGATACATATACCATCAGATTCTTATACCGCTATAGAAACCGAAGCTGAGAATATTGCTGGCGGCGGAAATAATAACAATGCAGTACAGCCCAATGGCACCGTTCGGCCTAATATACCGCAATGCCTTCCTGGTAATCATTGGGATTCTACAACTTAGCCCGATGTGTTCCTAATAACTGTCCTCCAAATTATGTTTGGAATGGTACTGCTTGTGTACCTCCTTCCTGTCCGAGCGGTTATTATTTTGACGGCACTTCGTGTGTTCCTTATCGTACTACACCACCCCCACAGGAGCCGAATGCGGCCATACCACAGGGAAGCATCACAGTATTTGATACTCAATTTGGGGCTGAAAAGCCAATTAAAAATACGAGAATGGTTGCTAGAAGGTGGTTTAAAATACAAAGAACATATACTGATAACAGTGGTAATTTTGTATTTTCCAAGCATTTTTTACATAAAGTAAGGGTTCTAATAAAATTTAAAAATGATTATGCAAGTGTAAGAGGTATAAGAGGTGTCAGGCTTTGGCAAATGTTTTTTCCTGTTAAAAAAGAATTGGGCATTTTTAGTAGCGATAAGAGCAATATTACCTACTATGCAGATTTAAAACAAACTTTTGCTACGGTTCTCGGCATGCAGTTGGACGTAACCGCCAGCAACAAAAGCACTCGTTTCTGGGCAGCCGCTACCACAATAAATACAGTTCAGGAATATAGAACATTCGCTACATCACAATCAATCGGACTACCTCCGTCTGGTTTAAGGATTCTTTTGTCTAACTATGGAAAGGGAACTGGGTTTACACCCATGTATGGAAAAAGGGCCGCCGATGATGCAGTGGTAGAGTCAGTAGAGTATTTCCTTTCTCCTTCCTATAGCTATAGCTTCTGCTATTTTAAATTCAGTAAAACATCAAATTGATATAGCCGGAAGTTACAACTTCAGAGGTCCAAATAATGCATCGGGTTATCCATATATACGGTCAGATCGAATGAAAGAATTGTTTTTTCATGAACTAACGCATTCAGCACATTATGCAGCTTTAGGTAATGTATGGTACACTTCTTTTTTCGGAAACGAGGCAGTAGAAATTATAGACAATTTGGGTTCGGTATATGCTCCTTACGGCGATGGCACTAACGGGAACTTCTCCACAGGTAGCTCTGGGCGAGGGCTGGGCTTATTATATTGGCCATATTTTTTCAGATATGCAATATGGTATAAACGCAGATTGCCAGGATGAACAAAATAACCTGCCGGGTACCAATTGGTGTTCTTATAATGGAACAGGTCATCCTCATTTGGATGTTGAAGAAAATTTTAATCCGAATTTAACTGCTGATCCTTTTCATTGGATACCACAAGGATTGTATTATGATTTAGTTGATCCAGCTAATGAAAAGAATCCTCCAAATCCAGTAACTGATAGCGTCTCCGGCTATACAAATGCGCAGTTATTTAATGCTTTTCAATCAAATATTTATAACTATCATGATTATAGAGTGAAGCTTTTGCAGCAAACTTCAAATCCTACTTCTGGAAATGTACCCAGCTTATTTTCTCAATATGGATACCAATAAGATGAATAAGTCACATATATTATTTATACTGCTCATAACTATTGCTGTAGTGAATAGTGGTTGTCCGAAGCCATGCATTGATGCCAGTTACTCATTTGTGATTAACTCACAAATAAAACCAGATTTAGATAGCTTAAGATTAACGGATACTTTATTTCTTATTTCTAATTTCTCTACCAGCTTAATTGATCAACTAAGTGGAAAGCTTATCGATTATAGTGGTGCAACAGATCTTGAAAGTACCTTAAGTATTGCAGAATTAACTACTGGAACGGGTGACCCAAAAGGTTCAGTTTATGAATTTAATTATATTTCCGAATATGGGATGATTTATAATAATACTACTATTCCAAGTCCGGATAAGGTTCAACAATTAAAATATCAGCAAGTTGGAAATAATTACCAATTAAGGGTAGGTTTAATACCACAAAAAAAAGGAATATTTGCGTTAGGAATTGGTGATGGCGTAAGCATTTCCAGGAATAAGTCTAATAGTTGCGAAAAAGCAAGTTTTACATTTACTTTGGCAAATACTTCCCAACACATTTATTATTATCATGAATGGATCCGGGATTTCCATTAACTGCATCTGATTCCTCTAAGCTATATTGTTTTAAGGTGTATTGATAAATTTTACATTAATAATTGGTGCCATCAAAGGGTATAAAAAAATTGGCTGTTGAAAACACCAACGTAAGCTGTTTTATAGTCGTGCGCAGCTTGTTTGGCATTGCCAACATAAAATTCTACATAATCTGTTCCCGATAAGGGTAAAAAATCCTTTTGCTTGGTTTCATTTTTTAAAGGCGCAATCGTTGAAGTTTGCATAAAATCTGTTTTGTCAAAGGTAAAAAATTAAATCTTGCTCATTTTAAAACAATACGTTAATGAGTTCGTTATGATTTTGCTTTTTATAAATACGTGAACATTAACTTGCAGAAAATATTTAAATATTGAAAATAGGTATATTAGGCGGTGGCCAACTTGGAAAAATGTTGCTACAGGCTGCAGCAAATTATCCTGTAGAAACCTACGTGATGGAAAATGATGCAAATTGCCCGGCGGCTCATCTTTGTCATCATTTTATTAAAGGAGATATTAACGATTTTGACGACGTTTATAATTTTGGAAAAAAACAGATGCAATTACCATAGAAATTGAATCTGTAAATACTGAAGCGCTTCAAAAACTTGAAGATGAAGGCGTGAAAATTTTTCCTAAACCTGCTACTCTCGCGACGATCAAAAATAAAATTCTTCAAAAACAATATTATACTTCAATACTGGTTCCTACGCCACCTTTTATAGTTACTCAAAATAAAAAAGATTTAGAAAGTAACGCCGGGTTTTTACCAGCGGTTCATAAACTCGCATTGGGTGGTTACGATGGTCGTGGCGTGACTATTATTAAAAATGAAACAGATATTGCAAGCGGTTTTGACGCTCCTTCGGTTTTGGAAAAACTGGTAAGGATCAAAAAAGAAATTGCCCTGATTGTTGCAGTAAATGAGCAAGGTGATACCGCTTTATATCCACCGGCAGAAATGATCTTTAATAAAGATCTGAACCTGCTGCAATACCAGCTTAGCCCGGCTGATATTCATGAAAAAGTTTTATGGAAGGCAGAAGCCATTGCATTAACGGTTGTGAAAAATTTTGAAAGCCCCGGAATTTTTGCTGTAGAAATGTTTGTAGACCTTGATGATAATGTATGGGTAAACGAAACCGCGCCGAGAGTGCATAACAGCGGGCACCATACCATTGAAGCCAACTACTGCTCACAATTTGATATGCTTTGGAGAATATTGCTCGGATATCCATTGGGCAACACCCGCGCCATTTTACCTTCGGCAATGATAAATATAATTGGCGCTGAAAATTTTTCCGGCAGATGTAGTTTATGAAGGGCTGAAAGATGTGTTAAAGATCGACAATGCTTTTGTACATCTATATGGAAAAAAGCAAACAAGACCCGGGCGCAAGATGGGTCACGTAACTGTTATCAGCAGTCAAAGGCAGGACCTTATACATAAGGCAAATATTATCAGCAGAACTCTGCATCCAAAAGCACAATAGATTTAATTAAAATGTCAATTGATTGATCAGCCTTTCCAATTCTATCATAATGAATATTTGCATTTGAGGATGAAAATAAAATAATCCTGTGGACAGTTTAATATTTTTTTTGACAAAATCTTACCGTTGAAAACGGATAGACGAAAAAAGTGTTCCTTTGTCTCAAATACTTTTTAAAATGAAACCGGTCGTAGGAATTATAATGGGGAGCGACAGTGATTTAAAAATAATGGAAGCTGCTGCGGAGATTCTGAAAAAGCTTGAAGTTGCTTTTGAAATTACTATTGTGTCTGCACATCGCACGCCGATGCGGATGGTTGATTACGCTACATCCGCCCGTGACAAGGGTTTAAAAGTAATTATTGCCGGCGCCGGAGGCGCCGCACATTTCCCCGGCATGGTCGCTTCGCTTACCACATTGCCTGTCATTGGCGTTCCTATAAAATCTTCCAATTCTATTGATGGATGGGATTCTGTTCTTTCGATTTTGCAAATGCCCAATGGCGTTCCGGTGGCAACTGTTGCATTAAATGCTGCAAAAAATGCCGGAATATTAGCCGCGCAAATTTTAGCGACCGCTGATGAGAATCTTACAAAAAAACTGATCGATTTTAAAAATGAAATGAAAGAAGAGGTAGAAAAGAAAGCGAAGAAGATGGAGATCATGATTACGTCTTTATGCGCAGCGCGTAATTATGTTTCATTGAAAGATTATTCAAATTCTTCTATCACACAAAATGTTGCTCCAATGTCAAAGAATTTTCATACAGTACGTCAAACAAACCTTTTCCCCATTTAGAATAAAAAAATATGAAATTTTCTGTGCGTTCCTGCAATCCTCCGCCAGGAAATAATGAAGTGAAAATTTTTGCAAGCTGATTTTTAATAATTTCAAATTTTCTTTTTTCAGCACGAAGCATTTTCTTTTCCATTGATTCCAATTTTTTATTAGCCTTCGTTTCAAGCGCTTCTGCATGTTGCTCTAAGGTAACATCAATTTGTTTCACTAATTTTTTTATTGAATAATATGCTTGTTGGATTTGAAATTTTTCTTCATCCAAGCAGCAAACGATGCGGAGTATTTTTCTTTACAATTTCATTCAAAATAAATTCCTCATCTTTAAATAAATTCTGCCGATACCAAATTCAATTTTTCAATAAGTGCTGGTATTTTTTTTCAATAATTAAAAAAGAATTTCTTACGATCAGCATTGGAAAGGGAACTTTATAATAATGAAACAAATCCTTTAATTCAAGCCAGTAAGCAAGTTCGCCCCCACCTCCAATAAATGCAATGTTGGGCAAAATTATTTCCTGGTAAAGTCCTCTTAAAATTACATTTGGGCTAAAGCGTTCCGGATGATCTTTTAATTCACTGTGCATTTCATCTTTTGTAAAAACAATGTCCGTATCATGCACTACAAACTGATCTTTCACCTGAACAATTCTGTTACGAATATCATCTTTTAAATAAAATAAATTAATCTCCCGTGGATGTGCCTGCACTTTATATTTAGCTGATAATTTTTCCGAAGTTTTGCTCACGATCTGTGAAGATGTATTTGTGAAAATATCTTCTTCAAACACCGCATGCATAATATTTTTCAATGCTGCATTATCTGGTAAAAAAACTAATTAAACCATAATTTTTAAAAAGATGATGCACCAATAAAAAAGTTGATCGCTCAATAGTTGAGTTCCTTTGAAAGCAATTTTTTAATGAGTTGATAATGTCATTTCCATATTTTTCAACTGATATCTTCCGTCTATTTCATCAATGAGCTTTAATAAATTATCATCCACTTTCATTCTGCCTACAGCGCCCTTTTGCTTTGTATTCCACACATATTTTTTATTATCAACTAATTACATGATTTAGTTCTTCCAGGTCAGCATCTTCACTTCCCATAAAAAAAACAGGAATAAAATTATATTGTGGTAATTGCTTTTTTAAACTGTCTGCAAGCTTTATGGCATGAAGAATTTTATAGATAAAATATAAGTGCCCCGTAAAAATATTAGGCTGATGGGCAGTGCAAATTGTAAAAGTGTTTTCCTGCAAAAGCGCCTGAATATTTGGCATTTACCAAAGCGCTATCATTTAAATTTTTATATTGGCTTTCTAATTGTTCAACCAATAGTTTTCTATTTGTAGTATAATTTTTTCTTTGAGAAATAGCGGCTTTTATTCCTTCAATATTTACTTCATGTTCATAAAACTCTTTTAAATCATTAGCACCCCTCACATAGTCCACAACTATTTTTGTAAACTTTCCCGTTTGTGAATAGGGTATATATTGAGATGTAAATGCTTTGGACATCTATTCTTTTTAAATCGGTATTTAATGAATTAAATTTTTGAGGAGCAAAGATATAGTGAAAAAAATGAGATGGAATTCCATTGTGTCGCGGATGTTTAGTCGGGAAAGAGTCTTGTTTTTGCTAAATACCTCCTTTAATATTAAACCGCTCTTGAAACCCGAAAAAAATTAATAGCTTTAAGCTTGCAGTTCAATAATTTTTTTACTTATAAATCGATTGCATTATGTCTACATCACGGCGTGATTTTATAAAAAAAACAGCTATCACCACAGCAGGGCTTTACATGGGCGCGAATGCCTTCAGCGCAAAAAGCTATCGAAGAATTATAGGCGCTAATGATCGTGTTAGAGTGGGCGTTGTAGGCTTTTCAGACAGGCACAGGAATTCTCATGCGCCTGCATTTATGAATCATTATAAAGATTTGAATTTTGACATGGTTGCCGTTTCGGATATCTGGAATAAACGAAGAGAATGAAGGCGTTGCTTTCTGGAAAGAAAAAATGAAGCATGATATTATTGGCCTGCCGCAATAACGAAGAAATGTATGATAAAAAATTAGCCGATGCCGTATTTATAAGTACATGCCGATTTTCAACATGCGTTGCATGCAATAGAAGCTGTAAATGCTGGTTGCGATGCTGTATTGTGAAAAACCATTTGCAGAAACTATGGAAGACAACCGGCTGCGCTTAAAACATAAAGGCTCAGACAAAATTGTACAGATCGGTTCGCAAAGAAGAAGTGGCGCCAATTATCATGGCGGCTGCAGACTTTATACAATCCGGAAAGTTTGGCCCTATAAAAATGGTGGAGTTTACGTGGAATGTAAACCAGCCCGGACGTTGGCGCAGGCCGGCTTTAGTCGCTCAATTGAAAGAAGAAGATACCGACTGGAAACGCTGGTTATTGAACAGGCCCGCGGATACTTTTGATCCCAGAAAATATTTCGAATATCGCTTGTTCTGGCCTTATTCATCAGGCCTTCCCGGGGCAATGGATGAGTCACCAGATCGATACAGTGCATTGGTTTAGCGGGCTCAAACATCCGCGCAGCGCTGTAGCCAACGGCGGCATTTATATGTGGAAAGATGGAAGGAAAAACTGGGACACGATAACCGCTGCTTTCGATTATGGCCCCGCCGATGATCCATCAACAGGATTCCAGGTAACCTTCGCGTCACGCATGGACAATGGTGATGAAAATCCATCTGAAATTTATTATTCCAATGGTGGCGAATTAAATCTTATTACCAATAAAATATCACCCAATGGCGGGCTGACAAAGCATTTTGCGGATGAAATGGGAATGCAGCCAAATTTATTACCAGAGATGAGTTTAACTCAAAGCTGAAAAAGTAGTTGCATCGGCAAATACCGGTGGCGATGTACTAACGGACAACCATGTTCGCAACTGGATGGAATGCGTACGCAGCCGCAAACAACCTCATGCTCCTGTTGAAGCAGGTTACAGTCATTCCATTGCCAATATCATGACCACTGCCGCGTCTCATACCGGGCTGAGAGCTACATTTGATGAAGCTACCCAGGAAGTAATGGTGGGTGGAAAGGCGTTTAAGTATTGATACCAATAATTTTTGATGCTCCGATGTATCTGCAAATTTCGAAAGCATTTTATTCCCGGTTTTAGTTTCAAGAACATTATGATGAAAAATCGTGTTAAAAAATTTAGTGTAATCGTTGGCGTTATATTTACATCATTTCAATCATTTGCACAACAAAATGAAATGGTAAAGATTGAAGAGGTTTCGGGCGAAAAGAAAATAAATGTCTTTATAGGTAATA
Organism: uncultured Chitinophagaceae bacterium; assembly: GCA_963823305.1. GTDB lineage: Bacteria > Bacteroidota > Bacteroidia > Chitinophagales > Chitinophagaceae > Ginsengibacter. The sequence continues at coordinate 697,064 of CAWGLC010000003.1, forward strand.
AATACTTTACCAGCTTTTTGTATCCCGATACACTTGAAAAACCTGTGCTTTATCCCGTTCATGCGGCTGATGGAAATATTGTTACAAGAGGATTTCCAATAAACCCGCAACCGGGCGACCCAACTGATCACCCGCACCATGTTGGTATTTGGTTCACTTATGAAAACGTTAACGGGATTGACTTCTGGAATAATTCTTACGCGATTCCCAAAGATAAAAAACATTTATATGGTTGGATAAGAACCGATAGCACAATGACAATCTCCGGCAATAAAAATGGAATAATTGTATTACCATGCGAATTGGACTGGTGAACAGCATAATGTTTTGCTGGAAGAATCAACCTATCTCGTATTTAGTGGAACACCGCATGAAAGAATCATTGACAGGACAACCACTTTATCGGCTGACACTACTGTCAATTTTAATGATGCCAAGGATGGGCTTTATGGAATGCGGCTCTCACATGCCTTACAAATTCCTTCTAATGAAGACCAGGAATTTACAGACAATAAAGGTAATGTAACGATTATAAAAGGCGGCATTGACAAGGTTGCTAATGGTAATTATTTAACAAGCGAAGGCAAACAAGGTGATGAATGCCTGGAGCACAAGAGGACGGTGGTGTAAAGTGTATGGCAAAATGGGAAATGATTCTGTAAGTATTGCCATTATCGATCATCCTGCGAAATCCAAACTATCCTACATTCTGGCATGCAAGAGGATATGGTTTATTTGCAGCAAATCCGCTGGGTGAAAAAGATATTTACCAATGGAAAATCTTCAAAAAATCTTACCCTGCAAAAAGGTGAATCGGTTACTTTTCGTTACAGGATAGTGATAAACTCTGGCAATACGACGCTAAGCGAGCAAGAATTAAATGCTTTAGCAGATGATTTTGCAAAAGAAAAACTGGCTTCGTTTAGGCCTACCGTTAGAGCACAATAATTTCCTCCCAGATTTTTTTCAGCACCGGAATGCCATTGGCAAGATTATTTTTCCTGGTTTGCAGCACACGCTCGCCGGGATACACTATTTTTTTCGCTTCGTTAGAGGTATTGACTGGTGATAATCGTTCAAAATCGTTTCAATTGTTTTTGAGATGACTGAATGATTACTAAGCTTTGAAATATCTATTGCAATAAATACCTGCGATAAACCATATTCAATCTCTCTCTTACTTATCTCGAAAGTTGATGATCCTCCCGATAAAATTGTGGAAAGCAAATCCAATAATAAAGATAGTCCCGCACCCTTCCAGTAACCAATGGGCAATGGACTTTGCGATTCCAGAATTGCAGATGGCTGGTTGGTTAGATTTCCCTGCATATCATAACCGCCATATACAGAAAGGTTTTCATTTTTCATTGCTGACAACTCCAGCGATCCGTAGGAGAACTGCGACATAGCCATGTCGAGAACGATCGCTTCTCATTCAAATGGCAATGCTATCACCAATGGATTGTTACCAAGCTTCGCATCTTTAGCACCCCAGGCGGGCATATTGGCAATCGTATTTGTCCAGCCAATAAAGACGTAGCCCGCTTTGGCAGCGCGCCATCCGTAGGTACCACCACGCATCCAGTGATTGGTATTTCGTAAGGCAACACATCCAATACCGTTTTGTGTTGCCAGTTCCATTGCAATTTCAGTTGCGCGGATTGCATTGGTAATACCAGGACCAAGGTTTCCGTTCCATTGCTCCATGCCGCCAAATTTATTTTCGAGTGTTGGTATAGCGTCAGAAGATACACGCCCGGCTTTTATATATTGTACAAATCGTGGAAAGCGATTAACGCCATGTGTATAAATTCCGTCTATGCTGCTCTCTGTGAAAACTGATGCGCATTGTAAAGCCGTTACTTCCGAAAAACCATATTTTAATAAAATACTTGTGAAGAGTTCCCGCATTTGATTCGCGGAAATGATAAGTATGGCTGTCGTTTTCCTCCATTTTCACTTAAAAAATAACTATTTAAATTACGAGTTCACCTTCCAGGTCATAATCAAAGGCATTGGTAATTTTTACATTCACAAAATCACCGGGCAATAATTTTGTAGCAGAATGAATGATGACTTCATTATCCACTTCCACACTATCAAATTCTGTGCGTCCAAGATACGGCCTGCTTCTTTTTTATCAATAATAACTTTAAAAGTTTTACCAATTTTTTCCTCGTTCTTTTTAAAAGAAATTTCCTGCTGCACTTCCATAATTTCCTGCGCTCTGCTTTCTTTTTCTTCTCCGGAAATATTGTCAATTAAATCATAAGCAGAAGTATTTTCTTCATGCGAATAAGTAAAAATACCTACCCGATCAAATTCAATCTTTTTTAAAAAAGTTTTTAATTCTTCTACATCATCCTGTGTTTCACCCGGAAAACCCGCAATTAGCGTGGTTCTCAGACAAATACCCGGAATTTTATATTTTATTTCACCAATGATATCTTCCATTTCTTCTCTCGTAATTTGCCTTTTCATTGCTTTCAGCATTTTGTTGCTGGCATGTTGCAAAGGCATGTCAAGGTAGTTGCAGATATTTTCGCTTTCCTTCATGGCATCAATTATTTCCATTGGAAATTTTGAAGGATATGCATAATGCAACCGTATCCATTCCAGCCCGGGAATATCTGCAAGGGCATGAAGCAATTTGGGCAATTCCCGTTTCTTATAAATATCCAGCCCATAATAAGTAAGTTCCTGCGCAATGAGCATAATTTCTTTCACACCTCTTGACACTAATTTTTTTGCTTCTTCAACAAGTGATTCTATGGAACGGCTTATATGTTTTCCACGCATTAACGGAATAGCACAAAATGAACAGGTGCGGTTACAGCCTTCACTTATTTTCAGATAGGCATAATGGTTAGGTGTGCTTAATAATCTTTCTCCAAGCAATTCAGCTTTATAATCAACATCAAATTTTTTCAGCAAAAAAGGCAATTCCATTGTGCCAAAAAAAGCATCCACTTCCGGAATTTCATCTTCAAGATTTTGCTTATATCGTTCGCTAAGACATCCTGTAACATAGACTTTATCAAGCTTTCCGCGTTTTTTTAATTCAACCTGCTCCAGAATGGTATTGATGCTTTCTTCTTTTGCTTTATCAATAAATCCGCAGGTATTTACAACAACAATATTATGATCCAGCTTTTTACTTTCATGCAAAACATTAATATCAGCGGCCGCAAGTTGCCCGCTTAGCACTTCACTGTCCACCATATTTTTGCTGCAGCCAAGTGTTATAATATTTACTTTATCTTTTTTAAGTTTTGTTTTCATTTATTATTAGATAACACGATATTTTCGATTTTACGAATTACACGAATTAAACCAATTACATGAATTGACTATTTAACATTTACTCAATTAACCATTTACTCTATTAACCAATTAACCTATTTAACCAATTAACCTTTTAACCAATTAACTATCTTAATCTTTAACCCCTTCAAACAAACTATCTACAAATTCTTTTTTATCAAACACCAAAAGATCAGTTGCTTTTTCTCCAACACCAATAAATTTTACGGGAATTTTAAACTGATCTGCAATGGCTAAAACAACACCACCTTTTGCAGTGCCATCAAGCTTTGTAATAGCAATTGCGGTAACATCAGTTGCAGCCGTAAATTGCCGCGCCTGTTCCACAGCATTTTGTCCTGTGCTTCCATCCAGCACCAATAACACTTCATGCGGCGCTCCGGGCAAAGCTTTATTTACTGAGCGCTTTATCTTACTTAATTCATCCATTAAATGAATTTTATTATGAAGCCTTCCTGCTGTATCAATCAAAACAACATCAATATTTTTTGCAACAGCACTTTGTACTGCATCAAACGCAACAGCGCTGGGATCTGCACCCATAGCATGTTTTACAATAGGTACTTTTGCTCTTTGACTCCAAATATCCAATTGCTCAACAGCCGCTGCCCGAAAGGTATCGGCAGCGCCCAGCAAAACAGATTTTACCAGCTAATGAAAAATTATGCGCAAGCTTTCCAATCGTAGTTGTTTTACCTGCTCCGTTTACGCCAACTATTAAAATTACATGAGGTTTATGAGCAGAAGGCAGTTCATAACTTTTATAAGATGTATCCTGCGGAGCATCTACCAATACAGACTGTATTTCTTCTTTCAATATCCTGTTAAGATCGGTAGTGTTAATATACTTATCTCTTGCGACTCTTTTCTCAATACCATCAATAATTTTTACGGTAGTGCTCACGCCTACATCTGCACTTACCAAGTGCATTTTCAAGATCATCCAGCACTTCTTCATCAACGGTACTTTTTCCGGCAATGACTTTTGTTATCTTGTCAAAAAAACCTTCCTTAGTTTTTTGTAAGCCCTTGATCAAGGCTTTCTTTCTGTTCTTTCTTTCCAAAAATTTTATCAAAAATTCCCATTGTATAAAAATTAGTAAAGGGTAAAAATAAATAAAGCTATCCGCACTATGTGCCGGATAGCCTTACTAAAAAAAATCCTAAGCTCTGATCAGCTTGCTAAAAATTCTTTGATCTTGTCTTTATGAACAATAGATTCTTTAAAAGTATAAGAACCGGATTTGGGACTACGAACGGTGCGTACAACTTTTGTCCAGTTTTTCGCTTCCGAAGCCGCTTTTTGATCTTTTGACTTGATTGCGGTTTTTGCTGCTTTTGCCATTTTTTTATTAGTTAATTAGTTAATAAGTTACCTGGTTAATAAGTTCGGATAAAAAGAACTTATCATCTTGCCAGATTCCAATCTTATTTAATTTCCTTATGAACCGTTACCTTTTTTAAGATCGGGTTAAATTTTTTCAACTCCAATCTTTCAGGAGTATTTTTTTTATTCTTTTTAGTAATGTAGCGACTTGTGCCCGGTATGCCTGAAGTTTTATGTTCGGTACATTCTAAAATAACCTGAACCCTGTTTCCTTTCTTTGCCATAACAAATTTTTAAAATATTTTTTATCAGATCTTGTCGCCGTTGGCTCTCATTTCTTTTATCACACTAAAAAGACCGTTCTTATTAATAGTACGAATTGCTTCAGAAGATAATTTCAAAGTGACCCATTTATCTTCCTCAGCAAGAAAATATCTTTTCTTTTGAAGATTGGGTAAAAATCTTCTGCGCGTCTTTATATTTGAATGTGAAACGGTATTCCCTGTAATTGGTCTTTTTCCTGTAACCTGACATACTCTGGCCATAATGATCTTTTTTTCGGACGGCAAAGGTAGTGAAGAAATAGTTACCTGAAAAATAATTAGTGGAATTTTTTTAAGTCATTGTACGATCTGCCATTTAAGCATCTTTTTGTTTATAAAACCACAGGCATAATTTATGTGTTATACAGATAAAATTAATTATGGAAACATTAAACCAGATAATTAATGATGAAAAGCCGGTGTTGGTTGATTTTCATGCCGAATGGTGCGGACCTTGTAAAATGATGGCGCCTGAGCTGAAGCGATTTGCAGAAAATAATAAAGACAGTGTGCGTGTTTTAAAAGTTGATATTGATAAAAATCAGCCTACTGCCTCTCATTTTAATATACAGGGCGTTCCTACGCTAATTCTTTTCAAAAAGGGCCAAATATTATGGAGGCAATCTGGCGCTATGAGCGCTCAACAAATTTCTAGCGCAGTAAAGGCAAAAATTTAAACTTTAGGCTAATATAAATTTATGGCGACAAACACGATAAATTCGGTTTTCCAGGGCGGAATGAATTTTACAACAAATGTAAAAGGACATGATGTAATAATAGACCTTGATAAAGATGCTGGCGGTAATGATCTTGGAACAAGCCCAAAAATATTAATGCTGGTTTCGTTAGCAGGTTGTACATGGTTTGGACGTGGTTAGTATATTGAATAAAATGAAAGTAACTTTTTCAGACCTTTCAATACAAATTCATGCGAATCTTACGGAAATAGATCCCAAAATTTATGATGAAGTTATCAGTAACATATACGATAAAAGTTGATAAAAAAAATGAAGATAAAGTTCAAAAAGCAGTTAATCTTTCGCAGGATAAATATTGCGGCGTTAGCGAAATGTTCAGAGCATTTGCAAAGCTTTCTCACATGACTATCGAATTTCTTTCAATGATCAGAATCGTTATTGTTTTTTCCCCAATTTCTTTTCATTCCAAACTCTAATCATTTGCAATGAAATGGCCAATAATATAAGGCCGAAGCCATAATAAAATCCCGGTCCCAGAAATTTATTTTCTTTAAAAATCAAAAATGCAAGGATAATAGAATAGATAGGTTCAAAATTGTAAGTGAGATTTACTGTAAAAGCAGAAATTTTTTTAAGAGAATTAAGGCTCAATATAAATGCAAATACGGTGCAAACCCATGAAAGGACTAATAACCAAAACCAATCCCGGATGAATGGCAATAAAATAATTGGCAGGAAAAAACCGAAAGTACACAGGAAGGATAAAGCTCAAAGCAATCGAAGCCGCCAGTCATTTCATAAAGTGTAAGGGTACCTGGAGATAAAGTTTTTTAATGATTTTTTATTGAAAATTGGGAAAAGACAGGCGAGCAACGCAGATATAATTCCGAATATAATTCCGGTTTTATATTGAGGATAAAAATTAAAAATGAGATAAATTCCGGCGATGGTCAAGCAATCCCAATAACACTTCAACTATGTCGATCCTTCTTCGTCATAATCAGCGGCTCTAATATGGAAGTAAAAAAACCAATCGCAGATAAACAAGTGACAGAAACTGAAACGTTTGAATACTTTATGCTTCCATAAAAAGTGACCCAATGCATTGCTATAACAGCGCCAACTCCAAAAAGAACAACAATATATTCTTACAAGAAATCTTTATTAATTCCTTTCGGAAATATAAAATTACTGCAAGCGTAATTGCACTTATCAGCATTCGGTACCAAACCAACATGCCTTCATTCAACTCAATAAGCTTTCCAAGTATAGCAGTAAAGCCGGCAAGAAGAACAGCGATATGAAGTTGAATAAAGGCTTTTTTCATGAAGGGCAAATGTATGTAAAAGGCCCATCCCAAGCTTTCCCCGGAAGGAAAGAAAATACCTATACGATTCCTTAGAAAAGCCTCCATACTTCATGTTATTTAAAAATGTCCGGACTTGTAAAAATTCAGCATGTGTTTTTGCGTCTTCAGGGTTAAGTGACTTTTAAATTAACATTCCTTTGCATAAAAAAAATATACTCTATATAAATTCTACCATCCATAGTTTTATATTTGCCCCTGTTTATCTAAAACTTAATTATGAATTTTAAACGGGTTAACAATATTACGGGGTGGGCTATCTGCATTGTTGCATGCATTATATATTTAATGACAATGGAAGCCACTGGCAGTTTTTGGGATTGCGGTGAGTTTGCTTCCAGTGCTTATAAACTCCAGATTCCGCATCCGCCCGGGGCGCCGTTATTCATTTTATTGGGAAGATTATTTATGATTCCCTTCTCAAATCCTAATAATGCAATTCTTGGATTAAATAGCATGAGTGCATTGATGAGTGGCTTTACGATTTTGTTCTTATTCTGGAGCATTACTCACTTTGCAAGAAAAATTCTTGAGAAAAATAATCCAAATCCACTCACCAATGGCCAGATCTTTTCAATAATGGCAGCGGGCGTTGTGGGTGCTATGGCTTATGCGTTCAGTGATTCATTTTGGTACAGTGCTGTTGAGTCAGAAGTTTACGCCAGTTCATCATTTTTTACCGCTATCGTTTTTTGGCTTGTTCTTAAATGGGAACAGGATGTAACGATAGAACAATCAAATGGTGTAAAAGGACAATTTACAAGGGCTGACCGCTGGCTAATATTGATTTTTTATATGATTGGGTTGCAGTAGGCGTGCATTTGCTTCCTATTCTTACCATTCCTGCTATTGTGATGGTTTATTATTTCAAACGGTACAAAGCCACCAAATGGAAAACGCTTTGGGCTTTTGTTGCCGCATGTGTCATTACAGGAATCGTGCAGGTTCCCATGATCCAATGGTCTATTAAATTTGCAGGTGACTTTGATATATTCTTCAAAAACAGTCTTGGGCTTCCGTTTTTTACTGGTTTCACGTTCTTCTTTGTTTTGCTTGCAGTTATTATTTATTATATGCTAAAGCTTGCGAAGAGAAAAAACTGGAATTTTTTAAGGCTTGCTATGTGGGCTTTTGCATTTATCATAATAGGGTTTTCCACTTATTTCACCACAATGATCCGCTCACTTGCCGACCCGGGCGTCGATATGTTTAATGTTGATAATCCTGTAAGTCTTGTTGGTTATTTAAGCCGTGAGCAATATGGAGACTGGCCTATCATGTATGGGCAGGATTTCACCGCGCAGCCCACTGAAACAACGCCTGTTGAAACTTACGTAAAAGGAAAAAACAGTTATGAGAAGAACGGTAAAAAATATATAACATCATATGCTCCCGAAGACGAGCATTTTTTCCCAAGAATGTGGGATAATAGCAATGACCAGGGTCATGCGGATTATTATGCAAGTTTTGCGGGCATCAATAAAGATCAGAAAACGGGCGCTTACCTTGATAAGCCAACGATGGCGGATAATATCAGCTTCTTCATAAGCTACCAGTTCAACTGGATGTACATGAGATATTTCCTATGGAACTTTGCAGGCAAGCAAAATGATCTTACAGGGCGTTGACATGGGCAATGTAAGAGATGGAAACTGGCTCACAGGAATTCCATTTTGGGATAACGCAAGGCTTGGTGATCAAAGTAAAATGCCGGATAGCATTAAACACAATAAATCGCATAACACTTTATTTGCGCTTCCGCTTCTCCTGGGTATTCTTGGATTTATTTATCAATACAAAAAAGATAAAAAAGATACGATCAGTGGTGTATCACTATTGTTTTTTTTTACTGGAATTGCCATAGTGATTTATCTCAACCAGGCAGGAAACCAGCCACGTGAAAGGGATTATGCATATGTAGGATCTTTTTATGCTTTTGCGTTCTGGATTGGATTAGGTGTTATTTACGTAAAGGAATTGTTCGAAAAATTTACTGATAGAAAAATTGCAAATTACGCGTCTGCGGGGTATATGCTTTCTTGCGGTGCCGGTGATAATGGGTAGCCAGGAATGGAATGATCACGATCAGAAGCAACAAAACGATAGCAAGGGATATTGGCATAGATTATTTGCAAAGCTGTCCGCAAAATGCAATACTGATTACATTCGGCGACAACGACACTTATCCGCTATGGTTTGACCAGGAAGTATTGGGCATACGACGTGATATCAGGGTTATTAATAGCAGCCTCATGGGCACAGACTGGTATCTCAACCAGCTTCGTTATAAAGTAAACAAGAGCGCTCCAATCGATGTGATCTGGACGCCTGAACAAATTATCGGAAGTAAAAGAGATGCTATTTATTTTTATCCGGATGCGCCGGGTGCAAAAGTTGATCAGTCGAAACCAATGGACCTTTATACAATGATGAAAGATTATGCAGGAAGTGACGATCCAAATAAAATGGTGCAAAATGGAGATGACTATCTTAATATTTATCCAACTAAGAATGTAAAAGTTCCGGTTGATACCAACCTGGTTAGACAAAACGGAACTGTTAACCCCAGTGACAGCGTATTAAGTGAAATTAATTTTACTATTCCAAAAAGTGCCTTAGGCAAAAATGAAAGTGCTATATTAAATATAATCGCCGCTAATAAATGGAAAAGGCCAATATGTTTTACTTCGCCTTATGATGAGCTCGGTTTTCAGCAGTATTTAACAACAGACGGATTAACATACAGGCTCGTTCCTGTAAAAAATAGTGAAGTAAACCGGGATTGGGCTTACAATGTAATGATGAACAAATTCAAATTCGGGAATGCGGATAAACCCGGCGTATATTATGATGAAGAAAATCGCCGGCATCTCAACACGATAAGAATGCAATTTGCGCAAGTGGCAATCAATTTAGCAGACCACAATCGCAAGGATGATGCAAAAAAGATGCTTGAAAGATGCGACAACATGATGTTGCAGCAGAATTTTCCTTATGGCTTAGTGTCGAGGAGACAACAACAGGACCAGATTTCCGGACAGTTTTTATTGGCTGCTTATAAAGCAGGGGATCGGTTCTTGCCAAAAAAGTGTCTGAATCTCTTAGAAAAGATCTGGAACAGCAGGTAACTTATTTTAACAGTCTTGATGAAACTAAACAGGCGGCTCTTGCTTATGAAAACCAAATTGTTCAGCAATTATTGCAGCAGTTACAGGGTATGGAACAATATTTTCAAGCTGATAAACTTGTCAATCAGGAAAATAAAAATCCCATAATAAATAAAATGCCGGCGCCTAAGAAGCAGAAGGCAGTGAATGATAAAACGCAATAGTAGTTTTTGCTACAAATTAAGATCCCGGCACTACCTTCAGCTAATAGGAAAGTGCCGGGATTATTTATTTAACAATCGAACTAAAATTTGAAAAAAATTGTTTAGTAATTTGCCTGTAAAATTATTTTATGCCGAAGCTCTCGAATATTACATCTGTGTAAAGTAGAAAATCGTTTATAAAATAATTCTCGCTTTGTTCAGATAATAGGTTCATATTCTTTATCGGAATTACTTTGAAGTTTTGTTCATTAAATTAAAATAATAATTATGCTCGGTCATAATTTTTCTAAATACAATCCCAACGAAAACAGCAAATCCTCTTTCGAAAAAATGTTGGATATATTTATGCAACTGCTTACTTATACCAGCGGAGACGTTAGCGAAGCTTTAAGTTGGTTAACAGAGCTTGACAAAGAATACAATCTTACCAATGAAGAATATGGTATCGGGGATTTTATCGAGGATTTAAAGGACAAAGGATATATTGATGAGAACCGGAAAAATGGAGAAATTAAAATTACTCCAAAAACTGAACAAGGAATTCGTAAGAAGAGCCTCGAAGAAATTTTTGGGAAACTTAAAAAAACAAAACAGGGAAATCACAACACTTTTAAACCCGGTGGTGGTGATGAAATTAATCCTGAAACACGTCCCTTCCAGTTTGGCGACACATTGGAGCAAATAGATTTTACAGAATCTATCACGTAATGCCCAGATCAACCATGGCATTGATGGTTTTACCATGCACGAAGATGATCTTGAAATACGCGAAACGGATTTTAAAGCACAGACATCTACCGTGCTCATGATCGATATTTCTCACAGCATGATCTTGTATGGCGAGGACAGGATAACGCCTGCAAAAAAAGTAGCAATGGCTTTGAGCGAATTGATAACCACCAAATATCCAAAGGACACGCTTGACATAGTTGTGTTTGGCAATGATGCATGGACGGTTGAAATAAAAGATCTTCCTTACCTGCAGGTGGGTCCTTATCACACCAATACCGTTGCGGGACTAGAACTGGCAATGGACATTTTAAGAAAAAGAAAAAATCCTAATAAGCAGATTTTATGATAACAGACGGAAAGCCTACGTGCCTGAAGATAGGAAAGCGATATTATAAAAATAGCTTCGGCGTAGACAGAAGGATATTGAACCGGTGCATGAACCTTGCGGCACAATGTAAAAAAATTAAAATTCCTATCACCACATTTATGATAGCAAGCGATCCATATTTGCAGCGGTATGTAACCGAATTTACCGAAACTAATAATGGTAAGGCTTTTTTTGCGTCTCTTGACAGGCTTGGCGCATTTATATTTAAAGATTTTGAGAGTGGGAAAAGAAAGACGGTGTATTAAGCCCCAATCGCATTGGAATCCAAAGGCGAGATAAAATATTCAATGAATGAAAATATCGGACGCTTTGTTGCCGGAGCATTCATTGAACAAATTTTTTTTATACGCGCTCAAAAAAAACATTACCAATTCATTCATGAAATTTGATATCGAAAAAAACAAAGAAGTTAAAAGATAAAATAACCAAATGGATATACAAAAAATAAAAACATTAGGCGAGTTAAAAGACAGCGGTTACCGTCCAAAATCTATTAAGGAAGAATTAAGGACAAACCTCATCAAAAAAATAAGCAAAAAAGAAATCACATTTCCCGGGATCATAGGTTATGAAGATTCTGTAATTCCTGATACAGAAAGAGCGTTGCTATCAAGGCATAATATTTTGTTCTTAGGGCTTCGCGGACAGGCAAAAACACGAATGGCGCGCCAGATGACAGAACTGTTGGATGAATACATTCCGATTGTCGCTGGAAGTGAAGTGAATGACGATCCTTTTAAACCGCTTAGTAAATATGCAAAAGATTTAATCGCGGAAAAAGGAAATGATACTCCGATCGAGTGGTTACACCGCAGTAAGCGTTATGGTGAAAAACTGGCCACTCCTGATGTCAGTGTCGCTGATCTGATTGGTGATATCGATCCGATCAAAGCCGCAAATCTTAAATTAAGTTATGCGGATGAAAGAGTAATTCATTATGGCATTATCCCCAGGAGCAACCGTGGTATTTTTGTAATAAACGAATTGCCCGATCTGCAGGCCCGCATACAGGTTTCCTTATTTAATATTTTGGAAGAAGGCGATTTGCAAATACGCGGTTTTAAACTAAGATTGCCATTGGACATTATGTTTGTTTTTACAGCTAACCCCGAAGACTATACGAACCGTGGCGCTATTGTAACTCCTTTGAAAGACAGGATAGAAAGCCAGATACTTACCCATTATCCAACCACTATTGAAACATCGTTATCGATCACCGAACAGGAAGCGGGAATTCATGAAGACCAGATAAAAAAAATACAGGTAAGCGATCTTGTGAAAAGATTAATCGAGCAGGTTTCTTTCGAAGCGCGTGCCAGCGAATATGTTGATAAGAAAAGCGGCGTATCTGCGAGGCTTACTATAGCCGCATATGAAAATGCCGTGAGCTCTGCTGAGCGTCGCGCCATTATGAACAAGGAGAAAGAAACCCAGGTATGGATCAGTGATCTCGTTGGTATCATTCCATCCATTACGGGAAAAATTGAGCTGGTATATGAAGGTGAACAGGAAGGACCTTACCAGGTAGCTTATAATCTTATGGAGAAAGCTATCCGCACCCAGTTTGCAGCGTATTTCCCCAACCCTGAAACATTTAAAAAAAGAAAAACAAAAGAAGCCGGCGCAGACGAAAATCCTTATCGGGCTATCACGAGATGGTTTGATTCAGGTAATCACCTCAATCTTTTTCTTGGATCAAAAGATGAAGATAAAATTCAGTTACTCTATAAAGTTGATGGCTTATATGGACTTGTAAAAAAACATTATCCGTCGGCGAATGCAAAAGAAAATGCATTGCTAATGGAATTTGTTTTACATGGACTTTCCACTTATTCTCTTATAAGTAAAAAAGTGGTTGACGGAAAAATAGAGTTTAAAGACCTGATGGGAAGCATGCTTAATTTAAGTGCACAATCCTTCCGCGATGAAGAGTTGGATGAAGAAGATTTCAAATAAAAAAAGCCTGCAATGGTCCGGCTTTTTTATCAATTTCGTCGCATGAGACTTATTTAATATTTACTTCCACTTCCAGTTTTATCTTAAATTTTTTCTCCACAGATCTTTTTATTTCTTCGGCCAATTTCAAAATGTCATCCCCGGTGGCCTTTCCATAATTTACCAGTACAAGCGCCTGCTTATCATAGCAGCCTGCATCGCCCTTTCGATATCCTTTCCAGCCACACTGTTCTATAAGCCAACCTGCGGGAATTTTATATTTATCATCATTAATTTTAAAAAGAGGGCATCGCCGGTTCAATAGATTTTAATTCATATAATTTATACTTATTGATCTCAGGATTTTTAAAAAAACTTCCGGCATTGCCAGTACGAGATGGATCTGGCAATTTAGATGTTCTAATATTGATGATGGCGTCAGAGATTGCTTTTATACTTAAATGCTCCACCTTCATTTTTGTGAGTTCTTCTTCAATAGCTCCGTAAGAAATATTATAATTCGGAACTTTGCTCAATCGAAAAGTGACCGTTAAGATCACAAACCGATTGTTATATTTCCTTTTGAAAACACTATCGCTGTACCCAAACCCGCAATCATTCAAAGAAAAAGTGACAACCTTTTTTTCATCATAACTATACGCCTCGAGTGAATAAAAAACATCTTTTATTTCAACTCCATAAGCCCCGATATTTTGCATGGGAGAAGCACCTACATTGCCGGGAATTAACGAAAGATTCTCCACACCCGCAAAATTTTTGTGAATACAAGATAATACGAACCCGTGCCAGTTTTGACCCGCTCCACCTTTACATATACATATCTTTCTTCTTCATGAACTGTTTCTATGCCATGAATTTCATTTTTTAGAATAAGGCCATTAAAGTTTTTTGTGAAGAGAATATTACTGCCACCTCCCAAAATCATTTTTGGAATTTCGAATAGATCTTTGATCGAATTAATCCGTCCAGGTCAGGCACAGAATTAAAGTGCGTAAAATATCTCGCATAAGCATCAATCCCAAAAGTGTTATATTTTTTTAAAGAATAATTTTGCATGAATCTGCATCCGGCAAAGTTGTCAATGAAACACAAAATAATAAATTATTAAAACAAATTTTAATGAATCTTGTTTACATAAGCGTCAATTAAGATTCATACCGGATCAACATCCGGAATTACGACAACACTTTTAAACCTTTTATCAGCTTTCAAAAGATCAATATAATTTCTATTACTTTTTTTTGCACTTGTATGTGCGCAGCATCTTTTGGAAGCTTAATTAAAATTTCCATGAAATACATGATTCCTTACCCGGTTTATTACCGGCGCAGCAGGTCCAATCAAATTTTGAAAATCTTTTTTTAAAAAGTTGCCTAAAACATCTGCCGCTTCCTGTACAACTTCTTTTATTTTATGTTTCAAAGTTAAACGGATAAGCCTGCTAAATGGCGGATAAAAAAATTGTTTGCGCATCGCAATTTCATTTTCATAAAATTTTTTATAATCATGCTCCTGCAAAAACAATAAAACAGGATGATTAATCTTAGAAGCCTGGATCAGACACAAGGCCCTGGTGCTGTTTTTCGGCCAGCCCTGCCACTTACCTGTTCCATCAATTGAAAAGCTCGCTCATTTACCCTGAAATCGGCAAAGCTTAGCAACCCATCAGCATCAAGAATACCAACCAGGCTTACCTTTTCAAAATCAAGTCCTTTTACGACCATTTGTGTTCCGGCAAGAATATCAATCCGATGTTGCTCAAATAATTTAATTAAAGTATCATGTGCATTTTTTCCTTTCACTGCATCCACATCCATCCGGGCAATCCTGCTTTCAGGAAAATCTTCAACGAGTTCTTCTTCGATTTTTTCTGTTCCAAAATTTTTTTCCATCCAGTTTACACTGCCACATGCCGGGCATGACAGTTAGCTTTGGATAAGTGTTGCCACAATAATGGCAGTGAAGCTTATTCGAAAATTTATGCAGCGTAAGCGTTACATCGCAATTCTTGCATCTTAGGAATAAATCCACACGTTCCACACATTAACAACGGGTGCATATCCCCGCCGGTTTTGAAAAAGAATTATTTGCTGTTTTATCTTTCAGGGCATTTTCCATTGCGGCTTTCAATTGCGGCGAGATCATCACCTTTCCTTTTTTTGAGGCAGCAACAGTTCTCGTATCTATAATTTTTATTTCAGGCAATTTGATTCCGCCATATCTTTCATTAAGATTAACAAGCGCATATTTATTTTTCAATGCATTATAATAACTTTCTACCGATGGAGTAGCACTTCCCATTAAAACTTTAGCTTTAAAAAGAGAAGCATAGAAAACAGCAGTATCACGCGCATTATATCTTGGAGCAGGCTCCTGTTGCTTAAAAGACGGATCGTGTTCTTCATCAATAATTATTAATCCCAAGATTGTTAAATGGCAGAAACAAAGCGCTTCTTGCACCAAGTATAATTTTTAATTCACCGGTTTTTATTTTATTCCAAAGCTCTATTCTTTCATTATTATTAAATTTGGAATGATAGATAGCAATATTGCCGCCAAAATTTACCTGCAATCTTCGTATAATCTGTGCCGTTAGTGTGATCTCGGGAAGAAGGTATAATACCTGTTTTCCTTCATTGATAAATTTTTCAATTTGCTTAATATATAGTTGTGTTTTGCCGCTGCTGGTCACTCCATGTAAAAGACACACATCTTTATGCATGAAATGCATCTTCAATTTCTTTTAATGCTTTTTTTTGTGAATCATTTAATTCAAAACTGATATCCGATTTTTTTGGAAGACTCCTGATTCGGTCAACATTGCGCTTTTCAATAAATAGAATATTTTTATCTGACTAAACCTTTTAATTGCGTTAGAATTTGCACCTGATTTTTTTAAAAGCTCAGTTTGAGAAACTTCTCCCTGTGTTTTCAGAAGATGAATAAAGCTTAGCAACAGTTCCATTTGTTTCGGAGCTTTAAAATTATTTAGTAGTTCGCTAGTTCTGTATCATCACCGTATGCAGGATTTAAAATCACAAAATTTTCTTTTTTTTCTTTATACTTATCGGTAAAAGATTCCCACACAAAACAAACTTTTTTTTCAATAAGTTTCTTTATTAAAGGATACACATGAATAATATCAGAGATCATTTGAACCTCCGTTAATCTTCAATTCTTTTTTTATCAGCAAGCGCTTCGGCAACAAGATATTCTTCATTATCAAGCAGCAGAAAAATCTTCACCATATTCTTCATTATAAATTAAAATTGTTTCGCTGCTTAGTTTCAAATGTGTAGGCAATGCGGCGGCCATCACTTCTCCTTCGCTGCACATATAATAATCACTGATCCATTTCCAAAGTTGCAATTGTTGCGCATAAACGACCGGCTCATCATCTATTATATTCAAAATTTCTTTGGTTTCATACGCTGGTTTTATATTGCTCAATGATTTTATAATACCTGCATATTTTTTATTTTTCCCAAAAACAACTTCTGCACGGCAACCAATTTTTATTTTATTGATGCAAGATTAGCGGGAACTGAATAAGTATAAGTTTTAGGAATCGCAAGAGGAAGAATAACCTCAACCCAGCATACTGTTCAAAACATTATTTTCAAATAAATCCTGCTCCAGGCAAACTTTCATTTATCATTTTCACAAAGATAAATTCAAACACTCAAATGCTTCAATATTGTTGCCTGATCCAGGTTGCATTGTAGCGTATTAATGCATCTTCCATTTGCCTGTAAATTTTTTCCTTTAAAACCTGAAGATCATTTATGGTTAACTCCTTTTGTAGAAGTTTCAGCTAAATATACGGCGCGGCATTTCCCGGGATTCAGAGAAAAGATGCTTGTATAACTGAGCCTGTCATAGGTATCCAAAAATAAAACCGGCCTTATAGGTTTTTGGGTTTCTATAGCAATTCTAAAAGCACCACTATAAAAATTTTGAAGTGGCTTATGTGTAGTATTAAAAGTACCTTCCGGGCAAATAAATACAGAAATTTTTCTTCGCAGAAAATAGATAAGATTTTTGATGCTTTCGGATCTTTTTATCAGACTTTCTCTATCAACTAATACAGCGCCCTTCTTATAAATGTAACCGAAAATTGGAATTTTCGTCATCCCGGCTTTACCCAAAATGCGTACATGCTGATGGCGGATAGCTTTCATCATCATAGGTATATCAAGATATGAAATATGATTGCTTACAAAAATGTACTCACGATGCACATCATGTTTTTCTTCATAAATATTTGTATGATGAATTCCGATAAGTAAGAAAAAAGCATCAGCCCAAAAGCGGCAAATCTTATACAATAAATTACCGCCTTTGATTTCCGGCAATAGAAAGGAAAAAATAAAAAATGGCAAAAGAAGCAACATTAAAATGAGGAAAATTAAAAATCCGTAGATACTAAATACAAAACGCAATGTCTTTTTAAAAATGCTCACTTTATTATTTTTATACTTAAAAAACTCTTGTTTCACAGCATCAGACAATTATTTTGCCACAGAAACAAGTGAAATTTACCGCAAAATCTGAAAAAATACCATAAACTGGAATTTCAGAAGAAATTTTACCTATAAATCCCTTACATTTGCACTCCAAAAATTTGGCATGTATGTTCGCAGTTATAAAAATCGCAGGTCAGCAGTTTAAAGTTCAACCCGGTCAAAGTTTATATGTACCGCACCTTTCTGGTAACGCCGGAGACAAAATTGAATTTTCAGAAATTCTTTTGCATGACAATGAAGGTAAAATTTCATTTGGTAAAGATGCAAAGGTCACTGTTAAAGCAGAGATAGTAAATGATCTTGTTAAGGGTGAAAAAGTGATTGCATTTAAAATGAAGAGAAGAAAAGGCTTTAGAAAAAAACATGGTCACCGTACCCAGTACACACAAATAAAAGTAACAGACATTGCATAAAAACGGATGATATAATTTATATCATTTCAAAACTTATAATTTTTAACTTTTAAAGTTATGGCTCACAAAAAAGGCGAAGGCTCAGTTAAAAACGGACGCGATTCGCAAAGCAAAAGATTAGGTGTAAAAATTTTTGGTGGACAGGCTGCCATCGCCGGAAATATTATTATTCGTCAGCGTGGTACTGTTTATCATCCTGGAAAAAATGTTGGCCTCGGTAAAGATTTTACCATCTTCGCAACAACAGATGGTGTTGTTGAATTTAGAAAAACAAAAGGTGATAAAACATTTGTTTCTATCAATGCAGCTGAACCTTCTGCGTAAATTTTCATAAATAATTTTTGGCAGTTAAAAAAATGTTTTTATTTTTAGTTTTTATTTACTAACAATTAAATTCTAAAAACATGGCAATGGCAAAAAAAGCTGCTCCTAAAAAAGCTGCTGCAAAAAAAGCTGCTCCTAAAAAGGCTGCTGCAAAAAAAGCCGCTCCTAAAAAAGCTGCTGCAAAAAAAGCCGCTCCTAAAAAAGCTGCTCCTAAAAAAGCTGCTAAGAGGTAATCATTTATTTTTTTAAGCAGAATATTTCTAAAGTCCCGAAGGTTTCGGGACTTTTTCATTTATATAATCA
Organism: uncultured Chitinophagaceae bacterium; assembly: GCA_963823305.1. Classification (GTDB taxonomy): domain Bacteria; phylum Bacteroidota; class Bacteroidia; order Chitinophagales; family Chitinophagaceae; genus Ginsengibacter. The sequence continues at coordinate 716,075 of CAWGLC010000003.1, forward strand.
TTTCGTGAAAGTAGGTGCTGCAAAGGGTTTGAAGCCTTGGCTTATTCTTACAAAAAAAATTAAAACTTTCTTTAGGCTATTTTTTTACATTTGAATTATGGACAATTATGATATAGCAAAGCACTTTTTATTGCTTTCAAAATTGATGGAAATTCATGGCGGAAATAGTTTTAAGTCAAAGACATACTCGATTGCTGCTTACAAAATTGAACAACTAACGGTAGAGCTGCAAACGCTTTCGCACGACAAAATTTTCACGATTAATGGCATAGGAGAAGCAATTGGAAAAAAAATTTTAGAACTGATCGGGACCGGAAAAATGGAAGCGCTTGATGATTTGCGCAAAAAAACACCCGAAGGAATACTTGAAATGATGCGCATAAAAGGCATCGGTCCAAAAAAAATTTCTATCATCTGGAAGGAATTGAATGTTGAAAATGTTGGTGAACTTTTATATGCCTGTCATGAGAACAGGCTATCTCTTTTAAAAGGCTTTGGAAAAAAAACACAAGACAACGTAATTGAATCGATCGAATTTTTTCTTAATCAAAAAGGTAATTATTTATACGCACAAGTGGAACAGCTTGCGATTGATTTGGAACAATTGTTCTGCAAAATTTTTTCATCAACCGAAATAAAAATTACGGGATCGTTTGTCAGACAAAATGAAAGTATTGAAGAGCTCGAATATATAATTCCATTTTCCAAAAAAATTATTTCAGAAAAAATTACAGTCATACCTGAATTTGATTTTGTAGATGCAGGAGATGGTTATTTCGTTTATAAATATAACGACGGAATAAAAATAAAACTCTATGAAGCTGATAAGAAAATATATGCTCAAAAATATTTTGAAACTTTAAATAATGCTGATTTTACGAGATCGTTCTATGAAAAACTTTCGGCACGAAAAGTTATCAATATAAATACAGAAGAGGAAATATTTGAAAACGCGGGAATTCCATATATTCAGCCTTTTTTGCGTGAATCCGGCAAAATTATAGAGCTGGCTACAGCCAAAAAAATTCCTCCCGTAATTCTACCCGGAGATATAAAAGGAATTATTCACTGTCACAGTAACTGGAGCGACGGCTCCAATACAGTAGAAGATCTCGCCAAAGCGTGTATATCTAAAGGTTATGAATACCTCGTAATCAGCGATCATAGTAAATCTGCCTTTTATGCACAGGGGCTGAATGAAGAAAAGATAATAGCCCAGCACCAGCTTATCGATGAGCTGAATGCCAAACTATTACCATTTAAAATTTTTAAAAGTATAGAAAGTGACATCTTAAACGATGGCAATCTTGATTACACTAATAATATACTTGGAACCTTCGACCTCGTAATTGCCTCGATTCATTCTAACTTAAAAATGACTGAGGAAAAAGCGATGATGAGACTTCTAAATGCTATTGAAAATCCTTATACTACTATTCTCGGTCACATGACAGGAAGGTTGCTCTTAAGCCGCAAAGGCTATCCCGTTGATCATAAAAAAATTATAGATGCATGCGCCGCCAATAAAGTAGTGATCGAAATAAATGCTCACCCGCGGCGACTTGATATAAGTTGGAAATGGCTTGAGTATTTGTTGTCGAAGAATGTTTTGGTCTCTATAGATCCCGATGCGCATGCTATTGAGGAATTTTCTAATACCCGTTATGGCGTATTGGTTGCCCAAAAAGGAATGCTGACCAGGCATCAAAATCTAAGTAGCTTCAGCTTGCATGAATTTGAAAATTTTTTGATAAAAAATAAGGCGCAAAAGAAAAAGTAATTTTTTAAATTATTCTTCTGCCAAGGGAAGTTGTACATAAAATATTGTCCAACTTCCTTCCCTGGTCTCAAACCAAATCTTACCATTTATCTTTTCGACTATTCCCTTGCACATAGCAAGCCCGAGGCCGGTTCCGGATGTCTTGGTGGTAAAATTCGGAATAAAAATCTTGCTATACATTTCCGGCGGGATACCGTTGCCGTTATCCTTTATTGAAACCGTTACACTTCCCGATGAAAGCTTGCTTCTGATTTCAATTACAGCTTTCCTCGTTTCCGGAACTGCCTGAACTGCATTCTGAAGAAGATTTGTAAAGAGTCTGTTGATTTGCGTTTTATCAGCCTCAATTATTATTTCCCCCGCATGGAGGAACGTATTTATTTCAAGTTTTTCATTTGTTGAGTAAAGAGAAGTTACATTAACGAGAATATGATTTATATCAAACAACTGATTTTTGGAATTGCCAATATTTGCAAACTGGGCGAAGTCACTTGCAATTTGTGATAAGTGCTCTATTTGCTCCAGTAAAATATTTGACACATACATTGAAATCTTTTTTACCCCGGGACTATTATTATCAATCGCCATTTGCAGATACTGTAAGTTCAGTTTCATTGGCGTCAATGGGTTTTTAATTTCATGCGCCACTTGCCGGGCCATTTCGCGCCATGCGCCTTCTCTTTCACTCTTTGCCAGTAATTGTGCACTCACGTCCAGCTTTTTCACCATCTTATTGTATTCATTAACTAACTCTCCTATTTCATCATTACGTGTCCATTGTATCTCTTCGTTTGTTTTCTCCAGGTTTACATCTTTCATTTTATCACTTATAATTGAAAAAGATCGTGTAATCCTGTTCGTTATGAACAAGGCAATAATACCGGCAATAAGGAAAATGAAAGCGTTTAGATTTATTATCGTAACAAGAAAATTTGAAATTTCGTCCTGGAGATTATTTTGCGATTCGAAATAAGGAATATTCAGGTAACCATATTCTTTGCCTTTTTCATTTCTAACGGGTACATAATTGCTAAGGTATTCGAGACTACCTATCATCTGCTCCTGAGAAAACTGCACATCTTTTAATCTATTCAAATGAAAAAATGCAATTGGATCCATCTTTTTACTAACGATACCTTTTACGTATGGCAAAGGAAGCGATGAAACCTTGAGGTCGCCATCAAGATCATAAAGATTGATATCTGCTGCGTGAATACCGGCAACTCTGTTAATTGTTTCTTCCAGTTTTTCATCGGACGCTGAATCGAAATTCATTAACTGTGTATCCTCTGTAGACATGGTGTCAATTGAATTTCGGATCTCATTCTCCATAATATGGATGGTCCTGCTAAGCTTTTCGCGATTGTTGTTATGATAGCGGCTTATAAAAAATAGAATCGTTGTAATGCCTATTATAAGAAATGAAAAAATACTTATTGAAATGATCGTACCATGCACCTGGTTGCGAATAGTAAATTGCCACAAGGACATGAAATTTCCCGGCTTATTTCTAAATCCTGCTAATTTATTTAAGACGTTAAATATTAAACTAACGATCAAAAAAGAACAAAATAAATAAGCAAATAAAGTTATCGATTCGATAAAAAAATTGTCTTGTCTTGTTATCACAATCACTTTGTCCGAATTAGCCTTGTACCATAATTCTTCATACCCATTCCGGTTCACTATTCTAAATTCATTATAGGTAAAAGAGCTTGGATCAATCGTTGTAGGAAAAGGATAATCATTGTTACTGTTGGTTAGTTTGTTCTTATTGTAAACTGCAAAAGCATACACAGAAGAATTTTCTATGGAGTTAATTCCGCCTTTTGAAAAAAGCTCAGGATATAATGCATCGCTTTTATATTTTTTTGGAGTTGAAACGATAAACATATATCCCATCGGTTTTCCGGAGGAATCGGTTACTTCTTTTTTGCTTATGTAATTAAACCTGTCATACGAAATATCATAATAATAAAGGCCTTCCGTTCCCATGGGCTTTCCCTGCGTCTGGATAATGGTATTTAGTGAATTAAAATTTGTGGAATCACTATTAAAAAGAGAATTTTCATCAACATCAAAAGTATAAATGCGTGTATCGTACTTGTTGAGATACCCGGAAAAGTTTTCATTAATAAGGCTGTCTTTTAATTTTTCATTTTGAGACGGATCTTTAAACCTGTTAAAAAGACTTCGAAGCGCTTCATTGTTAAAATTGCTTACGATAATATTAATAATTACTTCACCTGCGGGATCAGCCTTATTCGCAAGATTTATGGCGACATTCTTTCTTTGCTCCATTTCCTTCTTCCTGTTTTGGATAACTATAGCAGTAGTAATAGAAATTGAAAAGAAAAAAAGCCAGAAAATAAATCGCGATGAAATAAGATTATAGGCGTGTATGGTAAGAAATACTCTATCCAGAAGAAAAATAAAAAGCAGCAGCCACGCAAGAAGGCTCAGATTAAATGCTACATAGGGTGCATGGATCCATAACGTTATAAAAATAAGCCCGGTGATAGCAATTGAAACATACACCACGAAACGGCTATTACCTGCTATTTCTTTTAAAGGATTAAAAAGTAGCTGGATAAGGAAGAAGTAACCCGTGGCTACGCAACTCAATACAATAAAGCCAATAACGCTATAAATAGTTAACGTAAAAAAATTAATTACATCAAATGAAATTTGTGAATCAGATACGAGGCTCTTTACAATGTTTCCGCATAAAATGGTAATAGAGATCATTAGCAGGGAAATAAAACCAATGACAGCATACTTTTTGAACTTCGTATTAAAAGTAAAATCAGAATAATCAAAACGGTAATGAAAACGAATGAAAAGCACTATCCATATAAAAAGAAATGAATTGATAAGCAGATCGCCCAACGAACGGAATATAAAATTGGACCCATAAATTTCGGGATTGAATAAATCAAGCTGTGCAAAGTTTAATGGAACAGGTAAAAAATAACTAAGCGTTCTTAGAATGATAACCGGAACAATTAATACCAAAAATGAAGGCCAAAAACCTTTTCTTTCGAAATAAAATTTAGCGATTTTGTGAATAAAAAAAAGCACAAGGAAAGCGGCAAGAATTCTAAACCATATTGAAAAAATATTGTCCTGCATGGCAATTTTATTCTTTATCTGTTTTAGATAAAATAGCCTGTTGCCGTTAATGTCATTTATGGGTGCAGCTGTTCGATGCAGGCTTATATCATAATCCTGTTGAATATTCTTAAGGGCCACAAATGAATTTTCGAGGTATTTATTTTGTATATAATAATTCCACCTGACAGGGATTAATGCCAACATTTCATTAAGCGAACCGCTTGATGTTTCGTATGATTTTTTGTTTACGACATACCATCCGTTGTTTAGCTTAAGAAAGTAGTTCCCGTCCGGCTTCTCAAATACTGTTGAATCCGGAAGAATGATCTGTGTATTCCAAAATATAGGTTGCGGCTGCGTGAAAGGAACAATTCTATAAATAAAAATAAAGTAATCGTTATCGACAATATTTTCCAGCTCATTTTCATCATAAGAACTATTGATAAGTTTATTTATCAACGCCTTGTTTTTAAAAAATAATTGGGCCTTCTTTTCTTTTGTTATAATATTTTTTTGAATAGATTTTTGAACTGTTTGCACAGTTGACGTTTTGCTCCAATAATTATTAATGATAAATGACAGGGTAAAAAGCCATGCCGAGACTACGAGCAGATAGCCGTTTCGCACAATAAAACTGCGGGTGGTTTTATCAAAAGTTAGCTTCACTGTTTTTGTTTCTTTATGTCATTCCACATTGCATCCATTTCTTCCAGCGACATATCAATAAGGTTGTGGCCCTTCTGTGCGGCCATCTCTTCCATATTTGTAAAGCGCTTCATAAATTTTTTATTTGTCAGCTCAAGTGCATTTTCAGCATCAACATTTAAAAATCTTACATAATTGATCACAGAAAAAAAAAGGTCACCCGACTCTTCCTCGATGTTAGCAGCATTACCATCTCTGACGGCTTCCAATAATTCCCTTTTTTCTTCTTCAATTTTTTCCCAAACCTGTTCCTTCGTTGCCCATTCAAAACCTACCTGTTTTGCTTTCTCCTGCAATCGCATCGACTTTACCATTGCCGGCAAAGATTTCGGGACGCCACTTAAAACAGATTTTTTACCTTCTCCAAGTTTTATCTGTTCCCAGTTCTTCTTTACATCTTCTTCATCATTCACAATTACGGATCCATAAATGTGCGGATGTCTTTTAATGAGCTTTTCACATATATCATTAATAACTTCCTGGAAAGAGAATTGTTTTTCTTCCTGCGCAATCTTGGAATAGAAAATAATATGAAGCAACAGGTCGCCCAGTTCTTCTTTAATACCGCTCCAATCTTTGTCTGTTATGGCATCCGCGAGTTCAAAAGTTTCTTCGATTGTTTGCTGCCGCAGTGTATGAATTGTTTGCTTCTTGTCCCATGGACATTTTTCGCGAAGCTCATCCATAATGATTATCAATCTTTCTATTCCCTTATTATATTCGTGCATGTTACATTAAATTTGAAAAAAATTAAATTAATAAAAAACGCACCGCCCGGCGCCTGGAACAACCACAAAGAATATCAGGAATTTTCAAATCAGGCAGCTTCCTGTTTGCCTACAAAAATCCCCTATTGTTAAATATCTATAAAAATGGTAACTCAAACTTTTTTACCTTCACGACCCCGCAATATTTGCAAACAACCGCCGTTCCACAATTGTTACACTTTTTTTCATTTCTTTCAGGAAGATACCTGCAATGCTATATAATTTAATAAATTATGGTTAAAAATACCAAACTAAATCTGCTTCATAAATTATTCTGTTATTTTACAACAATGATTAAACAGGCTTTCGAAAAATCCAAATTTTCTTTTCACACCATGAATAAATGTTGCTTTCACACACTTTTGCTTTTATCGTTTTTATTCATCTTTTCCCTGCAGGCCGGCGCACAATATTTTTATAAAGATTTATGGAGCAACAGACAGGTAATAAAGGAATTTGCCATCTTAAAAAATGATAAACTAAAAACGATTAAGATCAAAAGCTTTGAAGATGACGGTCAGCCAAGCGAAGGTTTTTTCTGCGAAAAGAAAATTAATAAAAATTATAGCCAATCGCAGATGATCTCAAAATCTAATGTTACCGGCCAGTCATTATTGGTATCTGATTACAACGCCGCCGGACTTCCCGTAAAAACAACAGACGACACGCCCAACTCAACCAGCATAACAGAGTACCAATATGATGATCATGGAAAGCTATCGCTTGTAAAAACAATAACGAAGGGACAGGATGATTCAGACGGCATTGCTGAAACCCGCGAATATCTTTATGATCAAAACGGAGTTCCCGTAAAGATGATCAGGAAGAAAAATGGTGCGCTCATTTCAACGGTTATTTTTTCCAGTGATGCTAATGGAAATGTTATTGAAGAAAATGCAGATGGCAACAGCGCGGTTGACAAAAAATATTATTATTACTATGATGATAAGAACAGGCTTACAGATGTTGTTCATTTCAATGACAGAGCCGGGCGGCTTTTACCAAATTATATGTACGAATACAATTCACTAAATCAGCTTACCCAGATGATCTCAACAGAGGAAGGGAATAGTAATTATTTAATTTGGCAATACACGTACAACGATAAAGATCTTCGCGAAACCGAAAAATGCTTTTCCAAGGAAAAAAGATTGTTGGGAACAATTGAATATTCTTATCAATAAATGTTTAACGCATTTAAAGAAAATCCTGCCGTTTTTAACGCGGATTTTTATCAACTTACCCAGCTACGATTAGAAATATTTTTCGAGGAATAAATAAAACTCATTCTTTAACGCAACAAGCAATTTATTATAAGTGGCAACCCTGTCTTTCACATTCAAATTTTCTTTCTCTGAAATAAGATCACTATCCTTATCGACGGCAGCATCTTCAGCAAGTTGCCGGTCAACAACATGAAGATCGTGAAGCAACTCCTGTGATATTTCACTTTGCCGTATAAACTGATTTTGAAAATGTTCAACCTGCTTTGAAACCTCTTCGTGGGTATTCTTCTCAGCTATTTCCTTTAGCTGATTTTGAAAAATTGATAGTTCAGATATGCCAAATTTTAAGTCGCTTATGGACTCTGTTATTTCAGCGTGTAATTTTGTTATTGGTTTTTTAATATCAGCCATTAGTAATTTTTTTTAAGTGCCAAAGATACAGCAGTTTACTTCCGCAGTTTTAAAAAAAGGGTGGATACATTATCAGTGGAACGATGTGTTTCCCATCATTTTTTGTTTCTATATCTTTACAGCAAAAACAACCTGGAGAAGCCACCTTTATATAAAAAAATCACGTCCTTTTCTCCTAAGTTATATTGGAGAGAAATTATCGCAGCGTTAATGATTCTGCTTGCTTTCATTTTCTTCAGAAGTGAGCGAAAGGAGTTATTGCAGATCATTCCAAACATAGAAAATGCCGATACTTTCTGGCTGATCACAGGACTTGCTATCACCTTTCTTTATGTGTTGCTTCAAAGCGGCATGTATGTAAGCAGCTTTGCTTCTATAGGGCTTTCCCTGAAATGGATAGACGCTATTGAGCTTTTTTTAAAACGCAATTTTTTAAGCATTTTTTTACCTGCGGGTGGCGTTAGCGCACTTGCTTATACGCCATCTCAATTAAGAAAAAGAGAATTTAATAAAACGCAAATTCACCAGGCAAGCGGGTTGTATGCTTTCGCCGGATTGTTCACAGTTTTCCTTGTTGGCCTCCCGGTCGTTATCATGTTTGCATTATCAGCCAACAAACATTTAGAGAGTGCATGGTTTGGATTGATAACAGTTGTTTGTATCCTGGTGGGTATTATCTGGATTGCTAAATCTCTTAAAGCAAAAGGAAAGCTTTATCAGTATATTGAAAATAAATTTCCCCGTGTGGCGCCGTTTATCGATGAGATGTTTGCAGCTAACGTAAATACTAAGAAATACATAGGTGCTATATCTTTTTCGACAGGTGTGGAATTAAGCGGTATGTTTCATCTTGTATATCGCGATGCTTGCATTGGGTTTACCTGCATCCTTTAGCGTTGCAGCGATTGCATATATGGTTTCCGTTTTGTTGATGATAACCTCGCCTTTTTTAAGGGGACTTGGCGCTGTCGAATTATCGTTGGTTTATATCCTCGAGCTCTATGGCTATTCAACCGTGCAGGCTTTATCAATAACGGTTCTATACCGTGTTTTTGAATTCTGGCTACCCATGTTGTATGGAATTCTTGCTTTTGCATGGCGTGGAAGAAACCTGTTTATAAGAATTGTACCGGCGTTACTCATTTTTGCCCAGGGTTTAATAAATATTATTTCGGTGGTTACGCCGCCGCTTCGAATACGCCTCAAGTTTATTAGAGAGTTTCTTCCGCTGGAAGCCATCAATGCTTCAAATGTTTTAGTATTGTTTGTCGGCCTTGCTCTTTTGATAACGTCAGCATTCATGTTTAAAGGTTTGAAAAATGCATGGCGGCTGGCGCTTTTGCTTTCGGTGTTATCATTGATAGGAAATATTACAAAAGCGTTTGACTATGAGGAAGCCACCTTCGCGGGCGTCATTATCATTCTGTTGCTGATCAGTCGCAACCAATACACGCATCCGCAGCAGCATCAAGTGGATCAGGCTGGGTTTACTTTCCGTAGCAATTGTATTTTTATCCGTTTTAGTATTCGGCTATTTTAGTTTTTATTTTATAGATGTTAAACATTTTGGCATCGATTTTACGTGGCGCCAGTCGCTGTTGTATACGATGCAGATCTTTTTATTAGGAGGCGAAGAAAACCTGCATCCGCAAACAGTATTCGGACACCAGTTTATTTTATTAATACATATACTTGGGTTTTTAAGCTGGGGGTTTCTTTTATTTACACTTATTAAACCATTTCTTAAAATAGAAATTTCAAATGAATCCACCCGCGAGAGAGCAAGATTTTTATTATCACAATATGGAAATTCTTCTGTCGATTATTTTAAAATTTACAGAGATAAACTTTTTTTCTTTTCGGATATTCATGATGCATTTGTATCGTATAGAATTGCCAATGGCTTTGCAATTGTGCTGGAAGAACCGGTATGTGCTGAAGAAAATAAAATGGAAGTGCTGGAAGAATTTTACAAACAATGCAGAAAGATGGGACTTAGAACTGCCTTCTACCGTGTAGACGAAAATAGTATCCTTTGGTTCAATCATCTTCGTAAGCAAAAAATGATAATAGGCCAGGAAGCAATATTAGATACCAAAAATTTTACCCTGGAAGGGAAAGATAAAAAATCATTACGCAACGCATTAAACAGCCTTCAAAAAAAGGGATATAAAACTGCCGTGAACAAAGCACCACTTGCCAATGAACTGGTGGCGAATCTTAAAAAAATTTCAGACGAATGGCTGGAAGTCTTTGATAAAGAAGAGCAGGTTTTTTCACAGGGTATGTTTGATGCCAAAGAGATTGCGCTCCATGACGTAATAACCGTTACAGATGCTGAAGGAAATCTTTCTGCATTTCTTAATATTATACCTGATTATTCTCCTGATGAATGCACTTACGATCTTATCAGGAAAACTTCAGAAGCACCGGGAGGTTGTATGGACGCACTTATCATCAAATTGATTGAGTATGCCAAAGATCACAATTGCCAATACATTAATCTCGGCCTCGTCCCCATGACCGGAATTGAAGAACCAAGTAATCCGGCAGAACAATTGATAAAATATGCAGGTGAAAGGTTAAAAAGATTTAAACACTATCATGGCTTGCGTGATTTTAAAGAAAAGTATGCAACCATTTGGGAGGACAAATTCCTCATATATGAAACGGATTATGATTTGCTACAGCTTCCGGCAGCTTTAAATAAAATTATGCAACCCTGATTTTGTATTATATGAATAAAAAAAAAATGCTCCTGCTGGTATTGATGCCGTTATTTATATCCGCCAGTTTTGCAGAGACTTTTCCGGTAAAGGAATGGACATCGCCCGGCAATAACAATCCTCTTATATTTTATTTGTCAGGTGATGGCGGACTCAATAACTTTTCTACCTCATTGTGTGGGTCACTTAATAAAAAAGGTTATGATGTTATCGCGCTGAATTCTAAATCATATTTCTGGGAGAGAAAAACGCCAGAGCAAACTTCAGTTGACGTAACAAATTATCTAAACACCAAATTACAAGGAAGAAAAAATCAACAGGTTGTAATAATAGGTTATTCGTTTGGCGCTGACGTAGTTCCTTTTATTTTAACTCGGTTGCCCAAAAGCCTGGGTGATAAAATAATAGTTTCTTTTCTTATGGCTTCTTCAGGAAGTACTGATTTCGAAATTCACTGGTCAGATATTTTTGGAGGAAATTCAAAAAGAAGCATGGATGTGGTAACAGAATTAAACAAACTCGGTGATGATAAAATCGTGCTCATAAGCGGCAGTGATGAGAATAGTCTCCCGGCAAATAAGATCACTTTAAAAAGATATACTCACGAAGTACTTCCCGGCGGCCACCATTTTGATGGTGATACAAATGAAATAGTCAAGGTGATTCTTAATGACATAGATTAGCAAATGCGCAGGAATATATTTGCCGCTCTGACGCCAGGTACAGGATAGCAATTTTACGGGTGACGATATCTCACAAGTTGCAGGTAATTATATTTAGTCTCTTTCATGATGGGGATATTTGCTTAATTCTTTCGCCATTGAAATCTTCTTCATATAAAATTTATCTTCTATTTTTTTATCAAAAAGAAAGTGCTTATCTTTTATCCTTCTTTTGAAAAGACCATGCCTATGCAGATGCCGGTTATTAATAAATTGAAAGTTCAATGAAACAAAACCAGGCAAAGAATAACAAACTACTTCCGGCGCGGGAGCATTCGGAAAAAGATGAAGAAAAAACTGCTGAAAAAATTGTAAAGCTTTTGCAAGATCAGATGCTAAGGCTATATACAAAAGGTGAAAAGCAAAAGCGGCAAATTCATCCTAAAATGAATGGATGTGTAAAAGCCGAATTTAAAGTAGAGGATAACCTGCCGCCGGAATTACAGGTAGGTCTATTCAAAGAACCGCATTCATTTCCTTCATGGATAAGATTTTCTAACGGTGACACCAGGCCACTACCCGATTATAAAAAAGATATAAGGGGCTTCGCCATTAAAATAATGGATGTGCCCGGAGAAAAAATTGTTGAATCAAAACCAGGTTGCGGAAACCAGGATTTTATCTTAATGAACACAAAGACTTTTGTTGCAAAAAAAGTTAACGAATTTTATAAAATTTTAAAAGTAGTTACTACGCCTTCTCCGGTCTCATCATGGGGTTCAAAACTTTTTTTATTATTACAAACTTTACCAATAATATCAAAAGCGGGTAAAGCCAAAATATTTTGCGATCATCCATTCGGCATTGAATATTTTAGTACGGTTCCTTACCTTTTTGGCGACGGAACGAAAGCTGTTAAATATGCTGTGAAGCCATCTGCTAATAATATTCTTGAATATACCGACAAATCGAACAAAGATTTTTTAAGAAAAAACATGGTGGCTACGTTGTCAAAAAATGAGATTGTCTATGATTTTTTTATTCAACTACAGGAAGATCCCGAAAAAATGCCCATTGAAGACCCTACGGTGGTATGGGAATCCGGTTTTATAAAAATGGCCACGATCCGCATACCAACACAGCTTTTTGATACAACAGAACAAAATGATTTTGGAGATAATCTTTCTTTCAATTCATGGCATACTTTGCCCGAGCACAGGCCCATAGGAAATTTTAACAGGGTAAGAAAATTCATTTATGAAAAAATGTATCAGTTCAGGCATGAACATAATAATATTAAAGATGTAGAGCCTCAGGCAACCGTTTCTTTTTTTTACAATACAAATATTAATCAGCATGGATAATATAACCAATCAACAGGTGATTGAACAAATGTATTCTAACTACGCAACGGGAAATATGGCAGCCGTAATATCATCTTTTGATAAAGATATAGTGTGGGAACGGGCCGGTGGGCCTTTTATACCGTTTTCAGGAACGTTTTCAGGCATTGACGCAGTAATGAAAATGTTTGCCATACAAGCAACAACCATTTCTGTCAAAGAATTTGTACCTGACAAAATTTGTGTAAACGAAGATACTGTTGCGGTGCTGGGACATGACGTTGCTGAAGTCCTTTCAACCAATAAAACTTACGCAACACAATGGGTGCAGGCTTTTACTTTATCCGCATCAAAAATTACTCATGTCCGGGTTTATATGGATACAAAGGCAGTCGCAGATGCGTTTTTGCCATAAATGAAAACAATGATAATTTCCCCGTAAAAATATTTGCAGGTGCGCCACATTAAAGCAACATTTTTTCAAGATGCTTTTTCAAAATTGAAATAATCCTGAATACCTTTCTAAAAAATTACTTAGATCAATACAAAAATTTTGCTTACAAATTCAGGATGAAAATATTTTGCCACAGGCAAATTATTCATACTAACGGGATTTGCATTTTGGATAAACGCTAAATCGTACTTAAATATTCCACTACCGTTATAGATGGGGAAAAGAAATAAGCTCCGCCTTTCACCATTACAAAGCTTTTTAATCCGGTTACATATTTATTGGCAGTTTTTCGTGGAATTGAAAATTTTTTCCGGGTAGCCGCCTCAGGGTTTTCTCTAACTCCTATAAGCGGATCGGGGTCTGAATACAATTGTCCAAACTTGGATAATTATAATTATGTTGAATAACCAGGTGAAAGTGCAACCTCTCACAACATGATTTCTTCATCAATAAATTCATAAAGTAAAAAGCCGCAGAGTATTTTTTAATAAAGTTGATTTAACTTCATACGCCAGATAGACTACTGTAATCTCCTCAGGTCTTTAATAACATAATGTATGAAAAATTTTCAAAGTAATACGTTATCATCAACCATTATGCAATGATAAAAAATATAGATCATGCCAATGTTATTCATTATGGTTTTGAATCATTAATTATAAAATACGCTATTAATATTTTAGGCAGGCCCTGTTGCATTAAGGTATTAAAAGATGAATTTCCTTCGAAAGAAACCCAGGCCCGGCTTGATAATGAATTCGAAATTTGTTCTTCATCCAAATGCAGCAATGTAAGAAGAGCATTTAAAAAAGAAAAGCAGGAAGATCATGATGCCATGGTACTTGAATTTATTGAAGGGAAAGATCTGGATAAGCTTTTTTCATCTGAAAACTATAACCTGCTTCAGCAATTGAATTTGGCAGCAGATATTACATCGGCAGTTTCAGCTCTTCATAAAGAAAATATATTTCATACGCGCCTTCATCCATCAAATATTTTAATCGAAAATATAACAGGCAAAGTTTTTCTGATAGATTTTGGATCCGCTACGCTTTCAAATACTCTTGCAATTTCAAACGCAGCATTACCAGAAAAAGAAACAGATGTATTGAAATATATTGCTCCGGAACAAACGGGGCGCATTAATCGCAATATTGATAACCGGGCTGATCTTTATTCCATTGGAGTTATTTTATACAGGCTGTTTACAGGCGAGCTCCCATTTGAAAGAAATGACGGTCCGGAACTTATTTATGCTCATATTGCGAAAACTCCTGTAGCGCCATCTGCTATTAACAGCGACGTTCCGCAGAAAGTTTCGGAGATCATCATGAAACTGCTTTCAAAAAATGCGGAGGATCGTTATCAATCTGCGTTCGGCGTAAAGTATGATCTTGAAAAATGTATCATGCAATTTGTTGATACAAAAAAAATTGAAGACTTCCGTATTGCAGAATTTGATTACTCCGGCAAACTCTTTTTCACAAAAAAATTATATGGCCGCAAAAATGAAATTAACTCGTTAAATAATCTGTTTGAAAGCTGCATCAACGGTCAAAAGATTACCTTATTAATTAGTGGTTATTCGGGAAGTGGAAAATCAGTTTTAATTGAAGATCTCAAGGATACCGTAATCACAAAAAAGGGGAATTTTTATTAAAGGAAAATTTGACCAGATAAGCTCTGATACACCGTATTCCACATTTGTTCAGGCATTTAATGAACTGGCCCAATTAATTTTGGCAGGTGACAATGCTTTCCAGGCCAGGTGGAAAAAAAGGATTACAGAAGCCATTGGAAATTCCGGAAAAATATTAACCCAATTCATGCCAGGTATTGAAGTATTGATAGGCAAGCAACCGGAGTTAGGCGAATCAAAAAGTATTGAAGCTCAAAACAGGTTTAATTATGAATTTACAAGATTTATAAAAACCATCGCACATAAAAATTCTCCTCTTGTGATTTTCGTTGATGACCTGCAATGGGCGGATGCTTCTTCATTAAGCCTTTTCAAAATTATTGCAGAAAATAGTGATATAGAGCATGTATTATTAATTGGAGGATATCGCATAAATGAAGTGGCGAAAGCCATCCGCTTACAACAATCATTGATGAATTAAAAGAAGACAATGTATCCTGTAGAAAAAATTTATCTAGCATGACCTTCAATATCCTGAAGTTGCTCAACTCATAAAAGACGCGTTTAAGACCAATCAAAATAATATTTCTCTTCTGAGTGATATTATTTTTAATAAGACAAAAGGAAATGCTTTTTATGTATGGCAATTTTTAAAATCAATTTATGAAGAAGGATTTTTGCATTTCAATTTTGAAATGATGCAGTGGGTGTGGAACGCAGATCTGATCTTGCAAATGAATGTGTCAGGAAACGTGGTGGAACTGATGACCTCTTTTATTTTAAAACTTCCCGAAGAAACACTGGACATTTTAAAAATTGCTTCAAGCATCGGTAACAGGTTTTCCAAAAGAAACCTTTCCGTAATAAAACAGGTAAGTGAAAAAAATGTAGAACAACTGCTGAACCATTCTGTTACAGAAGGGCTTATCATTCCTTCCGAAGCAGAGTATAAATTTGCACACGATCGAATACAACAGGCAATCTATTCATTAATTCCTGATGAGGAAAAAGCAGTAATTCACCTTACTAACGGTGCGAGATTAAGCGCTAATTTTAACGAAGTTGAGCTCGCAGAGAAACTATTTGAAATCGCAAATCAATGGAATCTTGGCGCTGAAAAAATTTCTGATAAAAAACAAAAATTATATCTCGCGAATCTAAACCTGATGGCCGGTTCAAAAGCAATAATTTCGACAGCTTATCCCCAGGCATTGCAGTATTTTGAAAAGGGCTTAAATGTTTTGGATGAAAAAGATTGGGAAACTCATTATGACATTGTGTTCGCAAATGACAACCAATGCGGCTGATGCAGCGTATTTATCCGGGCAATATGATAAGGTAGATAAACTGGTGAGTGTTATCTTAAAGAACAGTAGATCTTTAAAGGATTCAGCAAAGGGATATGAAATAAATATCAAAAAACTTATTGCTCAGAACAAACCACTGGAGGCTGTAGAAACCGGGTTGAATATCCTTCATAAGATGGGAATAAATCTGCCATTAAAACCTGGCAGGCTTCATGTATTAAAAGGCCTTTTGCAAACGAAATTTTTGCTGCGCAATAAGTCAACAGATTATTTCGACCATTTGCAGGAAATGAAAGATGAAGAAAGAAATGCAGAGATGCGCATCTTATCCGACATCTCATCTGCATCATATTTTGCGGTTCCCAATCTCGTTCCGTTGCTTGTTTTTAAAATGGTAAGTCTTACTGTAAAGCATGGGTTGTCGCGCAAATCACCTTTTAGTTTTGCTGCTTACGGTTATATTTTAAGTGTTTATCTAAATGAAATAAATAAGGGAATTACCTTCGGGGATATAGCTTTGCATCTTGCCAAAAAAATACACGCGGAAGAACTTATGGGCTCAATCCTGGTAACCGGTAATATTTTTCTTAAGCATTGGCGCCAACCACTTCCTGAAACAATTCCGGATCTTGACAGAGCGTTTAAAAGCGCGCTGGAATCAGGAGACAATGAATATGCTTCTTATGCAGCACACAACATTGTTTACCAGATGTTCATTATCGGAAGCCCCTTGCCGGAGCTTTCAAAAAAGG
This sequence comes from uncultured Chitinophagaceae bacterium, assembly GCA_963823305.1. Classification (GTDB taxonomy): domain Bacteria; phylum Bacteroidota; class Bacteroidia; order Chitinophagales; family Chitinophagaceae; genus Ginsengibacter. The sequence goes on from CAWGLC010000003.1 coordinate 732,961, forward strand.
CCGAAGCTGCTGCAATAAAAAATTGAACGATTTAAGCAAAATCTTACGCTAAAAAGACTTCAGCTTTTCAGGCAATCTATACAAAACCTCTTGGAGGAAACAGAAAATCCTGATGTGCTCACAGGAAAAATATTCGACGAATCTGAAATGGATATCATTGATGTTACCAAAAACAATGAGATCTATTTTCAAAATTTATACCTGCAAAAATTATTATCTCGCATTGATATTTAACCTTCCTAACAATGCAAAAAAATATATTGATCTTGCCGAACGCTTTCAGGAGAGTGTAAGGGGAACTTCTCTATATCCTTTATTTTATTTTTATCGCTCTCTTTTTATTTTGGAAAACGCATTAAATTCTCCTGAAAAAAACAAACTTCTTAAACGGGTTAAAAAAGATATTAAAATTTTAAAGCGATATGAAAAATTGTGTCCTCAGAATTTTTCTCATAAGATATTTTTATTGGAAGCAGAATATAGTTATTTAAAAGGTAATAGTGAAAGCGCAAAAATACTATACGACAAAGCGCTTAAAGCCGGGACCGAATGCGGCATGAATAGCGATCTTGCATATACCTGGGAAAAGGCAGGCCGTTTTTTCTTAAATACCAGGCAGGATCTGCTAGCCAATTTTTATTTGCAAAATGCATACAGAGTATATAAGCGCTGGGGAGCCGAAGCCAAGCTGAAGCAAATGGAAGCGAATTATATCATGTTAAAAGGCGGTGGCGGTGAGGAATGGCAATTAGACTCATTAGTAGATTCTAATAAAGAGCATGTTGCCAATATAGATCTGCAATCCGTTTTGAAAGCGTCTGCAGCACTATCCGGTGAAATCATATTATCAAAGCTGTTAAAAAAAATGATGGAAATCATATTGGAAAATGCCGGTGCGCAAACAGGATTTTTGATCATGGAAAAAAATGGCAGCCGTTATATAGAGGCTGAAATAAGAGCAGGTGAAAATGAAATTAAAATATTACAATCTATTCCTGTAAACCAAAGCAATCTTCTTTCAGAAGCGATCTTGAATTATGTATATATGACCAACGAAACCGTAATACTGGATGACGCCTGCAAGAGCCAGCTTTTTGGCAATGACGGGTTTATAAAACATCATGAATGCAAATCAATACTATGCATCCCTCTTGTGAACATGGGTAAAATACAAGCTATCATATATCTTGCTAATGATTTAACATACGGGGCATTTACTGAAAAACGGGTAGGCTTGCTAAAACTACTTACCGGCCAGATGTCGGTGTCAATTGAAAATGCTCTGTTCTATAGCGAGCTTGAACAGAAAGTGGAAGAGAGGACGAATGAGCTGATGATGGAAAAAAAGAAATCCGATGATCTGTTGCTAAATATATTGCCGGAAGATATTGCCAATGAGCTAAAACAAACGGGTAATACAAGGCCAAGAAGTTATGAAATAGCCACAGTAATGTTTACCGATTTTGAAAATTTTACCAGCAAAAGTGAGCGGCTTATCTCCGGAAAAACTTGTCAGCATCATTGATACCTGCTTTAAGAAATTTGACGAAATAGTATCCAAATATAATATTGAAAAAATAAAAACTATCGGTGATGCTTACTTGTGTGTAAGCGGCTTACCGGATAAGAAAAATCACAGCGCGGTTAATGTAGTAAAAGCGGCAATTGAAATTGTTGAATTCATTTATTCATTCAGAGAAGAAGCCGGTAAAAATAATTATTTTGATATTCGTATTGGGATTCACACAGGTCCACTGGTTGCAGGAGTAGTGGGAGATAAAAAATTTGCGTTTGACATCTGGGGTGATACCGTAAATACTGCTTCACGCATGGAGCAAAATAGTGAGGCCAACAAAATAAATATTTCACAAAGTACCTACGAGCTCGTCAAAGATTATTTCAATTGTTCTTTCCGCGGTAAAACGAGCTGCCAAAAATAAAGGCATGATTGAAATGTATTTTGTAGAAAGTAAAGTAGAATCCGCAATACTTAGCTAAAATTAATAATTACTTCAAAAGGCCTGTTTTTCTCTACAGGAAAGGCTTTAGCTTTGCATGCTTTAAGTAAGATTATATACATGAGTGAAAGCCTTGAAGATTTATCTAAACAATTAGAAGGTGAATTATATTTTGATCGCACCATGCGGCTTTTATATGCAACGGATGCCTCTGCATACCAGGAAATGCCTTTGGCGGTAGCCATTCCAAAGACAATTGAAGACATTAAAAAATTGATTGCTTTTGCAAAGTCCAACCATACTTCATTAATTCCAAGAACTGCAGGAACATCGCTTGCAGGCCAGGTAGTTGGAAAAGGAATTGTTGTAGATGTTTCTAAGAATTTTACAGAAATTATTGAATTAAATGAAGAAGAGCATTGGGTTCGTGTACAGCCTGGCGTTATAAGAGATGAGCTTAACATGTTTTTGAAACCTTATGGCTTATTTTTTGGGCCTGAAACTTCTACTGCTAACCGCGCAATGATGGGAGGAATGGTCGGAAATAATTCCTGTGGCTCCAATTCCATCGTGTATAGGAGTACGAGAGAACATTTACTTGAAGTGAAGGCCTTGCTCAGCGACGGAAGCGAAGCAATATTTAAGACACTGAATATTGATGAATTTCATGAAAAATGTGAAGGCAATACGATTGAGGCAAATATTTATAAAACAATACGAAGCTTATTAAGTAATTATGATAACCAGCTCGAAATAAGAAAAGAGTTTCCTAAAAAAACAGTTGAAAGACGAAATACGGGTTATGCTGTTGACGTATTATTGGACTCAGCACCTTTTACCGCAGGTTCTGAAGATTTTAATTTTTGCAAATTAATTGCCGGTTCGGAAGGCACGCTAGCTTTTATTACTGAAATAAAATTAAATGTGGTTCCCTTGCCACCAAAGGAGCGCGGCTTGTTATGTATTCATTTTAATTCCATTGACGAGTCATTGCGGGCTAATCTTATTGCGCTGAAATATAAGCCCACCGCCAGCGAGCTTATTGATCATTATATTTTAGAATGCACAAAAGATAATATTGAGCAAAACAAGAACCGGTTTTTTGTAAAGGGCGATCCGGAGGCTATCTTGGTTGTAGAATTTACTGCGTCTAACCGGGAAGAGATTTTAGTAAAAGCGAATGAATGTGAAATAGAAATGCGTGAGGCAGGCCTGGGTTATCATTTTCCATTATTATTTGGAGATGACACTAAAAAAATATGGACACTCCGAAAGGCAGGTCTTGGTTTGTTGGGCAACTTGCCTGGCGATGAAAAAGCAGTTCCTGTGATTGAAGATACCGCAGTAGATACCAATGACCTTCCATCATACATTGAGGAATTTAATAAAATATTAAAGAAGTATGGCCTTCATGCAGTTCATTATGCACACGCAGGTTCAGGTGAAATACATCTTCGCCCTATCATTAATTTAAAAACTGCCGAAGGCAATCATCTCTTTAGAATTATTGCGGAAGAAATTGCAATCCTTGTTAAAAAATATAAAGGCTCATTAAGCGGCGAGCATGGCGATGGCAGGCTTCGCGGAGAATTTATAAAGCAGATGGTGGGCGAAAAAAATTATGAATTGTTCAAAGCCATTAAAAACACCTGGGACCCCGATAATATTTTTAATCCAAATAAAATAGTAGATACGCCACCCATGAATACGATGTTGCGCTATACGCCCGGACAAAAAACACCGGCGTTCAAAACCGTATTCCGTTATCATAACCAGGATATTTTGCAACATGCAGAGCAGTGTAATGGTTCCGGTGATTGCCGGAAAACGCATTTGTCCGGCGGAACGATGTGTCCTTCTTACATGGCAACAAAAAATGAAAAAGACACAACAAGGGCAAGGGCCAATGTTCTACGTGAATTTCTAACCAATTCTGATAAGATGAATCGTTTTGATCATAAAGAAATTTATGAAGTAATGGATCTGTGCCTGAGTTGTAAGGGATGCAAATCCGAATGCCCTTCAAACGTAGATGTAGCCAAATTAAAAGCAGAATTTCTTCAGCAATATTACGATGCCAACGGCGTGCCGTTCCGGACTAAATTAATTGCCGGATTTAACAAGTCAGCTAAATTAGGTTCTATTGCTCCGGGTATTTATAATTTTATGATGACGACTCCTGTAATAAGTAATGTCATAAAAAAATATTCAGGATTTGCCTTGCAACGATCAATGCCAACCTTATATAAAACAAGCCTGAAAAAATGGTTTAACAAAAGAAAAAAGAATACTAACGGTAGTACAATGACCCATACTCGAAAAGTATATTTATTCTGCGATGAATTTACCAATTATAATGATACAGAAATTGGCATTAAAGTCAATTTTGCTGCTGGAAAAATTGGGATATGAAGTAATCATTCCTGAACATGAAGAGAGCGGCAGAGCTTCTCTTTCAAAAGGACTTTTAAGAGATGCAAAAGTGATTGCCAACAAAAATATAGAATCGTTATGTAAAATCGTTTCAGCAGAAACACCCTTGATCGGCATAGAACCCAGCGCTATACTTACTTTCAGGGATGAATATATTGACCTGGCAGATGATGAAAATGTAGCGGTTGCAAAAGCACTTGCAAAAAATGTTTTTTTGATTGATGAGTTTATTGCCAGTGAAATTGAAAAAGGAAATATAGAAAAATCTTTATTTACCAAAGAAAAAAAAATAATAAAACTTCATGGCCATTGCCAGCAAAAAGCATTGTCGTCAGTTGACGCTTCGGTAAAAATGATGAGCTTACCTGAAAATTATATCGTAGAAACCATTCCTTCCGGGTGTTGCGGCATGGCAGGATCCTTTGGTTATGAAAAAGAACATTACGATCTTTCGATGAAGATTGGTGAACTTGTTTTATTTCCCGCAGTGAGGAACCAGCCCGATAACGTTATTATAGCGGCGCCCGGCACCAGTTGCCGCCACCAGGTAAAAGACGGAACTGGTAAAAAAGCATTGCATACAATTGAAGTCTTGTACGAAGCTTTAATTTAATCGACAAAAAAATGCCTGGCATGAGCCGTTACATCTAACAAACTTTTTAAGCAAACGTGTAGGAATTTATTCAAAATTTTTAGCCTGTATCATAGGAAAAAATATTTTTTAACTAACCCTTTTGCCTTTTAGCAATTTATTTACAGCGTCGGTAAATGAGCCCGCACGGGTGATTTCGCCTGCATTTACAAAAAATATTTCATCAGCATTTTCAATAGTATTCAGCCGATGGGCAATAATTATACGGGTAGTAGTTTCAGGAAGCTTGTTTAAAATTTCTTCCAGCAGATGTTCCGTCATTGTATCAATATTAGCTGTTGCTTCATCAAGAATAAGCACCTCGGGATTTCGTATAACGGCCCGCATAAACGCAATCAGCTGTTTCTGACCGAGGCTAATACTATCACCACCGGACGAAACTTTTGTTTGTAAGCCATTTTCAAAAATAGTAAGCAACTCCTGCAGGTTTGCTTTTCTAATAACTGTTTCAACTTGCTCGTCAGAATAATTTTGATATACTTCATTACCATATAAAATATTATCCTTAACCGTACCTGTAAATAAAAAAGGCTCCTGCAAAATAAAACCGATTTTCCTCGAACGCTCACCGGCTGGTAAGAACGGATATCTTTTCCATCCAATAATACAGTTCCGGAAGTAGCATCATATAACCGTGCAATAAGAGAAGCTGTGGTGGTTTTACCTCCGCCTGTCGGGCCTACAAATGCATAAGTTTTCCCTCGTTCTAATTTCAATGAAACATTATGTAATATTTCCCGGCTGCTATCATAACTAAAATGTACATTGTTAAACTCTACCAATGCGCCAGCGTGTGATTGTTGCCGATCGGCAACTGTAATGAGATTTGAGTTTAAAGAAAGAATTTTTGTAATTCTATCCCAGCCCGCCATTGCAACCTGGAAGCTTGACCACAACGAAGCAAGTTGCCGAAGCGGATTATAAAAATAAACTACATACGCCAGGTAACTAATCAATAACCCTATTGAAAAACTTCCTGTTGAAATAAGATAGATACCATAAGTCAAAACAGTTAATTGCGCCAAACCTGAAAACAAACTGTATACAGGTAAAAAAATATTATTGGCTAAACCAGCGCCGATTGCGGTCGAATAATTTTCCCGGTTTGCGTCGTCAAATCTTTTCCGGAAATAATCGCGTCTGTTAAAGGCAATGATCACTTTAAAATTATTCAGGCTTTCCTGTATCTCGGCGCTCATGCCGCCTACACTTTTAAGATTAATTGCATTCTTTTTTTTCACCCATGGTGAAACCAATCTTGTAAATAATAAAATGAACACACCCGGAACAAGCGCTGCCGCTCCCAGTTTAAGATGGATGAGCAAAAGAAATATTCCTGCACCCACCATCGTTGCAATGCTTCCGATAAATTGCATTAAGGATTGTGAGAAAAAAGTATTTAGCTTATCGGTATCATTATTTACTCTTGAAATAAGATCGCCGGCTTTATTGGCATTAAAAAATGCAACCGGCAAAGATTGTAATTTACTGAAGATGGTATTCCGCAGAGTAAAAAGCATCCGCTGGCCAATGCTTCCCATAAGCTTTGTTTGAAAATAACTTGTAAATAAAGCCAGCAGATACATTAATAGTAATATCGCCGACACGACAAGTACTCCATGATATTGTTTGTGCTCTACGTATTTATCAATGGTAAGTCCTATTAATAAAGGCCCTAATAAGTTGAGCGTGGAATTAAGTAATATAGCAAGTAAAGCCACCAACAAATTTCTCTTTTCATGCGCAATCAATTGAAGCAGGCTTTTAAGAGCCGAATAGGTTGATACTTTTTCTTTTACTCCCGGGCTGTCATTAAGATTGTAATTCATAGTTGCTGGTACTTTTTTGTGAATTGAGCATTTGTACATATTCAGGGCTGGTATGAATTAAATCTTTATGTTTACCTGATGCTATTAACTCGCCTTGCATTAACAAAATAATCTGGTCGTATTTTTCAACGGTTGTTATTTTTTGTGTTACAGACAGTAAGGTTAGTTCCGGATAATTTCGTTGAATGTTCTCTAATATTTTCATCTCGGTATTATTATCGACCCGCGCCGTAAAATCATCAAGCAACAATATTTTTGGATTTAGTGCAAGCGCACGCGCCAGCATGATTCGTTGTTTTTGTCCGCCTGAAAGGCTTGATCCGCGTTCCGATACAATCGTACTTAATTTATCAGGCAGGCCCTTTATAAATTCTTTCAACTCAGCAGTTTCAATCGCTTTTGCCAGGGATTCATCCGTAACAATATCGCTGAATGCTATATTCTCCCGAATGCTCATGTTGAAAATGATACTATCCTGGAAAACAAAACCAACCTGTTTATGAAATGCTTCGCTATTATATTGTTCTATATCATTTCCATCAAACTTTATTGATCCCGACGACGGTTTTATAAGTCCCGTCAAAAGATAAAGTAACTGCGTTTTGCCGGCAGCGGTAGGGCCGATCAAAGCGATCTTTGAGCCGGGCGACACGGTAAAAGATATATCTTTCAACACCGGTATTTGTCCATACAATACATTTACATTTTGCAATTCAATTTCTCCTGTCAGGTCTTTGGTAATCGTTCCGGTATCCGTTGGTTCAGAAGAGTCAATCACATTACTTATTCGTTGATAAGATGCTGTTGCCTGCGCTATCACGTTACTCATAAACCCAATAATTAATATTGGAAATATAAGCATGGACAAGTAACTGTTGAATGCTGCAAAATTTCCAAGACTCATGCTGCCGTTAATAACAAAATGACCGCCCAGTGCGAGTATGCACAACCCGGCAATATTAGCCGTAAAAGAAATTACCGGAATAAGCCCTGCAAAAAGGCGAAGTATAGATAACCCGAAATTTTTTGCCTGGGTATTAGCTTCGAGAAATTTGTTATACTCTGGTTGTTGCGAATTGACAACCCTGATTATGGCGGCGCCTAAAATACTTTCGTTGATTACTTTATTAAGCCAATCGATCACCGCCCTGCTCTGAATAAACAATGCCCGCACTTTTCGCAACACAACAAAAAATGTAATACCGATGATGGGAATAATCGCTATTACGTATAGGGCAAGTTTCCAGTTAATCGTAATGAGTAAAATACTTGCTCCTATGATAATGAACAAAGACGAAACAATAGATACAATAGCTTGCGAGATAAAAAGTTTTATTGAATCAACATCGGCCGTTAAGTTGGTTAATAATTTTGATGGATTAGCCTGTTCAATAAAAGCAGCGCTTTGTTTGGATATTTTATCAGAAAGTTTTGTTCTTAAATCTCTTGCAACACGCTCTGACGCGTAGGTTTGGATAATTGTTTGCAAATAGGTAAATATGAAAATACCAGTAATCGCTGCTAAAAATTTTACAATAACTGATCTAAACAGGAATTTACTGTTTGTAAAATCATCAATCGTCGCGGAAATAATCTTTGGAATCCATAAATTAATTCCGTTGCTTAAAAGCGTAAAAACAATTAATAAACAAACAGTACCCATATAAGGCTTCAGTAATCCCAGTAAACCGTTCTTTTTATTCATTTGCTATTAAAAAAATTTCGCATTATTTCCAAAGATAAATTACAAACTGATGCTCTTATTTCCTTTCATAAAATTTTTCATAGCCAGATCACTTCCCGATACAGAAAGTAAGTTACCTGTGTTTATTAATGTTTGAGTTTGCATTATCATCATGAGAGTTCCTATTTGTTTAAGTTTTATTATTGTATGCCGCCGGACTTTTTTTTATTTTTTTTGCAGTTGAATAAATTCGATACGCAATCATCACTCCAATAAAAATATAGCCACATAGGAATATTTTTTCCTGCGAGGATGAGATATAAATAAGCAGAAATAAAAAACAAGGCCGTAAGTAACAAGGGCAATACAAAGGATTTTTTATTCTTCATATTTTTAATAGTCCACCCAAGGAAAAGAAGAAAGAAAGGTACAGCACCAATATAAATGCCTCCAAAAATGTATGGATTTAAATGGTACTTGCTACCAAGGCCTAAAAACCGCTCTTTAAATGTTTCCCACCATTCCATAGAACATTTTTTTCTTTACAATCTTCGACATAGAATGCTTATAAAATTGTTGTTTACCCAAATAATTTAAAAGCGATACGTAATAATTTTTTTACTGAACCAGTCAAAGCTTTTTGTTTATAAGAAATAATTGTCTTCTGGTTAATTCTGGAGGCAACAGGGTAAGCATAAATTTTATCAAAAATAGAATTTATGGATAAGCCTTTTGTATTGGCAAGAACTAATTCCTGAATAAGCTCTCCCGCATTTGGTGCTATCATTGTTCCCCCCAGAATTTTTTGCTTTGATAAGAATTTTTTCTTTTTTATAAATAAAACCATTTTGGCATAGGTATAATTATCAATCACAGCACGGTCATCATCGGTAAAATCTTCTTCCAGTCTTTCGTAAGGAATATGCCTGTCTTTTAACTGTTTCTCACTTAACCCGAATGTCGCTAATTCAGGATCGGTAAAGGTTACCCACGACAAGTGATCGTTGTTTAATTTTTTATTAAAAGGTGATAAAAAATTATTGATTAATATTCTTGCATGAAATTCTGCGGCGTGAGAAAATTGCAGATCACCTGCTATGTCGCCACAAACAAAAATATTTTTATTGGTTGTTTGCAGATATTTATTGACAATTATTTTGCCTTTCGCAACTTTAATATTTGCATTTGTCAATTGAAGAGTTTCTACATCCAACCTCCTTCCGATTGCAACAAATACTGCATCAAAATGCAATATTTTTTTCCCGCCTGATGCTAATTTAATTTCTACATCTCCGGATGAAGTAAACTTTTCTATTGTAGTATTGAAAATAAAATCGATTCCTTCTGTTTTTAATTGTTGCAATAAAATGTCTTTTACAACTTCATCGTCATGTTCCAATATGCCCGATGCGTTATCAATAATGGTCACCTTACTCCCCAGCCTGCTCATTGCCTGCGCTATTTCTACTCCTATCGGGCCACCCCCAATTACCAATAAGTTTTCTGGCAATTGCGTTGCATGAAAAATATTCTCATTATCATAGTAAGTAACTTTTTCAACTCCGGGAATGTTCAGCTTGCGTGCTTTTGATCCGGTAGCAATCACGATTTTTTTTGCAGCATATTTTTTCTCTTCAACCTCAATTTCATTTCTTCCGGTAAACTTTGCTTCCCCAAGAGCTACATCAATGCCCTGTTCTTCCAGCCATTTTGCATTTTCATGTTCTCTTATTATTTGTTGCTTTTTAAAAATATATTCAATGGCTTTTTTTAGATCAACATTTCCTGAAACGGATAAGCCGAATTTTTCGGATTGTTTTGCATAATGGGCAATTTTAGAAACATGTATTAATGCTTTACTGGGAACACAGCCATCATTTAAGCATTCTCCCCCAATTTCTTTTTCAGAGCGGGAAACCATCAAAACTTTGAACCCCGCGTGGTTCATGAAAAGCCCGACACTTAATCCCCCGGAGCCGCATCCTATAACGATGATATCGTAATTTATTTTTGCCATAGCAGCCTATAAATTAATTTTTATGCATCCTATAATTTGTGATTATTTATCAGCCGCCGGTATATATTTAACAACCTTTCCTGCGAAAATCCTAGGTAATAAAGAAACCACATCCTAAAAAAAATAGCCTGCATTCTGTAAATGCCGTTATCCAAATACTTTCTTGCAGATGTTATTACATGATCATTCATTACTTTAAATTTTCCATGCTTTTTTATGCGATGGATGATTTCCTGGTCTTCCATCATCAACAGGCTTTCTTTGAAGCCGCCTGCCTTTTCAAAAACTTCTTTGGTTACAAATAAACTCTGGTCCCCGAAGCGAACCGCATTCACATCAAACTTTGTAAACCATGCATTAGCCTTTAAAAACCAATGGTTGTAATCAAATGCAAGCCTGAAACATCCGCTTACTGCGCCTTTTCTGTGTGCTTCTAAAATATGTTCAGTAAATTTTTCAGGAGGAGAACTATCTGCATGAAGAAAATAAAGTATTTGGCCATTGGCAATGGCTGCGCCTTTATTCATTTGTGCAGCTCTGCCTTTTTGTTCACATTTTATAACAATAGTTTCGGATTGACGTGAGGCTTCAATTGTAGAATCTGTGCTGCCACCATCGCTTATGATAATTTCTTTTATCAAATTCTTTTCATCTTGTCGCAATAGCTTTTGAATGGTTGCCTTAATATGAGCTTCTTCATTATACGTAGGAATTATTACGCTGATCATACTTTCCGACAATTTATTTTTAAGCCCTGCGCAGGCGCTTCGTTTAAATCATTTTCATTATCAATATCAGATAATTCCGATAACAGATGTAAAGAAAGTTTGAGCGCCTCGCAAACTGCTAATGTTTTTTTTAAAACCTCAGCGGTGCTCCAATTAATATTTTCGAAAAGTTGATGAAGCATCTGTTTAACACCTAATAAATAATAGCCCCCATCTTTAGAAGGCCCTATTACTATTTCACATTTTTTTAGCCCGGAGAAAGCGTTGATTATTGTTGTTGAACAAAGCTCATAACAATCAGTGCCTATAATAACTACTTCAGTATAACCATGATCAAAAGCAAATGCAAAGGCATTGTTCATTCTTTCGCCTAAATCATTTCCCTCCTGGAATTGTTTAAAATACTGATTGCTGTCCCATATGTCATTCTCCTGAATATGGTCACCGTAAAAAACATATTTATCAACTGGTAAGTATTTAGTAACAGAAAGAGTGTGTTCTAAAAGTTGATTATAAACTTCAAGAGCTGCTTCATTACCTATAGTTGCGGCAAGCCTTGTTTTTACCTTCCCGGATTCTGGATTTTTAGCGAAAATAAGCAATGCTTGTTTTGTCATAGCTCTTTAATTACTTCTACAAATAATTCTGAAAGCTTACCATCTGCTCCGCCTGCAACTTCAATAATTTCCTGAATATTCACGCGCTTTAAATTATCAGGATCGCATTCATCGGTGATAACAGAAACAGCAACGCAAGGCAGTTGCATGTGAATGGCGGCAATTACTTCGGGCACAGTTGACATTCCTACCATATCAGCACCAATAATTTTCAGGTAACGGTATTCGGCTTTTGTTTCCAGATTGGGACCATTTACTGCTGCATAAGTTCCTTTTTTTAATTCAATGTCTAACTGCTTTGCTTTTTGTTGTAACAACTGTTTCAAATGCTTATCATATGGTTCACTCATATCAGGAAAACGGGAACCTAATTCGTCATAATTCTTTCCGGTTAGCGGATTGCCGGTTAATAAATTGATATGGTCATCAATTAAAACTAAATCACCTTTTTTAAAAGCCAGGTTAACACCTCCTGCTGCATTAGATAAGAAAAGATTATTAATGCCAAGCAATTTCATTACCCTAATCGGAAAAACGATCTGCTGCATGGTATAACCTTCATAAGCATGAAAGCGTCCCTGCATAATAAGGACGTTTTTGCCTGCAACAGTTCCATAAATTAAATTGCCCTTATGAAACTCCACAGTTGACACGGGAAAGTATGGAATTTCTGAATAAGGAATTGATTTCTTTACATCAATATGGCTTAATATCCTGTGAAGTCCTGTGCCTAACACAATACCAATTGTTGGATTATTTATTTCTTGTTCTTTAAGAAATTTTACTGCTTTCTGTATCTGTTCCACTTTGTAAAGGTTTTACTATGCAGGAATATTATTGAGATTATCTTTTACACTTCCGCCTATTCTGTAATCAATACTAAATTAGATCCATCAAATCACTCTTTTCTACTGATTATAAAAACCTACCCGTGGTTTTCAGCCGCTTTTTTCTAAACGTTTTTGGTTGTTTCTAAACAGGTTGACTCCATAAATTTCATCTTAAATTATTGAACCACCACAACTGCTACCTGAGCCTGCAGTACAGCCGTAACAATGCTGACCAATGATTATATTTCTTTTGTTCAATTCTTCTAAATTAAAGTCTTTGATATGCTCACTTGCACCGCGCAATTTTAATTCCAGCATCTGGTTAAAATCGCAATCATACAAATAACCATCCCATCCGATTGAAATGGTGTTGCGGCACATTACATTGGAGGCTGCCGCAGGGTTGTAAGCATTTACCAGCTTTTCCATATAGTTTTCGTAATTTCCACTTTGCAGCAGATAATCTAAAAAACGGCTAACAGGAAGATTTGTAATGGCAAATAAATTATTGAACTCAATTCCATATTCTTTCATCAATGCAAGCTTATATTCTTTTTCAAGCGACAATTGCGATGGTGGCAGAAAAGCGCCTGCAGGATTATAAACAAGGTTTAGCACTAACCGCGTTCTTTCGATCCCATAACCCACTTTATTCAGCATTTGAAGTGCCTTGATGCTATCTTCAAAAACACCATTACCACGCTGCCTGTCTGTTCTGTCCCTTGTATAAAATGGAAGTGAAGAAATAACTTCTATATTATGTGTTTTATAAAACTCAGGCAGGTCGTGATATTTTTTATTTGCCAGGATAATGGTGAGATTGCAACGAACACTTACATGCCTGTCCAGCTTTTTTAATTCTTCAACAAACCAACGAAAATCGGGATTTAACTCGGGAGCACCGCCAGTAAGATCAACTGTTTTTAATTGCGGGTTTTTTTGGAGAACGTCAATGCATTGCTGCATCGTTTCTCTTGTCATTATTTCTTTTCTATCCGGTCCTGCATCTACATGACAATGCCTGCATGTTTGGTTGCACATCTTACCAATGTTCACCTGGAAAATCTCAACTTGTGTTGGCTTGAGTGGATATAAGCCTGACTGCTCTAATTTCTGCTGAAAAGGAGTGAGTGCAAAATCACCAGATTGCCCATGCTCAATTATTTCCAATTGTTCATGAGCTTCGGCAAGAAAACTATGTTGTGCTTTCAATGATTTCATTACATCGCTATTTCTTTTACCTTATTCATCATCTGCACTCCATGTACCAAAGACGCGCCACCACGGATCGCTGCGGCCACATGCACTGCCTCCATCATCTGTGCTTCACTCCACCCTTTTTCAAAAGCGTCGCTGCTGTATGCATCAATACAATAAGGGCATTGCACAGCGTGTGCAACTGCCAAAGCAATTAATGATTTCTCCCTTGCTGATAATTCACTGTCTTTGAAAACTTCGGAGTACCAGGAAAAAAATTTTTCGCCCAGGTTTTTTTGAAAATCTGATATATTCCCAAATTTTTTTAGATCTTCTGAATTGTAATAGTGTTCGTTCATATTGATAAAGTTTAATAAAAATGCTACTAAAACCACAACTTGATTAGCGGCCATTCAATTTAACAAAACCGTCAACTTATAGACTGGCGATTATTGCAGCCTTAAGTTCCGCACTATCCTTAATAACGGGAGCCTGCGAAAAGTTTTTATTCAAAAGTTCATTATTCAGCTTTGTTTGCCCATATAATTTCGGCAACCTGAAGACATTCCCATTCAAACATAAAATTGCATTTTTTCATAAATCCTAAAGAAGTGTGTTCTTTCATTTCCATTAGCTCAGTTGCTTATACACAAGACGACATCAACTTGTTCATTATATTCATAAATCATTTTTAAGCATTTACATTTTTGAAATTATTTTTGGGTTTGCAGCTTCATAAGCCGAAACCGCCGCAGCTACGAGTATACCAAATACCAAATGTCCTATTAAAGCGCCAAAAATCATTAGCGTTGTATTGATAGCCATCTTTAAGTCTATCCCAAAAACTCCGATGCCTGATGATTTTAGAACCCGGCAGATGATAAAACCTATTCCAATTAATGTTCTGGTGGTCACTTTCCGATACAGAACTTACTAAATATATAATCCAGCATATCTTCGTTTGATATCTCACCTGTAATTTCACCGAGATAATGAAGACATCGTCGTATGTCTGATGATAAAAGATCACCGGAAATGTTATTTTTAATTCCTGATTTTATGGCATTCAGGCCAGCCTGAACTTCTTTAAGAGCGCTGTGATGGCGGGTATTGGTTATCACAATGTTTTCAGAAAGTGCGGCATTTCCCGACACGTTATCAAATAATCTTGCTTTGATTAATTCAATCCCTAGATTCATTTTGGCGGAAATGAAAATCGTTCCAGGCAGTGTTTCCTCACATTTTTCGATTAATTTTTTATCAGCATTATCAATTTTATTTGCCACAGAAATTACGTTCTTATTTTGTCTTTTTATTTCTTGTAAAAAAGAATTGATTTCGTTGCTGGTCGATATATTTATATCAAATAAGTACAGAACAATATCAGCCTGCTGAATTTTTTCCTTACTTTTTAAAACGCCCATGTTTTCAATTATATCCGCTGAGTGTTCCCGAATTCCCGCGGTATCGATGAGCCTGAATAAAATCCCTTTTATATTTATAACCTCTTCAATAGTGTCCCTGGTTGTTCCCGCAATTTCACTTACGATCGCCCTGTTCTCATTTAAAAGTGTGTTTAATAATGTTGATTTCCCCACGTTAGGGCTTCCTATTATTGCCACACTCACGCCGTTTTTTATAACATTTCCCAGGGTAAATGATGCCAGTAAATTTTTTACTGTTTCGCTTATCTCTTCCACCAAATCCAGGAATTTTTTTCTATCGGCAAATTCTATATCTTCTTCGCTAAAATCAAGTTCCAGTTCTACAAGTGCTGAAAAAGTTATAAGCCTTTCTCTCATACTTTTTAGAATTTGAGAAAAGCCTCCTCTCATATTTTTTAAAGCCGCATTTTGTGATGCGGTTGTGTTACTCGCTATAAGGTCGGCGACTGCTTCGGCCTGGGTAAGGTCGAGCTTTCCGTTTAGAAATGCCCGTTGGGTAAACTCACCTGGTTTTGCAAGTCTTGCTCCATGGCTGATTAGCGTCTGAAGAATTTGCTGCTGTATATGTGGTGATCCGTGGCAGCTTATTTCTATTAGATTTTCGCCGGTATAAGAAGCCGGCGATTTGAATATTGAAATAACCACCTCATCTAAAACCGTATCGCCATCTCGCAAATAGCCAACATGAAGCGTGCCTGTAACTTGCATGGCGATGTTTTTTGACGGAAATGTAGTGTTGATGATTTCAAAGGATTTGCTTCCACTCAAGCGTATTACACCAATCGCACTTACGCCGGGCGGCGTTGCGATTGCAACAATAGTATCGTTCCATTCGGATAAATTTTCGTGCATCTTGTAAAGATAAGCAAGCGACTTTAAGCCTTGCGGCAATCAGGCACCAAAATTCCATTTTTTACTTCCTTAATACCACAAAAAAAAGACTGTCGTTTTAGACAGTCTCCTTTTTATCCAGTGAAAAATATTTTATTGATTAGGATTAGTTAAAGTAACGGGTTGTAGACGATATGCGTTTACATATCTTCCATTTTGTTGTGCCGGAGTCCAGTTAGGCCCTTTTCTGATTGCATTCGTTGCTATTTCGGCAAGTTTAGTGCCTTTCATAGTCGTTGCTTCAACCTGGCTAACTTTTCCTGTTTTATCCACAATAAACTTCACAATACAAGTTCCATAGTCTGACTCAGTAAATTCATCTATATCCGCCTCTATAGCTCTTGTAACATATTTAGTCCACGCTCCAGGTCCCCCGGGAAAGGAGGCTTCTATTTCTACTTTCGTAAATACTTTATCTTCATCTTCCTTCTTTTCTACAGGAGCTGCAACTACCTGCGTACCTTTATCCTCTACGGGTGGCGCTACTACTCCTAAATCTTTTGTTCCTTCCACCGTTTTAACATCCACTTTAGCTTCTTCAATCTGTTTAATTTCCGGCGGCGGCTTAATTACTTCCTGATCTTTTACCACTTTTGGAGGCGTGAACTGAATGGTTGCAATTGGCGGTGGAGGCGGTAACTTTGGCGGCGGCGGCGGAGGAGGTGGTGGTGGCTCTTTAGGCGCGGCCTCCATAACCAAATCTTTAGTTTGTATTTCTTTTACGTCGTTAGAAGCGGAAAGCTTATCGGCAATAAAGGAACCGACAAAAATTAATACAAGAATAATAACCGTGCTTGCCAAAGCTATTTTAATTCGCTTGTTATATGTTTTTCTCAGGTCATAAGCACCATAATCCTTATTTCGGCCTTCGAAAAGAATATCCAAATAAGTTGACTTTAATATTTTATTAGCTTCCATGTTTGTTTTTTATTTAGATGCCTAAATAGAATTTTCATAAAAATCATTTTACTCCTCCAGCCTGTTCTGTTTGCTGGATCAACCTATACTCATCGGGCGTAGGGTCTATCATTGAGTATCTCTTAATATCATTGATAGTCATTTCGTCCAACACATCCACAGCATTTTTGTAAGTAGCGTCTTTATCTGGTTTAATAATGATATACAAATCATCTGCAGGAGTACTTTTCTTTTTATCCAATATTACCTTTCTGACATCTTTATACCCGGTGGTTTGCATTTTGGTCGGGTCATTCCCAAAATAATAATAGATAACATTCCCTTTCCCCAACATTAGCGTTAAAGAACCAGATTCCTTTACTTTATTTTCCAGATTAGGATCTTTGGTATCTTTTGGCATTGCCAGGTTCATCGAAGTGGGCTCGGCCAATGTAGTAGTGAAAATAAAAAAGGTTATAAGTAAAAAACCCAAATCGCACATCGGTGTAAGATCTACCCGGGTTGAAAGTTTCTTACCTTTTTTGACACCAGGACCCTTATGACCACCGGTTGATTTTACCTCCATCTCTGCCATAATCGGAATATTTTATTAATGATTGAATAAATTATTTATATAATTACCTATTACCTACTGGTCGTGTTGGGCTTTCAGGTTATCCTCATACAAAGGCGTCCCGGCGGGAACATCCTCTGCATTTGTAACCAGGTTATATTTATAAATATCGTTTTTCTTGAAAGCCTCTATGACCTGGCTAAACGCTGGATATTTTGTAGCATTATCCCCTTTTATCAGAAAGTTTAATTTTTTACCTGCGCCAGCCGTCGCGGCAGCTGATACCCAGGCCTGTAATTCATCGTTTGTACTGTCCGTAGGAATTCCAGGCATTTTCACATTTTTCCGCTGATCAGGAGTCAATTGTATAAATTGTAAAAGCTGATTAAAAGGAACACCAATGAAGTCGGTACCCAGAAAATCTTTCTTATCCTGCGGAGTCACTTTCAAATTCTTTTCTGCCACCAATTCATCCCATATATCTGATTTGATATCATCGGTCAGACTAAGAAATACCCTGTTATCTTTATCAATTGATACCAGAAAGGCATCCTTTTGAGGAGCATGGCTGTTTGATACAGAACTCGGCGGAGTTACTTCAACTGCTTCAGACGGTTTAAACTGGCCGGTTAAAATAAAGAAAGATAACAGCAGAAACGCTACGTCACACATGGCTGTCATATCAACATTAGTACTTCCACGTTTTATTTTAGCTCTTCCCATTATTTAATTTTTATTAATATTAGATTCAGTTGCTGAAAAATTCCATAAAGTATCCGTGATTATTTATAAAGCGAAGCGAAGCTTTGAGTTAATGTAAAGCCTGATTCATCGATGCCATAAGTGATACCGTCAATCTTTGTTGTAAAAATATTATACGAAATAATTGCAAAGGCAGATGTTCCAATTCCGAGAGCTGTATTATACAATGCTTCAGAAATACCTACGGACAACTGGCGTGTTGCTTCCGAACCACCAGACGATCCAAGATTACTAAATGCTCGAATCATACCAACCACAGTCCCGAGCAATCCTATCAGTGTAGCAACAGAAGCAATGGTAGAAAGGAAAACGAGATTTTTTTCAAGCATGGGCAATTCCAACGCAGTTGCTTCTTCTACTTCTTTTTGTATAGCCAAAACTTTCTGTTCGGTATCGAGCTCATTGTCCGTTATCATTGACTTATACTTGCGAAGACCGGCTTTCATAACGTTACCAACAGATCCTTTTTGTTTATCACATTCAGCAATAGCAGCATCAACTTTTCTATCAGCAAGATAAAATTGAACTTTTCTAATAAATTCCGCATTAGACCCTTTACCATTAGCCCTGGCAACAGTGAGCCATCTTTCGATAACAAAAGTGAACACTATTAAAAACAAGCCGATTAATAGCGGAACTATAATCCCGCCCTGGTACATTCTCGCAATACTTGTTTTAGGTCCTTCATGCGCCGGCCAGAAACCGCCTGCAGGATCCGGTTGTGAAAAATTGCTGGCAGCACCAATACCGAAACGCCAGATAAGATACCCCGCTATAATACATATAACGGGTGCAAGCAAAGAAATAATATTGCTTGATTTTTTCGCCTGAACCGAAGTGGTGGCTTTAACGGTTGAGTTTGCAGTTGTATTAGATTCTGCCATAACGTAGGTTTTTTAGTGTTTAAAGTTTAAGATGAATTTGATTAAAATATTTGATGGTACAATTGTAGCGAAAATAATTTTGAAAATCTCATTAAAGCAAAAAAAATTTTTAATGCGGCTCACAAGTTAATAAATTATTGATTTATTAGCTTGATTATATAAAAAAAAATTACACACTGCTTACAACCCAATCTAAGCAAGATTTTTTTTGGTTGCTTTAAAAATAATACTAAAAAAATAAAATTTCTTAGCTTAGATCTTCTCTAAAAAAAATTTATTATTCATACCTGAGTGCAACAATCGGATCCAGCCGTGCAGCTTTAACAGCCGGATAAAGCCCTGCGAAAAGGCCAACTGCTGAACAAACCACAATGCCTAAAATTACCCAGCCCCATGGAACAACAAATCCGGTATGAAGAAACATTCCTACTATATTGCCAACCAATACACCCGAAACGATTCCGAAAATAGCGCCGATAAGACTGATAAGAACTGACTCAAAAAGAAATTGCGTGCGTATGCTTTTTTTAGTTCCGCCAATTGCTTTAATAACCCTATTTCCCGGGTACGTTCATTAACCGCTACCAGCATAATATTCATAAGTCCAATTGCTGCACCTATTAAAGTGATAAGCCCGATGAAGGCTGCAGCAGTAGTTATAGTGCCAAGGCGCTCATAAAAACTTCAGCAATACTGTCACTTTTATCTATATAAAAATTATTGTCTTCATCAATGGCTAGTTTTCGTATAGGCCTGAATGTTCCTTTTGCCTCGCTAATGGCAGCATCCATGTCTTTTATGTCATTCACCATAACCCCGATATTATAAGTGGTGCCATCGGTAGTAAAAAGCCGGCGTATATTATTATAAGAAGTCAATATCACATTATCAGCATTTAAAAATGCACTTGAGCCTTTATCTTTTAAAACGCCAATAACTCGGTATTTAATTCCTGCGACAGTAATTATTTTATCAATCGCGCGCAGTTGGATTATCTCCATAAAGTTTTTTGGCAACACTATTGCCGAGTATACAAATGCTTCTGCCGCTTTGCACATCAATCTTATTAAAATTTCTGCCCGCGGCCAAAGTATATCCGCTTTGATCAAGGTAATTTTCATCTATCCCGGACATGGATATATTAGGATTGGTTTTTACCTTATCATTATTTACAGCTACATTTTGAGGCCCGCTTAAGGATATGCTGACAATCGCAGGAAAATCATATCTATCCTTAAAAAGTTTCGCTTCCTGGTAAGTTATAATTTTACCATTATTGGATTTCTTTTCTTTAAGAGCATTTACATTTGTTTTTTTTACGTCGCTTCTTCCTCCAATATGAATCTCCCTGTCCTGGTAATGGATGCTAAAAGAATTGGCGCCCATAGTGGAAAAACTTTCTGTGAGGCTCTGATTCATAGCAGCAATTGCAGTAATAATACCAATCAACGCCATAATGCCCAGAGCAATTATCGTAACGGTAATGCCTGTACGAAGTTTATTACTTTTTACTAGTACGAAAAGCCAGCGAAAGTGAATCTGATAACTGCATAACCTAATATTGAAATATTTAATTTTTAGTAATGAATGTGAAGATACAATTTCAAATTAATTTCTGAGGGGTACATTTTCATTTAGTAATATAAAGCCAATCGACAACAAGAGAAGGAAGTGCACCGACAATAATAATGATAGCAGCGTAATGATTAATAAATATTTAAACCCGGTGATATGTCAGTATGTAGATTTGCCGGTTGCAGGGCTTCTTTAAAATAAATTGCCTGTATCACCCTGAAATAATACACAGCGCTAATAGCAGCGCAAATAATTGCCAAAATTACCAGCCATATTTGATGGCCATCTTTTACGGCTGCCAGTAGCATATAAAATTTAGCTGCAAAGCCGGCAGTAAGAGGAATGCCCGTAAGTGACAATAAGAAATATAGTTGCAGTAAATGGCTAAAACCGGTTGATATTGTATAAAGCCCGTTAAAGCCTTCGATTGTATAATCATTCATTTTACCAAATATTGCAAACATGCCAATGGTAGCCGACGCTATACGCGATAGCATATAAAATCAATCCTTCTTTTGCCGTATCATTAAGGGCAAACAAGGCAAACATCATAAAGCCAGCATGGGCAATACTGGAATAGGCAAGCATGCGTTTTACACTTTGCTGAAACACTGCTGTGAGGTTTCCGATAAGTAAAGTAGCGGCAGTAATTAATACGATCAGCATTTGCCACTGATGCTGGATAGCACCAAATGAAGCCTGGAATAGCCTGATAAATGCAATAAACCCGGCGACCTTTACAATGGTTGCCATGAAGGAAGTAAATACAGTCGGCGCGCCGTCATATACATCTGCAGCCCAAAAATGAAATGGAGCAGCGGATACTTTGAATGACATGGCGACGAGCAACAACACAAGTCCGGCGGCAATCATTACTGGCATATTGCCTGTTCCCAGGTCAAGCATATTGATATAAAAGGATCCCAGAGAATTTCCTCCATAAATCAAGCAATGCCCATAAGCATGAGCCCGGTGGAAAAAGCTCCCATTAAGAAATATTTCAGCGAAGCTTCATTTCCTTTTAAATTGCGTTTGTCGCTTCCCGTTAGTATGTACGAAGGAATTGACATGATTTCGATTCCAAGAAAAAGCATCAAAACGTATTAAACGAAGACGAGATAGATACGCCACATAAAATAAAAAATATTAAAGCAAAATATTCTGACACATTAGTTGCCCACTTTTTCAATTTCCGTTCCATTTAATAGAAAATATAAGAAGCGTGCAGACAAACGAAACGGTATTAAACTGCAATCCAAAATTATCAAAATGCAACATTCCCTTTGTATCGACTATTAAAAATCTGTGTGCCAAAAAATTCTAAAAGATTTACTGCAAGTAAAATAATGATACCTGCAATGGCCCAATATTTCGGAGTGGAGCTTTTTTAAAAAGAACTCCTCCAAACATCATTATGACTCCCCAAAGTGCAGATATAATTATTGCGTTCATAAATTATTTCTCTTTCCTTTAAATTCTTTTAAAAAATCATCATTTTACATTTTGCAAAATTGCGTTTACTGTATCCCTGTGTTAAATGAAACACGGGTCCAGGATAAATACCTAATACGAAAATTGCCATACAATTATTGATAAAATCAATTTTTGACTTATTGAAATGGCTGAAGCCTTTTCGGTAATTGCATTTGGCTGCGCCAAAAAAAACTTTTTGCATCATGTTCAGCATATACACTGCTGAAATAATGACACTGAGACAGGCAAAAGCCGCAAGCCATTTATTATATTCAAACAAACCGATAAACATGGGGAACTCACTCACGAAACCATTGGTTAACGGAAGCGCGATATTTGCCAGAACAATTATTAAAAAGAAAATGGAAAGCGCAGGTGATTTAATAGCAAGCCCACCCAATTCGGAAATTTTTCTGATACCTGTTTTTCTTTCTATAATATCAACTACAATCCATAAGGCAATGATATTAATGCCATGATTCAGCATTTCAATCATTACACCCTGCAGGCTTATATTCATTACGGGCAAAAATGGCTGCGCCCATTAAGTCCAATATGCGCAATAGATGACCAGGCAACGATTCGTTTCAGATCTGACTGTACAAAAGCAATACAGCTTGCATAGATAATTCCAATCACACAAAAAATAATTATTAAAGTCTGGTAATTTCTCAACGGCGTCAGGAAAGATTGGCAGCAGCCAACGTATCATCCCGAATATGCCCATTTTAACCATTATACCACTTAATACCATTACTGATGAATTGGGCGATTGTTCATACAGATCAGGCTGCCACGAATGAAAAGGAAATATTGGCATTTTAACAGCAAATGCTATAAAAAATAACCAAAACAATCCATCTTGTTCGGCGGGTGTCAAGGTTGCCGCTATAAAAAGATTTTAAATAAAACGAATGTTCCGATAAAGCAGAAATGGCTGCAGTATGCAGATAAATATAAATAATGCCGATAAGCATAAACAAAGAGCTGACAAACGTGTAAATGAAAAATTTGAAAGTTACCCTTATCCTTAAATTCGCCGCCCCAACGGCTGCATAAAAAATACATAGGTATCAACGCAAGCTCCCAGAAAAAATAAAACACAAGCGCATCCATTGCTACGAAAACTCCCATTAGACCAGCCTGGGTTAAAAGCATCAATCCATAATACACATTCGTATTGCTATACTCACGTTTACGGGTAGACGCAAATATCAGCGGATAAGTAAATGCAGTTAAAAAAGTAAGCAGAAATCCCATACCATCCATGCCAACGCTAAAACTGGATCCTATATATGGCATCCACACATAACTGACATTGGTATAATTTAAATATTCAGGATGATGAGTAGTATCGGTATAAAACAAGCTGATTACTGAAACAGCCAAAGTTAACAGTGAAGAGAGCAAGTGCAAAGGTTTTTACGCTTTTCTGTTTTTAATAAAAAATACAATAATGCCCGTGAGCAAGTGGAATCCAAAGCAATAATTCAGAAAAAGTGTAATAAGTGCCCAGCATTAATTTTATTTTGAAAACAATTGAATGATTAATAATAACAACAGTCCCACAACCATCAGTAAAATATAACTTCCCACAAGTCCGCTTTGTAACAGTCGTATTTGTCGGCCACTATAATTAATAACTTTCCCAACTCCGTTCACCAGCGCATCAATTCCTGATTTTTCAACAACATTGCTTAGGAAAGCTGATAGCGCCTCTGAACGGTCTCACAAAAATTGCATCATAAATTTCATCTACATAAAATTTATTTTCAATAGCCCGGCCAAAAGCGCCTCGGTTCTGGGATCGGTGCCATCAAAATTTTTATACTTATTCCATGCCCATATACATACAATTAATATAAGCACAGATGAAACGACCATCAATATAATTTCCGTTTGATGATTTTGCGGATGTGGCTATTAAAATTTTATTGGAATCAGCAAATACTGGAGATAAAAAATCGCCAAGCCTATCACCATTTTTCATAAATATTGCTGGCACACCTACAAATCCTCCAATTGCCGAAAGAATGGCCAGGCAAATCAGAGGAAACGTCATGGCAGCAGGACTTTCGTGTACATGATGAAGTTGCTCTTCTGTGCCACGAAATTTTCCTGCAAAGGTGAGGGATAACAAACGAAACATATAAAACGCAGTAAGTAAGTGCTCCTGCAACACCAATGACATACAAAACTGGGTTAGCTGCAAAAGATGCAGCCAAAATTTCATCTTTGGAGAAGAAGCCTGAAAATGGCGGCAGTCCTGCAATAGCAAGACAGGCAATAAAAAAAGTAATGTAAGTAATCTTCATTTTTTTCCCAAGTCCGCCCATTTTATTTATATCCTGTTCGCCTCCCATTGCGTGAATAACAGAACCGGCGCCAAGAAACAAAAGTGCTTTAAAAAAAGCATGTGTCATTACATGAAAAACTGCTGCAGAATAAGCGCCCAACACCCAAGCCCAAGAAACATATAGCCAAGCTGGCTTACGGTAGAATAAGCCAATACTTTTTTAATATCATTTTGTTTTAATGCAATTACAGCCGCAAATATTGCAGTGGTCAATCCGATGATGGCAACAAACGTCATGGTAGATGGCGCCATTGAATAAATAATATTGCTTCTGGCAATCATATAAATTCCGGCCGTAACCATTGTTGCTGCATGTATAAGCGCTGAAACCGGTGTGGGGCCTGCCATTGCATCGGGCAGCCAGGTATATAGAGGAATTTGAGCGCTTTTGCCCATTGCGCCTACAAAAAGCAATAAGCTTATTCCTGTGAGAACAGTAGAATTTTTTTCTGTTATTATAGAAAGAATTCCTGTTTGCGGCATCAAAAAGATTGTGATAAGATGTGGTGCCAAAAGCATTGATAAGCCAAAATATACCAAGTATAAAACCGAAATCCCCAATGCGGTTCATAATAAATGCTTTTTTTGCAGCATTATTAAAACTGTTATTTTTAAACCAAAAGCCAATTAATAAATAAGAACAAAGCCCTACGCCTTCCCAGCCCATGAACATAATTACATAATTTCCACCCATAACCAGCAGCAGCATCGAAAAAACAAACAAGTTAAGAAAGGAAAAATATCTTCCATAACCGCTGTTGTCTTCATCTTTCATGTAGGAGGTAGAATATACATGAATTAAAAAACCAACTCCGGTAATAATAAGAAGAAAAACAGATGTAAGCTGGTCGATCTGAAACTCAAAAGGAATGTTGAGTGAGCCAATATTAATAAAAGTGAAATAATTCGATATTCACTGAGCAGTAAAACCTTGCTTTGACACGTTTACAAAAACAACAATGCTAAGGCAAAAGGAAATAAATATTACAGCGCTGCCAATAAAGCCGATGAACGATTTTGAAAAAATTTTTCTTCCAAGTCCATTAATTAAAAACCCGAGTAAGAGGAAATAAAGGAATTAAATAAGCCTGGTTAAATATATTCATCATAAATACAACAAGTATAAATTGAAAAAAGGATTATTGTTTTCTTTTAGTTTTTAAGCCTGTTTAAAAAATTAATATCAATTGATCTTGTATTTCTATACATCATCACTATAATAGCCAGACCCACACTTACTTCTGCTGCCGCCACAATCATAATAAAGAAAACAAATATTTGCGCATTGATCGCCGAAAAAGCACCGGCGCCAGGCAGCGACATGTGCATTTTTGAAAACGCGACCAGCAATAAATTCACGGAATTCAACATTAATTCAATGCACATAAAAACAATAATGGAATTACGCCTGGTGAGGGCGCCGGCCACGCCAATACAAAACAGAGCTAGTGATAAAAAAATGTACCATTTAATTTCCATGCTTTATAACTTTATATCTGTTCAGCCTCAAAAATTCAAACATTTCATTATTTACTAAGCTCGTGCTTTTCTTTTTTACCAATTATTACTGCGCCTATCATTGCGCTTAAGAAACAGTACACTGCTTATTTCAAACGGAATGACATAGTCGTTGAATAAAACATTCCCAAGATTTTTAACAAGCCCAACATTCGTTCCTATTTTTAATTCGACGCTATTAGTTGATGATTTAGAAAGCGCTGCAACCAACACTATTAATAAGCATAAGCCGGCGATAAGACCCGCTGTTTTTACATAAATATTTTGTGGAATTTCAGGATGTTCATTCAGGTTGATGAACATCACAACAAAGGTAAAAAGTACCATAATGGCCCCGGCATATACTATAATATTAACAATAGCAAGAAACTGGGCATTCATTAAAACATAGTGGCCTGAAATAGCGAAGAAAACAACGATAAGCCACAATACGCCGTACAATGGGATTTTTGCATGAAACAACACCGATTGCCCCAACCACAGCCATAGCGGATAAAAACCAGAATAATATTTGCGTTGTTGTCATCTAAACTTTTCTAATTTTCATTCTAATTATTTTTCATTTCCATGTCCTTCAGGATGCATCTTCCTGCTACCTTTTGCTTTTGCATAACCTTCAGGATCTTCCTTAGGATTTGGAATTAGCAAATCCGGCTTGCCATAAATAAATCCTTTACGTCCATAATTTGCCGGTGCAAAAGTTTCACTTAAATAAACCGCATCTTTAGGGCAAGCTTCCTCACACAATCCGCAAAAAATACAGCGCAGCATATTAATTTCATATTTAGCTGCATATTTTTCTTCCCGATATAAATGTTCTTCGCCGGGTTGGCGTTCTGCAGCTTCCATTGTGATAGCTTCCGCCGGACAAGCTACTGCGCATAAGCCACAGGCAGTACAATTTTCGCGGCCTTCTTCGTCTCTGTTTAATATTTGTAATCCACGAAACACGGGACTAAATGGCCTCTTTACTTCAGGGTAATTTATGGTTACTTTTTTTCTAAAAATATGCTTAAAAGTAATGAGCATACCCCTGAGAATTTCAGGAAGATATATTCTTTCCAAAAAAGTCATTTTTTTTCTGGAAACCTGCTCCACTCTATTTGTTAATGCCTGCATTTATGATAATTGTGATAATATTTTTTCAATTTATTTTAAGCGGTGGGATATCTTTTTTATAGTTCCCAAACTCTTAACCGGTCAATTCCTGTATAAACATGTATCTGAAATTCTTGCGCTATATTCTCCAATCATCACTATTCATGTTAATCATGCATTTTTCCTTTCTTCATTTCTTAAAAAACCATCTTGGACGACAGGTAAACTTTATTTACAAGGCTTATCTTAAAGTATTCCTGAACAATTTGCTTTATATTTTCCTGTTTTAAAATCATCGTGCCGCAAAAGTATTGCTATGTTTTAGAAATGCCAATGATTTTGATGTAATAAAATTATGCGCCTGTCACCAAGCATATTAAACAATGCCAGTGGCAATAAAATCTTCCAACCTAAATTCATGAACTGATCGTATCGAAAGCGTGGAATTGTCCAGCGCACCCACATGAATAAAAACAGGAAACAAACAATTTTAATAAAAAACACCAATGCCCTGCAATACGGCCATCCAATTAGTGCCAATCGTATTTATTAGCGTATGATCATTTACAAAAGGAATATCATAGCCGCCAAAAAATAATGTAACCATTACTGCGCTGCTTAAAAACATATTTACATATTCAGCAAATAAGTAAAAGCCAAGTTTCATGGATGAATACTCAGAATGATAACCACCAATCAATTCATTTTCTGCTTCAGATAAATCAAAAGGTGTACGGTTTGTTTCGGCAAAAGCGCAAATCAGAAAAATCAAAAATCCAAGCGGTTGTTTAAAAATGTTCCACCAGTGATCCATTTGTTGGTCAACCATTGTTTTAAGACTTAATGTGCCGGTAAGCATCAGCAATGCAATCAGAGTAATCCCCATCGCAAGCTCATAGCTTATAATCTGAGAGGCTGCACGCATGGCACCCAATAAAGAAAATTTATTATTGCTTGCCCAGCCGCCTATCATTATTCCATAAACACCAAGGCTTACTACACCAAATACATACAATATACCAATATTTACATCTGCGATTTGCAATGAAACATCGCGGTTAAAAATATGAATTTTATTACCCCACGGTACTACTGCGCCGATCATTATCGCTGTAAGCATCGCAATGCCCGGGCCAAGTATAAAAAGAAATTTTGAAGAAAATGTTGGAATGATTTCTTCTTTAAAAAATAGTTTTAATCCGTCGGCCAAGGGTTGCAAAATTCCAAAAGGTCCTGCGCGATTGGGGCCACGCCTGTCTTGTATAACAGCTGCAATCTTTCGTTCTGCATAAGTTGAATACATTGCCACGACGAGTGAACCGCTTACCACGGCCACTATCAAAACAAGTTTTTCAGTAAATACAACCCAATCAATTGCTAAATAATGCATAATTGAAAATGTAAAATTCAAAATATCAAAGCCTGACTTATTTGGTTTATTAATCTGATAATATACTTAAAATTACATAACCCGATTTGTCGCATAAATTTCTTTCGTGCTAACTCCTCAACTTTCCTTAATATCCGTTACATTATGACCGGAGGCATAAGGATCTCCATTAAAAGTTTCACCTGTCGCAGGCCCCGGATAGTTCATCAAGATGAACCTGTTGTTGATTAACCTGGCTTACTTCATGAATGTCCATTAACAACAATGGACTTCTTCCGTTTAGCAATCTATCCAAGGGATCATCCGGAATTTTTTTTACTTCATAATGATTAGCAGAAATAACAGAATGCCGGTTGATAGAAGTCGGCTTTTCTATGATCCAGTCTTTCGTTTCTTTTTTCTCAAATCGGCATGTATTGCATATCCAGCCTGGTTTTCCATCTTCATAGCTTTGCACTTCGCCCCATTGGTCCTTACGTGCGGTAACACGATATACTTCGTCTACCACGATTCCATAAGGTAACTTTGCCACAACATTTATCACAATCGCGGTGGGCATCCATAGGTTTTAAAAACCAAACGCGATTTTTAAAGCGGAATGTACGGTCGGTAAGAGCGCCTACAGGGCAAACATCAATCATATTGCCACTAAAATCATTGTCAATTGCTTTGGAAATATAAGTTGAAATATCGGAGTGGTCGCCTCTATCTAAAATGCCATGCACGCGGTTATCAGTAAGCTGATCGGCAACATAAACACAGCGATAGCAAAGAATGCATCGCGTCATATGAAGCTGAATATAAGGACCAATATCTTCTCTTACAAAAGTGCGTCTTTTAAACTCATATCTCGTTTGCACGGCACCGTGTTCGTACCCCAAATCCTGCAAGTGACATTCACCGGCCTGATCACATATAGGACAGTCTAAAGGATGATTGATCAATAAAAATTCAACAACACCTTTCCTGGCATCATCTACTTTTTCGCTCGTGACATTTTTTACAATCATCCCA
Source organism: uncultured Chitinophagaceae bacterium (assembly GCA_963823305.1). GTDB lineage: Bacteria > Bacteroidota > Bacteroidia > Chitinophagales > Chitinophagaceae > Ginsengibacter. The sequence goes on from CAWGLC010000003.1 coordinate 762,783, forward strand.
TCCATCACGTTCGTTCTGCAGGAGGCAACCAGCTTTGGCATTGGCCTTGGGTCTGCTGTAGATCCTGCTGCAACTTCCACCAGGCATGTTCTGCATTTACCACCACTTCCTTCAAGTTTGCTATAATAACACATTGCGGGGGGAGCAACTTCCGGCCCTATCATCCTTGCAGCATTTAAAATAGAAGTGCCGGGAGGCACTTCGATAGTTATATTATCTATTGTTACTTTAAAATTTGCCGTCGGTTCTTTTTTTGTTTCTTCAGCCATTTTAATACTGTTACAATAAATTTTCTTGGTTATTTACATATAATCTATGTCTGTCACAAATCTCCAATAAAAACTCATTACGAAGATACCGGCATTTGCAAGTTATCTGCATAATGTGCCAATCCATAATTTTTCACCAAACATTCTTCCGGATTTAAAACATGCCATTCAAATTCATCCCTGAAATGCCGGATAGCTGCTGCAACAGGCCATGCTGCTGCATCACCCAACGGACAAATCGTATTACCTTCTATTTTTCTTTGAACATCCCAAAGTAAATCTATGTCCTTCATTTCTCCCTTTCCATTTTCAATCTTAGTGAAAATTTTCTCCATCCATCCCGTTCCTTCACGGCATGGGGAGCATTGTCCGCAACTTTCATGATGATAAAATCTTGCGAGCGTTAACGTATGGCGAACTACACATTGATCTTCATCCAAAACTATAAATCCTCCTGAGCCCATCATGCTGCCTGTTGCAAAACCACCATCTGAAAGGCTTTCATAATTCATCATTCTTGTTTCACCTTTAGCGGTTTTTAATAAAAGATTCGCAGGTAGAATGGGAACGGATGATCCACCCGGAATGCAAGCTTTTAATCTTTTGCCATTTGGAATTCCTCCACAATATTCATCGCTGAAAATAAATTCTTCAACAGAAATCGTCATATCTATTTCGTACACACCAGGCTTATTAATATTGCCGCAGGCAGAAATTAATTTAGTCCCGGTTGATCTACCCACTCCTATTTTGGAATATTCTTCGCCACCCATGTTAATAATGGGCACAATTGCCGCAATGGTCTCAACATTGTTTACAACAGTGGGACATCCCCAAACACCTTTCACGGCAGGAAATGGTGGTTTGATTCTTGGCAGTCCTCTTTTACCCTCAAGGCTTTCAAGCAACGCAGTTTCTTCGCCACAGATGTAAGCTCCGGCGCCACGATGAACATATAACTCGCAATCAAAACCGCTACTTAAAATATTTTTACCCAAAAACCCATTGTCCTTCGCTTCCTGAATGGCATTTTCAAGAATATCGCTAATCCAATCATATTCACCACGGATATAGATATATGAAACTTGCTTCCTAACGTATACGATGAAACGATCATTCCCTCAATTAATAAATGAGGGATGAATTCCATAAGATACCGATCCTTAAAAGTACCTGGTTCGCTTTCATCCGCATTGCAAACAAGATACCTTGCAACACCTTCAGGTTTTGCCAGAAAACTCCATTTCATTCCTGTTGGAAAACCTGCGCCGCCCCGTCCTCTTAGACCGCTTTTCTTCACTTCATCCACGATATCATTGGGCTGCATTTTCAAGGCTTTCTCTACACTTTTATATCCACCTTCGCGGCGATATACATCAAAGCTTTTTATGCCTTCAACATTAATTTTATCTAATAATAATTTTTTCATGCGTTTCTTAAAATAAGATATTACGTCAAAGGATCAATTTTTTGAAATAAACCCGTGCTCTCTATATTCAAATTGTTCCAATTTTCAATTAGCTCATCTTTGGATACTTGCCCGGCATATTCAGAAAAGATTTATTAATTAGCTCCAAATAAAATGCCTCCGGATCCATATCTATATCTTCGTTCCATCTAATTTTTCTATCATTTGTAAATTGAAATGAACGAAAATTTTAATCATCGTTTCAGTAATTGAACACCCCTTTGCCTTTCCATTTTTTTAAATCAATTATTCCCTTTACTCCATCTTCAAATTCAACTGCCAGCTTATATTCCGGTAGTGCATTTGCGCCTTTTAAATAGGGAATAATATTGTTCATCATTTTAAAATTAAGCTTTATTTCTTCTCGCAATTAAACATCCAATGAATGCCGAACTGATCGGTAAGCATTCCGAATTTTGCTCCCCAAAATTGATCCTGCAACGGCATCGTAATTTTTCCGCCTTCTGACATTTTCGAAAAAACTTGTTCAAGCTGATCGTCCGTTTCACATTCGACAGAGAGGCTGATATTGTCTCCCATGCGGGTATTGTTTTCATCCATTGCATCGGACGCCATTATCAACATCTGTCCAAATTGAAGCCTGCCATGAATAATTTTATCCTTTATCTCTTCCGAAGACTGCATTGGCGAATCACCATAACGACCCAATTGGGTAATTTCTCCATTGAGCGCTTCTTTGTAAAAATTTAGCGCTTGTTCGCAATTTCCATTAAAACTCAGATAAGGATATAATTTCATTTTATTAATTATTTGCTGCAGTCCGGGAAATGCATTCCTCAATTATTTTGTCAACTTTTTCTTTGGTAAGATGTTCGCGATATGTTTTACCAAGCTGCATCATTGGTGCATAGCCACAAGCCCCCAAACATTCTACAACTTTTAAAGTAAACAATCCGTCGGCAGTCGTTTCTCCTTTCTTTATTGATAATTTATTTTCAATATATTTTATAATATCATCGCTGCCGTTCAGCATACATGGCCCCGTTTGACAAACTTCGAAAACATATTTCCCAACAGGCCTTGTATTTAACATTGAATAAAATGTTGCCACCTCGTACACTTCAATCGGTTTAATATTCAATAAAGATGCAACATAATTCATTGAGGGTACATCTAACCAACCACCACCCTGCTGCTGTGCCAGATGCAATATGGGAAGGATGGCGCTTTTTTGCTTGCCATCCGGATAACGTTTAATTATCGCATCAACTTTATTCAATTGTTCTTCAGAAAAAATCATTGGTTCTTATTTCTAGATTTTAATTTATTAATATCTGCAACGTCTTGAGGATATCAAAATCTTTAGTATACCTGGATAACCATGAACACTTACTGCATATCCACCAATCACCATATACATTACTTCATATTCGTTAATCAATAAAATCATGTTCTATTTTCAACTTCGTCATGAATGCTTCTTTTAAAAACAACTTTCTTTATTGATCGATCTTTTATCTGCGCGCACATCATTTCCCTTAAATCCATTAAAGCTCTTAATCGGTATTCTGCCGTTGTTTCTGACCAATATTTATCATCGGCCTCTTCTGCCTCCTTAAAGCTGAACTTATTACAACCATCGCTATTTTTCTTTCACTCATAAAATACTTATACTTATGCCTTACGCATCCATCTCTCCGGCAATTAAATTTAAACTGCTCATGGTAATAATTGCATCACTTAACATTCCTCCTTTTGTCAATTCAGAATATGCCTGGTAATAAATAAAACAAGGCCTTCTGAAATGCAGCCTATATGGCGCCCGGCCTCCATCACTTATTAAATAAAATCCAAGTTCTCCATTAGCGCCTTCCACGGCCGAATAAATTTCGCCCACAGGCATCTCAATTTCGCCCATAACTATTTTAAAATGATATATAAGAGCTTCCATTTTTGTGTACACATCTTTTTTATCAGGAAGATAATATTCAGGAACATCTGCATGAAACACTTCCGCATCTTTACCTTTAAATTCCTGAACTTTTTGATAAGCCTCTTTGATAAGCTTAAGGCTTTGCCACATCTCCTGGTTTCTTACTAAAAACCTGTCATAACAATCGCCCGTAGTACCAACAGGAATTGTAAAATCAAAATCTTCGTAACTGCTGTATGGTGCATGAACGCGAACATCATAATCAACTCCGGCAGCTCTGAGATTGGGCCCGGTGAAACCATAATTTAAGGCCCGCTCTGCACTTATTGGGCCTACATCAATTGTGCGTTCCATAAATATCCTGTTACGGTTAAAAAGCTTTTCAAACTCATCAAGAACAACAGGCCATTCTTTTATAAATTTTTCAAGCTTTTTAAAAGCTTCATTAGTAAAATTTCTTTCAAAGCCACCAATGCGGCCAATATTTGTTGTTAGTCTTGAACCACATATCTCTTCATAAATTTCGTAAATGAGTTCACGATATTGCATCACATAAAGAAATCCGGTATAAGCTCCGGAATCAACACCTACAATTGAATTACAAATTAGATGATCTGAAATTCTTGCAAGTTCCATTATAATAATTCGCAGGTAATCCACTCTTTTCGGCGTCTTCACATTCAATAATCTTTCGCAGCAAATATGCCATCCCATATTATTTATCGGAGAAGAACAATAATTTAGCCGGTCTGTAAGCGGTGTAATTTGGTATAACGGGCGATGCTCGGCAATTTTTTCAAATGCCCTGTGAATATAGCCCACAGTTTGCACGGCACTTACTACGCGTTCTCCATCGAGTTCAACAACATTTTGAAAAACTCCATGAGTAGAAGGATGCGTCGGTCCAAGATTTAATGTAGTTGTTTTCTTTTCGAGTGATTGATTCGGGAGATTAATATGATGTTGTGTCTCTGTCATGATTTATAATCAGCTACAATTATATTTATTGTTGATTTATTATTTTAATGTTGGCTACTCTGTTCTTTCATAAATAGTGCATCCTGTTCTTTAGCTTTTTTCTTCAGTTTCATTTCGCCAACAGTTTGCCCGAAGCTAACCAATGCTGCACCAGTCGCTATACCCAGAAAACAATCCTTAGCAGATCCCGACGTAAAATTGGCAATCAATAAAGAAATTAATATAAATCCATTATGATAACACTTCTATTTTTTAAAAAAAATCCGGGCATAAAATAAGATTATAAATTTTAATCTCGTCCAAACATTTCATCGTCTTTATCTACCCTTGACTGTTCTTCCAAAGGATATTCCTTTCGCATAGGAAAATAATCCATTTCATCAGCATTTAGAATTCGTACAAGGTTAGGATGCCCGACAAAATTGACACCATAAAAATCATACGTTTCTCTCTCCATCCAATTGGCAGCAGAATATAATGCGGTAGCACTAAAAACATCTGGCTTTTCAACATTTGTAAAAACTTTAACCGGATGCGGATATTATCAACGAGGTTATGAACATGATAAACTACCGTAAGCTCTTCTCCTTTTTTTTCAGGATAATGAATGGCGCAAAGATCGGTAAGAAAACGAAACTGAAGCGTTGGTTCATCAAAAAGAAATTGCAACACTTTTAAATTTAAATCCTTTTGGGCTGTAAATGTAAGCAAGCCATAAGGTTCTTCCCAATTGTAAACACCTTCTCCAAATTTGTCAGTTAACTGCTGCCGAACTAAGTTCGTTGGTTAATGCCATCTTTTATTTAGTTGTAAAGATATTTCAGATGAAACGCTCACAAAATATTTTTTATTGAATTCCATAACTATTCATCAACTCCTTATACCTTTCAGAGTTTCTTCGTCTAAGGCTTTCTTTTCCCACTAAATCCTGCACTTTCATAAAGCCATCTAAAACAGCCTCAGGCCGCGGCGGGCAGCCAGGTACATATACATCCACCGGTATAATCTGATCAATACCTTGAAGCACTGCATAGGAATCGAAAATTCCACCACTGCTTGCGCAGGCGCCCATAGCTAAAACCCAGCGAGGCTCTGCCATTTGCAAATAAACCTGTTTTACAATTGGCGCCATTTTTTTTGCAATAGTGCCCATGACCATCAGAAGATCGCACTGACGGGGAGAAAAACTAACTCTTTCTGAACCGAACCTTGCAAGGTCGTAATGCGATGCCATGAGCGCCATAAATTCAATTCCACAACAACTGGTAGCAAAGGGTAAAGGCCAGATAGAATTTTTTCTTGCAAGGCCAACTACATCACTTAACTTGGTTGCAAAAAATCCTTCACCAGAAAAACCTTCAGGTCCTTTCTCAAGTGCTATTGGAGCATCCAAAGGCTTATTAGTAATATTATATTGAACCGGACGAGCCATAATTATTTTTTTTAATCGTTCTGTATCTAATTAAGATAAACACATTCCCCATCCTAGTTATTTATATCATTTATTCTTCCCAATGCAAAGCACCTTTTTTTATTATATAAATAAATCCTGATAAAAAAAATGCCACAAACATAGTAATGGCAATAAAACCATGCCATCCTAACTGGCGAAAATTTACTGCGTAAGGATAGAAAAAAATAACTTCAACATCAAACAGAACAAATAGTATTGCTACTAAAAAATATTTTATTGCCATTGGCCTGCGGGCATTTCCTTCTCCTGCAATGCCACTTTCAAAATTTTCGAGTTTTTCTGATGTGCTCCTTTTTGGTCCAAAAATATGAGTCAATGCTATTATTCCTCCAACTAATAAAATTGCAAAAATTAACTGAATGCCTATTGGAAGATAATCTAATGTAGTATCGCCGGAGGACGCAGCCTGCAAAAAGAATATATGTATCAATATATTAAAATATTATATGCAAAAATACAACAGCGCTTTCAATTTTCCATAAGCATTGTAACGCCGGATATATAAAATTACCTCCCTGTCTCTTGCTATAAAAAAACCCCGTAAAATTAACGGGGTTGAAGTTTAAAAAAAATCTCTTTATTTTTTTGCCGGAGGAGCGCCGCCTTTAGAATTCTTTGCGGGCTGAGATGGTTGAGACGGCAATTTCCTTAACGCTTTATCGTTCGTCTGTGCCTGTGGATCGTTGGGATCTAACGACAAAATTTTACTATTATAATATATTGCTGAATCTTTATCATGCTTTACATTGTAAAAATATGCAACCATATACCTGTAGGCTGTAATTGCATTTGCCTGAACTTTGCTTTTATCAGAAGTAGTGTCGGCGATGGCAATAACTTTCTCGTAGGATGGTTTGGCCAATCCCTGGGTTTCAGTGGAGTCAATGCCTTCTTGCGCGTGAGCCTGCATATACCATCCGAAAATATCATCAGGATATTTCTGTGTATACAACTTAAAGATGGAATCGGAGCCCGAATAATTTCCTCCCCTGTAATCATTGTAGCCGGCATAGTACAAATCAACTTTACCGTATTCTGGTTTAAGGGATAAAATTTTAGCGTACCATTTACCTGCTTCAGCATAATTCTTAGCATCAATCAGGCTTTGCGCAGTAGCTTTTATATATATCCAGTTTATCAGACAGATACAGTATCTATTGCAATTCCCTTTTCTATATATACTGTCGCCAGCGAATCATTTTTCACTGTTTGCATTGAATCACTTCCTGCTACTTTCAAAAGCACTTTTCCATAGGTTGCATAATCGTTAGGCCCTATTTTATCAGGATTTATTTTTGCAAAAAACTGCTCAAAATTGGCCTTTGCATTTACTGAATCTCCTAATTTATCATAAGAATAGGCCTTCAAACCATACAAGTTAGGGTAAGGATTCGTTCCACCCTGCGTAATACATTCATTGGCTTTTGTGATGGCATCATTATACAACTTCGACGCATACAAGATGGATGCCTGGTAATAACAATTCTTAGGCTCAGGATCTGCTACGGCGATGTATTTATTTAAATAGTCTCTTGATTTATTTACATCACGTTGATAGTAATATTGATACAGCCAATAATAAACCGGGGCAAAATTGGGATCGGCAGCAATAGCAGCGTCATAATATTTCATATAGATTGCCTCCTGTCCGTAGCCTTGGGTTTCAAATATTCTTCCAATCATAAAATCGGCCCTGGCATCTTTAGGGTCTATATCCAAAGCTTTTTGATAAGAAGTAGTTGCATTGGCTCCATCAATCATTTTTCTATAAGCATCTCCCAATAGCACATACGCGTCAGGGCTTTTTTTCTCTTTATCTGCAGCGTTATTTAAATTGGTAATAGCATAAACCAGGTCGCCATTTTTTGCATCTACATTGGCACGCCCCACGGCTATCTGAATTTGCGAAAGATCTTTCTTCTTTGGAATATTTAAGGCCGTTTCAAATTTATTCCGTGCATCTTCCTTCCTGCCTTCCATCAAATCTATCTCGCCCATTCCCACTATCATCAGGGGTTCATTTGGATGAGCCTGTAATGTCTTCTGGTATAATGCCTTTGCCCCGGCCACATTTGTGCTATCGGTATTTTCAAGATAGGTTTGTCCCAACCAATAGGCGGCTTCTACATTGTTAGGATCAGTGGCTAGTAATTTACTGAACACGTTCTGCGCGCTGGTGTACCTTTCGTAATTTAAAAACTTTTTACCATCATCAATGCTTTGGGCAAATAAAGCATTTCCGAGAAGAATAAAGGAAGACAATAAGCAAAGCTGTTTCATTTTTCGCATTTTACTAAATTTTGATTATAACTTTTATTGTGAATTTAAAGTTGCAGAACGTATTGTAAAATTCATTCGGGCCGGCCATAAATAAGCCCTTTTAAATATAAGCTGACCTCTTTCGTATTGAAGAAAATTTGCAAAGCCTCCACCTAACCCATCGTAATTTTCTTTGAGGATGTAATACAAACCGCGTACCAACGGATATCTTTTTGTGAGAATATTAGCCTGGTAAGGTTTTACAAAGGTCTTTTCCGGGCATCTGCATTCAAGAGATGCAATCCTGATTTTCTTCAAGAAACTTAACTCCGTTGTATCTTCTTTATTACCAATCCAACTTACTCCTACAAATCCAACAGCGTTGTTATGATCTTCTACATATTTTATCACATCCTCGCTATTATCTACGGCAAAAACTTTTTTTGGACTGAATGGAGTTCCATTTAAGAATAGAATCAACGGCAAACCGGATCGTACTTGTTTCCCTTAATCCATCAAAAACGGCAATCTCTTTATCGCCTGTTGTACCACTCAGGATGCCTCGAATAGCGCTCATAGTAAATACTGAATCCGGTGCATTATTATTCACGATAACAGCGATGGCATCATAAGCAATCTTTTCAAAATTGAGATAAAATGAAAAACTGTCTTTATAAAATTTTTCTTCATTATCTGTCAATCCTCTTGTTACAATTATCATCCTGGTGCTGTCCTTCATTAAATCCTTAAAACATTCTGCTTCCGGTTTATAATCAGCAATGATCTTTGCTTTTGGGTAAAAGCTTCAAATACCTGGATTTGCGAATCAATCACCGGCTTAAAAGATTCATCCACGCTAATATGTATTGTTCCGCTACTGGTCGTATCAAGATCAGGGCGCTGATTTCTGCCACTACAACCGGCTAAAACAAATACAGAAGAAACAGCAACGAAAAGCACCCAGCTTATTTTTCTGTATAATAAAATTGTATTCATGTTTCTTTAAAATAATCTTTTTTTATCCCTCTGTAAATTCTCCAGGATCCATAAATAATTACCAGAACCGCAAAAATTTTAGCCGGCATACCGTCTGTAAAATTGTTATAAAGATGAAATTCTTTAGAGAAAAAAATAAGGATACCCACGCCGAGATATATAAATCCCATCCCGAAATCCATAATTGTTTTCATCAAAATATAACGCTTCGTTTTTGCATCAGGCGTATTTTCAAATTCTTCAAGACTCATACGTTATCATTTAATTGCTGCCTGCAGCAAGATAAAATAATTTAAATAAATTGTGTTTAAAAAACTTATCATTCATCAAAGATTCAGAAAATTCTTTTTATAAACCGCTTTTAAATTTTACGGGCACAACATAATAAACTGCTACATTTTCTCCATTGCTTTTGCCCGGAATCCACAATGGCATTTTCTTTAAAACCCGTACCACCTCGTTATCAAATGCGTTTCCCCCGGACTCCAACACTTCAAAACTTTCAGGTTTTCCATCATAATTTACGATGAACTTAACCCTCACGGAAACTTCATCTCTATCACCAATATCTTCCGGTGAATGAAGATTGATCTTCAAAAACTCCATCAACGCTTTCACCCCTCCGGGATATTGTGGCATTATTTCCGCTTCGTACAGCGGAGTCTTGTTAATTTTTTTGGCTACCGAATCTTTCGCAGCGTCCGTCGAAAGTTTATTGTCATAACCCCGCCCATCGCCGTTTCCCATAAAATCAATTTCTGAAACAGTTGATTGAATTGAAGACGAAAGAATTCGGGAGGCTGTTGCAGGTAATTTGTTAATGTTAATGAAAGCAACAATTTTTGGAGGTCCATCATCTATAATCGTCTTTTTTATTAATGGGGAAACTTTTGCAACGCCTTTAGCTTTACTTGCATGAAAAGGATGAAAATCAGACAGCGCTACATCAGGGCTGAGCACAACAGGTATGGAGCGCTCAAAATTCCTGGCGGAGTTTTTTAGAAGAGAGAGCATGCATAAAAGCAAAGAAAATATCATCACAAAAAATAAAGCAATACGAATATGTTTGTTATACGATTTTCGCAAGTTGTAAGCTCCGTAATCTTTATTACGGTTGTCAAAAATAATGTCCAGTAAATCGGTGCTGAGAATGGTATCCTTATTCATGATTTAGTTTTTAAAAAATGCAAAGCATTCGTTGTAAAAAATTTTATTAAATCAAAAACAGGCCTGTTTGCATTAAGATGCATCATGGATTTTATTTCCATAAAATTTGGCAGGTCAGTGATAATTGGAACAGGTAAAAACGAATATCATATTTTTGCGCCTTAAATAAATCATCTGCCATAGCAAAACAATGAAACCAGCATTACCACAGGGAACGAGAGACTTTAGTGCAGCAACAATTTACAAAAGGCAATTTATTCTTAACACAATAAAAGATGTTTTTGAGTTGTATGGTTTTGAGCCACTGGAAACGCCTGCCATGGAAAACCTTGAAACATTATCAGGTAAGTATGGTGATGAAGGCGATAAACTTATTTTTAAAATACTCAATAACGGCCTCGATAATCCGGCCAAAAGAGAAGCGGCGATTAAAAGCTTCGACAAAATTCTGGAAGGCAAAAACGAAAAAGCAATTACTGAAAGAGCGCTCAGGTATGATCTTACCATTCCTTTTGCAAGATATGTTGCCACGAATTATGCCAAACTAACGATGCCGTTTAAACGCTACCAGATGCAAAGCGTGTGGCGTGCGGACCGTCCGCAAAAAGGAAGATACCGTGAATTTTTTCAATGCGATGCAGATATAGCAGGAACTGTTTCCGGGATAAGTGATGCAGAGCTTGCAGCGATCTATCTGCAGGTGTTTAAAAAATTAAAAATTGATATAGAAGTAAAAATTAACAGCCGTAAAATTTTGACTGCGCTTGCTGAAATCTGCGGCGGTTTAAATTATATGAACATAATTACGATGGCAATTGATAAACTTGATAAAATAGGTATTGAAAAAGTAAAGAAGGAATTAAAAGAAAATAATTTATCAGAAGAGCAGATCTTCAAAATTGAGAACTACCTGGAAATTACGGGAGATAATGATGAAAAGCTAAATACATTAGCTGCTTTATTTGTTGATAATGAAAACGGGGAAAGTGGGATTGAAGAAATGAAAAGCGTGTTTAATTACTTAAAGGATGATGAACAATGCAAAAATATAAATAGTAGATTTTACGCTTGCGAGGGGACTTAATTATTATACAGGCATTATTTATGAAGTGAAAGCACAGAATATTGAAATGGGCAGCATTGGTGGCGGTGGAAGGTATGATGATCTTACGGGCCTGTTTGACTTGCCAAATATTCCCGGAGTGGGCATTAGTTTTGGCGTTGACAGAATTTACGATGTAATGAGCGAGCTCAATATTTTTCCTGCAGGAATTAATAAATCAACCACAGTTTTATTTTTTAATCTTGGGGAAAAGGAATCTGAATTTGCCTTTCAGGAAATGCAGCTCTTGCGCAACACCGGCGTCAGTTGTGAACTGTTTTATGAAAATGCTAAAATGGATAAACAATTTAAATATGCAAACAAAAAAAACATACCGTTTGCTGTAATTATTGGTTCCAGGGAAATACAACAAAAAACATGTATTATTAAAAATCTTGAAAAAGAACAGCAGGAGGTCATCCCGTTAGAAAACCTTTCTTCATATTTTAATTAATAAAGCGGTTACTTTATTTAAAATTTGTCATTAATAAAAAATAAATTAGCTTTTTGGATTAAGGAAACCATTTATATACCTGTATAAACAATATTTTAAAATAATTATTTATGAAATCATTATTGAAAATTTCTCTTGTTGTTTTTGTGTTTGGGTTATTACTACCATCATGCAGTAAAAAAAATGATGAAGGTAAAATGATCCCTAAAAATGCACTCTTCGTTTTGCATATCGATACGAAATCATTAAAAGGTAAACTTTCCTGGGACGATATAAAACAAACGAGTTGGTATCAAAAAGCTTATTCAGATTCGAATACGAAAGCATGGTCCAAAAAGCTCCTTGACAATCCTGAAAACAGTGGTATTGACCTTAATGGTGGCCTGGTGCTCTTCGCAGCAAAAGATCCCGGAACAGATGGGCAGATCGTTTTAGAAGGAGTTATTAAAAGTGAAAGTGATTTCGCCCAATTCAATAAAAATCTTGATTCAACATCCACTATAAAAACGGATGGAGGCCTGAGCATGCTTAGCATTAAAGACCAGGCAGTCGTTGCCTGGGACTCTAAGCATTTTGCTTATGCTTTTGATGAAAGTTCTGCAAAGTCAAAACTTAATGAAATGAATCCCATGACTAACCAGCCAAACATGACTCCGTTAGTTGATAAATCTCAGTCACTTTTCGCAGTTTGTAAAAATCTTTTTGCGCTCAGGTCGGACAGCAGCCTCGCAGACAATGAAAAATTTTCAACTCTGCTGAAAGAAAAAGGTGATATACATGCATGGATCAACACTGAAGAAATTGCAAAAACATCTTCTGCAATGGGAATGGTTGGCATGTTAAAGCTGGATGTATTTTTAAAAGATAACATCAGCACCTACACCGTAAATTTCGATAATGGAAAAATTGATATAAGCCAAAAAGGTTATGCCGGAAAAGAATTTAGCGATCTTCTAAAAAATTATGAGGGCGAAAATATCAAGTGCGGACATGATCAAAAAAATTCCTTCACAGAATGTGTTTGGTTTTTTTGCATTGAACTTTAAACCAGAGGGTATAAAAGAACTTATAAAACTAACAGGAATGGACGGATTTTTAAATATGTATTCGCAGCAGGTTGGCTTTACCCTGGATGATTTTATAAAGGCTAACAAAGGCAATATCATGGTGGCCGTTACAGATCTTAGCATAAATAATAAGGCCAATAGCGCTGGTGATACCACGGTTACGGGCTCCATGAAAAAGCCAGACATGAATGTAATATTTTCAGTCGGTATAGGCGACAAACCGAGCTTTCAAAAGTTAACGGATGCAGCCAAAAAAATAACAGGCGACATGGGGCATGGAAATGACACTTCCATCTCTTACGGACAAAATGATAAAGTATTTGCAGTAAGTAATCATCAGCATTTTCTCAACGATTACCTGGCGGGAAACGCCAATAATAAATTTGATTTTACTGATAAGCTTACCGGCCACCCTATAGGTTTATTCATCGATATTCACAAGATACTTTCAGCAATTGCGCCGGAAAAGGCAGGCAATGAAGATCACAAAGAAATGATGGATGAAAGCCTTAAACTATGGGATAATATATTTATCACTGGCGGAAATTTTAAAGACGGCGGTATCACAGGAAATACTGAAATTAATTTCATGGATAAAAATACCAACAGTTTAAAACAACTGAACCACTACTTCGATGTGATTTCAAAAGTAGAAATGGCAAAAAAAGAAAAAGCGGGAATGAATAATACAGATTCGTTAATGGTTCCTCCTCCGATGGATACAGTTGGACATAAATAAACTTATTCTATTCCTTAATTCTAAACGATTTTGAATACTATGCAGATTAACCTGCAGGAAATTATACCCGATTATATTGGAAGAGAGTATATTAATAAGTCAGAAGTGTGGGGTAAAAAAGTAATTATAAAGCCTGGCGAACACCTCCATATTGTTGCACCTTCCGGCAGCGGAAAAACATCTTTGATACATTTTATTTATGGTTTAAGAAAGGATTTTAAGGGTAATATTTCCTACGATAATACTGATATTAAAAAGCTTTCTACGGAAAGCTTTTCTGTTTTTAGAAAAAATAAGTTAAGTATTATTTTCCAGGATATGAGATTGTTCGACAATCAAACAGCGTTACAAAATATCGAGATTAAGAGAATGCTGGATCCATTTCATAAACCTGAACAAACTTATGAAATGGCCCGCAGACTTGGCATTGAAACTAAACTCAATCAGCAGGCAAAAACATGCAGTTACGGCGAGCAGCAGCGTATTGCAATCATCCGGTCGTTAATGCAACCTTTTGATTTTTTATTACTGGATGAACCTTACAGCCATTTGGACGAGACTAATCGCAAAAAGGCAATGGACCTTATTTATGAAGAGTGTGAGAAACGAAATGCAGCGATGATCTTTGCCGATTTGAAGCAAATAGATTTTTTAAAAGGAGAAAAAGTATTGATGTTGTAAGAAGTTTTTAATTGATTGCATGGCCGTTTTACCAGTTTTTTTAAAACGTATCTATAGCGGTTGGTTGGTGTTTTTTATTTCGTGAAAAAAAAATTCGTGTTTAGTTTAAGGTGTCGTGGCGGTTGGCGTTTTTAATTAGTGTAATCCGATGGCTATCGGACCGTGCAAAAAATTCGTGTTTTATTTCAAGGCGTCACTGTTGAAACGAAGTTTTTTAATGATCGCACGACCATTTTACTGTTTTTTTGAAAACGTATTCAGGTGGTTGTTCGTCGTTTTTAATCCGTGTAATTCGTGCAAAAAAAAACCGTGTTGCAGTGTTTCTAATTCGTGTATTAGTGCAAAAATTCGTGTTTTAGTTTTTTAATTCGATCAATAAACAATGGCATTATCTTATAAAAATATTGAACCTTTAATCATTTCCGGGAAAAACAATTTTTCGAAATGGACAGGTTATTTTGGATTGGCAATAGGAATTTTATTGCTTTTGGTTTCTGTGCAGATGTTTATAAATATCCAGGATGTGCTTAAGGGAAACAATCCCAGGAAAAATGGCTATGATTTTATTTCTATTTCCAAAAATATTACCAACGATAATATGGGGAAAGATAACAGTTTCAACCAGCGTGACCTGGACAAACTAAAATCATTTCCGGGGATTGAAAATATTGCTCCGTTAGTTCCAAACCAGTTCAGGGTGCGCGCTACCGCAGGTGATATTATCCCGTTCAGCACTGATCTTTTTTTAGAAAGTATTGATAATGATTTTATAGATACCCTGCCACCATCCTTTACCTGGCAGCCGGGGCAAATTGTGGTTCCGATTATTTTTTCTTCTGATTTTTTAGAAATGTATAATGTCTTTGCGCCCGCACAGGGATTGCCCCAGTTATCAGAAAAAACGATCTCTTCAGTCAACATTATTTTAGAATGCACCGGCCCGGACGGCGCGCAAAATTTCAAAGGGAATATTGTTGCATTAAGTGACCGGATCAATTCTATTTTGGTGCCAAAGTCATTTATGAACTGGGGAAACCTTCATTTCGCCGGAGATACTGCTGTTCGTGCCTCGAGGCTTTATATAAAAACAAAAGACGCCAACAATCCACAACTCATTTCTTTTTTAGAAGGCCAGGATTTTCACCTGAATAAAGACAAAGTAAAATTTGGCAGAATAAAATCAATTTTGCAAAATATTGTAAGTGCTTTAGGTGTTTTTGGGATACTGGTGATCATACTCGCACTGATGCTTTTTTCATTTTATCTGCAACTTATGATTGCAAGAAGCAAAGACAATCTTCGTTTGCTGCTTACGTTAGGATACTCTCCTAAATGGCTTGCACAAAGCGTTGCAAAAACGTGGCTACCTGTTTATTTATTTGTTATTATTGGGGCATTAGTCATTACTCAGATACTTCACTTATTATTTATTCAGTTGTCTTTTGTAAACCCGGCTAATGTATCATGGATGCTGCACTGGAGCATTTGGCTGATTGCAGTTCTATTGTTGATACTTACGCTGTTTATAAATTCTCAACTTGTCAAAACGGAATTAGAAAAAATTGTTTAGGAAGAAGATGTTCTTTTCTAACTCACATTTTCAAAAATTATTGACGCACCCTGGCCTACACCTACACACATTGCTGCCAATCCGTATTTTACTCCTCTCCTTTTCATTTCATATAATAAAGTTGTGGCAATTCTCGCCCCGCTGCATCCCAGCGGATGGCCAATAGCAATAGAGCCGCCGTTTACATTTACCTTTTGTAAATCCAATCCAAGCTCATGAATACATGCGATAGACTGCGATGCAAAAGCCTCGTTTAATTCTATCAAATCCAAATCACTAACGGTCAGGCCTGCACGCTCCATTGCTTTTTTTGAGGCGGGCACCGGGCCGATTCCCATAATGGCAGGATCGACACCTGCAACGGCCATGCTCTTGATAGCAGCGACCGGCTTAAGATTATATTTTTTTACCGCGCTTTCGCCCGCGAGCAAAAGCATGGCAGCTCCGTCATTGATCCCGGATGAATTGCCCGCAGTTACCGTCCCTTCTTTAATAAATGCTGGCTTTAGCTGGGAGAGTTTTTCCAACGTAGTTTGCCTGGGATGTTCATCTTTATCAAAAATAATTTGCTCCGTTTTGTTAGGGGTAATTTCTACAGGCACGATTTCATCTTTCCACTTACCCGCAGCCAAAGCTGCGAAATATTTTTGCTGGCTTTCAAAAGCAAATTCATCCTGTGCATGACGCGATATTTTCCACTGCTTTGCTACATTTTCGGCTGTTTCTCCCATTGAATAAGGATAGTATTTGTCGGTAAGTTTTTTATTGGGAAAGCGCCAACCAATCGTTGTATCATAAATTTCAGCCCTTCTGCTATAGGCAGCTTCAGATTTATTCATTACAAAGGGTGCCCGGGACATGCTTTCTACGCCACCTGCCAGAAAAATATTTCCATCACCGCACATAATTGCGCGCGATGCATCCATGATCGCCTGCAATCCGCTCGCACATAAACGGTTTACCGTATTACCTGCAACTGACACAGGCAAACCCGCCAGGAGCGCTGCCATGCGTGCAACATTGCGATTATCCTCTCCGGCCTGGTTGGCATCACCGGCAATCACGTCTTCGATGTCGTTAACATCAATTTTTCCATTTCGTTTAACCAGTGCCGTTATAACATTCGCCAAAAGATCATCCGGGCGGATCGTGCTTAAGGCGCCACCATACCTGCCAATAGCAGTTCTCAATGCATCAATAACATAGACCGTTTCCATCTTGAATTATTTAAAATATGCGCAAGATAATTTTTTATTGAAAACTTATATTGATGCCCTACCCAAAGCTGAGTAAATGTTAGATCGTAGTATTGTTTGTTTTAATTCCTAAGTTCGGATCGTTTCATCAACGGCAAAAAATATTAAATTTGTAAAAGGATATTTATATGAATGCAGAAAAAATAATGAGGCAGCAAGTGAAAAAATATATAGATACTGCTGATGTAAAAGTTGTAAAAATGATGCATGCGATGCTTGAAGTGGACGCCGATAATGATTGCTCGGACACTATGCCTGACAATATAAAAGCTGACGTGGCGGAAGCCTCAGCAGAGTCGGAGAAAGGCGAAACAACAAGTCACTCGACAATACAAAAGAGATATAGGAAATGCATTGCAGAATAAACTGGACATTGGGATTTCAAGGAATAAAAATATCCTGATATCCCGTCAACTGTAGTTCATAAGCGAATCTTGCTAATTTATAAACATAAGCCCGTAAAGAATGAAATTGATTTATTGATTTTTTGGAATACTCTCGCAATCCCCGTAAATTAAAGTGAGGATGAACTCTTGTTCTGGCAAATCCTTCCCGGGCTGGTATTGCTGAACTTGTGTTACTTTATCCGATATTTCCTTATCTATTCAACTGGCTTATGGCTGTTATCTTACCTACTTCTACTTTCTCTATCTTTGCAAAATGAATTCTAAAAAGAATATAAGAACGCTTTCGCAGGAAGAACTAACCGAATACTTTGCTACCATCGGTGAAAAAAAATTCAGGGTAAAGCAAGTATGGGAATGGCTTTGGCAAAAACATGCCAGGGTTTTTGATGATATGACTAATTTAAGTAAGGAATTAAGGCAAAGCCTTTCGGAAAATTTTTCATTACCTGCCATTAGCAATGATGTGGTTCAATACAGCAGCGATGGAACGGTAAAAACAAGATTTAAAACTTTTGACGGGCATTTGGTGGAAGGTGTTTTGATACCAGCCGATAACAGGCAAACTGCCTGCGTTTCATCACAAGTGGGATGCAGTCTAAGTTGTAAGTTTTGTGCTACCGGCTACATGGATCGAAAACGCAATTTAAACTTTGACGAAATTTATGATGAAGTGGTTTTATTAAACCAGGCGGCAGAAAAAACTTATGGAAAAAAATTAAGCAATATTGTGTTCATGGGGATGGGCGAGCCGCTATTGAATTATAAAAATGTTTTAAAAGCCATAGAAAGAATTACGGCACATGACGGGCTCGGTATGAGCGCCAGGAGAATAACCGTATCCACTGCAGGCGTTGCTAAAATGATAAAACAATTGGGCGATGATGGTGTAAAGTTCAACCTGGCACTGTCGCTTCATGCGGCTAATGATAAAAAAAGAAATGAAATAATGCCCATCAACGAAACCAATAGCATAAAAGAGTTGATCGAAGCGCTTAATTATTTTTACAATAAAACAAAAAACGATATCACGTTTGAATATATTTTATTTAAAGGAGAAAATGATTCCATACAGGATGCTGATGACCTCATCAAAATCTACAAACAAGTGCCTGTGCATCTCGTAAATATTATTGAATACAACCCGATTGACAATGCAAATTTTGTAAAGCCCGATAAAGATGCTACCCAAAAATTTATGGATTATCTCGCAGCTCATCGCGTTAATGTAAGGCTCCGGATAAGCCGTGGAAAAGACATTGATGCAGCATGCGGCCAGCTTGCCAATAAAAATCTCTCTCCCGCGATGATTTAATTTAATCCTGTATTTTTTGTTAACACTTTATTATGCCTGCGAATTAAACCTCTCCTATTTGTATGCGTCTATTCTTACAGAAATAAAATTTAATAAGTATGAAAAAATATTTAATTGCGCTTTCAGCATTTACTGTAATTGCTTTGGCGGTAAATGCGCAAGCAGCAGATTCTACAAAAACTTCCGCTACTCAACATAATTGGAAAACGCATCAGCATAACCAAGAGTATGGAATGAACCGGCATAGAGGTCATTATATGATGATGAATCTGAATTTAACTGATGCTCAAAAGCAACAGGTGACGGCTCTAAACAAAGACTATAGAGATAAAATTCAGAATCTCGAAAAAGATGATAATATAACGCTAAAAGACTATCGCGCTCAAAAGGCCAATCTTGAAAAAGAAAGAAAGTCTAAGTTCCAGGATATTCTTACTGCAGATCAAAAGAACAAAATAGCGCAGGCCAGGAAGGAAAGGACTGAAAAAATGAAAGAGATGGCGCAGAAAAGAATGGATAAAATGAAAACCGATTTGAACCTTACCGATGACCAGGTCGCAAAAATTCAGGACGAAAGGAAAAGTATGATGGAGCAGGCAAAAGCGATAAGGGAAAATACATCACTTTCTGATGAACAAAAAAAGGAGCAGTTCATGAATCTTAGAAAAACAAGCCACGATAATATGAATAAAATTCTTACAGCCGATCAGCTTAAGAAAAGAGAAGAACTTAGAAATAGCCGTATGAAGGACATGAAAAATAAATGGGAGAATAAGGCATCGTAAATATTATTTCCCTCTGAAAACTGCAGGTGAATCAAATGGTTCACCTGTTTTTTTTATTTTATCTTTGCAATTCATTACTGTTGAAAAAACAGCAAATCACACCACATGAGCCAGCAACCTTTCCAAAAATTTATCAATCCAAAAAATAACGCTGCAATAAAAGAAAAGTATAAGCAGGAGAAAAAAACGGCAAAAAAACAAAAGGCCGCTGCCATTGAGAAACATTTCGAAGAAAAAAGAGCCTTGCGCTACAGGGGATTTTCGAAAAACATGCTGCCTGAAAAAGAACAACAGCTAAAATCTCAAAAAAGACAAAAATATCCACAGGAAAAAAAAGATAAACCTTTAGAAACAAGGATTCCTAAAAAAGATACTGGCATTTCCGAAATGCCGTTAAATAAATTTTTGGCTCATTGCGGCGTTACATCCCGGCGGGATGCGGTTGCATTAATTATTGCAGGAAAAGTGTTGGTAAATAAAAATATTATTACACAACCCGCGTTTAAGGTAAATGAAAAAGATGATGTAGTATTATAATGGAAAAAAATTATTCGTTACTAAAAATCTCGTTTATATTTTATTAAACAAACCCAAAGATTATATTACTACTACCGATGATCCGCAAAATAGAAAAACAGTTTTACAACTTACTAAAAATGCAACGGATCAGCGCATTTATCCTGTTGGCAGACTGGACAGAAATACTTCAGGAGTCTTACTGCTTACTAATGATGGCGACCTTACGCAGGAACTTACTCATCCAAGCTTTAATATAAAAAAAGTGTATGAAGTAAAATTGGATAAACCTTTAACAAAACATGATTTTGAAAAAATATTAAAAGGACTTAAACTGGAAGATGGAGAAATTTTTGCAGATGCGCTGGCTTATGCTGATGCAAAAGACAAATCGGTAATAGGAATCGAATTGCATAGCGGCCGTAATCGAATTGTACGCCGCATCTTTGAACATCTGGGTTATGATGTAAAAGGCCTCGACAGAGTGATGTATGCCAATCTTAACAAAGAAAAATCTTGAACGTGGAAAATGGCGCTATCTCAGCGAAAAAGAAGTGACGGCTTCTTGAAATACATGAATAAACAAAAAAATATTCGTGGCGCGGGAGATAATAAAAAAAATATGAAATACCGCGTGAATTCAACTAAATAAGACCGAGTGAAAGGAGTTTCAATAATTTTTGAAAATGATGATTTTATTGCGATAGACAAACCATCAGGAATGCTTACCATACCTGACAGGCATGATGAAACGCAGTTATCATTATATAAAATATTATTAAAAGCAATATGGTAAAATATTTATAGTTCACCGGCTTGACCGTGAAACCAGCGGACTTATTTTGTTTGCAAAAAATGAAGTAAGCCATAAATATCTTTCTCAATTATTTGAGAAAAGAAATATTGAAAAAAATTATGTTGGTATTCATACAGGGAAGCCTTGCCGAAAAAAATGGGATCATTGAATGAACCCATCGCCGAACATCCATACCCGAAAAGGCGAAATGACGGTAAATAAAAAAGGAAAACCGTCCTCAACGGAATACAGGGTGCTGGAGGATTATGGTATTTATTCATTGGTGCAATTTAATATTCAAAGCGGAAGAACACACCAGATAAGGGTGCATATGAAATTTGCAGGTCACCCGATTGCCTGCGATACCGTGTACGGGGATGGCAAGCCGGTCTTACTTTCTTCATTCAAAAAAAAATATCAAGCTAAGCCTTCATGATGAAGAAGAAAGGCCACTGATAACCAGACTGGCCTTACATTCTCACCAATTAAATTTTAAAGATGCTAACGGAAATGCGCACTCTCTGGAAGCTGCGTTACCAAAAGATCTAAAAGCTTTGTTGCAACAATTGAAAAAGAACCGTGCCTGAATTTTCCAGACTTATTTAGAATCCGGCTGAGGAGTATAGCGTAAATAAGGCTTAATTATTTTAACTCCTTTAGGAAATCTTTTAATGGCATCTTCAGTGCTTATTGAAGGAGACACGATCAGATCCTCGCCCAGGCATCCAGTCCGCAGGTGTTGCCAAACCCTGGTTTGCAGTGAGCTGTAAAGAATCGATTACCCGCAATACCTCAATAAAATTTCTGCCTGTTGATGCGGGATAAACGATCATAAGTTTAATCGTCTTATCAGGGCCTATTATAAACAGCGAGCGCACAGTAGCGGTGGCAGAAGCATTGGGATGCAACATTCCGTAAAGAGTTGCAACTGTTTTGTCTTCATCTGCTATTATCGGAAACTCCACCTTGCAGTTTTGTGTTTCATTGATATCATTTGTCCAGCCATGATGCTTATCCAACGGATCAACACTTACGGCAAGAACTTTCACATTTCGTTTTTCAAATTCTTTTTTTAATAATGCAGTTCTGCCCAACTCCGTTGTGCACACGGGCGTAAAATCGGCAGGATGAGAAAATAAAACTCCCCAGCTATCACCTAAAAATTCGTATAAATTTATTTTACCCTCCGTGGTTTCTGCGGTAAAATCCGGCGCTTTATCACCTAATTGTAAACTCATAATTGTAAATTTTTTTATTTAAAAGATTTTGCTAAGATATTAATATCCTACCAATTTAGTAGGGATTATTTTATAAATTTGCAGAACGAAAAAATAACTACGTAAAATTTTCACGTTATCTAAAAAAAATGCTCTCAAAAAAAACAAGGTATGCATTCCGTGCACTTTCCTATTTGGCTGAAAATTATGGCAGCGGGCCGATTCTCATTTATACTATTTCTGACGAAAAAAAAATTCCGTTAAAATTTCTGGAAAATATTTTAAATGAATTAAAAAAAGCCGACCTGCTCGAAAGTAAAAAAGGCAAAGGAGGTGGTTATTTTTTAAAAGTTTCACCAAAAAAAATAAGCCTTGCTACAGTAATACGGGTCATTAACGGACCGATTGCTTTGTTGCCGTGCGTAAGTCTGAATTTTTATGAGAAATGTGCAGATTGCGACGAAACGCATTGTGGCATCCGTAAGATCATGACCATTACACGGGATGCGACTTTAAAAATTTTAGAAAAGAAAACATTACACGATATTATTTTTGCCTCGATTTGATTTTCCTGCCGCCCTGTTTACGCTGTTCATGCCAAACCTGTTTTTTACATCGTCAATCGCTTTATACAAAGTATTTTTTCTTTCAACGTTATCAAAAAGATTAGCCTGGATCGCATCGTTAGTTAAGTCGCTTAACCGAACGCCCAATAATCTCACCGGCTTTCCTTTCTTATACAATTTATGAAAGAGATCTTTTGCCACCGGTATTATTTCGTCATCGGCGCATGTATATGCTATGCTGGTTTGGCGGGATAATGTTTCAAAATCTGGATAGCGAATTTTTATTGTTACACAACCTGCAACCTTTTGTTCTTTTCTCAATTCAAAAGCAATTTTTTCTGTCATCCTGACTATTTCACTCATGAGTCGCGATTTACATCAGTAATATTTTCTTCAAATGTATTTTCGGTTGATATAGATTTCGATTCGTGATAGGGTGATATGGTTGAATAGTGGCTTCCCTGCACTTTGTTCCACAAATCGACACCCCATTTACCTAATATCTTTTCAAGCTTGTCAGGAGAAGCTTCTATGAATATCTTTTATAAATTTAAAACCATGATGCGATAACAACTGCGTGGTTTGCTCACCTACACCTGGAATTTTATTTAACTCCAAACTGGATAAAAATTCCTTTTCTTTTCCATCAGGCACCTGCAAGTAAGCCATTTGGCTTTGCTTCATTCGTAGCCATTTTAGCCATCATTTTATTCTTGCCAATTCCGAAAGAAATGGGAAGCCCTGTTTCATTTATAATTAATTCACGTAAATCAATTGTCCATTGCAAAGGATTAAAAAAGGTATCCATTCCCGTTGAGGTCAATATAAAATTCATCGATAGAAGCTTTCTCAAAAAGCGGCGCTTTGGATGCAATAATTTGCGTAACCCACCTGGAATATTTGCTATATTCACTATAAGTTCCTTTTACAACAATTGCATGCGGACACAGGCGCATGGCGGTTTTCATAGGCATTGCAGAGTGAACGCCAAATTTTCTGGCTTCATAACTGCAGGTGGTAACAATGCCTCTTTCTTTACTTCCGCCAACAATAACAGCTTTGCCTTTTAAAGAAGGATCTCTTATAAATTCAACAGAAACAAAAAAAGAATCAAGATCAAAATGAGCAATAATATTTGAAGAAGAAGCTTGCATATCTATATGCAAATTTAGTGTATCCGGGTCAGGATTTTTATAAATATCCAATAAACCTTCCGGAAGATTCACAAATAACTTTTTGTTTTTTTTATCAATTTTTTCTAAAGAATCTTCGTGCACAGGTATCAGCGCTTCTTTTCCATTCAATATGATCTTGCATAAAATCTGGTGCGGCTGTTCAATTACTTCACATACTTCGCCTAACTCTTCATTTTCATTAACAACTGTAAAACCAAGCAGATGATATCGGCGCAGCGCTTGCAGAAAATTTTTTAAAGTCATTTTCACTTAGCCATACTTCTTTTTTAATTAAGGGCTTTGCATTTTCTTTTGTGGAGATACCTTCAAGTTTTATATAAACTTCTTTATCATTTTTTATTTGAGAAGATTCAATAAAATAAGGAAGAAAAGAGTCTATTTGATTCTTCAATGAAAGATATTTTCAAGTCCCTTTAAAGAAGTTTTTTTCCCCAGGATATGTTCTAAAACCAATTGGCCTTCAAGGCCAAAAGTTGCAGCCAGCCTGCCTATTTTGAAATAGTTATTCATGAACTGTAGCAAAGATATTTTCTGAAGCATAACATTTTATTTTCATCAGATATATTAAAAAAAAGAACATCCTGTAAGAATGTTCATCTTAAATATTTTAAAAGACTTATTAAACGCCCATGTATTCTTTAAGATAGATTGATCTTGAAGCAGTCCTAATTTTTGTAATGCCTTATCTTTTATTTGTCTTACTCGTTCTCTTGTAAGGCAAAACTTCATCTCCAATATCTTCAAGGCTCATTGGTTGATCAACGCCGATACCATAAAAGTAACATATTACTTCTTTTTGTCTTTCGGTAAGAATACTTAATGACCTTGCTATTTCCATCTTAAGAGAGTCATTAAACATAATTTGTTTATCAGCACTGTCAGCATTTCCGTTAATCAATACATCTATGAGTGTACTTTCTTCGCCATCGCTTCAAGGGCGAATCCATACTTACATGTCTTGCGGCTACATTAAGAGTAGCGGCAACCTCTTCTGCTTCTATATCAAGAAAAAAAGCAAGTTCTTCAACCGTGGGTGTTCTTTCAAATTCCTGCTCAAGATGAGTATATGCCTTGCTGATCCTGTTGGTAACCCAACTTTATTTAGCGGAAGCCTTACAATTCTTGACTGTTCGGCAAGAGCCTGCATAATACTTTGGCGAATCCACCATACACCATAAGAAATAAATTTAAATCCCCGCGTTTCATCAAAACGCTGGGCGGCTTTGATAAGTCCAAGATTTCCTTCATTAATTAAATCAGGTAAAGTAAGTCCCTGGTTTTGGTATTGCTTTGCAACTGAAACAACGAATCTGAGATTTGCTTTGGTAAGCTTATCAAGTGCAGCCTGGTCGCCCTGTTTAATTCTGCAGAGCAAGTTTCACTTCTTCTTCAGCCGAACTTATAAGGTCAACTTTCCCAATTTCCTGCAGATATTTCTCCAAACTTTCGCTTTCGCGATTGGTGATTGATTTTGAAATTTTCAGCTGGCGCATACTCATAAGACTTATTTTAAAATTTAAGACGTATTAGTTCAAGGTGGTGTGTAATAAATCCGGAGTAGTAACGTAATTTAAATACATTTAAGTATGTAACCAAAAATAATGTTAAAGTACTTGCTTAAATTAATCGGAGACGATCATTAAACTGAAAAAGCATTTTCATAAAAATAAATTATTAAAAAAAAGAATAAATTAAATTAGTTAGTTAATTTATTTTCTATTATTGCACATATACAGCACTGTATTAATTTGAAAAATGAGTAAGAAAATAAGATATACGTTGGAGTATCCTGTGAGATGTTCACCCGGAATATTATTTGAATTTCTATCCACTTCAACAGGTTTGCAGGAATGGTTTGCAGACAAGGTTGAAGACAAAGATGGCTTATTTAGTTTTGCCTGGAATGGATCCTCCGAAGAAGCGGAAGTGGTGGAAACAGAGGAAAATAAATCTATTCGTTTTCATTGGCTCAATAGCGCCGGCAGAGGAATATTTTGAATTCAGCATAGAAAAGTCGGAAGTAACTAATCTCACAATTTTAGTAATAAATGATTTTGCAGAAAAAAGAGATATTAAAGACCAGAGCCAACTTTGGGAGACGCAGGTAAAAGAGCTCTTTCACAGGCTGGGAAACTAAAATTTAAAAATTCTATTATTTCTTTAAAAGTTTCGCTCCAGGAATACAGGTGTATCATCCCAATTGCTAAATTAATTTTTTTGGAGATTTTTAAAAAGCTTCTTTCAAAAATGTGCTTTTCATCTACCGCCTTTATTCTTGAAGCATGAATAAAATTAGTCGGTTCAAAATGATGTTCCCATTGCTTTTCATTGATGCAGATAAAAAAATTTTTTTCTTTTAAGTAAGAAAAGGATTTTGAAAAATTATTGCGTTTAAGAAAACTTTTCCGGAAAGATGTAATGAAATACTAAAAAAATTTCCCCACCAAAACATAGTTCTTATTGCGAAAATATTTTCCTTACTGAAAATGCCCGGATAATCCAGAATTACATAAGGAAGCCCAGGTAATTTTCACCCTTTGAAATTTTCCTGCAAATTTATCTGCGGGAAATACTTCCGCAGACAATTGTTTTCATTTTGAAATATTTCTTTATAAACGCTCATGCATATTCCCAAAAAGCAGGCAGACTTTTTCAATGACGGATCGTTTAGTTAAAATCCATTCTTTGTTTTGTATCAGTTCCGTTTCAAGTGTCGAAAGATGTATTTTTGTCGCTATGTTCATTAATGAAAAGGTACAATAAAAGCTAATAATACATTTCGCCTTTTAAGGCTTACTGCATGTTTAAAAAACTTGACAAACTAATTCTTAAAGCTTTTGCGTGGCCTTTTATAGCCACTTTCTTTATTACATTATTTGTATTTATGATGCAAATATTGTGGAAATATATTGATGACCTTGTAGGCAAAGGACTCGATTTTCTCACACTTACTAAATTTCTCATTTACGCAAGCGCCACGTTGGTAACACTTGCAATGCCAATCGCTATTTTACTTTCATCTATCATGACGTTCGGAAAGCTTGGTGAAAATTTCGAGCTGGTTGCAATAAAATCATCGGGTATTTCAATGCTGCGGTTTATGAGGCCATTATTTTTTGTATCGATTCTTCTTACCGGAATTGCTTTTTTATTTGCTAATTATATTGCGCCTGTTGCCAATTTAAAATTTGCCGTTATTTATAATGATATTTATAGAAAAAGCCCGGCCTTTGATTTGAAAGATGGCGTTTTTTACAATGGTTTCCGGGGATTTTCCATAAAGGTTGGAAAAAAAGAAAAAGATAAAAGCACCCTTCACAATGTATTGATTTATGAGCAGTCAAACGGCATACAGGACAATACAACAATTTCTGAAAGTGGTAAGATGACGGTGAGCGCTGATAAAAAATTTCTTGAATTTCGGTTGCAGAACGGCCATCGCTATTCAGAAAAAGGCGAATTCAATTCATTAAAAAACGAATTCATTCAAATGGGATTTAAAGAGTATAATAAACTCTTTGATCTTACCCAGTTAAACATTCAAAAGACTTCGGATAGTCTTTTTATGAATAATATGCGTATGAAAACATTGCGTCAACTTGATAAGGATCTTGACTCGCTTAAAAAATTGCCTGATTCCTTAACCAGGCAAACCAGAAGTGACCTCAAAAGTTATGTAAAGTTTGAAAAATATAAAGATACTGCCAGAACACAAAAACAAATCGCTGTTGCAGCTGCCAAAACAAAAAGTAAAAAGATAAAATCGTTTGACGATCTGATACCGGATAGTTTAAAAATATTCGTGCAAAACCAGGCTGGGCGTACTGTAGCAAGTGCAAAAAGCCTTTTGGAAGTTACCAGTAATGTTTATGATAACCAGGTAGATGATATAACGCTACATGAAATAGAATGGCACAAAAAATTATCGCTTTCAATTGCCTGCATAGTATTATTTTTTATTGGAGCTCCGTTGGGTTCCATCATTCGAAAAGGAGGTCTTGGGCTACCCCTGGTAGTAGCACTTATATTTTTTATGATTTTTTATCTTCTCAATATTTTTGGGGAAAAATTTACTAAGGATAATATTCTTGATCCCAATTACGGAATGTGGCTTCCCGTTATTGTTCTTAACACCAGTCGGCTTTTTCTTAACCTACAAAGCAATGCACGACTCACAGCTATTCAACAAAGAATTTTACTATCGGCTCATCAAAACTGTAAGAATTAAAAGCGGCAAATTCTTCACTTCGTTAAGAACCGGCAGTTGAATAAATGTTTTCGCTTATAATAATAAAGAAAAATATTATTGTAGGTATTCCTTAATTGACTCAGCCTTTGCCAAGAAGCGCCCGATAAGTAATTTGGCACAACTAAAACAAAGGCTGATGAATTGAAAAGCAATCTGAAGCAAATGTATAAACAATGGATTTGGTTTTCCAAAAAAACATTCATTTTTTTTTAAATATATCTGTTAATTTTTATGAAGAGATTTTCCTGAACCGAAACTCACGATTAATGTCTTCGTCAAAAGTTATATATTCGTTTTAACTCAATAAAATTTATACAAAATGCAGGAATGGAAAGAATACCAGGAAAAAAATAAGGAAAGATTTTTAAACGAAATGATGGAGTTGTTAAAGATACCTTCTGTAAGCGCAAAAAGTGAGCATAAAAAAGATATGCTTGCCTGCGCGGACGCGGTAAAACAAAGTATGCTGAAATCTGGCGCAGATAGAGCTGAAGTGATGCAGACCAATGGACATCCCGTGGTGTATGCACGAAAAGATCATTGATGCAAATATGCCGACTGTTCTGGTATATGGTCATTACGATGTTCAACCTGCAGAACCTTTGGAACTGTGGAATAGCGGGCCTTTTGAGCCGGTTATAAAAAATGGAAAGGTTTATGCACGAGGATCTGCAGATGATAAAGGCCAGTTTTTTATGCATGTAAAAGCGTTGGAAACTATGGTAAACACAAATACCATGTGCACTAATATAAAATTTTTAATAGAAGGTGAAGAAGAAGTGGGCTCACCCAATCTTGGAAAATTTGTAGAAGAAAATAAAGCACTTTTAAAAGCTGATATTATATTGATAAGTGATAGTTCTATGCTAAGTATGGAAAATCCATCGCTTGATATTGGCGTTCGCGGCTTGTCATATATTGAAGTAGAAATAACAGGGGCAGACAGAGATTTACATAGTGGCATTTACGGAGGCGCTGTGGCAAATCCAATTACTATTCTCGCTAAAATGATTGCATCTTGTCATGATGAAAATAATCACATAACGATACCGGGGTTTTATGATGATGTAATTGAAGTTACAAAAGAAGAAAGAACATTGATGAATAAAGCGCCGTATGATGAAGCTGAATATAAAAAAGAATTAGGAGTAAACGAATTATGGGGTGAAAAAGGCTACACAACTAATGAGCGAACCGGCATCAGGCCAACGCTTGAAGTGAATGGGATTTGGGGCGGTTATATGGGCGAAGGCGCCAAAACCGTTTTGCCATCAAAAGCCACTGCAAAAATTTCTGCAAGACTTGTCCCTGACCAGTCATCCGAAAAGATCACCAAAGCTATTGCTGGATTATTTTACAAAAATTGCCCCACCATCCGTAACGGTAAAAGCGTTTGAGCATCATGGTGGTGAGCCTTACATGACGCCGATAGACAGTAAAGGCTATAAAGCCGCGTCCAGAGCAGTTGAAAAAACATTTGGTAAAAAACCAATCCCGGTTCGCGGCGGTGGAAGCATCCCAATTTGCTCCATTCTTGAAAAAGAATTGGGTATAAAAATAATCTTTATGGGATTCGGGCTTGACAGTGACAACCTTCATTCTCCCAATGAAAAATATGGAATTGAAAATTTTTATAAAGGCATTGAAACAATCCCATATTTTCATAAATATTTTACAGCATCTTAATGACAGCTTACCAAATTCAAATTTGCTTTTCTTATGTTCTCATTAGTCTTTGAGAATAGATTAATATCAATTAGAAAATTGGGCGCTAACAGCAAACTTTTTCGAACATGATTTTTTGAAAGCAATCAAAAGATGTTTTTTAGGATACATATTGAATTATTACCCAAAAAATTGATTCTCATTTTGGCCTTCAATCAAATTGCTGCAAAGATTTACTAAACGTTATTGCCGTATTTTTGCCCACGTTCTTAATTAAAAATAATATTTACATGGTAGATGTATTTAAAAAAATGCTACTCGATGGCGGTCCTATTGGGAGACATGTCGAAAGGGCACACGGTTACTTTGCATTTCCCAAACTTGAGGGAGAACTTGGCAGCAGAATGTTTTTTCGGGGTAAAGAAAAAATAGTTTGGAGCCTGAATAACTACCTGGGACTGGTAAATCATCCTGAAACAAGAAAGATAGATGCGGAAGCGGCGGCAAAATGGGGGATGGGTAATCCGATGGGTTCGCGGATGATGAGTGGCAATACTACTATGCATGAAGATCTTGAAAAAGTACTGGCTGAATTTGTAAGCAGGGAAGATGCTATGCTTCTTAATTTTGGTTACCAGGGAATAATGAGTTGCATAGACGCACTTGTAAATCGCCGGGACGTGATTGTGTACGATGGAGAAGCACATGCCTGCTTGATCGATGGTGTTCGTCTACACATGGGGTTTAGTTATAAATACAAACATAATGATATAGAAGATTGCGAGAAGCAGTTGCAGCGTGCGGTAAAGATGGCGGAAAAAAATGGCGGCGGAACTTTACTGGTTACAGAAGGTGTTTTTGGAATGAGTGGAAACCAGGGAAAAATAAAAGAGATTGTCGCTCTAAAAAAGAAGTATAATTTTCGTCTTTTGATTGATGATGCTCACGGCTTTGGATCGATGGGGCCTTCAGGAGCGGGGGCTGACGAAGCACAGGGATGCCAGGCAGGCGTTGATTTGTATTTCAGCACATTTGTAAAAAGTATGGGTAGCATTGGCGCTTTTATAAGTGGACCAAAACGTATAATGACTTATCTCCGTTATAATGTACGCTCACAGATATTATGCAAAAAGTTTGCCGCTCATAGTGGTAGAAGGAATGATAAAAAGAATGCAAATGCTCAAAACCATGCCCGGATTGCGTGAAAAGTTATGGCATAACGTAAACAAACTTCAAAATGGTTTAAGAGAAAAGGGATTTGATATTGGATCAACTAATAGCCCGGTAACTCCTGTATTTATGAAAGGAGATCTACCTGAGGCTACCAACATGGTGATGGACATGCGCGAAAACTACAACATTTTTTGTTCGGTAGTTGTTTTTCCGGTAATCCCGAAAGGGCAGATTATTTATCGCATCATACCAACGGCTGCTCATTCTGATGAAGACACCGAACTAACACTAAAAGCGTTTGAAGAAACGAAGAAAAAATTGGACGCGGGTGCGTATAAAGCAGAAGACATTCCAGATATGGCGAATATGGCGGGTTTTGGGCAAAAAGGTGAAATGTAAATAAAACCGGGCAACTAAAAAGAAGCCCGGGATAATCAAAAAATCTTAACCATTAAATCTTAACATTGAGAATCTATTTAATAGTCGGTGAATGATCGCCGGAAGTTGTCAGCGGAAGATTGTTGAGATTTAATTAACAAAAAAAGGGGCCGGATAAAAATCCACCCCTGTTATAATCCAATATCCTATGAAAAACCGAGTTTGAAACTGCTATCGCAGCTTCTTAATATTTTAATAGCCTTTTAGCTTTTATTATTATTTTGTTATAGTCGTTATATTTTCACCGGACGTTGCATCTAAAAATTTTATTGAAAAATAAAAAAAAGGGGCCGGATGGAAATCCACCCCTGTTATAATCCAATATCCTATGAAAAACCGAGTTTGAAACTGCTATATGCAGCTTCTTAATATTTTTACATGGCTTACCATGTTTTTAAATGTTGATTTGAAATCATTATAGCTTTGGGTTTTATAAGCTCCTTCACCAAAATACTTCAAAATAGGTTCAATTTCTTTTGGCTCTAAAAAACCTGAAACAGCAATAGGTTCTGAATTTCCATCAGGAAAGATAATAGTTGTGGGAAATTCAAGCTGTCCTGCGGTTATGTATAGAAGTAAAATCATTTACTTTATAAGTATCGTTATAATTATATGTTTTATCTTTCCATTGTACTACCTCTTTCGTTTCGGCATCGAATTTTACTGCATAAAAATGATCTTTATGTAAGAAATAACTTTCGAATTGGTGTAAGTTTTTTTATCCATCACTTTGCACCAATAACACCAGTTAGTATATAAGTCTATTAACACTGGCTTTGACTGGGTTTTCATTTTTACGGTTAATTCAGCTTATACCTATCCAATCTACTTTATCATGCGTAGTTGGTGTAACTTTGGCAGAACATAAGCTAAACAGAAAAAAAATTAATGCCAATTTTACTCTTTTCTCCATACAATTTCTATAACGTACGTTTCTTATTTTTTATTGGATTTTACACAAAAAAAATATTCTAAATATTTGATTATTAAAATTTTAAAATTTACTCACTTCGCGTAATTTTTTCAACAATGAACAAAATACTTATCGCAATTACCGGTGCAAGCGGATCAATCTATCCCAAAATTCTTTTGAATAAGTTGCAGCTTCTCAAAGAGCATTGGTCTTCACTTGCCATAGTCATCACAGATAATGCCAAAATTGTTTGGAAAACGGAACTTGAAAATGAAGATTATCAATCATACGATGCTTTGTATTTTTCAAAAAATGATTTTATGGCTCCCTTTGCTTCAGGGTCCGGTGATTATAATATTATGATTATTGTCCCGTGCAGCATGGGAACCTTAGGTAGAATTGCTGCAGGTATTTCAAATGACCTTATTTCAAGAGCAGCCGATGTAGTTTTAAAAGAAAGACGAAAACTTATTTGCGTTGTAAGAGAAACTCCTTACAATCTTATTCATTTACGCAACATGGAAACCATAACGCTCGCAGGAGGAATTATATGCCCGGCAACCCCATCTTTTTACAGTAAACCTAAAACCCTGGAAGAGGCCGCCGCAACTGTTGTTGACAGGGTGCTTGATCTTGCCGGAATCAAGATAAATACCTTTCGTTGGGGAGAATAAGCCCTCAGGTGAAAGCCTCCTAAGAAATCAATTTCGTCTTAATTATCTAAGATCTACAACTTCTACTTTTGGATAGTCCTTTGCATCAAAAACAAATAATCCAGGGGGTATATTTGTATTTGTCTTCATGCTTGTAATGGTATATATATACCTATCACCGGTCTTTTGAAAAATTTCCGTGCTTACAATGGATTTGGGATTTTTATCAATATTCGACAATTACCTTAAAGAAAGATTTTGTTTTATCGACCGGTGTCAATTCTATTTCCTGTAATGTTTTGTTTCCTTGTTTGGTTTCGCCATTTAATTTATACAAAAAATCTTTGTCATAAAAATTAGTAAACATTTTTTGTGGCGTTATACTGTTTGCAGAAGGATCAAATTTTGTAATCTGAACTTCATTTGCAGATTTATCATAAGTCCAGATATTATTTCCATCGCTATAAATTTCCTGCCCGGAAACACTTATCCTGATATTTAGAGTCTTTCATACTAATAGTGCCGTCTTTGGCGCCCATGAGCTTTTCCGAAGAATTTTCTATTTTAAGTGTAAAATGCGCACTCACTGATTTGTAAGTTTTAAATTTTGCACTTACATCATCTAAAATTTTTTTCGCATCGGGATCGCTTTTACCCAAATATTGCGTTTGTGCGTAAGAAGATATAGCTGCAAACAGCAAAAGACCGGACAGTAATTTTTTGATCATCATATACCAGTGTTTAATTCTCGTAAAGGGCAACAAATATACGTTATAGACATAGCTTTAGCATTTTAGCTTAACGTTCACTACTTCTAAAACGTTAATATTATGCCAGAAAATAAAAATCATTAAATTCCAAAAGAATACAGCCAAAATATAAACCTCGGTTGAAAGTCCATTAGTTGGTCATTTCTCCCTGCATCTTTATTGAATCTTCAAATTTTTTTTTGCACTGAAGTCTTTTGCTGCCTTAATGAAATGTACAAATATTGGCTGTGGATTTTCGACAGTGCTTTTTAATTCGGGATGGTATTGTACGCCAATAAAAAAAGGATGACCACTTAACTCTAAAATTTCTACAAGGTCAGTTTGAGGATTGATGCCACTTGCCATCATCCCCGCGTCTTCAAAGCGACTTAGATATTTGTTATTAAACTCCCAGCGATGACGGTGACTTTCAGTAATTTCCGTAACGCCATAAATTTTATGAGCAAGTGTGTGTTCCTTTATAACACATGGATAAGAGCCAAGGCGCATGGTACCCCCTTTCATGGTAATCTGCTTTTGCTCCTCCATCATGTCAATTACCGGATTTTGAGTGTCGGGCTGCATTTCAGTTGAGTCGGCATCGCTTATTCCTAAAACATTCCTGGCAAATTCTATCGCAGCCATTTGCATACCGAGGCAAATTCCAAAAAAGGGAAGCTTGTTTTCCCGGGCATATTTCACTGCTATAATTTTACCTTCAACTCCCCTGAAAGCCAAATCCTGGCGCCACCAGGAGCCCGTCAAGTCCGGCTAATTTTTCGGAAACATTTTCTTCGGAAATAAATTCGCTGTGAACATTTACTACCTGCACTTTACAATCATTCATAGCTCCGGCGTGAATGAACGATTCAAGAATTGATTTATAAGCATCCTGGAGCTCAATATATTTCCCAATAAGTCCTATCGTCACTTTGTTCAAAGGATGACGAAGTTTATCAAGAAAATCTTTCCATTTGCTAAGTTCCGGCTCATTAAACTCAGTGATATTTAATTTTTTAAGAACGATGAGATCCAGCTTTTCCCGCAGCATGTAAATAGGAACTTCATAGATAGTGGAAGCATCTGCGGCTTCAATTACTGCGTTCTCTTTTACATTGCAAAATAGTGCGATCTTCCTTTTTAATTCATCAGTGAGCGGCCGTTCTGTTCTGCAGACAAGTATGTCCGGATGAATACCATTTTCGCTCATGAGTTTAACACTATGCTGGGTTGGCTTTGTTTTTAGTTCTTTAGCAGCTTTCAGGTAAGGTATTAAAGTCAGGTGAACTATGATGCAATCTTCTACAGGCATTTCCCATTGTAACTGACGAACAGCTTCAATAAAAGGAAGGCTTTCAATATCGCCGACGGTACCTCCTATTTCAGTTATAATAATATCGTATTCCTTTTTTTGTGCAAGCAATAACATTCTGCGTTTAATCTCGTCCGTTATATGAGGAACTACCTGAACCGTTTTGCCAAGATAATCTCCTTCTCTTTCTTTATTAATTACGGTTTGGTAAATTCTTCCCGTTGTAACATTATTTGCCTGCGAAGTATGAATATTTAAAAATCTCTCATAATGGCCAAGATCAAGGTCGGTTTCTGCGCCATCTTCAGTTACAAAACATTCCCCATGTTCATAGGGATTCAGTGTTCCCGGATCCACGTTAATATAAGGATCAAACTTTTGTATGGTGACCTTAAGACCGCGTGCCTGTAAAAGTTTCGCGAGAGAAGCAGCAATAATACCTTTACCTAATGAAGACGTAACACCGCCTGTTACAAAAATATATTTGGCCATTTTTGACATTTTTTTTAAAAATAAAATGTCATTCAAAACAACAAGTATAAAAAGCTGCTTGAACGACTGAAAAACTGACCGCGGAATGAAAAGTGAGGAAAAAATCCGTGAGGTCATGCAAACATACACAAAATTTTGTGCAGTAAAACGGCGATAATTTTTTTGTGGAAAAGATATTAATATCCGGCCATTTAACTATTTGCAATCGGCATCATGAGCAAAATAACTGTTAATAGTATTTGGTTTTCGAAAGATAATTTCTTACGTAATCATCGACACCTTCCTCCAACGAAAATAACTTTTGTTCGTATCCCGCCGTCCTTATCTTTTGCATTTCTGCCTGGGTGTAATATTGATAGGTATCACGAATATCCTCAGGCATATCAACATATTTAATTTTAATTTCGCGATCCATTCCGGCAAAAGTGGCCTTTACAAGATCATTAAAACTTCTTGCGGCACCTGTGCCAACGTTATAAATTCCTGAAATGAATGTTTTTGGATCGTTTCGCCAGCATTTTAAAAACCAGAAACAAATTTCAAGAACATCTTTCACATAAATAAAATCTCTTAGCTGTTCACCGTCTTTAAATCCATTTTTATGAGATTTAAAAAGTTTTACAAATGCCGTTTTCTACAATCTGATTAAAGGCATGGAAAATAACACTGGCCATTCTTCCCTTGTGATATTCGTTTGGGCCATAAACATTAAAAAATTTCAGCCCTGCCCATGCCGGTGGTGATTGTTGACTTTCACTTGCAATTTGCCGGAGTGCCCATTTATCAAATTCATTTTTTGAAATGCCATAAGGATTTAATGGCTTCAAATTTTCGACAATATTTTCGTCGTCTTTGTAACCCAGTTCTCCCGATCCATAGGTTGCCGCTGAAGAAGCGTACACAAAAGGAATCTTGTTTTCTGCGCAGTAGTTCCAAAGGCTTTTTGAATAGGCCAAATTCAAGTGTTCGTGAACCGAATAATCAAATTCAGTTGTGTCGGTACGGGCGCCGATGTGATAAACAAAATCTATAGCCGGCTCCCCGCTGCGAATCCATTCTAAAAATATTTCCCGTTCTATTTTCTGCTTATATCTTTTTCCCTCAAGATTGAATACTTTATCGCCGCGGGAGAAATCGTCAACAAGAATCAAATTATTATAACCCGCATTATTTAAAAATGTAACCAGGCAGCTTCCTATGAAGCCTGCAGCTCCCGTTACAACTATGGTGGATTGGTCGTTCATTTATTCGGGCAGATAACTTTTAAAATAATTCCCAATAGCATTATCATATTTTTCGGCCCAATATGCGATGTTTTCAAAGGGCTCATTTTGCACATTAACATTTCCGGAAGTGACCATACCAATCTTCTCAAAAGAAATAGTTAACAGTTTTTCAAATTCTTCCTTGTTACTTTCATTTATACTAACAACTACTCTACCCTGCGCTTCCCCAAACCAATAGGCATCTTTACGGATCTTAGAACTTGTAGCAACTTCAAAGCCAAGAGACCTGTTAAAAGCGCATTCAGCCAGGGTTACGAAAAGGCCGCCCTCGCTTACATCATGTGCCGATTGGATAATCTTTTTATTAATAAGCAAACTAACTGTCTCGTGTAAGCGAAATTCTTCTTCAAGGTCAAAATAAGGCGCAGGGGAAAATTCTACACCACATATTTTATGAGCATACTCCGAACAGCCTACATCATTTTTGCTTTCGCCTAACAGGTAGATGATATCACCCTTCTCTTTAAAATCAAGTGTCATTTTATTCTCATGATCATCCAAAAGCCCGACCATACCAATCGTGGGTGTTGGATAAACCGGCCCCGACGGCGATTGGTTGTAGAAACTAACATTACCGCCCGTTACAGGTGTATCAAACTTATTACAGGCTTCTGCTCATTCCTTTTATACTTTCAACAAACTGGTAATATACTTCCGGATCGTAAGGATTTCCGAAATTAAGACAATTGGTAACGCCCAATGGTGTTCCGCCACTGCAAACAATATTTCTTGCAGCCTCACTTACAGCAATCATACAACCAATATAAGGATTGGCAAAGACATAACGACTGTTACAATCCGTTGTAAGTGCAAGGGCTTTTGATGTGTTCCTTTACAGCTACCACAGCAGCATCAGAAGGCTCATTGGTATTTAAATTAGCAGTACCTACCATGCTATCATATTGATCATAAATCCATTTTTTTGAAGCAATGTTTGGTAAGGAAATTATTTTTTCAGCAATAGATCTTATTTCGTCCGGAACCGGAATTTTATCAAAATCAAACTCCCTGGTTTTAGCTAAATAAGAAGGCTCTTTATATTCTCTTTCATAAACCGGTGCGCCACCGCCAAGCACGAGGCTTTCCGCGGGCAATTCTGCCTCCAGCACATCATTCATATAAAAACGAACATTGTTCCCTCGTACCACTTCTCCAATTTGTGAACAGGGAAGATCCCATTTTTCAAATATATCCGTCACTTCTTTTTCTCTACCTTTTGTTACTATTAAAAGCATCCGTTCCTGGCTTTCACTTAAAAGCAATTCCCATGCTTTCATTCCCTGCTTTACGTCAAACGAACTTTTTTGGCGTGTAGGAACTTTTTCCAAGATAAATATTCATTCCAACGCCGCCCTTTGCGCTGGTTTCAGCAGTTGAGCAAATAATGCCTGCAGCCCCCATATCCTGCATACCGATGACAGCGCCGGTTTCAATTACTTCAAGGCATGCTTCCAGCAATTTTTTTTCCTGGAAAGGATCGCCCACCTGCACGGCGGGAAGATCTTCAACACTATTTTCAGTTATATCCGCAGAAGCAAACGCTGCCCCACCCATACCATCTTTACCGGTAGCGCTTCCGGCAATAAAAACAGGATTACCGTGCGCCTGATGCAGTAGCACTAACGGTTTCGCCTAAACGCACAACCCCTGCGCTCATAGCATTTACCAGCGGATTAGTATGATAACAATCTTCAAAATAAACTTCTCCGCCCTACAGTGGGAACCCCAAAACAATTTCCATAATGCCCGATGCCATGGACGATACCACTTAACAAGTGCCTTGGTTTTTTCATTCTCAAGTTTCCAAATCTTAAAGAATTTAAGTGCCGCAACCGGCCGTGCTCCCATTGTAAATATATCCCTGTGAATACCGCCAACGCCTGTGGCGGCGCCCTGAAATGGTTCAATAGCAGAGGGATGATTATGGCTTTCAATTTTAAAAACAACCCCAAACCCGTCGCCGATATCCATCAGTCCTGCATTTTCCTCACCCGCTTTTACCAATAAGCTTAAACCTTCCCG
This sequence comes from uncultured Chitinophagaceae bacterium, assembly GCA_963823305.1. Classification (GTDB taxonomy): domain Bacteria; phylum Bacteroidota; class Bacteroidia; order Chitinophagales; family Chitinophagaceae; genus Ginsengibacter. Next base: position 801,904 of record CAWGLC010000003.1, read on the forward strand.
CGGTAAGGTTTTCAGCCATTTGATAGAATTTTTATAACTGCAATGTTCACTCCACATAACAGAATAAGCGCTCAGCTCTGTAAAATTTGGCGTGCGTCCAAGTATTTCAACAATCTTTTCAAACTCATCTTTTCTAAGACCAAGTTTTTCGGCTGTTTCAAATGTAATTTCCATAATTGTTTAGAAGCGCAAACTTACAATCTCTTGAACTTTATATTAAAAAACATGTGTAAATATTTTAACTAACTTCCCACAATTAAATATTTATTAATTGCTTTATTTTCTTTTTGCGTTATACCTGGTTATTTTTTGCTGGTTGTTGACACGCATGAAATTTTTCAAAAAATCAGAGCTTGGGAATTATTTTCTTATTGGCTTGTTTTTAATAAGGATTATTGTTGCATTGGTAAATGGATATATCAGCTTGTATTATTATCCGGCTACTGATATTTCCAGATTTCAATTGGAGGGAATTGCGGAATATGAGTTATTATTTCGTCACCCGGTTGAGTATTTCACTAATATTTTTCAAAATGGTCATAGCAACGGATATGGCAATTTTTTAGAAAGCTCTGATTCGTTTTGGAATGATACGCGAAGCAATCTCATCATAAAGATGCTTTCGATTTTCGATATTTTCAGCCGCAGCAGCTTCTTTATCAATGCACTTTTCTATAATTTCTTAATGTTTTTTGGGCCAGTCGCTTTATACCGCGTATTTATAAAATTACTTCCTTCACAAAAGCCTGTTCTTATTTTTTGTATTTTTCTTTTACCCTCTGTAATTTTTTTTAGCAGCGCCATTCACCGTGAAGGCCTTATATTTTTGGCAACTTCAATGGTAGTTTATCATTTGTTCTTTATGATAAAAAATAATGATTATACGATTAGAAATGTGCTGATGACTTTATTTTTTCTATTGGTTATATTACTAATAAGAAATTTTGTTTTTATAATAATGTTGCCTGCATTGATCGCCTGGATTGTAGCGGAAAAGAACCCAAAGTATTCATTCGTAATATTTGTTGGTATTTATTTGCTGCTGGGCTTGTTATTCTTTTGTTCGGGATATTTGCCGCCAGCTTATAATTTGCCGGCTCACGTTTCCAGCCGTCAATTGGATTTTATTCAAATAGCAAAACGCGGAGCGTCTTCAATAAACATTAATCCATTGTACCCAGGCTTCAGGAGTTTTCTAAATAATATTCCACAGGCGTTGAATCATAGTTTTATGCGGCCTTATCTTACTGAGCATGTCAATTTTTTATACACGTTATCGGCGGTTGAGATTTTTGTGTATGAAATAATATTACTGCTCTTTATTTTTTTTAGAAAAAAAGATGTCTTATTTACGCCACTAATGTATTTCTCTGTTTTTCTGACTGTGTCAATGTTTCTTGCAATAGGATATACCATTCCCATTATAGGCGCCATCGCAAGGTATCGAAGCATTTATTTTCCGTTTATAATGATTCCCGATAATTAGCAATATTGAATGGAAGAAGAAGAAAAACATTATTATATAAAATAAAATTTATATATATATTTTTTATCCACACTTTGCAAATATTTAACCACATTTATAAAAATTTCTTTGTTTATTCTAGCCTATAAAACGTTTTTTTGCTTTCTAAATTCCAAAAAATGCAATCTTTAAGACTAAGTGCCCTTCAAAATTTACTTTCAGAACAATCGCAACACTCCCCCGAATCGAAGAAGATAACAGGGATTTTTGGCGAAAATGTTTTCTCTTTAAAAACTGCGCGAGAATTTTTAAGTGATGAGGCTTATAAAAGCTTGGTGTTTTCTATAAAAAGTCAAAATAAAATTGATCGCAAAATGGGCGATCAGATTGCCTCAGGATTAAAAGCATGGGCCGAAACAAAACATGTAACCCATTATACACATTGGTTTCAGCCACTCACAGGTGCAACTGCAGAAAAACATGATTCATTTTTTACATTAAAAAGCGATGGAACAGCGCTTGAAGAATTTGACGGTGCTGCACTTATTCAACAGGAACCCGATGCATCATCTTTCCCAAGCGGGGGCTTACGGGCTACATTTGAAGCCCGTGGATATACTGCATGGGATCCATCTTCTCCGCCATTTATAATGGAAATAGGCCAGGGGAAAACATTTATGTATTCCAACGATATTCGTATCCTACACCGGGGAATCGCTGGATGCTAAAACGCCGTTATTAAAGGCCCTGGTAGCATTGGATAAAGCGGCAGTAGATGTATGCCAGTATTTCGATAAAAATGTTACCGCAGTAACTGCCTACCCTTGGCTGGGAGCAGGAATATTTTGTAATAGATGCCGGCATTGCCAATGCCCGCCCGATCTTGTGATGACCGGGCGGACCGTATTTGGTCATGCACCCGCAAAAGGCCAGCAATTGGAAGATCATTATTTTGGTTCTATACCGGAAAGGATATATGCCTTCATGAGAGATTATGAGACGGAAGCCTATAAATTGGGTATTCCGCTGCGTACACGACATAATGAAGTAGCTCCTTCACAATTTGAGTGTGCCCCAATTTTTGAAGAAGTAAACCTGGCTGTGGACCATAACACACTTCTGATGGACGTGATGACGCGGGTGGCAAAAAGTCACAATCTTACGGTATTACTTCATGAAAAGCCTTTTGCCGGAATAAATGGAAGCGGAAAACATAATAACTGGAGCATGGCTACCAATACAGGAGTTAATCTTCTTCTCGCCTGGTAAAACTCCAAGACCAACCTGATGTTCCTTACTTTTTTTGTAAATACGATCAAGGCCGTTCATGATCATGCTGATCTGCTCAGGGCTTCTATAGCATCGGCAGGAAATGATCACAGGCTTGGAGCAAATGAAGCTCCTCCGGCTATTATTTCAATCTTTATCGGAAAATACTTGACAGAAGTATTAAATCAAATTGAAAAAAGGGTAGGTGATAAATTTGATGAGCAGGATGAAGCCATTTTAAAACTGGACATTCATAAAAGTATTCCGGAGCTAATGCTTGGACAATACAGATAGAAACAGGACTTCACCATTTGCCTTTACAGGAAATAAATTTGAATTCAGAGCAGTGGGTTCTTCTGCCAACTGCGCCTCTGCAATGACCGTTCTAAATACGATCCTGGCAGAAACACTGTCGCAGTTCAAAGTGGATGTGGATGCAATGATCGAAGTGGCGAAAAGAAAGAAGTAGCCATCATGCAGGTTATTCAAAAGTATATTGTAGAAAGTAAATCCGTATTATTTGAAGGTAATAATTATAGTGAAGAGTGGGAAAAAGAAGCTGAAAAAAGGGGGTTGCCTAATGTGAAAACAACTCCGCTTGCGTTAGACGCTTTTGTAACAGACAAGGCAAAAAAGCTATTCGAACATCATAATATTTATACACATAGCGAGCTCGAAGCACGACATGAAATAATGCTTGAGAACTATGTAAAAAAAGTTCAGATAGAAGCCAGGGTTATAGGCGATCTTGCGAGCACTTATATACTTCCTGCGGCAATTAAATATCAAAATGTTTTGATTGAAAACATACGTGGGCTGAAAGATATTGGAATTGAAGAAAGCGCTTACGGTAATCAAAAACACATCGTAAATAATATTTCAGGTCATATATCCAATATCTCTTCAAGCGTAGAAGCTATGATTGCGGCAAGAAAATCAGCGAATAAAATTGAAAGTACCCGCGATCGGGCTATTGCATATTGTGATAAAGTTAAAAGCCATTTTGATAAAATAAGGTATCACGTAGATAAGCTGGAGCTTCTTGTTGACGATAAGTATTGGGAACTTCCTAAATATCGCGAAATGCTTTTTCTGAGATAAAAACAAACCATCTTAAAAAAATCCCTGCTTCACGCAGGGATTTTTTTATTGGAGCCGTTATGCTTTCGTTAGTCATATTACACCGGCAAATCATTGCTGTATTTTTGCAGAAAAATAAACGGGAGCAAAAGTTTTTTTAATTCCACTTTAAGTGCAGTAAAATTTAATGAAACCCGTTCTCTTAAAAACAAGCGCTTAATGTTGAGTAAGCGTCTCAATTGCGCTTTCCGGGTTTTCCACTTCTATGACCAATTTTGTATAATGCTCATCCTGAAGCTCAACAATTATGCTTTTTGAAACATCTGATATATCGCAAAAAATAATACCATCTTTTACGATGTAACTTCCCGCCGTTATGATTCCGGGAATTTGCGTTCCTGGCATTCTTAATCCCCAAACCCATGCGCTCGTTGCAGTATTTGCATAGGCTTTGATGATATGCGTTGCGGGAATAGTAAGGCTGCTTTTCAATGCCCATAACTTGTGCAGGCCTTCTATTACAAAAACAAAATTTTCGCCTTCTTTTTCAATTTTAACCATTGGGATAATTTGAAAATTATAAAATACAATGTAAGTTATATTTTGCTTTTGTGCTGGAGTTTTTGCAACAACCACTTTGCTTCAACGCTTACTTTTTAATTTAAACTATCATCATCCTACAGCGTCTTACAAAGAAATTTTATGAAAAATTTATTCTCATTTGCTTTCTTACTCATTGCCGCTTCAACTGGCGCATCGGCACAGGTGCAAAGAAATACGGATTCTTCTCAGGCGAGAGTTGCCTATAATAACAGAGCTGAAAAGAAGCAACCAATGCAAAGCCTTAATCTTACTAAAGAACAAAAAGGGCAATTGAAAGAATTACGCCAAAGTCAGAAACAGCAGAAGCAGGCTATTATGGATGAGCAAAACCTTTCTGACATGCAGCGCAGACAAAAACTAAAGGAACTACGCAGAGAACAAAATGATAAGCTGCGAACCATTCTATCGCCTGAACAAATGAATCAATTAATGCAGCAGCGCACGCGTGATAAAATTATGAAGCCAGGTTTGGAAGACCAGTTAACCAATTCAAAACAGAAACCTGACAGCGTTAAGTAAAAACCCGGCAAATGCCGGGCTAAAATTTTTTAAAACCTTTTTAGGCTACAGTCTTCTCGTGCATGTTCACCTCATTTCTAAATACTACCGTTCCATCAAAAACATCAACCAATACCGGATGCGTTTTATCAATCATTCCGCTCAGTAATTTTTTACTTAACTGGTTTACGATTTGTTTTTGTATTAATCTTTTTAAAGGCCTTGCACCAAACTGCGGATCAAAACCATTTTCTGCAAGATAATCCAAAGCATATTCACTAAACTCAAGCTCCACGCCATTTTTGGATAATTGCTTTTTAAGATCATTAAGCTGAATCCTGATAATATTTTTGATTTCCTTTTTTAGCAAGGGCTGGAACATAATAATTTCATCTATCCGGTTTAGAAATTCAGGACGAATGGTTTGCCGCAATAAATCAAGAACTTCGCGCCTGGTATTTTCTACGACTTCTTCTTTATTTTCTTCTGTCACGTTATCAAAATTGGCCTGGATAATATGGCTGCCCATATTACTTGTCATAATGATGATAGTATTTTTAAAATTTACCACCCTTCCCTTATTATCAGTAAGCCTTCCGTCATCCAAAACCTGCAGAAGAATATTGAACACATCAGGATGCGCTTTTTCAATTTCATCTAATAAAATTACGCTGTAAGGTTTGCGTCTGACCGCTTCCGTTAGTTGACCACCTTCGTCATATCCTACATAGCCGGGAGGCGCTCCTACCAACCTGCTTACAGAATGTTTTTCCTGGTATTCGCTCATGTCTATCCTGGTCATCATGCTGTCATCATCAAAAAGATATTCAGCCAATGCCTTTGCTAATTCCGTTTTACCAACACCGGTAGTGCCCAGGAAAATGAATGAGCCTAATGGTTTTTTAGGATCGTGCAAACCTGCGCTGCTTCTACGTATCGCATCTGCAACGGCCTCTATTGCTTCATCCTGGCCTATTACGCGTTTGTGCAATTCATCTTCAAGATTTAATAACTTTTCTTTCTCACTTTGCAACATTTTATTCACCGGAATTCCTGTTGCTTTTGCAACACTTTCTGCAATATCCTCTGCATCCACTTCTTCTTTCAACAATCTTTTTTCACTTATATCATCTAACTGTGCCGTATAATCGCTGATTATTTTTTCCTGGTCCTGCAGCTTTCCATAACGTATCTCAGCAACTTTTCCATAATCACCCTCGCGCTCCGCTTTTTCGGCAGCCATTTTAAGATTTTCTATCTCGGCCTTTGCACTTTGTACCTTTTCAACAATTTCCTTTTCCTGTTGCCACTTTGCTTTAAAGGTATCCCGCTGAACAGACAAGATTGGAAATTTCTGTATTAAGGTCTTTTAATTTAGCTTATCCTTTTCTCTTTTGATCGCTTCCCTTTCTATCTCAAGCTGCCGGATAGCTCTTTCCAGTTTATCCAATTCTTCAGGCATTGAATTCATCTCAAGCCTGAGTTTTGCAGCACTTTCATCAATAAGGTCAATTGCTTTATCAGGTAAAAAACGATCTGTTATATAACGATGCGATAATTCTACCGCAGCAACGATAGCTTCATCTTTTATGCGTACATGATGATGGGTTTCATATTTATCTTTTATCCCTCTTAAAATCGAAATAGCATCTTCTACGCTTGGCTCATTTACCAATACTTTTTGAAACCTTCTTTCAAGCGCTTTATCTTTCTCAAAGAATTTTTGATATTCATTCAATGTGGTTGCCCCAATAGCACTAAGATCTCCGCGGGCCAATGCCGGCTTTAAAATATTAGCAGCATCCATTGCTCCTTCGCCCGCGCCGGCGCCAACAAGCGTATGAATTTCATCAATAAATAAAATAATTTCACCGTCACTATCGCCCACTTCTTTCACTACTGATTTTAATCTTTCTTCAAACTCACCTTTATATTTTGCACCCGCAATCAGGAGGCCCATATCCAATGCAAAAATGATTTTTGATTTCAAATTTTCGGGAACGTCGCCGTTTACGATACGATGCGCCAAACCTTCTGCAATAGCGGTTTTACCAACACCCGGCTCCCCTACTAAAATTGGATTATTCTTCGTTCTTCTTGATAAAATATGCAGCGTCCTTCTTATTTCTTCATCACGCCCAATCACCGGATCGAGCTTGTTACTTCTTGCCAGTTCATTTAAATTTTTTGCATATTTATTTAATGCATTGAATTGCGTTTCGGAAGTTTGAGAAGAAACGGTAGAACCTTTTTTTAATTCTTTAATTGCAGCGGTTAAGCCTTTTTCTGTAAGGCCGGCATCTTTTAAAATTTTTGCGCAATTATCATTTCCCTGCACGATCGCCAGCAATAAATGCTCAACACTTACAAATTCATCTTTAAATGTTTTTAAGGCAGCGGCTGCTCTTAACATCACATTATTCAAGTCGCGGCTAATTACCTGGGCAGGCTCCCCGTCACCCATTTTAGGAAGCTTTTGTATAGCTATCATCAACTTTACTCTCAACAAAATTTACGTTTACGTTATTTTTTTTAAGAAGATAATCAACCGGACTATCCTCATCATTGAGCAATGCTTTTAAGAGATGCTCAACTTCTATATTGGGATTTTTTTCATTAAACGCCAGTTGCTGCGCTTTTTGAAAAATTTCCTGGGATTTTATCGTTAAATTATTAGGATTCATATTTTAACTCTTTTATTAAATTCAAAAACTATTGCAACAAATATTACTCCAATAAAAATATTAGATATTTTGTCTTGCAGATGGAAGCTGCCTGCCGCAAATGCAGTCTTGTTAATGCTTTCCTGTTATTTTTACAGGTGAGATTCATAAAAAAATAGCTTTAAAAGATCTATAGAATAAATAAAACTCCTGCCACCACAAAATCTAAAAGTATTTTTGCTCTGGATGCTGGCAAAAGAAAAACATACAGAATTTATAAAGAGTACTGCCAAGTCGCTTGGCTTTGATTATTGTGGAATTGCAAAAGCAGAACAACTTGATGATGATGCGCGGCGTCTTGAAAGTTGGCTCAATAAAGGGTTTCAGGGAAAAATGGATTATATGAATAATTATTTTGATCTTCGAATTAACCCCTGTAAATTAGTTCCAGGAGCTAAATCAGTCATAACATTATTACTTAATTATTATCCTTCACACAGGCAAAATCCCGGTGTACCAAAGGTTTCAAAATATGCTTATGGAAAAGATTATCATGAGTGTGATTAAAGAAAAATTAAAAACCTTTTTACAATTGATAAAAGAAAATATTGGCGATGTGCATGGCAGAGGCTTTACTGACAGTGCTCCCGTTCTTGAAAGAAGCTGGGCTAAAAAAAGCGGCCTGGGTTGGGTTGGAAAAAATGGTAATCTCATTACAAAAAATAGCGGGTCCTTTTTTTTTATCTCCACCCTGATAACCGACCTGGATCTAATGACTGACAATCCTTTTATAAAAGACTATTGCGGTAGCTGCACAAAATGTATAGACAGTTGCCCGACCGGTGCAATTTTGCCCGATAAAGTAATTGATGGAAGCAAATGCATTTCTTATTTTACAATAGAATTAAGAGACTTGTTAATTCCCGATAGCATGAAAGGGAAATTTGAAAATAATTTATTCGGATGCGATGTATGCCAGGATGTTTGCCCATGGAACCGGTTTTCAAAACCAACTAGTGAAATTGCGTTCACGCCTATACGTGAGATATTAAATTTTTCTAAAAATGATTGGGAAGAATTAACCGAAGAATCATTCAAAATTATCTTTCAGGATTCACCTCTCAAGCGATCGAAATACCAGGGTATAAAGCGAAATCTGAAATTTATTTCCTAACCTTTAAAACCAAAAAGCAACTTTAATGCTTATACGCCTGAATTTATAATTATACAAATCAACATGTGGCGGCAGTTGCTCGCCGAACGGTCCAACACCATAATAAGCCGTATCTTTTTCCTTAAAATTTTTATACGAATAACCTGCGGAGAATGCCATGCTCAGCGAATTACTTAAAACAAATTTATAGCCTGCACTTACTTCATAATACAGGCCGCCATGAAATTTATACTTAAGCCCCTCGTTCAATTTATAATTTTTATTTATCAACGGCCAGTTATAACCGATATCAGCGCTTACAAACGGGGTATTCTTTTTTTGTTTTAAATCTTTTCTTATATCAATAAAGACAGGAACACTTTTAAAGCCGGAATAATAATCGATACCGGCGCCAATGCCGCCAAACCATGTCTTATAAGTAATGCCGCTAACTACCTGCAATTCTGTGCCGGCCTTATCAGCTTCGCCATTCAATAAGCCGGCTTTAAATGTGGAAGAAAATTCGGCCTTTTTCTGAGCCAATCCTACATGACATATAGTGAAGCTTATAAATAGCAGGGTCATAATTTTTTTAATCAAATTCATTCGGCGATATTAATTTTACTTAACAAATGAATTTCATTAGCATTGGAATAATCAAATTGATATAATCCATCCCTAGCGACAACCAATGCATTCTTATTATTTGCAATTACGTCATAAGTTTCTACGCCGGTAAAATGCTTTATCAGATTCAAATTATTTACATCACTTGCATTGTAAATTTTTAATCCATCTGCACCGTCGCATATAAATAACAGATTCCCATCTTTTGACAAACCATGCGGATTGCTAAGATTATATGATTTAACTAAAGAAGGATTGGTAAAATTAGTTAGTTGTAAAATGTCTAATTCATTACTAAATCCCTGGCAGGCAGTTCCAGATCGCAAAGTAACATACGCAAAAGAATCATCAGCTATTACAGGATCACAACTTCGCAAATGTCCAAACTGGCCGTCGGTTGCCGGTTGATCAGGATTGTTAATATTGTATATATACATTCCATTTTGCGATCCAATGAATAATCTGTTTTTAAATGGAAATATGGTTTCAATACTCCAGCTTCCGGTATTTACGCTATTATCAAAGTTTGGCTGCTGCGGTATTGAAATATTAAAAACATTTAAATTGGTATTACCAACGGTGTACAAATAATTATTAACTAATGCGAACCTTGCCATAGAACCTGCTATAGCCGGTTGCGCAGAACTATTATTAGAATTAGAATTTGGCATTGAAGCATTCGCAGCATAATAAATACCGCCAGGCCATACCTGCTGCGGTTGGTTAAAGGCGGCGAAAATAGTTGTATCATGCCGTTTCCAATCATAAACTACTTTATTGCTGTCACCTGTATAAGAAGCATAAAGATTATCAGGAAATGCATTCTCTATAATTTTAGTTATAACTACCTGCAGCGGATTCCTTATATCGAGCGTTATAAGATCATTGTATAAATCTGCATACAATGTATTCCCTTTTATGGCCATATCCACATTTCCGGCTATAGCAATGAAAGCAACATTTTTTGGCAACGAAGGCACGCTATTGTCAATTATATGAATTCCTTTTCCTGTTTCATTCAGGTAAATATACTTTCCGTTAATAAATATTTTCCCGGGATGTTCTATTTCCTGCGGAGGGTTACTTTTAATATCAGCGATTACTTCAGCTTTTGTTTTATAAAGCGGTTCATACCACGAATAAGTGAACGTATGAGTAGTTGTATCTTTTAAGCATCCGCTGAATAGAGCAGCAATAAAAATAAAGGCAAAGCCTTTGATAAAAAGCGATAAATATTTTCTCATGATATAATCTTTTTAAGGCTGACCACTGCAGTTCTTAAATCGTTGCATTTATGAAATTATTTTCCAAATAAAATTTCTGTTCGCAATCCTGCAAAAACAATATGCTTGTTATTATACAAACCTTCATTGGCCATCCTTGTGGCATCGTAATATAAATATGGGCCAATTAAAAGCGGGGTTTTATGTTTTGAAAAAAGCGTTAGGTACAAAGCGCCATTCAATCCAAATTGTGTTTTATTAAACAAAGAATTATCCTTGTAATAATAGCCTGCCGAATTAAACTGCAATGCATTTGTGCTTATCAATTCCGAAAGAACAATGCCGGCCTGCCACGAAAGCGGAATGTTTTTGACCTTTCCGATTTGCATTTTAAAGGTTAAAGGCAATTCAATAAAGTTGAAATAATTATTGTAATTGTTTACCGCATTTTGAGCGCTATAGAAATATGCTGAAGCGCTGGTGCCGCTAATTATTTTTCCAATTTTGTATTTAGTTCTAAATGATTTAAAGTTTACACCCAGCGCTATTTTTGCTTTAGGAGTGATATTTTTTTCTTCAAAAATTCCCGCAATAAAGCCGAAGCCATGCATTGAGTTTGAGGGATAGTAAACATTTCCCTGCGATGAACCTCCTGATGACGAGTTATTGGGACTGGGGTTGTTCGAATAAAAGGAAGAGTTGTTTATATCCAAAAAATTATTTCCCGTATTTGATAATCCGGTTGAGAATAATATGCCTGTTTTCCAGTTATTTTTTCTTAATATTTTTTTAGATCTTGCTATCGGACTTCTTTCAACAGATGTATCATTTGTTTTTACATCCTTATTTCCCAAAGGCGATTTTGATAAAGTATCTAATGTTATTTTTTTATTCAGAGAATCATTTGACGCATTAAATCCTGATTTCTGTTCTTCTATCTGTTGCGGGTTTGCAGGTTGTGTTTCAGATGCCTTATCCTTCTGTATATTGGTTACTGAATTTCCATTTTCTGAAAATGTAACCGAGGCTTCTTCGGTTCCATTTATAAGTGATTTAGTTTTAAAAGAAGTTGACAACTTTTTACGTTGTAATAATATTTCATCACTATTTTGTTCATCCTCACTTTCAGTTAAATTATCATTTTTATCTGTTGAACTGAAAACAGAGTCAGCTTTTGGTGAGCTTTTATAATTATTTTTCTCTTTTATTTTATTACCTATTTTTTTTTGTGAACTCTCTTTTAAATGAGTTCTATTTTCTGTAACTATTTGCCGGCCAATATTCCAAAGCCAATAACCACCTGGTAGTACCATGCAGAAAAGCAGCAGTAATAAAACCAATCCTAATCCCCGACGTCTCTTTTTTTCGATCCTCGCCTCAATTTTTTCCCACATGGTTTCAGAAGGCTGAATTGAAAATTCATCCATTTTCTGTTTTACCTGTTTTTCGAATTTATTTTCTTCCATACCGCTCTGGTTGTTCTATTAATGAAAATTTCTTAATCCAGTCAATCAATAAAGCTCTTGCTCTTGCATACTGAGACCGGGAAGTGCCATCGCTAATACCCAGCATAGACGCAATTTCAACATGCGTATATCCTTCTACCGCGTGAAGGTTAAAAATTGTTTGAAATCCTGTTGGTAACTGACGGATCAATTCTGATAACTCTTTAGCATGGAGTTTTATCAAAGGATCATCAACAGAAACGGGATGTAAAGACATTTCTGTAAATGATAAATCATGTTGATATTTTTTATTTGTCTTTAAATAAGTGAGCGCCGTGTTCACCATTATTTTTCTTATCCACGCTCCCAATTCTCCATCAGACTTATATTGATGTATATATTTAAATACTTTCACAAAACCATCCTGCAACACATCTTCAGCGTCAGCAAGACTTTTGGTATAGCGAAAACAAACGCCCAGCATTATGGGCGCAAAATGCTCATACAATTGCTTTTGCGCACCAGGCCTGTGCCTGATGTTGTCCTTTACCAGATTATTATAATCCATTTGTATATTCAGGTGGTTGACAAACTTTATTTACATATCGTTGCATTCAAAAAAATATTTTTAAAGAAAATTGGAAACCGGAATAAGTAACTTTGAAATCCTTCTTAAATAAACACTATGAACCTTGCAGAAAAAGATTATGAAATTATCTGGCACCCTTACACACATCAAAAAAACCGAACGCCTGCTATCCTTATTGCAAAAGGGAAAAAAGCAATTTTATATGATGAAGATGGGAATAAATATATTGACGCGATAAGCAGTTGGTGGGTTAATATTCATGGGCATGGCAATAAATATATCGCCAGGCAAATATATAAGCAGGCTAAAAAATTAGAGCAGGTAATATTTACAGGATTTACTCACAAGCCTGCAGTTGAGCTTGCTGAAAAATTATTGCAAGTTTTACCCGGGAATTTCTCAAGAATATTTTACAGTGATAATGGATCAACTGCAACCGAGGTAGCTATAAAAATGGCGCTTCAATATTGGATAAACAATGGCGAAACGGGGAAAAATAAAATACTTGCATTTCATCACTCTTATCACGGAGACACCTTTGGAGCTATGAGCATCAGTGAAAGAGGCGTTTATACAATGGCTTTCAGGGATAAATTGTTTGAGGTAATTTTTATAGACATCCCTGATGAAAAAAACCTGGATGAACTAAAAAGGAATTTAGAAAAATATATAAATGAGATTGCGTGCTTCATTTATGAACCATTGTTACAGGGCGCAGGCGGAATGAGAATGTATCATCCAAAATATTTAAGTGCTCTTTTATCTTTTATAAAAGAAAAAAAAGTTTTATGCATTGCTGATGAAGTGCTTACCGGCTTTTATAGAACGGGTAAATTTTTTGCAGGAAATTATGTCCAGGAAAAGGCAGATGTTATTTGCCTGAGCAAAGCACTGACCGGTGGCACCATGGCGCTGGGTGTTACAGCGTGCACCCAGAATGTGTACAGTGCATTTGTAAGCGATGATAAAACAAAAACCTTGTTTCATGGGCACTCATTTACGGCGAATCCACTGGCGTGTACGGCGGCTCTTGCAAGCATGAAATTGCTGGAAACGAATGACGTAAGGTATAGTGTTGAAAAGATTATCTCATCGCACAAAAAATTTCTAAAAACGCTTGAACCATTTGAAATAAAGGGTTTCATTAAAAATTTACGACAGCTTGGAACCATTGTCGCCTTTGAGATTGCAACTCGTGAAGAAGACGGATATCTTCATAATATCGGAAGCGATTTTACCAATTTTTGTATGAAGCAAGGCGTTTATTTAAGAGCCATGGGAAATACAGTCTATATCATGCCGCCTTATTGCATCACCAAAAAAGAGCTGAAAAAAACTTATAGTGTTATTACAAGCTTTTTAAAAGAAAAAGAGCTGTAACTATTGCTGATGACTTTCAGCGGCCAATTTCAAATTATTCAAAATAGCATCATATTCAGGGCCACGAATTTTATCTACAAAGAAGACCGACAGCCTTTTCCATGGATTCCATCCCAACCACATATGGATATTCCAGGTTAGTTGCGTGTAACCGGAATCGTTAGACAATATAATAAACTGGTAATTTTCATTGATCCTTTTATTTTGCTTTTCCAGTACATTGATTATTCCCTTCGATGGAGGTAACAAAATAAACGATAAATTGTCGCCTTTCTCATTTGTAAGAAATGCAAATGATGTATCCAAATTTTGACCAATATCAATTTTAATACTTTTGTTCTGAAAAAGAGGAAACCAGTTTTTCCAGTTTTTAAAATCTGTTACCTGCTTTGTAAGGTCTTCTTGTTTTGTATTAATAGTAACAGATCTCGAAATGGTTACCTCGCCTGGAAGAAGAATTGTCAGTATTCCCAGCAAAGCGATAGAAAAAATTATTGCTACAATCCAAAATTTTATTTTGCTCATCGTAACTTGCTATCTATTCCCATTTAAATACTTTAATTGCCACGGCGTAAACAATAACGCCCCAAAGAAGCAGCACGCCTATTTCCCATCTTACATCCCAAAGACTTTTGCCCTCAAAAGCCACGTCACGCAAGGCTTCATTGAGATGAGTAAGCGGCAGTATTTTGGCGATCCATTGCAGCCATACGGGAAAAACGCTCACAGAAAAAAATGTTCCGCCAATCAAAAACTGCGGCAGTGTTATCAGGTTCGCAAAGGGCGGAATGGTATTATCGCTTTTAGCAAGCCCGCTTACAATAAAGCCAAATCCCATAAATACAACCAACCCTATGAAGCTTAGAACAAGCATATCAAAAAACGTTTGAAAGCCATAAATTAAAGTAAAGTCAAAGAAAAAATGGCCTAAAATGATAATGACTATTGCCGTTAGTAACTGAAATAAAACACGGCTTAGCATTTCTCCTAAAATGATATAGGTTCTGCTGATAGGTGTAGCAAAAAAACGTTTTAAAACCAGCATATTCCGAAGATTGAAAAACATAAAAGCAACGCCAAAAACACCCGAAGCGAGCAGCGAAAATCCAAGCTGGCCTGGTAGTATAAAATCGATGGTTTTATACTGTCGCACTTCTGAAATATCTCTCTTATAATCAAAATCAAAAGCTGCATATTGCGGACGGCCTTTATAATACTCATTGCTCACCTCGTTAATTTTATTTTCAACAAGGGCTTTAAACTGCGGCCATTTATCGTCACTCGAATTGGTACTTTTCAGTGAAAAAATATAGGGAGGATCTCCTGAAAGATTTTTTTGAATATTTATAATTCCAGCCAGCTTTCCCTGCGTCATATCATTTCTTAACAAGGCGGTATCCCGATAACGGATAATATTAACTCCCGGTGTATTTTTTAAAACAGTGTATAACACATTTGCAGTATCGGCATCGGTTTTCAGGGCAACCTTATAATTTTTTACTCCCCCCGAATTTCCAATAAAACCAAAAACAAGAATGAAAATTAATGGAAATGCAAATCCGAAAATCACAGAGGAAGGACTTCTGAAGATGGCACGTAAACTGGCTTTGGTAATTGCCAGCATTGCCTTTAGCTGGCTATACTTTTTCATGAATTGTTATCATTTTGAAGACGCAAATCTATTCGAGAAAACATTATTAATTAAATTTCAATTTAGCCGTAATTTTTTTCATGTGGATTTTGATTGTAAAAACAACTCGTTGCTAAGAACACAATTTCCTTTCAGCATGAAACCTTTTTTTATTTTTCTGAGAAAAAATCTTTAGAAGCTCATTTTTCTTTGCTTTGAAAGGGCCATTTAGAAATTCGTAAGTCCATTTTATCAGATTTAATTTTTCAGTCGCTATTTTTGATTGATAAAATGCTTTTCACCCCTTCTTAAAAGAATTTAATTTTTACACCCGGAGCGTACACATGAAATATAATTTCATAACTATTGAAGGAAATATTGGCGCTGGCAAAACAACCCTGGCTCATCTGCTGAGCAAACATTTGAATGCGAGACTGATCTTAGAGGAATTTGCAGAAAATCCTTTTCTGCCTAAATTTTATGAAAACCAACAGCAGTATGCCTTTCCGCTGGAGCTTTTTTTTATGGCTGAAAGATATAAGCAGCTGAAAGAACTGTTGCAAACAAAAGATATGTTTCAGAATGTAACTATATCTGATTACCTGTTTACAAAATGTCTTTTATTTGCAAAAGTAAATTTGCCTGAAGAGGAATTTTTATTGTATCAAAAATTATTTGACATTATTAATCCGCAATTGGTACAGCCGGATCTGTTGATATACCTGCATGCGCCGGTAAGAAAACTAAAAGAAAATATAAAAAAACGCAACCGATCATACGAACAATCTATAGAAGCAGAATATCTTTTTTCCTTCAGGAAACTTACACACAATATATAAAACAACATAATATTAAAACATTATTCATTGATGTATCAAACGCAGATTTTTTAGGAAATGAAAAACATCTTGAATACAATATTGGATGCGCTTGAACAGGATTATGAGAAAGGCCAGCATTACTTACAGCTGCCATAAAAAATATGATGAATCGCCCCTGAAAAACAATCCGTTCGCTTCCGTAAAAGTAGCTGAATTCCGAAATCTTTTAATGGGGCGGTTTGTTTTTATCATGGGATTGAGAATGATGGCAACGCTTGTTGGATGGTGGATTTATCTTTTAACCAATGATCCTTTTGCCATCGGACTTATTGGTTTATCAGAAGTAATTCCGGCAGTATCATTAGCTTTATATGCCGGGCATGTAATTGATCAAAGTGAAAAAAGAAAATTATTATTAAAAGGCATTATTTTTTATTTACTGGCTGCCATTGCTCTTGGTTTTTATTTCCGGCAAATTTGTATTCAAACATCATCTTAGCAATCATTGGATTGCAATTTGTATTTACGTTGTTATTTTTTGCACGGGTATTATAAGATCCTTTACCGGGCCGGTTTTCAGCGCTATGATTGCTTATATTGTTCCGCGGAGATGATTTACAAAATGCAACTACATGGAGCCAGGGAACCTGGCTTTCTGCTTCAGTTACAGGCCATGCAACCGGAGGATTTTTGATTGCAATAATTGGTATCACCGGCACTTTAATCAGCGTATGCAGCTTTTAATCTGCATTTCTTTTTTCTTTTTACTAAAAATAAAACAAGAACCCGCCTTTAAATATAAAAGGAGTTGTGCGAACATGGGAAAGCGTAAAAGAAGGATTGCGTTTTGTTTTTAAAACAAAAGAACTTTTAGGCGCAATATCTCTTAGATCTTTTTGCGGTTTTATTTGGAGGCGCGGTTGCATTGATTCCAATTTATGCAAGAGATATTTTAAAAGTCGGTGCGGAAGGTTTTGGGTTTTTAAATGGCGCTTCAGATCTTGGTTCTATTATGATGGTAGTCATACTTACTATATTTCCTTGCAAAAGAAACAAGGCAAAAAATTATTATTGGCAGTAGCAGGTTTTGGTATTTGCATAATTGTTTTTGGTTTATCAAAAATATTTTTCCTTTCATTTGGAGCATTGATGATTTCCGGAATGCTGGATGGAATAAGTGTTGTTGTAAGAGGAACGATTACCCAATTGAAAACACCGGATAACATGCGGGGCCGGGTTATGAGCGTTACATCAATGTTTGTGAACTCGAGCAATGAATTTGGCCAGTTTGAAAGTGGCATGATGGCGAAGTTAATGGGCACTGTTCCATCAGTGATATTTGGCGGATCTATGACTTTACTTGTTGTATTATTTACCTGGTTTAAATCGCCAACCTTAAGAAAAATGGAATATTAATAATGCAGCGCATTTTTATTTCAAACTACGAAAATAGAATTCAGTACTTATAACAGATACATGTAAAAAAACTGCGTTTGACCTTACAGGTTACTGTATTTGCAAGACAAGTTCAATATCAAAAATTAATTCTTTACCCGCCAGGTGATGATTGGCATCAAGAATAATCACATCATCTTTTACTTCGGCAACCGTAACTGGCACAGGCTGTCCTGCTTCATTCCTCAATTGTAATTTCATTCCCGGTTTCAAATTCATATTAGCAGGAATATTTGATATCGGAAATTCAATGATTGCGTCTTCATTTTTTTCGCCATAAGCATCGGTTGGCGTAATTTTTATTGTTTTTTTTTCCCCGACACCCATGCCAGGAATAGCACGATCAAAGCCCGCAATCATTTGTCCCGCACCTACTGTAAATTCAAGCGGTGCACGGCCTTCACTTGAGTCAAATTGTTCGCCTGTCGTTAATGTTCCTTTATAATGCACTTTTACAACATCTCCTTTTTTTGCCTTGTTCATAACATAACGTTTTTAGAAAGTTAATTTATTATCTTTTAATGCAATTAAACGCAAATAAAGAACCAATAAATGATGATACCAAAGATAGTTTCAGGAAATATTTATTTTATTAAAAATTTGAAAGAAATTAATCAGTTTGAATGCTAAATTTAAAAATCATATTAAATTATTGAGGAGATTTGAAAAAATTAGGTGATGAAATTCGTAGCAACAAATACAGGACTTAAGGTAACACGCGTAGCAACTTATATCATTTAATCGTGTAGCGTAGCCGTTGAGTTTTCGCTTACGCGCAAAACACGTTTAAAACGGAATTTTTTTTTAAAAGGTAAACTAAAAGATAAAATTTTTGACAAATCGATTACGAATTATTTTTATGGGAACGCCGGAATTTGCAGTTCCTTCACTTGAAAGGCTTGTAAGCGCGGGCTATGAAATAGCTGCCGTAATTACTGCGCCCGACAGGCCAGCGGGGCGGGGAATGCAGTTAAATCAAAGTGCGGTAAAAAAATTCGCACTATCAAAAGGTTTAAAAATTCTGCAGCCGGAAAAACTAAAAAATATTGAATTTTTACAAGAGTTAAAAAATCTGCGCGCAGACATACAGGTCGTAGTTGCCTTTCGCATGTTACCCGAAGCCATTTGGAATATGCCACCTATGGGCACAATAAATCTTCATGGATCTTTGTTACCTCAATATCGCGGTGCAGCGCCGATCAACTGGGCGATTATTAATGGAGAAAAAGAGACAGGTGTTACCACGTTCAAATTGCAACACGAGATTGACACCGGGAATATTTTATTACAGAAAAAGATTGAAATAGGTGACGCTGAAACTGCCGGGGAGCTTCACGACCGTATGATGATTGTAGGAGCTGATCTGCTTTTGCAAACTGTAAATGAATTGGTAAGCGGCAAGCTTAAAGAAATCAAACAAGCCGAAGAAAATTTAAAATCGCATTTACATCATGCGCCAAAATTATTTACAGAAACCTGCGAGATAAATTGGGAAAAAAGCGTGGAAGACATTTATAATCTTATACGTGGTCTTTCGCCCTACCCTGCTGCTTTTACTTTTTTAAAAGAAAAAAAATTAAAAATATTTAAAGCAGAAAAAGAGATTACGAAACACGAAGAATCTCCGGGAACCATCGTTTGCGATAATAAATCGCTGATGAAATTTGCCGCCGCCAATGGTTATATTTCTGTAAAGGAATTACAACTTGAAGGAAAGAAAAAAATGAATATTGCAGACTTCTTGAGAGGCTGGAGAAACAACTAGCTCTTACTTTACATAGCTTAAACTACAATTAAACCCGGGAGTTTCAGCGCCAAGTTCGTCAGCCGCAGAATTACTTATAATTATAGTTAAGCCCGAATTTTGTTTTATATCAGGTATCGCATCTAACACCTTCGCATAAACGCTTTTACCAGTTATATAGTCAATAACTTTTATTACAGCTCCGGGTGCAGCATTATTATTAAAGCAATAATATTTTCCGTCCTGCCAACCGCTTGTGGATTTGAAAACGCCTGCATTTCCGGTTTCGTTCACTGGTGATTTATTTGCAGACTGGATGTCATACAACTTTTTGAAATATCCTCCCTGGAAATTGATCGTACTTTTTGTATTTACTGTCGTTACCGGACGATTGTGAATCATTGGTTGAAACGGCCGATGCTTCTTTTTTCTCAGTTGGTTCATCAGGCTTTTTTACAGGAGGAAGTCTTTCGGCATTTACAGCCGTTGGCGCAGGATTCTGGTTCGATTGTTCATTTTCAGTAACAACATCCTTTTCCACTTTCATGCTCTTTGATGCAAGCGGGGATTCGTTTTTGTCAACCCTGAGATAACCAACGATTAACGGAACGCCGGTGCTCACCTCATCTGATGTAAGATGATTCCATTTTTTAATGGAACTTAGTGGCACCTTGTTATAATTGATGCTTACACGATACAGTCCTTCTTTTGGCTGCACATGGTGATAAACAGGAATAAGCGCTTCGTTGGCTGGTGCTGTTCCAGATTGCAAAAAGTTATTTTCACTCAGTGGAATTTTAAGAGATGCTCCAATGCTAAGCCCTTTTTCAAAATGCAAATTATTGTAAGAAGCCAAATCTTTTGGGGGAACATTATACATTCTGCCAATGCTATAGAAATTTTCCTTTGGCGTTACTTTGTGAATGATATATAATGCCGGGGATGTTCCCTCTATTATAAGTGAGTTTTTTTGCGCAAAGGAGATATTGCATAGAAAAATAAATAAAATAATATTTAACCACTTTATCATAAAGGAAATTTTATTGATACCAGAAAAGAAGTGCCTTGCGTATTGTAGTTTTTCATGCTGTTAGTTACAAAGATGGGATAAAAAAATTTATTATGAAATGATGGATTGGCGCTTATTCGTTAAATTTTTTAAAACACAGTTCATCTTACCTGGCGAAGCGATCCACCGAAGTATTTTGAAGGATGCGCTTCAAATAATAAATCTTCTGTTACTTGTTTTGTTCACCAGCATAGCATCCCGGGGAAAAATTTTGATAAATCATAAATAATTTTATAATCGCTGTTGCCATTTTACTACCATTTCATTTTTCCATGATCGAAAAATCTCCATGCAATATATGCTTCCTTGCCTTTGCTAACAATGTCAAGATAAAAAGCAAGGTTGTGAATACTGGCCAATTGCAAGCCTAAAATTCCTTTGATTTAAATAAATGACGAAATAGGCTTTGCTGTAATAATTGCTTATTTCGCAATCAATACTCTATCATCCATAGGAGAAAAATCTTTTTCCCATTTTTTATTATCAATATTGATGATGCCGCTTGTTGTAAAAAGCATTGCATTGCGGCCATTGCGGGTGGGCATTACACAATCAAACATATCAACGCCTAAAGAAATACATTCCAAAATATTCCACGGCGTTCCAACACCCATTAAATAACTGGGTTTTTGAAACGGAAGATTTTCACAACACAGTTCGGCATATTTCATACATTTTTTCTAGTCGGCTCACCAACACTCAGTCCGCCGATAGCATTGCCTGTAGCATCTTTGGAAGAAACGTATTCACAGGAAATTTTTCTTAGATCATGATGTATGCCTCCCTGCACAATCGGAAATAAATTTTGCGTATAGCCATATTTATCTGCCGAGGAATTAAAACTGTTCAATACATCTGTCCAGCCAGCGGTGCGTAAGCTCCATCGAAGTTTTTTGCATATTTATATTCGCTGCCTGCCGGCGGGCATTCATCAAAAGCCATGATAATATCACCACCAATAATTCTTTGAATATCCATTACAATTTCCGGTGAAAACAAATGTTTGCTGCCATCAATATGGCTTTGAAAAACCACGCCTTCTTCAGTTAATCTTTCTGGGTGCCACTAAGGAAAAAACCTGAAAGCCACCGCTATCCGTAAGAATAGGTTTGTCCCAATTCATAAATTGATGCAATCCACCGGCTGCTCCCATAACTTCCAGTCCCGGTCGTAGATATAAATGATAGGTATTTCCTAAGAATAATTTGTGCTTTTACATCGTCTTTCAATTGCTGCTGCGTAACGGCTTTTACACTTCCTACAGTTCCAACCGGCATAAAAATAGGCGTAAGAATTTCACCATGATCAGTATGTGATTTTACCGAGTCCGTGCCTTAGATGCGTCATCCTTTTGTTTGAACATGAAATTGTAATGCTGCCATAAATGACCAGCTTTAGTATAACCAGATCGGCAAATATAGTTTTTGAAAAATAAGTCATGGTTTATTTAAAATTCATCCATTATTTTGTATGAAAAGGAAGGTTATTATGTTTGCAACTGAATGAAGACTGACCGAATACCTGCATGCACTGGCAAAACATTATTTTCCTGGTTTTTATTCTGATTACTGGTATACAGGTATTTTATTATCTATTTTTCTTTAGCAGGCTTGCTTTTCATTCTACAAAACCAAAGCAAGTATCGCAAACGCATCCCGTTTCAGTAATTATTTGCGCAAGGGATGAAGCTGCCAACCTTACTAAAAATTTGCCAGGAGTTTTAATACAGAAGTATCCCACTACCCATGAAGTAATAGTGGTGAACGACAATTCTTTTGATGACGGAAAATATGTTTTGGAGGAATATCAAAAAACATATAAGCAATTGCAAATAGTTGAACTTAACGCAGGAAGCAAGATTAATTCCCGGAAAAAAATTTCCTTTAAGTATCGGCATCAAAGCAGCGAAGTATGAAATCGTTTTACTTACTGATGCAGATTGCGTGCCTGCCAGTGAGTTCTGGATTCAAAAAATGCAGGATGGATTTCGTGATGAAACTGAAATTGTTTTAGGATATGGTGCGCTTCATAAAAAGAAAGGCGTTTTTAATAAGATTGTACGATGGGAAACCTTTCATACGGCATTGCAATATCTCTCATACGCAAAAGCCGGACTAACGTATATGGGTGTGGGCAGAAATTTAAGTTATAAAAAAGGCGTGTTTTTCAGGCATAAAGGTTTTTCATCCCACAACCATGTTCCCGGCGGGGACGATGATCTTTTTATAAATAAGGCGGCTACAAAAAAAAATACGGCAATTGTAATTGATAAAGATGCATTCACTCTATCCGAGCCTGCAAAAGACATGGAAGCAATGGAAAAAGCAAAAAAAACGTCATTACACTACCAGCAAGTATTATAAGCCCATTCATAAGTTTCTATTAGGATTGTATGCGTTTTCTCATTTCCTGTTTTATCCGCTTTTTATTATCAGCCATTATTGTTTTATAACTGGAAAGGGACCTTGATCGTTTTTGGTGTAAGATTAATTTTGCAGGCATCGTATTATATTTAAAACATCACAAAAACTAAACGAAAAAGATCTATTTCAAATCTATTGGCTATTTGATATCTGGATGTTCTTTTACTATATATTTTTTCTACTGCTACTTTTTAAAAAACCTGCGAAAAGCTGGAAATAGCTCTCAAATTATGATGGAAATTATTACAAAATACTTTACCGATTTTACTGAAAAGCAATTCAGCAATTTCAGCGTTAAAGGATTTATACAGGGAATGGAATCAAAAAATAAATGTTATTTCAAGAAAAGATCATTGATAACTTTTATCTGCATCATGTATTGCATTCATTTCGATAGCGAGCCAATTTGATTTTCCTGCATGGTTATGAAATCATGGACCTTGGCTCTGGTGGCGGCTTTCCCGGGATTCCATTAGCAATTTTTTTTCCGGAAGTCCATTTTTATTTAGTGGACAGTATTAATAAAAAATTAAAAGTAGCAGAGGCTATTGCGAACGATATTGAACTAAAAAATGTAACGGTTACGCATATACGTGCGGAAGATATTCATGATAAAAAATTTGACGTGATAGTATCAAGAGCAGTTGCGCCGTTAAAAGAACTATGGCACTGGAGCAGGCCTCTTATTGAAAAAGAAGCTTGTTGATCAGCCGAGAAAAATTACGGGACTTATTTGCTTAAAAGGTGGTGACCTCTAAAAAGAAATAGCTGAAAGCGGCTTCAGGCCACGCATTTGGGAAATTGAAAAAATATTCGAAGAAGATTTTTTTAAAGAAAAATACATATTACAAATTATGGCTTAATAAATTTATAGAGCCAATTATCAGTTTGTGGCGTTTCTCCAATGGGAAAAGGATGGTTCACACCCGTATCTTCAAATCCAAATTTTTGATAAAATCTTTTTGCTTTTTCATTGTGCTCCCAAACGCCCAACCAGACCATTTCAAAGTTTTTTTCAGCCGCGAAATCCAAGAGCAAAATTCATTAATGCAGCTGCCTGTTTTTTTAGCATGATATTCTTTAAAAACATAAATCCTTTTAAGTTCAATTGCTTTATGCTTATTAATAATTTCCACGTCGCTTTTTTCTTCTTTTAACCTCAAATATCCAACCGTCTGTATTATTGATGAATGCCGATAAAATAAAAATCATTCATGGTCCCCCAAGTTCTTTCTCAATTTGCGTTTACGTTAAAATAATCTTTGTATAAAGCCTTGCATATCTTCACCCGTACAGGTATCCTTGAACGTATCAAAAAAAGTTATGGCACTCAATTCTGCCAGCAATTTGCGCATCTTTATAAGAAGCCCTGCGAATATTAATTATTTCTTCTACCAATTTAATTTAAGTGTATTATTTTTTTGGTCTACATCAGCCATTCTCTTCGTGGGATCAATTTCAACCAGAACCAGATCCGTTAACGGATGTTTAAATTCAACAATGTAGGTAGGGTTGGTCCAGTTCCATTCTTTATGCACAATTCTGTGCTTCATTACTCTCTGCGGGTTTGTTACCAAACATAAGATTTAAAGGAACATAATGAATTTCTTTGGTGCTATCTTTGAAAGTAAGCTGAAGATCAATAGGCATAGGCATTTGGCCAATTCTTCTTAGCCTGATTTTGGAGATCCCATTCTCATCCCAAAGACTGTCAATGCTATAATCAATCGTCTTGGTAGTGGACACCCAATATTCTTTATACCAATCAAGTTGGATACCGCTTACATCTTGTGCAACTTTCATAAAGTCAGATGCATTTGGATGTTTAAACCTCCATAGCCTATAATATTCCAGTAAAATTTTATCTCTTACTGAGTCACTAACGATGTAGCCTAACTGCTCTAAAAACATTTCTCCTTTTGAATAAGCATTGATCTCATACGCAAGGTTGGTGTTATAATGATCGGAATGAGTGGTAAGCGGCTCGTGCCAGGTTTTGCTTCATTAAAAAGTAATAACCATTATAAGCACCCGCATGATTTAAAGGAAGTGCTTTTTGCCTTCCCCTGGTTCAATATCCATTGACTTATCGTAATACGCCATTACTTCACCTTCAGCATAACTCGTAAAACCCTCATCCATCCATGGATATAGACTTTCATTTGTACCCAGCATCATTTGGTACCAGCTATGCATCCATTCATGAAACACAGTACCAAGTCCCGGGCTCTTTATCAACGTTGCCATCGGATATTCCATTCCACCATCGCCACCTTGAATAAAAGAATACTGAGGATAAGGATATTTTCCAAAGCGCTTTTCCATATAAGGAAAACGGTAACGGCCGCATCAGCAACAGTTTGCCAGTTTTTTTCCAGGGAATCCACTTTTTTATAAACTACATTTAAAATAACTCCGTCCTGTTTTCTTACGATGTGTTCATAATCCGGATCAGCAGCCCATACAAAATCATGCACATTATTTCCAATAAAATGCCAGGTGCGTTTTGCCGTTGAAATATCTTTTAACGGTGTGCCGGGCTTATCATATCCCCAGCCAATAGACGATGCATTTTGTAAAACACCGGTGCCGGCAAGTTTATAGGACTTATCAATTTTTATTGTAACGTCATAATCACCCCAAACGCCGTAAAACTCTCTTGCAATATAAGGTGTAGGGTGCCAGCCTTCATAATCATATTCACACATTTTAGGATACCATTGGCTCATACTATACCTGATTCCCTCCTCATTATCGCGGCCGCTTCTTCTTATCTGAACCGGAACCTGCGCTTCAAAAACAATCTCAAAATTTACTTTGCTTTTTGGCAAAACAGGCCTGGTGAGATCAACTTCCAAAATAGTTCCATGCAATATCGTTGGCTGTTCAACGCCATTTAATTTGATAGATTTTATTTTTTGATAGCCAATTTCAGAAGGCGATAATTTCGAAATGCGATCCTTTACACGTGAGTCCCAATCCGGCCTTCCATTGATTATTATTTTTCCCAGCTCCTGGCTTCTCACGTCCATCTCACTTCCTGGCTGAAACGCATTCCAGTACAAATGAAAAAAAACACTGATCAAGTTTATCAGGCGAATTATTGGCGTATTCTAAATTTTCAGCGCCATTAATAAGATTGGTATTTACATCAACATCTGCATTAATAGTATATTTCACACGCTGCTGCCAGCGATCAGGCTGAGAATAAACAAATGTGAAAAGCAAAAGATTAAAACTTAAGGAGAGGGCAATTTTTTTCTTCATGATTTCGATTTAAAAAGAGTTGCAAAATTCGCCAAATAGAAGTTAGGAAAAAGTAAAAAGTAAAATGGGACTGCTATTCATTCGATACAATTATTCACTTTTGACTGGGCTTAAGCGTCCAATAATAGGATTGGTGTAATAATTCCCGAGAGTACATCTCTCTTACTTTTAATATTATAAACTGATTCCGGCAAAGTATTTTGATCTTATTGACCCGAAATCTTGTTTATCAACCGGAATTAAGACATCAAATTTATTTCAAAAGATAAATTTTACTCTTTTCCACTAACAACAATCACAATTTCACCCTTTACATTTTTCTCATTAAAATAATCATAAACTTCCTGTAAGGTTCCTCTTTTATTTTCTTCAAAAATTTTTGTCAGTTCGCGGCTCACACAACATTGTCTTTCTGCTCCAAAAAATTCTATAAAATCTTTTAATGTTTTTACCAACCGCATCGGGCTTTCATAAAAAACCATTGTTCGTTCTTCAGCAGCCATTTTTTTAAGAAAAGTTTGTCTGCCTTTTTTTAAAGGCAAAAAACCTTCAAAACAAAAGCTGTTAATTGGTAATCCGCTATTAACTAACGCCGGCACAAAAGCAGTCGCGCCTGGCAGGCATTCTACTTTAATATTATTTTTTATACACTCTCTAACCAGCAAAAAAGCAGGATCACTTATGCCTGGCGTTCCAGCATCTGTAAGCAAAGCCATTGTTTTACCCGAGCTAATTGCTCAATGAGATGATTATATATTTTATGTTCGTTGTGCTGGTGATAAGATGTAGTTGGTTTTTCAATATTATAATATCGGAGAAGCTTAGACGAAGTTCGGGTATCTTCCGCAAGAATCAGATCAACTGATTTCAATATTTCAATCGCTCTGAAAGTAATATCTGCAAGATTGCCAATCGGAGAGGGAACGAGGTAAAGCATGTTTCAAATTACAATTTACAATATCAGAATGAACTTCTAACCATTAATGATACAGCCTTCATTTATTTCTATTGTAAATTCCTCCATTACAGGGTTTGCCAATAATTTTTGCGAGAGCTTCTTCGGCAATTTTTCTGTGCTTCTGCTGCAATCTTTCGCATCAATATTTAATTGAATATGTTTACCAATTCTCACATCCCAACATTTTTTATACCCAGGTTAGAAAGACCGCCCAATACCGCTTTCCCTTGCGGATCAAGCAATTCTTTTAAGGGCATTATTTTTATTTCTGCAATAAAATTCATTCGCTTTTTATTTTAACTGTTGTAAGAGATAATAATATATAAAATATAAACACAACCGGTACTGCTATCCATTGTAAAAAAATGGCCGTAATAATTGCAATGATTAACAAGATAAATTTTGGAATATTATTTTTCAATAGTAAGTCAGGAAATTTTAACGACATCATTCTCAGATTGGAAACCATAAGAAAACTAAGAACAACAATAAGTAGCATACAAAATCCATTTGTTAATAAGCAATATTATTAATCGCATGCTGATAGATATTAAAATGCAAAATCAGAGGAAAAGAAGCGATCAACAAACCAACTGCCGGCACAGGAACTCCCTTAAAAATGTAAACGCCTGGGATTCATCCAAATTAAATTTGGCAAGCCTATATGCAGCGGCACAGGTTAAAATAAATGCAGGCAATAACCACACAATCGAAACGTCCAGGCCATTTTCTTCTCTTGCAAAACTAAATCGCAGAAACTGGTAAATGATAACTCCCGGAGCTACACCAAAACTAACTACATCACTTAAAGAATCCAATTGCTTTCCCATCGGTGAAGTTGCATTTAAAAACCGTGCAACAAACCCATCAAGAAAATCTATTAATGCTGCAATAATAATACAGACCGCAGCCCATGTCAACTTTTCAGGAATATTAAAGCTGCTGTTAAACTGATCATTTACATAAATATTAAGCGAATTTGTTTGCAAAGCAAACACAATTGCCATGCAACCAAAGAAAAGATTAAGCAGCGTAAAAATGTTAGGAATTTGTTTTTTCATTTAATTGAAGATTTCATCAAAGTTTCAATTTCCTCAACCGTTATCGGAATATTTTTCATCAAATCCTTATTGCCATTTTTTGTAATCCAGAAATTATTTTCAATCCTCACGCCCATTTGTTCTTCTTCAATATAAATTCCCGGTTCAATAGTAAATACCATTCCGGCTTTTATGGGTTCAGTTCTTGTTCCCAGGTCATGTACATCAATTCCCAAGATGATGAGAAATGCCATGGTATAAATATTTCCTGTATGCCCTGTTCGCAGGATCTTCATTCTTAACTATCTGATTTTTTCAACAAACCAATCTTTTGAAAAATTACCGTTGCTTCATCGCCAACTTTTTCTGTGTAGTCATTAATACTTATTCCCGGTTTTAAAATAGATGCACAATATTGATGCAAGATGAAGACATGCATTATAAACTGTTTTTTGTCTTTTGTAAATTTACCATTTACCGGAATGGTTCGTGTAAGATCAGCATTATAATTTCCATAGCCTGCGCCAAAGTCCATTAAGATCAATTCACCATCTTTACATTCCTGGTTATTACTAATGTAATGCAGTATCCTTGCATTGTCGCCACTGGCAATGATACTTCTGTATCCCGGGCCTGTAGCACGTTTGAGATAAAAATGAATGCCATATTTCTGCCTCAATTTCATATTCCATAATCCCGGGCTTTATAAATTTAAGTAACCCTTGAAAGTATTGTCAGTTATGTCAATGGCTTTTTGAATCACTTCAATTTCTAAAGGTGTTTTTATCGCCCTTAATTCTTTCATGATCCTTGCGCTTCTTTTATAATTGTGCAAAGGATAACGGTGTCGCATATCCGCAGCAAAGCGATAATCCCGCACGGCGAGCACATTGGCTTTCCGGTCATTTTCATTTGTATTTAAATAAATGGTATCTGCCAGATGAATCCAGGGCTGAAGCAAACCATCCAACACATCAAGCCATACAATAGTTTGTATTCCTGAAATTTGTTGGCCTTCGTTTACACGCAATTGATGCCCATTCCATTTTTCTTTCAATTCATCAGGCCGAACCAAAACAAGTACTTCTCTGTATTTTGGATCCGGGTTATCGGGAAATAAAATAACCATTGAGTTTTCCTGGTTAATTCCTGAAAGCCAAAACAAATCAGAATTTTGAATAAATGGATATAAAGCGTCACCGTTAGATGGTATTTCATCATTGCTATTGAAAATAGCAATCGAATTTTTTTCCATTTTTGCAATGAACCTTTTCCTGTTTTGAACAAATATTTCAGGATTAAGCGGCAGGTATTTCATTATCAGAAAATTTACGGATTGCAATATACATGATAAATAGATTTATTTATTTGAAAGCGATCTTAATGTAAAACTTGCCCACTAAAAATTTCACTTTTATTCTTTTATACTTATAGGCAGAGGATGAGCATCGGATTGGACGATGAATTCATTTTTAGTTTTTAAAGTAGGATGTTAAGCAAATCGATAAACCTCCGGAAAGAGAAGACACTGAAATTTATAATGCGACATTTTAGGGCGACCGTATTGAAAAAATGTTCCTTTGATGGAACGCGCGAATAAGAAATATTGGCCGTCGGCGGAGTTTGATATAATTTCTAAAATAATCCAAATAACTGCGAATCAATTTTATTGATAATGATGCCGAGGTCTTCTTCATTTTCTGCAAATTTATTGGTGTCTGCATCAATAATTAAAAGCGGGCCTTCTTTGTAGCTCCCGATCCATTTATTATAAAATTCATTCAGCTTTTTTAAATAATCAAGGCGAATATTTTCTTCATATTCGCTGCCGCTTTTTTGTATCTGCGCAACCAAAGTAGGAACTGAGGCATTCAGATAAATCAACAGATCCGGCGGCTGCACCATTGTTTTAAGGGTTTCAAAAAAAGTATAGTAATTAGTAAAATCTCTTTTGGTCATCAATCCCATGTCATGAAGATTGGGAGCAAAAATATTAGCATCTTCATAGATAGTTCTGTCTTGTATAACGGTCTCGGTGCCACGCTGAATTTCCAGCAATTGGTTAAGCCTGCTGTTCAGAAAAAAAACCTGGAGGTTAAAACTCCATCTTGGCATGTCTTCATAAAAATCATTCAGATAAGGATTGTGGTCAACATCTTCAAATTGCGGAATCCATTTATAATGCTTGCTTAATAATTCTGTAAGTGTTGTTTTTCCGGCGCCAATGTTCCCGGCAACTGCAATATGTTTTGGTTTTTTAGATTTTGCCATATCCAATTTTGCGGATTCCTTAAATGTATGTTGCGAAAAGTAGTTCGATTTATAAGTAATTTAAAAATATAGAAAATACATTATTAAATTTAATAATAATTAAGCCCCATTGCTTTTCTTACTAATTTCATTGTTGCTTCTGCGCTTGCAATTGCTTTTTCAGCGCCTTTTTTCATTACCTGTTCAAGATATTTTTCATCGGCCATAATTTCATTGGCTTTTTTCCTGACAGGCGAAATAAAATTTACCATATCTTCTGCAAGCTGCTTTTTCATATCGCCGTAGCGGATGGTGCAGTCATTAAATGCATTCTTCATATTTATTTAGTATTTCATCAGCGGCACTAACCAATTTCATCAGCAGAAAATAAATTTTCAATATAAGACAGGTCTTTACAGAATTATTTTCTGCCGGACCGCTGATCCGTCTTCGCTTTCATTATTTTTTTTCGAATAGTTTCATCTTCATCGGCAAGATAAAGTGTGGCCATTTGATTTTCACTTTTGCTCATTTTGCCTACTTCCGTCGAGAGCAGGAACTTTTACAAGTTCTCACTAAAATTAAAGGCAGCGGTTCCGGAAAAACTTCACCATAACGATGATTAAAACGTTTCGCAAAATTTCTGGCAATTTCCAGATGCTGCTCCTGGTCTTTGCCAACAGGCACATAAATAGCACGATGAATTAAAATATCCGCCGCCATCAAAACTGGATAGGTAAGCAATCCGGCATTTACATTATCCGGCGACAACCTTACCTTTTCTTTAAATGTTGCCGTTTTTTCAAGTTCGCCTTTATAAGCAAGCATGTTTAAATAGAGATATAATTCACTCGTTTGACGCACATGGCTCTGACAATATAAAGCTACTTTTTCAGGATCAAGTCCGCAGGCAATGTTTTCTGCCAGAACCCTGTGAACATTGCTTTTTAATGTCTTGTATCGGGATGAGTGGTTAAAGAATGAAGATCGGCCACCATAAAATAGCATTCATAATCATCCTGCATTTTTACATAATTGCGTATGGCGCCAAAATAATTTCCAAGATGCAAAAAGCCTGTGGGCCTTATGCCACTCATAACAATCTGCCTGCCGGAAGGCAAGGTTTCTTTCTTCCTGGTCATAAGATGGCGAAGATAAGAAAGTTGAATTGTTGAATTGAAGTTGGTTAATTGGTTTAATTAGGTTTATTAGTTTATTGGTTTATTAGTTTATTGGTTTATTGAGTCGTTATCATTCAATATTCAATTATTCAATTATCAATTATTATTGTCACTTGCTATTTTTATATTTGCCGGATGAACATAAATGATGAATTGATAGATAAGCTTGCTAACCTTGCCAGGCTCGAATTTGATGAAGGAGAAAAAGAAGAAATAAAAAAAGACCTTCGAAAAATGATTGGCTTCATTGATAAGCTGAATGAGCTGGACACTACCGGTGTGGAACCGTTGCTGCACATGAGTAATAATATAAATATCTTAAGAGACGATGAAGTGACAGGGATGATAAGCACGCGAGATGCTTTAAAAAATGCTCCGTTTCACGATGATCAGTTTTTTAAAGTTCCGAAAGTGATAAAAAAATAATAAGAAGTATATTGTTAAATTAAAGGAGGTATTTAATGAGTTCAATTATAAAGCTGGAAAATATCAGGAAAAGTTATTTCATGGCGAAAATGGAATTACCAGTTTTGAAAGGAATTTCGATTGAAATTTTTAAAAATGAATATGTGGCTTTAATGGGTCCAAGTGGAAGTGGAAAATCCACATTAATGAATATTCTCGGTTGCCTTGATTCTCCTACCACAGGCCACTATATTCTTAATGGAAAAGATGTAAGCAAAATGCCTGACGACGACCTTGCCGAGGTGCGTAATAAAGAAATAGGA
Organism: uncultured Chitinophagaceae bacterium; assembly: GCA_963823305.1. Classification (GTDB taxonomy): domain Bacteria; phylum Bacteroidota; class Bacteroidia; order Chitinophagales; family Chitinophagaceae; genus Ginsengibacter. The sequence goes on from CAWGLC010000003.1 coordinate 834,465, forward strand.
TTTGTTTTTCAGCAGTTTAATTTATTGCCGAGGCTTACGGCTGCTGAAAATGTTGCGTTGCCATTGGTTTATAATGGATCTTCAAAAAAAGCGCGAACAGAACTTTCGCTCGAAATGCTTAACAGGGTTGGTTTAAGTGACAGAAGTCATCATAAACCTAACGAACTATCGGGTGGCCAAAATCAACGCGTAGCCATTGCCCGTGCTCTTGTTAATAATCCCTCCATCATATTAGCGGATGAACCAACAGGCAATCTTGATTCCAAAACATCCGTTGAGATCATGAATATTTTTGATAAAATTCAGGCTGATGGAAATACGGTAATATTGGTAACCCACGAAGAAGACATTGCTCATTACGCTCACCGGATCATAAGATTGAAAGATGGTATTATTGAAAGCGATCAACAAAAGGAAGCGTCAATGGCTTCAATTCACTGATGAATGGGCACTTGCTAAAGACTGATGATGCTTATAATTAAAACTGATTCAATAGCTCAATAACTTTGTACTTTTTTAATAATTTGAATTTCTATGTCTCAAAAAATATATACAAAGACTGGTGACAAAGGAACAACCAGCCTTATTGGCGGAACAAAAGTTTTAAAAAGCAATTTGCGTATAGAAGCCTATGGCACGGTTGATGAACTTAACTCGTGGATTGGTTTTGTCAATGACGCGATCAATGATTTCAGTGCCAATCATGTTTTGAAAGAAATACAAGACAGGCTTTTCACCATCGGCTCGTCACTTGCATGCGATCCAAAAAAAGAAACCAAACTTTTAATCCCCGATCTGCATGAGGAAGACATCATCGCTCTTGAAAAAGAAATAGACACCATGAATGAATTGCTTCCGGAAATGAAACATTTTATTTTACCGGGCGGCCACACATCAGTGTCAGTTACTCATATCGCACGAAGCGTTTGCCGGCGTGCAGAAAGATGGTGTGTAAATCTGCAGGATCAGGAGGGACATGTAGAACCGTTAATTATTAAATACCTTAACCGCTTAAGCGACTATCTTTTTGTATTATCAAGGTATGCCAGCAAAATCCATAATGTGCCGGAAGTAGCGTGGGCGCCGCGCATAAGCAGCGCACTGAAAAAATAAATTATCTTCCTGTAAGGTTAGATTGTGTATTAAACTTATGCAGATGAACTGCTTAATTTTAAAATTCTTATCTCTGGTTATTACTCTTTCTTTATTTCATCATTTTTTTGAAACGTCAAACCATTTTTCCATCTTTCATGTGTAGGATTCTGTCGCTTAATTTCGCCAATTCTTCATTATGTGTTACAATCAAAAAAGTTTGCTGAAAGCGATTTCTCAAGTCAATAAATAAATTATGCAATTCCTTTGCGTTAGCCGAATCAAGATTACCGGTAGGTTCGTCTGCCATTACAATAGAAGGATTATTGATCAGTGCTCTTGCCACGGCTACCCTTTGTTGCTCACCGCCCGAAAGCTCGCCGGGCTTATGCTCTGCACGATCCTTCAGTCCAAGTAAGTCCAAAAGTTTTATTGCACTTTCATGAACTTCTTTTGTTTTGCGACCGGCAATCCATCCGGGTACGCATACATTTTCTAACGCCGTAAACTCCGGTAATAAATGATGAAACTGGAAAACAAAACCAATATGCTTATTTCTAAAAGCTGAAAGCTTTTTACCATTCATTTTAGACACGGGCAAATTGTCAATTAAAATCTCACCTTTATCCGCTACGTCGAGGGTACCGAGAATGTGCAATAAAGTGCTTTTTCCTGCGCCTGACGACCCGGCAATACTTACAATCTCGCCTTTGGAAATTTCAATATCTACTCCTTTTAATACAGGTAAAGCACCATAATTTTTAAAAATTCCCAAAGCCTTCAGCATGTTTAATTGTAAGTTTTTGAAAAATGGCAGAAAAGTATAAAAGTAATAAAAGCAACAATGGATTCGTTCATTAAAATTATTAATGATTTGTAAACAGTATTTATAAAAAACAATATTTGGTGTTACCGATTTAACTTTTACATTTGCGGAAAATTGAAATCCCCGAATTATTAAAATAATAATAAAAAGAAAAATATATGTTTTGGACTTTAGAATTAGCCTCACACCTCGAAGACGCACCATGGCCTGCTACGAAGGATGAATTAATTGATTATTCTATACGCAGCGGAGCTCCGATTGAAGTAGTTGAAAACCTGCAGGAGCTGGAAGATGAAGGCGGAGAAATTTATGAAGGCCTTGAAGACATCTGGCCCGATTACCCCAGCCAGGAAGATTTCTTTTTTAATGAAGACGAATATTGAATTAAGACTAACCAATTAAAAAATTAAACCGTTCAGAAATTGAGCGGTTTTTTTATTCTAAAGGGGAAATTTTGTCTTTTCACACACTTACCATAAGATATTAGAATGATAAAATCGATGGTAATTTCGCAATCCTTTTTTACCGCTTTTTTCATCTCAATCTTCAAAAAAAGTACGTTACACACAAAACCACGCGTTTAACCAAATTGCTGATTTCTTTTGCAAGGCGTTTATTATCGTGTTTACTTTTTTTATTAAATGACTGAAGAAATAATTTCACCCTGGCTCAGCAGATTGCATTCTATACTTGCAGCTCTTATTTTTCCATCTGCTCAATTACACTTTCAGTAACTCCTGTAAACGAAAATCCGCCATCATGAAAAAGATTTTGCATTGTGACATATCTCGTAAGATCGCTGAAAAGCGTAACAACATAATTTGCGCAATCTTCTGCACTCGCGTTTCCTAACGGGCTCATTTTTTCAGCATAATTTATAAAGCCATCAAAACCCTTTACGCCACTTCCCGCGGTCGTTCTCGTCGGCGATTGTGAAATAGTATTTACTCTTACATGTTTTTTGATAGCATAATGATAACCGAAACTCCTGGTAATACTTTCCAATAATGCCTTCGCATCGGCCATTTCATTGTAATCGGGGAACACCCTTTGCGCCGCAATGTAAGTTAGCGCCACCACGCTTCCCCATTCGTTTATTGCATCCTGTTTCATTGCTGTTGCCAATAAGCGGTGTAAACTTGTTGCAGAAATATCCAGTGTTTTCTGATTAAAATTATAATCAATGTCCGTATATGATTTCCCTTTTCGCATATTCATACTCATCCCAACTGAATGCAAAATAAAATCAATTCCTCCGCCAAAATGTTCTTTTGATTTTGTAATTAAGTTAAGTATGTCATCGTTGCTGGTAACATCGCAGGGGATCACAATTGCATTTACGGTTTCAGCGAGTTTATTGATTTCGCCCAACCTCATCGCAACAGGTGCATTTGTCAATATAATTTCAGCGCCTTCTTCATGGCAGCGCAATGCAGTTTTCCAGGCAATAGATTTTTCATCCAAAGCTCCGAAAATAATACCCTTTTTCCCTTTGAGTAAATTGTATGACATCGTTAATCGGTTAAATTGTTTAAGTGTTTAATCGTATTTGTAAAAATAATGCACTTAATGGTTAAAGAAAAAATTCCTGTATTCGTTGAATAAAAGTCCAAGCAAAAAAATAATTATAAATATACTTGCAAATGATAAAACTAACAGCAAAATAAAACCGCCCATATTTCTATGTACATTGATTTTTGTTTTTAAGAAACGTACTATCGCATATCCTGCATACATCGCTAATGCGACGATTAAAACAATTATTATCTTTTTTAGAAAAATTATGAGAAAATTTTTTAGAATACAATAAACTTATATAGACCAATCAATTCGAAATCATTTCCCTGGCATTATCAAATGCAGCGGCAGTTGGCTTCTCCCCGCTTAACATAGTGGCGATAGCCGTGATCCTTTCATCCGCATTTAATTGCCTGATCGCAGTAATGATCTTATCTCCTTTTATTTCCTTATATACAAAAAAATGCATGTCCGCTTTAGCAGCAATCTGTGGCTGATGGGTAATTGAAATGACCTGATGGCCCAAAGAAAGTTCCTTCATAATTATTCCTACCTGTCGCGCGGCTTCTCCGCTGATGCCGCTGTCTATTTCATCAAAGATCAATGTAGGCAAATGAATGCTCCTGGCAACCAATGATTTTATGCTAAGCATCAACCTGCTTAGTTCGCCGCCGCTCGCAACTTTACGTAACGGCTCAAACGTGCTCAATTCATTTTCCCTACCAGCCGGTAAATTGGCATTGAATAAAAATTCGATGGTATTGTTTCCAAAAAGATTTAAAAGTTCTGTGCTCACAATAGCCACTTTCAACCTGGCGTTAGGCATACCAACCTGCTTCAACAAAGCATTTATCTTTTCTTCAAAGGGCTTTAACTGCTTTTGCCTTTTCATCGAAATTTTCTCCGCAATCTTCAGCGCTTCATTGTACAGTTCTTTTGATTGCTTTTCTTTTTGCAAAATGGCATCGGAAAGATTTTCTACTTTATCAAGTTCCGTCTCAAGTTTTTTCTTTATGTCAAGCAACTGCGATGTGGTTGCAACGCCATGTTTCTTTAAAAGCCTGTAACCCGCTGCCATACGTTCATTCAGCATTTCTATTTTTTCAGCATCATACAAAATGGAACTATTTGCATTTTCAATTTCTGAGGCGATATCCTGTATTTCAATCTGAATTGATTGCAGTCTTTCTGTTAACGCATGTAAACCATGATGAAAATTTTCGAGGCTTTGTAATTTATGGCTTATCGTTTTAATTTGCTGAACTAAAGGTGTGTCACTTTCTTCGAGCACAAAATAAACTTCAGAAAGTATTGATTTTATATTTTCCGCATTGCTGATGATCTTAATTTCATCATCAATATTTTCAATTTCATTTTCAGAAAAATTCACTTCCTTTAATTCATCACTTAGAAATTTATTGTAGTCATATTCCTTGTTGGCTGCTTCCTGTTCACTTTTCAAGATCTCAAATTCTCTAGCTGCATTGCGATATTGTTTATAAAGTGCCTGGTATTGGTCTAAGTCTTTCGCATTGCCTGCCAATGCATCAATCACTTCTCTTTGGAAATCGCGGTCGCCAACTTCCGCTGTATCAAATTGCTGATGAAGATCAACCAATAAAGAAGACAATATTTTGAGCTGGTTAAGATTCACCGGCGTATCGTTTATAAAAGCCCGGGACTTACCATTCACTGCTATTTCACGGCGTATGATAATTTCATCACTGCAATCAAGTTCATTATTTTTTAAAAATGATTGAACAGAGTTATAAGCTGTTTTGAAAGTGCCTTCTATAATACATTTTTTTTCTTTATCTGCTAATACGTTGCTGTCGGCTCTTTCGCCCAAAATAAGGTTGAGCGCACCTATCAGGATACTTTTTCCGGCGCCGGTTTCTCCGGTTATAATATTCAGGCTCTGTGAAAAACCTATTTGTAATGAATCAATTATCGCGTAGTTCTGTATGTGTAATGAATGAAGCATTTATAAAAGCAAATTACATTAATTCTTTTTTTCATTATTGATTTGCAGCAAAGATTGTAAAACAAAAACTTTTGCGCACTAAAAAAGGGCGCAAGCGCCCTTTTATCTTATTGAAAATAAATTTTTATTTTACCTCAACTGACGCGTTCAGTTCATCATCAACCAAGATACGTCCGCAGTTTTCACAGACGATAATTTTCTTTCTTTGTTTAATATCACTTTGCTTTTGAGGAGGAATTGCATTGAAGCATCCACCGCACGAATCCCTTTCAACCGGCACAACCGCGAGACCGTTACGATAATTTTTGCGTATCCTGTCATAGCTTACCAATAACCTTTCGTCCACCTGTTCTCTTGCAGCGTCGGCCTGCTTGTTATAATTTTTTTCTTCCTTATCAGTCTCGGCAATAATTTTTTCCAGTTCTCCTTTTTTATTTTTTAAGTTGCCATCTTTGGTAGCAACAGCTTTTTTGGCAAGCTCCAGTTGCTTTGCTTTTTCAGCAATATCTTCTGTTGCATCTTTGATATGCTTTTCTGCAAGTTTCACTTCCAGTGTTTGCATTTCAATTTCTTTATTTATCGCTTCAAACTCCCGGTTATTTTTTACATTATCGCTTTGCTTCTCATATTTTTTGATGAGGTCCTGCGAATCTTTTATAAGCGTTTTTTTATCCTCAATAAATTGTTGCATGCCGTTGATCTCTTCTTCAATACGATTTTGCCGGGCATTCAGGCCTGCTATTTCATCTTCGAGATCGCTTACTTCAATTGGCAGTTCGCCTTTAAGAATTTGAAGTCCGTCAAGCTTGCTGTCTATTTTTTGAAGCTTTACAAGAGATGATAATTTTTCTTCTACAGAATAATCTTTTACTTGTGCCATATTTATGAATGAATTGTTTTAATTTTTATCGGGAAAATCATTGATCCTTTACACATAGTATTTTACAGGATTTGTATTAACTTCCGTTTTAAGGACGGCAAAGTTAGGAAATTTTCCCTGTAAAATATCAGTCAAAAGCTCTATGGTAAACTGTTCACTTTCATAATGCCCTATATCTGCAAGAAAAATGGAGTTATCGGCATCAAAAAATTCGTGATATTTTATGTCAGATGTGATGTAACTATCTGCCCCGGAATATTTTGCGGCGGAAATCAGGAAACTGCCTGCGCCACCGCATAAGGCAATTTTTTTAATTTTTTTATGGAGAAACGATGTGTGTTTTATTGCGCCGGTTTTAAAGTTTTCTTTTAAAAGGGAAAGCAACTCCCTTTCGGAAACAGGATTTTCCAAATCACCAATTAAACCACTTCCAACATCTTTTCGATCATTATTCAGCACATAAATATCATAAGCAACTTCCTCATAAGGGTGAACCGCTTTGCAATGCTTTTATTAATTCTTTTTCGAGATATGTTGGAAAAATAACTTCAATTCTTATTTCATTTTCTTGGTGCCTTTCACCTTGCTTCCCCACATATGGCTGCGCGCTTTCCCCGGCTTTAAAAGTTCCTAATACCTTCTACATTATAACTGCATTCGGCATAGTTACCTATAGTTCCGGCGCCGGATTTAAACAAAGCATTTCTTACTTCTTCTGCATTTGCAAGCAGGAGAAAATGTAACCAGTTTTTTCAAGGTGTTTCCTTTGGGAGAGAGTACTTGCGATATTTTGAAGATTTAATTTTTCCGCAATTTTTAAATTCACACCATTCAAAACATTATCGAGATTGGTGTGAATAGCATAAATGGCGATATTATTTTTTATCGCTGCAATAATTGCGCGTTCCACATAATTTTTGCCGTTTATTTTTTTTAACCCTTGAAAATTATAGGATGATGAGCTACAACAGATTGCATTTCTTCTGTAATGCTTCCTCAATAATATTTTCAGTAACATCAAGAGTAGTAAGAATACCAGAGCAATCTTTTCCGGCATCTCCAATGATAAGACCGGCATTATCATAATCTTCCTGCAGGCTTTTGGTAGCAAAATTTTCAAGGCAATCAATCGCTTCCTGAATTTTCATCAGTTTTTTTTGCAAAGATACAACGAGTTGAAAGAAAGATTTTAAAATGATGCTATTTAGAATGGTTATTAAAATCTCGGGCAACGTACTGCTTCCCTTGAAGTATTATTTCTGTCAAAAAATTTCACATAAGATAAGGATAGTTCAAAGCCGCCCCTGCTCTCGCTAACGGTTTTTAGCTGAGATACATTTACATCATAACTTAGAGCAAAAGCTATCGGCTTCACATCAAATTTTACAACGGGAATGATTGCGTCTTTCCATCTTAAAAATGCGCCGCCCGAAATGATGTACTGTGGTTCAGATGCATCATCCAGTTTTACACTGTAAAGCATTCCGGCGATTATTTCTCTATTAACCCCTTGTTGTGAATAATCACCATGAAAGTAACATAGGAGTAATCATTCATGCCCATTTTAAATCCGCCGGAAAAAACAATTTTGGGTATCATCTCAACATCCGGTGAATTGTAAAAAGATGCTTTTGCAGATTGATTAAAATGCTGATAAGCTATACCGAAATAAAGATTATTGTCTTCGTTCTCGCCAATTTGTGAATTAAAGCTCAGTCCCGCACTGCCATCAAAATAAAGGTAACCGGAACTGTATAAATTTTCACCATCCGGAAGGGTCGGGTCATAGTTTTGCCCATCAAACTGATTGTTCGTAGTGATCTTCGAGCGGTCAATTTTTCTTGAACAATTCCTGCAGAAAAGCCTGCAGACAAGTACATATTTCTTTCTGCACTCAAAGATTTATGATAATTTAAAACGGGAAGTATATGCGTTGCAGTTAGTGCAACGGTTCCGGATTTATCATAAAGTATTTCGCCGGCTATCGTTAAAAAATCGTCACCATGGCCAACCGGCATTTTATATTCCGCATTTAACGAAGTGGTTTGATAGGGCATTGTTACAGAATTCCATTGGTTCCTATAAACGGACTGTATCCTGAAGTCGCCGCTGAAAATGCCTGCCAATGCCGGATTTCGCAAAAGCGGCGCCTCAAAAAACTGAGAAAAGTGAATATCCTGCGCGTTAATTTTTTCGACAAATGAAAATAGCAGGTTAACAAAAATTAAGCTGGTAAAAAGTATGTTTTTCATACTGAATTTGGATATTATCGGCCTCATCGGTATTATAACAGATTTACCTGTTATTTTATTACCCGGGATGAGAGTTTTTTTATTTTATCAGCGCAACATTTCCTTTAAAAACCAGCGATTGATTATTCGAGCATAAAACTTCGAGAGAATACACAAACACGTCCGGAGCGAGTTTTTTGCCTCTGTACGTACCATCCCATCCTGACGATGCATCATTTGCATTGAAATTTCCTTTCTCAAAAACAACCTCGCCCCAGCGGTTAAAGACCAGCAGATTTTTTACCCTGAAAACACCGCTGCCTCTCGGATAAAAAATATCATTTACCCCATCACCATTAGGAGAAAAAGTATTTGGCACAAATACGTTAGTATTATCGCAGGTAACAAAAACGGTCATTTTATCCCTTGCAAAAGCAACCTCCTTCATTTTTTACCAGTATTGTGTATTCAGTAGTCTGAGGAGGCTGTACCGTTATACCAGGATAATTTCTTGCGACAACCCCGGTAGACGGCGTCCAAAGCACGCCGATAACATCGGATGAAATCTGAGGAATAATATTCAAAGATCTACCTGCACTAATTGTTTGATCTGCCGCCAGCAGTAACTACTGGTATCGGGTACACTTTTACGGGCACGGAAGCTGTAGATGTAAAACATCCTTTTGTATCTGAACCTGTGACAGTGTAAATTGTTGTTGTGCCGGGAGCTGCGAGCGGCGATGCTTTCTTCGGATCATCCAGACCTGTAGAAGGATACCACGAGTACACTTCGGCGCCCGAGGCAGTCAATTGAACTGATGATCCGATACATAATGTATCCGGGCCATTTACTTTCACTGTATTCGGAAATTTTACGTCAACAAAAACGGAATCAGACGAAAAACAACCCTTGTTGCTGGTACCTTTTAGAAAATATTTTATAGATGAATCAGGCCGGCATAATGGTGTCGCACAATTGCTACATGAAAGATAAGTCGCCGGGCTCCATGAATAAGTTTGGGCGTCTGTCGCTCTTAAATTGAATGATGATTTCAGACAAATGGCAGTATCCTTTGTAATGTCTAAGTCAGGCAGCGGATATGCCGTCGCGATTTTTATAACCGTGTCCATACAGCCACTACTATTCTCGGAGATAAGCCGCACGGAATAAGATCCGGCGTTTAAGAAAGTTTGAGCAGGCGGATTCTGTAGCGTTGATACGTTACCGTTAGCAAAGTCCCATTTCCATTTTAAAGCAGACGTATCCGGTACAGAAATAACCCCGGTGAAAGTTAGAAATGCCGGAGTGCAGGCGCCAGCGTTTCCGCCAATCGCAATTTTGGGACTATTTACAATCTTGACCGCTGTATTTACAGTTACTGAATCTTTGCAGCCGTTTCTTGAAGTAATAAAAAGCTTTGCATTATAATTTCCCGTTTTGCCATAGTTATGGACAGGATCGGAAAGTGTTGAAGTGCTTTTATCGCCAAAGTCCCAAAGATAGTTGGTGATCATATCATTACCAGTACTGGTATTGGTAAATAAAACCTTAGCAGAATCGCAAAAAGCAGAGGTGGGATTTGTAAATGAAGCAATCACTTCATAAACTCTGATAGAATCACTTCCGGTAACCGGCACCTTGCAGCCCGACGAATCGACAAGAATCATTTTAGGCAAATAAATGCCTGCTGTCTTGTAAGTATGCGTTACAAGTGAATCAGGAGTTTGGATCGTATTGCCATCGCTGAAATCCCATACAAAGTTTATATTCTTCCCGGTGGTAGCTTTAAAATTAGTTTGCAGAGGCTTGCACCCGGAAATATTTGTATAACTAAATGAACCTCTCGGGCCTTTCACTAGTATCTGCACGCTTTTTTGATCGGTACATCCCCCGGCACCGTTTATTGTTAACACAGCGTGAAACAATCCGGGTGTCGCATAAAAATGTGAAGGATTTACTGAGTTTGAATTCGTTCCATCTCCAAAATCCCATGACAGGTAGGAATAATTCTTTGAAGCATTCGTAAAATTTACGATAAGTGGCGGACAGGTCCCAACGGTGTCGCTTACCCGAAAATCAGCTTTTGGATCAGCTATTCTTACATAATTTGTTTTTGAATTAAAATCTGTACAACCATACGCGTCCGTAACGTTCAGGCTCACGGTATAAATCCCCTCGGCAGAATAAGTGTGACGGGGATTTGTTTGCGTTGAAGTTATACCATCACCGAAATTCCAAAAATATTTAAGTGCTGGACCTGATGACAGGTTTGTAAAACCAACGCCATTCAGCGTACATGAGAGTGTATCTCCTTTGAAGGCTGCGACCGGCTTCGAAATTACAACCGTATTCATATGGATGATGCTATCAGTGCAACCATTATCTTCCGTAACTTTTAGAGATACAGAATAGCTTCCTGCTAAAGCATAGGTATGCTGAAAGGGCTGCGCAGCCAGCGTTTGGTTGATACCATCGCCCCAGTTCCATTGCCACTGTGAAATAGAATGGGCGCCATTAGCATATGAGCTGTCAATAAATATTATAGCGCTGTTCAGACACGCTCCGGGATTTAATGTTTTGAAAACTGCCGTAGGACCATCTACCTGCATTGCTAAAGGTTTTACTATTGAATCTGAGCAGCCATCTTTGGTCTTTAAGATCATTGTAACATTGTAACTTCCCGCTGCACCATAAGCATGATTTATGGTATTGGAGTTCCCTGATATACTAATGCCATCACCAAATCTCCAGGTGTAAGAACTTACATTTCCGGGGATACTGTTTATCGCATTAAAAATAACCGGGGCATTTTTGCAGACCGAAGTAACGCTGCTATTAAAATCAGCAATTTCTTTAAACACGCTCAGTGTATCCTGCTTCGTATAGTCGCAACCGGTAGTATTGTTTACAACGGTAAGCTGGACCGTATATGAACCCGAAACTGCATAATCGTGCGTGGGATTTTGTATGGAAGATGAAGTTCCATCACCAAACTCGCCATTTCCACGAATCAGCGCCAATTGATTTATCAGTAAACACAACATGACCGGGCTGATTGCATGAAGTAATATGATCAAAGCGGGCAATAGGTGGTTTTATGTGTATCATATTTCGGAATAATAAGCGTATCTGCGCATCCGTTATTCATGGCTATCAAAGTAATAGTAAAGTATCCCGAGTCGCTATATTGATGGTCAGGGTTTTTTGCCAGCAGAACTTGATCCGTCTCCAAAAAGCCATAGCCATTGATCGGGATTTCCGGTTGAAAGATCAGTAAAATTTACTTCTGTTGAAGCACATATATCACGTGGCGCCGCCGAAAAATTTACACCTGGTTTGGATCCTACTAAAATACCATTTACAAAAGTAACGGTATCTGTACAACCGGAAGATGTCGAGTAAAAAAGACTGACCGTGTAAGAACCGGTGTTAGTATAAGTATGGGTAGGCGATATGCAGCAGAAGTGTTCCCATCTCCAAAGCCCCATTTATATTTTATTACAGAATCTATTGAATTTATGCTTGCAGAAAAAGCATGGGTAAGCGGCCCGCAACCTTTCTGAGGAAGATTATTTATTGAAGCAACGGGTGACTTAATTTTTATAAAATCTTTTTTTATTAAACTGTCGGTGCAACCCGAAGTATTGGTAAATGCCAACTTAACTGTATAAAAACCTTCTTTGAGTAAGTGTGAGACGGATTGGTGAAGATTGGAAAAACTACCATCTCCAAAATCCCAGTGAAAATATATTTCCGCACAGATGTTACATTTATAAAGTTCACGGTAAAGGCGCCGAACAGGATATCGTTGAATTTGCAGTAAAATTTACGTCTAGGTTTCGCTATTACTTGTAGCTGGCTTAGTAACAGAATCCTTGCAAGCCTCCAAATCCGGCAACCATCTTTACATTAAAATTTCCTGGCCTTGCAAAAATCTTTACCGGGCTTAATCGAATTTGAAAATGTGCCGTCTCCAAAATCCCAGAATGCTCCGGAAGGAAACGGAGTGCTCGTATTCACAAAATTTACATCACTTTCCTGGCAAACGATTGTGGCAGCCGCGAAAAATTTGCTTTTACACTTTCGAAGTGTTATAAATTGTGTTTTATCAGCGTATCAGAACATCCATTTGAATTAAATACAATAAGGCTGACATTATAAGTGCCAACATTATAAGTATGTGAAGGATTTCCAAGTGTGGAGGTGCTGCCATCGCCAAAATTCCATAGCATATGAAAGTGCCCGCTACCAGTGGAAGAATTGGTAAAATTATTGTTGCCGGTTGATTGCATGTCGCAGGACGCGTATTTGTAAAATTAGCTTTTACCCCGCTATAAACTTCTATGTAATTTGGTTTTGTTGTTGAAGAAACACATCCAAAATTATTGGTTACACGTAAGCGAAACATTATAATTTCCGGATCTGTATAATTATGCTAGGATTTTGATTTGTTGAAAGTTCGCCATCACCAAAGTCCCATTCATCCTGCGATATTTCCACTTTCGCGATTGCAAGATCTGTAAATTTTGTAATTAAAGGAATACAACCGGACTGCGCAATTGCCGAAAAATTTATTGATCGGTGAGCGCATAGACTTTAATAAACTGCGTTTTTATGATCGAATCTGAACCTTGCGGATTTTTAATAACCAGTTTTATACTGTATTGCCCGGGATTAAAATAAGTTACAGAAGGATTCTGCAAAAAAGAAGTTGTTCCATTTCCCAGATCCCATTTCCAATAATAAGGATATCCAGAAGAAAAATCATTAAAGTTTACAACCAATGGGGCACAGCCCGTAACCGGCGTTGCTGCAAAATCTGCGTGGAGCTGTGCGCTTGGCATAAAAAGAAGCGAATACTAATACAACGCGAAACCAAATTTCTTAAAAATTGGTTGCGCATCAATAATGGTTAGGCGTGCCAGGTCTTTCAATTTTGAATGGATATTGATTTTATAAAATCTGCCCAGTTCTTAATGAGCTATTTAAATTTGCAGTGAATACAATCGTTCAATGCAAAATTTTAATTATTGCCGGTACATGTTTAAAGCAATAGGAGCGGTTGAACCCCATGGTGCCAATTTCATCGTAGGAAGATTTTTGCTCGTAAAGCGCCAATCCCTGGTTAAAAAAGATAAATTCAGACGGAGGATTGGGTAATATGATTATAAGCTTGCTATAATCATCATTGCAACTCCATGAACCAGTATAAACAGTTCCGTTTTTTGTAGCCTTAAATCGCCATGATAAAAATCAGTTTCCAGCAATACGAAAACTTCGCCGCTATAATTTGAAGTCAGATCAGTGCTGCTATCCTGGGCAAGACTTACAACAAAATTTCTGTTAAGTACATTGGTTTCAAAGTACTTTTCCAAGAGCGGGTTATTTAACGAACCCCCTTTTTTACAAGAAATATTCACCGCGGAAAACAAGAATAATATGAGACATAAGTATTTTATCATGCATAACAAAATTATTTAAATGTTTAGAAACTTAATTAGAAATTAGCCAACCAAACACTTATCATTAGGGTCTTCTTTATAAGAACGAACAATCGGGGGAAATAGTATAAAACCAGCCCATGGTTTTTACGGGCAAATTTTGAAAGCTTTACCCAGCAGTGAAACGCATTTTCCATACCTTCATTCTTAACAAAAAATACTATGTTTCCCGGAAAAAAATTCTGGATAGTTTTGGCGCTTTCATTTGCGGTTGTTGAGGGATTTTCTCAAATTTTTGGAGGAAATCCTTCATCCTTGCGCTGGAGGCAAATTAACACACCTCTTGCGAGAATCATTTTTCCACGCGGCCTTGATTCTACCGCTGAAAGAGTTACCAATATTATTACTTTTATGAATGCGCCGATGGCGAAGACCATAGGTACCAAATCAAGAAAAATAAACATCGTTTTACAAAATCAAACCACAATTTCTAATGGTTATGTTGGTCTCGGCCCTTTCAGAAGTGAATTTCTAACTAACTCCGTCGCAGAATAGCTTTGATTTAGGAAGCCTTCCCTGGCCGGACCAGCTTACGATACATGAGTTCAGGCATGTACAGCAATACAACAATTTCGAAGTAGGCATCGCCAGGATTTTGCGCACGCTGTTTGGCGAAGAAGGCCAGGCGATTGCAAATAACGCAACCATTCCAAATTGGTTTTTTGAAGGAGATGCAGTCTATAATGAAACGAATGTGAGTAAACAAGGGCGCGGAAGTCTTCCTTTTTTTTACGACGGTTACCGTGCGCTTTGGAAGGAAGGAAAAAATTATAGCTGGATGAAATTAAGAAACGGATCATATAAAAATTTTGTGCCCGATCATTATCCTCTTGGATTTATGTTGGTTGCTTACGGACGGCAGGAATATGGCGACAAATTCTGGGAAAAAGTAACCCATGATGCCGCATCATTCAAAGGATTGTTTTATCCGTTTCAACGGGCGATTAAAAAATATTCGGGAAAAGATTATGTAACATTCAGAAATGATGCAGTTGATTTTTTCAAAAACCAATTTGGCCTTGAAAATATAACACCACGGAAAGACAGCAGCAAACAAACTTACCGGGATGAGGAATTTGGTGCTTATGCGGGACATGATTCAATAATCTTTGTTAAAAGCGGTTACAAACAAATTCCCGAATTTGTTTTGCGCATAAAAAATAAAGAAAAAAAAATAAGAATCAGGGATTATTCAATAGATAACCAGTTTAGTTACCGGAATGGTAAAATTATTTATGCATCTTACCGGCCGGATATACGATGGGGCTACCGGGATTACAGCGATCTTCGTATTATTGATATAACTACCGGCAAAGAACAAACGCTTTCAAACTTCACAAAATATTTTTCGCCCGATTTAAGTCCTGACGGGAAAAAGATAATTGCGGTAGAGGAAACACCTGATATCAAATGCGCTTTACATCTGCTGGACGCAGCCTCCGGGAAACTCATAAAAGTGATTCCTAATCAAGAAAATCTTTTTTTTACCTATCCGAAATTTTATAATGATACTACAATAATCTCGACAGTAAGAAGTAGTGAAGGAAAAATGTCACTGGCATTAATAGATATCAACACGGGTGAAACAAATTACCTGGTACCATTTTCATACAACGTTTCAGGATTTCCTTATGTATTAAATGATACTGCCTATTTTTCTTATTCATACCAAAAAAATGATGAGTTATTTGCATACACTTTTTCCAATAAAAAATTATGGAAAATTATATACAATCAAAACGTGGGAGTTGGGAAATATGAACCTTCGGCAAATATGAACTATATAACCTGGAGCGCTTTTACAGCAGAGGGATACCGGTTAAAAGAAGTACCAAAACAAGACGTTCAATTTAAGCTGATGAACGTTGACTACATGGATAAAAATACATCCGGTTTTGGTATCACTGCGTTGCAAAAAACAAATGCCAACTTACTGTACAGTGTTCCTGCAGATTCATTCTTAATAACTAAGTATTCTAAAAGTTTTAAGCTCATTAATTTTCACAGCGTTGAGCCGGCGGCCAATGACCCCGATTATTCATTAACCCTCTTAAGTGAAAATATTCTCAATACGTTGGAATCTCAACTTTCGTTTACCTATGACCGCGCGGAAAAATTTAAACAGATTGGCTTCAGCGGCACCTATGGCGCTTTCTTTCCTTTTCTTTCTGCGGGCGTTAATTATACTTTTGACAGGCGAACGCTGTACGGAGGCAACGTGGTTTTTTTTAATGAACTGGAACCGTTTGCCGGCTTTAATATTCCTTTGAACTTAAGCAAGAACCGCTCATTCACTTATATTAATGCAGGATCTCAATATGTGTACAATCAAAGTGACTTTAAGAGCAAGTACAAAGATACTCTTGGGAAAATTTCTTACAGCTACAACAGTAATTTTTTATCATTTACCCACCAAATACAAACTGCGCTTCAACAAATTTATCCGGCATTTGCGCAAACATTAAATCTTGCTTATAAAACAACCATTACAAAATATAAGGGCTTTCAATTTGTTGCAAATGCAAATTTATATCTTCCCGGAATTTTAACTACGCATAGCGTTGTAATAAACGGTGCATATCTTCATCAGGATACATTAGGTCAAATTAATTTTTCAAGCGGGTTTCCTTTTTCGCGGGGATACAGTTCCATCAACTTGTATAAAATGTATAAATGGGGCGTTAACTATAATTTTCCGTTAGTGTATCCTGATGCCGGATTAGCAAACATTCTTTACTTGCTTCGTGTGAGAGCAAACTTTTTCTATGATAACACCAGGGCACATGATTTTTATGGAAATGGAAATAAATTTTCCACATCTTTCCGGTCAACCGGTAGTGAAATATATTTTGATACAAAATGGTGGAATGAAGCCAATGTCACATTAGGCATAAGGTACAGCCGGCTTCTTGACAATGATGTCTTTGGAGGCAGTGGGCGAAATCGTTGGGAGATTATTTTACCTGTTAATATTTTTAATCAGTGATAGCTTTGATTTTCATAGTGGGATGATTTTTATTAATTTGCAGACCAGTTATAGATAAAATATATGTTATGAGCAATTCGGTTAACGAAAAAAAAAGGAAAAGACCTAAAGGAGCAATATATTTTTTTGCAGCAAGTGCTATTACTGCTGCTGCTTTTATTTATTTAATAAAAGAAGGTCAACGTATAAAAATAGAGAATGAATTACTTTCTTACGAAGTGTGGTAATTAATAAGATTGTAATACCTTAATCCTGATTTGGAAATATGGCTTACATCTTAATACTGTTAAAAAATTAACATCACTGTTTTTGCAGCAATAAATAAACGGCATGAAAATCACCTTAGGTTCATTAGCTCCTGATTTTTCTTTATATAGTTCAGAAAAAGAAAAAATTTCACTTAGTGATTTCAAAAATAAAAATGTCTTATTGCTATTTTTTCCTTTGGCATTTACCAGTGTTTGTACAAAAGAACTTTGTTCTGTAAGAGATAATATCACAATTTATAATGATAGCGATGCAACTGTTCTGGGTATATCCGTTGACTCGCCGCAAACCCTTGCAAAATTTAAGGAGGATCAAAAATTGAATTTTATTCTTTTAAGTGATTTCAATAAAACGGTCTCGGAAAAATATGGCTGCCTTTATCAAACGTTTGTAATGGATATGAAAGGCGTAAGTAAAAGAAGTGCTTTTGTAATTGACGCGGAAGGAATAATCCAGTATGCGGAAGTATTGGAAAATGCTGGCGGGGAGCCAGATTACGAGGCAATCCGGAAGTGTTTAATTTCACTCAAATAACTCATTGCCAATCAATTATCTTTTTAGCATTTTTTAGAATTTGTGATCAATTAAACACAATTAATTCCAAAAAGATCCGTTTATTATACCAGGAAATGATCCAATAAGTTTGTTATAAATAGTGCAGGATGCTTTGATACTATGATAAAAGTTGTAACTTTAAACCAAAAAACCGGGCTATATTGAAAAGAATTTTTTACATACTTATTTTTATTGTTGGTTTTCACTTCAGCAGCACCGCCCAGGTCAAGTCAAGTTTTATAAACGATAACAATGTTAGGGTCATTAAATTTTACCCAAATCCTGCGGCTAATTTTATAAATTTTGAATTTGAAAAAAGTGTAAATAAACCTTACACACTTCTTATCTATAATTTTATGGGAAAGAAAATGATAGAATTAAAACCGACAGAGGAAAAAACTATCATTGATCTTACAGAATTTTACCGGGGTGTTTATATTTTTCAGCTCCGCGATGTACAGGGAAATATTGTCGAATCCGGCAAATTCCAGGTGGTGAAATAAATTTTCTCTGCTTACAATTTCAGTTTCACAAATTTATACGGATCAAAAATCGCATCTTCAATTGGCGAATCACCTTTCAGTTCGTGATATTTTTCTACCTGGATAAGTTTATCATTCACATAAAAATGAACAAGGGTTTCAGTAAAGCCGCCTCCTAATGGTACGTGGTTTTCGAATAGGGCTTCCTCTTTATTTCTATTCTCATATTTCAACATTCTTACGGGGCTGTAATTTTCATTTTCAATCCATAGCTGGTTTACTGAGTCTTTATTGTTGTCTGCTCCGATCACATAAACCGGTTTGCCTTTCCACGTGTCCTGGTAAAATTTATTAAGGTCATATCCGTAGGAATTCATTTTTGTAATTACCGAGTCGAACGGATAAAAATAAAGTCCTCCCAACAAAAATAACAGGTCATCTTTATTAGCGTCTATGCGTACCAGTTGGGATCTGCTAAATAAATAAGATGAATCATTTCTAAAGATCACAGCGTTGGCACTGTCAGGATCACCAAAGTCGATGCGAAATTTATCAGGAAACTTAATGTTTTCAAACCAGATTTCTGAATGTATCATACTATCGTTTCGATAAATTTCTGTGGTTTGACTAAATGAAAAAGTTTTGTACCATTTATTATGAAAACGGTCATACATTTTTTTCAGAAGTTTAGCGCTGGTTATTGGTGCTGTGGCTGCTGATGAAATGACAGCTATCATTAATATGAGGCATATTCTTTTAATCATCTGCTTTATATAAAATGTCTTGAAGCAACCAGCTATTAATCCATGAAGAAATATGAATTTTATTTATCAGGCTGATCTTTGTCGGGCTCATCCATTACGAGGTTAGCGCCACCATCGCGAAGTATCTCATCCATATTTCTGTCATTATCTATTATTCCTTTTTCTTCCAGCATTCGCATGTCCTTTGCATCTTTTAAAAATGCGGATGCAAATATGAATTCATTTAGTTTTTCATGCTTATTGAAAATGATCTCTTTATTAGTTCCTTCCCATTCTTTTTTCCCATGATACAAGTAAAGAATATTTTCACCAATTTCCATAACGCTATTCATGTCATGGGTGTTAATAACGGTGGTAATATTATATTCTTTTGTTATTTCGTGGATCAACTTATCTATTAGCATAGAAGTCTGCGGATCAAGTCCTGAATTTGGTTCATCGCAAAACAGGTATTTTGGCTTTAAGACGATTGCCCTTGCTATTCCGACTCTCTTCTTCATTCCACCGCTTATTTCCGAAGGAAATTTTTTATTGGTATCTTTTAAGTTCACTCTTTCCAGCACATCATTTACTCTTTCAATTTTTTTTGCATGATTCCATTTGGTGAACATGTCCAGTGGAAATTTTACATTTTGCTGAACCGTCATGCTATCAAAAAGCGCTGATCCCTGGAAAAGCATTCCAATTTGTTGCCTCAGTTCTTTACGCTCTTCCTCGGCCATATGGGTGAGGCTTTTATCATCAAAAATAATTTCGCCCCCATCAACCTCAAATAAGCCAACCATGCATTTTTGAAGAACCGTTTTTCCGCTACCGCTTGTTCCGATAATAAGATTGGTTTTGCCAGTTTCCATAATGGCGCTTACGTTCCTGAGAATTTCTTTCTCTCCAAATGCCTTACTTACATTTTTTATTTCGATCATTACAAAATCTGTTATGGGATAACTAAATTTATATCATTGGAGTAAAAATTATTAAGAATCCGATTTAATAATTCTACTCATTATTCCTTGCGACTTTTATGAACTAAGCTTAAAATTTCGGATATTTTTTACAATAAAAAATACGCTAATATATAATCTGCAAAAAGTATCAGGATACAACTTGTGATCACCGCAGTGGTGCTTGCCCGCCCAATCTCCAGTGATCCACCTTTCACATTATAGCCATAAAAAGAAGAAATACTACTGATAATAAAAGCGAAAGTATAAGCTTTGGCAAGCGCGAACCACACATTCTTAGACGCAAAGTTTTGGAGCAACCCTCTGTCGTAAGTATCTGCAGACAATATATTTCCAAGGCTTCCGGCAAGCCTGCCTCCATAAATACCTAAGACCATTGCAAGAACCACAAGAAGGGGAATGGTAATGAGTGCTGCCAGTATCTTGGGCATCACCAGGTAAGATTTGGTATTTATACCCATAATTTCCAATGCGTCAATTTGCTCACTAACCCTCATGTTACCAAGTTCACCCGCTATTTTACTGCCGACAACGCCTGCTAACACAATACAAACAAGCGTAGGTGCAAATTCAAGAATTACCGTATCCCGAACAATTTGCGCAATAGTTTCTTTTGGAAGAATGGGGCTTGTAAGCTGATAGGCGGTCTGGACAGCGCTCACAGCGCCCATAAAAACAGAAATGACTGCAACAATGCCTAATGAGCCCATACCAATCTCTACGGACTGATGCATGAGTTCTTTCCAGTACATTTTAAAATTTTCTGGTTTGGTAAACATTCCTTTTATCATTAAAAGGAAGCGGCCAATTGTAGAAAAAAGAGTCATTTAATTTATTAAAAATTTCAAATTTACGTTCACTAAAAACTCAGGCGTCAGAAGCAATTTTTTTAAACCTCCCCCATTTGTTTCCAGGATATTTCTGGTTCGGTTCTGTTGCTGCATTTCATTTGCGCATCAACCACGGCAATTAAAACCATATTAAAAATGCTTCTCACCTGGCTTCCTAACTGAAGTATATGCACCGGCTTACTTAATCCAAGTAAGATAGGGCCGATTGCATCAAAACCGGCAACTTCCTGCAATAGATTATATGCCACATTGCCTGAAGCAAGATTGGGAAATATAAGCACATTTACATCTTTATTTGCCAGCTCACTAAAAGGATAATTATCTATTATCACTTCTTTATTAAAAGCAACGTTCGCCTGCACTTCACCATCAACCGCCAATGAAGGGTCTTTTTGCTTAACGATTTCTCTCGCCTGCGAAACTAATTTTGCTTCAGGAGAATTGCTGCTTCCAAAATTAGAATAGCTCACCATAGCGATGACAGGTGTAATTCCAAAATTTTTTACTTCTTTAGCAACCATCAGCGTTATATCGGCTAGTTCATCAGCGGTAGGGTTAAAGTTTACCGTAGTATCTGCCAGGAAAATTGGGCCTTTTTTCGTCATAATAATATACATACCGGCCACTTTCTTTGACCCTTCCTCCATGCCTATTATTTGTAAAGCCGGCCGGATGGTATCCGGATAATTTTTGGACAGGCCTGATATCATCGCATCTGCTTCGCCGGTTTCCACCATCATGCAGCCAAAGTATAAACGCTCGCGCATGATTTTTTTTGATTCGTAATAATTAAAGCCCTTGCGTTGGCGTTTGCTAAAAAAAAGCTCTCCATATTCTGCTCTTTTTTCTTCAGCTTCATCACCTTTAGGGTCGATTATGGGAATTCCGTCAATGTCAATACCGTTTTCCAATGCTATTTTTGCTATGTTTTTCGGGTCGCCTAACAGTATCGGATATGCGATACCGTCATCCTGAACCAACTGAGCTGTTTTTAGTATTTTTTGATTCTCGGCCTCCGCAAATACAACCCTCTTTGGATTCTTCCTTGCTTTATTACCAATTACTCTCAAGAGTTGGTTATCGATGCCAAGCCTTTCATTTAATTTATCAATATACTCGCTCCAATCTGTGATAGGCTGTCTCGCAACACCGCTTTCCATTGCAGCTTTGGCCACAGCAGGAGCGACAGTTGAAAGCAACCGGTTATCCAGTGGTTTTGGAATAATATAATTAGGGCCAAAGACAATACTTTTTTCATTATAAGCAAGAACAACAATATCCGGAACCGGGTATTTTGCAAGTTCGGCTAATGCCTTTACAGCAGCAAGTTTCATGGGTTCGTTTATCTGGGTAGCTCTCACGTCAAGGGCACCACGAAAAATATAGGGAAAGCCCAAAACGTTATTTACCTGGTTGGGATAATCACTTCTGCCGGTTGCCATGATGACGTCTTTCCTGGCCGCAATTGCCATGTCATAGGTTATTTCAGGATCAGGATTTGCCATAGCAAAAACAATAGGATTTTTTGCCATACTTTTTACCATTTCAGTGGTAATAACATTTCCCACACTCAATCCTATAAATACATCGGCATCCTTGATAGCATCAGCAAGCGTCAGGTTTGCATTTTTTGTTTGTGCAAATCTTTTTCTAATTTCATCCATATCAGGCCGGCCGGCATGGATAACGCCCTTCCTGTCAAACATAATAAAATTGGAGGCTTTTGCTCCTAATGCTTCGTACAATTGAATGCAAGCCATGGCTGCAGCGCCAGCGCCATTTACAACAAATTTTACCCGGTCTATTTTTTTTCTTTGGATTTCCAGTGCATTTAGCAACGCTGCAGAACTTATTATTGCTGTGCCATGCTGGTCGTCATGCATCACGGGAATTTTAAGGCGTTCTTTCAGTTCTTTTTCAATATAAAAGCATTCAGGCGCTTTTATATCTTCAAGATTAATTCCACCGAAAGTAGGCTCTAATGCCGCGACAATATCTACAAATTTTTTTGGGTCTTTCTCGTTTATCTCGATGTCAAATACATCAATATCTGCAAATATTTTAAACAGCACTCCTTTTCCTTCCATTACCGGTTTCCCCGCTTCCGGGCCAATATCGCCCAAACCTAAAACTGCGGTACCATTACTGATCACTCCCACCAGGTTTCCCTTTGCTGTATATTGATAAACCGTTTCAGGATTTTCATTTATTTCCATGCACGGAATGGCTACACCAGGTGAATATGCAAGGGAAAGATCTCTTTGTGTTTTCGTAGCTTTTGTAGGAATTACTTCAATTTTTCCCGGCCTTCCTTTTGAATGATAATCGAGCGCTTCCTGTTTTCGAAGATTTTTGTGCATATGGAAAATTAATCATGTAGCAAAAATGCCACTTATTTATTTTAAGTAACGGTAAAGATACTTAATGTAGAGAATTCATGCGATCGAAACGGAGGCAGCCAGCCATGCCATAATACCGACTCCAATTTCAATTGCATTTTCATCGATGTTAAAATGCGGCGTATGCACGCCAGATGTAATCTTTTTTTCTATGTTTCCAACGCCAAGCCTGAAAAAACAGGCTGGTAAAAGATGCGAATAAAATGCAAAGTCTTCTGCTCCCATTCTCATTTCCGTTTCTTCCACATTTTCAACGCCGGCAAATTCTTCCGCTTTTCGTTTAGCCATTTCAGTTAGTCGCTGATTGTTCAGTACAAAAGGATAACCAACATCTATATGTACATCAATTTCTGCCCGGCCAATTTCTGCAGTGTGCTTGCAAATGGTTTTTATAATATCATGTGCTTTAAATCGCCAGGATTCATTCATGGCGCGGAACGTCCCTATTAATTTTACTTCAGAAGGAATAACATTAGTAGTGTTGCCGCCCTGAATACAAGTTATGGAAAGAACGCTGGGATTAAACGGATCATTCATACGGCTAATAACCTGTTGAAGATTTACCACAAGCTGGGATGCAACCAGGATAGTATCTGACGTAAGGTGTGGCGCCGCTGCATGACCTCCTTTCCCTTTGATGGTTATGTAGATTTCATCCGCACTCGCCATAACCATACCGCTGCGAAAACTCAGTTTACCGACTGCCAAAGAAGGATTAACGTGTAATGCGAAAATGGCCTCCGGCTCTGGATTTTTCAAAACACCTCCTTTGATTAACAGGCTGGCTCCCCCGGGATTTTTCTCTTCACCCGGCTGGAAAATCAATTTGATAGTTCCCGTCCATTCGGCTTTCAATTCATTTAAAATTTTTGCGGCGCCCAGCAAACAGGTAGTATGTACGTCATGCCCGCAGGCATGCATGACTCCGTCATTTGCTGATTTATATTCTACGTCATTCAATTCCTTAATGGGAAGCGCATCCATGTCTGCACGCAAGGCAATCACTTTGCTATGCGGTTCGCGGCCTTCAATAATTCCAACTATACCGGTTGTGGCCATTACAGAATAATTAATATTCCACGCAGCTAATTTTCGTTGTACATATTCTGACGTTCTAAATTCGTTAAAACTAAGTTCGGGATGTGCATGCAGGTGATGACGCATCTCTATAAATTCTTCCTTATATTTTGACGCCAACTCTTTGATTTTATTTTTCACCATTATTAATTTTTATAACAAGATGCTTTGATTAGCCCAAAAATAAAAAGAGTTCCGGTAAATGAAACTCTTTTAAGATACTAAATATTTATGAAGCATTAATTCAGGTCATCAGGGTTAAAGTTTTTATCAGGCTTTACTTCGATGGCTTCGGGCAGGTAATAGATGGTTGCGCCATTCATCATTTTACTAATTTCTTTTCTATAAGGTTCGGCATCATCCTTTGTTTTAAAATTCCCAAATTTTAATTTGATATAAGGATTCGCAAACCACATATAAGTTTTTTGTTCAGGATATTGTTGTAAAAGTTCGCCTCTTATCTTCATTGCATAAGCACGGTCATTTGTATTGAGGATCATCAGGCGATAACCATTGCCAATTCTTGCCTGTGCCTTCAGAATAGCCGTATTAATATCCGATTCTTTTCGCGCCAATATTTCCATGCGATAATCTTCGTGTATAACCACTTTATTCTGCTCCGTCGAATCCGCAACCTGAGCAAATGATCGCGAACCCATAAAAAAAACAAAAAATAATAGGAATTGCTGTTTCATAATTTTGTACATAACTCAAGGCAAAAAAGATACCATATTACTTTTACCCGTACCATTTACAAAACAATTTTGTCCAACAGGTTATAAGAAATTAATTTTGACCAGGCACCAGTTCCATGCTTTCTTTCATGATATTAACACTACTGCTACACCCGAGCCTGTCCGCTCCTGCATCTATCAATTCTTTTGCAAAGGCGTAAGTCTTAATGCCACCACTTGCTTTTATTTTTACCTCCTCGGCCAGATGGGCTCTTATCAATTTTACAGCATGAATCGTTGCTCCCTTCTCAGCATATCCGGTTGACGTTTTTACATAATCCACACCGGCAGCTCCATAAATATCACAACATTTTATAATTTCAGAATCAGTTAAAATTCCGCTTTCAATTATAACCTTTATTGTTTTATTCTTACTTTTTACAATAGGCATAATCGAGTTAATTTCATTAGCGATAAAATTCCAATCATTATTTTTTATAGCCGAAATATTTATTACCATATCCAGTTCATCCGCACCATCCACCATTGCTAAAACTATTTCAGCTACTTTGGCTTCAATGGCGTTATAGCCCAAGGGGAAACCAATAACAGTTGCCACTTTTATTAAAGAACTGTTTAAAACTTCTTTTGCTTTTTTTACATATAAAGGCGGAATGCATACAGCCGCAAACTGGTATTGGATCGCTTCCTGAACAAACCTTTTCAACCTCATAAAGGGTAGTAGTCGGTTTAAGAATGGTGTGATCGATATAATGATTAAGACTCCCTTCCATGACATTGCTTGTATTTTTTGCCGCTTCCACATGGGCAAGGATCATTTCTGCCGATTTTAGGTCCAACTTTTACTGGTTCCTGTTTTATATTTTCTGAAGGATCTATGTACTCATTTTCCTGCGGAAGATATTCCGGGCCTGCGCCTGCACCTGCAAATTCTTCTTTTCGCTGGCGCATTTTACTCATGTCTGTTTTCCTTTTCCTTTCTTCGTGTATCCTACCCTCTGATTTTGTTCTATCGGGATGCTGCAATGAGCAAGGAAACTAACAATGTCTTTGTTTACTTTATCATTCAACTGCTTAAAGGCACTAAATGCTTCTATCTTATAAATTACCAAGGGGATCTTTCTGTTCATATCCCGCAGTAGATTGAACACTGTGCCTCAGATCGTCCATTGCCCGTAAATGTTCTTTCCATGCATCATCTATCAATGCGAGTGTAATACTACGTTCCAACGCATTGGTAAGTTCCGCGCCATTAGTGGCAATAGTTTTATCAAGATTGGCTACAGCCTGCATCGCTTTTTTACCATCCGTAAACGGCACTGCTACATTTTCGATATGTGCGCCCTGCTCTTTGCGAATGTTTTTCATCACGGGGAAGGTTTGCTCATTCATGGCATGGTTTTTCTGGTTGTAGTGTTCTTTGGCTTCTTCGTACAAACGGTTGGAGAGCGTTTGCAAATCTTCTTTATCAAGTTCTTCTGCAGTGATTGAAGTATCAATAGCAAAATTCATAATTACAGCCAGCTTAAATTCTTCATGATCATTGATTTCTTTAAAAGAAATTATTAAGCCTTCCGCAACCGAATAAAAAGCGTTATCCAAATCAAGTGCAAGCCTTTCTCCAAACAAAGCATGATTGCGCCTTCCATAAATTACCGTACGTTGCTTGTTCATGACGTCATCATATTCAAGCAATCTTTTTCTTACACCAAAATTATTTTCTTCTACTTTCTTTTGTGCTCTTTCGATGCTTTTAGAAATCATGCTGTGCTGAATCACTTCTCCTTCTTTATATCCCATCCGGTCCATTAAAGAAGCGATTCTTTCGCTTCCAAACATGCGCATGAGATCATCTTCCAGTGACACAAAAAATTGCGAAGTACCCGGATCACCCTGCCTTCCGGCGCGCCCGCGCAACTGCCTGTCCACACGGCGGCTTTCGTGTCTTTCAGTACCAAGAATGGCTAAACCACCTGCTTCCTTTACGCCCGGCCCAAGCTTAATATCGGTACCGCGGCCAGCCATATTTGTCGCGATCGTTACGGCGCCTGAAAGACCTGCTTCTGCTACGACCTGTGCTTCTTTGGCATGTTGTTTTGCATTCAATACATTGTGCGCAATGCTTTTTTGCTTCATCATCCTGCTCAGCAATTCACTTACTTCAACCGAGGTGGTACCAACAAGAATTGGCCTTCCCGCTGCACGCATTTTTTCTACTTCATCAATGACCGCTTTTAATTTTTCCCGCTTTGTTTTATAAACAAGATCCTGGGTATCACTTCTTATAACAGGTACATTAGTCGGAATAGAAACAACATCGAGTTTATAAATACTCCAGAATTCCGCCGCTTCTGTTTCAGCCGTACCGGTCATGCCTGCAAGCTTATGATACATCCTGAAATAATTCTGTAAGGTAATGGTAGCATACGTTTGCGTAGCACTTTCAATTTTCACATTTTCTTTTGCTTCTATAGCCTGGTGCAACCCATCAGAATATCTTCTGCCCTCCATGATACGGCCTGTCTGTTCATCCACAATTTTCACCTGGCCTTCAATAACTACATATTCTACATCATTTTCAAAAAGCGTATATGCTTTTAATAATTGCTGAACAGTATGAATTCTGTCAGCTTTTACCGAATAATCATTTAACAGAACTTCCTTCTGCTGTAATTTTTCTTCGGCTGCTAAATTGCTTTTTTCAATTTCTGAAAGTTTAACCCCAATATCGGGCATAATAAAAAATTCAGGATCTTCACCTGATTTTGTAATTAATGCAATTCCTTTATCTGTAAGTTCTACCTGGTTATTTTTTTCATCAATATGAAAATAAAGCTCCTGGTCAACCGAAGGCATATTTTTCTGCTGATCTGAGAGGTAATAATTTTCAGTTTTCTGCAGCTTAACCCGCATGCCGGGTTCACTCAAATATTTGATAAGTGCATTGTTTTTAGGAAGACCCCTGTGTGCCCTGAATAATGCGAGCCCACCATCTTTAGGATCATCATTTCCTTCTGCAATTTTTTTCTTTGCTTCAATTAAAAATCCGCTGGTAACTTTTTTTTGCGCTTCTACAATTTTTTCAACACGTGGCTTCATCTGGTCAAATTCCTGCTGGTCACCCCGCGGCACTGGGCCCGAAATAATTAACGGAGTTCTTGCATCATCAATCAATACACTGTCCACCTCATCTACCATCGCAAAATGATGCTTTCGTTGTACCATTTCGTCCGGCGAATGCACCATATTATCACGCAGATAATCAAAGCCAAATTCATTATTTGTCCCATAAACGATATCGCTGTTATATGCTTTCCGGCGATTATCGCTGTTCGGCTCATGCTTGTCAATACAATCTACAGTAAGCCCAAGCCATTCAAACAAAGTTCCGTTCCATTCACTATCACGACGGGCCAGGTAATCATTTACTGTTACAATGTGTACACCATTTCCTGCAAGAGCATTCAGGTAAGCCGGCAAAGTTGAAACCAGCGTTTTACCTTCACCGGTGGCCATTTCTGCAATTTTTCCTTCATGCAAAACAATACCGCCGATCAGCTGCACATCATAATGAAGCATGTTCCAGGTTATTTCAGCTTCCACCGGCCGTCCATGTATTTTTATAAATGGCTTTGTCACCTATCTATCGTGATGTATTTTTTTGTAACGGCAAGTGTTTTATCAAGTTCAGTTGCCGATGGATATCAATTCAGTATTTTCTTTAAACCGCCGGGCAGTTTCTTTTACTACTGCAAAAGCTTCAGGCAATATATTCAAGAAGTATTTCTTCGATTTTTTTATCCCTTTCTTTGCCCATTTCATCCACTTGCTGGTAAATCTGATCACGGCCTGGCAATATCAATAGAATCCAGTTGTTCGGCCTGTTCTTTCTTGGCGTTAATTTCCTCGTCAATTTCCATAAGATGTTCTTTGATACGTTGCTTAAATTCATTGGTTTTGTCACGCAATTCATCATTGGAAAGTGATTGATATTGATCAAAAAAGGCATTAATCTTTACCAACATAATGGCGTAATTACCTTTACATCTTTTTCACTTTTATTTCCACCAAATAATTTTGAAAGAAAGCCAGACATATATATTTTGATTAGGTTAAAATAAATTTGAAATAATTCTATTGTCAAATTTTATGCAGAAAAAAATTCGTAGCCAAAATGACAGAAAGGCGAAGTTACTAAATAGAAAATTGTAACTCCTTTCAAACCAAGAAATTTAGGGAATCTGTAATAATAATGTCCACTTTCTGAAAACGAATTTGTTTGTACTTTGTAGCTGTGAAAAAAAACCATCCTGTTTGTTTATTTGTCTTGTCAGCTATTTTATTTTCCTGCTCTGCCGCACATAAAATAAAGCGATCTGCTAATTCGGATATTTTACAAAACCACGCGTTCCTGTCTGCACACACAGGAATTAGTATTTATGAACCAGCGACAAAAAGGTATTTGTACAATTACCAGGGCAACAAATATTTTGTTCCCGCAAGCAATACGAAACTTTTTACGTGCTATGCCGCTATGAAGTATTTAGGCGATAGTATTTCAGCTTTTAAATACCAGGAAACAAATGACACCTTATACATTCTTCCTGATGGCGACCCGACTTTTCTGGGAAACGATTTTTCCAAACAACGGGCTTACGATTTCTTAAAAAGCACGCATAAAATAATTGTGATGAATACCTCATTATGGAACGAAAGCCGATGGGGAAATGGCTGGGCTTGGAACGACTATAACGATGACTATGCTGCAGAAAGAAGCGTGATGCCTGTTTATGAAAACCTCGCAACATTTAGCAATGGAGCCAATGGAATCCAGGTTTTGCCCTCCTACTTTTCAGATAAGCTAACAGTTCAACAATCGAATAGCGACAAAAAAAGTTATGCTTCTGTTGAGCGGCAAATTGCCTCAAATAACTTTTTTGTTTTTGGAAATGACTCATTGCGTAATGCCGTTCAGGTTCCTTTTTTTACGGCAAATGATTCCATTATAAGAGACATTTTAGAAGATACTTTGCATAAAACTATTTACATAACTCATAATGCCGTCGAAAGCGCGAATGGCTGGAAAGAATTTTATTCCCAACCAACTGATTCGCTTCTAAAAATCACCATGCACAGGAGCGATAATTTTTTTGCTGAGCAAACTTTATTATTGGTTAGCGCCAGGCTTTTAGGTGAAATGAATGATGAAAAAATTATTGATACTTTATTAAAGACCGATTATAAAAATCTGCCGTTACAACCACATTGGGTAGATGGTTCGGGATTGAGTCATTACAATTTATTCTCCCCGCAGGATCTGGTAATGCTGCTGGATAAAGTGAAAAATGATTTTGGAATGGATCGCATCAAACGCATCTTAGCTACTGGCGGAACAGGCACGCTCAGGAGCTATTATAAAAATGATGCGGGATATATTTTTGCAAAAACCGGATCGCTTTCAGGTGTTGTTGCGTTAAGTGGTTTTTTATATACAAAGAAAAATAAGTTACTGATTTTTTCAGTATTGATCAATAACCATCGCTCGGGCGGTATTGAGCTTCGAAAGGCGATCGAAAAATTTATTGAAAGCATACGAAATAAAAATTAATGTTAGTTCATCAGGCTTCGTCGAATTTTTTATTACTCGGTAATTCATGTAATTTGATTAGAGTTTGGTGAAGAAAGATATATCAGCAAATAAATACGTCTGTTTGTTTGGTATCGGTTTTACAAAATGAATCATGCTGATCAAAAAAATAATACCTGCAGAAATTAATCTTTGACAAATAGAAATCTTATTTATTTTTATACCATATTATTTTAAAAGATTGCCACTCCTGAAAAATAAAGAATTAAAAAATTTTTATTAAGCTATTGCGGCGAATGACTGTTTGAAGATTGCACTTGTTGCTAACCAACATTACTACACCTATTGTACGATATTGCCGGATATAAGCCGGGAGTTATTTAGTTTTTGATTTCAAAACCCCATTAATCTCTAAATAAAGTTATGGCCAATACGCCCAATGAACAGTTATCGGTTAAGTTTAGAAAAGATTTTTCTTATTGCAAACAACAGCCAACGTTTGTAACTAATAATGTGGGGGGTTCTGATGAGATAGCAAGATGGGTTTTGGACTTCAATGATATTTTGTATAAAGACGAGCCTCACGCTCCCATATTGTCTGCAGCGATAATGTCTAAGCTAACAGGGGAGCCTGGAATTAATAATAATCCGGTGTTGATCAAAACAGACGCATTAATTTATAGCTCGGATAGCATCGTAAGGTATTTTGACCAAAGGAGCCTTCCATCGAAACGACTAATTCCGGATGATCCCCAAAAGAAGAAAGAGGTAATGGATCTTTATGATCTTTTTGCCGGTGATTTTGAATATGCAACGTCCCGCTATGTATATTCTCTTATGATTCCCAACAAAAAATTTGCAACTTCTGTAATCACAAAAAGAATTCCATGGAATGAAAGACTCACCTGCAGGTTGAGTTATGCTTCTTTATCCCGGACTTTGCAGGAACAATTGGATCTTTCCGAAAGTACGCCGGACGAACGTTTAGCTTATATTAAAACAATATTCAAACAGGTTGATGATCTTTTGAGTGATGGAAGAAGATATCTTACAGGTGATAAATTAACGCTGGCTGATGTTGCATTTGCTTCAGTCGCTGCTCCACTGATTGTGCCTTACGAGTTTGGCGGAGTGGTTCCACCAATAAATGACACACCTCCTGAACTGAGAAAAGCAATCAATGAATTAAGAAACACTGTTGCAGGTCAATTTGTGTTGCGCTTGTATTATGAAGATCGTCCGGCAATGCGTTCTCAAAAAGAGCTTTCGAAAGATCCCAATGCACTTGCGAGAACTTTTCAGAAAATAGCCTTGTCAATGGGAAGGGGCAAATCGAACCTGTTTTACTTTCTTCAAAAACGCTTTCACGTATTGAAGATTCCCTTTGCAAAAATAATGACGGTTAACAAAAATGACCTGCTAACGGAGTTGCTTACACGCGACGAAGATTTCACAGTCGAAGAGATCAACGCCAAAAAAATGTCCAACCAAAAAGGCGCCTTCTTTCTCGGTATGGATAGAATGAATCCCCAGTTTGACCGGGAACGAAATTTCGTAAGAAAGGCTACCAAAAAAGATGATCTGGACCTGATAAGAAATTTTGTAAGAAGCGCTGCAGATGAAATTACGCAAGAGGCGCAGCAGTATTGCAGGCTGGATGTTGCAAATGATTTATGCTTCCCGGTTTTAGTAAGGCTTATCGATTTTTATTTTGGCGTACCTGCGCCATCCGAAGCAAAAATGAGAGCCTGGTTACGCGCCCTTTTTTATGATTTGTTCTTAAATTTTACAAACAACGAAGCGAAACATCAAAAGGCAGTAGATGCATCTCTTGCACGAAAAGAATGGATATTGGAATTAATAGAAGATAGAAAACAGGAATTGAAAGACGGAAAGATTCTGGACGATAATATTTTGAACCGCTTGATATTGATGCAACAGGCACCGGAAAATAAATGGTTTGATGATGATGCACTGCAACGTAATGTTGGCGGCCTTCTCACAGGAATATTAGAAACAACGAATAAGGCAACCATATTAGTGCTCGATGAATTATTTAATCGTCCCGTTGCCTTAAAAGGCGCTATTGAAACGGCGCAAAACCTGGACATGAAAAAAATGTATGGTTATGTTTCAGAGGCATTGCGTTTTAATCCTGCGCAACCTGGAGTTATCCGTTATAGCGAAACAAGACAAACCATAAAAGGCAAAGGTGATAAGGATTATAACATTCCTGCTAAAACAACAGTGTTTGCCTTAACGGCAGCGGCTATGTTTGATCCGGCAGCTTTTCCGGATCCTAAAACATTTAATCCAGAAAGGGATTCGGTTTATATGAATTACGGTTTTGGCCTTCATGAATGTTATGGCAAATACATCAACGCAGTAACTATTTCAGAATTTACTGCGGCGGTTTTAAGATTAAAAAATGTGAGAAGAGAAAAAGGAAGGGCGGGCCAGGGAACAGGTTTGAAGGCAGGACCCTTTCCAAATAATTTTGTAGTCGCTTTTGATTAAATGGTTAATTGGTTATTGGTTAAATTGTTTATTGGTTAAATGGTTCTGTGGTTAATTGGTTAACACAAAGGACAAATAGTAAATCGATAGTCTAATAAACTAATATCTAATTAACTATATCAACTAATCAACTAATTAACTAATAACCCAACAAACTAATAAATTAATAAATGATTCCCCAAAATCCTTTAACGCTTGTAACACCGGTGAAGAACGGTGAGCATGACAAACTCGATGCCTTGTTGATGAAAATAAGGACGGACATCATAAATGGTTTGCCTCAGCAATTTGAAGACCTCAATACGATTCACTATGCAAGATGGATATTGCTGGAACCAAAAGATGCAGATGGGAAACCCCAACCTGACGTAGGCCTGAGGTTAGTTTTTTCCTCTGATTTTGATGGTGATGAGAGCAAGCATCTTTCAGACATTTCAACAAAATGCGCTGAGTTTTTTGATGGATTGTATGAACATTGTGAAGGCTATCCTGAAGCCAATGAGCGAACACCAGAAAGCAGGAAAAATTATCTTTCACAATGGCGTGTAAAGCCATCTGCTTTTTTTGCCGGCGCACCTGGAAGAACGTTGCCTCAAATACGACAGGAAAACGAATTAAGAAATCACATCTGGAATCTTATTAAAGCCGGAAATTGGAACAATAAATCTGCAAATGAAATACATAATGCTATAAAACAAAATGTATTGACAACCAAGGATTTTGAATGGGCAAAACAATCTGTTAAAACACCGGCGATAAAATGGTTGGGCATGGCTTTGCTCGGAATTATTTTATTGGTCTTATTGCCATTCATTATTATTTGGGTGCTCATTATTAATTTCTTTTTAGAGCCAAAAGATGAACAGCTCGGACTTACGCCAAGCCAGGTTGATGAAGCTCATATAAAAAAACTGGAGGAATATGAAGACCTTCAAAACCAAAACCAGTTTACACAGGTATTAATAATGAAGCCAGGCAAAATGAGGCTTATCACGCTCCGGGGATTGATGTTGTTTGCAAAAGCGCTCATCAGTTATTTATTCGTTAATGGAAAATTGATGGGCATCCCTACAATACATTTTGCCCGATGGGTGATGATCGATGATCAAAAACGAATGCTTTTCTTCAGCAATTTTGATGGAAGCTGGCAACAATACCTGGGAGACTTTATTGATAAATCGGGATGGGGATTAACCGGTATCTGGAGCAACACGCAGAAGTTTCCGCGAACTAAATTTTTGTTTGCGGCAGGCGCCTATGATGAAGAACATTTTTTAGCGTG
The DNA here is from genome assembly GCA_963823305.1 of uncultured Chitinophagaceae bacterium. Taxonomy (GTDB): domain Bacteria; phylum Bacteroidota; class Bacteroidia; order Chitinophagales; family Chitinophagaceae; genus Ginsengibacter. The sequence continues at coordinate 868,922 of CAWGLC010000003.1, forward strand.
GAGCCGTTATTTTCAAATACCTACCGCTGTTTGGTATTGCGCTTATCCTCACCTCTCCATAAAAAATATTATCAATAATTCATACATACGAAATGAATTATTTAAAGACCTGAATGAACAACAGGCACAACAATTTTTAAATAGATTTTAAATCAATTTATATGGAATTAGAATTAGAAGATATACAGGGATATATTGTACGCGGCTACAAATACATGATGTATTCACGCTATATAATGCTAAACATTACTGACGCTGCGCTGGCGAAAAAGTTTCTGAAAAATAATGTGGAAGATATAACCAACGTAACGCATCATCCCACTACACATTGTTTAAATTTTGCTTTCACTTCTCGGGGGCTAAAAGCATTAGGATTGGCGCAGGAAAATCTTGACAACTTTACGCGTGAATTTCGCGAAGGCATGACAACAGAGCACCGGCAAAGATTGCTTGGTGACATTGACAGCAGTGCGCCTGGTACCTGGCGGTGGGGAGGCACCAATAATGAAGAGGTTCATATTTTACTGATGGTATTTGGCGCCAATAAAGAAATTGCCTTTAATTATGCGGACCAGTTAAAGCAGCAATACATCGCTTCCGGATTAAAAGAAGTTTTCTGCGTAGATGGGCAAACATTGCCTTACAACAAAGAGCACTTTGGCTTTCGCGATGGCATATCCCAGCCTACTATCGAAGGCAGCGGCAGAGAAGGCCCGCCTGAGCATCATATAAATGCCGGAGAATTTTTAATGGGTTATAAGAATGAATACAATGTATATCCTGATACACCCGTTCTTGCAACACTCCAGGGCGAAACAACTTTGCTGCCATTTGATGCTTCGGGCAGTGGAAAGCGGGATCTTGGAAGAAACGGCTCCTACATGGTGATGCGACAGTTGCAGCAAGATGTAGATGCTTATTGGAACTTTATGAATGGCCAGACAAAAAATGAAGATGGAACTATAAATGTTGAAGCCAGCACAAAACTTGCCGCACAAATGACGGGGCGCTGGCCAAGCGGAGCTCCTATTGTAAAATACCCGGATGCAGATCCCGGAGGCATCAGTGATGATGATAACTTTTTTTACACGGATCATGATGCTGACGGATTAAAATGCCCGTTCGGTTCGCATCTGCGAAGGACAAACCCAAGAGATAATTTTGAAGATAATGGCGTGAAGGAATCAATAAGGCTTACACGCCGACACCGCATTATGCGGCGTGCAAGATTGTATGGCGATCCTTATGTTGGTTCGCCACTTAATCATTCACCCGATGGTGAAGTCGGGCTGGTATTCACTTGTTTTAATGCAGATATATCAAGGCAGTTTGAATTCATCCAATACACCTGGGCTAACTATCCAAAATTTAAGCAACTGTATAACGATCCCGATCCCATTTGCGGAGTAAAAGAAAATCCTTTGCCGGGTACAGAACAAAATTTTACCATTCCCGGCAAGCCGGTAAACAAATATATTACGGGGCTTAAAAAATTTGTTTACACAAAAGGCGGGGCTTACTTTTTTTTCCCTTCGATTACGGCCATTAACTATCTAACGACTATTTAAAAATCATGATGACACCTGATACTGTTTTTTTAATTACCTGCAGCGTTGCAGCCATCGGCTGGCTAATCATTATATTTCTTAGCCCGTTCTGGCTGGGCTATGACAAATTTGTTATTGGAATAGTGATAGCGATTCTTGCGCTGGCATATACGTGGCTTAATCTCTCCAATTTCGATCCGGAACTTATTAAAAAGTTCGGCTCGCTGGATGGCATAGGGCAGATATTTTCCAACCGGTATTTACTAACTGCAGCATGGGTTCATTTTCTTGCATTTGATCTTTTGGCGGCGGTATGGATAAAAAATAATTCCCTAAAGCACGGCATTAGTCACCTGCTCGTAGTGCCTGCTTTGATATTTTCGTGTATGCTTGGGCCGTTAGGTTTTCTCATTTACCTGCTGATCCGTTTTATAAAGACCAAAAATTATTTTGCAGAAAATTTTAATTGATAAATATTATGCCGAATGGCGATATTCCTTGTTAATAATTTTTTTAGCAAAAAGAACATGAATTACTTCAAAAGGAAATAATTTGGACATCAAACTTATAAAATTCAATTTTCCTGATTGTCCGCTTTTGCAACTTCTACAAGCTATAACCGGCGTACGGGTTTGATGTAAATTTTTTTCAGAATATCGGCAGCTTATAAAATAAACGAATATGGCTGTTGCTTAACTGTACCGCCTAAACGCAGTTTGTATTGGCGTAACAGGCATTTTTCAAAAATTTAAATCGTTCCACTTACGAAGTTTAGTTAGAGAATTTCGGAGTTATGAAAAAAGGAAGTATATTCGTTATAACCCCCCATGCTCGTAATCAAAAAGCATGCTCCAAAAAAAATTGGCCACTCAAAACACGACAATAAGTGAAAAGCTCCTGCTTCTGCAGGCCTTTGATAATACATTGCAATCGAACATTATCACGATTACCAATAGCGGAAAGGTAATTATGGCTAATACCGCCGCATGCAGACTTCTCGGCTATTCCAAAAGGGAATTATTAACCAAAAACACAGCAGCCATTTTTGATATCAGGGAAAAAGATTTTGAAAAAATGATGGGTCAAAGAAATGCTGATGGACGAACCTCAGCTTATGCAACAGCGATAAGAAAAAACGGAAAATCTTTTTCATGTGAAATTACTTCTGCCGTCTTTATGGATAAAGATGGCATTGAAAACGCCATTACTACCATTGCCGATATCACGCAAAGAAAGCTTGAGCAAAAAAATATTGATACGAAAAAAAGTAAAGCGGTAGCCCACAATATTCTTCTGGCCAAATCAAAACAAAAAAAGATCGATACCAGAAATCATAAAATAGTTGCCGAAAATATTAGCAGTGCCAGGTCGAAACAAAAAAATATTGATACGATCAAAGATAAAATTGTCGCCGGTAATATTGCTCTCGCCAAATACAGGCAGATAAAAATTGATATACTCAAGGAAAAGATCGTAGCCGACAATATTATTCTCGCGCTGGCAAAGGCCGATGAGAGGCTTGAAAAAAATAATGCCTGGATAAAATACATAGCCAAAGCATCTTATGATGTAATGTGGGACTGGGATATACAAACCAATGAAATCTATGTAGGCGAAAGCGTTAAAGAAGTTTTCGGCTATAGTGTTCCAAAAAATAACATTTTGCACTTTCAGAGTTTCGAACGCTGCCTTCTTGCGGAAGAAAAAGGTAGAATACAAAACAAATTGTCAACAGTCCTCGCCTCTTCTAAAAGGACCTGGAGCGATTCTTACAATTTTAGACGCAGAGACGGCTCCGTGGCTTTTACCGATAACCGCGCAACTATAATCAGAGATGATAATGCCAAAGCGATACGCCTCATTGGAGCCACACAAGACATAAGCAGGTTGCGGGAGTTGGAAAAGAAGCTTGAAAACCAGATAATAATCCGGGATGAGCTCAACAAAATATTCATTGAGTCTTCCAAACTTTCTTTTGAGGCAATGTGGGAATGGAATTTATTAACCAACAAATTTGCTTTGGGAAAAGGATTTGAAAAATTGTTCGGCTACCCGTTAAAAAATAGCAAGGGTAATATAACACAAGATTGGGGCAATTATCTTCACCCTGAAGATAAAAAAGAGGTTGAAAAAAGTTTACATGCTGTCATTGAATCAGGCGCATTACGCTGGGAGCATGGATACAGGTTCATTCGGGCGAACGGTATGGCAGCAAGTGTATTTAGCCGTGCAACCATCATCAGGGACGCTCACGGCAAAGCCTGCCGGATGATAGGTGTTATGCACGATGTAAGTAAGATAAAACGACTGGAAGAAAAGTTGAAACTGGAGCTGACGCTAAAGAAAAATCAAATAATTGAAGCTGTAGAAGATGCCAGGGATTCAGAAAGATCAGATATTGGAAAAGAATTGCATGATAATGTGAACCAATTGCTGGGCGCCTCAAAGATGTACCTGGAGCTCGGTAAAAAAGTAGGAGAAAACAGCCTGAGTTACTTAAACAAATCGTCCGAATATACTCTCAGCGCCATCGAAGAAATCAGGAAACTAACAAGGGGACTGATAACGGATATTATTGAAGAGTTGGGGCTATCAGAAGCCATTGAAAATATTTCACGCGATATGATGGAAGTCAATCCGCTAACGATAACCTGCTCATTAAAGAGTTTTGCAGAAAACAGTGTCGACAACAAATTCAAACTTAATATTTTCAGGATTGTGCAGGAGCACCTGAATAATATTTTAAAACATGCAAAAGCCACAAAGGTTTCTATCAGTCTTCTGAAAAATAAAAGGATGGTTAAACTTTCCATATCGGATAATGGAGTCGGTTTCGATATTTCTAAAAAAGGCGATGGGATCGGCATCTCTAATATTAAAAGCAGGGCGATGGCTTATGAAGGAACTGCTGAATTTATCTCGCAACCGGGCGGCGGCTGTGTTTTATCAGTATCGTTTCCGGTTATGGAATGATGGCGGGTAACAATTGCTAAAGGCATAAATGAAAATCCCGGTCAACAATTCCACAACTTTTGGCAAAACCTTCAAAATTGATATGCTGAATTAAATAAATCTCCAGCGATTTATTTATGTAAGCCCTTGCTTGTTACCTATTTAAAAAATTGGATTTCCATACGCAAAATTCCACGCTGCTGTGGCACGGGTATTGTCAGTTTAATGTCAAATACCCCAGATCATGAACCACACTCAAGCATCCAACATTTCCGGAAATTTGCCATGTATTTCAATTGTTATCCCTTTTCAATCAAAAATGAATACAGAAAAAGGATTCAATACTATTCTATGGAATGCAATAAACCTGGAAGAAAAAGAATTGCTGAAGAGCTGTTCTGAAATTGAAGCAATAAAGTTGATAGCAAAATTACACGACGTTGCTGCGAACCTGCACCCTAAAGAAAATAAAAGCGTTGCTATTTTTGTTTCATCCGCTATTTCGAAAGTGTATTATTTTAAACACAGCGACAAGGAAATGAGCAATTATCATTTATAGTATCGATTTCTGGCCGGGATTCTTCCGAATAAAGGGTTTGGCTAAAGTCATAGCTTTTATCTTATGACCCATGTGCTACAGTCAGTGACAACTAAATTAAATTGACTTACATTCTTTTTATGCAGACTGTTTTAAGAATTTTCGATGAAATTATCTTCGTCTTGAAATTATTGTCTTTTGAAGTAAAGAAAGGATACAGAAAGATGTCGCTTTTGCATAATTTGTATTTTCATAACACCTGCAAGACCACTGCATTTATCATCCTTATTTATTTTATGTATAAATATCCTCGAGCCCAGACTCGACACCTGGTTTAGCACCTATAGTTATTAACGGCATATATTTTACATTTGCAATCCACGCTGAATATCTTTAAAAAATTGATAATAATTTGTAACCATAAAAACCAGCAAATGAAATATAATTTACGCCGATATAAGAACATGCTTTTGACATGTTTATTATTTTTTCTTACGCAAAACAATTTTGCACAATTGCTAAGGGTTGACGTTGCGGGTCTTAATCACGATCACGCTTACGGGTTAATGCAGCAGTATAAAAATGGGGAAGTTATCATACTCGGCATAGCAGAGCCAAATGAGCAACTGGCACAGCGATATAAGAAAACATACAACCTGCCGGATTCAATTTTTTATACAACTATAGAAGCCATGCTCGATCATACCAAACCAGATGCAGTGCTTGCATACAATGCCATTTCAGATCATTTGGCCGTAGTGGAAGCCTGCGCGCCGAGGGGTATTGCCGTGATGGTTGAAAAACCTCTTGCAACAACATGGGGGCAGGCAGAAAAGATGAAAGCGTTGCAAAAAAAATATCACATTAAAATCCTGGTGAATTATGAAACGACATGGTATCCCACCAATCAGCAAGTGTATGAAATGGTGAATAAAAAAGACGCCATTGGTGCTGTAAGAAAAATGATCGTTCACGATGGCCACCAGGGACCCGTAGAAATAGGCTGCAGCAAAGACTTTTTAGCGTGGCTTACAGATCCGGTAAAAAACGGTGGCGGCGCTATCACCGATTTCGGGTGCTATGGTGCAGACCTGATGACTTGGCTAATGAACGGTCAGGCGCCCATTGCAGTCACCGCTATAACGCGTCATATCAAACCAGCTATTTATCCTAAAGTGGATGATGATGCTACAATTTTATTGGAATATCCAAAAGCTTCCGGAATTATTGAAGCATCGTGGAACTGGCCCTTTGGGATAAAAGACCTGGAAGTTTACGGCGTGAAGGGTTACCTGCATTCTTTAAACAGCAGCGTTCTTCAGCAAAGAGATACCGAAACCTCCAGGAAGGTAGAAGTGCAACCAATAAAATATAAAGACAATCTTGCTTACCTGGCTGCAGCACTTAAAGGTGAAGTTACCGAGCCGAACGATCCATCATCGTTTGAAACTAACCTTGTGGTAGTAAGAATATTAGAAGCTGCAAAAGAATCTGCAAGAACAGGAAAACGAATTCCGTTGTAGGATATGGACAGTGAATTTGGAGCCACAAAGGTTCAAGGTTCGCTTTCTCAATTATTTTCCTCCAACCATTTCATGATGTGTCCACCCGCATCTTCAGTTCCCCGTGAGCAATTTGATAAAATAACTACAGCAAATTTTTTATTAATATTAATTGCTACATAACAATGATAGCCACCTGTTTCTCCGTTATGAAACAGTACTTCATCATTTCCGGGTTTTATATAATGCCAGCCCAGACTAACTTTTGTATTGCCTTCGGTGAAAGTAAGTTTATGGGTGAGTTCCATTGCTTTCCATAAACGCGAAGGCGCATCTCCCAGGTTGGCTTCTGCATATCTTATAAGATCGTGAGCCGTAGAACGAATGCTGCCGGCACTTTGCAGCGCCTTGAAATCCCATTGTGAATTGAATGCGCCGTCTTCATTATATCCCTTTGCGAAATGAGACGAATCTTTTTTTTGCAGGAATTCTTCTGTCTCATCCATACCCAAAGGTTGGCAGATGTATTGCGTTATCAACGCGGCATATTTTTCATGATATATTTTTTCAAGCACCACGCCTAACGTTCCCACAGCGAGATTAGAATATTCATATTTTGTTCCCGGCTTACGGGTTAGTTTGTAATTTTTATAAAAGCTAAAAAGGTCATTTACATCATAATTTTTATAGGGATTCCCGGGATCCGTTTCGCGGAAGTTTGTGGGCATTCGTGGAAGACCGGAAGAATGATTGCTCATGGTTTCCAGCGTTACGGGAACACCTTCATAAGCAAGTGGAGGAATAGAATCGGGAAGATAATTGCTTACCGGATCATCAAGCTTTGCCTTTCCATTGTCTACCGCCAGCGCCAGTAAAATTGCGGTAAATGTTTTAGAGACCGAGCCGATTTCAAAACTAGTGTGTTCATCAGGAATTTGCATATTACCCCTTGCTGTTTCACCATATCCATAATAGCTAATTTTTCCGTCTTTTAATATTCCAATACTTAAGCCAGCCGTTGCCTGCAAACTTATATACGGTTGCACCGCAGTGTCCACTTCCCTGTCAAACGATGTTTTTAAGGCATTGGTGGAAGGAACCTTATAATTTTTTTTCGCCCGTTTATCGACATAAGGTTTGAAAAGGAAGGTTTCAATTTTATCGCTTTTATCCAGGCTTAATATCATTGTGAGATTCACAGCATTGAAGATCGTTTTATAGGTAGCAACACCTTCATCATAACTTTCTAAAACAGCTTGCTTCATTTCACCCAGGGGAAACAGGCTGTTATCGCTAACAGATTTAAATGCATTTGCAGAAAGTACTTTTTTGAAATCATTTCCTGTCAGCGCATACATGCTGTCGGTATTTTTTTCATTGAAATATTTTTTGACAAGGCTACAAACTGAATCTGTCTTTTGTAATTGTGCATGGCAGATCGCCATTGATTGAAAGAAGAAGTAGAATAAGAATTTTTTTCATAAAATTAATTTTATGCTGTGCAATCCGGATTTTCAAAATTAGAATAATGCACGTAAAAAAAAGGATGCTTGTTACGTTGTGCCGATAAAATTACAGGATGCTGTACCGGAAGCACTGCCAAGACACATCGCAAAAGAGAAGGCTAAGATTAATTATTGCCTGGAGGCCGGGCAACCTACCCGTTTATCTTTTTTAAAGGAAGCGATTCCGGCTATTTGTTTGTACTTGTCGAAAAAATAATGGAACGTGTAGGTAATTGCTATAATAATAGCCATCCTTATTATTTGGATTTCCACGGCTAACGCCCGCTGCGGGATAAGCACCTGCGCCTGCTTCATTGCCCCGATAGGCGAGCTGAACGACCTTTGGTCCCCTGGCGCTGGGCAGGCTGGCCTGGTCAATATAAATGTTGCTGACGTCATCAAGATAGTCGGTAAATATTCGGTACTGCACGCCCAGCAATCCCATTAGCCTTGCCTGTGACAATGTGATGTTCTTTTCATTAAGATCACCGCGATAATTGGCAAGTCCAAGCCGCCCGGAGAAGTGAAAGTTCTGCGCAGCGGTTATCACCGGTAGAAAACAAAAAGCAAGAAACAATTTTTTCATGGGAATGAAATCAGTAATAATATCATTGGCTAACGTTTTAGATGCAATTTATTTCAGTTCCTTAGCGGGCTCATTTCAAAATACAGTAAGGTCAGCAATTGAATCCTGGATTTTTTATGTTTCATTCACAGATCCTGTATCCTTTATGTTGTTGTATGCGAAACGGCCACCGACCGTCAAAGAGGGCAATTAAGAGATAATAACGGTAGCCGCTATCCTGAATCGGTCCATTTTCCGCAGCCTAACGTTTTCAAATAAAAGCTGTAATGCAATGGTTGTTTAACAATATAAATAAATTAAAAAGTAGTTATATTTACGAAATATAATTACCTGCTAATCTTTCGATATTATCAGGTGTTATTGCTTAACTGGAAGGATGCCTGCGCTTTTATTAACTGCCTATATGCTAAAAAATAAAAACTATTTTATTAAAAACAAATTTATCTATTGCTTCAGGTGCTGCCTGGCAATTATTTTAACGACGAACTGCTTTATCTCCCTTGCGCAAAATGATGCTGAAAAAGGTTTGCCTTTCATTACTAATTATTCACTAAAGCAATATGATGGGAGTCCCGCAAACTGGAGTATCATACAGGATAATGATGATATCATGTATTTTGGCCAAACCAACCCCAGGTCGGATCTTATGCAATATGACGGAGTTAAATGGAACAAAATTCCTTCAAATTTATCGTCCCTGATTGTAAGGTGCGTAGCAAAGGATACGGATGGAACAATATATTATGGCGGCAGCAGCGATTTTGGATACCTGGATAAAGATAGCCTTGGCGCAACTTCTGAGCATTCTCTTCTATCATTTGTACCGCAGAATAAAAGAAATTTTTTAGACGTTTGGTCTTTGC
>CAWGLC010000004.1:0-615684 GCA_963823305.1 uncultured Chitinophagaceae bacterium
AGACCAGCCGGGCCATCTTCAACAGATAAACTCCTTATGGAAATACGCGACGAGCTGAAAAGGAAACCCTGATTGGCATAAATAATTTAAAGTAATTTTGTAATCCCGTTAATTTAATTGGCGGGATTTTTCTTTTTTTATTTTCAAAAAAGAAATTGATCTCTATCATATATCAAATAGCAAATGAACACAGAAATATACCAGATAAAATTGCCCCAGTTTGAGGGCCCTTTTGATCTTCTTCTTTTTTTTATTGAAAGAGATGAGTTGGATATTTACAACATTCCTATCACAAAAATCACTAATGAATTTTTAGATTATATACACAAAAGTGAGTCGCTCAATATTGAGTTGAGCAGTGAATTTATTTTATTCATCAGCACGCTTATGCGAATAAAAGCAAAAATGCTTTTACCAAGAAAAGAACTCGATGCTGAAGGAAATGAAATTGATCCACGGCAGGAGTTGGTGGATAAAATTATTGAATACAAAAGATTTAAGGAAGCGGCAGATAAGATGAGCGAGCTGGAAGCCCTGAGAATGCTGATGGTTAAAAGAGGAAATATACAGGAAGAACTTTCTAAAATTGGCGAAGATGCCGGCGAAGGAACTGAAATACAGGCAGTTTCTTTATTTAAACTAATGAAGGCATTTGAAAAAGTTGCCGGCAGGCTTCACGATAGAAGACATCAGCCTGTTCACACCGTTATTCAATACGAATATACCATGGAGGGAAGCCGGACGTATATGCTTGATCTTGTTAAAAAAGAACGCTCATTGTCTTTTGAAAAAATATTTGATATTTCCGAAAACCGGATTCATGCGATATTCCTTTTTTTGAATATGCTGGAACTCATTCAGCAAAAGTATTTTTTAATAATAATTGGAGAAGGCATCAATAATTTTATTATTGAATATAACGATGATCGCCCGGAAGAGGCATTTGCTCCACAACAGCCTCTTGCTGATGTTTCGCTTAACTGATTGATAGTTGAATGAATAAAATAAGACGATATAATTGAACTGCAAAGAATTACATACGTTCATCATTAAAGGCAGAAAAATACAATTTTCATTGTGCCAATAATTTATTTACATCGATCTTAGCCAGATCTCTTATTGCATCAGCAATATGATTTGCGTCTATGCGAACCTCGTTATGTAGCTCTTTTAGCGTTCCATGCTCCACAATCTTGTCAGGAATTCCTAAAATTTTTACTGAAGCCTGGTAATTATTTTCAGCCATAAACTCCAGGATAGCAGAGCCAAAACCACCTTTTATTGTTCCATCTTCTACAGTAATTATTTTATGATACTTCGTAAAAACTTCATGAAGCATTTTTTCGTCAAGTGGCTTTACAAAACGCATATCATAATGTGCAGGATTTATTCCCTCAGACTTTATATCTCTAATTGCGGCTGCGGCAAAATTTCCCGGGTGACCAAAAGTTAAGACCGCTATCTCTTCCCCGTCCTTTAGTTTTCTTCCGGTACCAATTTGTATTTCTTTCATCTCCGATTTCCAATCTGCTTTTACAGCCTCACCACGCGGATAACGAATGACAAAAGGATTTTTTGTCTTATCTAACTGTGACGTGTACATTAGATTTCTCAATTCACTTTCATTCATTGGTGCACTCACAATCAAATTAGGTATGCAACGCATATAGGCAATATCATAGGCGCCATGATGCGTTGGCCCATCTTCGCCTACAAGTCCCGCCCTGTCTAAGCAAAATACTACCGGCAGGTTTTGAATGGCAACATCATGCACCACCTGGTCGTAAGCCCGTTGCATAAACGAAGAATAAATATTGCAAAAAACTTTCATTCCCTGTGTGGCCAGTCCGGCACTTAAGGTAACAGCATGTTGCTCGCAAATGCCAACATCAAAAGCGCGATGCGGCATTTTTTCCATCATAAATTTTAATGAACTGCCGCTCGGCATGGCCGGCGTAACACCCATAATTTTATCATTCTTTTCGGCCAGCTCAATTATCGTGTGGCCAAATACATCCTGGTATTTTGGTGGTTGCGGAATATCAAATTTCTTCTTATAGATTTCACCGGTTATTTTGTCAAACAATCCCGGCGCATGCCATTTTGTTTGGTCTTTCTCGGCCAGTTCGTACCCTTTGCCTTTAATCGTTTTGATATGCAGCAATTTTGGCCCGGGAATATCTTTAAGGTCTTTAAGTGTATCTACAAGTTTTGTAATATTATGCCCATCAATCGGCCCAAAGTACCGAAGCTGAAGCGATTCAAAAAGATTGCTGCTGTTGCTTACCATTCCCTTCAATGCGGTCTCCATCTTTGAAGCCATGCTTCTTGAGAACTTTTTTCCGGGAAGTTTTCCCAAAGCTTTCCAGAAATCATCCCTCAGCTTATTATACGTTTGTGAAGTGGTAATGTCGGTAAGGTATTCTTTCAAGGCACCCACATTCGGGTCAATGCTCATGCAATTATCATTTAAGATAATAAGCAGGTTACTTTTTTCAATGCCGGCATGGTTCAACGCTTCGAAAGCCATACCTGCGGTCATTGCGCCGTCGCCAATTATAGCAACGTGCTGCCTGTTTTTTTCGCCCTTATAATGCGAAGCCATAGCCATGCCAAGGGCTGCGGAAATAGACGTTGAAGAATGGCCCACGCCAAAAGTATCGTATTCGCTTTCTGTTCTTTTCGGAAAGCCGCTTAATCCTTTATATTTCCTGTTTGTTTTAAAATTATCCCTGCGGCCTGTTAAAATTTTATGTCCGTAAGCCTGGTGGCCTACATCCCAAACCAACTGGTCGTAGGGCGTATTAAACACGTAATGAAGTGCAACCGTCAATTCTACTACACCGAGGCTTGCACCGAAATGGCCTCCATACACACTTACCACATCTACAATATATTGTCGCAACTCATTGCTTACCTGCAACAATTGCTCCTTGTTAAGTTTTTTTAAATCTGCCGGGCTATTGATGTTCTTTAGTAATTCGCCAGGAGTAATATCCATTGTGGATTTTTTTGTTCGCAAAGTTAAGTTATTGGATTTTAAACAGTTTTTTGAGAAATAAGTTTGAATTGTTAATTTTCCCGCGGTGTTCATTAATCAGATATGTTATATACGAAAAAATGAATAAGATAGTATCTTGAATAAACATAAAAATCTAAATTTTAATCGATCTATGGAAAGTATTATTAAAACATAGGTTCAGCAGTTTTCTAATTCAATCAATAGAAAGTTTTTGTAAAAGCGTTGTGTTATTTCTAAAAGAATTTGATCGAAAATATTATGTTTAATTCTTTACATTTATACATGCACCACAATCTTTTACAGCACAGGGTTATTTCGTTACTATCTTCTCTTTTGCTTATGCAGTTTGCAAATACGGGTTGCAATGTATGTTCTTCCAAAAAAATAGCTTGCAACGGATATGATGATTCGCTTGTGGTGCAATGGTTTCCATACCGGTTGAATCAACAAATAACATTTAAAGGTGGGAGCAATAAACTGGAAGTTTTAACCATTAATAATGTATATAAATCGGAGCCAACTGAAATTACCATTGGGGGGTATGGCAATAACAGGGTATGCAGCGCGAGCTACAGGGTAACTTCTTTAGAGATGGACTCTTCTAATATTCCTCGTTTGCAAATCTTCAGCAACATTGATTATGATAATTCAGGCTTTTTCGTTTTATTATTCAGCCAAATAAATTGATATTATCCATACCAACAAATAACTGTTATGCCGGAACGTTCTTATACTTATTATGATTTTACTTTGAGCATTTGCTCGACATGCCTGCAGCGTGTAGATGCAAAAATTGTTTTTGAAGATGGAAATGTTTTCATGCTGAAAAATTGTGCCGTAACATGGTTTTGAAAAAGTATTGATTGCAACAGATATAGAATATTATAAAAACATCCGCAATTATAATAAGCCAGGTGAAATTCCTTTACATTTTAATACGAAAACCTATTATGGTTGCCCTTATGATTGTGGTCTTTGCCAGGATCATGAGCAGCATAGTTGCTTAACCGTAGTGGAGATAACGGACAGGTGCAACCTAAGCTGCCCAACATGCTATGCAATGAGCAGTCCGCATTATGGCAGGCATAGAACCATTGATGAAGTAGAAAAAATGCTTGATATAATTGTGGCTAACGAAGGCCAGCCTGATGTGGTGCAAATAAGTGGTGGCGAACCTACAATACATCCTGACTTTTTTGCAGATTCTTGATATCGCAAAGAAGAAACCCATTAAACATTTAATGGTAAATACAAATGGCATTCGCATAGCAAAAGATTTTGAATTTGCAAAGCAGCTTGCTACTTATGCGCCAGATTTTGAAATTTATCTGCAGTTCGATTCTTTTAAACCGGAAGCCTGAAACATTGCGTGGCAAGGATCTGACAGATATGAGAATGAAAGCACTGGAACATCTGAACGAATTAAATCTTTCAACAACGCTCGTCGTAACATTGCAAAAAGGTTTGAATGATGATGAAATAGGAAAAATAATTGAATTTGCTTGCAACAGCCCTGCGTGCGAGGCGTTACTTTTCAGCCAACGCAGGTAGCGGGAAGAACTGAAAATTTTAATACACTAACGGACAGGCTTACACTAACAGAAGTCAGGCAAAATATTTTAAGCCAAACTAATATTTTTGCAGCAAATGATCTGATCCCGGTTCCCTGCAATCCGGATGCGCTGGCGATGGGTTACGCATTGAAATTAAATGGAAATGTTTTTCCAATGACGCGATATATTGATCCTGCGGCATTGTTGGATAAATCGAGAAATACAATTGTTTATGAACAGGATATGGCATTGCACAAACAACTCATTGATATTTTCAGCACAGGTATTTCGGTTGATAAGGTGACAGATAATTTTAATCAGCTCCTGTGTTGTCTGCCGAACATTAAAGCGCCTGGATTAACCTATAATAATCTTTTCAGAATTATCATCATGCGCTTTATAGATGCTTACGATTTTGATGTGCGGGCTATTAAAAAAAGTTGTGTTCATATTGTTCATAAAGACGGAAGAATTATTCCTTTTGAAACAATGAATATATTTTACAGGGATGAAAAGGAAGCGTACTTAAAAAAATTACAGGAGGAACGAGAATCAATTATTCACCTGGCTTCATAATCATAAAATAATTGTATGCTTTTAGATAAAAAAGTTATTCGTTGGAATGCCATTGCCTTTGGCATTTTTGGGATGTGGTCTTTAATATTTGGACTAACAGGATTGGGTGCCATGTCAATAATCTTCGCGGGCGTCAATTTAGTTGCCACATTAATTTACCTGCTCACAAAGGACTATCAAAAGCTAAAAACATCTTTATTGATATGTGGTATTTTATTCCTTGTAGGCTTTGGATTGTGCTCCAGTTTTCCCTTCAATGTTCGTTAGTAATTCTATAGAAAACGATTCATATTTAAAATCAAATCCGGGTCAGGACAGTTAATTAGATATTTTTCCCTTTCGCTAAATTTACAAACACCCGGATAATCACCTTTGCAATTTCCAATATCATTAATAACCTGGAAATGCAAGTGTGGCGGCCAATGCCCGTTATCTTTCACCGAACCAAAGTGCGCAAACAATTGGCCGCGTTTTCTAAAGTCTCCTGGTTTTATATGCTGTAAATCTGCAAGACTTAAATGCCCATGCAAAGTGTAAAACGACACATCTTCTAGTTGATGTTGTAAAATTATTGTAGCGCCATAATCACCAAAATTATCATTGAAAGCAAAACTGTGAATAGTACCATCAAGGGGTGCAAAAATTTCGGTGCCGGCTTTGCCCCAGATATCAATGCCAAGGTGCAATCGCCGCGGTTCTTCTTCAGCAGAATTTTCATCGTTGAATAGCGTGCTGCGTGAGTACAAGACTCTTAATTCATTATAGCCACCAATACCAAAAGCGGCATTTTTATTATTTAATGTTTCATCAATGTATTGGCAAAAAATATTCGTGTCAGAAAAATTTATTTTTTGCAGCTCTTTATTATCTTCTGTAAAGTCAAACCGAATTAGCTTTTCTTTTAAAGAATTAAATGATACTACAGGATGAAAACTGCTTTGATATTTTTCAAGCTTTTTTAATAAATTATCTTCTGTCATACAATGCAAGAGCTCCTGAAAATAATAAGTGATGTTATACAACAACATTAATCATTTTATTTTTTACAAAAATTATTTTTTTCGGCGTTTTGCCTTCTATCCATTTTTGAACTGATCTCATTGTTCAAGGCAATTTTCTCCACTTCATCCTGTGAAGCATCTAATGAAATATTGATTGTTGTTCGCATTTTGCCATTAATAGAAACAGGATATTCTTTTTCAGATTCAATTAAATATTTTGTTTCCAGCTTCGGATATGCAGCATCCAGAACATGCGTGTCTGTTTCCCAATGCATGATACAATTCTTCTGCAATATGCGGCGCATAAGGCGTTAATAAAATCAATAACGGTTCCAGAATTTCTTTTTTATGGCATTTTAAATCTGTAAGTTCATTTACACAAACCATGAAAGCGCTAACTGCCGTGTTATAAGAAAACCGGTCTGTATCTTCTTCTATTTTTTTGATTGCTTTATGAAGATTTTTAATTCGGCATCAGTGGCCTTTTTCTTCATTCCAGAGAGCCTATTCCAGCTCCTTTAACTTCATCATAAAATAACCGCCATAATTTTTTTAAGAAACGATGAACGCCTTCAATGCCTTTGGTATCCCACGGTTTGCTTGCTCTACCGGGCCGAGAAACATTTCATACATGCGGAAAGTATCTGCGCCATATTTGTCTACCAAATCATTTGGATTAACAACATTATATTTAGATTTAGACATTTTTTCGATTTCAGCTCCAGATATAAATATATCTATCTTCTTCAATTTTTCTTCATAAAAATTCAGGTTTCATCTTTAAATGTCTCAATTTTAAGATAAACATCATTAGAGAAATCATTTGACTTCATATTGTTAAATTATCTATCAATATGAATTTATATAATCTGAATATTTTTGATTTAGAACTTTATTTAATTGAGCAGTTTTCAGTATAAGTTTGTATTCCATTATTTCTAATGAATAATTATTTAGGCATTTAGAATTTAAATTCAGCATCGATATTGAGATCTATAATCTTTGATATATAATTTGATATTATATCATCATTTATCTATTTTTCCTATCAATAAATAATTGATAGCATAAAAAAACAATACTCCCTTATCATTCCCTGATTCACCAATTTTTTAAACGGCTCATCAAAACCTATATAATCCTAAATCATACAAAACTTTTGTCCACATACGGCTATACAATAAATGCCCAACAGCATGTTCTGTTCCGCCAACATACACATCTACCTGGTTCCAGTAATCAGTGGCTTTTCTATCGGCAAATTCTTTATCATTATGTGGATCCATGTACCTGAAGAAAGTACCACGAAGAACCAGCATAGCCGGGCATCGTATTGGTTTCGCGTTTATCTCCATTATCGAGTATTTACCCAATCTGTAATATTCGCCAATGGACCTTCACCTTCTGGGCCGGGCTTGTAATTTTCAACATAAGGTAATTCCACAGGCAATTCTTTTTCACGAAAGCGGATAGGCAATACCGTTATGATATACAATTGGAAATGGTTCGCCCCAATACCGCTGGCGGCTAAAGCCTGCATCACGCATTTTATAATTTACTTTCCTTCCGATGCCTTCTTCTTCAATTTTTTTCAAAACAATATCAATGGCATCTTTCATCTTTATTCCATCCAAAAAATCAGAATTCGTAAGCGTTGCTTCTTTAGTGGCATTGGCTTCTTCTCCATTAAAATAGTCTCCGATAATGTTGGTGATGGGAATATTAAAATGTTTTGCAAAATCAAAATCACGCTGGTCGCCGCAAGGCACAGCCATGATAGCTCCTGTGCCATATCCAGCTAAAACATATTCTGCAATCCAGATTGGAATTTTTTTCCCGTCAAATGGATTAATGGCATAAGATCCGGTAAAGCTCCGGTAACTTGTTTTACTTCGGCCATGCGCTCTCTATCACTTCTGCTTTTTACATAAGTAAGATATTCGTCTATGGATTGCCGTTTTGTTCGGTGTTGTAATTTGCATTTACCAATTCATGTTCGGGAGCAAGTACCATAAAGTCAACACCGAAGATGGTATCGGGCCGGGTGGTATAAACTTGAAGTTAAAACTTTGCCTTTTAATGGTTCAACTCTTGAGAGCTTGGTCATACTTTCAAATTCCATCTCCGCTCCTTCGCTTTTTCCAATCCAGTTACGTTGCATTTCTTTCATCGCATCACTGAAATCCACTGTTTCCAGGCCTTCCAACAATCTTTCTGCATAAGCAGTAATCCGCAAATACCATTGCCGCATTTTCTTTTTTACAACCGGATGGCCGCCGCTTTCGCTTACGCCATTGATCACTTCATCGTTTGCCAAAACAGTTCCCAAGGCTTCACACCAGTTCACCTCTCCATAAGCAGAATAAGCAAGCCTGCGTATTCATAAGACATTCAGTTTTTCTTTTTCGTCAAAATGCTTTCCATTCTTCTGCAGATAAAATGTTTTGCAACCTTTGGTTTCATATTTGCAATAAGCTCTGCTAATCGGTTTTAAGCTTTTGCTTTTGCCTATTGCAGATAGTAAGCTATTAAATAATTGCAAGAAAATCCATTGAGTCCATTTATAATATTTCGGATCGCTCGTTCTTACTTCCCGGCTCCAGTCAAAACAAAAACCAATATTATCAAGCTGCTGCCTGAATGTTTCAATATTTTTTTCTGTAGTAACAGCAGGATGCTGGCCGGTTTCCAAAGCATATTGTTCTGCCGGTAAACCAAAACTATCATATCCCATCGGATGCAGTACATTAAAGCCTTTCAGCCTTTTATAGCGTGCATAGATATCACTGGCAATATAACCTAACGGATGGCCTACATGCAAGCCTGCGCCGCTCGGATAAGGAAACATATCCAGCACATAAAATTTCGGTTTATCTGAGGTATTGCTTACTTTATATACTTCAGCATCTTTCCAGTGTCTGCTGCCATTTTTTTTCTATTTCTCTGAAATTATATTCCATTATTTAAAATTAACCTGTTTTTTTAATAAAAAATATAACTCCTAAAAATATTGCTTTCAAACAAACGTATAACTAAAATGTAAATGCATTTTTATTATTTGTGAAAGAAATGTTATTCATTAAATGATCGTTACCTGCAATGCTTCTGTAAATTACATTAGCAATAAGTAATTGCGCAAAAATACTAAACCTGTTTAAAAACAATTAATTTTGCAAACTGCTAACAATAAGCGTTTTAACAATAAATCATTCATTTAAATTATGTCTCAAGTCGGTAAAGCATCAGCCAAAAGAGGAAAGCCTTCTTATGTATATGCCATCATTGGCGTATCTCTGGTATTATTTCTTTTTGGAGTTGTTGGCTGGATATTTCTTAAATATAAAAAAGACAGGTGATTATTTCAAAGAAAATATTCAATTGCATGCTTACATGTACCGTACTGCAAATTCAAAGCAGATAGATACTGTAAAAAATTATATAGAGAGCCTGCCTTATGCGGTGAATGTTGAGTATATTACCCGCGAAAAAGCATTGGAAAAATATAACAAGGATAACGACACGCTTGTGGAAAAAACTGGCGATAAACAATCCGTTGCCTGAAAGTATTGATTTTTATGTAAAAGCAAATTATATTGATAAAGACAGTCTCGCAAACATTGAAAATTATTTACTTACCAATTTTCCAACAACGCGTTTCAGAATTTCAAACGCCAAAAGCAACCGTTGCAGGCGTTAGCCAGTTTGTAAAAACAACTACAATTGTATTGCTCGTAGTTGCCATTATTCTTTCACTTCTGGTAATTGTTTCCATTGATAATACGATACAGACTGGCGATGTACAGCAATCGCTTTCTAATAAAAACTATGCAAATGGTGGGCGCCACACGATGGTTTATTTCAAAGCCTTTCGATGGAAGAGCTATTATAAATGGGTTGATAGCATCGGGTATTGCGATCGGCTTAATGATCGGTTTTATAGAACTTTCAGAAAAATTTATTCCTTACCTGAAAGTATTACATGATACCAAAAATATGATCCTGATTTTTGCGGGTATTATAATTCTTGGGATTATTCATTACTCTTTTCAGCACACACAGGTCTGTTGTAAAATATTTAAAAATGAAACTTGATGAACTATATTAATTAATTTTTATTCTAAATATATAACATTGCAAAATTAATTTATAATGAAAACATAGCCAGCCAAAAAAAGCAACGCCAGCACCAGTAAAAGCAAGAAACTGTACAGTCAACTTCAATGAAGAACAGTGTACTTTTTACTAAAGAAAATTATAAATGGATGCTCATCGGGCTAGTAATATTAGCGCTTGGTTTTTTCTTAATGGCTGGTGGTAAAAGCAGCGATCCGAATGTTTTCAATGATAAAGATATTTACAGCCCGATTCGTATAACGATAGCGCCCATATTAATTGTTGCAGGATTGATAGTAGAAATTTTTGCAATCATGAAAAAGCCAAAATAATTAATCTAAAATTAATTATTGGCGATGATATGTTCATCGCCTTTTTTATTTACTTTCATTTATAAATAATAAACTCCGTCTAATCATGACAGTTTTTCAATCCATCATAATAGGAATTGTAGAAGGCATTACAGAATTCATTCCAATATCCTCCACAGGCCACATGATCATTGCTGAGAAATTATTAAACATAAGGACGATGCATTTTAATACAGTATTTACCGTGGCCATTCAGTTGGGTGCTATCTTATCCGTGGTTGTTTTATATTGGAAAAAATTTTTTGATTTTTCAAGATGGCAATTTTATGTAAAGCTTGCTATTGCCGTTGTTCCGGCATTGATACTTGGGTTTAATTTTTTCAAATAAAATAGATCAACTGCTGCTTGAAAGCTCACTACGGTTGCATATGCAGTCTTTTAGGAGGAATCGTTTTGTTATTTATAGATAATGTTTTTAAAAATCCTGTACTATCGATAATGAAAAAGAGGTTTCCTACACTAAAGGATTTATCATAGGTATCTGGCAATGCATTGCAATGATACCGGGAGTCAGCCGCAGCGCCGCTTCCATCATCGGCGGAATGCAACAAAAGCTTACGCGAAGTGCCGCTGCGGAATTTTCATTTTTTCTCGCAGTGCCCACTATGTTAGCGGCTACCGTTTATAAACTGTTTAAATACTATGAAGAAATACGGAGCTTTCATCACGAGCAAATAAAATTGCTTACTAATTGGAAATATAGTTGCCTTTATTGTGGCGCTTCTTGCCATTAAGTTTTTTATTACTATGCTTAAAAAAACATGGTTTTCGGATCTGGGGAATTTACCGTGTAGTGGTTGGTATATGCGTTGCTGATTATGCTTTATACCGGATTACTTAAATTCATAAAATATAACTGTTATCCAAACGCATATACGACTGTTATACAATTGCAAATAGCTGCTTCCAAACAAATTTGTCATAATTTGAGGCATTCATAATTATTTAAAATGCAAACTGCTTCCAAAAAAGTTATTACCGGTTGGGCCATGTACGATTGGGCAAATTCTGTTTATTCAGCCTTGTTATTACTTCATCTATTTTTCCTGCTTATTATGAAGTGTTACTTCGGGAAAAAAAATTAGTTTTTTTCGGACGCATTTTTAATGAACCATCGGCTTTATATGATTATGCGGTTGCATTTTCATTTTTATTTGTTGCGATTTTTTCGCCGTTGCTATCATCCATTGCAGATGCGTTTGGAAATAAAAAAAGATTCATGCAGTTTTTTTGTTACCTGGGGTCAGTAAGTTGCTGCGCGATGTATTGGTTCAGACCGAAATAATCCGCAATTTGGCATTGTTCTTTTTATTTTGGCATCCATTGGTTTTGGTGCCAGCATCGTTTTTTACAACGCCTACTTGCCCGAAATAGCAGCTGAAAAAGACCAGGACAAGGTGAGTGCCAAAGGATTTGCATTGGGCTATATTGGCAGCGTAATTCTATTAATTATTTGTTTGGTAATGGTTACGAAACCTGCAATTATTTGGCATCGCCGACAGCGGACAAAGCTATCGCAAATATCTTTTTTCTTAACAGGCATTATGGTGGATGGGCTTTTGCGCAAATCACTTTTGCGGTGTTGCCTAAAAGCATTGCCCAACCCGGTTTCTAAAAGCCATAATGTTTTTAACAAAAGGCTATGCATGAATTAAGAAAAGTATGGAATGAATTAAAACAACAAAGCAACTTTAAAGCGTTTTTTAATGGCATTCTTTTTCCTCGGAATGGGCGTGGAAACTGTGATGTATTCAGCTGCATTATTTGCCAAGCAACAAATTTTTCCGAATACAGGTAAATGCAGAAACAGATGCGGCGAATAGTGGAAAACTGATTCTGACTATTTTAATTATCCAAATTGTTGCTATCGGTGGTTCTTATTTATTTTCATATTTTTCAGAAAAAATTGGAAACATTAAAGTGTTGATTAGTTGGCGTAATTATATGGGCGGCCATTTGTGCCTGGGCTTATTTTGTTTACACCGAGATTGCATTTTATTGTCTTGCAGGAACAGTTGGTCTGGTGATGGGTGGCATTCAATCGCTTTCCAGTTCTACTTATTCCAAATTTATGCCGCCCACAAAAGACACAGCCTCTTATTTTAGTTTTTATGATGTGTGTGATAAAGTAAGCACGGTTATTGGCAATGCAACATTTGGTCTGGTAACAGAAGGCATGGGTGGCATGAGAAATGCTGTATTATTTTTAATGACATATTTTATTATTTCATTTGTGGTTTTTCTTCTTTGTGCCTAACAAGCAATTGAAACTTGCACTATATAACAGAATGAAACTTTATTCAATAAATACCGGATATTTCAAACTGATGGCGGCGCAATGTTTGGAGTAGTTCCAAAAAGTATGTGGAAAAATCTGAATCCTCCTGATGAAAATAATATGTGCAACTGGGCAATGCGATGCATGCTTATTGAAGATGACAAGAGGATTAATTCTGATTGATAATGGAATGGGAAATAAACAGGATGAAAAATTTTTTGGTCATTATTTTTTAAATGGTGATGATACTTTGGAAAAATCATTGTCAAAATATGGCTTTTCAAAAGAATGATATTACCGATGTATTTTTAACGCATCTTCATTTTGATCACTGTGGTGGTTCAATTGAAAAAGTGAACGATCAATTGGTGCCTGCATTTAAAAATGCAACCTACTGGAGCAATGAAAAACACTGGCAATGGGCATTAAGCCAAACGATCGGGAAAAAGCCAGCTTTTTAAAAGAAAATATTTTTCCGATAAAAGAAAGCGGCAAACTAAAATTTATTGAAACAAAAGAAGGAATTGAATTTTCAAAAAATATAAACATTCGTTTTGTAAGCGGCCATACAGAATCCATGATGTTGCCTCAAATAAAATATAAAGACAAAACAATTAGTTTATATGGCTGACCTCTTGCCTTCTGTAGCTCATATTCCGATTCCTTATATAATGGCTTATGATACACGGCCGTTGGAAACTTTAAAAGAAAAGAAATCATTCCTTGAAGAAGCGCAGAAAAATAATTATATTTTATTTTTTGAACATGATCCCCTAATCGAATGTTGCAACTTCGAACTAACGGAGAAGGGTATACGCAGCAAAGAAACTTTTAAGCTGGAAAGTATTTTGTGACATTAACTAACGGAACAACATGAAAAAGATCTGGTTTGGTCGCTGCTTCTAAACTTGTTTTGGCACCATCATTTATTTTTTTATAAAAGAACAGTTGAGAGGAATTGATTCTTATCTCTACGATCAGAATATTTTATTTTAACTGCTATATATTTTTTGTAGGATTCGTGTGCTGGCCTTAGTAGCATTAAAATTTCGGGATAAATAAGATGGAAAGTAAAAAATGCGAAAATCTCTAAAAAATATAAATCTATTTCGTTATCGAAATTAATTAATGAAGTAAGTGGATAGCGAAGATTTTTATATCCCATCATATCTACTTTAATAGAACCAACTGAAATCGGGCTTTCTGCGCTGCAATAATAAATGATTGGCATCATCGCTAACCCATACATTCATATTTTCGCCGCCTTTAAAAATAGATCCCTTAATCAGTAGCGGTTTAAATTTTATAGCATGAAATTTTCCATACTTGGTTTTTATATTTTCCTTTCCCTTCATACCGTAAATACAAGATGATAGATTTCATTATCGAGAAACATATCAAAAGGAATTTTATCACCGGGTTTATAATTATTGAAATTAATATTCCTTGCATAATAAGTGGCGCTGATCACATCCTGGATACATGAGCCTATTTTAAAAACACCTTTGGTGCTTACCGCTGTACCGGCCTGAATGGTTGAAAGTAACATTATTATAAATTTTGGTACCGCCTTCATCCACATTCCGGATAAATTTTACCGGCAACATAGTTGCGGTATCAATATAAGTTTCATACCTGTCGCGTACTTTATAAAAATTATCAAAAAATGAATAAGATGATACCGGTACCTACACAATGATACACGGGCTTTCCATTGAATTTTTCCAGGCTTGTAGTAAAAACTGCTTCACCTGCTGCCAACATACAATCCCAAGAGTGGTATAGTACACTCTCATGGTTATTACTTCCCCAGCATTAAAAGCTGTATTGGAACGCCACAAAATTCATCGCCGGCCCTGGTGGTAAAATGCAAAAAGTAAAATAATATTGTGACAATTGTTTTCAAACTTAATTATTTGTCTTTAAAAAATTTTATACTCAATATTAGCAAGCTTCCTGCCAAGCGCAGGAATAAATAAATTAATAAACCAAATACCAAATGTAGTGCCTAATAATACCTACCGTGTTTGCACTGTAAGGCGCTTAATAAGTTCAGTACTGAATTTTCCTCTTATTCCCAGATCGGCAATTGCAAATGAAGGTACAATTGCCAGAACTAAAAAAAGAATACTTAATAATCCAGAAGCAATTTACCCAATAAAACATGCACTTGAAAAACCTGCAGCAATAATATATACTGAATGACGAAAACAAAATAACGAAAGAAAGAAAGATAAAGTAACCTTAACAATAATTTTGCAGTAAAATCATCCAAGCACATAAATATACTGAACATATTTTCCGGCTGCAGGAATTTTCTCAATAAGCCTTATTAGCCATGATAATCCGGAAATAAAATAAAACAACAATCGCAGTTGCACAGGAAGATAAAAACAATAAAGTCTTCAACCAAAAAGCAGGAAGTCCCATTACTAGAGCTCCCGGTATTGCTGTCGTTGATTAAAAATGATGTATATGCAAGCCCGCAGCATCCCAAAAACAGAGTAATAATCAGCTGGCTGATGCTGCCGGCAATGGATAACGAGATGGCTTTAATTCTGTTGCCTTCCTGCACATATAAAATCCTTCCGCCATATTCACCCATCCGGTTAGGTGTATTTAAAGAAAGCGTAACGCCACTTAAAACAGATTTATAAGCTGTAATAAAACTAAATGGTTGAAGAGTTTTCAAAAGCACTTGCCATTTTTTTGCTTCAATGCCCCAGTTAACAAAAACCAATGCAATTACCGATCCAGAACTTCCATGCCTGTGCACCGAAAGGAGCTTCTTTGATGAGATAAAGGGATTGGCGAAATTGGGCTGATCTCTTATTTGTTTATATAAAGAATAAAAAAGCCAAACGCCCAATAAAGGCGCTAGAACATATTTGAAAATTATTTTGATATTTTTACGGGCAAGGATCATGTAGCTTTGTACAAGATAAAGGTTTTCTTTATTTAAGCAACAACACTATGGTTGAGCAGTCAAAAATAATCTTCAATTGCATAAAAATTCAAAAATCATTTTAGGTATTGATCCGGGAACTCTTTTATGGGCTTTGGAATAATTGAAGTTGTCTGCAACGGCAGTTGCATTAATAATGATGGATGTATTGAAAATTTCACCGCAAAAAGATGCTTATGAAAGATTGCAAATCATACATGCAAAGGTTTGTGAACTTGTTAAAAGATCATATTCCCTCATGCACTTGCCATTGAAGCTCCTTTTTTTGGAAAAAATGTGCAGAGCATGCTTAAAGCTGGGACGAGCGCAGGGCGTGGCAATTGCGGCAGCCATGCAGGCAGGCGTGCCCGTTACGGAATATTCTCCCCGAAAAATAAAACAATCTATCACGGGAAATGGAAATGCAGATAAATTACAGGTTTTAAAAATGCTGCAGCGGATTCTAATCTTTGAAGAAGATCCGAAATATTTTGATGCAACGGATGCACTGGCGGTTGCCGTTTGCCATCATTTCCAGGGAAATACTATAGTGAATACTTCAGCAAAAAAATTAAATGGATGGAAAGATTTTTTAGTGCAAAATCCCGGAAGATTAAAATAGAAATCTTTAGGCCGAATCAATTATTTTCAATAAAGAGAATCACATCTTGTTCAAAATTTTTTCCTACGAAGCCTTCATCTCCGCATCCGTGGGTTTTAGTTTTTTCCTGGTAAAGTTGATATCATCAGCATTATTTATCGGCACAAGGTGCATATGCGCATGGGGAACTTCAATGCCAACTACTGCTAAGCCACACCTGTTGCAATCAAATGATTTTTCAATTGCTTTGGCAATCGGTTTGAGAATAAAAATATTTCTACAAGATAATCATCAGGCATATCAAAAAACTTGTCAATCTCAATTTTCGGAATTACGAGCGTATGTCCTTCTACCAAAGGATTTATATCAAGAAAAGCAAAAAATTTTTCATCTTCGGCAATTTTATAACAAGGTATTTCTCCGGCAATTATTTTTGAAAAAATGTGTCATGTAACGATTGAATTTTGTTGAGAAACACTTTTGATAAAATTGCCGGAACTAAGCCGTGATGTTCTCAATTTTAAAGGTTATCATTCCTGCCGGAACTTTTATTTCGGCCGTTTCGCCCACTGTTTTTCCCAGCAAGCCTCTTCCTATTGGCGAAGCTGCCGAGATTTTTTTAAGCTTCAGATCTGCTTCTTTTTCAGAAACGATTTGATAAGTTACCTGTTTTTTAGTCACAACGTTAGTAAGCGTCACTTTCGTAAGGATAGAAACCTTGCTGGTATCAATGGTATTTTCATCAACTATTCTTGCTGTAGCAATGATTGTCTCAAGTTGTTTTATTTTGGCCTCAAGCAGTCCTTGCGCTTCCTTTGCGGCATCGTATTCCGCATTTTCTTTTAGATCGCCTTTTTCACGTGCTTCGCCAATAGCTTTTGATGCGGCGGGCCTTTCAACACCTTTCATGTGTTGCAGTTCAGCTTTCATTTGTTCAAATGTATCCTTCGTTACATAATTAATCATGCTCATAACCTCATTTTAAAATTGAAAAATTCTTAGGGTAAATCGAAAAAAAATACAACGTCCCATTTTTTATGAGACGTTGTATATACACAAATATAAAAAAAAATAAATAATTTATTCCAGTGCGAGCTTTTTTATTAAAACTTTTGCCATTTTATAAAAAGCTTCGCTGCTGTAGCCGGCAATATGCGGCGTGATGATTACATTTGGCTGTGAAATAAGCGTATTGAATCGTTGATTCTCTTCTTTGGTATAATGTTTCAAAGTTTTCATTTTCAAGCACATCAAGGCCTGCGCCTGCGATTTTATTGCTTTTCAAAGCCGCCAGCAGCGCGACGGTATCTGTCACTTTCCCACGGCAGGTAGAGATGAAATAAGGACTTCTTTCCAGTGAATTAAAAAATTTTTCATTGGCCATATGCGTCGGTTTCTTGTGTAAGCGGTACATGCATGCTGATCACATCTGCGTACCTGCACACCTGCTCGAAATTAGCTTCTTTTACATAACCGCTGCTAAATCCAAAATTATATTTATCATACGCAAGAACAGTTACGCCAAAAGAAGATAGCAGCCTGGCAAAAGCTGAACCGGTATTTCCATATCCTATAATTCCAATTGTTCTTTCATTGAGTTCTACTCCGCGATTGGCATCTCTTATCCATTTCCTGTCTTTAACTTCATCATAGCTTGAACATATTTTGTTAGTAAGGCTCAGCAAAAGCCCCAGCGCATGTTCGGCCACAGCATTACTGTTACCTTCCGGACTACTTACACAACGAATACCTTTCGAGCTTGCATATTCTACGTCAATTAATTCCATCCCGCTTCCTAATCTTCCAATCCAGCTAAGCTTTGTAGCTTTATCAATAAGAGCCCTGTCAATGGCAAGCCTCGTGGTCACTACTATTCCATCTGCCTGACTTATGATAGCGCTTAATTCTTCGTAACTTATTTTTTCAGAATGTAAAACTGAATATCCCTTTTGTTGAAGAACATCAATTAAGTAATTGTGAACCTTTGATGTAATGATTACCTGTTTTTTCAAGATTATTTTTTTATTCTGCAGCAATCATGCTTATTTCTACATTTACATCTTTAGGAAGTCCTTTTACTGCAACGGTCTCCCTGGCAGGAAAATCTGATTGAAAAAATTTCCCATAAACTTCATTAACAGGAGCAAATAAACTCATGTCTTTTAAAAAAATAGTTGTCTTTACTACGTTATCAAAATCGAGGCCAGCTTCATTTAAAATTGCTTTCAGATTATTCATAACCTGTTCCGTTTCCGCAGATATATCGCTGGTAACAAGCTCTGAAGTGCCCGGTTTCAATGCCACCTGTCCGGATATAAAGAGCATCGCTGAGGCTTTAACGGCCTGGCTATAAGGTCCAATCGGATCCGGAGCAGCCGTTGTATTTATAATTTGTTTGTTCATTTTATTTTTATAAATGAAAAGAATAAAGTTGCAAAACTTTCCATCAACTAACAAACCTATTTTTGCAAAAAAATTAATATGAGGGTGGTTATTGTTGTCAATGCGGAACAGCAACAAGAAATTTTAATGAAGAATATAAAAAATGATGTTGAGGTAGTATTTGCCAAAGAATTGGCAACGCCAGACCTTTACAATAACTACGATGCAATATTTTTTTTTGATAACGATCGCCCGGATGAACATATAAAAAAGATTTCAGAAACACCTGTTTTTATTAATTCTGTGATTGAAACATTAAAGGAAAAAAAATTGCCGGCTAATTTTAGTCGTGTAAACGGATGGCCTGGCTTTTTAAAACGGGAAACATGGGAAGTAGCATCTGGCAACATTTCCAGCGCTTCAGTGATATTTGGGGAACTTGGCTGGAATATGGTTTTTGTACAAGATGAGCCGGGCCTGGTAGCAGCCCGCGTAATTAGCATGCTTATAAATGAAGCTTTTTTTTGTTTGGGGGATCAAATAAGTTCTGTTGAAGAAATTGACAAAGCGATGATTTTGGGTACCAATTACCCGGGTGGGCCGTTTGAGTGGGCAGAAAAGATCGGGTTGAAAAATATTTATCTTCTTTTACAAAAACTATCGCTAACGGATAAACGCTATTTGCCGGCGCCTTTATTAAATAAAAAATATTTTGAGCTTACTTCTTCCTTATAACAGCAATGCCTTACATTTTAAATATTCATACAGCCACGGAAACCGCCATCGTAAATCTTTGTCTGGGCAAAGATGTAATTGATTTTAATGTAAATATGGATTCCAAACAGCATGCTTCATTCCTCCATACGGCCATTCATAATATGTTAAAGAAGCAAAATATCAATGTAAAAGAGTTGAATGCAATTGGCGTTAGTAGTGGCCCTGGTTCTTACACAGGAATAAGAGTGGGGCTTGCCGCGGCAAAGGGATTGTGTTATGCGCTGAATATTCCATTGATAACGTATAATTCGTTGGAGTTAATTGCCCTTTCAACACTACTGATCGTGCGGGATACTATTGCATTATACGCCTCCATGATAGATGCCAGGCGCATGGAGGTTTATGCGGCGGTTTACGATGGCAATATGAAGCAAATAATTGCGCCTGAGGCAATTATTCTTGATGAAAACTCTTTTTCAAATATCCTGGGCAGCAATGCAACTATCTTTTCGGGAAGCGGAAGCTCCAAGTTTAGGGAATTGACGAAAAACGCAAATGCGAAATTTATAGACGCCGACATTTCTATGGAGGCAATAGCGCAAATTTCATGGCAAAAATTTAAGAATAATGAGTTTGAAAATATTTCCAATGTGAAGCCGTTTTATATAAAAGATTTTCACACTATATCTGCAAAATAATTTTTTTGCTTAAATAATTTTTTTGTTTTATTTATCTTATTTTTTCAGATATTTTTATAACTAATATTTATCTTTACAGTCCGGAATTGCTGATATACCACACTTTAAAATTAAATTTATGACCTTTCCCGAGCCCGCAAAATTTCATCATGAACAAGGGACAGGTGTACAAAATGAACTGGTTCCCGAGATTGATTATCATAAGGTAAAAAAGGCATCCCTTGTTTTAAGAGCTTTAAATCATAGACTTCGCCAACAGATAATCAAAACCATCTATGATGATAAAAGACTTACCGTTACTGAATTGTATGTAAAATTGCGCTTAGAGCAGTCTGTTGCTTCACAACACCTTGCCATTTTAAGAAAAGCGGGAATTGTAGTTACCCATCGTGAGGGTAAATTTATTTTTTATTCAATTAATTCGTTACGCATTGAATCAATCAATGAATTTGTAAAAAATCTTCTCGGCCTGATTTCCGGCTGTTAATTTTCTGCATTTCTTCTTAGGCTTTTTTATTTATTTTACCTTTGCAACGTTATTCGGTTGTTATCCAAATAATTTTCCTTGGCAATTAATTAACAATTATTTAAATAATAGATTTATATGTACCTGCAACAAATATATACAGGATGTCTTAGCGAAGCGGCCTATTTTTTGGAAAGCGCAGGTGAAGCAATTGTAATAGATCCTATCAGAGATACGGAAGTGTATTTAGAACTTGCCAAACAACATAATTGTAAAATTAAATATATTTTTGAAACGCATTTTCATGCAGATTTTGTAAGTGGTCATATTGATTTAAGCAAACAAACAGGCGCCACTATTGTATATGGTCCCGGTACACAAGCTAATTTTCCGTTTCATCTTGCGAAAGATGGCGAAACCTTTAAAATTGGCAGCGTCACTTTAGAAGTAATTCACACTCCGGGCCATACTCTGGAATCGACTTGTTATCTTTTACACGATGAAAATAATAGGCCTTATTGCATATTTACCGGCGACACCTTATTTGTAGGAGACGTGGGACGCCCTGATTTGAGCAGTGGCAATTTGAGTTCTGCTGAATTGGCCTCCATAATGTATGATACCATCACGAATAAGATTTTACCATTGTCCGATAATATTATAGTATATCCTGCGCACGGCCCCGGCTCAAGCTGCGGCAAAAATCTTGGTCCGGAAACCACTACAACGATCGGGAATCAGAAGAAAACTAATTATGCTTTGCAGCCGCAAACACGGGAGGAATTTATTGCGTCGGTGACAGCGGACCTGGATGAGGCGCCACGCTATTTTTCAATAAATGCTAAAATTAATAAAGAGGGATATGAAAGCCTTGATGATGTTAGAAAAAAAGGACTTACGCCATTGGATGTCAATAATTTCAAATTAAAAATGGCCGGCGATATGCTCGTGCTTGATACGCGAAAGGGCCCCGAATTTTCTAATGGCTTTATTCCCGGTTCTTTATTTATTGGCCTCGAAGGCAGATTTGCGGAATGGGCCGGAAGTCTTCTTGACTTTCATCAGCCGCTCATATTAGTAACAGATACTGGGAAAGAAGAAGAAACCATTGTAAGACTGGCAAGAGTTGGGTTTGATAATGTAGAAGGCTATCTCGAAGGGGGCTTTGATAGCTGGAAAAAAGCCGGAGAACCTATAGATATGATTATTGATATAGAAGCTGATGAATTGGCCATGGATATACCTTTTGACGACAATCTTGTGGTAGTAGATGTGAGAAAAGAAAATGAATTTGCTGAAGGCCATATAAAGGATGCCATTAATCTCCCGCTTAATGAAATGACTGATGCAGCCCGGATTGCGTTGTTGGAAGAAAATCAAAATATTTATGTCCATTGCGGAAGCGGATTCAGAAGCTTAATAGCCGCCTCACTCTTAAAAAAGCATGGATACCATAATGTTCGCAACATCGCAGGCGGTTGGGCAAAAATAAAAAATCAAAAAAATATTAAAACCGAAAAAGACGCCAGCGTTTTGAATTAGGCCGAAATTAATTGTTGCAATTTTACATTGCATTATATTTAGTACTACTTTTGAAAAACAATAGGGCTCAGTTAACAGAATAAAGAGTTCGATCTTGAACCTCCGAAGCTAAATGCTTATCTCCTCCCCGCATCAATCCAATGTCATATTATAATCGCTATTGCTGATCTTTTGAAATAGTTATTGTTGCTATGTATTCTTGCCTGTTGTAAAATTTAAAACAGGGGAATAATTTAGTTAGTTAACCTGCAAAAACACCCAAAAATAAAGCTTACCTGTAAAGCCCTTTCTTATCGTTGCATTCGCTCGTTGATTGAAGATCGTTTCATACACTTAAAACAAATATATATGATACACAAAATTTTTCAAACGGCAATATTGGTTGCAGTAAGCACTTTTTTGCATGCTCAAACATTACAAACCTGGACCTGGGACACCTATAAAATAAAATTTAAAGCACCGGATAACCTGATCCTTCAAAAAAATGATGCCACTGTTTATGAAGCTACCAATAAATCGATGGCAATGGACATCTATCCGCGAAAAGGTGAAAATCTTACCTACGATGGAATGAAAAATTCCCTGGTTACATGGGCTAATAGTTTATCCCTCAATTATAATTCGCAAAATTCGGATGGAACCACTCAACCCATTTATCTTGAAAATGTAAACGGTTATTGGGGTTGTGCGATTGACGGAACTAAAAATGATTTTCCTTCTACCGTCGTTTTGTTAGTAAATCCGGATAATCCAGATATCAGTTTTTATATATGGATATCCTATGCACGCGAATATTACCACGACGCTATTGCCGTTTTAAAAAGCTTTACACCTATGTGAAAGCACAATTTTTTTAAGATGAACTATTATTTAGGCGATTATAACGATTAGGGCTAATCGTAATTATTTTACCGAAATTGTCAGGCGATAATAATACTTCAGGGTATAAGTATCAACTATGTGAACGGCCTTGTCTTGCTTCCAATAAAAAACTCCGGCACATACCGGAGTTTTTTTTAAAATATTTTATAACAAATGAGACAGCAGGCTAATTTTTTATCCATTTGATTACTTCGCCATCGCTTAGCTTTATGGCATAACTTCCCGGAGTCAGTTGAGAAACATTTACCTGTTGCAGTGGAGAAGTTATTCTTCCTCTTTGGATAATTCTTCCTGAGATGTCAGTAAGAATGTAGCTGTTTTCAGCAGTAGCAGGCAACGATGTGCTCAAAGTAAAGCTCTGGCCAACTACAGGATTCGGATATAGAACTGCATTGGTAAACAGGCTATTGAACGTAACCGCCCTGATACCTAATTGCTTTATAAATCCGTCTATATCAACTTCATCCAGGCGATAATAATTTACACCTTTAAAAGGTGCCTGGATCAATAAATTCATAATTGGCTGTAACGTTGCTATTGCCGGAAGCTGCGACTATTCCTAATTGTTTAAATGTTTGTCCGTCATTACTTTTTTCAATAATAAATTGCTTTGTATTATTTTCATAAGCGGTTTGCCAGCTTAATTTTACTTTACCACCTGGCTGAACGGAGGCTGTATAAGACAGTAAAGAAAGAGGTAACGTTGACGAAGGGGCCCAGGTGAAATTATCGATACCTATGTAATTGAAATTTCCCTGGAGCTGAAATTCAATTTCATCAATGCTGATAACGCTGTTATCGGTTCCTCCTTCTGTCGTAAAATCGACATAAGAATAACCATTGTCAGGCACAAAAGAATTAGTAAAGCCGGATGTTTTATTTATCGTAAACTTAACTACTCCCCCAAGTTTTCCGGTGATAATTACAGAACCATCATCCGAAGGATTGTTGCCGCCATCTGTTGAAACGTATAGCCAAAGGTTGTCTACTGTAAACTTTGCGCCATTGGTAGTTTTTATCGAGTTAGCCTGGTTAGTCGCAACATTATCGTTATTGTCTATAAACCGGTTTGAATGCTGGTATCCATAACCTCCTCTTGAGCTATAGATGATAAAACTGTTTGTGAGCGTAAAGTTCTGGCCATTACTGGTAAAAGAGCTGGCATTAGGTGTTTGCGATTCGAAGGTTTCAGTGTATTGTGCATTTGCAGAAAATGCAAGAGTAGTCGCCAGGCATAAAATAAATGCTGGTTTGATCAGAAAAATTTTCATAAAAAGATTTGTAAAAGTTTTTGCAATAAATAAAAATTTAGATAAAAAAAATTTTAATATTCATCGAAAATATGGCTGCAGTCAATTAGAAATAATTATTAGCCAATATATAAGTAGTTAATTCTTTTGAATAATAAATTAGATATAAAAATAGGAAAAGATAAGTAATTTAAATCATTTGATTACTATTCTGTTATCATTAATTTTTAATGTTTTAAAATATCCTTTTGAGCATGTTCAAAATGTATCAATAGTAAAAAAATTATTGGATTTTCCCGGATATAACAGCTAAGCAAAAGGCTAACGACCTAACTAATATATTACTTGAAAACGATTTTGTCCGCGGGGTTGGAACCGGAAAAAAGTAAGCACTGAGCCGCTAAAAAAGACTATTTTCATTGGAGAGGTTGCTGCTGCGGGTAACAATAGTTTTAATAAAAATTATTTTGTTCCTCTGGTTTTATCTTCTTTTGACATGGCATTCGCCTGTAGAGCCTGAATTTATTACGTATATTCAACCTTAAAATATATTACAATGAAAAAAATCCTTTGTATTCCTGCAGTCCTGTTAATGGGCTTAGTTTCTTGTAACTCCGGGAGTAGCAGTGAAAGTTCTTCGACTGATTCTACTCAAATGAAAACCGATACGAGCAGTATGAGCGACACATCTCATGCGGCAATGAATACCACGACAGTAGATGCGCTTCCGGCCATACCGGCTGGCGCAAAAGTGTTTTTTAAAAATCTTAAAAATGGGCAAACGGTTTCTTCACCTGTAAAAGTAGAGATGGGTGCTACCAACATTTCGGTGGATTCTGCCGGCACTATAAAGCCAAATTCTGGTCATTTTCATTTATTAATTGATGATGGAGATTCAACAGCCACGGGAGTTGTAATAGCCAAAGACAGTACGCACCTTCACTTCGGCAATGCACAAAAAGAAGCGACTATTTCCCTAACGCCTGGCAAACACAGGTTAGCCCTCCAATTTGCAGACGGAATCCATCGCTCTTACGGAAGCAAATTATCTGACGCTATTACAGTGAATGTAAAAAAATAAATTACTTAATTCTACTAATCAGGGCTCCGGTAAATAATCGGAGCTTTTTTATTTTATCATCGTGCAATAATATTTCCTGAAGAATAATTGCTTAATATTTTTTCGCTCTTTCATATTGAACCGGCCATGACACGTCTGCGTTTAATTCTTTTGCGGCGTGTAAAGGGAAATAGGGTTCCCTTAAAAATTGTCGTGCTAAAATGATAAGATCAGCGTGCCCATCATGGAGTATTTGTTCAGCTTCTTTTGCATTAGTGATCAAGCCAACAGCGCCCGTAAGTATCCCGGCTTCTTTTTTAATTTTTTGTGAAAAAGGAACCTGGTACATCGGTCCAACAGGAATTGATTGATTTGGAGAATTTCCGCCGGAAGAGCAATCCATAAGATCGACTGATTTTTCTTTTAATATTTTTGAAAGGTTTACAGAATCATTAATTTCCCAGCCGCCTTCTACCCAATCTGTTGCAGATATTCTTACAAATAAAGGAAACTCATCTTTAATAACTTTTCTTATTGCTTCTACTATGTCAATCAAAATTTTAATCCTGTTTGCGAATGAGCCGCCATATTCATCGCTGCGCTTATTGCTGAGAGGCGATAAAAATTCATTGATCAAATATCCATGTGCAGCATGTATTTCAAAAACCTTGAAACCGGCCTGCAATGCTCTTTCGGCGGCTTTGGCAAAATCTGCAATTAAGGTATTGATATCTTCTTTGCTCATCTCTTTGGGACACGGATCGGTGTCTTTATAACCCAATGAAGAAGGAGCTAATGTTTTCCATTCTCCTTCGTTTTCCTGCAAAGGTTTGTTTCCTTTCCACGGGCTGGAATGGCTTGCCTTGCGGCCTGCATGTGCTAATTGAATTCCTGGCACAGCTCCATTTTCTTTTATAAATGTTGTAATTGTTTTTAAAAAATCAATATGCTCATCTTTCCAGATACCAAGATCATCAGGCGTAATTCTGCCTTCGGGTGACACAGCCGTAGCTTCTGTAAATACCAAACCTGCACCGCCAACAGCTCTGCTGCCTAAATGAACAAGATGCCAATTGTTTGCAAAGCCATCAACACTTGAATATTCGCACATAGGCGATACCGTTATCCTGTTTTTAAGTTCGACACTTCTGATCTTCAGGGGCTCAAATAATAATGCCATAAGTTTATTGTTAATTACAAACAAAGATTAAGAATGTTTGAAGATAAACACAGAAATGATGACAGGTTAGTTAATTCAAATCAAATGCAGAAACTAAAAGATCAATATTTATTTGTCATCTGATATTTGATACCACACATAGCCCTGGCCAATGTAGTTAGATAAAGCAGTTTGAGCCGTTAGTGATACTTTTACCCCCGGGTATAAGTCGCTTTTTTTACATCAAGAAACATCATGGCCTGCCCGCAGGCGATAAACCTCGCGCCGTTTTTCATTAAGTCCGCAATAAGCTTACTGTTAGGATTATTCTTTTTGTATTTGGCCTGGAAAACATCATTATTTCGAATTGCAAAAAGCGAAGGGCCGTGCACCACTATAACAGGATGAATATGAGATATAGGTATGCCGGAAGCTACGTGTAAGTTAAGAACTCGCGCAATTTCCACAAGACCAGGATTTAATTTTTCATGGCTGGTGTCTTTAAAGTTAAGCGTGAACTCAAACAACAACTTGTATTGCCGTTTAGGACTCGGAACTTCATCGACACCTTCGACGGGAAGTACACCTGAAAACGTTCCGGCCTTAATCAAAGGGAAATATGCAAGACTGTCCAGCCTGGCCCATTTAACGCTGTCTTTACGTGCTGCCATTATGCTGTCAGTTATTATTTTGTTTAGTTCCGGCTTGTCATTTGTCTGGCAAAAAGAAATATGCGATAACAAAGAACATAAACAAACGAAGAGAAAATATTTTTTCATAAACAGTTTTAAGTAAGTGCGATCTCTGTTAAAATGAAAGTTATGTCTTTTTTAAAATAAATCGAAAAACGATAATTAAAGTCCGTTTATTTTTCAAATAGTTCTGTTCAAACTTTTAAGAATTAACTTTGTTATTCTTAAAAAAAAATTATGTCAACAACAAAGGCTTATGCAGCCAAGAGCGCAACAACACCTATTGAACCCTGGAGTTTAGAGCGAAGAGAACCTAATCCACATGATGTAGAACTCGATATACTTTATTGTGGAGTTTGCCACAGCGATCTTCACACGGCACGTAATGAATGGGGCGGCACCGTTTACCCTGTGGTGCCGGGTCATGAAATTGTTGGCCGGGTTACAAGAGTGGGCAACCAGGTAAAAAAATATAAGGCGGGCGACCTGGCCGCTATAGGTTGCATGGTAGACAGTTGCCGCGAATGTGACAACTGTAATGATGGACTCGAGCAATATTGCACAAAAGGAATGGTAGGAACTTACAACGGAAAAGAAAAAGACGGAAGCGGAATGACTTATGGAGGTTATAGCAAAAAAATATTGGCGCATGAAGATTTTGTTTTAAAAATCTCTGACAAGCTGCCGCTTGAAGGTGTGGCCCCTCTGCTTTGCGCCGGTATTACCACCTATTCTCCTCTACGTCATTGGAAAGTTGGAAAGGGAGATAAGGTTGGCATTTTAGGGCTTGGGGGGTTGGGTCACATGGGCGTAAAACTTGCCGTATCGTTTGGCGCTGAAGTTACCATGCTCAGCCATTCTTCCTCTAAAGAAGAAGATGCAAAAAGATTAGGCGCTCATAAATTTCTTTTGACGAGCGATAAAGAGAAGGTAAAAGCAATGGGCAATTATTTTGATTTTATCCTGGATACCGTTTCGGCGCCGCACGATTATAATATCTATCTGAACATGCTTAACAGGGATGGTGTGATGGTGTGTGTCGGAGCTCCGTCTGAGCCTGCTCATGTACCGGCTTTTAATCTTATTCTTCAAAGAAGAAGCCTCGCAGGCTCACTCATTGGCGGAATTGCCGAAACCCAGGAAATGCTTGACTACTGTGCCGAACATAATATCACCTCCGATGTGGAGGTTATTGATATTAAAGATATTAATGAAAGCTATGAAAGAATGCTTAAGGGCGATGTTCGTTACCGCTTTGTGATAGATATGGCAACGCTATAATTTTGTATCTGTAAACAATAGTCTTTATAAAAAAAATGAACCGCCTTTATAAGAAGGCGGTTCATAAAATAAATTCGAATAGTCCTGTACGTTATAGAACCTCAGTGTTTATGCGGTTACTAACTTTGCCGTTGCGTTTTCAAAATGTTGGGCGGCATTCTTCCAGTTAACGACATTCCAGAATGCCTTTAAATAGTCGGCTCTTTTATTCTGATATTTTAAGTAATAGGCATGTTCCCATACATCACAACCTAATACAGGCTTACATTTGCATTCAGCAACATCCATTAAAGGATTATCCTGGTTGGGCGTCGAGCAAATAGTAAGTTTGCCATCAATTACACCAAGCCAAGCCCATCCGCTTCCAAATCTTGAGACACCCGCAGCATTAAATTTTTCTTTCATTTCATCAAACGAACCAAATGCTTCATTAATAGCATCTGCTAATTTGCCTTCGGGTTTGCCACCGCCATCGGGAGATAAAATTTCCCAGAAGAAGCTGTGATTCCAGTGGCCGCCGCCATTATTGCGAACCGCAGGGCTTATTTTTCCTGCATTGGCAAGCAACTCCTCCAGCGATTTATTTTCATTGGGCGTGCCGGCAATAGCCTTATTAAGATTATCAACATACGCCTGGTGATGCTTGTCATGATGTATTTGCATCGTTTCTTTATCAATATTTGGCTCCAGTGCATCGAAACTGTAGGGTAGAGCCGGTAATGTGAATGCCATAAAATAATATTTTAAAAATGAACAATTGTAATTACTGCAAATTTACTTACTATCCCTTGCAAAGCGTGAAGACAACTAAATAATTCCGGAATGCGAAACACTCAAATTATTTTATCTTTTTTTTCTAAAGAAGCTTTGCATAAGATCAATACAATCATCAGCATAAATGTTGCCAAGAATTTCTGTTTTTGGATGCAAGGCTACCCTGGAAAGACCGCCATGTTTTGGATCCTTTGCGCCATACACTAATTTACCGATCTTGCTCCAATACAATGCTCCGCAACACATTGCACAAGGCTCAACAGTAACGTAGATGGTAGCTTCCGGCAAATATTTTGCGCCCAAAAAATTAAAGGCTGAAGTGAGGGCAATTATTTCTGCATGTGCGGTGGAATCAGTCAGGGTTTCAACCTGGTTGTATCCGCGGCCAATTATCCTGTTCTCCACCACTATTACTGAACCAATCGGAACTTCATCGGCATCAAATGCCTTTTGTGCCTCGCTTAATGCCTGCTTCATAAAATATGCATCATCCATAATTATTATATTTTTTCATGGGATGAAGTTAACTTGAGCAGACAAATGTAGCGGATATGCCTGATTTAAATTTTGCACTCAAAAACCTGCGGAAGTTTCTTTGAAAGCGGAGAAACACTTTCCTATAAATTCAGAAAAAATGCCCTGGAATTATTAAAAAACACAGTCATAAAATACGAGGAGGAAATTAACTCCGTTCTATACTCAGATCTGAAAAAAAGCAAAGAAGAAACATGGGTGTCGGAGACCGGCTTGTTATTGAGTGAAATTAGCGATGCAATTAAGAATTTACACAAATGGATGAAACCGAGAAAGCTTGCTACTGGCCTGGTAACTTTTCCTTCTTCTGCGAAAATTTACCGGCAGCCGTTAGGAGTGGTTCTAATTATAGCTCCGTGGAATTATCCTTTGCAATTGTTATTGATTCCACTGGTTGGCGCTATTGCCGCCGGCAATTGTGCTGTGCTAAAGCCATCGGAGCTGGCGCCGGCTACGGCAGAATTTATTGTAAGGGTGATGAAAGAAATTTTCCCTGAGGACTATGTAAGAGTGATTACCGGCGAAGGCTCAATGGTAGTCCCGGCTTTAATGAATCAATTTAGATTTGACCATGTTTTTTATACAGGCAGTACCACAACCGGTAAGGAAATTTACAAGCTCGCCGCAAATAATTTAATTCCCGTTACATTGGAGCTTGGTGGAAAAAGCCCTTGCATAGTATATGAAGATGCTGACATAACGATTACGGCAAGACGAATTGTGCTTGGTAAGTTTCTAAATGCCGGACAGACCTGCATCGCTCCCGATTATATTTTGGTTCAGCAATCAATCAAAAATGATTTACTGGAGGAGTTAAAAAATACGATTCAGAAATTTTACTCTGACAATCCGGCCACCAGCGGGGATTTCGGAAGAATAATTAATCTAAACAGGTTTAAAAAATTGGTAAGTTATATACATCCTAAAAATATTTTTTTTGGCGGAAAAAGTGATGCAGCATCCTTGTATATAGAACCAACAATCCTCACCGATATCTCTTTAGATGATTCTATAATGAAAGAAGAAATTTTTGGTCCGATATTGCCGGTATTGCCTTTTGGCAATACGCAGGAGGCGATGACAATGGTTAAGCAAAATGAAAATCCTTTGGCCCTGTATCTCTTCACAGCTAATAAGAAAACTGAAGAAGAATGGGTTAGAAAAGTTTCTTTTGGAGGCGGGTGCATTAATAACACTGTTGTGCAGAATGCCATTAAGCAAATGCCTTTTGGCGGTGTTGGCAATAGTGGTTTAGGAGCTTATCACGGCAAAAACACCTTCGATACATTCACACATGAAAAGCCCGTATTAAAAAGTTATACGAAGATTGACCCATCATTAAGATACCCGCCTTTCAAAGGCAAATTAAAATGGTTTAAAAAATTAATTGGGTAGATTATTAACTTTCAAAAAATCATAGGCTTGCTCTTCGGATAAAAAAAATTTTAAAAATTAATTGGTTCAAATTGAATCTTATAATTTTAAATTATTTAATGATCTTATAATTTTGACAAACACTTATTGAGATTTTCTGCCCGATCTCCCACTCATTCTTCATCATTTTCACTATAATCTTCGTATCATCAACTAACACTTCCGCTTCATAAAAACTCCCCCAAAAACTTATCTTTTGTATAAGACCTTCTACGCCATTTTGCAGGCTTGGATTAATCACAAAATCTTCCGGACGCATCATCATGTTTTCTTTAGTCTCCAGGCCAAATAATGCAGCGGGGCCGGGTTTCAAAAGATTATATCTTCCAAATAAAATTGCGACATATTCATTCGCCGGGTGATAATAAATTTTTTGTGGTGTTCCCTGCTGAACGATCTTTCCTTCTTTCATCACAATAATTTCATCAGCCCAGGAAAGTGTATCATCCGGATCATGCGATGTAAGCAAACAAGTGATTTGCAATCTTTGTGTGATATCTTCCAATACCGCTTTCAAAATATCGGTATGTATCGGGTCAAGATTAGAAAACGGCTCATCCAACATCAACATCTTCGGGGATTTTACCAGTAATATGCACAAGGCAATGCGCTGCTTTTCTCCGCCGGAAAGCTGATTTGTTCTGCGTTCCAGCAAATGAGTGATCCTGCATATTTCAAATAACTGCGTTGCCGCGTCTTCGCTAATTTTAATTTGAAACCAAATCAAATCTTTTACATAATAATTATTATGTAACTCATAATGCTGCGATAAATAAGCGATCTCTTTATGGCCGGCTAACAATTTTTCCTCCGGCCCGATCACTTTTTTACCATTAAATTGTATAGTTCCACTATCGGGCTGTGCATTGCCGGAAATGATCTTTAGCAAGGTTGATTTACCTGCACCTGATTCTCCTGCAATAGCAAGTTTTTGTAAAGCCTTTTGTTCAAAACTGATATTATTAACTATGATATTTTTACCTACCTGCTTCGTTATGTTTTTTACTTCGAGTAATGCCATATTCAAAAATACAAATGTCTTACCCGTATTCATGATTTATGAAATACTTGTTGGCTGCAACAACACCGTAGAGAGTGTACAGGTATTTTTAAAATACTTGCATGTATAGCTAAATGGAAAAATAGTGCTGCTACAAGCAGAGAAATATTTCACGAGACGCGGACTTATCTGAATAATTTTCTTAAACACCTGGAACGGCGTTATGATGATTTACGAAGCCATGATTAACTGATCACACTATCGGCAATTTTAAAAGAAGGATACATTACAGAGAAAGAACTACAAGATTTTTCCGATGAAGCAAAAGAGCATATTAAGAGATTCAGTAGTTTATCTGATAATAATCATCCTTGAAAAATCGAAAATGCTATTTTTGATTTTCAAGAGATGAAAGTCGATCAAGTATCTCTTTCTACTGTATTTTTCTTAGTAATTACTTCCTGACTTCGGTTGCCGCAATTTTTTTAAATAACCGAATCGCTATATCTTTTTCATCTTTCCTCTTATAGGAATTTCATAGCCAAATGGCCTTTTATTTTTGGCAACTTTATCAAGAATTTCTTCCAGGAATTAACAAGAAGCTTTACTATTTCCCAATGTTTGTCCATTCCTTTTGCATCTTTAAAAAGAAGATTCCAATTTTATATTCTTTGCAAAGCTGGTATTGAAGCCTTGTTCTGTGAATGTTCAAATCTTGGTTATTAAAATACCGTTAACCTTTCCGATTGAAGGAATAATAATTTCATCCGGCTTGTCCTTTACCTAATTTTATTTTTGTGGAGTAAACAATTATATCCCTGAAGTAGCCTTTGTTTAGAGAGTTTAGCGCATCTGCTACATATTATGAGAGGTTACGTCATCTATGTAGATTTCACATTTATATCGCCGGTTTTTTATAGAAAGAAATAACATCATTAACCTGCTTGCTTGTGATGTCATACAAAATACTAATTGCGTCTGTTGCGCTCACCACTTTCATACATTGAATAGATTAATTCCGCATTAATATTTGTACCATTAAAATGGGTTGGCCAAACTGCTTCTGCGGATTAATACTACATCGTTTTGTTTCCGGCAGGCCAGAATTTTTCTGCTATTTAATTTGAGTTGAAATCAATTTTATTTGCAAAGTCACGAATAAATTCAACAAAATCTGTTTGCCTTGAACCATCAGCTTTTACAATGCTATCTTTAAATTCAAACCATATTTTTTTCCGTCGCTTAAAATTGTATCTTTTGCAAAAGGATAAGGAATATTTAAATCTTTAGCCATCGCGGTTCTAGATTTCAGAATTTATTTCGTTGTAACACCTAAGTCCTGTAGATGAAAGCAAGTGTATAATTCAATAAGCGTATAAAAATTTACGGCTTTTATTTTATTATCAACAGACCATGAATAAGTTTCATTAAAAAATTTTTTTCCGGCTCTTTCATTCCGATATTCATTTAAGTACCGACGGACCTTATACTTAGGAATATGCAAAAGACTGCTTATATCAGCTATTGTATAAATACATGAACCCAATTGTTGTTTATGAAAAGTTGATATTGACATATTGAGTATAAATTATTGCTAAATAGTTGTCTTATGCATTTCATTTTTTTGAAAATAAAAATTTTATTTTTTGAATTGGCTTGCTTTATACTTTTCAAATAATTTTTTTTGCCTATTCATCTGATTGTCTGAAAGTAAAGTTGCGTCAGCTAAAGTATCAAAAGATTACTTGTAGCTTTAAAGAATTATTAGCTGGTTCAATTCCTGTAATAGAAACTTTAGTTGCATATAGTGTTTTTCTGGCTTATTCTAAAATTGGCCTTCTAAAAATTCTAATAAATAGTCAGTGAAACTTTTGAAATTTTTAGGAGATGACATACCTATATCTTCTATAAATCTTGTATAATTATATTATTTTGTTTACAAAAGTTATTAATTTCTATATCAACAGGAATAAAAACTAAATTTGCAATAGATGTACTTTTTTGACATCCTTGAGGCAACATTCCTTTATAAGTAGTAAGCTTAGTTAATAGTGAAGAAATATCGTGCTGAAAATCCATTAGCTAAAAACATTCCAGTATACTAAATGCCAGCTAATTGAAGGAAAGAATTTTTTTATTCAGTAGTAAATTTATATTTGTTTCCTTGATGCCTTTTAGCATTTTAATATTTGTTTATCCTTTATCCTGTAAAGAAATTTGGTAATTCTATATCATCTAAAATTCTACTTTTAATTCTTTGTTGAATTTCTTTAAATCTTCCATCGCAAGGATATAATATTCTTTTACCTTCTTCTTTTTTATAATATTTATCAATATCTGAAATAATAATAGAGATTTCGCTTTTTGATAAAGAACGGTTTAAGATATCTATATCAAAACCTAAAGTGGGAGGAGATGGTAACTGTATTTCTGGAAAAGCATCTAAATGCAAACGAGTATTTGATTCACTGCAAAAGTGAGCTACTCCAAAGTTGATATCTTTTTGAATTGCAATTATCTCATTATTTTTTTCAAAGTTTTTGTTTTATATGCAATTTCACAACCATGTTCATCATAACTATTGAAGTGAGGTGTTGGAACCAGTTGTTCTTCCAGTTTTATAAATT
The DNA here is from genome assembly GCA_963823305.1 of uncultured Chitinophagaceae bacterium. Classification (GTDB taxonomy): domain Bacteria; phylum Bacteroidota; class Bacteroidia; order Chitinophagales; family Chitinophagaceae; genus Ginsengibacter. The sequence goes on from CAWGLC010000004.1 coordinate 34,958, forward strand.
TGCACTTGTTTCTATGGGCTGGCCAATCACTATCAAACTAAAATATGGTTTATCTGATAAGTGAGAATATTTGAGTTTAATTCCATAGTAAAAATAATTGTCCTTTCTACATTCTGTAGTAAATAGAACTACATTTCTAAGGTTTCATGGATCGCCTCTGTTGTCTTAGCGAGCCAGTTATTATTACTTTTTTTTGTCCTAAAAGTATAGGACAAAATTGAGAGTTTTTCTTTCTATGAACAAGCCTCATATATAACTTAAAATTCGTTTTCACTTGTAAATTCATATCAAACTTAATTTTATACAATATACAATCTTTAGCCAAATACAGCGGCCTAAAACTTCAAAACAACTTCCCCTGCCCACCGGGCCTTCTGAAAATACTTCTATCCAAACTCCAGTCTTCTGCATTCATTCCGTAGAGCTTTCCATACTTGCGGTATTGCTCCGCGACCAATTTTGCAATCGGACCTTCGCCACGCATGCGCACACCAAAGCGGGTATCATTCACTTTTCCATCATGACTGCTTTCAATCAAGATGCCAAACTTTATCTGCATGGTCAGGAAAGTTTTTATACAGCCAGTCATGAAATAAAAATTTAATAGCGCCATTCAATCTTATAAAAGTATAAGCCGTAAAGGTTGCGCCGTTGTCTCTTGCTGCTTTCATGATACGTTGCATTTCATGTTCATTTAATCCCGGAATCATCGGCCCCATCATAACACCCATGCGCACACCGGCGCTGCTCAATTCATTGATCACTTTCAGTTTTTGTTTTGCTGTTGTAGTTCGTGGCTCCATCACTCTTCTTAAATCTTCATTGAAAGACGTGATAGATACCATTGCCGAAACAATATTTTTCTTTCCCATTTCCTGCAGCACATCTTTATCTTTTAATATCCATGAATTTTTTGTGAGGATACCAACCGGCTGGTTAAATTCATTGCACACTTCAAGCATGCCTCTTGTCAACCGATACTTTTGTTCTGCAGGTTGATAACAATCTGTGTTGCCGCTAAGCATCAGCGGCGTGGCTTCCCACTTTGGATGCATTAAAAATTTTCGCAGTAATTGCGGAGCATTTTTCTTTACGATAATCTTTTGTTCAAAATCCATTCCCGCGCTGTAACCCCAGTATTCATGGACGTTCCGGGCATAGCAATAAATGCAGCCATGCTCACAACCTGCATAAGGGTTCATGCTGTAGCTCATACCCACATCCGGGCTGTCCACTTTATTTACAATTGTTTTTACTTCCTGCTCAAGGTAAATAGTGGGCAGCATTTTTTCTTCCCAATCATCAATGCCTTCTACATGTTCTTTGGAAACTTCGTTTACTAAAAACTTATTTTTTGTATTGATCTGTGCTCCCCGTCCATAATTATATTGAACAGTATCTTCCTGGATTCTCGGTTGTGGCTTAGCGTTAGGATTGTGCGAAATATTTTTCATTGGTAAATATTTTAAATAGTAATAAATATTTTCTTAACTCTTTTTATGAGTTCGGTTGACATTCTATAATTTTTAGAACGTAATCATGTAAATCAGTTAATCCTATAAATCATGGTTCAGACAAATAGATCAATAAAATCTTTGCTCTTTACCATACTTATCTTTTTGATTAAACTGGCTATTCTTCTTTGTAGCGAACAAGCTTTTTTCAAGCAGGTGAATCACACACGTTACCACGCCCCATACATTGCCACGATCATCAAATTCTTTCAGCGTGATGTTTCCCATTTTTTTATTAGCAGAAATAAGTACTACATTATTGTAATTTTTTTGCAAACGGCGTACAAGTAATTCACCATCTACTATGGCAACAATTATTTTATCGTTGCCCGCTTTCACACTTCTGTCAACAATGAGAATATCGCCGCTAAAAATGCCATCTTCAATCATGGCTTCACTGTTCATGCGAAGAAAAAAAGTAGCAGGCTTATTTAAAATAAGCTGTTCATTTAAATCGATTCCCCGCTCCATGTAATCATCGGCAGCGGCCCCAAAACCGTTGGCATTGGCAGTTTTTACCTGCTGTTGCGTATAATTTTTACTGCCGGTATAGTCTGTGTCATATCTTATTTCATCTTCCATAATTGATAAATTTATTTACTAAAATATTTAGCTAAATTATACTAAATTATTTATCTTCGCATTTGAAACGCGCAATTATTTTTTTCAACATTTAAATTTTTTTTTGTGGATCATACATTGTCATTGTCGCCCGCATTGGGGTTTATTACACAGGAAAGTTTTGAATACCTGTTGGTAGTTCATCCTTCCAAAGAAGTATTTGATCCCATAACAAATGAAAAGGAAATTTTTTCGCAGCAATATGGCGTAAGTATTGCGAAGAAAACATTGCCGCATATAACTATCCTGAATTGTCTTGCAAAAGAACAGATGGAAGAAACCATCATTAAGAGACTGCATAGAATAATAAGTGCTCATCATTGCTTTAATGTAATGCTTAATAATTACAGCGGCTTCCCCACTTCGCAAACTATTTATGTAAGAATTCAGGACCATGAACCCTTTAAGCAACTGGCTGTTTCATTAAAAAATATTGATGAATACGTAAAAAGCTACGGCTTTCCGCGTGCCATGCTTATCAAGTATCCGCACATGATTATTGCAAGAAGATTGCATCCTGCTGTTTATGAAAAAGCATTAAAAGATTATTCACGAAAAACATTCAATGCAAGTTTTACAGTGAATGAATTGATTTTACTGAAGCGACAAAATCAATACGATAAATGCAGGCAGGTGGCAGTGTTTAAGCTTGCTTCATCTTTTAAAGCATAATAATTATATGAATCAGGCATTGAAATTACAAGAATACATTAATGATGCGCAATTGAGAGAAGTGAATCATTTATTGCCTATAGAATATTTGCTGGTATTGCAACCGCATGAAGCATTATGGAATGAGATAAAATTTATCAAAGAAAAATTTGCAAAAGATTTTGATTGTGAAACAGCACGATGGGGTTTACCGCATATTACTCTGGCTGTGTTTAAACAATACCAGGCAACTGAAAGCCAAGTGAGGCAGGCATTGCGTAATAGTATAAAAACATTACAGCCTTTTAAAATTGAAATGAAAGGCTTTGGAAGTTTCCCTTCGCATACCATTTATATAAATATTGTAAGCAAGGTACAGATTATGAGTGCCGTTAAAGCAGCAAGGCAAGGGCAACGATTTATGAAGATGGATAAAGATAACAAGCCGCATTTTATTACAGAGCCTCATCTTACTATTGCAAGAAAGTTGCTGCCATGGCAATATGAAAAAGGCTGGCTTGAGTATCAGCATACAAATTTTCATGGAAGGTTTATCGCTGATCATGCTTTGTTACTAAAAAGAAAGGCAGGAGAAAAATATAAACCTGTAGAAAAATTTATTTTTCAAAATGAAAAGGAAGAAATAACGCAAGGTGATTTGTTTACCCCTAATTCCTAAAAGGGAATAAAAAAAATTATGTCACAGAAATGCTATGAATGTAAAAGAAGAATTTTTTAACAATCAACAATCGGGTAATGCCTCCTTAAGGGGGCAAGTGGGCATGTATGCAGTAGTTGATTGTAATAGTTTTTATTGTTCCTGCGAAAGAGTTTTTCGCCCGGATCTGCAACACAAGCCTGTTATTGTTTTGAGCAATAATGATGGCTGCATTATTTCACGAAGTGATGAAGCAAAAAAGCTCGGTGTTGAAATGGCCGGCCCATATTTTAAAGCAAAACCATTAATAGCAAAATATGAGGTAGCCACTTTTTCTTCCAATTATAATTTATATGGAGATATGAGCAGGAGGGTTATGGATACCCTGAGAATGCTGGTTGGAGAGGCTAACGTTGAAGTGTACTCGGTGGATGAAGCTTTCCTGGATGTAAAAATGGATGATAAAGTTTTGCTTGATAAATATGCATTGCAAATGAGAGAAACTGTTGAGCAATGGACGGGTGTTTCTGTTTCAGTTGGAATTGCACCCACCAAAACACTTGCAAAAATTGCCAATCATCTTGCCAAAAAAAATAAGGCTGCAACCAAATGCGTGGCGACACTTATTGATGAAGATGATATAATAAAAATATTGAAACGTACACATGTAAAGGAAATATGGGGCGTGGGGAAAGCCTATGCAGAAAAGCTTATGAATTGGGGAATAACCAACGCATGGGAACTGAGAAATATGCCCGAAAAATGGGTATACAAACACATCGGGGGAGTTGTTGGCAGAAGGCTTATAAGAGAGTTAAAAGGAATTCCGTGTATCGGTATGGGAGAAGAATTGATTGAAAAGAAAATGATTGCGACAACAAGAATGTTCGGCAGAAATGTCACGCGGCTTAGTGATATAAAAGAGGCATTGGCTACTTATACTTCAAGAGCTGCAGAAAAATTGAGAAGACAAAATTGCGTGGCTTCCGGGATAAGTATTTTCGTTGTAGCGAAAGACGAAAGCTATTCTGCAACATTCAACCGCGGCACTACGCTAAGCGCTTATGCAACTCTAATGATTCCTACGGCGGCCACCAATGTGCTGATTGCACAAGCAATGAAACTGACGGAACAAATATTTAATCAAGGAAAGCAATACAAAAAAGCCGGCGTGATGCTAAGTGGCATTGTCCCTGAGACCTCAGTTCAAAGCAACTTATTTATGCCTCCGGAGGCAAATAGCCGCCGTTTTTTAATGAGTGTGCTTGACAACCTGAATTTCAGCATGAGAGACGATGTGGTAAAATTTGCCGCTTCGGGTGTGAACACCGATTGGAAAATGCGACGCGAGTTCCGTTCACCAAGATATACTTCAAGATGGAATGAGCTGAGGGACGTGAATTGAGAACCGGGGATCGATATTGGTTCTACTGACATTTTCCGGGCGTATAGTATGTAACTCCGTCGCAGGCAGCGAAACAACTGTTTAGATATGTTTTGCCATTACAGCCGCAGACATAACTTGTATCGGTGGAGCAGTTGCAATTCGTACTAACGGGACCGGGAATGCAATTGATTTCAGGATTTTTTTTGCATGAAATAAAAAATACAAACGCCAAAAGCGAAATCCATTTCAGATATTTTTTCATGAGTGAAAATTAACCAGGATCAGGTTATTGGCAGTCAGCAATTGATCATTTTTTAATTATGATTTCTTTGCAATAGCCTTTTCGGCGGCGGCAACAATGTCCGGAGTATCTAACCCATATTTTTTAAGAAGATCCTCAGGCTTTCCGCTTTCTCCAAAGGTATCTTTTGTGCCAACATATTCAATTGGTACAGGGAAATTTCTTACCGAAACATGAGCCACTGCATCGCCCATTCCACCGAGAATATTATGCTCTTCAGCAGTAACGGCGCATTTCGTTTTTTGAATTGATTTAATAATTGCTGCTTCATCAATCGGCTTAATGGTATGAAGATTTATCAACTCAACGCTAATTCCTTTTTCTTCTAAAATTTTTGCCGCCTCAACTGCCTTCCAAACTAAATGGCCACAAGCGAAAATGGTAATGTCGTTTCCTTCTGCAAGTATTTGTGCTTTACCAATTTCAAACTTTTGATTTTCTTCGGTAAAGTTTGGCCACTTCGGCCTGCCGAATCTTAAATACACCGGGCCCTGGTAATCAGCTACAGCAAGCGTTGCAGCTTTTGTTTGATTAAAATCGCAAGGGACTACAACGCTCATTCCCGGCAGCATTCTCATCAGGCCAATGTCTTCGAGAATCTGGTGGGTGGCTCCGTCTTCGCCCAAAGTAAGGCCTGCGTGAGAAGCACATATTTTTACATTCTTATTAGAATATGCAATAGATTGTCTTATCTGGTCATAGACTCTGCCTGTAGAAAAGTTGGCAAACGTGGTTGTGTAAGGAATTTTGCCGCCAATCGTAAGGCCTGCCGCAATGCCCATCATATTTGCTTCAGCAATGCCGCATTGAAAATATCTTTCAGGAAAATCTTTTATAAAAGGATGCAACTTCAACGAGCCTGCAAGATCTGCCGTAAGCACCACAACGTTTTCATTCTTCTTTCCGAATTCATAAATGCCTTCACCAAAGCCGGCTCTGGTTTCTTTTTCATTTTTGGCAACGATATCTTTTATCATAACAACATTTTTTTATAGAGAAAACAATTTATGCAAATTAACAATAAGACCGTTAGGATAAAAAATAATAATGAAACACGGATTGATCAACGGGAGAAATTGGACGAAAGCATCTTGCACGGTTACATAATATTTAACAGGCAGGCTGAACTGATTGAGTTTGTAATATAAAAATCTGTTGGTTGTAGTTCAAGGTCAGGAAAACAATTAATTCATATTAAAATTAGGATTGTGTAAAGCTGAATCATTTTTCAGCTTTAGTTCCCATTTCCATGCAGTGGACATCATCTCATCCAGTGAAAATTTTGTATCCCAATGCAGAGTATCTTTTGCCAAAGGAATTATTAGCATATATGGCAATAATATCGCCCGGCCTTCTCGGCCCAATTTTATAATTAAGCTTTACACCGCTTACTTTTTCAAAAGATTGAATTACTTCCAGCACGGTAAACCCATTGCCGGTTCCAAGATTAAAAATCTCGCAGGACGATGTATTTTTTTTATTAATTAAATATTGCAGAGCAAGCGTATGAGCATGGGCAATATCGCACACATGAATATAATCACGAACGCATGAACCATCTTTTGTTGCATAATCATCGCCATAAACGGTGAGTTGTTTATTTTGCCAATGGCAGTTTGCGTAATGGCAGGCACGAGATTTTGCGGTTTGCCAAAAGGCAATTCGCCAATGAGTGCAGAGGGATGAGCGCCAACCGGGTTGAAATAACGCAATAAAATGCTTTTGGTATCACCGTTTTTTGTAAATTCTTTTACAATATCTTCTCCCATTTGCTTGGTAGCGCCGTAAGGCGATTCAGCAGGCTTTCGCGGCGTTTGTTCCGTTACAGGTATTTCATCAGGGCTGCCATAAACAGTGCATGAAGATGAGAAAATAAAATTAGGCACATTAAATTCTTTCTGCACTTTAAAATATTTATGAGAGAGGCAAGGTTATTTTCAAAATACATTAATGGCTTTTCTACTGATTCGCCAACCGCTTTAAACGCAGCAAAATGTATGATGCCGTCGATATCAGTATTTTCCTGGAAAACGGCATACGTATCATCAAAATTGCAGAGATCTACTTTGTAATTTTTTACCGGCTTACCTGCGATACTTTTTAATTCCTTCCAATAACGCTGTTGTGGACCGTGAGTTGTTATCAACACAAACGGGCTTCAAAACCATTTTCTATTAAATCGAGAATGGTGTGGGCACCAATATATCCACATCCCCCTGTTACTAATATTTTTTTCATATGACAAAGAAAAAGAAAAACTGACCAATAGGAAGTATAAGATAATTATCGGGAAAAAAAATGTATTATAAAATATAGACACTGCTGCCACAAGAGCGCTCACAGGAATAGTTAAGTATCCAGGCCCAAATAAGATTAAACGTAACTCCCCATCTTACTGCAGAAAGGCGTTTGGTAGCTCCTACGCCTACAATTGCGCCCGTGAGTGTATGGGTGGTGCTACGGGAATGCCAAATACAATAGTAAGAAATATGGTCAATGCACCGGCTGTTTCTGCGCACACGCCTTCAAGAGGCGTTACCTTTGGTAATGCGCGTGCCCATGGTTTTTACAATGCGCCATCCGCCGCTCATAGTGCCCAGTGCAATAGCTGAATAACACGCCAATGGCAACCATTCGGGCATGGGCATATCATGAATCGCAACGTGTAGATCCATGAACTGTTTTATTGTAAAACCAAATAGCAGTAAGAATCAGTCCCATCGTTTTTTGGGAATCGCCACCGCCATGGGCAAGGCTTAATGCTCCCGAAGAAACCAACTGAATCTTTTAAACCATTTTTCTGCCTTTGCAGGCCTGGCCTTTTTGCGAGATTTACAGTAATCAAGTGTAATGAGAAATCCAAATATCAAACCTATTATCGGAGATAAAACCATAAAAATCATGCAATAAATACCGGATGCGTGTTTACACCTGTGATGCCGCCCGCTGCAAGGGCTGCGCCGGCAAGGCCTCCAATCAAGGTATGCGAAGAACTGGAAGGAATGCCATAATACCAGGTTAATAAATTCCAGCTTATAGCCGCAATAGTTGCTGATAATATGCACTTTAAAATTGATAATATTTTCTGAGACAATATTGGCTATTGTTCCGGCAACTTTATGTTCTTTAAAAACAAAAAAAGCGATAAAATTAAAAGCGGCTGCCCACAGCACTGCCTGGAAAGGCGTCAAGCACTTTTGTGGAAACAATGGTAGCTATTGAGTTTGCGGCATCATGAAAACCATTGATATAATCAAAAATAAGCGCAAGTATAATAATGATGATAAGAAAAACGAACATATGTTCACTTTTAAGATGGATACTTTTGAATAAGTATCTTTTTACGCATATTTAATGATGATTGATTCAATTACATTAGCTGCATCTTCACATTTATCAGTTACAATTTCCATTACCTGGTAAATTTCTCTTTTCTTAATTACTTCCTTGGCATCAGGCTCATTTTCAAAAAGCTTTTCAATACTCATATCAAAAATATCATCAGCCTGGTTTTCAATACTGTTAATAACCACCATGGCATCAGTAATTTTCCGCAGATTTTTCATATCCCTTAGTTCTACAACAGCTTTTTGCACTTCATTGCAACTGTTTAATATAAGATCAGCCATTTTTTGAAAACCGCTATCATCGGGATTTACTTTATAAAAATTTATTTTTTTTGCAGAAGCATAAATATAATCACAAATATCATCGAGCGAAGTGGCGAGGTAATGAATGTCTTCCCTGTCGAAAGGCGTTATAAAATTGCGCCCGAGTTCAGTAAATATGCGATGGGTATAATCATCATTTACATGTTCCAGATCTTCAATTTCTTTAATCAACAGCGCTCTTTTTTCAAAATCTTTTTCAGTTACTACTTCTTTCAAGTTTTGCAGCCATATGCGTAACGGTTTCAGCAACACTTTCAAATAGCTGGAAAAAAACTTTATCCTTTGGTAAAAAAAATTTTAAAATAGAATTTAATGCCATGAAAATAAATTTGCGCAAAAGTATACCATAGCATATTAATAAGGAGGAATTTTCTTTTTAATTAAAATGCATTTTTTAACAAAAATAAGAAACATTTGATGTTTACATGACAAGTTGGAAATAGAACTGTCAGTTATCAATTTCTCTGATAAGCAATACCTATCTAAAAAAATTTAAACTTCCGGTTCAAATATGTCAAAGAGCGGTAGATGAACTTGAATATCTTGTAATTTACGGGAGATCGTTTAAAATAACTCCGGTAAGAGTCAATATTGTGCTTAAAAAAATGATTTGTTAACATTAAGGTAATATTCCGGTAATAATGCCATAACACTGCCAGCCTATCTTTCAAAAATGTTATACGGGCAAAGCGACTTATTATTAACAGTAATAATACTGGTGCATTGTTTATTGATTAAATAGCGGTTATTATCAAAAGCGCAATTCGTTTTAAATTCTGACTCAGCATTTAAAGCGGGCAGCCCAAATTCCGGTCGCATTTGGGGTATATGCTTCGGGGATTATTATTATAAAGGCCATGCCGATTCGCTCAATCGCGGAGGTAATAATCAATATACTGGTATTCCAAAAAACAGGAACGCTTTCCAGTTCCGCCGTATTTATTTAGGATATGATTATAATATTTCCAAAAAATTTTCGGCAGAATTATTATTGGCTGCAGAAGATAATTTTCCTGCGTTCAATTCGCCATCCAGTTCTTCAGCAAGCGGAGATGAACTTTCAAATAGCAAATTGAGTTTCTACGTAAAACTTGCAAACATTCGCTGGAAAAACATATGGAAAGGAACTGATTTTGTATTTGGTCAGCAGGCTACACCAGCTTTCCCGTTGTTATCAGAAAAAATATGGAATTACAGATCGGTTGAAAGGACGATTGCAGATATACGCCGTACGCCTTCTTACGATTTGGGCGCAGGTTTGCAAGGTGTTTTTGATCCTAAAACAAAGAATTTCGGATACGATATTTTAATTGGTAACGGCAGCAGCGCAAAACCTGCGGCCACCAGTTTTAAATGGTTTTACGGAGATATTTATCATTGGTTTTTTAATAAGAAAATTGTGTTGATTTATATGCAGATTACCAACGCTTGAACTGGCAACCAACCTGGCACCACGACCGCCAGATGTGGAAAGGTTTTGTAGCATATACAACACCTGCATTAACAATAGGCGTAGAAGGATTTATTAATACCATTAAGAAATGATACCAAAGCCACTTTAATTTCCGGTGGTGCTGATACAATCAATACGGCAGCAGCAGGAATATCATTTTACATTCATGGAGATATTGTAAAAAATAAACTAAGATTCTTTGCCCGTTATGATGGGTACAATCCAAATAAGAAAATCAATAACAATACATATAACAGTTATTCAGGTAATCTCATCTCCCGGCGGATATAATTCCAATTCGTATGAGGCAACTTACAGCAATACCGGCGCAGTGGCAACTGTGACACCCACAGGTGATATAACTTCAAAAGAAGATTTTGTTACCGTGGGTTTAGATTTTACTCCATATTAAAGAATGTTCACATTATGCCCAACATCTGGTACAATCATTATTCATCGCAATTAGTCACGGGTACAAATGCTGATTATGACCTTGTTTACCGCATGACATTTTATTTCGTTTTTGGCAAATAAACTTATCTAAAATCAGAAATACTATTAATATTAAAATAACAATTATGAAAATAAAATTAAAAATTAAAAATGTTTTTTTGCAGCTTTTTTATTAGGCGCTATCGGAAATATAGCACCTGGTTGTAATGGCAATTCAGGAACAGGACACAGTGATACCACTCTACAGTATCAACTAACGGTGATGATAAAACGCTTTTAGGGGCAGGAAGCACTTTTGTATATCCATTATTCTCCAAACAGTTTTCAGAATATAATAAACTTACAGGATTAAAGATCAATTATCAGTCAATTGGTTCCGGTGGCGGTATACTTCAGTTAACTAATAAAACGGTTGACTTTGGCGATTCTGATGCGCCATTAACTGAAGAGCAGGCACAAAAAATGGGCGTTCCTGTTTTACATATTCCTATGTGCTCAGGCGCAGTTGTAATAAGCTACAATTTGCCGGAAGTAAAAGACACGTTAAAGTTAACGCCGGATATAATTGCTGATATTTTTCTTGGAAAAATAACAAAATGGAACGATGCAAAAATCGCAGCTATTAATAAAGGATGTAAAATTACCGGCAACTGACTATTGTAATTGCTCATCGCTCTGATGGAAGCGGCACTACTAATATTTTTACAGATTATCTTTCTAAAGTAAGTGATGAATGGAAAACTAAAGTTGGCAAAGGCACTTCCGTAAACTGGCCGCAGGTCTCGGCGGAAAAGGAAATGAAGGTGTTGCAGGCCTTATTAAGCAAACACCCGGCGGTATTGGTTATATTGAGCTGGCGTATGCAATTCAGAATAAAATGGCATTTGCGAAAATTCAAAACAAAGTCAGGCAATTTTATTACACCCAATATAGCTTCTACAAGCGCAGCGGGCAATGTGCAATTACCTGCAGATTCAAAAATATTTTTAGGCAATACCGATGCCGCAGACGGATATCCTATCAGCGGCTTTACCTGGGCGTTCATTTATAAGGAGCAAGTTATAACAGCCGTTCGCAGAACAGGGCGCAAAACCTTGTAAAGTTATTATGGTGGAATATTCATGAAGGCCAGCAATATTGTCAGGCGTTGCATTATGCGCCATTATCGCCTGCTGCAGTTACGGTTGCAGAAGCAATTCTTAAATCGGCCACTTTAATGGTAAGCCTTTATCTAATAACTTAATAAAATATTGTTGAAATTATCAATAACAAAACCAGCAGAATCCGGCAGTAATTTATTACTGCGGGAAATTTCGTCCATAACCGGTATGATAAATATATTGAAAGGCATTAAAGATAACAGGTCTTTCAGGCAAATAAAAATGGAAAAATTTTTCAGAACTTCTCTTGTGCTGATTGCCTTAAGTATTCTGTGTATTGGTCATTGCGTTTTTGCTTACACTTGTAGTACAATCAATGCCTTCGATAAAAGCGCTTGGGATTTGGATATTTATATCGGTAAAACATGGGATCCTGTTGCAAATGTTTATGGCACTTATCCTTTTCTGTTAGGTACTTTATTAACTTCATTTCTGGCATTACTTATCTCCATACCTTTTTCATTTGCGATTGCCATTTTTTTGGGAGAATATTATCCAAGAGGATGGTTTTCTGGATTTTTAAAAATTCGATAGAACTTATCGCAGCGGTTCCTTCTGTTATTTATGGCTTTTGGGGATTGTTTGTTTTGGTGCCTATGGTGCGCGCATTGGAAACTAAAGCTTGGCGTATACGCCATATGGCATCGGCATCTTTACATCTTCCTTAATTTTGGCAATAATGATTATCCCTTATGCAGCTTCTTTAGGAAGGGAGATGATCCGCATGGTGCCGTCATCATTAAAAGAAGCTGCTTATTCATTGGGGGCAACAAGGTTTGAAGTAATCAGAACAGTTATTCTACCTTATGCCAAATCGGGTTTATTTGCAGGTGTATTATTATCATTAGGAAGGGCATTAGGCGAAACAATGGCTGTAACAATGGTGATAGGAAATACCAGTCTTATACCCAACAAGCATTTTTGCTCCGGGCAATACCATGGCCAGTGTAATTGCGAATGAATTTACGGAAGCTGCGAGCACGCTTTATCTTATCATCATTAATTGAATTAGGCTTATATTATTTCTGGTAACAGTTATAATTAATTTGATTGGCAAAAGTATTATTAAAAGATTCACAACATGATTAGCAGCATGCAACCAGAATATTAAATACAGGATAGGAAAGAGTAGATTTTTCAAAGGCATCGTTATGTTTCTTTCGCTTTTTTGCACGATTCCTTTTTTCTAATATTATTATATATTATAAAAGAAGGGATAACTAAAATAAACTGGCATTTTTTGTTAATCTTCCCAAAGCCCGTTGGCGAAACAGGTGGCGGAATTGCCAATGCACTTATGGGAAGTTTACTCATCGTTTTTTGTGCGGCAATAATAGCAATTCCAATCGGTATAATGGGAGGAATATATTTAAGTGAAAATAAAAAGAGCAGACTTAGCAAACTGGTGCACGGCTTTGCTGTAGATGTTTTGCAGGGTACTCCTTCTATAGTAGTTGGTATCGTAATTTATTTCTGGATCGTAAAGCCGTTTCAGTGGACATTTTCGGCATTGTCAGGAAGTGTTGCATTAGCTATTATGATGCTTCCCATTGTAGTAAGATCTACCGAAGAAACTTTAAAACTTTTACCTGCCTCTCTTAAAAGAAGCGGGCTTGCTTTAGGCCTGCCTTATCATAAAGTTATTTTGAGAGATTATACTGCCTTGCGGTTTTAGTGGTGTTATTTCCGGAGTAATTTTAGCTGTTGCCCGAATAGCAGGTGAAACTGCTCCGTTATTATTTACAGCTTTTGGAAATCCTTATTTTTCCACTAATATTTTAAAGCCAATGCAAAGCTTGCCCTTACTGATCTTTAATTATGCAACAAGTCCTTATGACGAATGGCACGACCTGGCATGGGGCGCAGCGCTGATATTACTTTTATGGGTATTATTATTAAATATTATTACAAAGATCACAACAAGAAAATGGAAAATACAATTTTAAAGTCTGTTGATTTTGATGCTTACTTTGGCGAGAATCATGTTGTGAAAAAAGTAAATATTGAAATTCCAAAAAACAATGTTGTTGCGGTTATGGGCCCATCCGGGTGTGGTAAAACAACTTTTTTACGCTGCATTAACCGTATGCACGAATTGATTGAAGGCGCTTCTGCAAAAGGAAAAATGCTGTTAAATAATGAAGATGTTTATGATATGCATCCCATTTTTGTGCGCCATAAAATAGGAATGGTTTTTCAGCGGCCAAATCCTTTCCCGAATCTTAAGTATTTACGATAATGTAATTGCCGGATATAAGCTTAACGGGATGAAAATTAGCAAAGCAGATAAAGATCGTTATTGTTGAGCAATCTTTACAAAAAGCGGCTTTATGGAAAGAGGTAAAAGATTCTTTGCATAAAAAAGGAACTTTTCTTTCCGGTGGCCAGCAACAGCGTTTGTGTATTGCACGCGCAATAGCGATGGAGCCGGAAGTTCTGTTGTTTGATGAACCTACGTCGGCACTTGACCCAATTTCTACTTCAAGCATAGAAGTATTATTGCAGGAATTAAAAAAAACTTATACGCTTATAATTGTTACACATAATATGCAACAGGCAGCGCGCGTTAGTGATAAAACGGCTTTTTTTTATGTCGGTGAAATGGTGGAATATGATGATAACAAAAAACATGTTTACAAATCCCCGGGATAAAAGAACACAAAATTATATAACCGGAAGGTTTAGCTAATTTAAAAAATAGTAATGACACAGTTTGAAATAGAATTGCAGGATGCAAAATCAGAAATAATTAACATGTGGGATTTGGTTTTGCTGCAATTGACTAAAGCAAAAGAGTGCAATGTTAAGCTTTGACAAAGACCTTGCAAGGGAAGTTATATCAAAAGAAAAAAGAGTAAATGCTTTTGAATTAAAAATAGACAGGGATTGCGAAAATATTTTTGCCTTGTATTGCCCAGTTGCGATTGATCTCAGGTTTTTGCTGGCAGTTCTTAAAATAAATAATAACCTTGAGACGAATTGGTGATATAGCCGAAGGCATTGCGAGGTATATTGTGGACTCGCCTGAAAAATACAAGACATGAAATTACTGGACGCAGGCCGAGGTTATTAAAATGTTTGAGGACTCGATAAGTATATTAACTGATACAAGAGTAGCATTTGAATTTGAAAATACGCTGCTGGCCCGTACCATCTTTTCAAGAGATGATATTTTAGATGATATTAATAAAAGAGCCGATGATAATATTTCAAAATTTATAAGGAATGATCCTGACGTTACAAGCCAGGCTTTATACATATTGTCTATTATTCGTAAACTGGAAAGAGTAGGAGATCAATCTAAAAATATAGCAGAAGAAATTATATTTTATGTAGAAGCCAAAGTATTAAAGCACCAATAATATAAATATTAACCGGATTCATATCATAGTAACAGTATCAATAGGTTTAGAATTTTCCGTAAGCAGAACAGGTCCTTTCAAAACTGTACCACCATGCAATACTGTAAGGTGGTTTTTTATTTGCTCCGGTCAATGGTGAATGTGTCTTTTCTTATGAAAACGTTAATGAAAATTAATTGACAATTGTATTATAATAATATTTTTTTATGACTTTACCTTTGCAAAATGTTGAAGAAAGGTTATCTCTTAGCTTTACCCGGCCGGGTTTTGATAATAGGGGTATACTTTTTATACTTCCTGGTGCAGCTTGATTTTCAATTTACTTCTTTACATAAAGATTCACAGTTTCAAACGCAGGCAGCGTAGTTCTTTAACTGCCGAAAAGAATCAGCCGGCTGGTATCGGCAAGTTTAATTCCGATATTTCGCCATCATGTCATCTTAAAATTAACCGGCTCAACAAACGTTTCAATCCGGAGAATATATTTGGAATAATTGTTAGCCAGAATTGTTGCTGTACTCATTATGATCCTGTTTATAATAAGATCATCACTTCAGCGCCTTTATTGGTTAGTTACTTTCTGTCTTCTGTTCTTTTCAGAGGTCCCCCCGCTATCGCCTGAATACCAGGATCCAATTTTTTCATTAAATAAAATATATCATGACTGTTTTTTACAATAGAACAGTAAGAATTTTTGCGGGCATAGCATCACAATTTTTCATTCGTTTCATTTTTGTACGCCCAAAGAACACCTGCTGTTACGCTTGCATCTGTCATAGATGCTGCAAAACAACATCTTCCCGTAATGCTCGAAAAGCAAGCGCTAGTTAATAGTGCAGACGCTGGCCATTACAGATGCAAGACACTCACGAATACCGGAATTGAAGGTGCTGGAAGAGGTTTCAGGCGCTTCTTCTAATAGTATTGCCGGCGCTTATTTTCCTTTAGGTACCGTTCCTTCCGTGTCCGGTTCTATCCGAAACGGCAATAATTTTCAGCCTGAGCTTGGAAATATCGGTATGCTTTATACAGAATATGACCTGGTTGACTTCGGCCTGAAAAAAGCAGCCGTACAAAATGCTGAAGCGTATGCAAAGCTTGCGGGCACTGACTTCCAGAGGCAACAATATTTGCTGGAATGGCAGGCAGGCAAAACTTATTTTGCGCTATTGCAGGCAACCTATCAACTGGCTATTGAAGAACAAAATGTAAACCGCTATAACGATATATATAAAATTATACAAGCTGTTACGCTTAGCGGTATAAGGCCCGGATCGGATTCATCGCAGATAATTGCGGAAGTATCCTCAACAAAAATTAATTACAATCTTACGCTCGATAAGGTACAACAACTAAAGCAGCAGCTATCTTACTTAACCGGAATGCCGCCGGACAACATAAACATTGATACCAGCGCTCAATCTTTGAACATACCGGTGCTTCCGCAATTAAGCGCCGCCGCAGATACCTCCGGCAATCCTTTTCTTGCATTTTATACAGCCCAGTCCAACTATTTTAAAGCAAACCAACAATTGATCAATAAAAGTTATCAGCCAAAAATACAATTGCTGGGAGGCTTTTGGGGAAGGGGTTCCGGCATCCAATACAATGATCAGTATAAAGGAATAAATTCCGGAATCGGTTACCAGCGGTTTAATTATGCAGCAGCAGTTGCATTTACCTATAACTTATTTGACGCCGTACATCGCCGCGATAAGCTTGCTGAAAATCGATATAAGATTTCTGCAGGCAACTATGCTCTTCAACAGGAGCAGCAGGATCTCGGAAATGAGTTGCAGCAAACAAATATTACAATCGGCACTACTCAGCAAAACCTGAAGGAAATGCCGATACAATTGCAGGCTGCCAAAGATGCGTACAATCAAAAGCTGGCGCAGTACGATGCCGGAATTATCAATTTATTGGATCTTATCAATGCTTCCTATACTTTATACAGAGCGCAAACGGACTACGTAGAAGCCGTAAATAATTGGTATTTATCCAATCTCGATAAAGCGGCTATCACAGGCAATCTTGATCAATTTATTCAGACAATTAAAAAATAAATAATGCTAAGGGCAGCTTTAAAAAGACCTATCACAGTTATTATCATCTTTATAGGTTTACTGTTGTTTTCGGTTGCGGCCATTCGCACCATTCCTATTGACATATTCCCAAAACTCAACCTGCCAACGATATATGTTATTGAATCATACGGCGGCATGTCTCCGCAGCAAATGGAAGGTTTTTTTTCTACCCGCATGCAGGATCAGTTTCTTTATATAAATGGTGTAAAGAATATTGAAAGCAAGAATATTCAGGGACTAACGTTAATCAAGCTTTCTTTTTATGAAAGCACAAATATGGCTGAAGCTTCTGCCCAGGTAGCCTTACAGGTAAACAGGGTGATGAAATTTTTTCCACCCGGTGCTTTACCGCCGCAGGTCATCCGGTTTGATGCGTCTTCGCTGCCCGTCGGCGAACTGGTGTTTAGCAGCAAAACAAGATCACTGAAAGAAATCTATGAGCTTGCTGCTACAAGGGTGCGCCCTATGTTTGGAACTGTACCTGGCTTATCAGCCCCACCTCCTTTTGGTGCCAATTCAAGATCTGTTATCATAAGTGTTGATCCCGAAAAGCTACGCAGCTACGATTTGTCGCCGGATGAAGTGGTGGACGCTATTGCGAAGAATAATGAAATGACTCCTTCCGGCAACCTGAGAGTTGATAGTTTGATGTATGTAACAACGTTGAATTCGCTGGAAGATAAAGTAAAGGATTTTGGTGATATACCTATAACTACCCATGGCGGTGCTACGGTGTTTATAAATGATGTTGCAACCGTTGCAGATGCGTCGGATGTAACTGTGGATTACGCATTGGTAAACGGGAAACGTTCTGTTTATATGCCTGTGGTAAAAACGGCCGATGCTTCCACCTGGAATGTAGTGCAAACATTAAAGGCGCGTATACCTGAAATTAAAAGCCTGCTTCCCGCGGACGTAAATATCAGTTATGAGTTTGACCAGTCCGTTTTTGTAATTAACGCGGTAAAGAGCCTGATGACGGAAGGTATATTGGGCGCTATTCTTACCGGTTTAATGGTGCTCTTATTCCTTCGGGATTGGCGGAGCAGCATTGTTGTCATAATAACCATTCCCGTAGCAATATTAAGCAGTCTTTTGTTTCTTAGTTTATTCGGGCAAACCATTAATATCATGACGCTAAGCGGTCTTGCGCTGGCTATCGGCATATTGGTAGACCAGGCTACCGTAACGATCGAAAATATTCACCAGCATCTTGAAATGGGGAAAAACAAAAAGCAGGCAGTACTTGATGCATGCGAGGAAATATCTTTTCCTTTATTACTGATCCTGCTTTGCATATTAGCCGTGTTTGCCCCGTCCCTGGTAATGACAGGTGTGCCAAAAGCCATGTTTCTTCCGCTGTCCTTATCCATTGCATTTGCCATGATAATATCTTTTATAGCAGCCCAAACACTGGTGCCGGTTATTTCAATATGGTTATTAAAAGAAGAGAGATTTCAATACCGCCATAATAAACTTCACGCACATGCTGGTTTAGCGCTTGACAATGAAGAGGTGAAAGAAGTAACTATGCATACAAAAAAAGACGAAGCTGATGAAAAGCATGACAATGACTTTTTTCAAAAAATAAAGAACCGTCTGATCCATACATTGCAAAAGTGGATGCCGAAGCGAAAGCTGATAGCGTCCGTCTACCTGTTGCTGGCACTTGCCGCTGCAGGTTTTTGTTTTGTAATTATAGGCAAAGACCTCTTACCAAAAACTAATAACGGCCAGTTGCAATTAAAAATCAGGGAACCTGATGGCACAAGGCTGGAAAAAACTGAGTTGGCCGTAAAGGGAGTTTTAAATGTTATAGATTCCACCGTCAATGGTCACTTAGCCATCAGTTCTGCCTATGTTGGCTTAATACCAAGTAGCTACGGTTCCAGTAATTTGTACATTTTTAACAGCGGCACAAACGAGGCCATTGTACAAATTGACCTTGATGAAAATTATAAAGTAAACCTTGATGATTTAAAGGATAAGCTTCGGCAAAATATACATCAGGCTTACCCGGATGTACGCCTCTCATTTGAACCGATAGAGCTTACAGAGAAGATTATGGCGCAGGGCGCTTCCACGCCAATCGAGGTGAGAGTTGCAGGAAAGAATTTTGCAGATATTGTGGGGTATGCGCAACAATTAACGGCACGATTGAAACAAATAAAATTTCTGCGGGATGTACAAATAGCCCAACCTTTAAAATTTCCCACCATTCAAATCAAAATTGACCGGTATCGCCTGTCGCAAATGGGATTATCACTAAGTGATGTGGCAAGAAGTATTACTGACGCCACTTCATCCAGCCGTTTCACTGAAAAAAATCAATGGCTTGATAAAAATGCGGCTTACACATACCAGGTACAGGTAGAAGTTCCAGAATACATCATGAATTCTGTGCAAACGCTTCAATCCATTCCGCTGGTAAAAGGCCAGCCCAGGCCGGTTCTGTCTGATGTGGCTGATATGGAAGTAGACACGTTACCGGGAGAATATGATCGTTCGGGACCACGCAGGTTTTTAACCGTTAGTGCCAACATTTCCCACAACGATTTAGGATCAGCAACGGATGCTGTAAAAAAGCAAATAGATGATTTGGGTGCTGCGCCCACGGGTACTAAGGTCGAAATTAAAGGAATGTCTTCTTTATTAACTGAAACGTTAGGCTCGCTACAAAACGGGTTGATCGCTGCGGTTGTCGTGATTCTGCTATTACTGGCTGCAAATTACCAGTCTTTTAGTTTATCATTGACTGTATTATCGACTGTGCCGGCAGTGTTGCTTGGATCGTTACTTTTGTTGCTTGCAACAGGCGCCACTCTTAATCTGCAGTCTTATATGGGAATTATCATGTCCATCGGTGTATCGGTTGCCAATGCTATATTAATCGTAACCAACGCTGAAAAATTACGTGTCGAATACCGGGATCCTTTTAAAGCCGCTATTGTAAGCGCAGGTATAAGAATGCGGCCCATATTAATGACAAGCCTTGCCATGATCGCGGGGATGATTCCTATGGCCAGCGGGCTCGGCGAGGCTGGCGACCAGTCGGCACCGTTAGGCCGGGCAGTAATCGGCGGATTGATCGCATCCACCTTTGCCGCCTTATTTATTGTTCCCCTGATTTATGGATGGACACAGCAAAAAACTTCTTTTGAAAGCGTATCACTATTACCAGAAAATGATTCAAATTTAAAACCATGAAAAGAATTTCAGCATGTGCCTTTTATTTATTAACGGTCATTTCCATTTCCTGCAACAATGTAAAAGGAAACAAGAGACCAGTTAACGCTGCAAAATCGCCGGCAGTGACGTATCAGACTGCTAAGGCACTAAAGGAAGATCTTCAGTCATCATTCCGGCTGCCGGCGCAGCTGATGGCTTACGAGCAGGTAAGTATATTTCCAAAAGTAAACGGGTATGTCAAAAATGTTTTTGTAGATATTGGCGATCACGTCCGCAGCGGACAATTGTTAATGAAACTGGAAGCTCCGGAAATGCTGCAGGAATCATTAGAGGCAAAAGAAAAATATGCCCGGTCCATTTCAGATTATTCCATCAGTAAAGAACATTATAACAGGTTGCTTACCGCTTCCAAAACTCCCGGCGCAATTTCGCCACTCGACCTTTCTGCAACCAAGGCAAAAATGAGTGCCGACAGTTCATTAAGCAATGCAGAAAGAGCCAACTGGCAAATGGAAAGAGAGATGGGAAATTACCTTTCAGTAACAGCACCTTTTACCGGCGTGATAACGGAGCGAAATGTAGATCCCGGTTCATTGGTCAACAGCATGGCTAAAGATGGCAAAGCCATGCTTGAATTAAAACAGATCAATAAATTGAGATTAATGGTAGACGTCCCGGAATCTGTATCAGCAAGATTAAAAGATGGTGATTCACTTCAGTTTACAGTAAGCGCCTTGCCTGGTCAGTTTTTTTCAGGGGCTATCAGCCGGCGTGCAATGAATATTAACGCGGAATATCGCGTAGAAAAAATTGAAGTGGATATCAACAACAGTAAGGAACAGTTGAAGCCGGGCATGTACGCTGATGTGATACTTAACATGAATGGTAATCCTAATTCCGTAGTAGTGCCGGAATCAGCCGTGGTTACTTCTACAGAAAGAAAATATATATTACTGATTAAAAATAATGTCATTAAAAAAGAAGATGTAACTACGGGCAATAAAAACCTGGACAAAATCGAAGTTTTTGGTAATGTTCATCCGGGAGACGAAGTAATCGTTGATGCAAATGATGAAATAAATGAGGGTCCGATAAAATAAATAATATTGGGTAAAATGAGATCAGATGCTTGTAGATAGAGCAAATGCACTATTGGTATATGAATGTTAGTTTGAGGAATTACCTTTTCATTTGATTATTTTTGAGCAAATTGATCTCATTTATTTCATGACGCTTTCTATTCTATATAAAGAAAACCGTTTGTTTTTTTTAGTCTTTATTCTCTTTGCAATTGCATCGGCTTTTATTTTGCTTTTCTACACTAAGGCCGGGGGATTTTATTTATTGAACTTCTATCACACATATTTTCTCAATATATTTTTTATTTTCTTTACGTATGTGGGCGACGGATTTTTTTGCGTTGCTGTCGGCCTGGCACTCCTTTTTTTCAGAAGAAGATTTTTGGGATGTATGGTGCTTAAGCAGTTACGCGATTTCAGGAATTATAGCGCAGGTTTTAAAATATTTTATACTGGAAGCGAGGCCTGCCATTTTTCTGAAAGATACTTCTTATCAATATTTTATTGAAAATGTGACGCTGCATAATTTGCATGCCTTCCCATCCGGTCATCGGCGTCGGCTTTCGCATTGGCCGCTGTGTTAAGCTTTGGAGCAAAGAATAAAGACTGGTCGCTATTATTTTTAGTCATTGCCATATTGGTTGGTTATAGCAGAATTTACCTGGCCCAGCATTTTATCGATGATGTATTGGCAGGGGCATTTATTGGCCTTATTTCAGGAGTTGCCTGCTGGATTTTTTTTTATAAATTATTTCAGCGTTTAACCAAAACCGTTAGCTGACAAAGTTCGGAGTAATAACTTTAAAACTTAATTTGTTTTTGCGGAAGGCAACGTAAATCCAAGTGTAGTTCCTACATCTGTTTTGCTTCTTACATGTATGGTTTCTCCATGCGCTTCTATAATATGTTTGGCAATAGATAATCCAAGCCCGCTGCCGCCTGCTTTCCTTGCCCTGGCCAGAATCAGTCCGGTAAAATCTTTCAAATATTCTTGGCAAATGTTCTTCCGCAATTCCATAGCCGTTATCACTTATTTCAATAAGAATTTTTTTCCCATCAATTTTATAGGCGCTTCCTTCAATAATGCCATTTTGCTTGCCATATTTTATGGCATTATCGACAAGATTAATGAGCACCTGCCTTATTTTTTCTTTATCCGCATACACAGTTAATGGCAATTCGCAGCCCTTCTTTGATAAAGCATTTTATCTTTTTTTCATCTGCCTTTATGGAAAGAGATTCAAAAACTTCTTTGATCACGTCCTGTATGATAAAATTTTGCTTTTAGACAACAATAATTCGCCACTTTCCAACTTTGTGATTTCATCCAGATCATCTAGGAGATTTACCAGGCGGTCAATATTTTTTGAAGCATTGCTCTAAAAACTTTTTATTCACTTCGGGGTTGTCAATGGCGCCATCCAGATAAAGTATCTACATAGCCTTGTATCGCAAAAATCGGCGTCTTTAACTCATGGGAAAGATTCAGCAGGAATTCCTTCCGGAATATTTCATTCTTTCTTAAGTATTTCAATTTCTTCTTTGTGCTGAATCGCCCATTGCTCCACATCTTCACTTACTTCTTCAATTGATTTTTGCGGTAAAATATTTTTATAATAAAACTCTTCTCTTTTGCTGGCTTTTGTTTGATAAATAAGTTTATAGATCAATTTTATTTTACGATAAATAAATCGTTTCACCATGACATACACTGAAATATAACTGGCAAGGCTAAGAAACAATAAAAACGATCAATGCATGCCAGACAACCTTCTCCGTAAACATACACGGCGAGGCCGGCAATACAACCGATAGGTAAACTGGTAATACAGCAGACTTGTTGCGGTGAAAAATTTTTAGCAGGAAACATTTCAAACTTTTATACATTGATGTTCTTAATTCTGGAAAGCGTCGGGAATTACATTGCTTAATTACCACCCCAATACCCAGGCAAATATCAGTGGTGCAACAATGGTAGCATCGCTTTCAACAATAAATTTTGGCGTATGAATATCCAATTTACCCCAGGTAATTTTTTCATTAGGCACTGCGCCGGAATAAGAACCGTACGAAGTTGTGGAATCGGATATCTGGCAGAAATAACTCCAGAAAGGAACATCATGCCATTCCAGATCCTGGTACATCATCGGCACAACGCATATCGGGAAATCGCCCGCAATGCCACCGCCAATCTGAAAAAAACCAACGCCTTTACCGGAAGAATTTTTTCTATACCAGTCGCTTAGCTCAACCATATATTCAATTCCGCTTTTCATGGTAGATGCTTTCAGTTCTTTTTTGATAACATAAGAAGCAAAAATATTTCCCATGGTGCTGTCTTCCCATCCCGGCACAACAATCGGAATATTTTTTTCTGCAGCAGCCAGCATCCAGCTGTCTTTTGGATCAATTTCATAATACTGTTCCAGCACGCCGCTCAGCAGCATTTTATACATATACTCATGCGGAAAATATCTTTCATCCTTTATCATCGGCATCTTTCCATATTTTATAAATATGTTGCTGCAGTCTCCTGAAAGCTTCTTCTTCCGGGATACAGGTATCGGTTACCCGGTTGTAATGATTTTCCAAAAGATCCCATTCTTCCTGCGGGCTTAGATCGCGATAATTCGGAACTCTTTTATAATGGCTGTGCGCCACCAGGTTCATAATATCTTCTTCAAGATTGGCGCCGGTGCAACTGATGATGGCGACTTTATCCTGCCGTATCATTTCGGCAAAAGAAATACCCAGTTCGGCAGTGCTCATAGCGCCTGCCAGCGTTACCATCATTTTACCACCTTCATCTAAATGGGTTACGTAACCTTTCGCTGCATCCATTAAAGCGGCTGCATTAAAATGGCGGTAATGATGTTCTATAAATACTGAAATGGGTCCCTTGCTCATTAGTAAAGATTTATTTTCTATGGCTTATAAATACCAGGCTACTTATCGCAAAAATAATTTTTTTTTGAGGAGCATGTCTTTCTTTTCGTGAAAACCTTTCGAATAAAATAAGGCTCATCCTGTGAACCGCAACAGCCTGGCATCAACCCTCTATTTGGTAAGCGTCATTTTATTTTTTATTTTTTTAAAATTTTTTGCTTCCTATGTTGCCTGCACCATGAATTTTCTATAGGAGGATAAATTGCCTTGTCAGCGGATTGGGAAAAGAAACTGATTACAAAAAAACGATTTTCGTGTGTGCCAACCCGTTATTTTGTTGCTTTGACATAAAAGTACTTTTGCCTATCAACATGGTTTAGTTTTTTCTGATTAATACAAATAACGTTTCATCTTCGCCCGTAACAGAGCCGAAATTATCTATCAAACGCAAAGCGGCGTGGATAGCTCTGTACAAATGAAGAGAGAAAAGAGCTTTAGAAATTATAAAGACAGACAACCTGATTCCCTGAAGTAATTTAATGACACATATTCCAGCCATAGAACGCCTCACTGCATTTCTGCGCCTGCAAAAAAAGTAATATATCCTTGAGAATTATATCTTTCCTTAAGTAAAAATCATACAATAAAAAAGACTCTTCAGGAGAACCGAAAGTAATTGTTGTAAATACCATAATGCCCTTTTGCGCTAACGTCGGAAATTTAATACTTCATCGATATAAAACCATTCCGGGAAAGACTCTCTTTTATTTTATCGCTCTGAAGCTTTTTTCTTTTCAGCTTTTACCGGTTTCTCAGTTTTTTTCACCTTAACTTTTTCGTCGGCAGGTTTTGCCTTCGCAGGTTTGGTTGCCACAGCTTTCTTAGTTTTTGTTCCTTCCGCTTTAAGAGATGCAGCCTTAGTGGCTTTTGTCTTTACTGCCGGTTTCTTTTCAGGCTCAGGCTTTTGAGATTTTTCATTATCATCGGATTCAGAAACAGTGATCACACAGTTGTCTATATACAAACCGGCAACTGCTGTGTATTGCTGGGCATTATAATCGTTTACCCACCTTCCGTTATTAAGTAAAAAGCGATAATGGTATGTTTCTCCTTCCTCTAATGGAACTACTGTTCTAAACGAGCCATCCTGATGGCTTTTCAATTCAAACTCTTTGCCGGGAGTCCAGTTATTAAAATCTCCCAATAATACTGCTTCAGTAGCACCATCCAGTGCTTCAGCAGGTAATGTAAAAACGATGTCTTTTTTCATATGTTTAGTTTTATACCTAAGCCTTTATAATTTTCCTGGCTATAAATACTGATTTACGAGCCGCAAAAATAAATTTTTTTTGAGGAAATAAATTCTGCTTTAGAAAACATTAATAAATCTTTAAAAAAAATAAAACCAAACTGTTGGCTGGGGTTTCCTGTTCTTTTTTACATTTCAGGGCAATCCTAATATTTTAAAGCTGTGTTCCTTTCGAATTCATGTATGCGTAAACGTTAGTTAGCCACGCTTATTCCTGAACATCCTCTTAAATGAGATAAGTAAAAAATAAGAAATAATACCAGTTGAGTTATTTTTTATTGACGAGGTGCATCACTTTGTTCTTATAGCTGATGCCTATTGGGATAGTTTTATTTTCTATTTCGACGCTGTTGCCATAAATGCTTTTAATATTTGCTACAGCAATAATATAGGACTTATGTACCCTGATAAATTGCTTCTCAGGAAGGATCTTCTCCATATCGTTCATTGTTTGAAGCGTCACCAGCCGCCAGTCACGGGTATGGATTTTAAGATAGTCTTTCATAGCTTCTATAAAAACGATTTCTGAAAAATTTACTTTGAAAAATTTGCTGTTGCTTTTTACAAAAATGTGATCTGTCGGTAAGGTGTCTTTTTCTTTTAAAGGTTGCTGGTATAACCTGCCATCTGTGATTTTGTTAACCGCTTTTGTAAAACGCTCAAAAGACACAGGCTTCAGCAAATAGTCTATAATATTAAATTCATAGCTCTCAACTGCATATTCACTATAGGCTGTAGTAAGCACCACGAGAGGCGGCGCAGCCAACGATCGTAAAAAGTGTAGGCCTGTCATGCCCGGCAGTTGAATATCAAGGAACATGAGATCCACTTCCTGCTTGTTTAAAACTTCTCTTGCTTCCAATGCATTGTTACAAATGGCTACCAGCTCTAGTTTGTCTGTCTTTAGCAAATAACTTTGCAGCACATTTTGGGCAAGTATTTCATCTTCAACGATAATGCATTTTATCAAGCGCAACTGTTTTTATAATTAACGATACTGTATAAGCGTTTTTACTTAAAATTACATCAAGCGTATGAGAATCGGGATAGAGCGCTTCCAGTCTTTTTTTTGCGTTGACAATCCTTAGAGCACTCTCTCTTTTTTCTTCCTTATCCGTTTGAATAATGTCCAGCGCGTAGCTGTCGGGGTATTTTAGCTCAAGCACACTTTTGCTGTTTTTAATTCCCGTACCTGGCAGCTTTTTGGCTTGAGTTTCCAGGTCAATATTGGTATTATTGATCACGTTCAAAACAATCTGCTCAGGGCTTGACTTTATGGTAATATAGATAAAAGCGTCCGTGTAAGAAGTATTAAATGCATGTTTAAAACCGTTTTCAATAAATGAAATAAAGAGGAAAGGCTCAATCATAATTCCCTCAATATTACCTTCTACGTTAAAACGAACATCCGCCTTATACCTTATTTTTTCAATATCAATATAATTCCTGATGAATTCAATTTCCTTATCCAGCGAAATTTTTTCTTCATCACAGTCATAGATCATATACCGCATAAGATCTGCAAGTTTAAGCACTACTCCGGCAGTTTTATCAGATTGTTGAAGGCTTAGCGAATAAATGCTGTTTAATGTATTGAAAAGAAAATGCGGGTTTAACCGTGAACGAAGATATTTTAATTTAAAATTGGCATTGTCCTTTTCAAGAGACTTAATGACATCTTCCTCATCAAAATTTTTTTTGAGAAAAGCAATGCTGGTTGCAAAAAAAATATTTATTAGAAACCAGAGACTCTCACGGGCAACCGTAAACGAAGAAAAATTAAAGTAAGGTTGTAAAGACAGCGGAAGTCCATCTGGATCTTCACTAAAATGAACTAATAAACAGACGAGCTTGATCAGGGCCAGCACAATTATGTAAAAAGCTACAGTAATCACACCAAACGCCGTATAGCGTTTTGTAAACAGAAATTCCGGAACGATCATTTTTGCATATAGTAAATACAAAGACCAAAGAAGAAGACCGGTAACCAAAAGAATCGGTGCATAAAGCAGCTCCCTGTAAAAAAAAGTAAAGAAATTGATAAGCGGGTAGAAAAGTAAAACGGCTATCCAATAAAAAATCTCTATTTTATGAACCGATTTTATCGGGCTGTCGTTGTCGTATTCCATATAAAAAAGTTTTGATAATACCAAGCTAATAACATCAACGCGATTCAATAAATCATTTCGACAAATTATGAAATACTACCGATGAATTTTGGGAGAAACGATGCTCAATGATATATCAGGCGGTTTCGAAGCATTTAATATTGCCAACAAAGGCGATTAGGTTGTGTTAAGGTGGCGTTAGAAAAAAAATTCTATTAAACCTCCATATTCTTATAACATCAAATTAACTGAAATTGCCGTTTAAAGCCTAATTTAAAAAAATGGCATCTTATTAGATAGTATAACATTAAACTACTTAAAATGAAAAAAATTATTCTTATCTCATCAATTTTTCTCGCAGCATTTTCTTACACAGCAGAATCGCAGGTGAGCTTCAGCATCAATATTGGCCGTCAGCCTGTATGGGGACCGGTAGGCTACAATCACGTAGATTATTATTATTTACCCGATTTGGATGTTTATTATGACGTTCCCCGTGGATTATTTGTTTATTACGATGACGGTCGCTGGAATTTTGCGCCTTCCTTGCCAGGAAGATTTGGCAACTATGATCTTTATAACAGTTATAAAGTAGTAATTAACGAACGCAATCCATGGATGCGTGAAGATTATTATCGCGACCACTTCAAAGCATATAGAGGGCAGTCTCAACCCATAATAAGAGACAGTCATGATACCAGGTATTATGCGCAAAAGCAACGATATGACCAGGACAGGAGATTTGGCGATCATAGTAATTATGGAAGAGATAATGGCAGGGATAATGATGGAAAAAATTATGACCACGGAAATAAAGATCATGATAACCACGGGAGAGATGATCACGATAGAGGTGGAGACCATGACAGGCACTAATCTATTTTAAATAGAAATTTTAAAGCCGCTTCAAAAAATTGGAGCGGTTTTTTTATTTTATATCAAATAAGAAAAGAATATTATTTGCCTATTTTTATTTAATGAAAAAAATATTTCTTCTTGTTATTTTGTTTGTTTCAAACAAAATGTTTGCGCAAACTACCATCGGCCGCGACCCGGAAATTGCTGCGATGGTAAATGAGATTTCCACCGATTCTCTTCAATTTTATATCAATACTTTAGTGGCATTTGGAACAAGAAGTACATTAAGCACACAATCAGATCCAAAAAGAGGTATAGGAGGCGCAAAGAACTGGGTGCTTAAAAAATTTAATGATTTTGCGAAATACTCGTCTGGCAGATTAAGCGCATATATTGATACGACAACTATTCTACCAGACACTAAGCGGATAAACCGTCAGGTAATTTTGGGCAATGTGATGGCAACGCTGAAAGGAACCGATCCAAATGATACAAGAATTTTTATTATCAGCGGACATCTTGATTCAAGGCGCACTGACGTGATGGACTCAACTGGCGATGCTCCCGGTGCAGATGATGACGGAAGCGGCACATCGGCAGTTATTGAATGCGCAAGGATAATGAGCAAACATGCATTTCCCGCCACCATAATTTTTGTAGCAGTGAGTGGGGAAGAGCAAGGTTTATTTGGTTCTACCTATATGGCAGATAAAGCAAAGAAAGAAAACTGGAACGTGGAAGCTGTTTTAAATAATGATATCGTGGGAAGCAATAACAGCAATGAAACTAATATCATTGATAACACAAAAGTCAGGGTTTTCAGTGAAGGAATACCAGAATATGAAACTGATAAAAATATCAAAAAGATAATGGCTTTAGGTTTGGAGAACGATAGTAAATCGCGTCAGCTTGCCCGTTATGTTAAGGAAATTGGAGAGCGATATGTTGATAATCTTGATGTAGTAATGATTTATAGATCGGATCGTTTTTTAAGAGGCGGCGATCATCTGCCGTATTTAAAAAATGGTTTCACGGCAGTAAGGATAACTGAAATGAATGAAAACTTTACCCGTCAGCACCAGGATATTCGCATTGAAAAAGGAATTCATTATGGCGATCTTCCGGAATATATTGATTATGAATACCTGAGAAAAAATACCGCCATGAATTTGGCCAACCTCGCCAATTTGGCTAAAGCTCCTTCAGTGCCCACAGATGTAAAGATTGAAGTAAAAAACTTATCAAATTCTACAAGTCTTTCATGGGAGTTACCTAAAGCCGGTAAGGTAAAAGGGTATTATGTTGTGATGAGAGAAACCACAAGCCCTGTTTGGCAAAAGAAAATTTTTACAACAGAAAATCATATCACGCTGCCTTATTCAAAAGACAATTATTTTTTCGCCGTGCAATCTGTAAACGATACAGGAAATGAAAGCATGGCTGCAGTGCCGGGCATAGAAAGATAAATAATTGTAATAGTCCGAAACAAATTTTCAAATATCAGTCCAGGCTCATTTATTTATTGTTTTAAATAGATAGTAAAAAGGCAATCCGCTCAATACCAGGGCTATTCCCGCAAGTGATTGTATTGGGTTGTTGATGAGGGTATTTATTAAAAATATCAATGTCAATAAAATAAATAATATAGGTGCATAAGGGTAGGCAGGAAGTTTTTGCTGTATTACTTTCTTCCTTTTCATTTTTATAAGGCCGAAAGCCTGCAAGGTGTAAAAAGAAAAGGAGGCAAAAACGATCATATTGGTAAGCACGTCAAAAGTGCCGGAAGAAACCAGGACGCAACTCCATATCATGGAATACAACAATGCATAATAAGGGGTACGATAAACAGGATGCACTTTTTTCGCTCTTTTGAAAAAGACATTTTCCTGCGCCATCCTGTAATACAATCTTGAATAAACGAGAATGAGAACGTTGAGCGTACCAAATGAACTGATCACGATCAATAGAGAAATTATGATACTTCCTTTATGACCAGGACAGTCGCAGCCATTTCTGTGGCGCCTATTTTATTTTCGGGTAGGGATGATAGTTAGGTCAACGAAAATGTATGTAAAAAAGTTGCATTTACTAAAACGTACAAAATCATTACGATACTTACACCGCTTATAATGGCAATAGGAATATTTCGTTTTGGATTTTTTATCTCGCCTGTTATTGCAGTAACATTATTGAAACCATCATAGGCCCAGAATGCGCTGAGCATGGCGCTGAAGAATACACTTACAAAAGGCAGTCCTGTAAAATTAGCGCTAATTGCTGACGGGCTCTTGATGGAAGGAGATTTCAATACAAACCCGCATAGTATTAAAAAAATGATTCCAAGTATTTTCGAAGAAGTGATTATATTATTGAGAATGGTACCTTTTCTCACCCCACGATAGTTAATCCACGTAAGCACCAGTATTACAGCGATGGCAAATAGTTTGATGCCGGCATCAGAAAAAGGATAAATAAAATTGACAATAGAAACATGTTGCCACTGCAGAAAAAATTCGGGTAGGCGTATTAGTGAGTTTACGGGTTGCGAAAAAATAAAGCCCACTGCAGCGATGGAGCCACTGCCAACAATTGCCAATATTGCCCATCCGAAAAGAAACGCCAATAAATCTTCAAAGCATATCCGTACGTACTCATAAGAACCGCCCGGAGCCGTCGTAAGCTGTGGCAGGCCCGCAAAAGTGAAAGCCCCCAAAATGGTAATAAGTCCTGCGACAATCCATGCCAGTAATATAGCGTGCGCACCAAGCCCGGTTGCAGCCATTGGAACAATTTTTTTAAACACACCTGTTCCAATCATATTACCGGCCACCAACAACGCGGCAGTAAAGACACCCAACACCCTGCGTAATGGAACCTGCGATTCGTCTTTAAGATCAATATTTTCCTGCATTGTAGTTGTGGTAAATAATATGGAGGCAGTTAAAATTAAATCTTTGCAACAAATAGTTCAGCTATTAAGGAAGACAACCTGCCTTTTAAACAGGTTGCTCCAAAAAATAAAATAAGTTATTTGAAATCCAGCTCCTGTGTAAGCCGACCGCCCATCAATACCCGCAAGTCATTTCTGGATACCGCCTGTGTATGCTGCGTTTCTTCATTGCCAAAAATCTTGCTTGCCATCTCTTTCATTTTTTCGGTCATACCATCCATGGCAGCATAATTTTTTAATTCATACATGAGCATAAGATTCCAGTCATTTTCTGATGCATTTGGCGATTGAAAAACTTTGAAATCCATTACAAGGCCAGCCTCTTTAGCGGCACGCATTTGTTTTATCCAGCCATCGCTGAGGTTTTTCAAATAAAGCTGATTCATGCCGGGCTTGATGTTTACAAATTGCACCTGCCATACCGGGCCTTCAGTATATGGCTGGTCCGATTGGGCAGAAACTGTAAGATTGCAAGCAATCAAAACACCAATTACAAATGAGGAATTAAAAAGAAATTTTTTCATGATTTTTAATTTTTAAATGATGGATAAATGTTTATTAAGAAAACCGTTTTATTAAAACTTACAGTTGTTTGGCAGGTTAGTCCTGATGCATGCGTGTTAACGAGGTTAGAATTTCGCTTCATTTTTCTTACAACAATTAAGGCCATTAAATCTTCATAGTTATTTAGATGGCGCTAAAATTGAAATTGCAAAAAATGTTCAGCCGTTATTTAATTTGGGAGTTGTTCATGTAGCAGCCGGTGCTGATTTGTTTTTTCAAAAAGGTAAAACAGGTAGTGATATTCAAAGGAAGAGGTAAATTTAAGCCATTTTATTATTATAAGAAGTGGTAATAAAATTTATTCCAGCTAGCAGGCGCCCTGTTAAAAGTATTACTCAACTAACGGTAAAGGCAGGTCGCGCTTTAGCATTTTATCCCGGTTCGCAATATCCCATGCCGTAAGAAAAATAAACCGCGCTCTTTTTTCCATAAGGTCAAAATTTATTTTATCCACGGTATCAGTAGGTTTGTGATAGTCCTTATGAATTCCATCGAAAAAGAAAATGATAGGAACACCTTTTTTTGCAAAGTTATAATGGTCACTTCGGAAATAAATTCTCTCGGGATCATCAGGAGCATTGAATTTATAATCTAACTCGAGGTGCGTATATTTCTTATTTACGGCGATACTTACAGGATTCAGATCTGTACTTAATTTATCATTGCCTATCACGTAAACATAATTCATGCTATCTCCATAATTTCTTCCCGGATCAAGGCGACCAATCATGTCCGTATTTAGATCTACATCGGTACTATCCAGGGGGAAAACCGGATGGTCAGAATAATATTCAGAGCCCCATAAGCCTTCTTCTTCGCCACTAACGGTCATGAATACCAGCGTTCTTCTCGGGCCAAACCCGTTTGCTTTTGCCTTTGCAAATGCCTGTGCCATTGCTATTACACTTGCTGTTCCGCTGCCGTCATCATCAGCGCCGTAATAAATAACACTTCCTTTTTTCCCCAAATGATCGTAATGAGCCGTAAGAAAAACATACTCGTTTTTTAAATCGCTTCCTGCTATATATCCGACGACATTGCTTGCCGATGTTTCTGTTTTGATTCTTTTATAAACCAATTTTGATTTTTCTGTTACTTCAGCAGTGAAATCATTTAAAGGGATGCCGGCCCGTGCATAAGCGACGAGATCAGTTCCTTTTGTTCCAAATATATTTTTAATTACATACGGAGCGACCGTGACTACCGGAACTCTTTCGGTGGAACTACTTTCCGCCCGTGGAAAATAAATATTTGATGTTTTTAAATTGGAACCAGCTATGTTATCATCTTTCAGATTTACCACGAATATTGCTACGGCACCTTTTTGTTTAGCCAGCACCGCTTTTCTGGAAAGGCTGTATCCCCAGATCGAAGACCTGGAAGTTGCGCTTACTAAAAACGTGTCACCTCTTTTGGGTTCACCTGAAAATATTACCACAACCTTTCCCTTCACATCTTTTCCAGTGTAGTCGTCATAGTTCATATCGGCTATTCCATAACCCGCAAAAACTATACGCGTCGCATTGAATTCACTGTTTTCGCCTGTGCCTGCTGTTACAATATAATCAGTGCCAAAGTCATATTTTCTTTTGCCAATCTTTAATGTTTTCGGAATTAGAGTATCTTTTAATAAAGGATAGAACTGCTGGTAGTTTTTTAATGAAGCGGGTGAGGTAAGACCAATCTCTTTAAATTGGTTCTCAATATAGGCTGCCGCTTTCCGCTGGCCTTCCGTTCCGGTTTCCCGGCCTTCCATACCGGCAGAAGCAATGACGCTTAGTTGATTTTTTAATCCTTCTTGTGTGATTGTTTCAGCATATTTCCAGGCAGAATCTGTTTGGCAAAAAGAATAGTTAGGAAAATCAGCTAAAAGAATAAAGAACAGGAAAAGATTTTTCATCCGGGATTTTTTGCCAGGAATTGCAGCAACCAATTTTTATTTTTAATAAGAAAATTTCGATTATGCATGCTCGTGAGATGTATATGCAATTTTATCAACACGTGTTTTATGGCGGCCCCCTTCAAAATCGGTATGCATAAATCTTTCTATCATTTCTTCAGCAAGACCTTCCCTTACAAATCTTGCCGGAATACAAATGACATTGGCATTATTATGTTTGCGGGCAAGCTCAGCAATTTCATCTTCCCAACAAACGGCGGCCCGTATGCCCTGGTGCTTGTTTGCGGTTATGGCTACACCGTTAGCACTTCCGCAAATTAAAATGCCAAAACTTGCATCGCCGGTTTCTACGGCAGTAGCAACCGGATGCGCAAAGTCAGGATAATCAACCGACTCAGTTGAACAGGTTCCAAAATCCTTCCACGTAACGCTTTTGCCGTCGAGGAAGGAAATAACATCTTCTTTGTATTCGAAACCTGCGTGGTCGCAGCCAATGGCAACAGGTAATGTAAGATTGAAAGTACAGGACATGGCTTAGAGTTTTATTAAATTAAAGGTAAATAAATCCCCTGTAAGCATGTCCTAAATTCCCCGGTTTTTGATATTAATAATATTATTTATTTTTTTATCAAAATAGCAGTCCAAAGGCAAAATTTCTTGCTTTGATATGAATTAATCAATTGCGTCAAAAACTAATCCCGCAACGATTGCATAAACCGCGTGATGAAAAATATCTATCGCAATATCTTTTGGATCCCACTCGGAAAGTGGCGGGGCAATATCAAGCTGAGGTTGAATGGTTGCCGCAGTTCCCCAGATAGAAGCCATGTGAAGTGTTGTTGCTGCAAAGCCTGTAATTCCTGCCATAGATAATAATCCACGCATTACGCCCCACGAAGTGCCATATATCCAATGCACTTCATTGGAGAAATCTTCTTTATTACCCGGTTTTGCTTCTATACGCAAAGCTTTTTCTACAGCATCCGCAGGCGCATTGCTCGGCTTACGGTTGGTAATTTTCATTTCTATCATTTGCGAAATAGTAATGGCAACGGTTCCTGCCAGTCCCGCAATTAATCCTTTACCAACTGCCGCACCTAATTTACCTAAAACGGTCGCTTCATGAGAAGAACTTTTCATCTTATTACATTTTATTTTTCGATAATTTTTTTCCTGATAAAAGCAGCAGGGCAATCCCAACACCTAAGCCTATTACTACATTTCTTTTCAATTTTTGTTTTGCCGTAGCCGGAATTTTATTTCTTTCAAGATATTCTTTTTCAGGGTTTGGTTCATAATAAGTCTTGCCGCTTAAAGCCATATCCAATACCTGCGCAAGGTGCAAGCCCTTTCGATCTGTGTTCTGTTCTATTTGCTCGCGGCAACTAAAGCCATCTGCAATTATTAAGCCATTCGACTCAAGATTTCTTACGGCAGGTAACAGCACCCTCTCGCCTGCCTTGATGGACACGTCATAGTGATCTCCTTTTTCGTAGCCAAAGTAACCGGCCATGCCACAGCATCCGGAATCTAATATCTCATAATTCGCGCCT
The DNA here is from genome assembly GCA_963823305.1 of uncultured Chitinophagaceae bacterium. Lineage (GTDB taxonomy): Bacteria > Bacteroidota > Bacteroidia > Chitinophagales > Chitinophagaceae > Ginsengibacter. The sequence continues at coordinate 70,672 of CAWGLC010000004.1, forward strand.
GTTTTTTTAAGAAGGCTTTCTTCACAATCTAATTTCATTATCGCTTTGTGATGGCAATGCCCTTGTATGATTGCCTTAGCATTTATAGCAGGTACTTCAAAATTCGCCGCTTGTTTTTCAAGGAATTCGGCTAAAGTAAACACCTGTTTCTTTAAACGTTTGGCATCTTCGCGATGCGGAAATAAATTACACATTTCATCTCTGAAAACCGCTACACAACTGGGTTCAAAGCCAACTATGGGCGTTCCTTCTTCTATATCATCTTTTAAAGTATGCAAAATATCTATCAGCATTTTCTTTGCCTGGTTAAGCATTCCAAAATCGTACAATGCCCTTCCGCAACAGAGAATTTTTTTCGGCATGATGACCTGGTAACCGGCAGCTTCCAATACATTTACTCCCGCAACTAATGTCTCAGGTAAAAAAAAATTATTAAATGTATCGGCCCAGATAATCACCTTTGGCTTTGTTTCATTTTTTTTATTTCTTTCTTTAAACCAATCCCTGAAAGTTCTTTCTGCGAATTTCGGAATAGTAGCGTTTTTGAGTAACACCAGCCAAAGTTCTCGCAATCGTACGTAATACCGGCGCGTGTGTCAGAAAGTTTACTACGCCAGGTATCTTGGATGCAAGCCTTGACCACCAATATATCCAGCCAAATGCATACGCAGTTCGTGGCCGCAATCTTCCTTCATAATAATGCGATAAAAATTCTGATTTATAAGTGGCCATATCCACATTCACCGGGCAATCAGCTTTGCAACCTTTACATGCAAGACATAAATCAAGAGATTCTTTTACTTCTTTATTATTCCAATATCCTTTTAAAATATCGCCTTCCATCATTTCGTATAGCATGCGGGAGCGCCCACGGGTGCTGTGTTTTTCTTCCCGTGTAACCATATAACTTGGGCACATCGTACCATGTTCATGACGGCGACATTCCCCTACGCCTACGCACAAATTTGAAGCATGTGCAAAACTGTATTTCTCATCAGGAAACTGGAAATGCGTTCGTAAGATGTGGCGGATTATAAGTTGTACCAAGACGCAGATCATTTGTTTGTCCGTACGTATCAATAATTTTCCCCGGGTTCATTTTCCATTCGGGATCCCATATCGTTTTAAATTCTCTGAAAGCCTGCACCAATTCTTTTCCATACATAATTTCCAATAAATCGCCGCGTGCCTGGCCATCGCCATGTTCACCTGAAAGTGAACCTCCATATTTTACTACAAGGTGCGAAGCATCAACGGTAAATTGTTTGTATGCTGCAATTCCTTCTTCTGTAAGGAAATCGAAACCCACGCGGCAGTGTATGCAGCCCTGGCCAAAGTGCCCGTAAATAGATGGATACAATTTATATTGAGTAAATAAATCACGAAGATCTTTTAAATAATGGCCCACTTTATCGGGCGGCACTGCAGAATCTTCCCAACCCGGTCCGCCATTAGGTTCGCCCGGAACCCACGCCGTTGCACCCAAACCTGATTCCCGAACTTTCCAAAGTAATTTTTCCTGCTTCGGGTCATCAAAAAGACTCATCGTTGGAACGTTTTTTTCCTTTTTTAAATTTTCCATTAAAGTCTTTGCCTGCTTATCAGCATCTTCTTTTGAATCGCCGCCAAATTCTACCAATAACCATGCTTTACCATCGGGCAATAAATGAATATCCTCCACATTAAACTTCTTTCTTCTCATAAACTCAAGCAACATATCGTCCATACCTTCCAGACCAATTGGTTTATGCTTCATAATAAAAGGCACAGCATAACCAGAATCCGGTAAACTGTTGTAACCCAACACCAGCAAGGATCTTTCTTTGGGATTAGGCAGCAATTTTAAAGTTGCCTGAACAATAGTAACGAGTGTACTTTCAGAACCAATTAAAACCTGCGCAACATTAAAGCCATTTTCAGGGAGCAGTGCTGTTAAATTATATCCGGATACACGACGGGGAATGTTTGGAAATTTTCCGCGAATTAAATCTTCATATTTGTTTCTGAAGTCTTTTAGCTTTTTATAAATTTCGCCACGCCTTCCGCCTTCTTTAATTATTTTCTCGAGTTCTTCATCAGAAGTTGCACCCACTTTCATTTTCACGCCATCATAAGTAACAACTGTAATGGATTCTGTATTGTCGGAAGTTCTTGCACCATCACCACGAAACTGCGCCATCACAGAATGTATGCCGCAGGAATTATTGCCCAGCATTCCGCCAAGCGTGCAGTGGTCGTGCGTTGCAGGGTCGGGACCAAAAGTTAAATTAACTTCTCTTTCTGTTGTATGCCGCATTTCATCTAATACGATTCCCGGCTGCACGGTAACTAATTTTTTTTCTTTATCAATGTGTAAAATTTTATTATAATATTTTGCCATATCCATCATCACCGCAACATTGCAGCATTGGCCCGCAAGGCTTGTTCCGCCGCCACGTGATAAAACTGGCGCGCGGTATTTTTTACACAGCGCTAATGTTTGAATAATATCGTTTTCTGTTTTCGGTATTACAACACCTATCGGTATCTGGCGATAGTTAGATGAATCGGTAGAATACAAGGCCCTGGAACCGGTATCAAAACGCACTTCGCCTTCAATCGATTTTTTTAATTCTATCTCAAGGTTTTTTACATCAACATTCATGGAATCTTTCGTAACAAAACGGGTATCGAGGTTTTCGGGATCAGTGTTATTATGATGGCGATTTCCTTGTCCATAATATTTTGGATTAATATCTTTTGCTTCTATCTTTTTTACATTTTTATCTTCTGTTACCATGTTAGTATTTTTTAAATTTTGTATTTAAGCGCATCTTTTTCTTTAAAGGTTAAGCCAATTCCGGGCTTCGACATATCAGGATAAACCATTCCGTTTTTTGGATTGTTAACTCCATCAAATAACATTTTTTCTATACGAATATGATCATGAAAATATTCAGCAATATAAAATGACGGCAACGCAAGTGTTGCGTGCAAATGCAGTGATGGCGCGCAATGAGAAGAAAAAGGTATTTGGAAAGCTTCTGCCATGTAGCCAACTTTCAAGAAATAAGAAATGCCACCGCAGCGCGTGGCGTCGGCCTGTAAAATATCAACAGCTCCTGCATGAAGCATTTTATCAAAATAAGGTAAATTATATCCATATTCTCCTGCCGCAACATTTATTTTGTAAGGTGCATGTTCTCTTATAAATCGTAATCCTTTGAGATTGGCGGAAGTAACCGGCTCTTCATACCAGCTTACATTATATTCATTAAAATCTTTTGCTTTTTCCAATGATTGCTTTACCGTATAAGCTCCATTAGCATCAACAAAAAGTTCTGCATCATTGCCAATTGATTTCCGTGCGGCTTTAATCCTTTCAACATCTTTACCAGGGTCACTCCCGATTTTCATTTTAAAATGAGTAATGCTTTCTTTAGCCCAGCTTTGAAATTGTTTCTGCGTTTGTGCGTTACTGTAAGATGTAAAACCACCGCTTCCATATACAAGCATTCCGTCTTTTACCTTTCCTAATAAACTACATAAAGGCAGGTTAAGAATTTTTGCTTTTAAATCCCAAAGCGCATTATCCACGGCACTTACAGCCATCATGGCAATTCCACAATCACCATTATTTCTTATGGCGCGTATCATGGCGAAAGATAGGGAAGGTATATCCATCACGTCTTTGCCAATAATTATTTCCTTCAATGTTTTGTCAATAACAATTGCTGCTGCTTCATGCGAATAGGTGTAACCAATACCTGTTTTATCCGCAGCAGTAATTTCCACCAACACCATCGTAGTGCTGGTCCATTCAATAGTTCCGTCTGCTTCCGGTGAATCTGTACGTATTTTATATGCTGAAACTTTTAAGGCCGTAATCAATATATCATCATGCTGTTTCACTGGTCTCTTTCTCTTTGTGTGGAATAAAATCTTCTATTACATCTTTCCACGATTGCTTTATCATATCCCATGTGTCCGGATCTCCCTTAACCATTGAAGACATAAATGCTTTTGCCTGCTTGAATGAAATGTGTGGTGGTAACGGAGGAACAGAAGGGTCTGTGTAAGCCTCAAGCACCACGGGCTTTTTACTTGCCATTGCCTCTTCGATCGCATAAATAATGTCTTCTTCTTTATCAACTTTAATGCCATCAAGACCAAGCATCTTCGCATATTCCGCATAAGGGAAATCAGGAACATCCTGGGACGCTTCAAATTTGGGATCGCCTTCCATTACGCGTTGCTCCCACGTAACCTGGTTGAGGTCGCGGTTATTAAGTACCACGATCATCAGCCGCGGATCGCTCCAGCGTTTCCAGTATTTTGCAATTGTTATCAACCCATTATTTCCGAGCATTTGCATGGCGCCATCGCCAACAAGCGCTATTGACATTCTATCAGGAAAAGCAAATTTTGCTGATATGGCATAAGGAACGCCGGGGCACATGGTGGCAAGATTACCTGAAAGTGAAGCTCTCATTCCTTTGCGAATTTTTATATCGCGGGCAAACCAATCTGCCGACGTACCAGAGTCGGAAGATAAAATACAATTATCAGGCAAGCGTGAGGAGAGTTCCCAAAATATTCTCTGTGGGTTAATTGGATCTGCACTATTCATGGCCCTGGCTTCTAAAACCTTCCACCATTCTTCCACATTTTTTTCGATTCCTTCCCGCCAGCTTCTGTCTTCTTTTCTTTTTAATAATGGTATCAATTGTTTCAAGGTTTCTTTGCTATCGCCCTGCAGATTCAATTCCATCGGGTAGCGGATGCCAAGCATTTTTCCATTAATATCAATTTGTATTCCTCTTGCCTGGCCTTCTTTTGGTAAAAATTCTGAATAAGGAAATGATGAACCTACCATCAATAAAGTATCGCAATCCATCATCAAATCCCAGCTTGGCTTCGTTCCTAATAAGCCAATTGAGCCGGTTACATACGGAATATCATCGGCCAATACATCCTTACCCAGCAAAGCTTTCGCAATGCCTGCGCCCAAAAGTTCTGCAACTTCTATTACTTCATCTGCTGCATTGTAAGCGCCCGCACCAATGAGCATGGCAACTTTTTTTCCTTCATTTAAAATATTGGCTGCTTTTTGCAAATCTGATTTCGCAGGCACAATTTGCGGGTAGGAAAAATGCAAACTGGTGTGAATTGAATTGTGCACCCGTGCAGGCTCTTCATATTTTTCGTCCTGCAAATTATTTGGAATGATGATACACGTAACCGTATGTTCAATTTTTGCAATACGAATTGCCCGGTCAACGAGCGTGCGTGTTTGCGAAGGATCCATCAACGTATGTACATATTCATGCGCCACATCTTTATATAAAGAATTTAAATCTACTTCCTGCTGAAAACTTCCGCCCATAGCAGTTGTAGCAGATTGGCCAACAAAGGCCACAACAGGTTGATGATCCAGCTTAGCATCATACAGTCCGTTTAATAAATGAATCGCGCCAGGTCCTGAAGTGGCCATACATATTCCCACTTCGCCGGTAAACTTTGCATGCGCGCATGCCATAAAAGCAGCATTTTCTTCATGTCTTACCTGTATAAAATCTATTTTTCCTTTCGCACGATTTAGCGCACCCATCAATCCATTGATTCCATCTCCCGGAAAACCAAAAATCCTGGTGATACCCCATTCGTGTAATCTTTCAATTAGGAAATCACCTACCGTCTTGCTCATAAAATATTGTATTTAAAAGTGTAGAATTAAATTTCAGTATAAACAAGACTTCAAAAGGCTTGCCATTGCGTTTATGCCGCTATAAAACAGCAAAACCTGAAAAAGAGATTTCAGAAAACTGGGCAAGTTTTGCTACATCTTCGAAAAATCACCGTTTGATATAGCTCTTACAATCTTGTTAGTAAATATTACGACAAACTGATAATAGATATTGGAATTTAGGACCTTACAAACATTATCTTTATACAACACAATTATATATATGAAATATAATCTCCTTCCTTCCTGCATTTTGTTTTGTTTGATGTTCGCTTGCAACTCTAATAGTTCAAATTCCGCTAACCCCGTTATTGTAGAGCTTCCGCCAAAGCATGCTGCCGATTCTTTATTAAAAAGCAATGATGGAAATTTTGCCTACGATCTTAAAAGCCCAAATCATACTTGGCGGCTTCCGGCACAATTAATAGAAGTGTCAGGTAATACCTGGATTGATGCAAATCACCTGATTCTTATCGAAGATTTTCATGCCAATTTATATTATGTAAAGATTGATGACAAGAATGCTACGCTTGAAAAAACAATTCCTTTTGCAAGCAATGGAAAAGACAAATTCGATATTGAAGATGTAACTTATGTGAACAATACTGTGTATGCTTTATGGAGCCATGGAGATCTTGTTTAAAATAACTGACTGGCAAAGCCAAAACCGGAAGTAGAAAAAATTAAAACAGGTTTAAAGAAAGAAAACAATACCGAAGGATTATGCTATGACCCTGTATCTAAAATGCTTCTTATTGCCTGTAAAGATGATCCTGGCGTTGCGGATGCAAAAAAATCAACAAAAGCTGTTTATGAGTTTGATATGCAACACGAACAATTAATCGACAAGCCATTTTTATTATCAATAAAAAGGACTTTGAAGGTGTTGCGGGCCGATAAAATATAATTTAATCCTTCTGCCATCGCCATTCACCCCGTTACTCACGATATTTATTTATTGACAACAAGAGATAATAAAGGAATGGCGGTTTTTTCCCACGACGGCGTTATTAAATCTTACCAAGCGATTGAAAAAGGGCTGATGCCCCAGCCCGAAGGTATTTGTTTTTCACCTGAAGGAAAGCTGTACATCAGTTCCGAAGGGAAAAAAGGAGAACCGGGAAATCTTTTTGAGTTTGATGTTTCCGGAAAATAAAAACAACCGGATTTATTAAGTATAACCAATAAATAAGGCAGCAATCAATTGGCAAAGTATCCCGAAAAAAAATCCGGTGTAGATATCAAATGGTTCATGATCGCTAACGATAAGCCTTGAAGTAAGTACTACCCCTGATAATATAAATACAATCATGGCAGCCAGAAAAATGCCGTAGGGTGTGCCGGTAAAGATCATACAAATAAGTAATCCTGAGAATGCTCCCATGCCCAATCCGTGCATACTTATTTTAAAATAACTGTTAGCGATAAGCCCGATAGATGACGAAAGGAAGATTCCAAAGATAAAGGAAGTAAGTACTGTGGGTACTTCGGGCTGGTTCCTAAAAACAAGGTACATCCAGAAATAAAAAATGTTGGCCGTTATGTAAGGAATAATTCTTTCCCTTTGGGTTTTTAAAAAAATACTTTTGCTAAATCCAAGAGCTTTTAAAAGCAATACGCTTAAAGCAGGATACAATATAGTGATATAAGCAACCCTGATAATGACCATTAATTTTTCATGCGGGGTAATTCCTGTGAAATAACCCTGATGGATAAACGCTAAATACCAGGCTGCTATCGTAGGAATGAAGAGAGGATGAAAAATATAAGAAAGCAACTGAGCAGGTATTCTCAGAGCCAAGCGAATATTTGTTGTTATAAGCTTCGGCTATTGCGGTTTTATCCTCGGATAAAATTTTTCTCCATTACAATTCTTTTCTTAATCTCGCTACCGGAATATTTAATTGCTCACGATATTTGGCAACGGTTCTTCGCGCAATGTTGTAGCCTTTTTCCTGGAGCAATTCTGTTAGTTTTTCGTCACTCAGCGGGTGTTGTTTGTTTTCATCATCGATGAGATTGTTCAATATTTTTTTCACTTCGCGGGTGCTCACTTCTTCGCCAGCTGTCGGTAACAAGGCTTTCACTAAAGAAAAATTTAAGCCGATATGTTCCAAATTCCGTTTGAACGAATTTGCTGTTTGCAACGCGGCTTACTGTAGAAATATCAAGGAAAGTTCTTTCGGCAATATCTTTTAATATCATTGGATGTAAATCCGTTTCATCACCTGTTAAGAAAAATTCTTTCTGGTATTCCATAATGGTTTCCATGGTGCTTAATAAAGTGTGCTGTCTTTGTTTTATGGCATCTATAAACCATTTAGCGGAATCAATTTTTTGTTTAATAAAAAGGACCGCTTCTTTTTGCCGCTTATCTTTTTTAGCGCCCTTATCATAGTCTCTCAGCATATCCCGGTATCCTTCGCTTATCCGCAAGTCAGGCGCGTTTTTAGAGTTGAGCGTTACCTCAAGTTTCCCATTATTATTTATTACAAAAAAATCCGGGATGACATAACTCTGGAGTTTATTGGTTTCACCAACCTGTCCGCCCGGCTTCGGGTTGAGTTTTATAATTTGATTGATGACATCCTTAATGCCGTCCTCATCGAGATTTAATCCACGCTGTATTTTTTCGTAATGCTTCTTTGTAAATTCATCAAAATAATTTTCAATCACATCAATTGCAGTTTGTACTGATTTGCCATTGTGTTCCTTTCTTTTTAACTGTAACAATAAACATTCCCGCAGATCTTTTGCGGCAACTCCCGGCGGGTCAAAGTGTTGAATGAGTCTTATAATTTCAGCGATTTCTTTTTCATCACTCGAAATATTTTGCCTGAAAGCAAGATCATCAGCAATCGCAGAAATTTCCCTGCGCAGGTAGCCATCATCATCAATGCTTCCAATTATTTGTTCTGCAATCTTTTTCTGCCGATCATCCAGGTTCAGCATTAATAATTGCGTTTTCAACGTATCATAAAAAGAGGTTTCTACTTTATGAGGCATCACTTTTGTCTCATCTGGATCACCATAATTATCATCGCGCAATTTATAATCGCCTACTTCGTCATCGCTGTCATTAACATATTCACTAATGTCAAGATTTCCATATTCATCCTCACTGCCATCACTGTCAAAATCGTCTTCAGGCGTGTCAAATTCTTCAGCGCCATCAAAATTATCTTCGTGGCCGTCTTCGCCACCTTCCAATGCCGGATTTTCTTCCAGTTCTTCCTTTATTCTTTCTTCAAGATGAGCAGTGGGCACCTGCAATAGCTTCATCAACTGAATTTGCTGCGGAGATAATTTCTGTAATAACTTTTGCTGTAAGCGTTGGCTTAATGACATTAATTGAGTTTCGTTTTATGAACTATATTTTATTGAGATCTTTCTAAAGTTGTAAATTTACATACACAAAAGTAATGATATGAAATTTTGGAATAAAATTTGTGCAATCATTTTGTTTTTCTTGTTAATCTGTGTTCATCTGCAAGCCCAGAGCAAGATTTACCCGAAGCTTAATTATAATTCTTTTCTTCTTAATAATAAAGCGAGTGTTGCCTATTCCCCTCTTTATTTTAATATAATCCCGGAAAACAAAGCAAATAGGAACGAAATAAAACAGCCTGTGTTGGCAAATTTTTCATGCGCTAACTATAGTTTTTTTTGCAGGGAAGAACTGAAAGTAGAAAAGGCTACCCGCATTCCATTTCGCTTCAGGCTTGGCTCAATGGAGCAATGCAACTATTATGAAGGAAAAAAATAAGTCTGCGGTATTATTTAAAAAAATGAAGAAACCGTTTTTTATTAAAAGATTAAAACTTTGTTTCTATATTTTTGCCACCATGTTGAAATACCCTGTCATCAAAAGAGGCATACAATATATTTTTTTGATCATTTTTTTTAGCTATCCGCTTTTCGGAATTTGCCAGGTAAAGGACAGTTCTGAAATAAAAGAAAAAAGGGACAGCCTTATCACGGTAAGGGAAGATTCAGTTATAAAGCGGGAAGATACCGTTCTGCGCATAAAAAACTTCAGCCCGTACTTTACATTACATGTAGATTCTACGCTCGATTATCAATTTGAGATAAACAGGAATCCGAAGAATTATTATTGGTATCTTAAAAATTCTCCCGTCGGATTAAAGGTCAATAAGGATAATGGAATTCTTCATTTCAAAGCAGATAAATCTTTTTTTCTCAGCGGTAAACTTAAATACGATAGTCCATATAAAGTTTTCCTGGGAATTCAAAATTTAAATAACCCGACTGATAAAGTAGATACAACTTTTACTCTTGTTTTTTACAATACTGAAATTGTGCCGTCGCGAATAAAACCAACCGTTAGCAGCAACCTTGTGATAGAAGAAGGAGATACGCTATCCTTTCAATTGCAATGCGAAGACGGGAGTTTTCCAATTGAATCCATAACTTACTTCTGTAATTTTCCGATACGTTCGGTTACACCTGTAGCGCATTGCGGAGATAATTTTAGCTGGGTTGCTCCGTATGATTTTATAAGAGATGATGATAAGAATAAGCAAAAAGCGCTTGAGATAGATTTTATTGGTACTGATAAATTTTTTAACCGTGACACTGCAATTGTAAAAATACAGGTAAAACAAAGTATTAATTATCCGTTTAGCATTACCCAGTATAATAAAATTGTGGGAGATATCAGCACTTATATCATTCAGCTAAAAAGTACATTCCGGCTACTTGATCAAAAAGTGAGGCATACTAAAAATACGCGTACCACATTTGATCTTACTTCTGCTTCAACGGCTCTTGGAGGTACTATTTTTTCATCATTACCCACTGGCAGCGAACAGACAACCGGTAAAATTCTGCCGAGCGTTGGCGTGGCTCTCGTTCCGGTAAAAGAGGCAGTAGCTCCTCAAAAAACGTCCGAACAAAATTCTGCATCGCTCGTGAGGAGCGATATAAAAAGACTGCAATACCTGCTCACAGATAATATGCTTATTGGTGAAAAGGATCCGGATATTCTTAAGAAAACTCAAAAGCTCAGAGATGAACTTACGCAAGTGCAACTGCAGCTCATAGACGTACCTATAGTGGAAGACAGCACTGACAGTAAGGCTTTGGATAAATATTTCAACAATCCCAAGGTAAATAAGAAATACAGGCTGAAAGACAAATAAAATATTGCAGAAGGCTTTCGTTCAATTTCCAGGTTTACCTGAAGTGCGGGGACAATTTCAAATATAAAATTACCATTTTTTATAAAATGCGTTTATCCGGCAACGTTATGAAAGAGTAATTAATCGTCTAATGGTTTCACCAATATATTTTTAAAATAGACAGTGCTTTTCGGATCGTGTCCCTGCAATGCAAAGGTGCCGCTTGATATCCTGCGTCCGCCGATAGGTATTTTTTGTGCAACACTATCAGGTTCTGTATAATCAACAACAACTTTGTCGTTGAGCTTTACAACAACTCTTTTGCCGACAACTTTTATGTATTCAGTAAACCATTCGTTGTCCTTTACATAAACTTCCTTTATATCGTCAACACCATATAGACTGCCGGTGCGACGCCAGTCTGTATGCGAATTATTTATTTGCACCTCATATCCTTGCGCAGGCCAGCCGCTTTCCTGGTAAGCCGTATGAATATAAATACCGGAGTTGGCGCCGGGAAGCGTCATTACATCTGCCTTGAATTCAAAATTTTTGAAATTATGATCGTGTACACTACCGTCATAAAAAAGATGAGCTGTTTCCCCGTTCACTTTTATGGTCCCGTTTTCAACAGAGAAAGAAGAAGCATGATTGCCCACTTTCCAACCGTTGAGTGATTTTCCATCAAACAGGGAAATCCACTCATCTGAACTGTGTTGAAAAGATGCTCCGCAAAAAAGCAAGCAAAAAAATGTGGCCGCAAAAGATGTGATCAATTTCATGGCAAAATAAATTAAGCAATGAAACTAATGTTTTTTTATGATGTAATTTTTTTAGGGATTATTCTGAAAAAGGCTGTGAAGGTGTTTTTTCATTCATTCCCCGCCGCCCACCGCAACGGTTTCTCCATTCTGCCTTGAATTTTTCTCTTTCTTCGGGCGTCATATTCGCAAATTTTTCCTGCATTTTATTTCCCCATTGGCCGCGTCGGCCCCCGTTCCAGCCGCCTCTGCGGCCAAAGCCTCCGAATAAAATTTTGCTTAAAAGAAGAATACCGAGCGCCTGTAAAAATGTAATTGTTTTTACCCCAATAACTGCCGGTAATATCGCATTCCATAGCGCCATTACAATAGCGCCAAAAGCTAAAACCGCTGCAATAAAAAATATAAAAAACATCAACCCTTTTTTAAACCAGAACTTTTTCATTTTATTTATTTTATGATAAATTTTTATAATAATTTTCCTTTAATATTTTCCTTTTTAATAATTCAATAATTCATCTTTTAAAACTTGTAAGCGTTCTCTCAAATGCAGCACAGCATACCGTTTGCGGCTGATGAGCGTGGCCACGCTCACACCTGACCGGGCTTCGATATCTTTAAAGGGAATTCCCTCAATTTCGTTTTGAATGAAGATTTCTTTCTGCGCTTCGGGCAGTTCATTAAGCGCTATTTGTAATTCTTCCCAAAATAAACTGCGCAGGTATTCTGTTTCCGGGTTAGAATCTGATGGAACAAATATTTCTTTCCAGTCAAAGCTTTCTTCGTCCGATTGCACACTGCCAAACACATCTTCCGCCAGCGGTAATTTTTTTTTCCTGTATTTATCTGTGATCCGGTTTCTCGCTACGGTAAAAAGCCAGCTTCCTGCCTGTTCTATTGGTTCGGTGCTGCCTGCAAATTGGTAGAAAACATCCTGCAGAATGTCTTCGGCATCTTCATCGCCCGACACGCGTTGCTTAATAAAGCCAAGCAAACGCCTGCTGTAGGTCTTAATGATCTGGGTTATATTATTTGCGTGGTCCGCTGCCATTGAAGAATCTATGTGGAGTGCATCATCCATTATAGAAGAAGACGAATGTAAAATGATTTTGTTTTAAATACTGCAGAAAGTATTTATGAAGTATAAAAGTGGAAGCCGGAGAACCGATGGTCTTTTAAAACATTTTTGGGTGTGATCCGTCTATTATAGTATTATTCACTTTTAAAAAATAGAAAACATGTACTACAATCAGTCGTGTGCCGCAAAAGGCAACTATGGAGGCAGGCACCAGCAGCACCAGCCCATCCGTTCAATGCAAAGAGCTGCTGTAAATATTTATAAAACGGCGACCAGCTATGAAATGCTGGTTTTTGCACCAGGCCGCATCCGGGAGCATTTTAAATTGGATGTAAAGGGAAATGAATTAATCATTTCATACATGCCACCAGAAGGCTTTCCCAAACAGGAATGGACAAGACGGGAATATAGCAGGGGTGGTTTTGAAAGAACTTTTACCCTTGACGAATCCATCGATACGGAAAATATCTCCGCAAAATATGTGGATGGTGTTTTGCAGGTAAGCCTGCCGGTAATACCCGGAAAAGAATCAAAACAGCATGAAATAAAAATCAGCTAAAGCTTGGCCGAAAATGAAAAGGTGGTGGTTGAAAGATCATCACCTTTTCTATTAAATTTACTTATTGCAAGAACGTTTGAAAATTGATTTTTATGATTAATTTTTACAACATCGTTTAGGAAATCATGTTCTAACTTTAGAGTATGAAAATCATCCTGATATTTGCTTGCTCAGTCTTTACCGGTTTTTTGTCTTTTGGCCAGGAGATGAGCAATTTCACAGAAACCGACAGGATAGCTCTAAATATTCCTGATGCACAAATACATTCCACTGCAGACATTGCCGCTTATATCAATAAAAACTTTAACACAGATGATAAGAAAGTCCGCGCTGCTTATGTTTGGGTAATCTCTCATATTAGATATAGCAAGGATAGTCTCCATCGCGTAATACTTGATGCAGACAAAGACCAGTTGGTAACGGTTACGATGAGACGAAGAAAAGGTGTTTGTGAAGACTTTTCTTCTGTTTTCAATGATATATGCAAAAAATTAAATTTAAGATCGTTCGTTATCCAGGGTTATTCAAAACAAAGTGGATCTGTAGACAAATCGTCTCACGCGTGGTGCACTGTTTTTATCAATAATAAATGGATGCTGTATGATCCAACGTGGGATGCAGGGCTGGTAAATATTTTTTCTGCCCCGGTAAACACTACTTACTACCAGGTGGCCCCGCAGTCGTTTATAGAAAATCATATGCCCTTTGATCCTATGTTTCAATTGAGCGATCATCCGATAAACTATAAAGAATTTAATTCCGGAGATATAACTTTTGATAAAGACAAAACTTATTTCAATTATGCCGATTCTATAGATGCATGGCAACAACTTGACCCTCTCACCGCTTATACCAATTCATTATTACGCATCGAAAAACAAGGGTCTTCTAATTCTTTGGTCGATACAAGGCTTAAACAGCTTACAATGGAAATTGAAATCATTAACCAGGACAAAGATTCTATAATGTATAACGGAGCAATTGCAGATTACAACTCCGGGATAAACATCTTAAATAATTTTCTTACTTATCGCAATAACCAGTTTAAACCTGCGAAAGGCGATGCAGAAGTTGAACTAATATTTAAAAACATTAACAAATATATTTCCTCGGCACACGCAAAACTTGCTGAGGTAAATAATTCGCAGGCAGTTCTTACTTTAAACACCGGTGATGTGGAAGCCGCGCTGGACAAGCTTTCAGCACGTGTTAAAGAGGAACAGGTTTTTCTAAAAAATTATATTGGCGTCGCGAAAGAAAAATAAATACAAAATCTTATTGTACTTTGAATGATAGATGCAAAGGAAATAAGCAAAGTTTAGCAGCGAAAAATCTAAAGTAATTTGTACTTTAATTGAATAATAAAAAACATATGGAAGAAATTGAAGTGCCAACGGAACACCTGCATGAAGAAATAAATGAAAAAGCTGAGGAGCTCGTAGAAAAGCAGGAAAATAAATGGACTTTGTTTGTTGCCATTTCAACCGCACTGATGGCAGTTCTTGCCGCCTTGTCGAGCTTATTTGCAGGCCATCATTCTGATGAAGCAGTCATCATGCAGATAAAGGCCTCGGATCAATGGGCATTTTACCAGGCGAAAGGAATTAAAGCTGAAATAAGATTGCTTGAAAGTAAAACCTTAACTCCGGCCAAATCATCCGAGGCAACTTTATCCGAAGCTGAAGGCATAAAAAAAATTGCCGAAGACGATGAAAGGCAATCTGAAGCGCATTTGCAACATCACAAAACACTGGCAAGCGCAGTAACTTTTTTACAGGTAGCTATTGCCGTGTCGGCAATAGCAATCATCACTCGTAAAAGATTTTTATGGTACGGTGGAATCGTCGTTGCAATTATAGGAGCGTGCTTTTTTATTATGGGGTTAATATAATTTCTTATCAAAAATCTTATTTTATACTATTAACAGGATAATAGAAAGTTATTGATTTTTCCAAACATTATCCGCCGGTGTATAGTCCATAAAAATACCTCCATCTAATTCTATTGACTGAATACTTTTCTTTGCAGAGATTTTTAATAGATTGTTCTTTCTGATTGTCTTTCCATATTGCGGGCGTTTCATGCATTGATGATGTAGTGCCATCATTGTAAAGAACTTTTATATCAAATGGAATTGCAAATCCCCCGACATTTGCAATTGCCACATTATAAAAATCATTTTGTTTTTTTACTGTATCGATTTTCAGATCTATATAATTATTGGTAAAAAACCAATTGGTAAAAAACCAATCCAGCTTTTGCCCCGAGCCGGACTCCATCGAATAAAAATAGTCCCATGGCTCAGGATGTTTGCCATGCCACATATCCATGTAATGATGCAACGCTTTTTTAAAAAGATCATCACCCAATAGATCTTTTAAGGCAAGATAACTTAAAGACGCTTTGCCATAAGAATTGTTGCCATAGCCGGCACCGCTTACCTGGGTAGACATGGAAATAATTGGCTGGTCTTCCTCGGCAGAAGGATCGTTGATGTAGCGCCTGATGCGAAACATTTTATATACAGAATCAGCACGTTCTTTCCCAACTTCTTCCTGTCCTATGAGGTATTCGAAAGTGGTTGCCCAGCCTTCATCCATATAGGCATACCTGGTTTCATTTATGCCCATATAAAAAGGAAAATAAGTATGAGCAATTTCATGATCTTCTACCATTTGCGCAAATTTGAAGATCACGCTCACTTCCATCATTTACCATCATTGGATATTCCATATCAGCATGTCCCTGGAAAGTTGTCATTTTTGAAAATGGATAAGATACTCCAGGCCACTGATTGGAAAAATAATGCAAAGAATTCTGCGACCATTTAACGTAACTGTGAAAATCTTTTGCAGTATCGTTGTAGGCGGATTGAACACTTGCCCTTCGATTATTTTTAGCATCAACTATTACGCTTGCTGCGTCCCAAACATAATTGTTACTCACAGCGTAACAAACATCGGTGATATCATTTGCAGAAAACTTCCAGTGTATTCCAGTCATTTTGTGCTGTTACCTTATGTTGCTGCACTTCATCAAAATTTGCAATATGCATGACATCATCAGATGTATATGATTTTTTCAGCCGCTCTGAAATGGCCGGTTGTAATACTTCATCGGGATTTAACAGATCGCCAGTCGCCCAGACCACATAATCTTTTGGCGCCTTTACGGATAATTTATAATCATTAAAATCATTATAAAACTCCTGGCGACCGGTATGTGGTTCCATATCCCAGCCATTATAATCATCATAAACTGACACACGGGGATAACTGTAAGCGACATAAAAAGTAGTACTATCTATCTGCCCTTCCCTTCCGCTTTGTTTTGACAATGGATAACTCCAGTCTATGTGGATTGTAATGGAAGCGTGCGGAAACAATTGCTTTTTTAATCTTACCGGAGCAACCGTTCCCCAGTTTTTACTATCGATATCATAGGTATCACCATCTACGGAAAACGATTGAATATCTAATCCCGTGGTAATAATATTTTCATTTGTATATCCGGCTTTTGGCGCCATTGCTTTATGAAAATTATTTACAAAACGAATAGCAATCATACGCAAAGTGTCAGGGCTATTATTTGTATAAACAATATTTTCGGCTCCTGATACGATCTTTGTTTCGGGCGTTAGCGTTTCATTGATGTCGTACTTCCCGCCATTCTGCCAATAATTTTTTCCCGGGTTACCATCTGTCGTTCGCGTTCCTTTATGCACCGCGTTGGCGATATTTCGTGGCATATATAAATTCTGAGCAATCAAATGATTCTCTGAAGTAAAACATAGTAAGGCGAGAGATAAGATAAGGGTGCGCATGGTTCTTTTTAATTTTGTTTAAAATTAAGAAAGGATTACAAACTGCCGGATTAAATTATATGAATGGCAGTTCTCTGGGTGCATGCGATTATAAAACGATTTGAAAGCAACATATAACGTTTATGAGTAAACGAAAAATTAAAATTATTTATTTCAATATCCGGCCACGGGTAGCGTACCGGTCGCATCGCTTTTTTTATTAACTATAAAAGGGTTTCTCAACGCTATATAAGCTGCTAATAAATCCATTATAATTAAAAGCGAAAGGCCTTTTGAGAGATTTGCTTTTTGTGCGATGAACCCAATTACAGAAGGTCCTGTAAGAAAGCCAATCAATCCGCCTGTGGTTACCATTGCATAGCCTTCTACGGTACTGAGGCCGGGAATGTTGGCCGATGCTCTGAATAAAACCGGCACAATACAACAACTCCCTAAACCAATCATGACGTATCCCAGTATCGCAACAAGAACTGCGGGAGCTGTCACTACCACCAAAAATCCGCTTGCTGCCAGCAGTGCGCCTGATACTACTACATTCTTGCTTCCCAGTTTTGTGATCAGCGCGTCACCATTCAATCTTCCGACCGTCATGGCAACAGAAAAACCGGCATAGCCGAGGCTTATTAATGCTTTGGGAGCAAACAATATTTCTTTAAAATAAATAGCACTCCAGTCTGCCACGCAACCTTCTCCCATAAAGCTAACCATGCATATAAAAGATATTCCTAAAATGGAAGCAGAAGGTAATTTGAAAGCTGACCTCGAATGAATAATATCTTTATTGGCCAGTAAATATTTTTTATTATAAAAAATAACAACAATTACGATGGTTGCTACCAACACAATTTGCAAGCCTGACTGCACATGTGTTAAAAATAGCAAAGCAGCAATGCCACCGCTTAATGCACCGCCCATACTGTACATGCCGTGGCAGGTGCTCATAAAAAGCCGGTTGTATTTTTTCTCCATAAGGTTTACCGTGGCATTGGCGCTTACGCCATTGAGAAAACCCACGAGCCCAAAACAATACAGGCAAATCCAAAGCATCAACCGGTTCACAGAATTGATCTCAAGCATCATGACGCAGCACATGATTGTGTACCCAATGAACATCCATTTGCCAACAGAAATTTTACTAAATATTCGTGTTGATAAAAGCATTCCACTTACTGAACCTAACGGTGCGAGCAGTAAGGAAAGTCCCAAACTGCCATCAGTAAAGCCAAGCCTGGCTTTTATTGCCGGAATAGACGCTACCCATATTCCAAACAAAAGACTGGAAGCCGCAAACAGAAACCCCACAGCAAATGCAGGCCTGTTTTTTATAAAAGAAATAAAATTTTTAACCATGTGAAAAAAAGAAAATGCGAACTTACGCTAAATAAAAACCAATATTTTTTCGGAGCTTAAAGAAGAATAATTTATTTGGAATTACTTACCTAAATAGAAATTATTTGTACTGCTTTTTTAAAAAAATACGTTGCTATGTTTTAATTCAATTATATTGACCTGGATCTCACAATCAGCTAAACGAATAAACTTAAAATCGTTTTAAAATATTATAAGCTATGAATTGGCTTTATATTTTGTCCCTCGGATATTTATTTATTGTTATTGTCGTTTGCCTGCGCATTGTTTATGATACAAGAAGTTCGACCAAAACAATGGCTTACCTGATGCTAACTATTTTTTTACCAATTGCTGGAATACTTTTTTATTTAGTATTTGGTGTCAATTACTGGCAGCTAAAAAAATATGATAATAAATGTAAAGAAGATGACGTAATGTTAAAGCAATTGAAAGAAGAATGGGGAATCAACGATCATAAAAATGTGCATGCATCCGGCGCCGGATTGGGAATTCAAAACGAATTGGCCGAATATGGTGCAGAAAGAATTGGATAGCCCGGTTACATCAGGGAACAAAGTAAAGATCCTGATCAATGGCGAAGAGAAATTTCCGGAGGTCATTAAGGCTTTGAAAGAGGCAAAGCATCACATTCACATAGAATATTACATTTTTGAAAATGATACTATTGGTAAAGAGATTGAAACTATTCTTATCGCAAAAGCAAAGGAAGGATTGGAAGTTCGTTTTATTTATGATGATTTTGGAAGCCCTGATCTTAATAGAAAAATGGAAACAAGGTTGAAGGCCGCGGGTGTGGAAGTTTACCCGTTTCAAAAAATTCTATTTTATCTTTTGGCTAACAGGCTTAATTACAGAAACCACAGGAAGATAATTGTTATAGACGGACAAACTGCTTTTACAGGTGGCATAAATGTTTCAGACCGATACATCAATAATACACCAGGTAAATTATATTGGCGGGACACGCATCTAAGAATTGACGGGCCCGGCGTATTTTATTTGCAATATCTTTTTTTTACCGACTGGAATTTTTGTTGCGGAAAAATAGATGGCCCGCATGATAAGCATTTTTCAGGCCATGCAAAGGAAGATGGTAATATAAAAGCGCAGGTGGTTGCCAGCGGCCCTGATGGGGAGCAGCCGACAATTTTGTTTTCTATTTTGCAGGCGATCTCACTTGCTAAAAAAGAGATACTTGTTACTACACCTTATTTTATTCCCGGGGACACCATCATAGACGCTTTGAAGATCGCCGCCTTAAGCGGTATTGAAGTAAAGTTGCTCGTGCCCGGAATCAGCGATTCGAAATTGGTAAACGCAGCTTGTAAATCCTACTACGGCGAATTAATGGATTCGGGCGTTGAAATTTATATCTATCAGAAAGGCTTTGTTCACGCTAAAACTTTAGTGGCTGACAGCAACTTATCCATAATAGGAACTGCCAATATGGATATCCGGAGTTTTGAATTAAATTTTGAAGTGAACGTAATTTTATACGATGAGGGAATGTCTAAAAGATTGCGTTCTGTATTTTTTGAGGATATTAAAAATGCTAAACAAATTGATGCCAAACAATGGAAGGAACGTTCAGCTTTCAAACAATTGCCCGAAAAGCTCGCCAGGTTGTTCTCTCCGGTAATGTGATCTTTTATGCCAGGCAATATTACATAAACTAACGCCACGGCTTAAACGAAATGCTGCTAACTACTTCCTTTCAAAGGATAAAAAAATAGAGATACGGAACATGATAGTATAAAATCATTAAACTATCTCTTGCATTTAAACTTTAAAATAGTTACATTAGGGATAGTTTTAAAACTATTGGCATGGACCAGCCTTCATCCCCCGTTAAGAATTTCATTTCAGTGATCCTGAAATTTTTTTCCTATTTGTTTAAATGCCTGTGGATATTTTTTCCAGCCATTCTTTTTGTGATTCTTGCTTTCGCCTGCTTCTGGACGTTGGGCCAGGGCAAGGATATTATAGTTGCCTTTGCAGAAAACAGGCATGCAAGACTGTCTTTTTTTATCGCTATTACATTCTGGACTTATACTGCCTGGTATTCATCGCGGATCATTGCATATATGGTTGCAAGAAAAGAGGGAAATCCTATGCAGTTTAAGAATATTGCTGCGGAAAACGAAAATGAATATTCCGTTAACAACGCCTATTTTCAAATACCGCAAGGATGGCTGAAACGCTTTCCACGCCTCATCGGTTTTAGTTGCCTGCTTGTCATCGAGCTTGCCGTTCTGCAGTTAAATGTATATCACGCTCCGGGACTTTCGATGGGTGTTGCAAAGCTTATTTTTGTCATTTTGTTTTTCTCCTATCTTTTTTTAAATAGCCGGCTGGATATATTTTTTGCGAACAATCAACGGATCACCGCGCGAATATTTTATATCCTGCTGGTCTTGTTTGCAATAAGTGTTATTGTTCTCGTATTAATGCAACAGCGGTCATTGTTACCGCTAATATTTATTATGATTATTTTTCTTATTGAATTTGTTTTTTACATCCATTTACGCCGTATGAAAGATGTAGATGACGTTGACGCAGGCAAAGGATACCCGGAGTTTATAAGAAAAATAAATTGCAAGTTGCTTACTAAATTGCATCTCCCGCTAAATGAATTCGGATATTTTACCTGGTTCAATATTATAAGCGTGCTGGGCTTTATTGTGTATAGTGCTACTATCGTTTCGAAAACATTTTCCTGGACCATCGGCCCCTTTCCCTTTGTAATACTTGCTTTTGCCGTACTTACAGGGATTGTAAATATTGTTGCTGCCTTCTCAATCCGGACAAATGTAAATTTTCACCTAATCATATTTTTAATGGCATTACTGATACCTTCAGTCGAAACGCATTATGTTCGTTTATTTGACCTTGGCAAAGATGTTTCACCTGCGGTTTTTCAGCAAAGGCAGGATATCAGGGAATATTATACCAGGTGGCTAAACGATAGTGCGAGGATTGCCGCAATAGATGCTGACAGTGCGTATGATGTGTACTTCGTGCTCGCAAATGGCGGCGCTTCGCGTTCAGGATATTGGACAGCAGCGGTTTTAGGAACGCTCAATGATACCACTCACGGAGATTTTTCAAGTCACTTATTCTGTCTTTCCGGGGCATCAGGCGGCAGTGTCGGCAACGCAACTTTTTTTTCATTGCTTCATGAAAAAAAATTGCACCCGAGTGATTTACTGATGGACACGGCAGCAATGAGCTATCTTAAAATTGACTTCCTAACGTTTACGCTTGCACGAATGCTCGGCCCTGATTATGCAAAGCTCGTTCTGCATACAAACTTTTTTGGCGATCGTGCCGCGGCGCTTGAGGAGATCGTTGAAAAGGGAAGTATTAAAAGTAAGTATCCTCTGAAACCTGATTTCAGTGAGCCGTTCTCAGCTCTTGTGACGCAAAAAGGATTTTCATCCAACATGCCTGTAATCTGTATAAATGTAACCCGAATGCAGGATGGTAATCCGGGAGTAGTTAGTAATATTATAATTGACAGTTCTAATTTTAATGATCGCGTTGATGTACTTAACCTTTTAGAGCCTGGTAAAGACATTCATCTTAGTACGGGTGCTTTACTTGGTGCACGCTTCCCCTATCTGAGCCCTGCCGGGCGTATCGATAAGGTGTATCCGAAAAATGAAACTTATAATAAGATAAAAGATAGTATCGTGCCTAACTATTTTGTGGACGGAGGATATTTTGATAATTCGGGTGCAGGCGTCGTTCAGGAAATGATTCGCGTAATGCTTAATATTAGTAAAGACAGCGCTAATACCTCATTTGGCAGGCGTGCAGCGAAGCTGCGGTTTGTGGTGCTGCATATCACTAATAGCCCGTTAGGTGAATCTGCACTTACAAAGGTTTCGCCGTTAGCAAATGATCTTGCTGCACCGCTTCTTACGCTTGGAGGCGCATTTGATAAGCAAACAACGGTAAATGACAGCCGGCTGGTAAATCTCCTTGCAGATATCGATTCGTCAAAAGGTGTTTATTACCCGATTAGTTTATATAAAGACAAAAAAGAAAATCCCTATAATGAGCCTGAAGAGCCCTATGCTATGAACTGGTTTATTTCTGAGCACACGATCCAGCGCATGAATGTTCGCTTGCATCATCAGCCTTATTTAGATTCATTGATACATAAAATTTTGAAAAGATAAAGACAAGAAGTTTCCCCAAAATATTAATGGAACTTATCTCGCCGCAGGTTGCATTAATTAATGCAGTACAAATTAATTATTCTAAGGAAATCTCTTTTTATTTTCGGCCTTTCACTTCGTCAAGTGTAACAATAAATTTTGCCATATCGGGATCGTAGCCACCGGCATTTTTTATAATCTTTCCGGATTCATCAGTGAAAATATACAATGGTTGTGCATTGGAGTTAGCAATAGTTGCTTCAAAATCCAGGTTTTTAGCGCCCACATTGGTTATGGATGATTGATCGAATTTTGAAATATATTTTTCATTTTCCGGCAGATTCCTTTTCTCATCAACATATAATGACACGACCACAAAGTCATTATGCAATAGTTTACTTACTTCCGGCTTTGATAAAACTTCCGCTTCCATTTTGCGGCAATTAGCGCAACTATGGCCGGTAAAATCTATCATCACAGGTTTATTCATCGCCTTTGCTGCAGCTATGGCTTCATCAAAATCAAAAAAAGTTTCCACGCCCGCAATTTCTGACGCAAGAATATCGGTATATTTTTTAGGCTTTACATAAAGCGCAGCGCTGCGTGGCGAAAGGAAGTCATTGTTTGCATTATTAAGCTGACTATTCCTGATCAGTTTTTCAATGTTAAAATCCTGCGTCTTATTTTCCGGAAGCCAGCCGCTGATACCAGTCAAAGGAGCTCCCCATAAGCCCGGGATCATGTAAATAGTAAAAGCAAGCGGAACAATAGCAAACAATAATCTCGTTACAGATAAATAAGGGTGACCATAATCATTCAATGGTAAATGGTCATCATGGCTGAATTTTAATTTACCTAAAAGATAAAAACCAAGCATACCGAAAATGATGATCCATAGTGAAAGAAATATTTCCCTGTCAAGGATGCGCCAATGGTAAGCAAGGTCCACATTAGAAAGAAACTTCAATGCCATGGCAATCTCTATAAATCCAAAAGAAACCTTTAAAGTGTTTAACCATCCGCCTGACTTTGCTATTTTATTAAGCATGCCGGGAAAGAAAGCGAACAACGCAAACGGCAAAGCGATGGCCAACGAAAATCCGAGAAATCCGATGACAGGCCCCAATCTTTCTTTTTGCTGCGTTACATCTACCAATAAGTTTCCGATAAAGGGAGCCGTACACGAAAATGAAACAAGCACTAATGTAAGCGCCATAAAAAATATTCCTGAAAAATTTTGAGTACTTGCTTTGGAATCGATTTTATTCGTCCAGGAAGAAGGCAATGTAATTTCAAAAGCACCAAGAAATGAAATCCCGAAAACCATAAATAATATGAATACAAAAATGTTGAACGCAGCGCTTGTAGAAATCCGGTATAGCGTATCACTTCCGAAAATGAGTGTAAGGAAAAACGCAAAGATTGTAAATATTCCAATGATGGATAAGGAATAAAAAACTGCGTTTTTTATTCCTTGCGCTCTTGATTGGCTTCTTTTTAAAAAGAAGGTAACTGTCACAGGAAACATTGCGTATAGGCATGGCTGTAAGACAGCAAAAAATCCCCACCTAAGGCCATCCAAAAAAGTATGCGTTAAAGTTTTATTAACCGCCTGCGTCACCTGGGCGCCTGCGCTTTGGCTTAAAAGAAAAATAGCTGTAAAACCAAAAGAAGCTTTAAAAAAATATTTAAAAATTTTCATTTCTATATTAAAAAAAATAGGATAACGGTTGTTACCCTATTAAAATTACCGAGATCAATTTATATTAAAGAGCTATGTCAAAGGCCACTGTCTTTGGCGGCAGGCATTGCCTGTCATTACAAACCATATATTCAATAGTGCCGGAAACTTTTTTGGAACCAGGCGCTACTTTTACTATTTGAATAAAATCAACGTCACTTTCAAAATACTTTTGGTTTACATTAAATTCTTTTTCAAAAACAGTTTTCATTTTTCCATCCTCCTTTGCCTTGCCCACTGCCTTTCCATTGTTAAAAGAAAGCGCAGTGGCCTGTGCACCTCCGTCGGGATTATAGATAGAATAAATATGCCATTTAGGTTCAACAGTAGTTTTAACATGAACCTCGTATTGGTTGTTTCCTTTTTTTACAGTGCTGTAACTAAATTTTACAGGATTTAATATTTGGCCAAAAGACACTGAAATAATAAAAAATGCAAATAGTGTAAAAAATATTTTTTTCATAATGTTACCGGTTTTTACAATATTATTAAATAATAAACTATGTCGTTCCAGGCCCGTTTTTAAAGCTTTATTTTTAACGTTAGTTTATAGAAAATAAGCTGGAAAATATCTGCCTTCCATCAGTATTGCCAAGTTTTTCGCTGCAGGCTCGTTCAGGATGCGGCATTAACCCAAACACATTTCTTTGTTCATTGCAAATTCCGGCGATGTTATTAACCGATCCGTTTGGCGAATAATCAACGTGGGAACTGCCTTCCACATTGCAATAGCGATAAATGATCTGTTTATTATTTTGTAGCTGATTTAAAACTTTTTCGCCAGCAAAATACCTTCCTTCACCGTGAGCAACAGGAATTTTTAAAACATTTTTTTCACTTTTTTCTTCTGAAGTAATAAAAATGTTTTTACATACAAATTGCATATTACTGTTTCTCAAAAGAACGCCGGGCAACAGGCCGCTTTCGCATAAAATCTGGAAGCCATTACAAACGCCAAAAACTTTTCCGCCATTATTTGCAAATGCTATTACGCTTTGCATCATAGGGCTGAATCTTGCGATAGCGCCACATCTTAGATAATCACCATAGCTAAAGCCGCCGGGCAACACAATACAATCCTCAATATCGAACATGGAAAGATTTTTATCCTTATGCCACAGCGTTATTACTTCCTGGTTCAGATCATCCTTAAGTGCGTTGATCATATCAGCATCACAATTAGAGCCAGGAAAAACTACAACGCCAAATTTCATAATGTCAAAATTTAAATTGCTTTACAAAGGTACATGGTTTTTATTTTTTTATATAAGCCATATAAATTACAAAAGCCACGATGATCCAATGCACTGCTAATGAAAGCCACTTTTTATTTGAGTAGAAAAAGAAACAGGCGATAAAAGCAGAAAGGGGAACGGTCGCTAATATCCAATATTGAAAATTATGGGTGACATTAACGAAAGGAATGAAAAGCGCAACAACTAAATAAAGAAGCATAAGTCCCCAGCTTTTTCGCACCTGCACGAGTTGTCGTCTTAAATTTAATTGTACAAAAAAGCCGCCGGCAATGGCGGTTAACAATATTATGATGATACCAACATACCGGGCATTGTTTTGAGCTAATAAATGATAATCCACTTTAATTCCGGGCACCTGGAAACTATATAGTTTATTGGTTAAAAACAGCCACGCAAATAACAGATACCACGGAGTGGCGATGCCTAAAATTGCAATTATCCATTCTGCCACGCGGGGCGGCCTTGTGATAACCAAAGCAAAAATGATGAGCACCGCAAAAGTAAGAGAGGGAAAATAGAAAAAAGTTGTTATACCAATTACAATTCCGATGTTGTATAAGGTCGATTTCGCATGTGGATTATTGTATAGCGTACTCATTTTTGCCCACACCCAAATGAGTAATGTGTTGATGACTAAAGGCGCGCTTAAAACATTCCACTCAACAAAGAATGATGTAATAAGTAAATAACTCATTGCAGGAAGATAATTCGGTTTTTGAATGAGTCTCCTGTTATTAAGAAGCCTGTTAAAACTTATAGCCTGTGTGTATAATAAAACAAAAGTGATAAGAGAATAAGTTATCGGATAGCCATCCAATGCAGTTTTTAAAAAAGTAAGAATGTGATTAAACAGAAATCCATCAGATTTTTGTATAACAGGAATTTGGGGCGAGATAAACCACGGCAGCTTCAAAAACAAGCCGTAAATAAGAAGCATGAAAGTATTAAAAGGATTATTAGCCCTGAATGTGCCTGTCACAAATGAGAGTTAGGTTGAATGCAAAAATAAAAAATTAAAAGTGGCTCACAATATACCAACAATGCAATGAACTTAATACCTGGTAGTAATAATAATTTGAGCATTTAAAAACTTCATGTCAAAAAAAAGATGCTTTGATGTAGATAGTTCTCCCAAAAGCGCAATTGTGTAATCTTATCAATATTCAAGTTTAGCGAAGCAAATATAATTTCTGTAATTGCATGGAATAATGATCTGGTAAGAACTTACCTGCTTTGCATATCGCGGCATGAAATCATAACCCCTGTCGAGACTTCTCAATGGCGGATTGCGTGTGAGTTTTCCATCACCTGCAATACTTTGTTCGTTCAAAAGCTGGTTGCGCCGTTCCAGCTCATTAAAGAGAAAATGGATTTGCCCTCCTGTAAGCATGATGCAATACGAAAGAAAATTGTCGCTATAATCATCATACTGTGATTTGTGAATTACGTTACTCCAAACCAAATTTCCTCTATTATCAAGATTTAATACAAGGATGTTTGAATAAAAATATCGCGTCTGCCCGGAACCGTTATAATAATTTTGATACCGGTTATAAAATAAACTGCCCGATGGAGAATAGGGATAATAATAATCGTATGGAGACAACGACGGATAGCCATATAAATAATCATACCGGTTCCATGGATTACCCCGCGTTTGGGTAGTGTGGTCTTCGGCCGTTAAAATAAATCCGCCATCTTTTTTAAGAACAACATCCCGGATAAAATAATCATTAAAAGCAAACTTGCTGCCACCTTCGGATTTTGCCTGGTCTCTTATCGAGTCAGCTAATTTTTCAAAATTTTGCGAAACCATTACATTATTTTTTTGGTTCCAAACAGCAGTGTACAGGCCTTCAATATTGCCATTTCTTTTTGTATAAAACAAAGAGTTGATGAGGTATTGTTTATTTATATTGTCCACCTTTAATTTAACTTCATCAAGATAGTTTCCTGATAAATTGATATCATGTAAAGAAAAGGTGTCTTCAAGCGGCGCTTTCGTTACCAGGCTTAAGCTCTGGAGATAATCTCTTGAGCTTAATTTATCGCCTCTTGTAAAAACAAAATTTCCGGAGTTATCGAGAAAAAAATCACTAAAAATATTTTTGTATTGATCATAAGAAGTTACAATTCTTGATTTATGCAGGATCTGCAGGCTGTCATTAAAGAGTACGGTAGTAAAATTAAACTTCTCGTTTTTCTTCTGAATCTTATATACCATTATTTTTGATTTATCCTCACTGTTGATCGTGCTGTAAATTTTGTTATCAGCCAAAAAACTTACGTAAGTTGTATCAAGTTCAAAAGGTTGTTTAATAATTTTTCCATTGCCATCGATTGAGGCGGCCATGCAATGCAGAACATTTTTTCTTTGGAACTGGTAAATGATATAAGCAAAATCAGGATAAGCAACAAAATCTACGTTAATTGTTCTGTCAGGCAGGAAGTCAAGATTAATCTTATCTTTTAGCTTCATATTATTATCGTATACCCCAATGCCAAACCTGTTCCTGACATTTTTATATACTAAAAAATTGCCACCGACTTTCCCGATTACATCAAAATTCATGTAACGTACATCTTCCGGTTCGGGCTGGCTATAGATTATCTCCTGAGAAAAAGAATGATAGCAGAATGAACAAAAAAGTAAAAGCAGGAGTGTGTTTTTCATATATAATTTAATTGAACACTAAAGTAAATAAATACACATAACTAAACCAAAATGATTAATTTACTGCGTAGATAAATCACTAATTTACGATAAAAAAAATGGCTGTAGTTCTAATATCGGGCGGCACGGGACTTATAGGTAAAAAATTAACAAGGTATTTATCAGACAAGGGAAATCAGGTAATTATTTTATCAAGAAATCAAAAAAATTCTTCGGACGATCCAAAATTAAGCTATAGTTTTTGGGACGTAAAAAAGCAGGTAATTGATATTGATGTTGTAAAAAAAGCAGATCATATCATCCACCTTGCCGGGGCCGGCGTTATGGATAAACGATGGACAGAAAGTTATAAAAAGGAAATTGTAGAAAGCCGTACAAAAAGCAGCGCATTTCTTGTAAAGGTTCTCCACGAAAATGCAAATCATGTTAGTTCATTTGTTTCCGCATCAGCTATTGGCTACTATGGGGCGGATCCCAAACCTTTGGCTCACAACCACGGTTTTGTTGAAACCGACCCGCCTGATAAAAGTTTTCTCGGAGAAACTTGCGTGCTTTGGGAAAACAGTGTAGAGCCTGTCGCATCCATTGGAATCAGGCTGGTTAAACTTCGTACAGGGATTGTGTTAAGTAATGACGGCGGTGCGTATAAAGAATTTAAAATGCCTTTGAAATTTGGTGTCGCCAGTATTTTAGCAGATGGCAAACAAATTATAAGCTGGATCCACATTGATGATCTTTGCAGAATGTATATAGAAGCTTTGGAAAATGATCAATTGACCGGAGCATACAACGCCGTCGCACCTGCGCCTGTAACCAATAAAAAATTGATGCTGGAGGCTGCTGAAAAAGTAAGGCATAAATTTTTCATTCCGGTGCACGTTCCTGCAATTCTTTTAAAAACTTTTCTTGGTAAAAAAAGTATTGAGATATTAAAAAGTGCCACGGTTAGTTGTAAAAAAATTAAATCTGCCGGGTTTACTTTTTTATATCCAACTATTGAAGCCGCTATTAATGAATTGGCGAACAATGAAAGATAGTTCTGACTTATCATTAATTTTATTCAGATATAAATCTTTAAGTCAGGACGTTTGAAGGTCATGCGTGTAGGGCGGAGTATCAGCAACGGTTTCCTTTACCCAAAGCGCTTTTAATAATTTTTCCAGCGATAAATGCAAAGCAAATAAGGACAGAGAATAATGCTTTCCTTCAGCAAGATAAATAGCGGAATTCCAACTTTCTTCTGCACTTCCTGCCAATATTTTACATGCTCTTTTTTATCCATAAAAGTAAAATTACAATAAAAAAACATCAGGAAAATAATCTTCAATAGGTATAAGCGCAAATTATAATGGTATAAAATCTACAAATCTTCTTTAGTAAATTTTTTCATGGCAAAAAAGAAATAGCCGCAGATATATGCCAGGCTTGCAATTACAAGAATATAAGTATCTGGTGCACCCTTATAAATTACGGAATTGCCAAACGGGATCGGCAGCATAACATCCGTAACCTGCAAGGGTAAGAAATAGCCAACGGGTGTTATGTCAAGCTTAAAATTTATAAGTACCGTTATGAGATACTCGAAAATTAATCCGTATAAAAAAAATACAGCAATGGCAGCTCCGCTACGCCTGAACAAGATAGCAAGGAACATTGCAAAGGTTATGTAAGCAACAGTTTGAATGAAGATATAAATAACATTTTCCATTCCCTGGAAGCTGAATGAAGAACCTGTAGTAAGAGAACCGAAAAGAAGCGCTACGAGAAAATTAAAGAAAGTTGCCACGATGGCAAAAAGTATTGCAAATACAAATTTCACTGAAATAAATTGCAGGCGTGTCCATCCATCAATTATGTTTTGCCGGTGGGTTTTAAAATTAAATTCATTGGTAAGCAGCATAATAAAAAGTATACCCGGAAAATATAGCAGCCAACTGCTCATCCAGCCAACAGTTTGCCAAACTTTAGGAAATGCATAAGGTGTGCCTAATAATAGTTGTGTTTGTGGTAAATTCTGAATGGTGATTTCATTTACATAATAACCAGTGTAGTTAATACCCAATATGGCAAACAAGTATAAGATGGAAAATATCCAAAAAGCTTTATAATTTTTTACTTTAAGCCATTCAATCTTTAATAAGTGTAACATGCTGGTTAATTATTGGTGAGTTCAAAGAACCTGGATTCAAGACTTTTCTTTTTAAGTAAAAGATGATTAAGCACAATGCCATTATTGAAACAATAGTTATTTATAGCTTCCAGGTTTGCCGTGCCAACAGGGCAGAAGATTTTTATCATGCCACCTTCTTTTGCAAATCTTGTTATCTGTGGCATACTTTGTAAAATTTCCATCAGCTTTGCATCATCTTTCGCGCCGAGCTCCACCATATCTTCGTTGGATAAAATTTCGTTTACATTACCTGAGGTAATCAAATCTCCCTTCCTTAATATAGCTACATGTGTGCAAACCTTTTCCACTTCATCCAGGAGGTGACTTGCCATGATAATAGTTTTACCTTCACTATATAGTCTTTTCATCAGGTCTCTTATTTCCGCAATACCAACAGGGTCAAGGCCATTGGTAGGCTCATCAAAAACTAAAACGCCGGGATTGCCCAACAGGCAAGAGGCAATGGCAAGCCGCTGTTTCATGCCTAAAGAATAGGTACTGAATTTTGAGTCTTTTCGACGGGTAAGATCTACTGCATCAAGCACCCGGGGAATATCTTCTTTGCCGTGTTGCTTGATCTCCGCGGCTATTTCTAGGTTTTTCTCGCCAGATAAATAGTGATAAAAATTGGGAGTTTCTAAAAGGGTTCCTATCTTTTTTCGGTGATGTTCTGTTGGTACCTCATCAAATAATTTATAGCTGCCGGAAGTGGGTTTCAGTATATCCATAATGGTTCCAAGCATTGTCGTTTTGCCACTTCCGTTAGGGCCAAGTATTCCAAACACAGAACCTTCAGGTACCGTAAAACTGACATTTTTCAGTGCCTGTATCCTTCCATATGATTTTGATAAATTTTCAACTGTGAGAATAGCCATAAGCAAGAATTAATTGATTGCAATATACAGGAAGCTCAAATTACAATGCTAACCAATTTTGTTGAATGGTAAAATTAATTCCTAACCGGTTTTCCCGTCTTCAATACACTTTCTAATCTTTCTAGTGTTTTCTTTTCCCCGCAAAGGCTTAGAAAGGCTTCTCTTTCAAGGTTGAGCAGGTATTGTTCATTTACTAAAGTTGGCTCGCTAAGATCGCCGCCGCACATTACGTAGGCAAGTTTCTTTGCAATTTTTACGTCATGTTCCGTAATATAATTGCCGCGAAACATCCCATTAATGCCTGCGTATAACATTCCTAAAACAGAGCGGCCTAATACTTTAACATTTGTTCTCGGGACAGGCATCGTATATCCTGCATCGTATATTTCTATTACACTTTGTTTGGCATCAGCAATTCTTCTTGATTGGTTCATGCTGATTTCGTCTATGCCTTTCCGTAATATGCCCAAATCATATCCTTCAAAAGCAGAGGTGGATACTTTTGCAGTTCCGATGGTGAGAAATCTTTTTTGCAGCGTAATCGTTTCCGGTTCATTTTCGTGCATTTCATCTGCAGCCCGTAAAGTGAATTCTTTTGTGCCGCCGCCTCCCGGAATAAGGCCTACCCCCATTTCAACAAGACCAATATAAGTTTCTGCCGCTGCCTGCACCTTATCGCTGTGTAAACTCATTTCGCACGCGCCCCCCAATGCGAGGCCGTGAGGTGCTACCACTACGGGAATAGATGAATAACGAACGCGCATCATTGTATTTTGAAAAAGGCGGACTGCCAGGTCGAGTTCTTCATACTCCTGCTCCGCAGCGAGCATAAATATCATTCCAACATTAGCGCCAGCGCTGAATTGCGTCCCTTCGTTAGCAATCACCAAACCTTTGTATTTTTCTTCTGCGATAGAGATGGATTTATTTATAGCCTCCAAAACTTCGCTTCCAATGCTTCCCATCTTGGTATTCCATTGCAAACCCACAACATCATTACCCAGATCATATAGATTGCAGGCACTGTTTTTCCATACAGTCTTTTCTTTCAGATCACTTAAAATAATAAAGGCATCGCCGCCGGGAAGTGCAATATAATTTTTGGTACTAACGTCATAGCATAAACGCTTTCTATTTTCTATTTTATAGAAGGTTCTATTTCCTTCAGCTAAAAATTCATTTATCCAGTTTGCAACTTCAAAATTTGTTGCTTTCATTGCATGCACCGTTTCTGCGACGCCCAAAACATCCCATGTTTCAAATGCACCGATTTCCCAGCCAAAGCCAGCTTTCATCGCATCATCAATGCGATAGATCTCATCACTTATTTCAGGAATGCGATGCGAGATGTAAGAAAACAAGCTATAATGGAAGGCACGGTAAAATTCTCCTGCTTTATCCTTTGCCGATATTAAACCTTTTAATCTTTGGCTGAGATCATCAATCGGTTTTGCTGCATCAAGCGCTGCAAATTTTGGTTTTGGGCCTGCTGCATATTCAAACGTTTTTAAATTAAGCGTGAGAATTTCTTTGCTTCCGTCTTTGCTTTTTATCTTCTTGAAGAAACCTTGTCCCGTTTTATCACCCAGCCATTTACTATCAACCATTTTTTGCAGCCATGCGGGAATTTCGAAAGTTTTTCTGGCTTCGTCACCGGGGCAATTATCTTTAACTCCAATCGCTACTTTTACAAGCGTATCAATCCCTACAACATCCGCAGTACGAAAGGTTGCTGATTTTGGCCTGCCGATCACGGGGCCTGTTAACGCATCTATTTCGCCAATATTTAAGTCCAGTTTTTCCATGATATGAAATATGGACATGATACTGAAGACTCCGATTCTGTTAGCTATAAAAGCTGGGG
Organism: uncultured Chitinophagaceae bacterium; assembly: GCA_963823305.1. Classification (GTDB taxonomy): domain Bacteria; phylum Bacteroidota; class Bacteroidia; order Chitinophagales; family Chitinophagaceae; genus Ginsengibacter. Next base: position 103,873 of record CAWGLC010000004.1, read on the forward strand.
TGTCTTTACAAAGAACCGTTGTTTTTCCAAGATATAAATCTCCATAATGCATTAGGAAATCAATAACCTCTTTATCAGTATCAGGTGTAGGAATTATTTCAAGAAGACGTAAATACCTTGGCGGATTAAAAAAGTGCGTACCGCAAAAATGTTTTTTGAAATCATCACTTCTTCCTTCTGCCATTAAATGAATAGGAATGCCTGAAGTGTTGGAAGTAACCAGCGTTCCGGGCTTGCGATATTTTTCAACTTCATCGAAGATCAGCTTTTTTATATCAAGGCGTTCAACAACTACTTCTATTGTCCAGTCGCACGTGGCAATATCTTTCATATTATCTTCGAAGTTGCCGGTTGTTATACTTTTGATAACTTCTTTTGTATAAACAGGGGAAGGATTTGATTTAATAGCTGCCCCTAAAGCATCATTAACAATCCTGTTTTTCACCGCTATTTTATCCAACGATAATCCTTTCTTTTGTTCTGCCTCAGTTAATTCTTTCGGAGGAATATCGAGTAACAATACCTGCAAGCCAATTCCTGCAAAGTGGCATGCAATACGGCTTCCCATAACTCCACTTCCTAAAACAGCCACTTTTTTGATCGTTCTTTTTTGCATATTTTCAAATTAGTTAGTTAAACAACTATTGAATGTGAAATTAGTCAAATTTCCTGACGCTGGCTAAATTGAATATATTTTTTACTGCTTGTAATTCCGGCATCATTCATTATAAATTTGCCGCAGTTGCAACGGCACTCCAGTCCAGATTCTCATTTCCTTTTTCGACAATGCTTTTCATATTTTTTTGAAGCAATTTACCAAGTGGCATCGCCTGCCCTGCTATCAAGGCTTGTTGCATAACAAGATTCATATCCTTTAATCCAAGTGTCATCTTAAAGGCAGCAGGCTCGAATTTTTTTTGCAAAATGATATTACTGTAACTAGTGTAGAGCGGCGTGTTAAATAACGTCTGTGAAAACATCTTCCACATAAGATTTGGATCCAGGCCACTGTTTTCAGCAAGGTATATACTTTCACCGATTGCTTCTAGTGCAGCCGCGATCAGGAAATTACCACATAGTTTTACGGTATTGGCCGCATGGATATCATCTCCAAATTCAAACACGCCCGAACCGCCTGCATTTTTTAATAACGGTGTAGCCTGTTCGATATTTTTTTTGTTTCCGCTTACAACAAAGTTGAGCTTTTTAGACAGAGCTGCTTCGGGCCTGCCAAAAACAGGTGCTGCGAGATAGCGTTGATGATGTTCTGCATGAAGTGAAGACAAGTTGGCCGCCGTTTGAGGTAAAATAGTGCTCATAGAAATGTGCAAGCTGTCCCTGGAAAGATTATCTAATAAACCATCTTCGCCGTCGCAAATACTATCAAGTGCAGCAGCATCGGAGACCATTGTAAAAACAACATTGCATTGTTTAGCCAGTTCCGCAAGGTTTTTGCAAACAGCAGCGCCTTTATCCTGCAGAGGTTTAGTTTTGGATGCTGTACGATTGTAAACAAGCAAATTATGACCGCTTTCAAGTAAATTTAAGGCGATAGGCGTTCCAAGATGTCCCAAGCCAATAAAGCCGATATTTTGTTTCATGAACAATATTTTTAATTAAAGTTATGTGACGGGCGAGCCCGGATTTGTTTGGTCTTCAGGATTTACAAAATGCAATTTCCCTTCTTTATCTTCTGCCATCAAAATCATGCCATTGCTTTCTATGCCTCTCATTTTTCTTGGAGCAAGATTGGCAACAACTACCACTTGTCTGCCAACAATTTCTTCCGCCTTAAAATGCAATGCAATTCCTGAAACGATTGTTCTCTTTTCGAATCCGAGGTCAATTTCAAGTTTTAAAAGCTTGTCCGCTTTTTCAACTTTCTCAGCACTAACGATAACGCCTGTCCGAAGATCGATCTTTGTAAAATCATCAAATTGAATGCTTGGTTTTACAGGAGATTTGGGTTGCGTAGTTTCTTCCATTTTTATATTTTCTTTTTTACTTTCTTTTGGTGTTTCGTTGTTACCTATTGGCTGGCCTGCATTACTTTTTAATTTTTCTACCTGTTTGCTTATCTCTTCATCCTCTATTTTCCTAAACAATAATTCAGGAGCTCTTAAACTATATCCAACGCTTAAAAGCTTTTGCTTTCCGGCATTTTCCCAATCCAGCATTTTATCAACCACCTTCATCATGTGGATCATTTTCTTTGCCGTAAATGGAAGAAATGGATTGATCATCACCGCAAGATTTGCACATAACTGTAGACAAATGTGAAGACAATTATCAACAGAAGCCTGCGCCTCCGGAAAAAGTTGCCCGTCATCATTGGTCTTTTTTGCCACGATCCAGGGCTGCTTATCCTGCAAATATTTATTACCTTTTCTTGCTAAATCTATCACTTCAAATAAAGCATCACGAAATTTATATTGTTCCAGAAAACTCCCGGTTTTAAGCTTTGTTTGTTCAAACTCTGCAACCATTTTTTTATCCGTATCATCAATCTGCTCAGCATGCAATGGAGGAACTTTTCCTTTGCATAATTTATGCATCAATACAAAAGCGCTGTTTACAAAATTTCCAAATATGGCAACGAGTTCGCTATTATTCCTATCCTGGAAATCTTTCCATGTAAAGTCGTTGTCTTTCGTTTCCGGTGCATTTGCGCAAAGCACATAACGCATTACATCCTGCTGGCCAGGGAAATCTTTCAAATATTCATCAACCCATACTGCCCAGTTGCGACTCGTAGAAATTTTTTGACCTTCTATATTTAAAAACTCATTTGCGGGAACGTTATCAGGCAATACAAAATCACCATGAGCTTTCAGCATTGATGGAAAAATAATACAATGAAATACGATATTATCCTTTCCTATAAAATGAACCAGTTTCGTATCTTCTTTACACCAATAATCTTCCCAGTTTTCTGTCAGCTCTTTTGTTGCGGAAATATAACCAATGGGTGCATCAAACCATACATATAATACTTTGCCTTCTGCGCCGGGTAAAGGCACTTTTACACCCCAATTGCTGTCACGGGTCATAGCTCTTGGCTGCAAACCTTTATCCAGCCAGCTTTTGCATTGTCCATACACATTATTTTTCCATTCTTTATGATCTTCGAGTATCCATTTACGTAAGAAAGGCTCGTAATTTTGTAAAGGAAAATACCAGTGCGTTGTTTTTTTTTTTACAGGTATGGCGTTGCTTAAAGTGCTTTTGGGATTAATAAGCTGCTCGGGGCTTAGTGAGGTTCCGCAGTTTTCGCATTGATCACCATAAGCATTTGAATAACCGCAAACAGGGCATGTTCCTGCAATATACCTGTCTGCTAAAAAAGTTTGTTTTTCTTCGTCAAAAAATTGTTCCGTTTCTTTTTCTTCAAACAAACCTTTTTCATAAAGATTTAAGAAAAAATCTGATGCTGTTTTGTGATGAATCGCATTAGAAGTCCTTGAAAAAATGTCAAATGAAATTCCCATTTCTTCAAAACTGTCTTTAATGATCTTGTGGTATTTATCCACTACCTCTTGCGGTGTAATATTTTCTTTCATCGCCCGAATTGTAATGGGAACGCCATGTTCATCCGTTCCGCTCACAAATTTCACATCCGCTTTCTTGGCTCTTAAATAGCGAACATAAATATCCGCAGGGAGATAGCAACCCGCCAAATGACCAATATGATTGGGTCCGTTTGCATAAGGCAAAGCAGCAGTAATTAAGTATCGCTTAAATTCTTTCATAATTCTTTAACGACCATCCGGGTTTTGTGGTTTGCAAAAATACCGCAAAGCCTGCCAATGCCCAAACAAACGAAAACTCCCGTGTGAGGGAGTTTTCAGTTTAAAAATCACAGAGTTACAGCCTGGTAGCTATTTGCCGTCAAGTTCATTGATGTCGACCTGTGGCGCCAGAACCTTATGATCTTTCTCCACTATTATGGGTTTCGGTAAATTAAATGTTGCACTTTGTTTTATATCAGTGGAAGAAGCTCCGGCTTTCACTTCATAATTACCAGCATCTGCAATCCATGAGGTAGATTTAGTATCAAAGGAAGCGAGGTCTGATGCATTTATTGTAAAGACTAGTGTTTGGCTTTTTCCCGGTTGAAGCAACATGGTTTTAGCAAACGCTTTTAACTCTTCGGCCGGCTTGTTCATGCCGGATGTGGGTGCGCTTACATACAGTTGCACTACTTCCTTTCCGGCGATCTTTCCTGTGTTTGTAATCGATACAGATGCCGTGAGCTTTCCATTAAATACCTTTGAACTTAACGTAAGCTTACTATATGAAAAATTTGTATAGCTCAGCCCGTAGCCGAATTCATACGCGGGCTTTACATTATAAGAGGTGTAATATCGATAGCCAACATATATGCCATCATCATAAGTTACTTCGGCCGGAATTTGTTTCATGCCAAACATGCCTGCGGTTGCCTGTTCAGGAAATTCTTTGCCGGGAAAAGTTTTTGCAGATGGAACGTCTTCATATTTCATAGGAAAGGTGACTGCAAGTTTTCCGGAAGGATTTACTATTCCACTCAGCAAATCTGCCATGGCATTGCCGCCTTCCAGCCCAGGCTGCCAGGCAAGCAAAATAGCATCAGCATTGTCTCTCCAACTTGCAACTTCAATCACCCCGCCGATGTTTAAAACCACGATTACTTTTTTGTTTTTTGCATGGAAGCCGGCGGCAACATTCTTAATAAGAAGTTGCTCCGTGTCGGATAAATTAAAATCGTTGTCAATCCTTCGGTCTTTTCCTTCACCGGCGTTTCTGCCGATAGAAATTATTGCGATGTCGTTTGCATCGGCGGCCGTTTTGATAAAATCATCGCCTTCATAATATTCTTTTACCGGCGGTGTCGGATTCATAAATTCCTGGAAAAAGCTTTTCTTCGGATGCTTTAATTTTTCATCATTTAGATAGGTGGTATAGGTAGTTTTCATGCTGCCATCTACCACGTATCCGGCATTCGCAAGGCCTTGAGATAAAGAAACCGTATAAGCTTTATTTACATCACCACTGCCCGTTCCTCCTGCAATTAATTCATAACCATTGATGCCGAACAATGCGACCTTATTTGCTTTTTTGTCAATTGGCAGTGCATTATCATTATTCTTTAAAAGAATCATGCCATCTTCAGCAGCAGTTTTTGAAATTTGCGCATGTGCTTTTAGGTCTGGCTTATCAGAGAATTTATAATTTTTATAAGCGGGCGATTTAAATACGATGTTTAAAATTCTTTCACAATTTTCATCAAGGATTTTCTCATCAAGTGTTCCATTTTTTATTGCATCTAAAATTGCTTTCGTTTGGGCCGGTGTACCAGGCATCAGCAGATCGTTGCCAGCTTTCATTTGCGCAACAGGGTCTTTGCCGCCAAACCAGTCAGTCATTACAAAATTCTTAAAATGCCATTCGTCTCTTAAAATAGTAGTAAGCAAATCATGTTCCTCGGACGTATATGTTCCATTCAATTTATTGTAGGAGCTCATAACGGTCCATGGATTTGATTTTTTTATTGCAATTTCAAATCCTTTTAAATAAATTTCTCTTAATGCTCTTTCGCTCACTATTGTATTGACGGTATTGCGGTCAGTTTCCTGGTTGTTAGCAACGAAATGCTTTATCGAGGTGCCCACACCGTTAGATTGAATACCATTTACGATAGACGCAGCAATGTTCCCGGACACTACCGGATCTTCTGAATAGTATTCGAAATTCCGGCCGCCCAAAGGGTTGCGTTGAATGTTCATTGCCGGCCCTAAAATAATATCCACGCCATAATCGTGAACTTCATTGCCAAAGGCCACACCGACTTTTTTTACCATAGCCGTATCCCAGGTAGATGCCAGTAAAGTTGCGACAGGCCATGCAGTTGCAAAATAAGATTTGGAGCTGTCATGATTTCGATAAGGATCAATTCTTAAACCGGCCGGCCCGTCAGACACAACAATGGTGGGAACGCCCAGCTTTGCGATAGCAAAAGTAGTTCCCGCAGCACCCGGTACTTTATTCTGCGTTTGGCCTATAACCGGTGCGCTGGTTTGTGCTCCGGGCATGTGAAAACCATTGCCAACAACGAAATTGGCTTTCTCTTCCAATGTCATTTTTTTTACAATCTCTTTGGCTTTAGAAGCATTGAGATCATTTTGTGCTGAAAGATTCCCTGCAACCAGCGCCAGCAGTAAAAGCGTAATTAATTTTTTCATGGATGATACATTTTTATTTTTTCATTGCGTTATTTTGACACAATGTAAAATATATTTTTTGATCCGGAGCTTTTTATTTAATATGCCCTGAAGATGGTTTTATGAATTATAAAAAGGAAATCGAGGCTCACTATTTGAAGGGTCATGAAAAGTACCTCAGGCACATATCTGTTGATTGTGTGATATTCGGCTTTCACGAAAATGAATTAAAAGTACTTTTATTAAAAGCTAAATATGCCGGCAAATGGGCGCTGCCGGGAGGCTTTGTTTTAAAGAACGAACACATGGATCTCTCGGCTCGGCGGATATCTAAAACAACGTACCGGACTGGAAAAAATATTTCTCAGGCAATTTTATACCTTTAGCGATCCCACGCGATCAACAAAGGAAATAAATCAGCAATTTTTAAAAAACACTGGTATCGTTAGTGAGAATAGCTGGATGTTTGAAAGGTTTATTACAATAGGTTATTCGGCGTTGGTAGATTTTACAAAAGTGTTGCCGCTAGCCGATAATATTTCAGATACATGCGAGTGGTTTAGTATTTATAAAGTGCCGCAAATGATATTAGATCACAAAAATATTTTTAAGGAGGCTTTGAAGCATTTGAGGATACAATTGAGCTATCATCCCGTGGGATACAATCTGCTGGGGAAAAATTTTACTATGCCGGAGCTACAAATACTTTATGAGACTATTTTGGATAGGAAGCTTGACAGGAGAAATTTTCAACGGAAAATAATTTCAACTGGAATTCTTACCAGGACAGACAGAATTAGAAAAGGAGTTGCGCACAAAGCGCCTTATTATTATAAATTTGATCTTCAAAAATATGCAAAAGCGCTGAAATCCGGTCTTGATTTGCAAGTATAATTTTTTAAAACAGAATGAACCGCAAAAGTTTTCTTTCTTCCATTGTTCCTTTAACGGCTTCTCTGAAAGCTATGGCAAAAGGAACTATGCCAAAAGATCAAAACAGTGTATCCGGGGAAATTAATTCAATAAAGATACCCGCTTATTTAAAGCCGGGCGATACCATTGGCATTACTTGCCCATCGGGATATATAAGCGCTGAAGAGGTTTTGCCTGCTATTAATAAAATGAAAGATTGGGGTTTTGAAGTTCGTGTAGGCGGCACCGTTGGTATCAGGGATTTTACTTTTGCCGGTAATGACGAACAAAGAGCGAAAGATTTTCAAATCATGATTGATGATCCGTCCATTAGTGCAGTTATGCTGGGAAGAGGTGGCTATGGTGCAGTCAGGATCATAGACCGGATCGATTTTAAGAAGTTTGCAATAAACCCCAAGTGGATAATAGGTTTCAGCGATGCAACCGTTTTTCATTCACACATCAACCGGAATTTTGGAATTCCTACCATACATGCCAAAATGTGCAACAGTTTTCCTGCAGACTGGGCTAATGCCGAGCCATTGCAAATTGATTCGATTGAATCAATAAAAAGATGCTTGTCCGGCGAAAAAATGCAATATACCGCGCTACCTGATACAATGAATTGTCAGGGCATAGCCGAAGGTGTTTTAGTTGGAGGAAACTTATCTATTTTAGAAAGCCTGGCAGCCAGCAAGTCAGATATTGACACGAATGGAAAGATTTTGTTTATTGAAGAAGTTGAGGAATATTTGTACAGTATAGATAGAATGTTGTGGAATTTAAAACGCAGCAATAAGCTCGATCACTTGAAGGCACTGATTGTTGGCGGATTTAATAAAATAATTCCGGATGATTCCGGTGAGGATTTTGGCAAAACAATTTATGAAATGGTACTTGAAAAGGTTAAGGGACTTAATTATCCCGTTTGTTTTGATTTCCCCGTAGGCCATCAGAAAGTAAATTACGGCTTAAAATGCGGCATGCGGCACAGACTGGAAGTTTCTGACAATTCTATAACGCTTGCTGAAATATAACTAAGATGTTTAAACCCAGATATATGAAGGATATATTTGATGAAATTAATAAAATCATATTTTTTGACAACTTTTCCACCCTTTTTTAAATCCCGGTGATTCCATAGGCAATACTTTGCCCTTCGGGATATATGCCTTACGAGAAGGTATTAATGGCGATTGAAACATTTACTGAATGGGGATTTCATGTAGTGCCAGGAAAAACACTTGGCAATCAGTATCACTATTTTTCGGGAACAGATGAGGAGAGGCTCGAAGATTTGCAACACATGATGGACGACACATATAAAAGCAGTTTTTTGCGCAAGAGGAGGCTATGGCCTGGGAAGGATAATCGATAAATTGAATTTTAAAAAATTTGAAGAATCTCCAAAATGGATAATTGGCTTTAGCGATATTACAGTATTCAAAGTCATTTATTTGCCAGTTATAAAATAGCTTCGCTTACACGCGCCGATGGCTGCGGCGTTCAATCATGGCGAATTTTCAAACCAATATATTTCAAAGTATTCACGATGCTTTAATAGGACGAAAGTCAATTAATTGCCGAAGGTCATCAATTTCAATATTCCCGGAAAAGTTTCCGGGAGGCTTGTAGGAGGCAATCTTACGATTGTTGGCTCATTTAATTGGTACTCGTTCGGAGATAGAAATGAAAAATAAAATTTTGTTTATTGAAGATGTAGGCGAATATATTTATAACATAGACCGGATGATGTACCAGCTTAAAAGAAGCGGCAAATTGGATAAATTAGCTGGATTAATTATTGGAAGATTTACAGAAATGAAAGATACTACCATCCCATTTGGAGCAAGTGTTGAAGAAGCAATTAAAGAAATTGTAAAAGCATACGAGTATCCGGTTTGTTTTGAGTTTCCCGTAAGTCATGAAAAAGAAAATTATGCTATTAAAAGTTGGAGGGAAATATAAACTTACTGTTGATAAAACAATGGTCACGTTGAAAGAAATGTAATTAGCTTTAATCAGGGAGCAAGGATCGAATCCAATTTTGAATGAAATACCGGAAAGTCACTCAGATCATTGTGCGACGCCTTTTCCACCGAAACAAATTCATCTCCTGGTTTCAGACTTTGCTTTAGTTTTTCAGCACAGCTATAAGGGATCACCCGATCGTTCGTTCCATGAAAAATTATTACCGGCGCTGTAACCTTTTTTAAATATTCGCCTGTTGGAAATTTGAATTTGATAATGGCATTTACAGGATATATGGGAGCATAACTGTAAAAAAGATCGGGCACGCTGTAATACGGAGTTTCTAAAATAAGGTGCTTGCATCGTTTTTTTAAAGCTAACCACGAAGCTACGCCGGAACCTAACGACCTGCCATATACGATAATTTGGTCCTCATTAAACCTGGAGTTGGCAAGACGGTAGATTTCACTGGCCTGCAAGTACACATTTTCTTCTGTAAACTCACCGGTAGTTTTGCCATAACCAGGATAGTCCGTTATCCAGACTTCATATCCATGTTTAGTTAAATCCGGGACATACTTCGCGTACAGGCTAATGTTTTCGCGATTACCATGAAAGTATAGTATTACGCCTTTTGGGATTATGGCTGATGGTAAAAATTTTACAATACTTGCGTTGTAATCTTTCACAGGAATATTTATCTCAATAAAAGGAATATCGAATACAAACTGATAGTTCAAAGGAAGTTTTTTGGGACGTAGCATTATTTTTTTCTGAAAAAAGTACATCACAATTGCGCCTGCTACATATATGATCCCGGCGATTTTTATTCTGTGAAATTTTCTTTTCTTCATCAATGTGTTTTCTTTACTCATAGTTAAGGCGCCAGGATATCTCTTATGAAATTATGATATTTCGGAAAGGAAGAAAGATTATTATGTCCGCCGCCTTCAATTCTTATCAGCGTTATTTTTTGCGGATTTAGCTTCTGAAGTTGTTCGCTTTGTTTTATAGGAATCAGCCAGTCTTTAGTTCCATGTAAAATATAAGTGTGGCAGTTTACATTGGGAATCCATTTATAGGTTTGCAACTGGTAGCGCAATACGTATTTCATTGGTAAAATTGGAATGAATCTTTGAACGGCCTTTTTAAAACTATAAAAAGGCGCATCGAGAATCAGGTATCTTGGTGAGTTATCGCTGGCGAGCTTTGCGGCAAAGCCGCTTCCAAGGCTTCTTCCATAAACAATGATCTGGTTTTCGTGATACTGAAGGGTTAGCGAATTATATACTATTTGCATATCTTTAAACATAGCTTGTTCTCCGCGTTTACCTGTGCTTTTTCCAAAACCGCGATAGTCAACCAATACAACGTCATATTGATATTTGTAAAAATCTATTGCATATTTTGACCATCCTTTAATGCTCTTCGTATTTCCATGAAAATATAAAATAATACCAAGAGAATCTTTTGCAAAAAAATGTAGTCCGTTGATCCTTACTCCTGGCTCTACGTCAATAAATAATTCTTTAAAAGGTACATTGTATTTATAAAGAAAATCCTGCTTTAATTTTTCGGGCTTGAAAATAAATTTTTCCTGGATTAAATAAATTATAACAATAAAAACAGCATAGCCCGCAATAATATAAATAAAGGTTGAAGACAAATAATTGACAATTTTTAAACCGCAATCAGCACAAGAAAAAAGGAAATCTAATAAGAATAGCGACGAATATTGCGTTTCCTGTTGATTATTATTTCTCATCATTAAAAATACGTTTTAGTTTTATTTTATTGACCGGGGCAACAATTAGCGGGAATTTTTCAACGGTTACATTACTTTGCTCAAGACCAAAACCTCTTTCTTCGCTGAGACTTATTCCTTTTATCCAGAAGTATAAGTTTCATAATTATTTTTTCAAAGAAAGGCAATTCATTATCCTGCGAAAGAAATTTTTCTAATACTATAAACTGAAAATCACCCACCACGTTGTTTCGCTGCAGGCTTTCGTAACGGCTCGTGATATTCACTTCTTTATTAATAACCATATCCTCGACAACCTTCCTGAACATAAGATTTATTCTGGGTTCAATTCTAAAGCCCATACGAAACTCAATTCTTATTATTTCGTTAGGAATAATCGTTTCAACGCTGTAATCGCTCGTATAAGGATCATCCTGTGTATCTACATGCACAAACCAATAAATGTCTGCGCGCTTCGGCTTCCGGTTCAGGATAGAATAAATGATCTTATGCTCAATTTCCTTTGGATTATTGGCGCTGGTAAGATACACCAGGTGCGTTGCATATTTAGGAATGGTCATATCGTTACTGAGTTCCTGTATGGTTGGAAGATATTGTTCCAGCCTTACAAATTCAACATAACGGTTTTTAACTTTTCTGGCTCTGAACCAAATATACATTATTGAAAATAGTGCGCCTCCCACTATCAGCGTTACAAAACCGCCGTGCGGAAACTTATTAAGATTGGCAAATAAAAAGCTCAGTTCAATAATCAGATATACGGTCAGGTATAAATAAATTAAAATCTTTGGCGTTCGCCTGGAAACGAGAAAATTTGCAAATAACATAGATGTTGCCAACATGCACAGGGTAATTGCCAAACCATAGGCTGCTTCCATGTTTGAGGAAGTGCGAAAATAAATGGTGATGCCACAGCAACCGACAAGGAGAATCGTGTTTATACCAGGAATGTATAACTGGCCTCTCTCTTCTGTGGGATAATTTATTTTCATTTTCGGCCAGAGATTCAGCCGCATGCTTTCACTTATTAATGTAAAAGATCCGCTTATCAGAGCCTGGCTGGCAATAATTGCAGCAACAGTGGCAACTGACAATCCCTATGATTTTAAAATTTTCGGGCATGATGCCATAGAATGGATTAAAACCTTTGTCGATAGTTTCCTTTGTAAAAATTTTGCCTGTATGGTTGGATAAAAGCCATGCACCCTGGCCGAGATAATTCATTATTAACGAGCATTTCACATAAATCCATGAATAGCGAATATTGTTCCTGCCACAATGCCCCAGATCACTATATAAAGCTTCAGCGCCGGTAGTGCACAGAAAAACTGCGCCAAGGATCCAGAATCCTCCCGGGTATAAAACGAGCAATCTTATTGCATATACAGGGTTAAATGCTTTGAAAATATACAGATCGTCAAAAATGTGAACGAAGCCTAAAACTGCCAGCATCAAAAACCAGCAAAACATGATAGGGCCAAACATTTTACCTATAGAAGCAGTACCAAATTGCTGCGCAAAGAAGAGAACCAGCAAAATTGCCAAAACTATGTATACGATAGCTGAATCACTGGTAGCATTGAAAAAAGGTATTTGCTTTAACCCTTCAATGGCCGCGGTGACAGAAATGGGTGGCGTAATCATGCCATCTGCCAATAAGGAAGCACCGCCAATAATTGCGGGGAATACGAGCCATTTTTTTTGTCTTCTTACCAGATGCATACAATGAAAAAATACCTCCTTCTCCGTTGTTATCTGCCTTTAACGTAAGTAGAACATATTTTACGGTGGTTTGTAAAGTAAGCGTCCAGATAATACAGGATAATCCCCCGAGTATAAGTTCCGGAGAAATTACTTTATCACTTATGATTGCGTTTAGAACATAGAGTGGCGAGGTTCCGATATCTCCGTAAATAATTCCTAAAGCAATAAGTAATCCGGCCGACGATACTTTATTGAGATTTTTACTCACTGCAAAAATTTAAGTTCTTAAAGCAAACAATATTAGCGTTATTAACGCTCTATGTTATTTTTAAATATTTGCAAATGTAGTAGAAATGCAATATCTACGATCATTTCTTCCAAATATGTATTTTTGACACAAAGGTACCTGTCAGAAAAATTTTTAACTTTCTGAATGTTTTCGAAATTGCGGCGCTTTGTGCGGGATATTTTTATAAGCTTCTAAAATTTGAAGCTTAAACCTCCATGTAAAATATATTTACCATATCCGGCTTCCAAAAACAATCCGGCATGTTTTGCTACATAAAAATTGGCGCCAATTCCCACCTGGTAAGCGAGTTCGGAAGGATTACCATCCATGGCAATTTTATTACCAGCAGCATCGGTATAATTTTGCTGCCATGTATTGATGCCGATAGCTGTTCGTATATACGGAGAAATCTTATTATTGTTTACAGGAATGTAATGCATAAAATCAAGCATCACACTCCAGCTTTCTAAAGAACCTTCAAAAGCTTTTGAGCCATCACTATAATTATAATAGGGCGCACTTACATTACCGTGAGTAACCATAACCCCAAGGCTCATTTGCCTTGCAAACCTGTAATCAATTGAGCCTGTAACTGGGCCCGGTTTGAGAAGTGACGCTGCCCCGATAAAGATTATAAAACGAAGGCAATTCATTTACATCAAGATTGGGAAAACCATATCCAAAAGAGAGGTTGATATAAGGCTTAAATGGTGGAAGATTTTCCTGCCGTTGCCTCCTGGGCCTGCGGGGATATCCATAACCCGGCCCGAATCCCATTCTCGGACCGACAAAAATTCCGACCTGGGCATCTGTTGCTGAAGTGAAGCAAAATGAAATAATGCATAGGCAAACAAAATACTTTTTCATAGAGTTATAATTTTATTTTTTAAGAATCAGGTATAAGGACATAGCACGACTGCATTGGTTTAATCCCTATGAGAAAAATTACACTCCCATGATTTATGAGGATATCCGTGAAAAAGCGCTTATTTAAAATAAAAAATCCTCACCATTTTTTGATGAGGATTTTTATATAGCGGGTTTACAAATTATTTATAAAGCAATTTGTTTTTCAGCCATCATTTTTCTCAAATTAATAAGGCCATAGCGCATACGTCCCAAAGCAGTGTTAATGCTGCAATTGGTAAGCTTTGCAATTTCTTTAAAGCTAAGGTCAGCGTAATGCCTCATTACAATTACTTCTCTTTGATCTTCAGGAAGCATTTCCAGTAATTTTCTTACCCTGTCATGGCTTTGCAGTTGCATCATTTTTTCATCAGCGCCTGCTTCTGAAAAATTGAGTACTTCAAAGATGTCGCGGTCATCGCTGGTTTTAATGGAGGGACTGCGTTTAACTTTTCTAAAATGATCTACACATAAATTGTGTGCAATGCGCATTGCCCATGGTAAAAATTTTCCTTCATCTGTATAACGGCCACCGTTAATAGTATCAATCACTCTTATAAAAGCATCCTGGAAAATATCTTCAGCCAGGTATTTGTCTTTTACAAGTAAATAAATTGAAGTGTAAATTTTGTCCTTGTAGCGGTGTACGAGGTAGGTTAGGGCTTCAACATCTCCATCAATATAAAGATGGATCAATTGTTGGTCGGATAGAGTGCTCATGGATTTCATAAAATTTCTACGATTTTTGGTTTAGGATATTGTGTAAGTCAAACCAATTAAAGGAAAAAATAATGTAGGAATCTATTGCGAAAGGCAGAAGGTTCTTCATTTCTTTCTGGATAATTGGAATAACGAAATTAGAACAATAAATAAATCTTCCAAATGATTTGCTAATGTTTTTTCGGAAAATTGAAAAATAGAGCAATAGTACTTTTAGGTACTCGTAAAACTACGATTCATTACTTTTGCAATCCACATGAAGTATAAGTAAAATTACCCGCAAAAAAGTTTCAACCCACACAAAAGCACCGTCCAAATAATATTTTAATAAAAGGTGCAAGAGTTCATAATTTAAAGAATATAACGGTTGAGATTCCACGTAATAAACTTATTGTAGTTACCGGCGTTTCAGGCTCCGGAAAATCTTCATTAACTATTGATACCTTATTTGCAGAAGGCCAGAGACGATATGCAGAAAGCCTTAGCGCTTATGCACGGCAGTTTATGGCGCGAATGAATAAGCCGGATGTTGATTATATAAAAGGGCTGTGCCCTGCTATTGCGATCGAACAAAAAGTAGTTACGCGCACTCCACGTTCCACGGTTGGCAGTATGACTGAAATTTACGATTACCTGCGCTTATTATTTGCAAGAGCCGGCAAAACGATTTCGCCCGTTAGCGGCAGGGAAGTTAAAAAAGATGATGTAACCGATGTGGTAAATGCAATAGCTAACTTTAAAAAAGGAGATAAGATATTGCTGTTGGTTGCATTCAGGCAACATCATAACAGGGATATAAAAGAAGAATTGAATATTTTAATGCAAAAAGGTTTTTCAAGAATTTATACTGAAAAGGAAGTTGTAAGAATTGAAGATATACAGGATGATAAAAATTGTCCATACTTTTTTCACATAAAACAGCTTATGTACTTATGGACAGGCTGGTAGTAAAAGATTTTGATGAAGATGATAAACATCGAATAACCGACTCAGTAAATACTGCGTTTTATGAGGGTGAAGGTGAAGTGACACTTGAAATTAATGGTTGCAAACCTTACATTTTTCCAATAAGTTTGAACTGGATGGAATAAAATTTGAAGAGCCTGTTCCTAATTTATTTTCTTTTAATAATCCGTATCGGCGCATGCCCTGTATGCGGAGGCTTTTCATTGGTGTTGGGCATTGATCCTGACCTGGTAATTCCTGATAAAAGATTAAGCGTTTATGAAAATGCAATTGCGCCATGGCGCGGAGAAAAATTGGGATTATGGAAAGAAAAATTAATTCGTGTTGCCGGACGATTTGATTTTCCTGTTCATAAACCAATAATTGATCTTACAACTGCGCAGTATAATTTGCTCTGGACGGGAAATGAATATTTTTCGGGCCTTAATGATTTTTTTAAAGAGGTAGAACAAAATCTATACAAAGTTCAATACAGGGTTTTGTTAAGCCGTTATCGCGGACGAACGCTCTGCCCGGAATGCCACGGTTACGGCTGAGAAAAGAAGCTTTATATGTAAAGGTCAATCATAAAAATATTGGTGAGTTGTGCGAAATGCCGGTAAAAGATTTGTATCAATGGTTTTCAGAAATTGAACTATCTGACTATGAAAGAACAATTGCAAAAAGAATTTTAATTGAAATTAATAACCGGCTTCAAACATTGCTGGATGTTGGCTTCGGATACCTGACGCTGAACCGACTTGCCAATTCACTGAGCGGTGGCGAAAGCCAGCGCATTCAACTTACCAGAAGCCTCGGTAGCAATCTTACCAATTCGCTATATATTTTGGATGAGCCATTCAATTGGCCTGCATTCAAGAGACACAGAAAGATTGATCGTTGTATTAAAAAATCTAAGAGATCTGGGCAATACCGTAGTGGTAGTGGAGCATGATGAAATGATGATGCGTGAAGCGGATCATATCATTGATATGGGACCGCTGGCGAGCCACCTCGGCGGCGAAGTAATTGCAGAAGGCGATTATGAATGCTATTGTTGAAAATCCTGCAAAGCCTTACCGGGAAATATTTAAACGGCGAATATTAAAATTGATCCTCCAAAGCACATCCGTAAATGGAATCGCTCCATAACGGTAAAAGGCGCAAGACAAAATAATTTAAAAGATATTGATGTAGTATTTCCTTTAAATGTATTATGCGCGGTAAGTGGCGTAAGTGGCAGTGGAAAAACTACTTTGGTGAAACAGATTTTATATCCCTCTTTGAAAAAATTAAAAGGCGAATACGCGGAGAAGGCTGGCTTAAGTAAAGGACTGACCGGTGATCTGGATTATATTTCACAGGTCGAAATGATTGATCAGAATCCAATAGGCAAATCGTCCCGAAGCAATCCCGTTACTTATATAAAAGCTTATGATGAAATAAGAGATCTATTCAGCAAACAGCCTTTGAGTAAAATGCGTGGTTATTTGCCAAAACATTTTTCTTTTAATGTAGATGGAGGACGATGCGATGCGTGTAAAGGTGAAGGTGAACAGGTAGTGGAAATGCAATTTCTGGCAGATGTACATTTAATTTGTGAAGTATGCGGCGGAAAACGTTTTAAACAGGAAGTGCTGGAAGTGACCTACCAGGAAAAAAATATTTATGACGTATTGGAAATGAGCGTGGATGACGCAATTGAATTTTTTGAAAACGAAAATAGGGGAACCAGGAAAAATGAAAGTATGGGTGCTGATGTTGCAAAAAAAATTCAGCCATTAAGTGATGTTGGTTTGGGTTATATAAAATTGGGCCAGTCTTCGGATACGCTCAGCGGTGGCGAGGCGCAACGTGTAAAACTCGCTTCATTTCCTCGGCAAAGGAAAAGGCCAGGGAAACATTCTTTTTATTTTTGATGAGCCAACTACCGGTCTTCATTTTCATGATATAAAAAAATTACTTGCTTCCTTCAATGCACTTATCGAACAAGGGCATTCCATCATAGTTATAGAACACAATACCGATGTAATCAAATCTGCGGACTGGGTTATTGATCTTGGCCCTGAGGCAGGCGATGGCGGTGGCAATCTTGTTTATGCCGGAATTCCATCAGGGTTAAAAAAAGTGAAAGAAAGTTATACCGGAAAATATATTTAACTTAAAAGCATCTTCAAAAAAACTTCGTTTAATGTCGTGCGTTATGTCAAAGAAACGCGTTCGGGAAAATACTTGTAAATTATAAGCATCGCTTAAAAAACTTCGTTTGATGTAGTACGTTATTGCCAAAGAAACGCATTCGGGAAAATACAAGTAAATCAAAAGCATCGCTTAAAAAACTTCGTTTGACGTAATGTGTTACTGAGGTGTGTTTCTGGTGAAATTATTTCATTGAAGAATTTTTATAAGTTTCCCCAAAGAAGCCGGATTTATCTTAGCCGGTTACTATCTCTTATCAGCTTTGAATCTTTATAAATTCCTTGTGCGGCGAAAATGAGAAATATAAATATCAAAATATGGAGCGCTGACCATAAGCTATAATTTCCTGTTGAATAGTTTTTGGTCTGTTTTATGTATAAAAAAATGATCAGGCATTCTAATAAAATAGCAATGATAATAATGCGCATTTGAACCTTTCTGTTTTTGTATAAAAAAATATTAATTATGATTCCCGTTCCCAAAGCGCTTGTAAGAATCAGGATCAAAAAATTGTCGGTAGCCAGCAAAGGATGGTATGAGTTATCCGCTATAAGTGTTCCGCTGTAGAACAAAAATTTTAATGTGAGAAAAGCTGCAATCGCGGCTAATATCATCCATATTGTTTGTACACGTTGTATCATGAGATCAGTTATTTTGAAATAAAAAAGAGGTGTTTAATAAAGTTATTTATTTAAAAGATACAAATCTTACTTTTAAAAAGCAGATCTCGAAAATTTAAAAAGTAACTTTTTGTTCAGCCCGTTATTAACCTAGTTCCGGGTACAAAGGAAATTTACTCATCAATTCTTCTACTTCATTTTTTACCGATGCAATTACTTTTTCATCATCCATGTTCATCAAAACTTTATCAACCAAATCCACCACGTCTTTCATATCATTTTCTTTCATGCCCTCTCGTTGTAATTGCAGGTACGCCAACACGAATGCCCGATGTTACAAACGGGCTTTTATCATCAAAAGGAACTGCATTTTTATTTAAAGTAATTTCTGCTTTATCTAATGTTTCCTGTGCTTTTTTGCCGGTGATATTTTTATTGCGAAGATCAATCAGCATTAAATGATTATCTGTTCCGTTGCTGATCAGATCATAACCTTTGGTATTAAATTCCTTTGCCATTGCCTGTGCATTTACTTGAATTTGCTTTGCATAGGCGGTAAATTCATCCGTTAAAATTTCACCGAAGGCAACGGCTTTTGCAGCAATGATATGTTCCAGCGGACCGCCCTGCGTTCCGGGAAAAACTGCCATATCCAGAAGATTGCTCATCATTTTAAAATTTCCCTTATTATCTTTTTGCCCAAATGGATTTTCAAAATCTTTTTTCATTAAAATAATACCACCTCGTGGGCCGCGCAAGTGTTTTATGAGTGGTAGAGGTTACAAAATGACAATATTCAAATGGGGATTTCAACAATCCTTTTGCAATCAATCCGGCAGGATGTGCAATATCGCAATAAACAAAAGCGCCTACTTCATCAGCCACTTTTCTAATGCGCTCATAATCCCAGTCACGGCTATACGCAGATGCACCGCAAATAATAAATTTTGGTTTTACTTCTCTTGCTTTTTTCCAGCATTTCATAATCTATCAGGCCCGTTTCTTTTACAACGCCATAAAAATGGGCTTCATACAATTTACCTGAAAAATTTACCGGCGATCCATGTGTAAGATGCCCGCCCATGCTAAGGTCCAGTCCTAAAATTTTATCGCCGGGTTGCAAAATGGCCAGCATAAGCGATGCATTGGCCTGCGCGCCACTGTGAGGCTGCACATTGGCATATTCACAATTAAAAATTTTTTTAAGCCGGTCAATGGCCAATTGCTCGGTTTCATCTACAAATTCGCAACCGCCATAATATCGTCTGCCAGGATAGCCTTCTGCATATTTATTGGTAAGCACAGTTCCCATTGCCTGCATTACCTGCAGCGAAGTAAAATTTTCAGAAGCAATCAGCTCGATTCCGTGCCGTTGCCGGTTAAATTCTTTATTAATAATATCAAAAACCAAAGTGTCTCTTTGCATTAAATAAATTTTGCGCAAACGTACTAAAAAAGATAAAGATAAAAGTGGTGGATTGTCGATCACAGACATTAAAAGACTTTCAGATTGTTGGTTGAATTTTAAAAAAAATGACCGAAAGCAGGGTAATATTTATTGAAGACCTTTTCGAAAATTACGAAGGAAGATGTGTACTTAATACATCAAGTATAATTTTACTATATTCACTTCCTTTTGTGGCGATTGTAAATTAAAATTGAATAATGAAGGCAATAATTCCGGTAGCTGGTGCAGGCACAAAACTGCGTCCTCATACTTATACACAGCCGAAAGCTTTAATTCCGTTGGCGGGAAAAACAATTTTAAGCATTAATGTTGATCAGCTTCATGAAGCGGGAATAAATGAATTTGTATTTATAGTGGGATATCTTGGTGAAAAGATCCAGGATTATATTAAAACAAAATATCCGGATCTTATCTGTCACTTTATTTTTCAAAATGAGCGCAAGGGAACTGCGCATGCGATAGAGCTTGCCAGGAAAATTGTAGGGGACGATGAACTGTTTATTGCCTTGGGCGATACTATTTGCGAATACGATATCAATGCGGTACTTTCTTCTCCTTTCTCAATGCTTGGGGTAAAAAAAGTAGATGATCCCAGGAGTTTTGGCGTAGCCCAAATTGATGCGGCAGGCTTTATAAGCAACGTTGTTGAAAAGCCTGCAATTCCCAAATCGAATATGGCGTTGGTTGGGCTGTATAAGATAAAAGATTCAACAATTTTATTTAAATGCCTTGAAAAGATATTTACCAATAATATTAAAAGCCACAATGAGTTTAACCTCACGGATGCACTGGAATGTATGATAGAAGGCGGCGAAAAATTCAAATCTTTCAAGGTTGAAAACTGGTTTGACTGTGGCAGAAAAGAAACGCTGCTGGAATCCAATTCGATTTTACTTGAAAAATTTGGCGGCGGAATTGCGGAGTCTAATAAATTTGAAAATAC
The DNA here is from genome assembly GCA_963823305.1 of uncultured Chitinophagaceae bacterium. Taxonomy (GTDB): domain Bacteria; phylum Bacteroidota; class Bacteroidia; order Chitinophagales; family Chitinophagaceae; genus Ginsengibacter. The sequence goes on from CAWGLC010000004.1 coordinate 124,515, forward strand.
CATTTTCATACCGCCGGTAAGCATTGCTGAAGGTTGCGATATAAAAAATTCAATCATTGGCCCGCATGTAGCGATGGGCGAAAACACGGTTGTAAATTTTTCCATTGTGAAAAATTGCATTGTCGGATCTTTTTCCAAGCTATATGACGTTGTGCTGGAAAATTCACTTATTGGAAGTGATACCGAAATACGCGGTGAAACCCGGTCACTTAATATTGGAGATAATACAGAAATTGATTTAGGCTATTAAAGCAAAATCTTCATTGACAAAGCGTCCGTAATTCAAAAAAGGCTATCTTAAAAATTTAGTATTTAAAAAAGATAACTGCATTATTTATTCCTTTGACATCCAGCGTGCAATAAGAAGGAGCGCAACAACGTTTGCCAAATTAGTTAAATGTCAAACCACTGGCCTGATACAAACAATTTCACCGGCATTTTAATAAAAAAGAGTATTTGCAAAGCTAACTTCCAAAAAAGTACGTTTGATGTGCGACCACCAATTTTCCTGGAAACCGGCCAGAGACACGAATCTTTTTAAAACGTTCTTCTTCCAAAAGCTCATGGTTAATACTTGCCTGTAATTCAATGAGGCACTACTAATGCCAGTAAAATAAAAACATATATTTGTCGTTCTTGTAAAGAATTATCCATTAACCAATTCCAAATGAATTTTCCCAAAGAATCATTCGGCCTTAAAAAGCTGTGCGTCCTACTGTTGCTTTCGTCATTTATTGTGCTGTTTACTTCTGTCAATTCATACGCCCAGGGCACAGATCTGCCCGATTTGCCTATTGATCCCAATGCTTTAAAAAATGCAACGCCTTCTGATTTGCAGAATTTTTTAAAGGATAATAATAATAATCCGCAGCCAAAAGCAGGGGAAGACGTGCATAAAACGATCAATGACCTTAAAAATAAAAGTGTAATTGTAAAAGACAGTACTCAAAAAGATAATTTTAAGAGGAACCTCTATAACCCGGCTGAAGTGTATGGTTCTGATCTTTTTAAAAACAACCAGATAATGGAATTATCTGAGCTATCAACTCCGCCGTCGGACTATCCTATTGGAGTAGGAGATCATATTGTAGTGTCTCTTTGGGGAGGGGCCGATTTTGAAGAAACTTATGAAGTGGCACGCGATGGATCCATTTTCCCGCAGGGACTTGGTAAAATAACCGTGCAGGGCCTAACGTTTGATAATGCTAAAAAAATCATTTACGATCGTTTTCGCAAAGTGATTCCTCCTTCTACCAATGTAGCTGTTACCATGGGACAACCAAGAACGATCGTAGTGCAGGTTTCCGGGGAAATAGAAAGTCCGGGCCCACAGGTCGTTTCAGCTTTTACCAATGCACTAAATGTGATAGCGCTCGCAGGCGGCGTTACTAAGTTTGGGAATATGCGCAATATTCTTATTTCCCGCAAGGGCGTAATAATTGATTCAGTTGACGTATATAAATATTTGACCTCCGGCGATTTTGGTAAACACCTTTATCTTGAGAATAATGATTTTGTAATTGTTCCTTTTTATGATAAAGAAGTTCTCGCATCCGGCCAGTTTAAGAGGCCGATGTATTATCAGCTTAAAGAGAATGAAGGAATGCTCGCTTTGCTGAAATATAGTGGTGGCTTTTCAACCGAAGCTTATCAGATCCGGCGGTGAAATAATAAGGAATATAAATGAAAAGCAAACAATCAAAAACGTAAATCTTAATGCTATTGGATTAAAAGCAAATAATGAAATAACAGATGAATCTATTTACGATGGAGACGTTGTGGTTGTAAATCCTATCAATTCAGGATTAATTAATAAAGTAATTGTAAAAGGTGAAGTAGCTTATCCTAATGTTTATGAGATTAGAAAAGGCGACCGCCTGTTCGATGTAATAAACAGGGCAGGAGGTGTTACTCCAAACTCTTACGTAGACAGGGCTTATGTGTATAAAGGCGCCGGTGATTCTACAAATTTAAAATCTGATAAGATCGTCGTTAGCCTTTCGGATCTTAATCGAAATGTAAACAGCAGTTACAACATTCCATATTGAACCCAACGACGTCATTGAAGTATTCAATAGAAACCAGTTTTCTGACAGGCAATATGTAACTATAGAAGGCGAGGTTCGCAAGCCTGGAAAATACCAGACGGTTTGGCGGCATGTCGCTCAAAGACCTTTTGTATTTTGCCAATGGATTAAAACCTTCTGCAGAATTTGGTAGATCGTAGTTTCAAGCATTATGGATATTGATTCATCGCAAAGAGGCATCAAACCTACAAAAACTATCATCAATACTTATTCGATTAAAACAAATCTTGAGCTGGATTCCGTTACTGAAAATGTAATATTGAAACCCTACGACCAGGTTTTTATAAGAAAAAATCCTACGTTCCATTTGCAGGAAAATGTAAAGATAGAAGGCGCAGGTAAAATATCCGGGCACTTATTCAAAGCTCGATAGCAAGGAGCATCTTTCTTCTTTTATAGAAAGAGCAGGTGGCCTTAAAGAAAATTCAAATATCGACGGAGCAGTTTTATACAGAGTGCACACAGCGAAAGAGGTAATGCGCTCCGAAAATGGCAGCGAAACCAATTTTATAAAAGACTCGTCGGGAAAAATTATGGATAGCGTTTCGGGCGCCACCGAAGCCGTTAGCATTGATCTTGATAAAGCTCTTAAAAATAAAGATTCGAAATATGACATGGTTCTTCGCGAAGGGGACATTATTTATATCCCTGAAACCAACCCAATTGTAAGTATAAAAGGCGCGGTTCAAAGTGAATTAAAAATTTATTTTGATAAAGAGCATACCAACCTTGGTTATTATATTGATAAAGCAGGCGGCTTTGGTATCAGGCCATGGAGAAAACGAATTTATGTAACCTATGCCAATGGAAGAAGCCGGCGCACGCATAATTTTGGATTTTTTCATTTTTATCCTAGAGTAGAAGCCGGCAGCGTTGTGATCGTGCCATCAAGGCCGGAAGGTAAAAGCTTTGGTGAATTTGCCTCACAGGCATTTGTAACTACTTTGCCGCTGGCGCTGGCATTTTTGATTACAAGATTATAATTGATATCTATGACTACCCAGGAATTAACAACATCAATTTTTCAGCGGTTACGAAAGGTAAAAGTTATTGTATTGACTACGGCCCTGATCGCGGCAATGGCGCTGATTGTTTATGCAAAGCAAAAGCCGATTACTTATACTTCAACAGCATCAGTATTTCCGTTAACAAGCGGTAATGATAATAATAATGCCAGCTTCATCTACTTTGAGCGCCTTATTGGGGGCTGAAGCTACAAAAAGCTTTACCGATGATGCATCAATAAATATTATTGAGCTGGCTCAAAGCCGGACGACACGTGAAGAAGTAGCTTCTATTCGTGACTCATCAAACGGCAATAAAACGATAGCAGAATTACTTTTCGATGATATTAATAATCATCGCGGATGGCTTGAAGGAAAAATAGATATGCCACCCAATCAATTTGCACTTATGACCTGGGCCGGAAAGTTCTAAAAGAGAATTTGAATGCTACCGTTAATAAAAATAATATGCTGATTCTTTCCTATACCGGCCGCAGCCCGGAACTGGTAAGAACGATCAGCTATGGCTTTATTAATAAAATTTCTCTTTTTTATATTCAGCTAAAACAGGAAAAAGCAAGACGCGATTTTGAATTCGCAACCGGGAAAGTCGATTCCTTAAGAAGCGTAATGAACTCCAAAGACAACCAGTTGATAGCGATTGATAAAAGAACGCTTGTTTACAAATACAAATAAGCTTGAATACAGGGTACCCACCGAAAACTTAATTGCGGATAAGCAAATGATCCGCCAGCAATATGCTCAGGCAGTAGCTAACCAGCAGAATGCGGCCTACAAGTTGCAAAAAGCCACACCAGTAATTAAAGTGCTTGATAAGCCTGAACTTCCATTTGACGTTGAAAATAAATCTGCAATTTTATATGGCTTGATCGGGCTCTTTGCGGGAGGTATTGCTATCTCTTTATTTTTCACCGGAGGGATCATCATCAAATTTGCACGGAAAGAAATTAATAAAGCCATTGTTCGGCCCGGAAAATATAAAAAACGCCACCACTAAAACGCCTGTAGCATCTTTATTATGATTTTCTAAATAACCATTTTCCCATCTCTTTAAACGTTACTTTTTTACCGTATAACAAAATTCCGGTGCGATAAATTTTTGCAGCCAGCCAGGTTGTTAATACAAAACCGGCAATTAATGAAACCATTGATACTGCGATTTGCCAGGAAGGTACGCTGCCCGATGGAATTCTTGCCATCATTACGATTGGCGACGAAAAAGGGATCATGCTGCCCCATACTGAGATTGGTGCATCAGGTTTTCCCGCCGCCGTGGTCATAATAACAAAGGATAAAATAATAGGCATGGTAATAGGAAGCATTAATGATTGTGCTTCCTGCGGATCTTCATTTACTACGCTTCCTACTGCCGCAAAAAGCGACGCATAAAATAAATAACCGCCTATAAAATAAAACAGAAAGCAGGGAAGTATAAGCCCCCAGTTTGCACCGAGAAAGACATTCTTTGTGGTTAAAAAATTCATCGCGGCGCTGAACTGTTTGCGCCCGGGCCAACTGTCTGCTCATCGTTTGCGCCTGTTGCATAATATCATGTGAAATAATGGTGGTCGCAATAGAAGACAATCCTATGATGAGAACGATCCATATCAGCAATTGTGTAATGCCAACTGCCGCAATGCCAATAATTTTACCCAGCATTAGCTGAAAAGGCTTCACAGAACTAATGATCACTTCAGCTATGCGGTTCATTTTTTCTTCCATAACGCCACGCATAACCGCGGCGCCATAAATAAATAAAGTTATATAAATTAAAATGCCACTGCCAAAACCAATCCCGTATGACAGGCCTGAATTGGAATGCTCTGTTTTATCTCCCTGTTTTATAACTGTACTGAATTTATAGAGCTGCTCCTCATCAATTCCGTTAATAGAATCAAGTACTTTTTTATTGATATTATTTTCCAGAAATGCCTTATTTCTGATAGCGGCATTTATTTGATCTTTCACCTTTTCTTCAGCATTAATACCTAATTGTTTTTCAGAAATAAGTGATATAGAGTCTTTCGAGAATGTATAATCATTCGGTATTTCGAGAAGGCCGGAATATCCTTTCTCTTTAAAATTATTCATATTCACATCCCGATGGAAATTCATAGGTAATAAGCTTATCATTTTGAAAACTATTTTTAAAAATGCCGTTATCATCTATCACAGCAATTTTTTCATGCTCAACACTTTTAATAGAAAAATATGCCGAGGCAGCAATAAAGCCAATAAAAAATAAAGGAAGTAAAATGGTAGAAAGAATAAATGTTTTATTACGGACTCTTGTGAAATATTCTCTTTTAATAACAAGCAATATTTTATTCATAACAGAAAATGAGTTAAAGGTTAATAGGTTTCGAAGATAATCCGGGAATTCAGACTTTTTCGAAATTGCCTTGCCAGCTTAGTGTCTTCTACTTTCTTTAATAAAGATATCATTGATAGATGGTAATATTTCATTGAAAGAAATAATGCTTGACTTTTGATTCAGGAATTGTTGCAACACATCAGCGGGCGTATGGCCATCATGTATTTTTACCGTTAAAAAATTTTCTTTTGAACTTACAATCTCAAACACATCATTAGTCAAAAGATGGTGGCAACTCATTAAAGCCAACTTTAAAAATATTTTCTTTACAATCAATCTTAATTTGTTTAACAGCTTCCGTCTAGGATTTTTTTGCCTTTATTTACCAAAACAATTCTGTCACAAATTTCTTCAACCTGTTCCATCCTGTGCGTACTGAAGATTATCGTAGTCCCTTTTTGCGAGAGTTTAAAAATTTCATCTTTTATGAGATTACTGTTTACAGGGTCAAGCCCGCTGAAAGGTTCATCCAGGATAAGAAGCCTGGGTTCGTGCAATACGGTAATAACAAATTGCAATTTTTGACTCATACCTTTGCTCAGGTCATCTACTTTTTTATTCCACCAGGTTTGCATTTCAAATTTTACAAACCAATCTTTAATTTTTTTCATAGCATCATGCCGGCTCAATCCCTTTAACATGGCAAGATATAAAGCCTGCTCGCCGATTTTCATTTTTTTATACAGGCCTCTTTCTTCGGGCATATAGCCAATTCTCGGAATATCTTTTACAGGATCAAATTTTTCACCCTCAAATAAAATAGTTCCTTCATCAGGATAAAATATTCCGGTTATCATCCGTAGCAAAGTCGTTTTACCGGCACCGTTAGGCCCGAGTAAACCAAAAATACTTCCCTGCGGAATAGAAAAACTTATATCATCTACAGCCTTTTGCGTGGCATAATATTTTTTAAGGTTTTGTAATTCCAGGATGGCCATTGTAAGATTCAATATGTTTTTGATGATAAAATAATTGATCAGGATTTGTAAATGTATAACGAACCATTTCTTCTAAAAAAAATTTTTTATCAGATGGTACTTGGCTATGATCGATAAATACACGTGAATAGCTTTTGCAACTCGTTCACCATCCATTGCAGCGCTCACGATTCCTCCCGCATAACCTGCGCCTTCGCCACAGGGAAAAAGATTTTTTATCTGCGGGTGATGCAAATGTTCATCTATCCCTGGGAATACGTACCGGTGATGATGTCCTGCTTTCTGCAGCAACAAGTACAGCTTCATTGGTATAATAGCCGCTGTGATTATTTTTGCAGGCATTTTTTTTGCAAACGATTTTAAAGCAACCTTTAGCCTTTTACTAATAAATTCCGGGAAAACATTTTTAAGTTGCTGCAGAATGAATTCCAGGTATATAAGAGCAACGCGGAAGTGTGGCAGATAAAATATCTTCTGCAAAATCAACCATACGTTGCGCCGGTGCAACAAAATTTCCGCCGCCGGCATCAAAGGCTCTTTGTTCAACTAACTTTTGAAATTCCATCATCAGCAAAGGCGAATCTTTATATGTTTGCAAGATGCAGATTACCGGCATTGCCCTTATCACATCTTCAATTTCTACTTGTACCACCAGTCCACTATTTGCATAAGGATTGTTTCGCTTCGAAGGACTCCATCCATTTACGACCAGTTCACCATTGTTAGTAGAGGCCGGAGCAATAATACCGCCGGGGCACATGCAAAAAGAAAATACACCGCGGTTATTTACCTGCTCTACAAGACTATACGAAGCAGGCGGCAAGTAAGTTTCGTTTAAAGCGCCTGCGATTACATGTTTCCCTTGTCCATATTGAATATCATTTATTAAGGCCTGCGGATGTTCAACTCTTACACCAAGCGCAAATGGTTTGGCAATAATCAATACTTTTTTTTGATCAAGTAAAAAAAAAATATCGCGGGCAGAGTGGCCCGTTGCAAGAATAAAAGAATCAGCGGCAATTAGATCTCCGTCACTTGTTTTTACTCGTTTTGAAGTATTTTTTTCAATAATAAAATCAATACTTTTTTATTGAAATAAATTCTGCCGCCACAATCTAAAATGCGTTTACGCATTGCCGTTATAATATGCGGAAGTTTATTCGTGCCAATATGCGGATGTGCTTCATATAAGATATTTTCATCAGCGCCAAAATGAACAAACAAATTTAAAATACGATCAATATTTCCGCGTTTTGTGCTTCGGGTATATAATTTTCCATCACTGTATGTTCCGGCGCCTCCTTCGCCAAAGCAATAATTACTTTCGGGATTAATAATTCCTTGTTTATTTAATAAAGCAAGGTCTCTTCGCCTTGCCCGTACATCTTTACCCCGTTCAAGAATTATAGGTTTAATTCCTAATTCAATTAATTGTAAGGCCGGCAAACAAACCGGCAGGGCCACGCGCCAATAATGATCAACTTTTTTAGGTGAGAGCTGATACATTTTTAAAATTAAAGCTGTCAACAATTCCGTCTGTTGATGAAAGGTTCATTGATAAAGGCGAGCAACAGTAATATATATCCAGACTGTTTTGCTTCTTGCATCAATAGATCTTTTTAAGATGTTATAACCTGATAACATCTGTAATTTTTGCTGCTGAAGAGTTAGCGATTGCTTTTAATACAGCCTGCGTGATGCGTCAGCTTCCAGTGGCAGCAAGTTTAACAGATAGTTTTTTTTGCATAAAGGGCCAGGTATGATCCTGAAAGCTTGTAATGCGCTCTGTGGAGCGGATCTTATTTAAAAAGGAAGATCATCAATAGCATCCTGCGAGGAAGAGGTAAAAGTATCGAGAGGTTCAAGATGATCATCATCTGAAGAGGCTTCTTTTCCGCTTGTAAAATTTGTTCAATCCGCCATGCATCCAAGATTACTGAAATAAGAAGTGCGCCCGTCTTTATCCCACTTTGTTCCTTTAATGTTAAAATATACTTTTATTTCATCGCCTTTATTGATGCGATCAATAATATTGGTACGGTCTTGTACACATTGAAATTTAATATAGTTCTTAATTGTTTTTCCATTGATATCTTCCGTTTTTTCAACAACAAATTCACGCACTTTAAAAGTCTCGGTACGTTGAATGGTATCAAATTTTTCAAGCAGTTTTCCTGTTAATTCATAACTCATAATTTCAATATTTAGGTTTTAAAGATATAGTCATTTAATTAGAAATCTTGCTGTCTTTATTTTAAACATCAGAAAATGTTTTGCACATCTCTTTTTTAATTTAAAAAAATTTTTTCATAATTTATTTTTTATTAACGATGTAAAAAATCGCTTGACAAGAATGACTATTTATCTGTAAATCAATGTAGGCCTACTTATAAAAAATCAGACCTTTGTTTTGGGCGAATGCATTTATTTTTTTTAATCGCATGAACTGTTTTTATTGTGATAAAAACAAAGAATAAAAAATTTTTTTTTCAACAAATTATTTTGATATTCGCTTTCTGCTCTGAAAATATTTATAAAAATGATTTTGTATAAATTTTCTTAGTGATCCCCGAAAAAACAAGGATTATATTCAAATCAAAAACGGCTTACGGAAAGATGGATAAAGCTTGCGAAACAGTTTGGCATAATTGTCTCAATATTATAAAGGATATAGTTGAGTGGCAGCATTACAAAACCTGGTTTGAGCCAATCACGCCGGTCTTGTTAAAAGAAAATATTTTAACGATACAGGTTCCAAGTCAGTTTTTTTATGAGTACATTGAAGAGCATTATGTGAATCTGCTCGCTAAAACTTTGAAAAGAGAATTAGGAAAAGAAGCGAGGCTGGAATACGGATAATGGTGGATAGCGGTAACCGATAATAATTTAGCCGTTGACGATGGATGTTCCCGGGCAAGGCTATAAATCATATTCAAACAATGAAATGGATTTTCCTTTAGTCATAAATAACCCTGTTAAGAATCCCTTTGTAATTCCGGGTCTTAAAAAAATGCAGATCGATCCGCAGTTAAATCCTGCATATATATTTGATGCCTTTATTGAAGGCGATTGTAATCGTGTTGCAAGGCGTGCCGGAAAAACTGTTGCAGAAAAACCAGGCTCTACTTCCTTTAATCCTTTGGTAATTTATGGTGGTGTAGGGTTGGGCAAAACACATCTTGCGCAGGCGATAGGTAATGAGGTAAAAAGGTTACATAATAATAAAGTAGTTTTGTATGTAAGCTCTGAAAAATTTATCAACCAGTTTGTTGATCATAGCCGTAATAATGCAATAAATGATTTCATACATTTTTACCAATTGATAGATGTATTGATAATTGACGATGTTCAGTTTTTTAACCGGGCAGAAAAATCGCAGGATGCTTTCTTTGCAATTTTCAATCATTTGCATCAGAGTGGTAAGCAGTTAATCCTAACTTCTGATAAGCCGCCTAAAGATTTGGAAGGTGTGCAGGAAAGATTGCTCAGCCGTTTTAGCTGGGGCCTAAGCGCTGATCTCCAGATACCTGACTATGATACCAAGATAGAAATACTGGAAAGGAAGATGAAGAATGACGGGCTTGGAAATGCCTAAAGAAGTGGTAAAATATATTGCTTATAATATTCAAAATAATATTCGCGAACTTGAAGGCGCTTTAATTTCTCTCTTGGCACAATCTTCGCTAAATAAACGGGAAATTGATCTCGAATTAGCTAAAAAAGTGTTGAGAAATTTTATCAAATCGTCATCGAAGGAGATTACTATAGATACTATTCAAAAAATGGTATGTGATTATTTTGATGTGCCCTATGAAAAGCTTATTGCAGAAAACCCGCAAACGCGAAATTGTACAGGCAAGACAAATCTCAATGTTCCTGGCAAAGGCATTTACAAAAAATTCACTAAAGACAATAGGCGAACATTTTGGCGGAAGAGACCACACTACGGTAATACACAGTTGCCAAACCGTTAAAGATCTTATGGACACCGATACCCTGTTCAAAGAAAGTGTTCTGGAGCTGCAGCAAAAAGTACAACTGGCTGCGATGTAATTCTGTTATTGCATTTAAAAGCAACAATTATTATTTTAAATTTTGAAATGCAAGTGCTACTTTTGCAGCCCTTATATACAAAAGGAGAGGTGCCTGAGTGGCCGAAAGGAACGGTTTGCTAAATCGTCGTACGGGTTAAACTGTACCGTGGGTTCGAATCCCACCCTCTCCGCTGATCTCTTTGTATAGTTAAAAATTTCGGGGCGTAGCGTAGCCCGGTTATCGCGCCACATTTGGGATGTGGAGGTCGCAAGTTCGAATCTTGCCGCCCCGACTAAGTTGATTTCTTTCAAAATTAAAAGCTAGTAAAACTCAGTGTTTACGGGCTTTTTGATTTTTAGCCTGCCAATTAATATCAAATAATGTCAATTGCCATCTGCCAAATTTGATTAATTGGAAGTCTTGGTATTTTAATATATTTTTTTCTGATCATTGCTGTTCCTCGTACACTTTTCCGGTTTTCGTATATTTTTTTACTTGGGGTGCAACTTGACTTCCCAACAATTCGATTGCGTGAAGTATTTTATCATGAGGCATAGCGCCAAGACTCATTTGTGCGAGGAAACGGGTATTCCCGAAAAGCTCATATTCGTAAAGGATTTTATCAATCACTTCCAGCGGGCTTCCGACAAGCAATGCTCCTTGTTTACCTGTAGAAGCATCAAATTGCTCACGGCTCATTCCGCCCCAGCCGCGTTCTTTACCGATATGTTCCATCACGGCTGCATAAGGTGGATAAAATTCGTCGCGTGCTTTTTGCGAAGTGTCATCAACATACACATGCGAGTTAATACCAAGTTGTAAAGTCTTAATATCATGACCTGCCTTTCGGTACACGTCGCGATATAATTGAGCAAAGGAAGCAAATCTTGCCGGGCTGCCGCCAATTATCGCGAGTGCCATCGGCAAACCGTACTCCGCAGCCCGTATTACTGATTCCGGCGTACCACCAACGCCTACCCATACAGGCAATTTGATTTGTAACGGTCTCGGGTATACGCCCAAATTATCAATCGTTTGCGTAAATTTCCCCTTCCACGTTAATCTTTCGCTTTCATTAATTTTCAGCAGCATTTCCAGCTTTTCAGAAAAAAGTTTATCATAGTCATTAAGGTCGTATCCAAATAAAGGAAATGATTCGATAAAAGATCCACGTCCAGCCATTATTTCGGCCCTGCCATTTGACAGGAGGTCAACGGTTGCAAATTGCTCAAACACCCTGACCGGATCATCGGAACTTAGAACACTAACGGCACTGCTTAAACGAATTTGGCTGGTTTTAACTGCTGCGGCACCAAGCACAACCGCCGGTGATGAGACCAGGTATTCCGGGCGATGGTGTTCACCAACTGCAAAAACATCGAGCCCTGCCTGATCCGCTAACTGTATCTCTTCCAACAAATTAATCATACGCTGATGCGCAGAAATTTTTTTTTGCGTAACCGGATGCGTAGCTATATCCGCAAATGTGTAAATACCGATTTCCATAAATTTATGATGATAGTTCTTATGTTTTGAATTGCAAATTTGACGAAATTGATTGTATTCGCATAAAGTAATATTTCGAAAAGATAACGGGTAATCCAATCAACACTTTTTTCTTTTTTACATTCCGCCAGGCCAAATAAAAGTTTTCTGAAAGAATTGTAAAAAACTATTTAATTTTTTTTTGATGTGTCTTAAAGTATGCTTTGATGAAGCACTGCATAGCTGACATTGTTGACTTATAATCATTCAGGACGGTAAAAAGTTCCTAAAATAGTTATTTTCATAAATCATCGCATGTAAGCATTCGCTGTTCGGGATTTTTTTTTCCGATTTATACAGCAAGTGGCTTGTTATTTGATTTAGGATAACAATCATTAACCAAAAAATTAAAATATGAAAAAGCTTAGCACAATTTTGTTAGTCAGTTTACTGGCATTTGCACAAGCATGCAACAACAGCGATGATAAGAAAGATAGTGTAGATAATGCCAATGACATGAATGCGAAAAAAGATACTACAGACGTTTCCAACACAAAAAAAGATACAATGTCCAATGCCATGAGCGTAAGTGATAATGTAGCCAAATTTGCTGTGAGCGCTGCTAATGGTGGCATGCTCGAAGTAGAACTCGGTAAGCTTGCGCAACAAAAGGCAATAAATAAACAGGTGAAAGATTTTGGGGAAATGATGGTAAAAGATCATACCAAATCAAATGATGAATTGAAATCGATAGCTGCGGAAAAAAATATAACATTGCCCGCTTCATTAAGTGATGATAGTCAAAAAAAGATTGCAGATATTAATAAAGAAAGCGGGAAAGATTTTGATAAAGATTACATCAATATGATGGTCAAGGACCACAAGGATGATATCGATGACTTTGAAAAAGCGGCCAAAGATTCGACTTATCCCGCTATTCAGTCTTTTGCAGTGAAAACGTTGCCAACTCTATATAAGCATTTGGGTGCAGCTAAAGCTATACAAAAGTCAAATAACTATTAAAAAAATTATTTAAAGATGGAAGGTTGAGAACTAAATTCTCAACCTTTTTTTTGGACAATATCTAACACGATGCGTTGCTCTGAAACAATGCCGGGGTTTTTAATTCTGATTTTTAAATAACATAAATACAAAAATGTGTTAATGCTTTGACAGCACCAGTGCTTTATATTTATATTTGAAAAACGGTTTCCATCCAACTTCAACTTCAAAAGAAATAGCTAACTATTTGCATGCTTTTACGGGTATGCGTTACAGTTAGTATATAAGTAAGCTTTATTACTATTTAAATTTTTTCTTTTGAAAAAAACAATATACCGGTTTTTGGTTTTGTGCGCCGGCTCTGATGAAGACATACTTCACAGGTGCCCGCGGTCAGAACATATTAAGCATGCGGGGTTTGGTAGTCTTGTCCTGGTTCCTGCAACACTTGCTTTATTTTCGATGGCGTATGCAATTTCCACTTTTGTTAATAATCCATGGCTTTATATACTTGCCGGGCTTACGTGGGCAGGCATTGTCTTTGTTTTTGACAGATTTATAATATCAACTTTCCGGAAGAGAAATTCTATAGCACGGGATGCACTTTCGATTACCTTTTTATCGCGTATTATTTTTTCCGCTTTTGTTGGTATAGCAGTGGCGCATCCATTGGTCTTGCTCTACTTTCACGATAGCATCAATGTAAATATGGATGAGGTAGCTCATGCTAAAGCCGACAGCATTGAAAATGCTTATCAATTTCAAAAAAGAAGTTACCAGCTACAAATAGATACCATTGACAGGAGCCTGGTCGCTTTATCTGATACCATTCACATGCAGGAAGGAATTCTTCATGATGAAATTAAAGGCGTAGTAAGAGGCGACGATAAAACAACTGGCAAGGCAGGAGAAGGCCCGACATTTAAATATGATACTGCCTACCTGGCCCGGCTTTATTATGAACTGGGACAAACAAAAAAATCAAATGAAGATCAGAAACTTGGAAAGATAACGGCAATGGATAGACTTGATTCTGCACGCGCGTCAAAGATAAACCGCTTGACCTTCAGCAGGGATTATCTTGAAAGAGAGAAAGCTTTAAGCCGCTTGTCTGACTCAAGCAATATTATACGCGTCACTACCTGGTTCCTGGTGATCTTTTTTGTTTTGGTAGATATCTTACCGGTTACATGGAAGGGGCTGACAAGCAAAGGTCCTTATGATGAATATTTAAATGAAGTTGAATTCAGAATAAAAAATGAAGTGAAGGAAAAAATGATCGATTCCGAAAGAAGGCTGGAAAAGCATAAAAGGGAAATTGAAATTGATGTTTAAATTATCAATGAGGCTATTTTAACTTGGTTACACGTCCTGCCTCAAAACCTCGAGAGGCGGCTTGTTCAGTGATCCCGTGCTGTTGACAAGCCCGGTAATTACCGTGAGCGCGCACACCACAATGAATAAGATTATTGCTGGCAACAGTGGCGGATGAAATGGCGTGGCAAATATATAATGCGCCAGCGACCAACTGGCAGCAAGCGCAAGAATTATTCCCGTAAATGCTGCCAAAGATCCAAGGAACCAATATTCCAAAGCTGTAATTGCAAAAATCTGCTTTCGACTGGCACCGAGTGTGCGAAGCAAAACACTTTCTTTCATTCGCTGGTATTTGCTGATAAGGACTGATGCGATTAAAACAATAATGCCCGTGATGACACTAAAGCCTGCCATAAAGCGAATCACAAAACCGATCTTGTTCATGAGGTCATCAAGAATATGCAATACCAAACCGAGATCAATAATAGATACGTTGGGATACTGATGAACCATAGCCTGCTGAAATCTGGCTGAAACCTGCTGCGACGGAACTCTCGATAGCAACACATAAAATTGGGGCGCAGCTTCCAGCACACCATTTGGAAATACTACGAGAAAATTAGTTTGTATTCCTTTCCAGTTTACTTCTCTAAGACTTCCTACAACGGTTTGCATTTCACTTCCCTGTACATTAAACAACATTGTATCGCCAACATTCACATGATTTCTTTTTGCAAAATTTTGCTCTAAGGAAATAGCAGGAAGATCTGTCTTCACAGCGAGGCCCTTCCATTTACCGCCAGTAATCTTTTCGGAAGAAGTTAAAGAATCGCGATAAGTAACGCGGTATTCCCTGTTAAAAAGATTTCGCGAAAATCGACTGGTAGTATCTTTTACAGCTTCAGAAGCGGTGATGCTATTAACTTGTTCCAGTCGCATATTTACAACCGGAATGATTTCTTTAACTGGCAAGCCATATTGTTTCGCAAGACTAACGATACCGGATACCTGCTTTTTTTGGATGTCAAATAGTACAATATTAGGTTGATTTGCGCCGGTAGATAAAGTCACCCGGCTAATGAGAATAGCCTGAATAAAAAATAGCGTGCAAATAAGTGCGGTGCCGAGGCCAATCGAAATAATAAGTACCGCAGTCTGGTTATTGGGCCGGTATAAATTTGCGATACCCTGACGCCATAAATAATTCAATGAATAAGGAAAGAAACGCCTTACCATCCACATGAGCGCTTTTGCAATAGCTGTAAGTATTAATAATGCTAAGGCAATACCTGCGGTAAATGAAAGCGCCTGACGATTATTGTGTACCTGAACATACGTGAAGCCATAAACGAAGATTGTTATAAGAAGATAAATGATCCATTGTAATGGATCTTTTTGATTTTGTTGAGGTTCATAGGAAACTCTTAATGCATTTAGCGGAGATATTTTACGTATCGATAACAATGGAAGTAAAGCAAACAAAACTGAAATAATAATTCCCAGCGCAATTCCTTGTATCACCGCTAACCAGGAAATAGCGGTAGCAATATGAACAGGGAGAAAATCTTTTAAAATAAAAGGAAGGAATTGTTGAATAATAATTCCCAATACTGCGCCCGCAACGGCTCCAATGCAGCCAATGCCAGCGATCTGAATAAGATAAATAAGAACTGCCTGTGATGCTTTTAAGCCAAGGCATCGTAATACAGCAATTGAATTTACTTTCTCTTTCACATACACATGTATGGCACTTGCCACAGCCGTGCAACCTAACAACAACGCAATAAACCCGACTAGTGACAGAAACCGCGTGAGATCGCTGAAAGAACGGCCGGTATCTTCCTTCTGTCTTTCAACGGTTTCATAATTTAGATCGTTGGCTTCGAGCCGGGGGTTTAGTTCATCCATTAATTTTTGCACATCGATCCCGGGCTTAAATTTATAATAATAATGATAGCTGATTCTGCTGCCTTTTTGTGTAAGCCCAGTTTGATTCAGATACTGAAGCGGTATATAAATTATCGGGGCAATTGACGAAGACAAACCTGTTTGGCCAGGTGCGTTTAATAATTTGCCTGCAATGGCAAAATTAATATTCCCAACTTTTATGGAATCGCCAACGCTTGCGTTGTATTGCAGCATAAGTGTTTCATCTACCAACGCCTCCCGCTTATTACGGAAAGAAATACCTGCAATTTCCGGTGATGTTTCCAGCGAGCCGTAGTAAGGGAACGGCCCGGCAAGAGCACGTACCTGCACCAATCTTGTTCCGTTACTTTTTGTAAACAATACCATCGAAGCAAATTTTCTTTCTTCGGATCTCGTTTCGCCGATTGTGTCTAAAATTTTTTCAACTGTAGCAGTCGCCGGCTGATTCGAAGAGATATCAAGGTCTGCTCCAAGCAATGCTGCAGCCTGGTTGTTTACCTCATCATGCAAGTTATTGCCCAACGAATATATTGCCACCAAAGCAGCAATACCTAAAATAATGGTAGATATAAAAAGAAACAGCCTGGACCGGCTTTTGCGGCTATCGCGCCAGGCCATTTTTGCAAGCCAGGATAAGTTAAATTTTTTTTTAAAGTTTGTTTCCTCTTTTCGTTCAGAATTTGTTTGCCACATTTTTTGCTTATAAAATAAAGTCCTGATTATCGTTTAATCGTTACTGTTAGACTATTAGTGAGGTAGATGTATCAGACATTATCTTTCCGCCCTTTAAATGTATGATCCGTTGTGTTCGCGAGGCCAGTTCAGCATCATGCGTTACCAGCAATAAGGTAGTTCCGGATTCTTTATTAAGATCGAAAATAAGGTTGACAATTTTTTCACTGGTTTCAGCATCGAGGTTCCCGGTCGGTTCATCTGCAAATAAAATGCTGGGTTTGTTGCAAAAAGCCCTTGCGATAGATACCCTTTGCTGCTCACCTCCGCTTAATTGAGCAGGGTAATGATGGCCTCTGTCAGCAAGCCCTACTTTATCTAATAGTTCTGTTGCTCTTGGACGTACTTTTTTTTCGCCACGTAATTCCAGCGGCACCATTATATTTTCAATAGCTGTAAGCGTGGGGATTAGTTGAAAATTCTGAAATATAAAACCTATGTACCTGTTTCTTACATCTGCAAGTTGGTCTTCATTCATGGTGTCGAGCCTGTTATTTTGAAGAATAACCGTTCCGGAAGAAGAACGGTCGAGGCCGGCACACAAACCAAGTAGCGTAGTTTTGCCGCTGCCGGAAGGTCCAATGATTGAAAGGGTTGATCCTTTCTGAACAGAGAAGCTAACCTTGTCAAGAACGGTCAACAAGCGATTCCCGCTTTTAAAAGTTTTACTGATCTGCTCCAGTCTAAGAATTGATTCCATAAGGTTTGGTTAACTTGCTTTTGCGTTTTGCCATTGGCATAAATTTTACGTTTAAGCATCATAAAAAGAATAACGGTATAAAATTACCTGAATTCTTATTTTTATCACTGGGCGGGGAAAAATTTATAAACACTTTAAATGAATAAATCATTTTTAAGAATGCTAATGATAGTATTTACAATTGCAAGTTGTAATAATAATAACATTAGTAAAAAGACAGATGCTCAAACACAAAAGCCCGAAAATACTTTTTCAGATTCATCGCCAAAACAAAAGATAGTTTTATTTTTTGGCAACAGTCTTACGGCTGGTTACGGCCTGGAACCAACAGAAGCTTTTCCAGCTTTGATCCAAAATAAAATTGATTCATTGCATCTTTCTTATAAAACTATAAATGCCGGCGTGAGCGGGGAAACGTCCGCCGGCGGCCTGGGACGTATTGACTGGATTTTGCGGCAACCAATTGATGTATTTGTTCTGGAGCTTGGTGGAAATGATGGTCTTCGTGGAATTCCATTAGCAGAAACCCGGAAAAATCTGCAGGCGATTATCAATAAGGTAAAAAATAAATATCCCAAAACTAAGATTGTGCTTGCCGGAATGCAGATTCCTCCAAATATGGGCGAGGATTATACAACCGCATTTAAAAAGATATATCCTGATTTGGCAATGAAGAATAATTTAATTTTAATCCCGTTTTTGTTGCAGGGTGTAGGCGGCGATCCGAAGCTAAACCAGGACGATGGAATACATCCTAATGCAACAGGTGAACAAATAGTTGCCGGTAATGTTTGGCAGGTGTTGGAAAAAATTTGCAGGTAACAGTTTTGAATAATGAAGAATATTAAATAATAACTTTAGGAATAGATCTAAACTTTTCAATCAAGTTATGGTCTGATAAATACAATTCGCCGCTGTAATAGTCATACTAACTGTTGGAAATTTTTGTATCAATTAAAATCAATTAATTACTGTATAATTGCTTAACCTAATCCTAATACCGTATTATCCGTATATTAAAAAGTCGTCTAAAATAAATTCTAAATATAATGATAGATAAGCCCTTCGCAATTATTGGGGCTGGAATGGCAGGGTTAACCGCCGCAGATTTGTTGAGGAATAAAAATGTTCCCTTTATTTTATATGAAGCAGGCAATAAAATTGCGGGGCTTGCAACAAGTTTTAAAGATACCGAAGGCTTCAGTTATGATTTTGGCGCGCATTTTATCACCAATCGCCTGGCAGATGCTATTGGGATAAGTTCCGATTGCAAACTGGTAAAACATTATGGGGAAGCTGTCTGGCTTAAGGGTAAAAGCATACAACTATCCGTTCGGTTTAATTAAAATTCCGCGAATGACATTTAGCTGGTTTGCAAACCAGGCTAAAGTCGCTTCTCAAATGGGACAGAACCGTTCGTCGGCTGCAGAGTGGTTTCGCAAACGCTACGGAACGGCACTTGCCAATGAAATAGCGCTTCCTTTACTTGAATCATGGTCAGGAATTTCTGGCAAACAACTTTCCCCGGCGCTTGGCGAAGGGCTTTTTGGAGGAGGTATCGCTAAGACCATGTATTTGAAGGCAGCGGGGTTGATAACCGGCCGGGCGGTAGCTTGCGGCTATAACAAGGAAAAACCGGAAACTCCCCGCGTTTGGCATGTTTATCCGAACGGCGGACTTTCTACACTTTGCGAGAAATTGGCGGATGGCCTGAAAGACTCTATTAAGCTCGAATCGCCGGTTCAGGAGATCATTATCGAAAATGAGAAAGCCGTTGCCGTTCGCGTAAAGGGGGAACTTCAGGAAGTATCAGCGGTAATCAGTACCGCTCCCGTAAATATATTATCCAAACTTGTAAAAGGAAGTACCGCATTAAAAAGTACCGCGAACTTCCGTTACAGGCCAATGGTGTTTACAAATCTCAAATTCGAAGGAAGAAATCTTCTTCCCGATACGGTAATTTGGTTCCCGGAAAAAGAATTTATTTTTTTCCGACTAACAGAGGCGACTCAATCAATGCCCTGGCTTGCTCCGGAAGGCAAAACAATAATTACTGCGGATATTGGCTGCGAAAAAGGTGACGCTATATGGTCAATGGATGAAAAGAAATTGGCAGCATTATGCCTGGAGAAAATTACCGCGATAATTCCTGATGCGAAAAAAAAATTTCTCGGCAGCAACTTTTAAGAACTGCAATTGCATATCCTGTTTTTTTAAATGAATATGAGAAGGAGCGACAGGGATTTCGAAAAGTCAACACACATTGAAAACCTGCTAAGCATTGGCCGCAATGGCGAGTTTTCCCACATGTTTATGGAAGACGTTTATTGGCGAACGAAAAAAAATAAGCGCCCTCATTAAAAAAGTTTCTCCGGAATAAACAGCAGTATTATTTTGTTAGCCTATTTCCCCTGAACTATTCAATCCTGCTTTTTTTTCAATGATCTTGCGGATATTTGTGAAGAATTTGTAAAGGCGATATTATTCATACGCCAATCGAAAAAGGCTCAAAATAAAGAAATGCAATAAATGCCAGTTGAGCGCAACAAATCATCAGTCGATTGCCGGCGAGCCAAAATAATTATGCAAAGATTTGGGTAAATTTATTTTATTTTCAGCCTGGTTATTTTCAAGTAAGGCTGCCACTATTCTTGGCAGTGCTAACGAAGATCCGTTAAGTGATGCACCAATTGTGTTTTGTTGTCGCGCATTTTTAAATCTTATTTTCATCCGATTGCTTTGGAAAGTCTCAAAGTTGCTGACAGAGCTTACTTCCAGCCATTTTTGCTGGGCAGCGCTATACACTTCAAAATCATAAGTAAGCGCTGAAGCGAAGCTCATATCGCCGCCGCATAGACGAAGAATTCTGTATGGCAATTCAAGCTTAAGCAAAAGCCTTTCAACATGCGTTACCATTTCTTCTATCAGCTTCATAACTTTTTTCGGGATGTACTAACTGCACGATCTCAACCTTATCAAACTGGTGAACGCGATTGAGCCCGCGAACATCTTTGCCATAACTTCCGGCTTCGCGCCGAAAGCATGGAGTATAACCCGTGAGCTTTAAAGGCAATTCGGTTTCTTTTACTATTTCATCTCTGTAAATATTGGTAACCGGAACCTCGGCCGTTGGTATCATGTACAATTTATCTTCACCGTTATAAAATACATCTGACCTTCTTTATCAGGAAGCTGCCCGGTTCCATAAGCGCTGGCTTCATTAACCATTAATGGTGGCTGGTATTCAACATAGCCGGCAGCAGTATTATAATCTAAAAAATATTGAATGAGCGCGCGCTGCAGTTTTGCGCCCTTATTTTTATAAAAAGGAAATCCACTTCCTGTTACTTTGTTTCCAAGATCAAAATTGATAAGATCATACTTTTTTGCTAAATCCCAATGTGGAATGGCGCCTGCATGAAGCTGAGGCTTTTGTCCTCCTTCTCTTACCACTTCATTTTCTTCAGGCGTTTTGCCTTTTGGTACAGAACCATGTGGTAAATTTGGTAATTTCACCAACTCGTTATGCAGTTCTTTTTCAATGTAAATTAATTTTTCATTAGCAGGTTGTAAAGAAGATTTCAGTGATGCAACTTCTGTTTTTTTTGCTTCAGCATCTTCCTTTTTGCCGGACGCCATTAGCTGGCCAATGGCTTTAGAAGCGGTGTTTATTTTTGATTGTGTTTCATCAACTTCAAACTGAACTTTTTTTCTTTGATCATCAAGTTCTATAACTTTGTCTACAATTGACAGCGCCTGCAAAATTTTTTATTTCAAGCCGTTTAATAACTTCTTCCTTATTGGTTTTAATAAAATTTATCTGTAACATATTTTTAATCTTATTCCTTTGCTAAATGAGCAAATATAATGAGACTTGCTTGCATCATTTGATGTTCCGTTTTATCGCAGCGCCGAAAGTGGAGGTATAATTTTTGACTTAATTTAGCGGCATGCAAAATGTAAAAGACGATCTGCAGGCACGGTGGTGGAAACTCGAAGAAAAATTCATTGTGAAATTTGGCAAAAAGCCCGATGTAGAAGCGATTCTTTTTTTGATCGGAATCCAGGAAGTGAGAAATCTGAAGAAAAAATTTACAAAGGAACAAAAACAGGATTTGATGCATATAGCCGTTTGCACTTTACTTTCTCAAAGCGGTTATTACAAAGTGGAAGGCCACGATGATGAAGGCTGGCCCCATTTTTTACAAATAAAATCTTTGCCGCAATATAATATGGTAGAACAGGAAAATTTTCTCAAAGACCATATATTACTTTACTTTGAAGATATCCCATAATTCTTTCGCGGAGTTTGAAAATTAATAATGAATAAGTTACTTTACCTACTATGTCTTTTTTTGTTCGTTTCATGCTCCGCTTCAAGAAGAGCAAGCAACATGAAACAACAGAAAAAAAAGTAATGATCGTAACGGATTATGGCAATATGGTTTTAAAACTATACAATAAAACACCTTTGCACCGTAATAATTTCATAAAACTGGTGAAAGAACATTTTTATGACAGCCTTCTTATTTCACCGGGTTATTAAGGATTTTATGATACAAGGCGGTGATCCGCAAAGCAGGTACGCGAAGCCGGGTGAATTGCTTGGAGAAGGATCACCAAAGTATACGATTCCTCCGGAATTTGATACTTCACTCTATCATAAAAAAGGCGCATTGGCTGCTGCCCGGGAAGCAGACACCGAAAACCCCGGAAAGAGAAGCAGTTCCTCACAATTTTATATCGTAGAAGGCAAAACTTATACTAACAACCAAATGGACAAGATTGAGGAAAAACTTCATATAAAAATTCCTGAAAGTCACGTGGAAGTTTACCGAACTGTGGGCGGCGACCCTTTTCTTGATATGAACTATACGGTTTTTGGGGAATTGATAAGTGGCTTTGATGTACTTGAAAAAATTGCTCATGCACCTGCAGATGAAAATAACAGGCCTTTAAAGAATATTAGAATGAAAATAACTTTGATAAAGTAATTCATTACCGGGAAAATATTAATTTGCGAAGCATTTCAATTGATCAATTAAAAAAAGTTACATGAATTTTCCTAAAAATCTCAGATATACAAAAGACCATGAATGGGTATTGCTCGATGGCGATATGGCAACTATCGGCATTACAGATTATGCGCAGCAAGAATTGGGTGATATCGTATATGTTGAAGTTGAAACAAAAGGTAAAGCCCTTGCTGCAGAAACAATTTTCGGAACTGTTGAAGCTGTTAAAACCGTGAGTGACTTGTTTTTACCGGTTTCAGGAACCATTACAGAACTGAATCCGATTTTGGATAAAGAGCCCGAAAAAGTCAATTCCGATCCTTATGGTGATGGATGGATGATAAAAATGAAAGTGGATAATCCCGACGATGTAAGCAATCTTATGGATGCTGAAGCTTATCAAAAAGTGGTGGTTTAAGAATATATCATAAAAAATGCAAGGAGTTCGTTTTATAAAATTTCTTCCAGGCATTGCCTGGTTTTTTATTGTGCTGGTGCTTACACAATGCCAGGTAATGATATTCCCAAGGAACCCTGGCTCGATGGAATTTATTTTGATAAATGGGTGCATGCCGGAATGTTTGGCGGCCTTACTTTTTTATTTAGCTGGCCTTTTTACAAATCAGATTTTTCCTCGCAGCAACAGCTTCATTATTTTATAAAGATCGCAATTGCAGCAAGTATATGGGGATTAGCTATAGAGTTTATTCAAAAATTTTATGCTATTAACAGAGACTTTGATCTGCTCGATTGGGCTGCTGATTCTGTTCGGGGCTTTGGTGGCATTTTTTATTTGTAAAAAATTATTTTATAAAAAAGTTGTAACATAATTAACATTGAGCTATCCAATAGGTATACTTTGAACCTAAATTTTAAATCAATACATTTGCGTATGGAAAACGTTGAGAACATGGAGTACAATACGACCCGTAATCATCTTATAATAAGAGAATATGGGCGTCATATCCAGAAAATGGTAGAATATGTATTATCGCTTGAAGACAGGGAAAAACGCCAAAAAAATGCCTATGCGCTTATTGAACTAATGGGCTTTTTAAATCCGCATTTAAAGAATGTTGAAGACTTCAGGCACAAATTATGGGATCATCTTTTTTTGATAAGCGATTTCAAGCTGGAAGTAGATAGCCCTTATCCCATTCCCACACGGGAAACTTTAAAAGCAAAACCGGAGAAATTAGCGTATCCAAAAAGATATCCCAAATACAATCACCTCGGTAAAAATATTGAGATAGTTATTGATAAAGCCTTGCAGGAAGAAGACAGTGAAAAGCGCCAGGGATTTGCCAATTCTATTGCCTATTATATGAAGCTTACTTACAGCAACTGGCATAAAGAACTTGTGCATGATGATAATATACAGACTGAGCTCAGTTCCATGACACAGGGAGAGCTGGAATTCAATAACAGGCCTTTTATTAAACACCGCGTGGATAATAGCCGGGAAGAGTTTGTAAGTAATGTTGGTAAATACCGAAAAAATTTCGGAGGTCGCAACAACCGTAACAACCAGGGAAGAGACAACCAGGGCGGTAACGGCAGAGATAACCGTAACAATAGAAATAAATATTCTAAAAAAAGATATTAATTAGTTTTTTTATTAAATAAAAATAGATTTGCAACCCCGGCATTTTTAAATTGCCGGGGTTTATTTTTGTTTTAGTCTAAAAATAAATTTCCATGGGTTTATTTGAAGTAACAGGCGGCAAAAAATTAAAAGGAGAAATAATGCCGCAAGGTGCCAAAAATGAGGCATTGCAGGTAATTTCTGCTGTGTTGCTTACGGCGCAGGAAAAGTTACGATTCATAATATTCCCGACATTATCGATGTAAATCTGCAGATAGAATTATTAGAAGGGTTAGGCGTAATTGTTAAAAGAATTGACCGCCATACGCTGCATTTTCAAAGCAGACAATGTAAATATTGATTACCTGGCTTCGCCGGTTTTTGTGAAAATGACCGGGCGTTTACGCGGCAGCGTTATGCTTGCAGGTCCATTGCTTGCAAGATTTAAAAAAGCTTATGTGCCGAAGCCGGGCGGTGATAAAATAGGACGAAGAAGATTGGATACACACATTATCGGTTTTCAAAAAATGGGTGCTGCATTTGATTATGATGCGGATGCATCTTTTTTTCTTTGAAAACTTCCAGTCTTAAGGGAACTGATATGTTGCTGGATGAACCCAGCGTAACAGGAACGGCAAATATATAATGGCAGCTGTAATGGCAACAGGCATTACTACTATTTACAACGCCGCCTGCGAGCCTTATATTCAGCAACTTTGCAAAATGCTGAATAGTATGGGAGCAAAAATTTCCGGTATTGCAAGCAATATGCTTACGATTAAAGGCGTAGCTGAACTGCATGGCACTACTCACACAATTCTTCCTGATATGATTGAAGTAGGCTCTTTTATTGGGCTTGCGGCGATGACCCAAAGCGATATCATTATAAAAAATGCAGGTATTGATCACCTTGGCGTTATTCCTGAAAAATTTCAGCAGCTTGGTATTCAAGATGAATTTTAATGGTGATGATATTCACATTCCGGAGCAGGATATTTATGAAGTGACAACCTATCTAGATGGATCTGTTCTTACCATATCTGATCATCCATGGCCGGGCTTTACGCCTGATCTGTTAAGTATCGTTCTTGTAGTAGCAACTCAGGCAAAAGGAAGTGTATTAGTGCACCAGAAAATGTTTGAAAGCAGGTTATTTTTTGTAGATAAAATTATTGAAATGGGCGCTCATATTGTTTTGTGCGATCCGCACAGAGCAGTGGTAATAGGGCTTGAAAGAAAATATAACCTGAAGGGATACAAATGAGCAGCCCCGATATAAGGGCCGGCGTAGCTTTGCTGATTGCGGCTTTGAGTGCAGAAGGAAAAAGTATTATTCAAAATATTGAACAAATTGACCGCGGATATCAAAATATTGATGAAAGACTAAAGATGTTGGGTGCCCAAATCGTCAGGCAATAGAAAATGTGATGACCACTAGAAAACAGGTTATCATGAGCCGGAAACTTATTTTTCAAACAGATTAAATTTTCATGGAAAAAAAATATAATAAGATTATTACTGATCACTGCGCCATCAGGTTCCGGTAAAACTTCAATTGTAAAATATCTCATGAAAAAATTTCCGCAGTTGGCATTTTCTGTTTCGGCTACAACAAGGCCACCCCGCAGCAGCGAAGCAGAAGGCGTAGATTATTATTTTATTTCAGAAGAAGATTTTAGAGAAAAAATACATCAGAAAGAATTTCTGGAATGGGAAATGGTATATGAAGGAAAATATTATGGCACATTAAAATCGGAAATTGAGCGAATCTGGTCTCTTGAAAAAGTGCCAGTACTGGATATAGATGTGCAGGGCGCTATACATGTGCAGCAGCAATATCCTGTCAATACCATATCTGTTTTTATACAAGCGCCATCAGCAGATGAATTAAGAAAAAGGCTTCAGGGCCGCGGCTCTGAAACAGAACAATCTCTTGAAGCGCGCGTGAATAAATCATCTTATGAAATGACATTTAAAAATCATTTTGAAAATGTGGTTATCAATAAAGATTTTACAACCGCATGTTTTGAAACGGAAAAAATTGTGTCCTGCATTCCTGCTTAAAGATTAATTTTAAAAAAGGTGTTATTTTCAATTTAATACTTTTGCAATATGGACTGGATGTCATTAATAGCTATTGTAATCTCCTTAGTACTTATTGGTTTTTTTTCCGGGATAGAAATTGCATTTGTTTCTGTCAGTAAGCTTTCCATTGAATTAAGAAAAAAACAGGGAAGCTATGCCGGGAAGAACCTGGGCTTTCTTTATGGAGAAACCCACGCGCTTTATAGGGACTACGCTTATTCGCTTTAAATATCTTAATGGTGATTTATGGATTGCTATGGAGCAATATTCTTAATAGCGTATGGAAATACTGGGACATTGAAAATCCTTTTGTAAAGCTTGCCGTTGAAACAGTTATATCAACCACTTTACTTTTGTTTTTTGAATTTATTTTCAAAGCCTTTTTTCGTGCAACCAACAATGCAATTACAGGTAAGTGGCCTGATAACTTTTATTGTAAAGTTTTTTTATTCGCTGTTTGCCTGGGTCGCAACTTTATTTGTGAGCGGCTGCGGAATGGATGCTGAAATATATCTTCAACGTTAAGCTGCAAAATAAAAATGAAGCTTTCACAAAAATAGACCTTGAACATTTTATCCAGCAAAGCAAAATGACATGATACAGAAGACAGTGAAGAAATGAATAATGAATTATTTGAAAATGTACTGTCGCTATCTGATATAAAAGTGAGAGAATGCTTGATCCCGCGCAAAGAAATTGAAGCAATGAATATCAACTTCTTCGATGGCAGAAGTGAAAGCGCGCTTTATAGAAACAAAGCTTAGCAAGCTTGTGGTATATGAGGGCAATATTGATAATATCCAGGGATATATTCACCAGCTTGACATGTTTAAAAAGCCGAAAGCCTTCAATCAATTTTGCTTCCCATCCCAACCATTCCTGAAAGCATGAGCGCCACAGACCTTATTGATAAGTTCAGCAAAGAAAGAAAAAGCATTGCATGGGTTATTGATGAATTTGGCGGCACAGCCGGTATAGTAACTATGGAAGATTTGCTGGAAGAGATTTTTGGTGATATAAACGATGAGTATGATGTAAATGAAGAATTTGTTAGATAAGCAAATTTCAGCAACAGAATACATATTGAGCGGAAGGCTGGAGCTTGATTATCTTATTGATAAATATAAAATGGAATTCAGAAAAAATGAAGAAACGGAAACACTATCAGGTTATATTATCAGCCAGCACGAATCAATACCACGACAAAAAGACCGCATCATTATTGACGATTACCAGTTTGATATTTTAAGTGTAAGTGAGACACGTATAGAAACCACAAAGCTCAAAATACTCAGGTAACATTTTTTCACTGTGATAATTATTTATGATCCTTCTGGCTACATACAATCGGAAGTTAAAAATTTATATTGATTCATGATTATTGCAATTGATACAAAAATTACCGATAAAGGATCATTGGAATGAAAATGATAATTTTATTTATGAAATTTTTACGCAGGCTGATACCATCAAAACCCGCAACATACATTTATCCTGATAGGTCGATGAAAAGATAAAAAATTCATTCAGTCATTTCCAAAATGTAGCGTATTGTTGCAACAAAACCTCTTACAAGAAAATCCGTTCGCAATGGTATGCGTGGTACAATATTAAAATCCCTGCCATTTTAAAAAAATATAAAGCTGATATTTTTATGAATTGCGAACGATCGCATGCCGCGGTTACGAGCCACAATTCCACAGTGCATTATTATTACCAATCTCGATTATCATTCATCATCCATTTTTATTTAGAAAAAGTCATTTATTGTTTTATAAAAGATCAGTGCCGCGCAGCGTTAAAAAAGCCGTTTCAGTTGTAACCATTTCCCGTTTTGTAAAGAAGATATTATCAAGACATTTAAGACAGATTGCGCGAAAATAGAAATCGTATATCGTGGCATTTGTGAAAAATTTTATCCGGCGATTATGAAGAGAGAGAGCAAATAAAATCAAAACATTCGGATGGCAATGAATATTTTATTTATACCGGCCCGATTGGTTTACATAGCAATCTTTTGAATTTATTAAAGGCTTTTTCTGCATTTAAAAAAAGACAGAAAAGTAATATGCAATTATTTATTGCAGGCAACCAGGGCTATAAACACAAAGATTTTACGAAGATTTGCGTCTTTTCAAATTTAAAGAGGATGTAAAATTATTTAACGATCCGTCAGTTGAAGACCTGATCGTCATTACTGCATCTTCATATGCTATGGTATCGTGTTTCGAAAACAATTGATTTTCCTGCACATGCTTTGCAGGCAATGAAAAGCGGAGTTCCTGTTATCGCCGCGTCAAATGGCGTGATGCCTGAAATATTTGGTGATGCTGCTTTGTATGCCGACCCGGATAATTTTAAAGAAATTGCGGTAAAAATGATGTTGCTTTTTAGAGATGAAAAACTGAGAAAAATATTGATTGAAAAAGGAAAAATTCAGGCTGAAAAATATAGTTGGAATGACACCGCAGACCTGCTTTGGAAAGAGATTGAAAAGTGCGCCAAAGAGTAATTTTTGATCATTTAAAAAGATCGTTTTCCTGAACCCTTCAATAGTATTAATTTGCAGTGATTATGACAGAGTCAGAAATAAACATAAAAGTTCAGCTTGATGATGAAAAAGTTCCGCATCAAATAACCTGGAATGCATCCGGCAGCACTGCAGATTCACCACAGGTGGCTAAAGCGATCTCTCTTGCTTTTTGGGATTCGCAGGATAAATCTGCTCTTCGCATTGACTTATGGACAAAAGATATGATGGTTGATGAAATGGCAAATTTTTATTTCCAGGTATTTACAACCATGGCCGACACTTTTGAGAAGGCAACCAAGACACAGTGAATTAACTAACGATATAAAAAAATTTGCGAAAGAATTTCATGAGAAATTTGTAAAGCTTGAGGATGAAAAAAGTAAATAAACAATTTTTTATGCAGGTAAAAAAGTCTTGTAATTGACGGTCATTGTTAGCCGGATTGGGAATATAGCGGTAAGTTATTTTGATTCTTCTTTTGAATTAAAAATTTAATTTTAAAAAATATGAGTTTAGAAGAAAAAGTAATGACTGATTTAAAAACAGCCATGCTTGCAAAAGATGAAAAGTCGTTGCGATCTTTGCGTGCTATCAAAGCTGCAATTATTAACCTGAAAACTTCCGAAGGTTTTAGCGGAGAAGTAAAAGAAGAAGATGAAATAAAAATGTTGCAAAAATTAGTGAAGCAGCGAAAAGAATCTTTGGAAATTTATGAAAAGCAAAACCGCAATGACCTGGCAGAAAAAGAAAAGGAAGAAATAAGCGTGATAGAAAAATTTTTACCAAAGCAAATGAGTGAGGAAGAATTAAAAGAAGTTATAGCCGGTATTATTAAACAAACAGGAGCAACATCACAGGCAGATATGGGTAAAGTAATGGGAATGGCCAATAAGCAACTGGCCGGCAAGGCCGATGGCAAAACAATTGCATGCAATTGTAAAGCAGATACTTGCGCCGTAATTTTTATTTTAGAACTTATTTTTAAAATGAATCGTTGCTGCTCATGCCTATCATAAACATTAAATTGAATGATTTAATGATAATTGATATTGTATTCTTTTTGGTAATGATTATCGCGATATTTAAAGGATTGAGCAAAGGATTTATTGTTGGAATTTTTTCTTTGGTTGCTTTTATAATTGGGCTGGCAGCGGCATTGAAATTATCCGCCGTTGTGGCCGTCTATCTTAAGTAAAAATATAACATCTGCTACAAAATGGCTTCCTCTTATTTCTTTCCTGTTGGTATTTATTGTGGTAATTTTGCTGGTAGGGCTGGGAGCAAGACTTATAAAGAAAGTTGTTGATATTGCTTTGCTGGGATGGCTTGACAGGTTAGGCGGAATGATTCTTTATATAATTCTTTATACAATCATTTTCAGTATTCTTTTATTTTTTGCTGAAAAGATTTTTATATTAAAAGCAGATGTGATAATTGCGCGATTCTGTTGTATATAAGTATGTGTGCGCCCTGGGGTCCGAAAGTGATCAATAACCTCGGCAAAATTATTCCCTTTTTTAAAGATATGTTTCTGCAATTAGAGCATTTTTTTGAAGGCATTGGATAAAAAAAGCATAATATAAATTGAGATGAAATATTATTTCGCTATTTTTTTGCATAGAAACATTTATTTTAGCGTAATTACCTGAATATAAAACGAATTAGTCACGCATATCAATGGAATATACAATTCAACAAGAAGGTAAGTTTAAATTTATTGAAGAAGGGGAAGGCGAGCCGCTTGTATTGCTGCATGGGCTTGTTTGGCGCGTTAAGC
This sequence comes from uncultured Chitinophagaceae bacterium, assembly GCA_963823305.1. GTDB lineage: Bacteria > Bacteroidota > Bacteroidia > Chitinophagales > Chitinophagaceae > Ginsengibacter. Next base: position 155,134 of record CAWGLC010000004.1, read on the forward strand.
AATTTCGAGCATCTTGTTGAATATTTCAGAAAGACAAATAAGGTTATCGTTCCAATGTTGCCACTTTTTGAACTGGATCTGCTCCATACAACCGTAGGCGGTTTGCAAAAATTTGTTTATAAATTTATTGAAACCCGCGGTTATGAAAATATTCATTTGCTGGGCAACTCATTAGGCGGTCATGTGGCGTTGGTTTATATTTTAAAACATCCTGAACGCATAAAATCCCTGATACTTACCGGTAGCTCAGGGCTTTTTGAAAATGGCATGGGAGATAGTTATCCAAAACGCGGGGATAAAGAATATATCCGTAAAAAAACACAACTTACATTTTATGATCCTGCAATGGCTACAGACGAGCTCGTAAATGAATGCTTCGAAATAACCAATAACAGGCTTAAAGTAATTAAAATAATTTCCCTGGCCAAGTCTGCTATCCGCAATAATCTTGGCGAAGAAATAAGCCAGATAAAACAGCCCACTTGCCTGATCTGGGGTAACAATGATACCATCACACCCCCATTTGTGGCTAAAGAATTTCATAAGCTGATTCCAAACAGCGAACTTCATTTTATTGATAAATGCGGCCATGCTCCCATGATGGAAGTTCCGGATGAGTTTAATAAAATTCTTAACGGATTTATTTCAAAATTAAAAGTGCCGGCTGCAACAGTTCATTGATTTTTTTTGTCTTATAATATAGTACGTGGTTGTTTATTTTTAACATTTTTAAATTGAATCAATCTTATGTTAGCCCAGGAACTTCATCAACAAGTGCCTTACCTCAGTTACAGCTAACTGATACTGTTTCAAAAGCATTGCAATTGATGAATGATTTTAAAACAACCCATCTGCCTGTAGTGTGCAGATGATAAATATCTTGGGCCTGATAAGTGAGGATGATTTGCTGGACGAAGAAAATAAAAAAATCTCGATTGGCTTTTTTCAGAATGATTTTATGCCTGTGTCTGTTATTTCAAACAAACATTTTTTAAATGCGGTTACCATAAGCAATCATTTTCAGACAAATGTTGTTCCTGTTGTAAATGAGTCAAATGAATTTATTGGCACGATTGGAAGCCAGCAGCTTCTTAGCTGCAGTCGGAAATTTTTCCGGAGCAAATGAAACGGCGCCGTAATTGTGTTTGAAATGGAACGAAGCCAGTTTTCAATTTCAGAAATAAGCAGGATTGTTGAAAGCGATGGCGCTGTTATTCTTCACCTGAATGTAACAATTAAGCCTGAGTTAGCTTTATTGGTCGTCACAATTCAGTTTAAACAAAAGAGAAATATCTACTATCATAGCTGCTTTCGAAAGGTATGATTATATCAGTTTCTTATTATTCCGGCGAAGAGTTATTCGAAAATGAAATTGATATTAATTACAAACATTTAATGAATTACCTCGATATTTGACGCGGTATTTCCTGCTTAAATTTTAAATTCTTGTCCAATATTTTATCAATTGCAAAGACTTATCGCAAATTTCGATTAACCCTAACGGTTATAAATATTACCCTAAACGAAGCAGGAAGATGAACATTTAACCGGCAAAAAGCCAAAATGTATTAGTTCCTATTTAAGATCATGAGCCCAATTAAAGTCCTTTTGACACAAGGGAATATCTATTTTTCCATTTAGACTTTTTTGCAATGATACTGGGTTAAGCGCTGATTTTTAAATCGGGACTTTATTAGAAGCTGTTAGTGAAAAGGAATTTATTTTTACATTAATGGTTTATCTTTTACAGGCATTTGTGAAAAGAAATTATTATAAAATATTATGCGAATAGCGATTTATAGCAGGGGATTAGAATCCGATCAATTAGATGGCCTTAAACTTTTACTTGCTGAATTAAACCGTTATAAAATTGAGCCGGTTATATTTCAGAATTTTTTTAATCAATTTTATTCTTCGGTTAATATATCGGATAAATATTCAACTTTTAACTGCCCCGAAGACCTTGAGGATATTGATTTTTTGATAAGCCTGGGCGGCGACGGCACTTTGCTTGGATGCAGTAACTTTTGTAGGGGATAAAGGAATTCCTGTTTTAGGAATCAATTATGGGCGCTTGGGGTTTCTTGCGAGTGTTGGCAAAGATGAATTGCATACCGCGGTAAAGGCGCTCGTTCAGCGCACTTTTATGCCGGATAAGAGAACGTTGCTTCATCTTGATGCCAACATGCCTTTGTTTGATGGCGTTGCATATGCTCTTAATGAATTTACCATTCATAAAAAGGACACTTCGCCAATGGTGAAAATTCATACTTATCTTAATGGTGAGTTTTTAAATACTTATTGGGCTGATGGTCTTATTGTGGCGACACCAACGGGCTCTACCGGTTATTCTTTAAGTTGCAACGGACCGGTTGTTTTTCCCGAATCTGCCAGCTTTGTAATAACGCCGGTGTCGCCGCATAATTTGAATATACAGGCCATTGGTTGTTCCCGATAATACAATTATTTCTTTTGAAGTAGAGGGCCGTACAGACGGCTTTTTATGCACGCTTGACAGCAGGCGGGAAATAGTTACCAAAGAAGTGTTGCTTGCCATTCGAAAAGAAACTTTTACTATAAATCTTGTCCGGCTAAATGAGAATAATTTTCTGCAAACAATTCGCAATAAATTATCGTGGGGACTTGATAAGAGAAATTAATGGCAAATTTTTAACTTGCATATATAATTAAAACGGCGTTTTTTCGTTTATCAACAATATTTATTTTTCTTATTTTGCACCCAATATGAAAAAATTATTTGCTTTCCTGATTATTAGCCATTGCTTTTACTGCTAAGGCGAATGCCCAATATGAAACTGTACAGGAAGGGGAATTTGGAATAACCGGCGGAGCGGCGCATTATTTTGGCGACCTCAATAACAGCGCAGCATTAAACAGGCCTAAAATAGATCTGGGCATTTTTTTCAGAAAACAATTTAAATAATTATGCAGGCGTTCGTCTTACCGGCAAATTTTGCCAGCTTGGCTATAGCGATCAGTACAGCCAAAACGAGTACCAGCGCAGTAGAAATCTGAGCTTCAATACCAATATTTTTGAAATTGCATTAAGAGGAGATTTTAATTTCTTCAAATACATTCCTACGGATCCTAATCATAGTTTTACTCCTTATGCCACTTTAGGCATTAGGTGTTTTCAGTTATGATCCTTATGCTTACTTAAATGGCAAAAAATATTATTTAAGACCTTTGGATACTGAAGGTGAAACATTTTATAAGGGAAGAAAAGCCTATGGAACGATGGCGGTTTGCATTCCTGTTGGCATGGGCGTTAAATATGCAGTTACTGATAAAGTAAATATGTCTTTTGAAATTGCTTACCGTTTTACAACGACTGATTATATTGATGATGTAAGCACAACTTATGTGGGTATTGATAAATTTCCGGCACGGTTCTGTTGCAGCCCAATTGCAGGACCGCTCATATGTGCTTGGAACTCCTATCGGTATAGAAGGCAGACAACGCGGATTCAGCAAGCAAAATGATTCTTATGTTATTGCAGAGTTCGGAATTTCATTTAATATTACTTCTTACCGTTGTCCTTCTGTTCGTTGATTTTATTTACTTCCTATATTTCTTGTTTCCAATATTGAATCAATTCTTTTTGTGATTCAATTATCCCATTTTCTAACAACGGATTTTGAATTCCATTGACGCAGACATGTGTAATATTATCAGCACTTCTGGTTTAAACTATTTCCTTATTTTTGCAACCCAAGTCAGGCCTTATTTGCCTGACTTTAGTTATTTAAATCACAATGAGTGTTAAAGAAAAATTGGATCCTTGAAAGACTGCCAAGGCATATTGCCATAATTATGGACGGAAATGGCAGATGGGCGAAGGAAAAAGGTGAAGACCGGTTATTTGGCCATTATAGCGGAGTTGAAAGTGTAAGAAATATTGTGGAAGGATGCGCAGAATTGGGTATTGAATATTTGACCTTGTATGCATTCAGTACAGAAAATTGGGACAGGCCAAAAGATGAAGTCATGGGTTTGATGGAATTATCTGATCCAAACTATAAAGCAGGAAGTATCCACCCTTAACAAAAATAATATACAGCCTTCATGTAATCGGGAATATAAAGATGCTTCCGTTATCTGCACAACGAGAGTTGGATGAAGCTTGTGAAGCCACCGGTAAAAACACGGGTCTTAACCTGATAATGGCATTGAGCTACAGCAGCCGTTGGGAAATTATTGACGCTGTAAAAAATATTGCGGCAGAAGTAAAAGAAAAAAAACTCGATCCGGAAAATATAACCAGCAATGTTTTCGAACAATATTTATGTACTGCCCAATTTCCTGATCCGGAACTTATGATCCGCACGAGCGGCGAATATCGTATCAGTAATTTTTTACTCTACCAGCTAGCTTATAGTGAACTGTATTTTACAGATACACTTTGGCCTGATTTCAGAAAAGAAAATTTATACGATGCAATCCTGGATTATCAAAACCGGGAAAGACGATTTGGAAAAACCAGCGAACAGATTCTAAACAAAGTTTTAATAGTGCCATTGAATTTTAATTAATCTCACCACGGTCAAATCCCTCTTTAGCAGGGGTGATTTAACAAATACTTTTAAATATTGCCTTTATCTTGCCGCCTTATAAAAACAGATTTGATGCCCAATATCTACAAGATTTTATTCTTAGTAGTAGTAGTTTTTACTGCCATAACTGATTGTTCCGCCCAGGTCGTAACAACTGATTCCGGCAGTATTCGTAACTCAGGTCAAATTTTAGATTCAAATTTATTACATAATCTGCTTCCCATTCTGCTAAAGACACCGTACCCGTTTCGGTAAATGTTCCTCTTGAAAATATTTTTAATGCAAAATCACCTAAAGAATATATTATCTCTGCGATTAAGGTAACCGGAACTAAATCTTTTGATCCAAACCTGATCATTTCCATTTCGGGCCTTGCCGTAGGTGATAAAGTAATGATACCGGGCGGAGATAATTTTTCTAAAGCCATCACTAATTTATGGAAGCAAAATCTTATCTCGGATGTACAGATTTATTTTACAGGTCTTGAAGGCAATAAGCTTTCCATAGAAATAGATATTAAGGACAGGCCAAGCCTTACCAATTTTAAATTTAAAGGTGTTAGCAAAGGTGAGGCTGATGATCTTACTCCGAAACTGGGCCTTGCTAAAGGAAGAGTTACACGTGTTACTGAAAATCTAAAAAGGTCTGCTGCAACGATTATTAAGAAATTTTATGTGGATAAAGGGTTTCGTAACGTCGATGTAAAAGTTACTGAGACCAAGGACCCGAACAATGCAAATGCTGTAAATATTGTTTTTGCAGTTATTAAGAATCAAAAAGTCCGTATTAAGGATATTTATTTTTCCGGAAATCAATCTGTAAGCGATGCTAAGCTTAAAAAGCAAATGAAGGGCACCAAAGAGATGAGTCACTTTACGCTATTTCCTACTTCCGTTGGAAATGCTTACGATTCGGGCAAAAGCAACAAAATTACTTTTAGTGAATATCTCCATACCAACGGCTATTTAATTCCTTCTGAAACAAGGCAACTTCTTGATCCCTATTTTCGGTTTAAGTTGAGCTCTGCCAAGTTCAACGAAAAGAAATATCTTGAGGATAAACAACACATCCTGGATTATTACAATTCATTGGGTTACCGGGATGCCGTAATTGTGGAAGATACTACTTATAACGATCATGGCGACCTGGACGTGGCGATAAAATTAAAAGAGGGCCATAAATATTATTTTGGCAATATAACATGGAAAGGGAATACAAAGTATTCGGATTCGGTATTGAACCTTCTTTTAGGAATAAAAAAAGGAGATGTTTATAATGCCGGAACTCTTAATAGAAAATTAGGGAAAGAACCATCAGCAGAAGGTGGCGATATCAGCAGTCTTTACCAGGATGATGGTTATTTATTTTTTAGAATAGATCCTGTTGAAACAGCAGTTTATAATGACACTATTGATCATGAAATAAGAATTGTGGAAGGACCACAGGCAACGATAGGAAAAGTAGACATCACGGGAAATGAAAAGACAAAAGACTATGTAATACGGCGTGAATTGCGAACGGTGCCGGGAGAAAAATTCAGCCGCGCAGGACATTATAAGAACTCAGCGGGAATTATCGCAGCTTGGCTATTTTAATCCGGAAAAAATAGCTCCTGGAATTGTGCCCAATCCTGACCAGGGAACCGTTGATATCACCTGGGGCCTTGAAGAAAAATCATCTGACCAGTTGGAGCTTTCCGCGGGTTTTGGCGGAGGTATTGGCTTAACAGGTACATTAGGTGTTACCTTCAATAACTTTTCTATCTACAATATTTTTAATGGAAAAAGCTGGGATCCTTTACCGAGTGGAGATGGACAAAAATTGAGTTTGCGGGGACAAAGTAATGGAAAGCAGTTCCGTTCCTATAACTTTTCATTTACTGAACCATGGCTGGGCGGCAAAAAAAGAAATTCGTTTACCATCAGCTATTATGATACAAAATATGCAAATGCATATAATACACGAGGAGTTTATGACCGCTCTTATGCAGACTCGTCTTATATCAAAACAACAGGATTTAGTTTGGCTCTTGGGAAACAATTAAAATGGCCGGATGACTTTTTCTCACTTGTTTATCAATTGGACTATCAACGGTATAAACTGAGAAAGTATAACATTTTTCCAGGGCTAACCAATGGAATCTCAAATAATTTCAGTTTAAAAGTAACGCTTGCACGCAATTCAGCAGGGCCGAATCCTATATTTCCAACAGGTGGATCCAATTTTACTTTGAGTGGCCAGTTTACACCTCCTTATTCGTTATTTACGTCGGCTCAATATTATGCAACTCAGGCTGCCGAAGATCAATATAAGCTGGTGGAATTTCACAAAGAACGTATGGATGCCGAATGGTATGTGCCGATAGGAAAGCCCCGCGGGCCGGACAAGAACAAAATGTTTGTTTTAAAAATGGCAGCCAAATATGGTTTTCTGGGCCGCTATACTGATAAAACCATCACTTCTCCATTCGAAAGGTTTCAATTGGGAGATGCCGGGTTAAGTAATAATTATGGACTTTTGGGCTACGATATTATTTCGCACCGGGGATATCCGGTTTACGACAATTCAGACCCAAAAATTAACCCGGACATAACACCGCCAGCAACTTTTTCACTATTTTTAATAAATATACATTAGAACTCAGGTATCCATTCAGCACAAGCGCAAGCAGTACCATTTATGGCGAAACCTTTTTTGAGGCAGCAAATGGCTGGTACAATTTCCAGGATTATAATCCGTTCAAATTGCGCAGATCTGTCGGCGTAGGTATGCGTTTCTTTTTGCCCATGTTTGGCCTCTTAGGGTTTGATTATGGTGTTGGCCTGGACAGGCTGAATTCAACAACGGGAATAAAAGGAGCTGCTAAATTTACGTTTATGCTTGGGCAGGAACCTGAATAATAAAATGTTTATCTGTTATGAAAAAAATATTCTTTATCCTGGATCTTTTTTACTGATTACCGCAGCATCAAGTGCGCAACGTTATGCAGTAATAGATACAAAATATATTCTTGGCAAACTACCGGAATATAAAACTGCCCAGGAAAAATTGGACCAATTTAGTAAGCAATGGCAACAGGAAATTGATAAAAAATCAGCAGACCTTGATAGGATGTATAAAGAATATGATGCAGAACAAGTAATGCTCAGTGATGATTTGAAGAAAAAAAGGGAGGATGAATTATTTAATGCCGACAAGGCTCTGAAAGATTTACAAAGACAAAGATTTGGCTTTGAAGGTGATTTATTTAAAAAACGGCAGGAATTAATAAAACCAATACAGGACAGGGTTTACAACGCTGTTCAAAAACTTGCCGCTGCAAAATTATATGATTTTATTTTGGATAAAAGTGAAGGAATTACCGTTATATTTGCCGACCCAAAACTTGACAAGAGTGATGATGTACTTAGAGAGATGGGTGTTAAATAAATGCGAAAGCCGACAGTTCGTGCAGCCTAAAATATATATTTAAAGACTTTATTAAAAAACAAATCTCATAAACAACAATGAAAAAGTTCATTACACTAAGTTTAATCACAGCAGTATTATTTGGATTCTCTAACAATGTAAATGCGCAAAAAATTGGCTACATAAGCGCCGATGAAATTATTCAGTTAATGCCCGAAGCTGCCACCGTACAAAGTAAACTTGATGAATATCAAAAGTCGCTATATCAAAATGCCGATGATCAAAAGACAGCATTGAATAATGCAGTTCAGGCGTTTTACAAAGATTCGGCAACAATGAGCCCCAGTCTTAAGGAAGTAAAAAGAAGTGATCTTCAAAAACAAGTTCAGGATTTAAGCGGTATGGATCAGAAAATTCAAAACCAGTTTGAACAAAAACGCCAGGAACTTTCTTTGCCAATACAAAAGAAGTTACAAACTGCCATTGAAGAAGTGGCTAAAGAAAATGGTTATACTTATGTCTTTCCGCGTGAAGCCTTAATTTATATGCCTCCTACCAGCGATATAGGTCCATTGGTGATCAAGAAATTGGGATTAAAGAAACAGCCGGCAACCACTGCCCCAATTAAATAAGGAGTATTCAAAATAGTTTATGCAAGCCATTCCTGAAGCGAATGGCTTGTTTATTTTTGTATCATGAATGCAACATCACCTATTGGCGTTTTTGATTCAGGGTATGGCGGTCTCACTGTTTTAAAGGAAATTGTAAAGCGCCTGCCCTCATATGATTATATTTACCTCGGCGATAATGCCAGAACTCCTTACGGAACGAGATCTTTCGAGACCGTATATGAATACACCTTGCAATGTGTTAAATGGTTATTAGACAGGGGATGTCCTTTAATAATTCTTGCCTGTAATACGGCGTCTGCAAAGGCCTTGAGAACCATTCAACAGAACGATCTGCCTGTCTATGGAGATAATAGAAGAGTTTTAGGCGTGATAAGACCCAGCGCAGAAGTTATAGGCAATTATTCCAAAACGAAGAGTATCGGAATCCTTGCAACAAATGGAACGGTAGAATCAGCTTTCTTATCCTATTGAAATAGAGAAATTTTTTCCTGCCATCAGGATTTATCAGCATGCCTGTCCGCTTTGGGTTCCTTTGGCGGAGAATAATGAATATGACGGTGACGGTGCTGATTATTTTATAAAAAAAGATGTAAATGAACTATTAAAAAAGTCATCTGACATTGATACAATTTTACTTGGATGCACGCATTATCCCCTTCTGATCAATAAAATAAAAAAATATATCCCTTCTGAAGTTCAAATAATATCGCAGGGAAGCATCATTAGCGCGAGTTTGGAAAATTATTTATTCCGACATCCGGAAATGCAGTCAAGGTGTAGCAGGAATGCTCAGATTCAGTTTTTTACAACCGATTCAGCGGATGACTTTGACAGGCATTCTGAAATATTTTTTGGTCAGCCTGTGAGATCTAAACATATAGAACTAAATTGTTAGTCTCTTAAAAATGCCAGAGCGGCGCTCAAATTATGAAATACTTTCTTACTTTTGCAGCCCTTTCACAAACAGCGGGATGGTGCCCGGCTGTACGAATTGAAAAAAAATTATTAAAGAAAAAAATTAAATAAAATGCCAGGAAAAAAACGTACCTACCAGCCACATAAGCGCCGCCGTAAAAGTGTACATGGATTCAGAGAACGCATGTCAACCGCCAATGGCCGCAAAGTATTGGCCAGCCGCAGAAAAAAAGGGCGCCATAAACTTACTGTTTCTGATGAACATGGAAGTAAAAAATAATCATCAACCAAATATTATTCAAGTAGCCTCTTTTACGGGGCTATTTTTTATTTTAGCCAATATTTATTATTCATACTATAAAATTTTTACCATTTCACACAAATTTACTTTAAGGGCAGCGAAAGACTGAAGAGCCAGGAAATTGATAGACAAGATATTTAAAGAAGGGAAATCATTTTCAGATTTTCCTTTCGGATTATTTACCTGCAGCTTGAAAAGAATGTCAATCACTTACAGGCTGCATTTTCTGCCAGCAGCAAAAATTTTAAAAGGGCAGTTGACAGAAACAGGATAAAAAGATTAATGAGGGAAGCATATCGTTTGCAAAAACCTTTGCTCCAAACTGAATTGGAAGAAACCCAACGATACCTTATTGTTTTCTTTATTTACACGGCAACACAATACCAGAATATAATACTGTTTACAGCAAGTTAGGCATAGCTCTCACCCATTTGGAGAAAATAATTTCAGATAATTTTATTGAAAATAGCATTTTTATAAAAACAAGTCCGTATAAAGCTTGTCACCTGGTTCTACGGCATATTTATCCAAATCAGTAATACCTTCGCTGGCCAATACTTCTTCGTCAATAAAGCAATTCCCGGTGCATTCGGCAGATTGCCTTCGCTAAAATAAAAAATGCGGCATCAGCAATTATTTCCGGTGTGCGGCTCATCTTTATAAGCGTTTCTCCGCCCAATAAATTTCGACGGCGGCGGTTGCAATAGTTGTTTTTGGCCATAAGGAATTTGCTGCTATATTGTATTTTTTTAATTCGCCCGAAAGTCCTAATGCGATCATCGTCATATTGTATTTGCTCATCGTATATGCGAGATGGTTAGTAAGCCATTTTTTATCAGGATTAAGAGGCGGTGATAGATTCAGGATATGTGCATTGTGTCCCTGTTTTCAGATGTGGAATGCAGGCCTTACTTACAAAAAAAGTTCCTTTTACATTAATATCATGCATGAGCCCAAATGCCTTTGGTTCTGTTTGCTCAAGTTGTTGTTAATGAAATTGCCGACGCATTATTTATTAAAATATCAATGCCTCCAAAAGCGCTCACTGCTTTTTCCACAGCATGTTTAACCTGGTCTTCAAACCGTATATCGCATTGACTGCAAAGCTTTTGCACCAGCGGCTTCTATTTCCTTGGCAGCGCTAAAAATAGTTCCTCCAAGTTTAGGATTTTCTTCAACTGATTTGGCAGCAATAACAATGTTGGCACCTTCCTGCGCAAGTTTTAAGCGCAATGGCTTTACCAATGCCACGCGAAGCGCCGGTAATAAAAACTGTTTTGTTTTGAAAGCTTAAAATGACGGACATAAAAATGTTACAATGTTTAATAAAAGATACGCGGATAATATTACAAAACATACTTGAATTCGTTCTAATAATGGGTTTTCTAAAATGCTTTTAACAGCCGTTAGCATCACTGTTCCGCAACCGCAACATCTTTTACTCTGCCGGTGCGTTTCAGCGCGCCCCATCCTTGCAACTCCCCTTGATGGCCTTATTGAAAGATTTTATAAGAATATAATACATTAGCTGCCGGTATATTAACCGCTGCGGCAGCATCCAAAAAAGCTTTAAATGATTTTCTTTTTCATAGGCAAAAGCCAAGAGCTGCGCCTGCAATATCAATGAAAGTAAAAATGATGTAGTAAAGAATAATATGAGGAATGCTGGCCACAATTACTCCAACCGATGCTGCAACAAGACTGAGCACCAGAATGATATCTGCAAGAGGGGCAAGAATGGGCAATATCATTTGATAGATCAGGATATTGGGCATGGCAATCATTCCAAAATTTTTATACTTTGGATTGAAGATGGTATCTCTGTGTTTCCAGAAACATTGCATAACACCGAAGCTCCACCTGAATCGTTGTTTTAAAAATTGCCTGAAAGTTTCAGGCGCTTCGGTATAAGATATGGCTGAAATGCAATTTCTGACTATGTATCCGTTCCGAAGCAGCCGCATGGTAAGGTCGCAATCTTCTGCAAGTGTATCTGTTGTAAATCCTCCAGCATATTAAAATCGCATCCTTCGAAAAGCTCCTATGGCTCCGGGAACCACGGTAATACAATTCAAAAGATCAAAAGCCCGCCTGTCAAAATTTTGGGAGGTTACATATTCAATACTTTGCCACCTCGTGATCATATTTATTTGATTACCCACTTTAACATTTCCCGCAACGGCAGCCACATTTTCATTATCAAATTTTTTCATTAACTGAGTTACAGCATCGGTTTTCAGTTGAGTATCGGCATCTATACAAACAACAAAATCCGCATTTTGATTTCTCAATTCCATAATTTAACGCGGAAGCCTTCCCACCATTGATTTTTGTAAAAACACTGCACCTGGGGATTATCTTTAAATATGTCTCCGTCACCCTTGAAAAAGTTTCATCTTTGCTTCCATCATCAACAAAAATAACTTCAAGTTGCGGATAATCCTGGGCCAGCATACTGTTTACCGTCCGTATGGCATTTACTTCTTCATTGTAGGCAGGTATAATTACACTTACCAAAGGCCAATTTTCTTTATCCGCAGGCAAGCACTCCGTGGTTACGCTCCGATACCGGATCTTTTCTTTTTTGAATACTGGCCAGTACTGCCATCAAAATAATTCGTGCCTACTGATAAAAAAATACCAATTATAAAATAGAGAAAACAAAATATGGCCGCTCCAATAGCCTGCTTCGGCAAGGAAAAAATTAAATTTCCTCGTCCACCTGTCGCGCGAAGATGTTACACGGGGCATTACTTCATCTTTGGTTTTGCCCATCAGGTTGGCTACCGTAGTAAATACATATCCTCTTTTTTTAAAATAATCAATAATGCGTGGGAAGCGCTTTTACCGTTTCCTCCCTTGTTTCGCCGCCGGCGTCATGTAACAATATGATACTGGCGTTACCATCCTGTTCCTGGTTAACTACGCGTTGAAAAATACTGTCAGCACTTACGCCCGGAGCCCAATCGTTAGGATCAATACTTTCATTGACAGTCAAATAATTTTCACTTCTGCTTCTTTGAATCGGCGCTAATTCTTCATAAGTTTGCGGCTCTGAGTCGGCGTTATACGGAGCTCTGAATAAAATGGTAGAATGTCCGGTAATGCTTTCAATAAGAAGCCGCGTAAGCTTCATTTCAAGTGCCGCCCTCTGAAGGCTCATATCGGCGATATTATGATGCGTAAAAGTATGATTGCCTATTTCAAAACCTTCACGATATTCTCTCTGCAGAATCGGTATATTTTGCTCTGCATTTATTCCAATAACGAAAAACGTTGCGGGAACTTTTTCACGCTCAAGTATATCAAGAATCTTTGGCGTCCATTCTTCGCTTGGGCCGTCATCAAAAGTAAGAATAAGCTTATGGCCTTTACCGACAGTAGTATCTTCTGCAAATTTTCGTATCACGTATCCGGAGGGAAGCTGAATATACTTCTGTTCTGAGATTAATTGTTCAGACGAATCAATTTCTAAATTTATTTTGCCTGGCTGCGGTCGCATAAATAATATCAAGAACTTCACCTTCGCCCTGGAAACTAACATTATTTCCAATAACGGGTATTGTTGTAAGCGAATCATAGTTGAAAGGCACTTTTTGAAGCGCTGCATTGCTCAAATTCCTGTTATAATATTTCCACATTCGCGGGTCTTCACTTCCCAGCCGCCATAAGGCTGTTCCCGCTACGGGAAATTCATCACTGAAACGAAGAATATTAAATGTAGTTGCTGCATCGGTAAACCATACCTGGTGCAAAATTTTTTCAGTATCAGAATCCTCGTCTTCTACTGTGTTATAACTAAAATGAAGATTATAGGAATCATTGTCATAAATGATTTTTGCATTTAGGGACTTGGCTTTATTGATGGCGTCATTATAAGTATAAGTCTGATCAGCCTGTTCCGTTTGCCCAATCATATCCAAATGCTCCGACTCCGAGAATGATTTTCGCAGGATCCATTCTTTCTGCAGTCCATGATACCGCATCTTCAATCCATTTTTGACCACTGATGGGGCCGGGACCTGTAGAATTATTTGACTGGTCATAAGCCATCAATACAACATAATCATTGTATTCCGATAACTTCGCATAGTCGTAATCGTTATTTTTGGGTTCTACATCCATACTTACCAACATTCCCCTGCCGTGTAATTTTTCGATATAGCTTTTTTTGAAATTGGGTAAGCGGTCCGTTGGTTGGTTCGGCGAGTTCTTCAAAATCCACATTTATCCCGCCTAAATTATAATAAGAAAGTGTATCGGCGAGTCTGTTGAATAAAATTTTTTTGTAAGATAGAATCGGTTAATATTTTATGAAGCAGGTTTCCGTCAAAACCTTTAGCTAATGATTTGAAATTAGACACGATCGGCATGATGCGTAATTGTTTTTGCTTCATTAATGCCAGGCCGGCGCTGTCAATTCTTGTCTGTAGTTTATAGGTTAATGTGTCAATAAAAAACCACTCGGGAAAAATCGTGTTTAATTTATCTGCGTTTCTCTGGAGATCGGGATAAGAGGTATTACCTGTCCAGGGCGTATAAAATGCGGCTCTTATTACTGATAAGGAATTGGCTTTCGAAGCATTTCCGGTTTTGGCCTTTTTTACCGAATCAGCTTTTACTTTTTTGAATAAAAAATCTTTAAAGCCTTTGTATTTTTCATTTTGTGCATTTTTTAACGTAAGTGGGTTGTTAGGGTCTAAGGTCGTTTCATATTCCCTGGCTTTTGCCTGCATATTGGGTAAATTTGGCAACGAACCACTGTAGATTGCAATTCCCAAAACCACAAAAAAGAAAATTGCAACAAACAGCAAGAACCCTGGTCGTCCATTTCACGCTTTTCCACCGCGTAGGCTTATTGGTTTGAAAAATTTGAGGCGTCGTAGTTATTAATCATAAAAGCGTATGCGATAATCTTATAGTAGCTGCTGTATAAAGAAAGATCATTGATAAGTTTGTAAACAAAGATAAATGTAAGATAATTTAATTCGGTTTTTACATATGTAATAGCTGCGCTTAACAAATATTTAAAAGATTTAATAAAAAAAGAAGGCCCCTGTAGAAACAGGGGCCGTTTACCAAAACTAACTGCTTATGAGAAAATTGACTTTTAAACTTTATGTGATATATATTTCAAATCACATGCCAAAAGTAAGAAGGTTTTTGTTAAGAAAGTTATAAGAGAATCTGTTCTCAATTACATCATATTATTCAATTAACAAATACAATTGATTTTATTGCTGCACTAACTTTTCCGAATTTTCAGCAAACTGAAGTGCATCAATAAATTCCTGTAATTCTCCGTTTAATACATTGTCAAGATTATATACAGTCAGCCCGATGCGATGATCTGTAACGCGACCTTGCGGATAATTATAAGTTCTTATTTTGGCAGAGCGATCGCCAGTGCTTACAAGGCTTTTCCGATGCCGCGAGATTTCATCTTCCTGCTTTCTTACTTCTTCCTCGTACAGTTTGGTGCGAAGCATTTGCATAGCTTTTTCCCTGTTTCCCAACTGGCTTCTTTCCGTCTGGCAAATAATTACAATGCCTGTCGGAAGGTGTGTCAGCATTACTTTAGTTTCTACCTTATTTACATTTTGCCCGCCTGCACCACCGCTTCGCGCCGTCTCCATTTTTACATCGCTTTCTTTTAATTCCACATCTACTTCTTCTGCCTCGGGCATTACCGCCACCGTTGCAGCGCTGGTATGTACGCTGTCCGCTTCCCTCAGTATCCGGCACACGTTGCACCCGATGGACGCCGCTTTCAAACTTTAATGTTCCATACACATCTTCTCCGGTTACTTCAATTTGCACTTCTTTATAACCTCCTACTGTTCCTTCGCTTTCACTAAGCAGCATGGTTTTCCACCCTTTCGATTCGCAAAATTTTAAATACATTCTCATAAGGTTTCCGGCAAATAAAGAAGCTTCATCGCCGCCAGTGCCTGCCCGTATTTCCAGGATGCAGTTCTTTTCATCCTGTGGATCTTTAGGAATGAGCATATTTCGTATTTGCTTTTCACATAGCTTCTTTTTTTTCCTGTAGTCCCGGTAATTCTTCCTTCGCAAGTTCTTTCATTTCGTCATCATCGCTATTGATCATTTCTTTGTTAAACTCAATATCATCAAGCACTTTAGCATATTGTCTCTTGCGTTAACGATCTTTTCAAGGCTGCGATATTCCTTACTTAATTGCTTATATTTCTTATTATCATTTACAATTTCAGGATTGGAAAGCGCTACGCCAAGTTCTTCAAATCTTGCTTTTATGGCTTCAAGTTTCTCCAGCATTTTACAATGTCTTTATATCTTTTTAGAAATACGTTTTTTTAAAATAATGATTACCCAACGCGGCTATCTTTGATTTTAGGATGCAAAATTAACTTATTACTTTTTACATGAAATATCGAAAATTTAAGCAGATTATTTGTTTACAGGAAAAAATTGCTTAGATAACAATATGTTTTAATTACTGAAAATGAAGGAAAATTCGTAAATATTATCAAAAATGATGAGGCGGGCGAAGACGTGGAAAGTTTAACGGAATAATCTCTCCGGGGTTTATCAATGCACACTGTCACCTGGAATTATCGCATTTGCAAAGGTTGTAACCACAGAAAACCGGCTTGGCAGATTTTGTTTATAAAGTGGTTACCGAAAGGCATTTCAATGAAAGGGAAATAAAATCGGCAATTGAAAATGCAGAAGCCGAAATGTTGCAATGTGGCATAATGGCAGTCGGCGATATTTGCAACAATACGTTACGCTTTTACAGAAAAAAAAGGGGCATTTAATTATTATAATTTTATCGAGCTAAGCGGATGGAATCCGCAGATTGCCGAAGCACGATTTCAAAAAGGCAAGCAATTTTGTAATGAATTCCTGAAAAATAATCTTATAACTTCTTTGGTTCCGCATGCACCGTATTCAGTATCAGAAGAACTGTGGGGAAAAATTACCCCTTTTTTTCCGGGAATCGGTAGTAACTATCCACAACCAGGAGATGAAATCTGAAGATGAATTTTTTCTAAAGGGAACAGGAAAGCTGGTAGAAATGTTTAGAAAGATGAATATTGACAATTCATTTTTCAAATTTCCAGGATTACGCAGCGTCCAAACATACTTTAAAAGATTGTCGGGTGCCGCGTCGTTATCCTGGTGCACAATACTTTTATGGAACAGGAGGATTTGGATTACGTTAATCAGGTAAAACCGGATCAACAGTTAGTGTCGTTTTGCCTTTGCATTAATGCAAACCTTTACATAGAAGATACATTACCTCCTGTAGATATGTTTTTTCAGAAATGATTGTAATGTAGTAATTGGAACCGATAGCGCTGGCTTCTAACCATCAATTGAATATTCTTGAAGAATTAAAAACTATTGCAAAAAATTTTCCTCAAATTTCAACTGAAACATTACTAAAATGGGCGACAATAAATGGCGCCAAAGCGCTGCAGATGGAAGATAAGCTTGGGAGTTTTGAAAAAGGAAAACAGCCGGGGATTGTTTTAATAGAGAACATTCCATTGAAACAAATTAATGAAAGCACTTCTGCGCGACGCATCTTGTGAAAAGATGTTCGTTGATAAATGATTATCCCAATAACAAGTGCAAAATTGGGAGCGTTTTCATGGTGCCAAATTCGGCGATATGAAAATTGTAATAATCCTCAAGGGCAGATAATATATCTTTCCTTATATTTTTATTAAGCTTTATTTCAATTAAATCAACAGGATGAATTGCTTTCAGCAAATTTGCAAGATGATAGCTCGTATTGGCATTTAAGGAAAAATCATTTTCTGTAGTTGTATCTGTAAAATTTCCTTCTTTGATGTTAAAAAATTTTCTTTGTGAAGAATAATTATCCTGTATTCGCAAGCCAAAAAAATCAGCAAGCTGAAGCGCAAAGTAAATTGGGAAATTTGCAGTGATGTTGTCATCTGCTGTATCGAGTTGCATAAAGGCATGTTCACAAAAATTAAAAAGATCAGCATTGGCTTCTGGTTGTTTTAAACATTTCTGCAACATTTCCACCATGTAAAGCGCAACTAAATTTTTAATGATTTCTGTTAAAACATTTTTATACAGATAGCTCCATCTGGCCTCTTTTATTCTTTGCAGATTTTTCAGCTCATTATGATATACTTCCATTTCAAGTATAGATGAAGGCTGAAAAAAATGAGCTTTTGGCGTTTTTCCCTGTGTTCGCACGCCATTCACTATGTAAGATTGAATACCGAATAATTCAGTGAAGATGCTGGCAATCACTGAAGTTTCACCATACTTTATTGATGCGCAAAACAATACCCCTGGTTATATAAATCATTTTAAAAAAAGCAATGAATCAATTTGCTTTATCACTAAATTAAATCATATTCATTTCAAGATGAAGTATATAAATGAATTAGCATTGCCAAGGTGTGATTTCTTAAAATTTTAATCCTCAAACTTATCGGTAATTTCACGCAACATGTACACGTTAAAAAAGTCATTGGGCCAGCATTTTTTAAAAGATGAAAAAATCGTAGCAAGAATAATTGCAGAACTGAAATCGCATACCTTTAAAAATCTTCTGGAAGTGGGCCCCGGCGGCGGAGCGCTTACAAAGCACCTTGTATCGATTCCCGGTATTCATTTTAAAGCCATTGAACTGGATGAGGAAAAAGTAAACTATCTTTTAAAAAAATATCCATCGTTAGAGAATAACTTAATTCATGAGGATTTTCTTACCGTAAACCGGCCCTTCGATGAGCCTTTTATCATCATTGGCAATTTTCCTTATAATATTTCAACACAAATTCTGTTTAAGATATTAGAATGGAAAGAATACGTTCCGTTGGCAATTGGTATGTTTCAAAAAGAAGTTGCGGAACGGGCTGCGGCAAAAGAAGGAAGTAAGATCTATGGTGTACTTAGTGTATTGTTACAATATTATTACAGCGTGGAATATTTATTTTCCGTAGGAAATGAAAGTTTTACCCCGCAGCCAAAAGTGCAAAGCGGCGTAATACGATTAACGGCACGCGGGAATTATTTACCGGTAAAAAGCGAAAGAGCATTTTGGGTGCTTGTTAAAACTGCGTTTAACCAACGACGTAAGACACTACGTAACGGCGTAAAAAGCCTATTCACAAAGGAAATTTTACAAGATGAACTTTTTAATAGACGTGCCGAAACTTTAAGTGTTGAAGAATTTTCGGCGCTTACATTTAAAATGAGCTGATGAAAGTAATTTTATACAATTGTACTTTTTTTTCGTATTTTCTTTCTCAGTCTATTCCTGCTACACTCCACGCTATGTCTATAGCCCTTCAGCTCAAAATATTCCATTAATTCATAAAAAAAATGATCTTGAGTTTTCCGGTTTTTATTCAGCTTCATTCAATAGATTCCGCGGAAAAGGTGATTACAATCGCGGCTTTGACTTGCATTCAGCATGGGCCATTAGTAATCATTTCGCAGCGATGATTAATGAAAGCGCACAATGGGAAAAAAATGGAACTAATGATACCTACTATGCCGGCGATACTTCCGTACTATCTTACCGGAGGAATTTTATCGAGCTGGGCTTAGGATATTTTAGCGCCACGCGGCACAGTCCAAAAATGCAGGTGCAAGTATTTGGTGGTGCTGCTTTTGGTATTTCGGATATAACCGATAAATATCTTTCAAATAGAGTGGAAGCAAACAAATATCACAACAGTAACGTTACAAAGGTTTTTTTGCAACCTGCTTTATTATATAGCCCGGCTAAGAACTTTTCCGCAGCCTTCAGCTCGCGGTTCACAGCCGTAATATTTACTCATATACATACAAATTATACTGCCACCGAATTAGATAATTATTTATTGGACAGCCTTACGGTCTCACCGGTATTTTTCTGGGAGCCCGCTGTCAGTTATGCTTTTGGGTTTAAAAAATTTCCGGTAAAATTTCGCGTCCAGGGATCTATTTCAGTGTTAATCAACCATCGTTTTATTGAGCATAGAAGCACGAATTTTGGCGTTGGTGTTTTTGTTGATTTTTCTAAGAAAAATAAAAGCAGATCAACGTCCTCAAAATCTTTATAACGGCTATTTCCCTTCTTTTAGTTGTAATTTTGAGCCGTGCTAATGCGTGTTTTACTTAGCTGAAATATTTATTTATGCCTGTTAATAAATCTAAAGGAACAGTAAGAATCGTTACGGCAGCCTCATTATTTGACGGCCATGATGCAGCTATAAACGTTATGAGACGAATTTTACAGAGTAAAGGAGCAGAGATTATACATTTGGGACATAACAGGAGCGTACACGAAATAGTTGAATGCGCTATTGAAGAGGATGTTCAGGGCATTGCAATTACCAGTTACCAGGGCGGCCATGTTGAATTTTTTAAATACATGAAAGATTTGCTTGATGAAAACGGTTGCAGTAACATTAAAATTTTTGGCGGCGGGGGCGGCACTATTTTACCGAATGAAATTGAAGAATTACAGGCTTATGGAATTACAAAAATTTATTCGCCTGATGATGGCAGAACAATGGGATTGGAAGGGATGATTGAAGACGTTATAAAAAAATGCAATGCACCTTTAAACGGCTCCACGGCGCGGAACATTACAGTTTTTAATGGCAATGGAAAATTTGCATTGGATGAATGGCGGGATATAAAGAAAGTTGCCCGGTCAATAACTCTTGCAGAAAATGAAGAACCGTTTTTACAACTATTAACAAAGGAGAAGGATGGTAACGATGATGTTATTGATCCAAAAATTATAATCCCTGTAATTGGCATTACCGGCACTGGCGGTGCTGGAAAATCTTCAGTAACGGATGAAATGGTAAGACGTTTTTTAAATAATTACGATGACAAAACCATCGCTGTTATATCAGTTGATCCTTCAAGAAAAAAAACAGGCGGCGCATTGTTGGGTGATCGCATTCGTATGAATTCGATTCATCATCCGCGGGCCTACATGCGGTCATTGGCGACACGTGAAAATGATAAAGCATTAAGTAATCACGTTCAGGACGCGATTGACATTTGCAAAGCCGCTGGTTACAATTTTATTGTTCTGGAAAGCGCAGGCGTAGGCCAAAGTGACGCTTCTATACTTGAATATTGCGATGTGAGTGTGTATGTGATGACGCCTGAATATGGCGCTGCCTCACAACTGGAAAAGATAAATATGCTTGACTATGCTGATGTCGTTTGTGTAAATAAATTTGATAAAGTCGGCGCATTAGATGCACTTCATGATGTAAGAAAACAATACAAGCGAAATCATGGTTTATGGAACGCTAATGATGATGAACTGCCCGTAATCGGAACCGTAGCTTCTGTTTTTAATGATTCGGGGTGCAATGATTTATTTAATAAAATAATGGAAATCGTTTCAAAAAAAACAGGGATAGTTCTTAAAAAATACAGTGCGCCTGAAAGCAGCCGCAGCATTGGAAAGCCGGTGATTCCCGCAAACCGTGTCCGATACCTTGCCGAAATTGTTGAGCGGATAGCTGAGTACGACCGCTTAGCCGTTGAGCAATCCGAATTTGCTTCTCAACTATACCAGGTGATAGGTGCTACGGGGCTTCTTGAAAAGGAAAAAGACGAAAATGAAAAAGGCGACAGCGCGGTTGACATGTTGAAAAAGGTTGCTTTTGACATTAACAACAAATTACTGCCATCGTCCAAAAAGCTTATAGATGATTGGGAAGAATTAAAAAGATCTTACCGGAAAGAGTTTTTTGAATATGATATAAGAGGTAATGTTATAAAGCAGCCTTTATATTTCGAAACCCTTTCGCATTCTAAAATTCCCAAAGTTGCTGTGCCACGGTTTAAAGACTGGGGAGATATTTTGCGGTGGCAATTCCAGGAAAATTTTCCCGGAATATTTCCATATACTGCCGGCGTGTATCCTTTAAAACGGGCTGAAGAGGATCCCACTCGGATGTTTGCGGGTGAAGGCAGTCCGGAAAGAACCAACAGGCGTTTTCATTATGTGAGCGTAGGACAACCCGCGAAGCGCCTCAGCACTGCATTCGATAGTGTTACCCTTTACGGAGAAGATCCGGATATGAGACCGGATATTTATGGTAAGGTTGGTAACAGTGGCGTTAGTATTGCATCAGTTGATGATGCTAAAAAACTGTACAGTGGCTTCGATCTTTGTGATGCCAAAACATCCGTCAGCATGACCATCAACGGACCTGCCCCGATGTTACTTGCTTTTTTTCTGAACGCCGCGATCGATCAGCAATGCGAAAAATACATTATTGACAATAACTTACGGGAAAGCGTAAACGAAATGATTGAATCCCGGTTCGGGACCGCTTCTTTGCCAAAATATATTGGTGTAAACGGAGAAGCAGTATTTCCTGAAAAGGGAACTATGACAGGACATCTGCCAAAGGGCAATGACGGTCTTGGTTTGCGCTTGCTTGGCTTGTCAGGAAAGGATGTTCTGGATGAGAAAGTTTACGAACAAATAAAAGCCAAAGCGCTGGCGACCGTGCGTGGCACTGTGCAGGCAGATATCTTAAAGGAGGACCAGGCGCAAAATACCTGCATCTTCTCAACCGAGTTTGCTTTAAAGCTAATGGGCGATGTTCAGGAATATTTTATTGAAAATAAAGTCAGGAATTTTTATTCTGTTTCCATAAGTGGCTATCACATTGCTGAAGCTGGCGCCAACCCAATAACACAGCTTGCATTTACTTTATCAAACGGGTTTACCTATGTAGAATATTACTTAAGCCGCGGAATGTACATTGATGATTTTGCTCCAAATCTTTCATTTTTCTTCAGCAATGGAATGGATGCAGAATATAGTGTTATAGGCCGCGTAGCGCGGCGTATTTGGGCAAAGGCAATGAAGTATCAATACAAAGCAAATGAACGGTCACAGAAATTAAAATACCATATCCAAACCAGTGGTCGCAGCCTTCATGCGCAGGAAATCGATTTTAATGATATTAGAACAACCTTGCAGGCGCTCTATGCCATTTATGATAATTGCAACAGCCTGCATACAAATGCGTATGACGAGGCAATAACAACACCTACCGAGGAAAGTGTAAGACGTGCCATGGCAATTCAGTTGATAATTAATCGCGAACTCGGCACTGCAAAAAATGAAAATCCAAACCAGGGAAGTTTTTTAGTTGAAGAGCTGACAGATTTAGTAGAGGAAGCTGTTATGACAGAATTTAACCGTATCTCTGAAAGAGGTGGCGTGTTAGGAGCTATGGAACGGATGTATCAGCGAAATAAGATACAGGAAGAAAGCCTGTACTATGAAACCCTTAAGCACACCGGTGAATTGGCCATTGTTGGCGTAAATACTTTTCTCAATAAATCAGGTTCACCTACCATACTACCGGCGGAGGTTATACGAAGTACTAATGACGAAAAAGATCAGCAGATAAAAAATCTGGAAGAATTTCAAAAGCGAAATAAGAACAGAAGTGCTGATATGCTTAAACGATTGCAGGATGTTGCTATCAACAACGGCAATCTTTTTGAAGAATTAATGGAAACAGTTAAATATTGTTCTTTGGGGCAGATAACTCATGCATTATATGAAGTGGGTGGGCAATACCGAAGAAACATGTGATCCGTTCCTGGCTCACTTCTATAATTGATTGACAGAATTAGCTATGCGATTTAGATAAGTCTTAACTTTCTTTTCAAAAAAAGTAACATTATGGAATTTGGAAGATTGCCGGTAAGCCAGTTAAATAATATTGACTTCACTTTGCCAAAAGAGCCTTTAATCAACAAACATATTTTGCCTGGAAAAAAGTCGGCAAAAGCAAAAGTTTATGTTGGTTGTGCCAAATGGGGAAGAAAGGAATGGGTGGGGAAAATTTATCCAACGGGAACACCGGAGAAGGATTTTTTGAGATTATACGTTGATCATTTTAATTCAATAGAGTTAAATGCCACCGGGTATAAGACGCCGTCTTTGCAACAGGTGAAAACATGGGGCGAAAAGGCGTTGACGAGGGAATTTTTGTTTTGTCCGAAACTCGTGCGGTTTATTATCCCAACAATAAATGTTGATGGCCAGAAGGAAAGTATCAATCAATTTTTAGAATCAGTAAGAGGATTTCGGAAAAAACCTGGGCCCGGTTTTTCAACTGTTGCAGGAAAATTTTTCTCCCGCGAAAGCAAAACTATTTTACCAGTTCTTGAACGACTTTCCAAAAACCAACCAGTTTTTTATAGAAGTTCGCCATCCTGATTGGTTTAGCAACGATAAGGTTCTGAAGGAGTTGGTCAAAGAACTTTCCGTCCAAAACACCGGGTTGATTATAACGGATACCGCGGGCAGGAGAGACGTGGCGCACATGAATCTTACCATCCCGAAAGCATTTATAAGATTTGTTGGAAACAGCCTGCATCCGACGGACTATACGCGATGTGATGAATGGGTAGACCGTATAAAATTTTGGTTAAGCAACGGCATCGAGGAAATTTACTTTTTTATTCACATGCATGATGAAGCAAAATCGCCTGAACTTTCGGTTTACCTCATTGAGCAATTAAATAAAAAATGTGGTCTTAGCCTGCACAATCCGGGCTGGACATAACCGTCTTATTTGCCTCGCGTGTAAACAAACATGTGTAAACAACATTTATTAGGAGTCTTATCTATCTTTATTTAAAAAATGAAAAGGACTTTTTTTTGCCTCATGGTTGTACTTGCGTCTGCAATATCATGTTCATCCAACAAATACGCTGCAACTAACAGGGCGTATAAACGCCAGGCAAGAGACTTATCAAAACTCGTAAAACATTCGCCCCGGAAAGATATATACAATCAATCTGCGGGTTGGGTAGGCACTACTAATTTCGGCCTTCGAAAACCTGATTTTGTTATTATTCATCACACAGCCCAAAACAGTTGTGATCAAACGCTGCAGACATTTACAATGCCTCGTACACAGGTGAGCGCTCATTACCTGATTTGCAAAGACGGAAAGATACATCACATGCTCAATGATTATTTAAGGGCATGGCAGGCCGGGAAAAGCTCCTGGGGGAATAACAAGGATATCAACTCCTGTTCTATTGGTATCGAACTGGATAATAATGGCTTCGATTCTTTCCCGCAGCCACAGATAAATAGCTTACTAACGTTGCTGGCTACCCTGAAAAAAACCTATAACATTCCCACGGCAAATTTTATCGGCCATGAAGATATTGCTCCCGAAAGAAAGAATGATCCGAACGTAACTTTCCCATGGCAATTGTTTGCCCAAAATGGATATGGTCTTTGGTACGATGATACTTCGATGATTTCGGTTCCCGAAAATTTTAATAGTGTACAAGCGCTCCGGATCATTGGTTACTCTGTAAAAGACAGTCTTGCTGCCATCGAAGCATTTAAGCGACATTTCGAAATGCAGGACAGCAGCCGTGTTCTTACAAACGACGATAAAAAAATATTATATGACCTGAGGGAAAATTTGAATAACAAGAATCTTCTTCATAAAAAAAACCCACGCCGATTATAGTGGGTTTTATTAGCTTCTCCAGAAGTGATTTGATCTTAATTATTTATGCATGTTCATGCACCCCTTCTCTTATTTCCTCAATTACTTTTTTATTAAAGGCGTCTAAGTCCCTGGGGCTGCGGCTTGTGACAAGTCCATTATCCACAATAACTTCTTTATCTTCCCAATCAACTCCTGCATTTTTAAATCAGTTTGCAGCGAAGGATAGGAGGTCATATTTCGTCCTTCGAGCAAGCCGGTTTCAATTAGCAATTGAGGTCCATGGCAAATTGCAGCAACAGGCTTTCCTGCTTCGAGGAAACTTTTGGCAAATGCGACGCAATCTTTATTTGCACGCATCTTGTCCGGATTCATAACACCTCCGGGTATCATCAGTGCATCATAGTCATCAGGATTTGCATCTGCTAAATTTACATCCACAGGGAATTCAATTGACCAATGGTCCTCGTCCCAGGCTTTTACTTTATTCTTTTGCGGGGAAATAACGTCAACTTTAAATCCCGCATTTTCCATTGCTTTTTTCGGACTGATAAGTTCTACTTCTTCAAAGCCATTTTCGGTAATAATGGCCACTCTTTTTACTTTTGAATCTTTCATGATCGTATTATTTTAATTAGAAATTTAATTATTTTTTATTTTTTTCTGGAATACAATTCGGAACTTTCTTACCTTTTTTGGTTTTCATTCCTAACTGTTCATACCCAATCCAACATGGATCATTTGAAGTCTTTTTTTTCATATTTACAGAAGAAATTTTCACCCTATTTTTTTAATGTTGAAAACAATAAGTATGCCCCGGTGTTGTCGTAAATAATTTCCTGTGCATTTTTAACAACTGAGCGGCAGTATGTAAATAGTGCTTAGCGATAATTTTATTGTGAGTAATGAAACTGTACAAATGTTTTAGCTTTTAAAGAAAAGAAATTGCTAAGTGAATACCGCAGTTTAATAAAGCGGGGATTTTTGGCAACAAACTTTTTTGATTGTTACTTTACGGAAAATATTTTATCGAAATTGATGCAACTTATAAATGTTACAAATAATGCTTTGGGAAAAGCATTCCTTGAAGTTCCCCTCATTATTTATAAAAATGACTCAAACTTTATCCGTCCTCTTGATAAAGATGTAAACGAAGTCTTTGATCCAAATAAAAATAAATCTTTTCGATCGGGCGAATGCACACGTTGGATTTTAAAGGATGAGGAGGAAAATCTTATCGGGCGTATTGCTGCTTTTGTAAATAAAAAGTATAAAAATAAGGGCGATGAACAACGAACTGGTGGCGTAGGCTTTTTTGAATGTATCGATAACCAGGCAGCCGCAGATATGCTTTTTGATGTGGCTAAAAGCTGGCTGATGCAACGTGGCATGGAGGCTATGGATGGCCCTATTAATTTTGGAGAGCGTGATCGCTGGTGGGGTTTGGTGGTTGAAGGGTTTAAGCCTCCGATCTACTTAATGAACTACAATCATCCATATTATGTGCAGCTTTTTGAAAATTACGGATTCAAAAATTTCTATAACCAGATATGCTGGCAGATGCTTGTAAACACGCAACTAAACGGGAAATTTAAAGAGCAGGATCAAAAATACAGTGCAATGCCCGAATATAAGGCGGCTCATTTGAAAAAAAATAATTTGCAAAAATATTCAGATGATTTTTGTATCGTATATAATAAGGCATGGGCCAAACATGAAGGAAATAAGGAATTGAGTAAAAATATTGCTTTTAAAATGTTTAGTACGATGAAGCCCGTTATGGATGAAAATCTTATCTGGTTCGTTTATCGTAACGATGAGCCGATTGCGTTTTGGGTGAACCTGCCTGAATTGAATCAAATATTTAAATACCTCAATGGTAAGTTTGGTTTATTGGCTAAGCTAAAATATTTATGGTTAAAAAGAAAAGGTGTTTGTAATAAGTTTACCGGTATTGTTTTTGGCGTTATTCCCGAATACCAGGGTAAGGGAATTGATTATTACATGATTGTGCAAGGAGCAAAGGTTATACAGAAAAAGAACCAATACACAGAGTTTGAACTGCAGTGGCAAGGCGATTTTAATCCAAAAATTTTAAATATTTCTCGCAATTTAGGCGCAAGTCAAAGCCGGCGGCTTACTACTTATCGCTATATTTTTGACAGAAGCCGTGAATTTAAAAGGCATCCTCTTTTAAGTTAAGTTCCGGTTAAATTTCTTTTCGGTTATCTAAGTTTGGCAATTATCACACTTTAATTATCGACGGTAAAATTGTAAATTTGTTGTCTTAATTATGGATAAATTTATCGTTTCAGCCAGGAAATACAGGCCACAAAATTTTAGCACTGTTGTAGGTCAATCTCATATAACTACCACACTAAAAAACGCAATTAAAAATAACCAGTTGGCACATGCATTTTTATTTTGTGGGCCGCGTGGTGTAGGAAAAACAACTTGCGCCAGAATTCTCGCCAAAACAATTAATTGTGAAAATCGGACGCCCGATGGTGAAGCCTGTAATGTTTGCAACTCCTGCGTTTCATTCGATAATGGTATTTCATTGAATATCCATGAACTGGATGCCGCCAGCAACAATTCCGTTGATGATATACGAAACCTGGTGGATCAGATACGGTTTGCGCCGCAGGCTGGAAAATATAAGGTTTACATAGTTGATGAGGTGCATATGTTAAGTACCGCCGCGTTTAATGCATTTCTCAAAACGCTGGAAGAGCCGCCCCCGTTTGCAATTTTTATTTTAGCAACCACGGAAAAACATAAGATACTACCGACCATTCTTTCCCGTTGCCAGATTTTTGATTTTAAAAGAATCACTAACCAGGATACCGTTGACCATTTAATGGAAATTTGTGAGAAAGAGAGAATCACTGCCGATAAAACTGCTTTACACATTATTGCACAAAAAAGTGAAGGTTGTTTGAGAGATGCTCTAAGCATTCTGGATAAAATTGTAAGCTTTACTAACGGCAGGCTCACATACGTAAATACTTTGGAGCATCTCAATATCCTTGATGAAGATTACTATTTCAGATTTATAGAAGCGATGCAAAGCCAAAATACGAGCGATGCTATTTTATTATATGATGAAATAAACCGTAAAGGTTTTGAAGGCGATCTTGTTTTAAATGGTTTTGCTGAGTTTGTAAGAAATCTTTTAGTGAGCAAAGATCCAAAGGTAGCCATGCTGCTGGAGGTTTCAGAAGGGTTTAAGCAGCGCTACCTGGAGGCCGCGTTAAAAGCGGATGCAGCTTTTTTATTAAGTGTTCTTAATATCTTAAGTGAAGCCGAAATTAATTACAGGCAGGCAAGAAACAAGCGCCTCCATGTAGAACTTGTTTTAATAAAGCTGTGTTATTTGGGTCAGGCGATCGAGCTGGCAAACGCTGACGGCAATCTGACTAAAAGAAAACAACTTCAAAGCGTGAGGCCGGTAGCTTTCAAAGCACTTGTGCCAGTTGTATCAAAGCAGAAAATAATAAAGCCTCAAAGCGGAAATGGCTCTCAATTTAATGAGGAAGCCCATCAGGATCCAAAGAATGGCAATGGTAACGGCAATATTAAGAAAGAGAAAGCGAGATTAATTATCGAAGAAGAATTACAAAATCTAAAAGGCACGAGGGCAGCCGCCGATCATACAAAGATCACTAACGCAGATCAACAAACGAAGATAAGGAAGTTAAGCTCGCTTGAAAAAATACGGGAACAGGTGGCGCTTGAAAATAAACAATTTGTAAATAATGCTAAAGAACTTAATGAAGAAGAGTTGTACATAGCATGGGGACTTTATGTCGATGAACTTCGTAAGAAAAACAACCACTCAGGAGTTACCAACTTTAAATCGGCAAGACTTAATATCATTGACTGTAGCTGCATAGAAATAATTACGGAAAATAATATGCAGCAAAAATTTATAGAAGCTGAAAGGGCCGCTCTTATCGCACATCTTCAAACGTATTTTAATAATCGTTTGTTAACCTATCGCGTAATTATTATAGAAGATGAGACTAAAGATAAAACAGCGGAAAGGCATCTGTCAACAAAGGAACAGTACTTAAAAATTATTGAAGAATACCCTTTGGTAAAACAGTTGAAAGACACGTTAGGCCTACAGTTAGACTATTGATTATTTGCCTTTACACTACTACTACAATATCAAACAAAACAAATTCTCAAACTTTAAAAATTGAAATAATGTATACCATACTAGGGGCGGGAGGTGCAATTGCAAATGAAATTTCAAAAGTGCTCGCTCTTAATAATATCCCCCACACATTGGTAGGCCGTAATCCTAAGCCTTTGCCCGGAGCCTTTACGAAGTCGGCTGACATAAACGATCCTGTTCAAACAAGTGAAGTTATTAAGGGATCTTCAGTTGTATTCCTGTGTGTAGGGCTTAAATATGATCTGAGGATATGGGAAAAACAATGGCCGGTAATTATGACAAACGTTATCAATGCATGCAAGACACACCAAGCAAAACTTATTTTTTTTGATAATGTGTATATGTTAGGTAAAGTTTCCGGGCACATGACTGAAACAACGCCCGACAATCCTGTGAGTAAAAAAGGGAGCCGTGCGTTCAAAGATTGCAACTCAGTTAATGGATGAAGCAAAAGCCGGAAACATAACAGCGATAATTGCAAGGGCAGCCGATTTTTATGGGCCTGGTTGTAAAACAAGCGTTTTAAATTCACTGGTGTTTGATAAAATGGCAAAAAGAAAAACAGCGCAATGGATGGGCAATGATGAAACTATGCACTCATTTACTTTTACGCCTGATTGTGGAAAAGCTCTTTGGCTGCTTTCGCAAAATGAAGATGCGTGGAATCAGATTTGGCATTTGCCTACGGCTTCGCCCGCATTAACCGGTAAGCAGATCATTCATTTGGCTTCTGCGATCTTTAAAGTTCCCTGCAAGCATTCGTCTATTGGGAAAGGGATGATTGGTACATTAGGAATTTTTATGAGACTTATGTATGAAATGAAAGAAATGTACTATCAATACGATTCTTTATATATTTTTGATTCATCTAAATTTAATAATGCTTTTAACTTTATCCCGACCAGCTATAAAGATGGATTTGAAATAGTAGCGGCTTCGTATCCAGGGAAATAAAGATGATCTATTCGTTTTCAGCTTTTCTTGCTTCCACTTCATATTTATTATTGTAATAACCTGCTTTTCATGCTTTCCAATAAGTATTTTACAATGAAAATGATTTTGCCATGCTCATGAAATTGCCGCAAATGACAAGTCTCATGTTTAACCCATTTTTTATCTCTTAAAAATTCCTCGCGTCTTACATTATAAAGATGAATCGTATCTCCAATAACGATTGCTACATTTTCTGAATTTAACTTTTTTGCTGCCAGCTTCGCTATCCATGAATTTTCTTTAATGTTTAGTATTTCATTCATTCAGAAAAAATAACGTGCATTAGTTAATTGCTTTCAATATTTCGTCACTGTGAATTTTTGATTTAGGTTTTTTAAATATTTTTTTAATAATGCCTTTTTCATCAATCAAAAATGTTGTGCGATGCAATCCCATATATTTACGTCCATATAAATTTTTCTCTCCCCAAACGCCGTATTTTTCAATTATTTTTTTGTCAGGATCTGCGAGCAACGTAAAAGGAAGGCTATATTTTTCTTCAAATTTTTTATGCTTTTTTTCGTCATCAGGACTGACGCCTAAAACGATCAATCCATTTTTTTCAAGTTCCTTGTAATTATCACGAAGGTTGCATGCCTCTACGGTACACGTCGGTGTATCGTCTTCAGGATAAAAATATAGTACGACCTTTTTGCCTTTAAAATCGCCGAGAGACACTAAATTTCCATTCTGATCTTTTGCCTTAAAAGCCGGGGCTTTTTCTCCTTCTGAAAGTTGGATCATGTAATATTTTTATCTGGTGAAATGATATGTTTTTTGTGTTGTATTACCAGCTTCATCCTGAACAGAAATTTTTAATTCATGCTTGCCATGTCCGCACATCTCGTCAAAATTATAAAGATATACACGGCCTTTATCATTGGTGAACATGAGCCACTTTCCGTCAAGCTCAGCCCTAAAATTCGTTATTTTTTCATTATTGTCTTTCGGGATAAAAACAATGTGCGAAGCTTTGGAAAGATCAGCGTTATCATGAAAGCCTCCGGTGATCACCGGCGGAATATCATCGGCAATCAATTCAAAGTTTCCAAAGCTTTTGAATGATGCCGAATACCAGCCATTGTTTCCTGTAGCCTTCACTACGTCTGTTTTATCACCCCATGTTCTTTTGATTAGCATTCTGTCCCGCAATTGCAAAGTGACTGTTTTGTTTGCTCTTAGTCTTAGTATAAAATTATTCTGCACCGGAACAAGTCCTGATTCCAAAGCATTAATATCAGAATACGAAAGCAGGGAATTATCCGGCCGGCTCGAATGAACAAAAGCGAAAGAATCATATATAGCCTCAGGCTGCAAAATCAGTTCAACATTATCGTTCTCAAAAACATTAACCAAGCCGGGCTGAAACTCCTGCTGATTGCGGTAAGATATTTCCTTTGGAACTATTTCATTTACCATGACCTTCCTGATTTTAAATTCAAGCGTTGATGCGTTACCGTTAGGGTCTTTGACTATAATCTTCACCTCGTGGATATTATTATCAGTAAGTTCGATCACCCCGTCGCCGTTAAAATCTCTATAAACACCCTGCGGATAACCGGGCAATCTTGAAAGGTGCTCGATATAGGGGCCGCCTCCCGCTTTGGTTTTATAATCTATATGAGCGTTTACGTACCTCGTTTCGTCGTACGTGATACTATCTATTTGAAAGCCTGCAATTGTTTTTCCATCAAAATATAAAATTGCCTGGTAAATACCATTTGGGTTTGCAGATCCCGTTACTTTATCGTTGGCTGAAATACCGAAACTTACTTTATCGGTATTAACTGTGATTACGGGTTCAGCGGCCGTATAGCCACCTCTCATTTTTGTAAGGCTGAATAATTTTGGCGACTGGCTATAGGTACTCTTTCGTCTATCGTACACGGCTAAACGCAGTATTGTGGGTGGCACATTGTCGGGTATTGGCATTCCAAACAACAATGGATTGAGTACTTTATCAGTTCGCGTATCTCTTATTTCAAAATGACAATGGGGACCCTGTGATCCACCGGTGTTTCCGCTATAGGCGATAAATTGTCCCTGTTTTACAGGAAATATTCCTGCGGGAATATTTAGAAAAACCTGCCACGACTCTAGTTTATATTGTTGTTCTTTTACATATTTTTCCAGTGCAGGGTAAAAATTATTTAAGTGCCCATATACTGTTGTAAGGCCATTGGGGTGATTAATATAGATGGCCCTTCCAAATCCAAAAGGCTCTATACGAACATGTGCTACATAGCCGTCTGCCGCAGCTTTTATTGGCCTGTTCTGCACCTGGTTGGTCCGGCAATCAAGCCCCATGTGGTAATGATTCGGACGCAATTCTCCAAAATTTGCAGCAATACCTATTTTGGCATCTACCGGGTAAATAAAATAACCTTTCGGATAATTTTTTTCCGGAAAAATCTGCGCCTGGGAGTGGAAGTAAAA
Source organism: uncultured Chitinophagaceae bacterium (assembly GCA_963823305.1). GTDB lineage: Bacteria > Bacteroidota > Bacteroidia > Chitinophagales > Chitinophagaceae > Ginsengibacter. The sequence goes on from CAWGLC010000004.1 coordinate 188,071, forward strand.
AAATAGTGAAAGAAAAAATAGGAACGGTTTGTGTATTATAATTTCCCTTGGTAAAATCGTTTTCATAATATTTACAAATCTAACGCCTAAAAATTTTAAATTAATACTCATGGCAAAATCAAACACTATCGCAGCGGTTATTCTTGGCGCTTCCGCAGGCGTTGCTCTTTTACGGTTTTTTAACATGCCGAGGGAGGAGAAAGAACAATTTTATTCTCACATAAAACAAACCGCAAATGAACTATTGGATGATGCGGAGGAAACTGTAGAAAAAGTTGAACAATACATGGATGAAATAAAGTTGAAAGGCGATGATGAATGGATAGATAAACTTATGGTCGTAAAAAGGATGTTGAAAGAACTATTCGGCACTGAAAAGCGATACTTACTTTAGCGAAGTATTTCAAACAAAAAAATCTCACACCAGGTGGGATTTTTTTGTTTATGGACGTGGCATTTCGAAGCTATTTGCCACGCCTATAAATTTTATTCTACTTCGTTTCAACATTTCAATTTATTTTTGGCGGCCACAGATTTATTTAGATGCCCTACGACAAATCCATCAAGTCAGTTTTAATCATAGGTTCAGGACCAATTATTATTGGGCAGGCCTGCGAATTCGATTATTCAGGTACACAAGCTGCCCGCAGTCTTCGTGAAGAAGGCATTAATGTAATTCTTATTAATAGTAATCCCGCCACCATTATGACGGATCCGATGATGGCGGATAAGGTTTACCTGCTTCCTCTTACTGTTGAAAGTATTGAACAAATATTGGAAGAAAATGAAATTGATGCAGTGTTACCTACCATGGGCGGTCAAACGGCTTTAAATCTTTGTAAAGAAGGAGACGAACTGGGTATTTGGCAGAAATACAATATTAGATTAATAGGAGTTGATATCAAAGCAATAGACAAGGCGGAAGATCGCGAAAAGTTCAGGCAGTGGATGATCCAAATGGGTATTCCTGTTGCGCCGGCAAAAACAGCTAATTCTTTTTTAGAAGGAAAAGAATTTGCGCAGGACATCGGTTTCCCTTTGGTAATACGTCCATCATTTACACTTGGCGGTACCGGTGGCAGCTTTGTTCATTCAAAAAGTGAGCTTGATGAAGCTTTAAACAGAGGCCTGACGGCTTCACCCATACACGAAGTTTTAGTGGAAAAAGCGATGCTCGGCTGGAAGGAATTTGAATTGGAATTACTGCGGGATGATAAAGACAATGTTGTTATCATTTGTACCGTGGAAAATTTTGACCCGATGGGAATTCATACGGGCGATTCGATAACCGTTGCTCCGGCAATGACTCTTAGTGATACGGCATTTCAAAAAATGCGCAACACTGCTATTGCAATGATGCGTGATCTAGGAAATTTTGCCGGTGGCTGCAACGTACAATTTGCATTAAATCCCCAGACTGAAGATATCATTGCCATTGAAATAAATCCGCGGGTAAGCAGATCATCTGCGCTTGCAAGTAAGGCCACAGGTTACCCAATCGCTAAGATTGCTGCGAAGCTCGCAATTGGGTTTACGTTGGATGAATTAAAAAATCAAATCACACAAACTACGTCAGCATATTTTGAACCAGCGCTTGATTACGTTATCGTAAAAATTCCAAGGTGGAATTTTGATAAATTTAAAGGAGCTGATGATACGCTTGGCCTGCAGATGAAATCTGTTGGGGAAGTGATGGCCATCGGAAGAAGTTTTGCAGAAGCAATTCAAAAGGCCTGTCAGAGCTTGGAAAATGAAGCGGTTGGCCTTGGATATTACGGAAAAAGCTTAATGTATGCGGAAGAAGTTATTGATTATCTGAAAATCCCTAAGTGGGATCGTATTTTCAGAATAAAAGATGCGCTTATGATTGGTGTAAGTGTACGTCGTATTTGTGAATCTACCGGCATTGATCGCTGGTTCATTTATCAAATCCAAAAAATTTGCGATTGTGAAAAAGAGCTTGCCAAAACCAACCTTGAAAAAATAACACCGGCGCTTTTATCTAAAGCAAAACATTTAGGTTTTGGTGATGAACAAATAGCCCGGATATTAAAAGATGGAAGCACGGACGAAGATATTTATAATAAAAGAAAGGAGTTTGGAATCGAAAGGGTGTATAAAATGGTAGATACCTGCAGCGCTGAGTTTGAAGCGAAGACGCCTTATTTTTATAGTACCTTTGAGTAAAATTTTATTCAATATTAAATTGAAAAATTTTTTTTGAAAGTGCTTATTTCCTGATTCATTTTATAAACCTGGTATCTGACGTGAAACGGTAAAAAAAAGTCATTGAATGAAATAAATCTTGGAATATTTCCTACACTTTTAAAAATTTAGTACTACAACGACGGCAATGAACTCTAACATCATTCACAACGAATCGACTCCATCTTCAAAAAAGAAAATCATTGTTTTAGGCAGCGGCCCAAATCGTATCGGGCAGGGTATTGAATTCGATTACTGTTGCGTTCACGGATTATTGGCAATTAAGGAATGCGGTTATGAAGCCATTATGATCAACTGCAATCCTGAAACCGTTTCTACTGATTTTGATATTGCGGATAAATTATATTTCGAGCCTGTTTTCTGGGAGCATATCTGGGATATTATTCAGCTCGAAAAGCCGGAAGGAGTAATTGTACAACTCGGTGGACAAACGGCTCTTAAACTTGCCAAAAGACTGGATGAGAAGGGCATTAAAATTATTGGTACGTCGTTCGATAATATGGATATCGCGGAAGACCGCGGCCGTTTTAGCGACATGCTAAAGTATCTTGAAATTCCCTATCCAAATTATGGAACTGCTTACAATACCGATGATGCTATTGAAGTGGCAAAGCGTGTCGGATATCCCGTGTTGGTGAGGCCAAGTTATGTGCTTGGTGGCCAACGCATGCGTATTGTTTTGAATGATGAAGAATTGGAAAAAGGTGTACTAAGCTTACTTAAACATTTGCCCAACAATAAAATCTTAATTGATCATTTTTTAGATCGCTGCCAGGAAGCTGAGATCGACGCTATTTTCGATGGCGATGATTTTCATGTGATGGGCGTGATGGAACACATTGAGCCCGCAGGCATTCACAGTGGTGATAGCAATGCGGTATTACCTGAGTTCAATCTTTCGCCCTTAATTGTGCACACGATGGAAGAATATGCCGAAAAAATTGCGCGTGCATTGCATATTAAAGGTCTTATCAACATTCAGTTTGCTATTAAAAATGGGGAAGTATTTGTTATTGAAGCCAATCCCCGGGCTTCGCGCACGACACCATTTATTGCAAAAGCTTATCAAATTCCCTATTTGAATATTGCCACTAAAATTATGATCGGCGCTGCAAAACTAAAGGATTTCACTTTTGACAAAAAGCTTACGGGCTTTGCTATTAAAGAACCTGTTTTTTCTTTCAATAAATTTCCCAATGTAAATAAAGAATTAGGGCCTGAAATGAAAAGTACCGGCGAATCCATTCGCTTCATAAAAGACCTTCGGGATCCGTATTTCAGGCAATTGTATAAAGAACGGAGCATGCATTTAAGTAAATAAGTTCTGAATCGAAAAAGAATTTATTACCATTTTAATAAACAATATTACCAGTTGCTTAACCTGATACCTATTGCATAAGGTGTAAAATTCAAATCATTTTTAAAGATAGATTTAGGACTATAGGAGCCATATAAATGAACAGGGCCTAAGCCAAGTTCTCCAACGTAAGAAAATTTCCATTTTTCTATATCATAATCGCCGCCATTTTTATGTTTGCCAAGGTCAGAACTTTTTTGCTTATTGCGGCCGCTGTATAAATAACCCATGCTTACGCCTGCACTCAGCATTAGTCCTTTATCAGTATTATTAGGATTGGTTCTGAAGTTCAACATAAGCGGTACGGTAACATAATCTGCCGCTAACTTGTTCTTGGAAAAATTAATGGAGTCACGGAATATAAATGAGTGATTTATGTTTTGCAATGAATTATAAGGATTGGTGCCGCCGTCCCGCAGGCTTATATTGCTTTGAAAGCGGTAATTGTTCAGTTCAATTCCGAGGCCATATTTTAGATTTACATAATGCTTTATTAAATTAAGCCTTTGAATAAAAAACCAGATATTAACATTAACCGATTTAATCGTTCTCAACTTAAAATCATTAGCGCTTAGATCGGCAGCGCCTGGCTGATTCACAAGATACCCGTTTGAAGTAGCTGCTGCATAATTTGTCCTATCAGTCCAGTTAGCAAAACCCAGATCTACAATCATCCCCGCGGTACTTACATTTGCATTTTTTTGTTTATACTGGTTGCCAACGGTAACGGTTACACGCTTTCTTTCGTTGTTATCTCCTTTCTTCAAAATTACCATACCTCCAATGCGAATGGTGTCACTTTTTCTTTGAACTTTTACCGAATCTGTTTGCGCCATAGATGTGATGGCAAATAAAATTCCTATAAAACCTAATGCTGTCTTTTTCATTTTTTAAATTTATATAAATGGGTAGATTATTATTTGTCAGTTGGAACTAAGGTCTTTATCATTCCCTGCTAAAAGCCGGCCAACTGGATTGTTTCTTTCTATGACTCTTTTTACCTGTTTAAGGAAGCCGCCCAATTTTGTTTTTTTAAACTCACTGGAAGGAACATCATAAAAAACATAATTGTCAGTTGCAGCAATAGTTTGTTGCGCATAAGAAGCTGTCTGGGCATAGGTTTTAAGATTTGCATGAATTACCTGGGCGGTGTTCTTTAAAAGTTCGTTTGAAGGCTGAACTGTATTTTGCGCAATTATTTTTTCTTCTGAAACATTTCTTATTTCTTTATTAGCCACCGCAATTTCATCATCATTTTTTTGAGGAATTGGTTTCACTAATTCAGCCTGCCGTGTTGATAAATCACCGGAATTGCGATTCTGGGTTTTGCCATCTGCAGATGCAAGAAAATTTTTAGACCGATTTTTTTGCTGATCCTTTTTTTCATGCTTCTCATTGGCAGTTTCATTAGCTGGAAACGTATGTTCCGCAACTATACCTGGTATTTTCTGTGTGGGTAGATTCGCTTTTTTAATTACAGGAGAAACAGGTTTTACATTGATTGACCCTGCATGGTTGGCAACCGTTTTTACAGGAGCGTGTAAATAAGTATAAGACAACCATAAGCCAAAGCCAATAAAAATGGCCGCCGCAGCAATTCTCCATAGAAAAACAGGAATTACTTTTCCAGCCTTTTCTTTTTTATACAGCAACTTTTTACCAGGAAAGACGATGGCTTTTTCTTTGGTAAACCTTGCAAGACCGATGAGGTCAAATTCATTTTTTAATTTCGGATGCGCACTTAAAAATTCTTCTGTCCTGCTTTCTTCTTCAGCGGTTAATTCCTTATCGTGATATAAAACAAAAATTTCTTCAAAATTCTTTTCATTAATGAATGCCGCAGCGTCATTTTTTAATAGAAAAGGTTTATTGGCAAATACAATATTTTTATCCGGTTTTGAAATGGTAAAATGTATCATCCTGAATTCTTCCTCAAGGTCTTTATTATCTTTAATGAACATCAATACTTCAGCTTTTTCTGAATCTGTCAATTCATTATCTGCATACAACAAAAAATATTCTTCGTAATTATCTCTGTTGATATTCATGTTAAATTACATTTTCAGGTTTTACCAGATAATTCTTCAATTGTATTCTTGCACGGTGCAGATATACTTTTACCTGGCTGATGCTCAACGATGTAATTTGCGCAATCTCATCATAACTGTATCCTTCATAATCTTTTAGCAACACAAGGCTTCTTTGCGTTTCCCCTAACCTGTTTAATGCTTCATTCAATATTTTATTGATATTATGATGAGGTTGTTTTGTTGTCTGTGTCTCATCGGAAAAATCTTCCTGCAAGCGTTATTCTTTTATTTTTTCTGATGTGATCGATCATCTGGTTGATATGCTACTGTGAAACAGATAAGATTTGCTGCTTTCATTTTCAACTGTTGCACGGTTTATCCATAGTTTCTCAAAAGTGCACTTTGCACTACATCTTTTGAATTTTCTTCATGCCGTAAATTTTTTACAATAAAACGGATAAACATTATCTGCATATAAGTTTACGCATTCATTATACTCTTTCTCAGTCATACAATTCAATTGGTAAAATTATTCTTCCGCCGGTTTGATCATTATACGAAAGACGAAACAAAAAGTTACAATTTAATAAGAACGTATTATAACCAATCGAAATTTACCGATTTCATGTAGGTTTGCCGTAGAAAAATAAATAAGTATGAATCGAAAATTTTGCAAAAGAATAGCAGAAGAACTTGAAGACATTAAAAGATGCCGGCCTTTATAAAAATGAGAGAATAATTACCAGCTGAGCAGGGCGCAGAAATAGAAGTTGGAGGAAAAAAAGTTTTAAATTTTTGTGCTAATAACTATTTGGGCTTGTCATCGCAATCCTAAATAATGGAGGCGGCAAAAAAATATACCGATGAAAGAGGATTTGGGCTAAGCAGTGTACGTTTTATTTGCGGCACGCAGGATATTCATAAAGAGCTTGAAAAAAAGATAGCTGATTTTTTGGGAACGGAAGATACCATTTTATATGCTAGCATGTTTTGATGCAAATGGCGGCATATTTGAACCGTTATTTGGCGAAGAAGATGCCATCATTTCCGATGCGTTGAATCATGCAAGCATAATTGATGGGGTAAGATTGTGCAAAGCGCAGCGCTACCGTTATGAGCACAATAATATGGATGATCTTGAAAATAAGTTAAAAGAAAGCACGCATTTGCGAAGCAGGGTCATTGTAACAGATGGTTCCTTTAGCATGGATGGAACAATTGCGCAGCTTGATAAAATATGTGACCTTGCTGATAAATATGATGCTATAGTAATGGTTGATGATAGTCATTCGACGGGATTTATTGGAAAAACGGGAAGAGGAACTCATGAGTATCGCAATGTAATGGAACGTATTGACATAATTACAGGCACATTAGGAAAAGCATTAGGCGGCGCAAATGGAGGATTTACTTCAGGCAAAAAAGAAATTATAGAAATGCTTCGCCAAAGAAGCCGCCCATATTTGTTCAGTAATTCCGTTGCACCAAACATTGTCGGCGCATCCATTGCTGTATTTGATATGCTGAGTGAGACAACCGAACTTCGCGATAAGCTTGAAAGCAATACAAAATATTTCAGAAAAAAAATGACAGAAGCAGGATTTGATATAAAACCTGGTGATCATCCGATTGTGCCTATAATGCTCTATGATGCAGTGCTATCACAAAAATTTGCAGCCCGTTTACTTGAAGAAGGGATTTATGTTATTGGTTTTTTCTTTCCTGTGGTTGCAAAAGGCCAGGCACGAATACGCGTTCAGTTAAGTGCTGCGCATGAGCAAAAACATTTGGATAAAGCCATTGAAGCATTTACAAAAGTTGGGAAAGAATTGGGAGTGCTAAATAATTAGATTATTTAAATTTGAAGTAGTTGTGAAAATAAAGTATGCGTACAATAAATATATCTATCTCCGATTTGGAATATAATAAATTTGGCCTTACTGAAGACAAATATCATTTTCAGAATTTATTGACATTGTGTCCAGAGAACTTGCAAGGCAAAATTTAAAAGAAGCAGTAAAACTTGGTGAAAAATATGGCTACTCGAAAACAACAATGAAAGACATAGATAGAGAGATTAAATCTGTAAGAAAAAATGCTAAAGGTAATAATTGATACAAAATGTTTTAGTTTCTTCTCTTTTACAACGCAGTTACTCTTTTTTAATTGTTGATTATATGTTAGCTGAACGGCAAGTTGAACTTTGCATTTCAGAGCCGCGTATTTAATAACTGGTAATACTAAACATTTTATAATGCATCATGCAAAAGCAAATATTATATCGGCCAGGGAATTTGGGAACTAATAATAAGTAAGAAATCATGACTGAAAACGCGTCCACTTTTAAAGCAAAGAGCACTGTAAAAAGTGCTGATCTTGATCATCGTCAAAAAATAAATTTCAATATAGGAAGGTACAATGCCGTGGTGCCGCAGGCCAAACTGCAGTTTGCAAATACGGATCTTGTAAGAGAGCGTGCCAAGAATATTAAATGGCGCGCCCTTGAAACGCTGGATCAGCAGCTCGAAGAGTTTGAAATGAATTTTACAAAACGTGGTGGTAAAGTGATTTGGGCGGAAAACTCACAGGAAGCCTTAGACGAAGTTTTAAAAATTTGCAAGGAGAAAAGCTGCAAGACCATTGTTAAAAGCAAAAGCATGGTTACAGAAGAAATTCATCTTAATAAATTTTTAGAAAAAAATAATATTGAAAGTGTTGAGACAGATCTTGGAGAATATATTCAACAACTGGATGGTGAGGCGCCCTATCATATTGTAACACCGGCTATGCATAAAAGCAAAGAAGATGTGGCAAAGCTTTTTGCAGATAAGTTGGGAACATCAGCGCGCCTTTCCCCGGAAGAATTAACGCTGGTTGCAAGGAATAAATTAAGAGAAAAATATGTGTCGGCCGAGATAGGAATTACAGGCGCAAATTTTATTATCAGCGACATTGGGGGCATTGCGATTACGGAGAATGAAGGAAATGGCAGGCTCAGCATGGCGTGGCCCAAAACACATATTGCTATTGTAGGGATTGAAAAGGTAATTTCGTCTTTGACAGATCTTGCTGTTATGTGGCCATTGCTCGCAACTTATGGCACCGGCCAGAAGGTTACAGTTTATAGCAGCATCATTACCGGGCCTAAACAGCAGGGCGAACAGGATGGTCCTGATGAAATGTATGTGATCTTGTTAGACAACAATCGTTCTGATATTTTAGCAAATCCCAAACAGCGCGAGAGCCTTTATTGCATAAGATGCGGCGCTTGTTTGAATGCTTGCCCGGTATATAAAAATATTGGTGGCCATGCCTATGGCGCAACTTACAGCGGACCGATCGGAAGTGTTATAACGCCGCATTTGCAGGGGATGGAGGAGTTTAAACATTTAAGTTTTGCTTCATCATTGTGTGGCAATTGCACCGAAGTTTGCGCGGTAAAAATAAACCTGCATGAATTGTTACTGGAGAATAGAAAGGAAAGTGTCGAAGATGGACTTGTAGCTTTTTCTGAAAAAACTGCCTGGAAAATGTGGAAGATATCTTCGCTGAAACGCGGCCTTATGAATATGGGTTCCGGAAATATGAAGTCGAAAGTTGTAAATAAATTATTTAAAGGATGGAATAAACACAGATCCGATTTGCATTTCTCTAAAAAAACTTTTAATGAGATGTGGAAAGAAAGGTTTAAAAATCCCGGCTGACCGTTAATCCGCTTAATGCTTAAAATGCCTCAATCCTGTTATCACCATTACTAAATTATTTTCTTTGCAATAAGCGATAGAATCTTTGTCTCTTATAGAGCCGCCGGGTTGTATAAACGCAGTAACACCGGCTTCATGTGCAATCTTTACGCAATCATCAAAAGGGAAAAAGGCATCACTTGCAACAACAGAATTTTTCAGATCAAAATTGAATTGTTCGGCTTTTACAATTGCTTGTCTCAATGCGTCAACGCTTGACGTTTGACCACAACCTTTTCCTATTAGTTGATTATCTTTTATAATGGCAATGGCATTGCTTTTTAAATGTTTGCAAACAAGATTGGCAAATATGAAATCTTTCTTTTCTTCTTCAGTAGATGATCTTCCGCCTTCCTCTTTCCATTCTGCGAAATTTCCCTGATCAATATCCTGCGATAAAATTCCATTTAAAACTGTTTTTGACATTTGGCTTTCACCGGGAAAAATTTTTGTTTTAAGAAGAATGCGATTCTTTTTAGATTGAAGAGTATCCAAAGCATCTTTATCAAAAGCCGGCGCTATAAGCACTTCGAAAAATAATGTATTCAGCGCATCTGCCGTTTTTATATCAATAATGTCATTAGTAATTAATACTCCGCCGAATGCACTTTCGGGATCGCCTGACAGTGCTGCATTAAAAGCTTCGTTAGTATTTTCTCTTTGTGCTATGCCGCAAACATTCGTATGTTTAATAATTGCAAAAGTGACAAGCTTTATTTTCTTCATCTGTAAATTCTGTGATCATAGTGTATGGCAGCATCTACGTCCACTAAATTGTTATAAGAAAGTTCTTTGCCATGAAGCTGTTCAAAAATATCAGAAAGATTTCCGGCAAATGAAGCCTGCTGGTGCGGATTTTCTCCATATCGCAAAACTTTTTTTTCAGCAACAAATGGATTTGGAAAAGATGTTTGATTAAAATAATTAGAAATAGCAATATCATATCCTGAACACACATCAAATGCTTTGGCAGCAAATCGTTTTCTTTCTTCCAATGACGTTTCTGCATTGTTTTGGGACAATATATTTTCAAGATCAACGTAATTGGCTTTTATCTGCAATAACGAGAACATTAGCAAAATTTTTCGCGGCAGCTCGTATCATAGAAGGACCGCCCACATCAATTTTTTCAATAATTGTTTTCTCATCAGTGGTTGATTTTACCGTTTCTTCGAAAAGGGTATAAATCGACAATTACCAAATCAATTTCTGGAATATCATATTGCTTCATTTCCTGCAGATCGCTTTCTACATCCCGTCTTCCAAGAATGCCTCCAAATACTGATGGATGCAACGTTTTAACCCTTCCACCCAAAATAGAAGGATAACCGGTGAGCGATTCAACCGATATGCATTGCATTCCCGATTCTTCAATAAATTTTTGCGTTCCGCCTGTGGTATAAATGGTAATATTTTGTTCTTTTAAAAGCCTGATAATGTTATCTAATCCATTTTTATAATAAACAGAGATGAGCGCTGACTGTATTTTTTTTTGCATAAGAATGTAAGGAGAATAAACTTTAGAGATCAATTATAAAAGCACCCTGCTCAGGAACAGAATGAAACGGCAAATGTAAATCTTCACAGTCTTTCTTCCATTTATCAATTTTCCACATTGGGCAGGAAGCGTCAAAAATATAAACGCTGCAGTTGAAAACCGCAGCCAGAGTGGATATATAAAGCTTTGGATTTTTTGATATAATAATGTAATCAACATTCATTTTTTTTGCCGAAGGCTTATAGATGATACTGCTATCAATTATCGCAATTTTTTTATTATAGAACTGGTAAAAATTATTGTTGTGATATAAAACATTTGTATCGTTCTTTTTTTTATCAAGCATTAAAGAAATACGCGCTGGTTTCAAATGTAAATTTTGCAATAAATCATTTGCTGCAAGGTCGCTATCTCCAACAAATTGATAGCTGTTACCGCTGATAAAATCAATGGCTTTGTGAGCAGGTACATCATACACAATTATTTTTCTTTGCTTTGAATAATTCCATTTATTCAAAGTTATTATTATGGTAAATACAAGAGCGCCATAGATACCTAATTTAAAAGCCGTCATATTTTTTTTAATAAACCAGTACAGGAAAAAAATAAAAACAAAATATAACATAACGGTTTGCGCAGCGGTTATGGAAATTCCGTCCCATAATGAAAAGGGAAGTGCATTAATGAATAAAACTACATGATTCAATAACCATATTAATAATGTAACTGCTTTACCAATATAGAGTGCTAGAAATGGAACCGTGGAGATTAAAATCAGAACAATAGATGTATAAAAAATACATATCGCAAGAGGGATTGCAACAATATTAGTAAACATAAACAGCAAAGGCATTTGATGAAAATAATACAGGCATGCCGGCAGAATAAAAACCTGCGCAGCTAAAGACACGGACGCGATTTTCCATGCTTCATTTAAAATTTTATTTTTAAGGTATAGCCAGTTGTAAATAAGTTTTTGAGACAGTACAATTCCTAAAACGGCAAAATATGAAAGTTGAAAACCTGCATCCCAAAGAGAATATGGATTGAAGCAAAGATTAACAAAGGCAGATATGGCAAGGGAATTATAAACTGAAGATCTTTTATTGAATAGTTTCCCCAAAGCAATAAAACTAAACATTACTACTGCGCGCATTACCGGAGGCGATGCGCCGGTTAAAAATGCAAAAAACCATAAACAGGTAAATATTACGATAAAGCAGGCAACTTTTGAATTTTTTATTAAAGGAATTTTAGCAGTTATCCAAACAAGCAGGATATAAATTAATCCGAGATGCAAACCTGCAATAACGATTAAATGTATTACGCCTGCATTGCTGTATGCCTGAACAAGATCTTTATCAAGATCAGCTTTATAACCAATCACCAAAGCTTTGCCAATTGCAGCTTCGTCCCTGCCGGCTATGTATTTATTCAACGCATGTATAATATATTCCTGTGTTTTAAAAATGATCTTTTTATAAACGGAAACATTATCGATTTTTTAATAAAACCCAATCATTATTTTTAAGATAACACTGATGAAAGATTTGCTGAAATGCGCAATAACGGGCATAGTTAAACGCAGCCGGGTTTCCGGCGTTTTTTATTTCCTGCAATTGTTTTTTTAAAATGATCTGGTTGCCGTAAATGAGCTTATCTGAAAGAGAATCTTTTGAAAAATATAGCAATAATTTTCCTGTAAGCTGATAAACCGAATCTTTATTTATAATAGCGTTGACAGTGGCAAGCACCTTGTATGATTTACTTTTTTCAACAGGCGGTTCATTTATGGTAGCAATGATATAAGAGCTTGTGTCATATTTTTTACCGTACCAGTCAGTATGGTTGCGGACATCTTTATTCCAGGTAAGAAAAACTCCGATATTTATAAAAAACGCTGTAATAATAATTCCATTTGCTGCACGTAGTTTAAAACGATATGCCAATGGAAGCATATTAAAGATGATAAAAACTGAAACCAATATGGCGCTTACGAGGAGGACAATGTCAATTTCTAACTTAAGATAATAACCTGCGATAATACCTGCTATAACGGGAAGCAGCAGACGAAGAAACGGGGCTTTTTTCCATATAAATATGTTATACGATTTTGCCCATTTAATATAATTATAAGTTGCTAAAAAAACTCCCAAAAAAACCAGCAGAGATTGCTTTCAGTGAAAGTCACTAGCTATTGTTTAAAAATACAATTTTAATATAGTTTTCAAAATGAAAATTAATGGAAATGTTTACAGGAAAGATCAACAGGGGTGAGTTCTGAAACGTGACATTTAGTTGCGACAAGAAAGAAATACTTAATCGACAACTTCATAGGCCATGAAAGAACGGGTTTTATTTTTCATTTTTACTTGCTCAACGGCCTTGCAATTAAAAGATTCTTTTACTTGCTCATATGAAGAATCTGAAATAAGTATTTGTCCTGGTTTAGCCTTATCCTGCAGGCGTTGGGCAGTATTTACAACATCGCCAATGACGGTATAATCTAGCCGGCGTAGTTTTGCCGATCCTATATTTCCACGGATCATTTCTCCGCTATCTATACCAACCGACACATTTGGGTGAAACGTAATTGTTTCTCCTGAAGTTCCGGCTTCATCAATGTGTTTTCTTACCGCCAGGCTTGCGTCTATAGCCCTGTCCAGGCCGAAATTTCCTTTAAAAACTGCCAGCACAGCATCACCTATAAATTTATCAACGTAGCCGTCCTGCGCAATAATTTCTTTTACCATTATATCGAAATACTTATTAAGCAATTTTACAACTGTATCGGCAGACTCTTTTTCGGTAATGGCTGTAAATCCCGAAATGTCAATAAAAGCAACTGACGCTTGCACTGTTTCATTGGCCATCAACTGCGTCTCAAATTCCCGCCCATTCATAAAATTCAGAACCGTTTTATCAACATACATTTTCAGGATATTATTTTCTTTTATCGCATCAAGTGTTTTATGTATTTGTGCAACATGATCCAGCGTTTTTTGAATGGTAATGCCAAGATCCTGGAAGTTAACAGGCTTGCAAACAAAATCAAATGCGCCCCGGTTCATTGCGGTCCTTATATTCTCCATATCGCCATAAGCTGAAACAATTACCGCCTTTGTCAAAAGATTTAATTCATTCATTTTTGACAGCAAAGTAAGCCCGTCCATTTCAGGCATATTGATATCGCTTAATAAGATATCAATGTCACTGTCCTCCATAAGTTTTTTCAGGGCTTCATTGCCATTCGCTGCGAAAATAAACTCGTAATTATTTTCCCTGATTTCCTTCCTGAACTTTTGCTTAATGAGCACTTCAAGATCTGCTTCATCATCGGCCACTAATATTTTTGCCATGAATTTTTTCTTTTAATTTGGTTTTTAATAAATTAAAATCAAGTGGTTTAGTTAAGAAATCGTCAGCGCCAAGTTTCATGGCCTGTTTATAATTTTCGTCATCGCCATAAGCCGTAATCATCATCACTACAGGCGGAGGCTTTTCATACTTTTCTTTTATGTGTTTCAACAATTCAAGACCACTCATCCCGGGCATATTGATATCGGAAAAATCAGTACTGCCTCATGGTTATGATCTTTCATAAAGCTTAATGCATCTTCACCCGAGAATGCAAAGGCAGATTCATCTCGCCACTTTTTATCTCCTTTCTAAAGCGCTGTTCAAATAAAATCTTTACATCTTTTTCGTCATCTACAACTAAAATTTTCATGTGTTTTTTTTATACTGGTAATATAATAATAAAAGTTGATCCATAGCCGGCTTTGGTTTCCACTTTTAGTTCCCCGTCATGCCCTTTTGTAACGATCTCGTAGCTCATGCTTAATCCCAAACCCGTTCCCTGCGCCTGTTGGCTTCGTGGTAAAAAAAGGTTGAAATATTTTATCAATTACATTTTGTGTAATACCATCGCCATTATCACTCACCCTTATTTCAACATGCTGGTTTATTCTTTTTGTACAAATTGATACAGTGGGTTCATAAGCAGGACCGCTTGCAGAGGGGTTTTCGTCTAGCGTTTCTTTTTTTCAGTTACGGCATAAAAGGCGTTGGTAATAAGATTTAAAATCACCCGCCCCATATCTTGCGGAAAGATCTCGATGTTGCCAATGCTTTCGTCAAAATCTGTTTTCATCGTTGCATTAAACGATTTATCTTTTGCTCTTAAGCCGTGATAAGCCAAGCGTAAATATTCATCTGCCAGTGCATTAATATTGGTAGGCTCCTTTGTGGAACTACTGTTACGGCTGTGTTGCAACATTCCCTTTACGATGGCGTCGGCTCTTTTTCCATGAAAAACAATTTTCTCTTCATTCTCTGCGATGTCATTTGCAATTTGCTTTACCTCTTCCAGGTTGCCATTATTGATTTCATTTTTCATTTCTAAAATAAGCTCGGAATTTACTTCAGAAAAATTATTAACAAAGTTCAGCGGATTTTGTATTTCATGTGCGATGCCTGCTGTAAGTTCTCCCAGCGACGCCATTTTTTCTGATTGAATGAGTTGAGCCTGCGTTGCCTTCAGTTCTTCCAGCGTACTTTCTACTTGTTCTTTTTGTTGCCTTAATTCCGATGTTCTTTCGGCAACAATTTTTTCAAGTTCCTCTTTCCTTATTTCTATCCATCTTTTTTGTTCTTCCTGTTGTTGTGTTTTTTCCCGCTCTCTGTTTAAAGCTTTTCGTTGTTTATTTGACACCAATATCATAGCTACCATCCATATAACGGAGAAGACGACTGCTGCCCTAAGATAGTGGTCAATGACATTGTATTGGCGCTCGCTGATAAATTGAAAAAAATCTGACACGAAGGATAAAATGGCAAATGGTAAAACTGCATACATTAAGGTTCTGGTTGCAAAAAAGTCCTGTTTCAGCAAGGCTATGCAAATAATACCAATTAAAGCTGCATGCCAGATCCATCTTGTTATAAAGCCAAGATGGAATATGAGTTCTGCAGCCAAAAGAATAACAGTTGCGTACATCAAAAAGGTAATAGGCCGGTCCCATGAATCCACAGAACCATCCTTGTGCAACATTCGCTTTACGCTTCGCAAAAGAAAAAAAATAATAAACGGCTCAGCCAGCATACGTCATATTTATTTAAAATTACTTCGAAAACAATATAAATCTAAATTTAAACAGGTTTATGTAATTACAGAAAGTATATATTTTAAATTTCGGCTTTTTTAAAGTCTAATTTAATGGTAAACAAATACAACACGAGTGTAACATACCTCAAATCATTTCAGGCTGATAAAATAAAATGCATTTAGTTAAGGTTAATGGTTTCATTAAGCCCGTAGCTGTTGGTAATGGTACGCATTATTTTCCAGCCGCAGGTATTTGGCCAAGCTGCGTCATTAAATCGAGATTATCCAGAAAATCTCTTTCTTCCGCAATCTTTCCATTTTGCATGCGAACTAATGTGACACCATCGATGCTCACATGTTTTCCTGTAGCAGGCATTCCGAAAAACACGCCGGTATTATCGCCCGAAAAATTCCAATGTTTTACCAGTTTATTTCCCTGCCCGAATACATCTATGATTGTGAATTTAATGTTGGAAAAACCGGTGAGATAATTTGCATAGTAAGCTCTGGCGCTATCTATTCCAACGCGGTCAGGATTTGTATGCATCACAATATCTTTGGTAAAATTGGAATCGTTAAACAGATCAAGTTTTCCATGGTTGATAATTTCATCCCATGTATGCGTGTACATTTTAATGTTGGTTGCAACAGAATCTGTTGCATCTGTTTGTGTTATTTGATTTGATGAACACGACGCAAACATGAATGTTAGTACGATTAATGACAAGGCAGTTATGTTTGACAGTTGGTTCATTATTTATTTTTTTTGATGTTATTGCGATGTTTCAAAATTAGTTATGGGTTTTTTAATTGGGCCTATTTTTTCTTGGTTTGATTGCAGACAGTTTCATTGTGGCTCCCGGCAAAAACCAGGCGTGCTGCTGGGCAATTTAACCGCTTTATTTTTCTCTGTCATTTTTTTTTCTAATTTCTATTTTGTGATAATGAAATTAATCAGATTTCCTCTTGCCCTTTGAAAGGGAGAAAAAAACATGATGAAAACAAAAATTCGCAATTATAACGGATAGCCATAAACGCAATAAATCTTTACCATAATTATAAACTATTTTGGTGGATGATCCTTTAACTATTTGCATTATCATTTGCTTTTGTACCTGCCGGTATATTCATGACTGCTACATTATTTTGTTTATGTTTTATGCTACATTCTTTATAAAAAAGTATCAAAAACAGGCATTTGCCTTTGTATTTCATTGCCTGAAATCTTTGTAATGATTGTGTGTTATTTTCTTATGAATAATTTCAGACAAATTTTTTAATTTAATTTTAATGATAATATGTTTATGAAAAGCATTAAATTATTTTTATGAAATTCATTTTTAAATTAAGCTTTTTAATTGGGGCCATGTTCATTTTCTCTTCATCTTTCGCGCAGCAATTTGCGTTAGGAGCGAGAGGAGGTATCAGCATTCCTAACCTGTCGGCAGGGGGCTCAAATGAAAATCCACTTAACACAGGCTATAGTTCGCGATTGGGCCCTGATTTTGGAATTTTTGGCGAGTTTAAAATCTCTCATGTATTTTCCTTCCAGCCCATGCTTGAATATTCTTCGCAAGGTGGCAAAAAAGATGGCTTACAGGCTTTCCCAACGCCTGCGGCATTTTCAGCTTTTTTTCCCCAGGGAACAGCGCCCACTTATCTGTATGCTAATTTTAAAAGTGAAGCGAAAATCAACTACCTGATGGTGCCGTTATTAGCAAAATTTGGATGGAATTTAAAACCAAAATCGCCTGTGCGAATTTATGTTGATGCGGGACCTTTCGTTGGGTTTTTGCTTTCTGCAAAGCAGGTAACATCGGGGTCAAGCATGATCTATGCAGATGCAGGCGGCCTGCAGCCACTCCCGGCGGGTTCTCAATCCTTTGATACCACACAGAATATAAAGAGCCAGTTAAACTCCGTTAATTTTGGTGCGGAAGGTAATGTTGGCGTTAGCTATAAAACAGGTAATGGAAACATCTTTGTGGAAGGGGGGTTCAATTACGGTTTTCTAAATATTCAGAAAGGTACTGCCAATGGCAAAAATAATACCGGTGCGGCAACTGTATCTTTGGGCTATGCTTATACATTCAGGCAAAAGAAATAAGCTTCTGTAGATATATGGGGATGATTGATTGCCGCGTCGTTCCTGGTTTTTTCCAACGTCTTTTTTTATGCAGTGTTATTGCAACTGGTCTTTTTGTATAAAATTTTTTAAGACAGTTTTTAACTCAGCAGGATAAATTTTTATTATTCGGGCGTTAGATAATGGCCTCAACAAGCCGGGTTTGTGCATCACTATTTTTTACAATAAAAAAAAAGTAAACGCGATTAATGTTGCTTTCACGCGCGTAAGTTACATTGTGATATTTTCTCCTTTTTCTGCAGGTAACAATCGTAATGTCTGCCTTGCACATTCAATTTGTATTTCTTTTTTTGACGCCGTCACCTGATAGCGATTAGAACATTTGCAGGTAATATTCTTCATAAATAGATGCCAATTATCAGCGCTGCTACACAAAGAATTGTAAGTATCAAAAGCAGTGGCATGATAAACTTAATCCATGTTTTCAAACTTATATTAACCATCGCGAGCGAAGGTAGTATAAGTCCTGTTGGAGCAAGGAAAGACATCAGAGCCATGCCATACATGTAAGAATTTACAATTTCCCTTCCTGGTATATTTACCAAAATAGCCAATCCGCCAATGATTGGCATCGTCAACACCGCCATTCCCGAAGATGATTGTATAAAAATTGAAAACACGATATAAAATACCAAAAGCAAAATGATAAACAGGGCGGGCTGCATGCCACGAACCAGGCTGGTAGTAAAATGCAATATGGAATCACTGATATTCCCTTCATTTAAAACGATGGTAACGCCCCGGGCCACGCCAATAATGAAGGCTACTGCCAATAGACTTTCCGCCCCTTTTATAAATTCACGCACAAATATTTTTTCATTCATCCCTGTTATCAAAGCAAGCAGGATAGAAGATCCCAGGAACAGCGAAGACATTTCCGTCGTCCACCAATCTAAAAATACTACCCCGCCAATCATCACCAGGAAAGTGCCGACATAAATGAATAACAATAGCTTTGTTTTCCATTCCAGTTTTGGCGCAGTTGCATTGTTGTTAATGTGCACATCATAAATGGGTTTCACTTCGCCATCTATTTTATAAACCAATGAAGCGGTTGGGTCTTTTTTGATTTTAGCCGCATACTTTAAAATATACCAAACCAGCAATGAGGTAACAATTACCCAAAGTACCAGGCGGCTGCTTAATCCGTCCATCCAGTTGATGCCGGCTGCATTGGACGCAATGATGGTGGAGAAAGGATTTGAAAACGCGGGAAGCGCACCGATAGAAGTACCTCCGAAAATTATTGCTAATGGTACAAGAAGGTCATAGCCTGAAGCCAGAAACAAAGGAACCAATATGGGATAAAAAACCAATGCTTCCTCTGCCATTCCATAAGAGCCTGCGAAAAAAGAAAATACAATTGTCAAAATCGCTATTAACCATTGTTCGCGCCCCTGCATGGTATGGGCCAGCCATGTAATGCCCTTTACCATAGCTCCTGTTTGGTTAAACACAAACATAAAACCACCTATAATGAGAACAAAAAGAATGATGTCTATACTATCTATAATCCCTTTCACAGGCGCCTGTAAAATACTGATGAAGCCTTGGCCGTTTCGTTTTAGCCTGGTAAAAGTTCCCGGAACCGAAATGGGTTTCCGAATATCACCTGCGATGAATTTTTGAACTTTTATTTTGATGCCAAGACTGTCTAAAGTCCTTTGTGTAAGCGGAAGATTTCTTTCACCGCTATCGTTAACCATTGTAAAATTTTTGCTGTTTACAGCCAGCTTTGAATATTGCCCCGCTGGTAAAAGCCAGGTGCACGCAGCGGCCATTATAATGACGACCATTAAGATAGGGATGGGGCCGGGAAATGATTTTTTCTTTGCCAATTTGTTAGTTTTATTTTTTAGGTTTTCAGAGATAAGTTTTTTATTTTGGATTTAATTATACATTGAATCATGTTGTGGAAACAGAAATGCTCATTATTGTTGGCTGCTATAATTCATTCATTTAATCAGGTGTATTATACTGTCCATGGTTATTAATAATTAATAATTAAAACTAAGATTGGGATTGTTATATTTTGCAATTAATTGATAGCAACCCCAAAAAATTATCGTTTGACACAACACAAAAATGAGAGGACTTATGCAATTTTTTTTTAATTGTCTATATACAAGGATACAAATAAATCCTACTGAGATGTAAACCAGGAATTTTATCAACCAGCTTTCATTGTGTTTTAGAATTGTTATTCATCTGTAAGATTGTATTCGTTTTCCAAAAATGCAATTAAAGTTTTATCATAAGCCAATTGAACTTTCATTGATGGCAGATTTATTTTTTCTTCTTCGCTTATTTTTTAAAAAGTATTTTTTTTGCCTCTGGTTTTTTAAAAAAAGTTACATTTTTTTATAACCAGGCCCTTTTAAAAATCTGCCCGGCGAGGCGCCGGTAGGCTCATCATTCTTTAATACCAGCGTACCATTTACAAATACATCACTCACGCCTGTTGCATACTGGTGCGGCTTATCGTAGGTAGCATGGTCTTGTACTTTCGCCGGATCAAAAATTACAATATCAGCGTAATTGCCCACTTTAAGCTCGCCGCGTTTTGTCAGTTTTAAATGGGTGGCAGGAAGATTGGCCAGTTTATAAATAGCCTGTTGCAGGGAAAGTAATTTTTCATCACGGGAATATTTGCCTAGCACCCGTGCAAAATTTCCATAAGCCCGGGGATGTGCATTGGATTTTAAAAAAACACCTTCGTTAGTATAGGCTGCTTCATCACTTCCAAAACTTACCCAGGGCAAAACAATCTCTTTTTTAATATTATTTTCATCCATCTCAAAATAAGCAACGCCCACCCGGGTACTGTCCTGTATTATTAGGTCCATCGCTGTTTCTTCGGGAGAAGTACCACGCATTTTAGCCGCTTCCGCCAATGTTTTTCCAGTAAATTTTTTCAACGAATCCTGTTTAAAAGCAAGAAGCAAAATATTATCAGGCCCGCCTGTTTCATAATATTCATTTTCCCAATCGTCTGCCTTCGCATGCATGACTGTTATCATTTGTTTTCTTATAACGGGATCCAGTAAACGCTCTCTTAATTTTCCAAACCCTCCGTCCTGGAGAGTAGGTGGAAAGCAGGAAGTTAAGCCTGTAGCTGCTGCCGTATATGTGTACATATCCGCGGTGATGTCGATACCTTGTTTGCGCGCATTCTCCACCATTTGTATTACGCTGTCCATTTTGTACCAGTTGTCTTTGCCGGCCGCTTTTAAATGGCAGATCTCTACCGGGATATTGGCTTCCTTTGCAATAGTTATTATTTCATTTACTGCTGGTATTAATTGATTGCTTTCGCTGCGGATATGACTAATATAAGTGCCTCCATATCTGGATGCCTCTTTTGCAAGTGCCACCAGTTCATCTGTTTTTGCAAAAACATCTACGGGATATTGCAGTGCACACGTAACGCCCAATGCACCTTCCTTCATCGCGCTATCTACTAAAATTTTCATGCTGTCTAATTGTTGAGGCGTGGGCGCTTTATCATCTTCGCCAATTACATATTGCCGTACCGTACCCGTGCCTACAAACGAAGCGATATTACAGGAAATACCTTTATGCTCCAGCGTATTCATATATTCACCAAGCGTGTTCCAGGTTACCGGGTATTTGATATCGCCTTCGTTCTTTTGTGTTTGCTCTTTCATGTTGGCATTCAAAGGGCCGAAACTTGATTCTGTAAATATCTCTGTAGTTACTCCCTGCCTGATATCGCTTTGCGCCCTTCCATCCTGGAAGAGTGATTCTTCTGAATGTCCCATTACGTTAATGAAACCCGGCGCTACTGCCTGGCCACCGGCATCTATTTCATTTTTTGCAGATGCTTTTTTTAAATCACCGATAAAAGCAATGGTATCTGCATTAATAGCGATATCTCCTTTGAAAGGTGCGCCTCCTTTGCCATCATAGATCATTCCGTTCCGGATAATAGTATCGTATTTTGTTTGCTGGTGGCACGCTGAAACCATGATAATTAAAAGGAATAAGAAGTATTTCATGTTTAATTTTGATTGATAAAATAAATTGAATTTTTTTTTATTTCCATTTTTATAAAAGATACTTTTCCGTTTATACCGGTGAACAATGTTTGTTTCAGCTTTTTCATAAGCATTGGTGAAAGCCCTGACGCCACGTTTCGCTTTAGGATTTCATTTACATTCAATTGCTTCTAAATTCGCGTTGTATCTTCAACGTAAATTTCAGTTTATATCCGTAAATTTTTATGTCTTTTTTACGGATCAAACCGGAAAAAAGTTGCTTTGATATAAGCCATCCTTTTTCCACCGCTGCCGATTCATTTTTTACTCACAATATTTCTTCTGCCAGCTCAATATTTACTTTTTCCTTTTTTACTTTCTTCATCACAAAATAAATTACACATACTACGGCAATGAAAATAATAGTTGATAAAATTTCCCATTTGCTTAAACTGGTGAGCAACCAAAGGATAGCTGCAATGCCAATAACAGGAATCACCAATCCGCCGGGAATCCTGAAAGCTTTTTGGGATACTTCCTGTTTTTTTGCCCTCAGTTTAATAGTTGCCAAAATAACCGCGAGATAAATAAGAAGTATGGAGGAACTGGCCAGGATTGCCAATTGTTCAAAGCCTCCGGAAATGGAGAAAATAAATATGAAAGATGCGTATGTGATAATGGCTGTATAGGGTGTTGCAAACTTAGGATGAACTTTCCCCAAAAATTTTGGAAACAACCCATCATTGGCGCCGGCAAATAACAATCGCGGCGTTGCCAATATATCGCCACTGTTTAAACCAAGACAGGAAATTGCAGCAGCCAGTAAGAGAACCGTGGCCCCCGCGGGTCCAACAATTTGTTGTGCAACAGCCGCTAGTGGTGCGTCTTTGAATGTTGAGATCTGGTTGCCTACAACGCCTTGCGTAACCGTTTGCAACAGCATATAAGTAATATATACCATAATGCCTCCCAATAAAATTCCAAGAGGAAGGGTGCGTCGTGGATTCTTAATTTCACCACTTACACTAAGGGATGTTTCGAAGCCGGCGATTGCAAAAATCAATACAAGTATCGTATCTGCAAATGTTTTAAGAGGAGGGACATGTTGCATGTGCAGGTTAGACGTTTTTATATGGCTAAAGCCAAAAATAATAATTGCAAAAAGTGGAAGCAGTTTAATAATGCTGATCACTTTTAAAAACTGTACACTTTGTTTGGTACCGCGAATGTTCAGCAACACGATTAAACCCAGCACAACAAAAAATAATAAACCGCGGGCAAGGTGATTTGTCAAAACAGGGAATATTCCCGAAAGAGAATCAGCAAAAATATTAATTACTGCAGCGCTGCCTATTACTCCCCAGCCGACCAGGAATAACCAGTTAATAATAAATCCTGCAAAACTTCCGAAAGCCGCTTCTACGTAGGCATACGAACCTCCGCTGGAGGTTATCTTTGTACCAATTTCCATATAGCATAACATAATAGTAGTCATCAGAAGGCAACCAATTATATAAGCGAAAATACCGTAAGCGCCGAGCTGCATACTTACAATAGCAGGCAGTGCAAAAATTCCTGCACCAATGGTAGCATTTACAATCGTGAGGGAAAGACCTGGTACGCCTATTACCCGTTCTAAACCTTCATCTGTAGTTGTGTTGGGCATGTTTGGTTTTGATTTAGCTGTTTAAATTATAATAATGAGAATGTCTGCAACAATAGATATAACCACTATTATAAGAAAGAATAAATAATATGGCTTCGTTTATTATTGTTCCCGCATGTTTTATTTATGCGGGAATTTTTTTATCAATGCATCTTCAATCGGCGCTTTAATTTTTACAACAGAATCCATAACAGCGTTTGGGATTGTTGCCGATAAAATGTATTGCATGAGCTTCCATCCGGTTGCCTCTTTTACAAGCACACCCGAGCCCCTGCAAATTTTCATTTGTGTATTCAGCAGTTCATCAAACCAGGCATGTGTGCCCGACGGTTCAATGTAGATGTGCCGCTCCAGCGGAGTAAAATTCCAGGTAGATTTTTTGTCAAAATATGGTTTTGCCCATGCCATGAACTCTTTTTTATCCCATCTTTCTGTTGCATCAGTTCCGGTGAAAACTGCATAGTCAGTAAAAAAATTAAAGTAGGTTTTATAATCTGCGTTAGCGGCGGCTATATTGAAAGAATCCAACATAGAACTCACTTCT
The DNA here is from genome assembly GCA_963823305.1 of uncultured Chitinophagaceae bacterium. Lineage (GTDB taxonomy): Bacteria > Bacteroidota > Bacteroidia > Chitinophagales > Chitinophagaceae > Ginsengibacter. Next base: position 212,386 of record CAWGLC010000004.1, read on the forward strand.
TTTTGTTGGCTTACTGTACCACCCATTGAGCTGGCCAAATTTTGTGCAGGCAAATTATTTGAATAAATGAAAGAAGCAATGAGTATTGAAAAGATAATTTTTTTCATTTTTTAACCTATGTTTAGGGAGACTTGTTTTACTTCTATTCTATTGGCCATACTGGCAAGCGTTTTATGTTTATTGCATACCCATGAATGCCGAATCGGACCTGTCACAAAGAGAATTGCCAACTTCCCATGTCTGATAAACAGAAGTAATTTCAAAGGGTAAATTCGGATGCTTATTGGCGAATTTTCTCACTTCCGCAGGATACATTGCAGGATTCAAAGAAGGAAGTATTCCATACTACGCCCGGGAAGTTGATCACTACTTTTTTAAGTCTTTTAATTTTGAAATTGTCTGTAAACAATTTCGTGTATTATGGTTTTATTTAACTTCCTCAACCGCTCCCACCATAACTGTTGCACCGCCGGTAGCAAAATTGGGAATATCCGCTGCAGCAGCCTGTCCTTCAGGTGAACTCATCATTGCTTGCAAGGCCTCATGCGTTTCAAACCAAAACTCTGCCATCCGGTAATGAGCGGATTGGCCACCATCAGGAGCACTCAGGAATTTTGTAAATTCAAGGCGGGAATATCCGGTGATTTTTAATGTAATTGATGTATGGGTATTAGCATAATAATCTTCAAAAGCTGCCGGATCTGCAGGATGTCCGTAAACAACCGTTAACTTGATCATTGTTTAAAGTTTTGATTTGTTGATATGGATAAGGATGCCAACCTTTCAATGGGTTGGCATCCCGGCTACCAATAATTTTTACATTCCTTCTTCCTTTGCTAATTTTGAAAAATCTCCATAGATGTATTCTCTAACGATCTTGCCATCATTATTGAACTCATCAAATACGACCATTGGAATTTTAAGGATTTCTCCGCTTTTCTTTGATTTGCCGCTCCATATCCACCATGACTGCACTATTTTGGCGTCTTCTTTTTTGTAACTCAGGTAATCCGGGTACCCCTGGGGGATTTGTTTTACGTCATCGAAATGCACAAAATCACTCTTCCATGCGTTCATGGCATCGGCTATCGGAATAAATTTTTCCATTCCTGATACCCACCACTTTGCAGTGTCTGAGAAAATTGTTTTTAGCGTTGCCCAATCTTGTGCGTCGTAGGCTTTGGTAGAATTATTTACCACATCAATGTATGGATGCTTGATGTAAATAGTTCCATTCTCTTCCTGTTGGCAAAAAGCAGTTATTCCTACCAGGAACAAGACTGCAGTGATCATCATTTTTTTCATTTTTTTCAATTTTTAGTTTTCCTACTCATAAGGCTTTTCGGAATCGCCCCCACAAAAAATGCCTGTGTGGGTCAGGCCTGTTTTTTATAGTGAAGGCTTGACCTCACTTTTATTTAGACTTTATAAAATTCAACTTTGGGAGGTTCCTTAATGCCTAAAGCTTTATTGAGAAAGCTGTAGAATGATCATTCTTATCAAACATATTTTTAGGCGGATAGCGTGGAGTTTAACAGGAACTGATTGGTAACCTAAATGTAAATCAAATAAATATTGAAACATAATTTTTCAGGACAAAGTCAGATGTATTGCCTGAAACGAGGATTTTTATTATTATCATTAATGTTCGCCGATTGCAAGGTTCACCAAACCGCTTACTACTTCAAGATTATTTTTATCCGGTGATGAATTTCTTTTAAGAGTAGTAAAAAGAGATCCATAGTCTCGGCAGTCCGTAGTATTCTTGCGCCGGTGCGAAAAAAAAGGTCGGAGGTTTTCCCGCTTTGGGACTATGTTGCCTGTTTTGCATCTGGCGTAGTTCCCGCCTTGCCGTTTCGTATACGCTTATATGTTAGTAAAGAAAAATAATCCTCTGTAAATATTACTTATCCCGCTACAGGTAACCGTGTGGTTTCATTATCTCATTTTTAGCGCTTCTATTGTTATCGGGTGACGATCTGCATTAGTTTCTATTAACATTTCTTTGTAAGGAATCAGTGAAACGAAAGCATCTTACTAACAGAGACTTTTTTTAAACAAATAAAATTTGCAATCATGAAAAGCATTTTTATATTATTATTTTCTATAAGTGTTCTTGCAACTTCCTCTGCCCAAACCGGCTCACATCAAACGGACAAAAAAGCGCAGTACGTCACCAATAGTGAGTATAAAAAGATTGACAGCCGTCGTGATAACATTTACACTTTTTCTGCTAAAGAAAAAGATATGCAAATAGATAAAATCAATAAGGAGTATAACTTTAAAGTTGCATCGATAAAAAGCAACAAGCATATCAGCAAGCGTGATAAGAAAATGCTGATTCAAAAAGCACACGATGCGAATACACAACAACTCGTAGAAGTGAATTCCAAATTTAACAGCAAATTCAACAGTGCTTACAATATCCATGCAAAACAATACGATGGCCACAAGTAATAATACCTCTGAACCCTTCGAAAGACGAAAAGCCCTTTATGGGCTTTTTGTTTGCTTATAAGTTGCTTTTGAACTGACGCGCACTTTTAACCCGTAATATTTATTTTTTGATGTATTAACATTTTGCCGTTTAACCTGGTGATTAAAATTATATCTCAGTTATAAATATTTTTTAATGATTAAAAATTTATTATTATGAAAACAATTCTTACACTGCTTTTTTCATTTGGCATTTTTGCTACCTCATTCGGCCAGGACGGCCACGGACGGTTTGAACAAAACGGGCAATATGTGTATGGTCAAAGAAATTATTATAACAACGGGCACTTTCGATATGGTGGCAGGCAATTTCAAATCGAAAAAATAAACCATGAATTCGATTATAAGATCCGGTCCATCGAAAATGATTATACACTCAGGCGCCATCAGAAAAAAGTGGCAATAAGGATGGCAGAAAGAGAAAGAGAAAGGCAAATTCGCAGGGTCAATACAAGATTCAGATAAAAAAATAGCATCAGGATTGACCACATTAATTCCGGCAACTATCAGGTTTCCCGCTTTAGGCGGGTTTTTTTTATTTTCAACTTTTTGCCGTCAGGCGGTAAATTTATTTAGATTTTTAATACTTGACCGTATTTACAGCATCTTTGCCAATTGGTTCCAGGTTCAAAAAGTTGGTTCTAAGTTTGAATTGAAATATAGCATCTATGAGTTTAAGAAAACCGGGGGAATATTTTCTCACAAAAAAGATTGACATTTTTTTTATAGACCTGTCCAGCGCATTACAGTTTATACTGCGTTTTTTTAAAGAACTATTCAGACCCCCTTATGAGATCAAGGAAGTTATAAGACAATGTTACCAGGTAGGGTATAAATCGCTCTTCCTTATTACGCTTACAGGCTTCATTACCGGGCTGGTTTTTACAAAACAATCACGGCCATCTTTAGCAGAATTTGGTGCCGCTTCATGGTTGCCTTCTCTCGTTGCTATTGCTATTATCAGGGCGTTAGCGCCGCTGGTTACTGCTTTAATTTGCGCCGGAAAAGTAGGTTCAAATATAGGAGCCGAACTTGGATCTATGAAGGTGACGGAACAGATAGACGCCATGGAAGTTTCTGCAGTAAATCCATTTAAATTTTTGGTGGTGAGCCGTGTATTGGCCACTACTCTTATGGTTCCAATGCTAATGTGTTACACCGGTTTTGTAGCCATGCTTGGCGCTTACCTGAATGTTCATCAAAATGAACTGACCAGTTTCGTTTCATTTTTTCAGGCAGCATTTGATAAAATTTCCTTTCTTGATATTTTTTCATCATTTATCAAAAGCATTGTTTATGGATTTACGATAGGAATTGTTGGCTGCTACAAAGGGTATCATGCAAGTAATGGTACCGAAGGCGTTGGGAAGGCCGCCAATTCCTCGGTTGTTCTTTCCATGTTTTTAATTTTTATTGAAGAAATACTCATTGTTCAAATTACTAACAGTTACCGATAGATGTTAAATGATAAACCATATGCTGAGAAGGAGTTGATGATTCACATCCAGGATCTGTATAAATCGTTTGGAGAAAATCATGTACTTCGTGGAATTGATCTCGATGTACATGATAAGGAAAATGTGGTTGTATTGGGAAGGTCTGGAACGGGGAAATCTGTACTCATTAAAATTGTTTGTGGATTATTAAAGCCAGACAGGGGCATCGTAAATGTCTTGGGGAAAGACGTGGCGACTTTAAAGGATAAGGCATTAAGAGAACTTCGCCTTCAGGTGGGATTTTCTTTTCAAAGCAGCGCTTTGTATGATAGTATGACAGTAAGAGAAAATCTTGCTTTTCCATTGGTAAGAAATGCGAGGAATTTATCAAAGAAAGAAGTAACGGTTGAAATAGAATCTATGTTGGAAAATGTGGGATTGTCGCAAACTATAGATCAAATGCCTTCCGAACTTTCCGGCGGCCAGCGCAAAAGAATCGGGATTGCCAGGACATTGATTTTACATCCGACGATTATGTTATATGATGAACCCACTTCAGGGCTTGACCCAATTACCAGTATTGAAATCAATAACCTTATTAACCTGGTGCGTCATAAATTTAATACAACCTCTATTATCATTACCCACGATCTGACTTGTGCAAAAACTACCGGCGATAAAATTGCAATGATGTTTGATGGAAAGTTTATTAAGCAAGGTACTTTCGAAGAAATCTTCAATACAGATGATGAACGAATACAAAATTTTTACAAATATAATTTTATAGACGACGCAAAAACTAAAGTAAGAACGGTATAGGAATCATTCTTTAAAAAATAAAATATTATACAGATGAGATCTAACAGTAATTTACGGGCTCTGATAGTGGGAGTATTCGTTTTTCTTGGGATCGCTATTTTAATCAGCACTATTCTGACATTAGGCTCACAACATAAAACCTTCGAGAAATCTATTACCATAAAGTCTTTTTTTGACAACGTAAACGGCCTTCAGAAGGGAAATAATATCTGGTTTTCCGGAGTGAAGATTGGAATCATACGAGATGTAAGTCTAAAGCAAAACGGCACGGTCGAAGTAGATATGAGTATCGAAGACAAATCAGTGAAATACATTCCCAGCGATGCAAGAGCAAAATTAAGCTCCGATGGATTGATCGGGAATAAAATAATAGAAATTTATGGCGGCACGGCCAACGCTGCCAAAATCGAACAAGGAAATGTTCTTGCCAATGATAAATTATTAAACACCGACCAGGTGATGAATACCTTGTCAAAGAATAACGACAACCTGTATGCGATAACTACAGATTTTAAAGCGATCAGCGCCCGCATCGCATCCGGCAAGGGCTCTATCGGTAAACTACTGAATGATGAAACAATGGTTGACCAATTGGATGCCACTACAACCATTCTAAAAAAAGCGTCGCAGAATCTTGAAAAGCTTACGTCAAACGTTTCCGCATATACTGCGAAGCTTAATGATAAGGGCACACTCGCCAGCGATCTGGTAACCGACACCGTTATATTCAGTAAATTGAAATCAACCATTTCGCAATTACAAAATGTGGCTGACTCTTCTCAAAATGTCATTGCCAATCTTACCAATACAGGAAAGATTATAAATAACGGCCTTTCTAATAAAAATTCTCCTGCAGGGATGTTACTCAATGATGACCAATCGGCAAATAAGATAAAGGTCACGCTGCAAAATTTACAGTCGGCAAGTAAAAAACTGGATGAGGACCTGGAAGCCGTTCAGCACAATTTTCTTCTGCGCAAATTTTTTAAAAATAAAGCAAAAGAAGAAAAGGAAAATCAAAAAGTGATTATTGATACTGTCGTAGTTAAGTAGTGATTTTTTAAGAGATAAATTAAACGCTGTTGCTTCCGGAAACGGGCGTTATGCGAACAATTGCAAGGCTTATTGCGTGAGGACCTGAATCGACAGATTTAAATAATTTCTCTCATTGAGGTTGTCCTGGTTTTTTACTAAGCGTTATAATTAATCGCGCTTTTAATGCCCCATCAATAATTTAAATTGCAACAAAGAATTTCAATTATATTCATGTACTAAAATTTAGTTGTTGACCAAAATTTTAAAATACGTACTCCGTACTATCGGAATTATTTTAGCGATATTATTTGTGCTGTATATCGTTGCTTTTATTTATATATCTGCCAACAAAAAAAAGATTATAAAGGAAGTCACCGATGAAATAAGCAAAAAAATAAATGGCAAAGTTTCAATAGGTGATGTGGAATTAAGTTTTCTAAGAAATTTTCCGCAGACTTCCGTTTTAATTCGCCAGGTTTCTGTTACAGATACCATGTTTTCAAAACATCATCACGAATTTTTCAAAGCAGATGAAGTTTTTGTTCAATTGAGCTTACTAAAACTTATTAAAAGAGAATCGGCCATCAATGGAATAAAAATCGTAAATGCGTCTATTTATCTATTCACAGATTCAAGCGGTTATACCAATGCTTATTTATTAAAGCCTAAAAGCACTGATTCGGTTAACGTTTCTTCATCAGTAGCTACTCCTGAAAATTCGTTGCTAAAGTCGGTAGTTTTGGAAGATGTAAAATTAACTCTTGATGACAGGCAGAGAGGGAAGCTTTATGATTTTGCAGTCAAAAATTTAAAAGTAAAAATTGATGATCAAACTACTGCTACTGATTTTTCCGCAAAGGCCGATGTTATGGTGCATAGTCTTGCTTTTATGGTGAGCAATGGAACTTTTTTAAAAGAGAAAAACTTTGAAGGAAATTTTGATTTCCGGTTTGATAAAAAATTGCAGCAATTGCAATTTGACAGTATAGACATTAAGCTTGAGGGCCATCCATTTAACGTAACCGGTCGTTTTGATCTTGTGAAACCTGATCCGCAATTTTCGCTTGCAATTCATACAAAGAAAATTCCTTACGATTTCGCCAAAGCTTTACTAACCGTTAAAATTGACAGTGCGCTTTCTATTGTAAGTCTCGATAAAAATGTTGATGCTGATGCGAGTATTGCCGGGCCTTTAAACGGTGGAGATCCACTTATTTTCGTAACATGGAAGGTTAAAGATTCCCGTTTAAACACGTCATTTCTCAACTTCGATAGGGCAACTTTTTCAGGTTATTATACCGACGAGGTAGTAAAAGGACAACCCAGGCGTGATCCTAATTCCAAAATAAACATAAACGATTTTTCAGCGAAATGGAACGGCCTTCCTTTGACGTCAAAAAATATAGAAGTACTTAATTTATACCAGCCGGTATTAACCTGCGATCTTGAGGCGGCTTTTCCACTCACCGACTTAAATGATATCATCGGCAGCAGCTCGATCCAAATGCTTTCCGGCGAAGGCTTGATAGATATTACTTATAAAGGAGCAATTGAAAAAAATACTAATTTAAATTCTTTCGTTAATGGAGCTGTCTCTTTTAAAAACGGTGACCTGCTTTATACTCCCCGGAATGTAGAATTGAAAAATTTAAACGGGAGATTGCAGTTAAAAAATTCAGATGTGCTTATTCAAAATATTCAGTGTGATATTCTCAACAATAAAATAACAATGAATGGGGAAGCAAAAGACCTGATTACATTGATCAATACAGAGCCAAATAAAGCTATCATTAATTGGAATATATATTCCCCCTCTTTAAACCTCGGGTCATTTATTTACCTGCTGGATAAAAGAAAAGATCCTAGCAATAATAGTGCTCACAACAGGCAATCTACCCATCTATCTAAAGGGATTGATAACGTTCTGGAGAATGGAAGATTGAATGTAAATCTGCAAGCTGCAAATCTTATTTATAAAAAATTTCAAGCTTCCAATGTAAATGCCAACATCACGTTATTGCAAGACCGCTATTTGATAAATAATGTGAACATGGAACATGCAGGAGGCACCATGAATATGACAGGTTCCCTTGTGAAGATAAAGGACAATGATAATGAAGCAAAAGTACACGTAAATTTAAACAACGTTGACGTAGGAAAAATATTTGCAGCATTCAATAATTTCGGTCAAAATGGAATTGAGGGTAAAAATTTAGAAGGAAAATTAACTGCAAAAGTTGATGCCAGCCTTACGCTCAGTGATGACGGTAACGCGTATTCGAAAACAATTGTGAGCACGATTGATTTTTCGCTGAAAAACGGTGCTCTGAATAATTTTGAACCGCTAAAAGAAATCCAGTCTTTTGTTTTTAAAAACCGTGATTTTGCAAACATTCGTTTTGCCGAATTGAAAGACAGGCTTGAAATAGCTAATAAAGAAGTGAAGATAAACCGCATGGAAATTGAGTCAAATGTTTTATCGATGTTTGTTGAGGGTATCTATAGCATGAATGGCAATACCGATATGAGCATCCAGGTTCCGCTAAGCAATCTCAAAAAAAGAGATGCGGATTATATACCTGAGAATAAAGGCCTGGATGCAAGATCAGGGCCCAGTTTGTTCATAAGAGGCCGACCGGGGCCGGACGGCAATATTCAATTTAAGCCTGAAATTTTACACCTCTTCAGAAGCCATTAAAATTGAAAGTCGAACGGAGGATTGTTTAATGTCTAATCTATAAAACATGCTTTTTATTTTGTATAAATGAACTGTTGAATATGAAATTTTTTTTTTGCCTGGCGATCTCACAAATGACGATATTTTGTACCTCCTGCCAGCATCATGATTCCTATGGCAATAACGCAGGCGCGGGTAAATATTATAACGTACGTGGTATAAAAATGTATTGCGAAATATATGGAAGCGGTAAGCCACTTCTGATGATTCATGGTAATGGTGGTAGCATAGCAAGTTTTGAAAATAATATTCCCTATTTTTCAAAAAAGTATAAAGTAATTATTGCCGACAGCCGCTCGCAGGGCAAATCAGAAGATGCAAACGATTCTCTTAGTTTTGAAATGATGGCTGATGATGAAGCCGCTTTGTTGGATGCTTTACATATCGATTCCGCATATGTTTTAGGATGGAGCGATGGCGGAATCATTGGGCTCTTATTGGCAATAAGGCATCCGGAAAGAGTAATTAAACTGGTTTCAACAGGCGCTAATCTTTGGCCTGATTCAACTGCAATTGTGCCTTCTGTCTGGCAACAGGATAAATTGTATTATGACGATTCTAAGAGTAAAAATTTTACAACGGAAGAAGAAAAAAATGATTGGAAATTATTTTTGCTTGATTGGTTTCAGCCACACATACCCTTGTCTGCTCTACATAAAATTCAATGCCCTTCTTTAATAATCGGGGGCGATCATGATGTAATCAGAACCGACCATACGGTGCTGATTTATGAAAATATACCGCATGCCTGTTTATGGATAGTTCCCAATTCAGGACATGCAACTTTAATTGAACATAAGGATGAGTTCAATAAGACGGTTGATTCGTTCTTTTTAAATCCCTTTCAGCAAAGATGAAATGGCATTACGAGGTGGTATGCAAAATAGTTATCACAATGGATTCGACTGCCAAAATAAACCCTTTTGAAATGCATAGTCAAACCTGTTGCGTTAGTTGGCCTGATTTCATCATCGGATTCTTTTTCATACACAAATAGCTTAATTGTCCATTCGGACATGTTGTAATTTAAGGCAACCTCGATTTTCAGACGTTGCAGAACTTTTTCCGTTACATCAGGTTCCAGGATACTGGATGCAAATGCACGGTTATCATCTGGGGTATCATAAGTTCCTTTAAACTTCCAGGACTTATTATCATACATCTTAAAACTGGCTCCGTTGAGCTGGCGATATATTTGTTTATATTTTTCAACTGCTTTTTCAAAATCATCCGTTTTCAACATGGTGGCTTCCCAGCTAAAAACATCATGGAGACTTTTAATTTCTGTAATAATACTTTCTGAAGCGCCTTGCGGAACTACTTTGCTTTGGTATTCTATTGTGCTTACTGATTCAGAAAGTCTTTCACCCTTGATGTTATAAAAATGATCGTAATAATCCCCGATAACTTTTTGCATATCGGTTTTAATATTACCGAAGCTTTTACTATTGATAATTTTTGCTGCGAAAACACGTAGGGACTTAAAAAAATAAGAAAAATGGTAGCTAACTTTCTCATGGATAAAATTTGGATTTTTTAATAAACGCGATAATAAAATTAATATTTGAGATGAGCTGGAGCGCAAGAAATCCACACATGTTAATAACCGGCGTTTGATACTTATTCCCGAGCATTGTAGTTTATCTGTTAAAAAAAACAAAAATTTTCTCTTACGAATTAAATTCTTTAAATTAACTGCATTAAAAGCTTGATATCATGAAAAATTTTATTTTTTGTACAGTCTTGATAGCAGCTATTGGCTGTAAATCAAATGTAAAAGAAACGCCCAATATGCCGGGTGCTTATTTTATGATTTCCCAAACCATTAATGACGGGAAAAAGGATACGAAATTTACAGATTTGAAGCAGCTTAAGATTTACACAGATAGCTTTATGATGTATGCGCAGGTAAATCCAGGTGATTCAGTTTCTCAATTTGGTGTTGGTCCCTATACAGCAGACACGGGTACTGTAATTGAGCATTCTATTTATAGCTCCCGGGACAGCGTCACTAATAAGCCGGCAACCTATACCTTATTTATAACCAAAACACCAACGGGCTACACCCAGGTGATCCCTTCTATATTAGTTGATTCCGAACAGGCTAAACTTACCGAAGAATATCAGTCAGTTGGAAAAACGCAAACAACCCCATTAGACGGTGTATGGAAAGAAACTAAATTCTTTACAGCAAAAGGAAACGATACCACCTGGGGTAAACGAATTCAGTATAAAGCGTTTTACGCAGGCTATTTTATGTTCGGTCAAACGGCGATGGATGGAGGTAAAATTTCTACCGGGATAGGTTTTGGAACCTTTGAAATGAATGGTGATAATAAAATAAAAGAAACAGATTTAAATTCAACCTTTTCTATAATTGCCGGAAACTCTTTCGACGTAAGCTTTGAAATGAACGGCCCTGATAAATACACGCAAACAATTAATTATCCCGACGGTTCAAAAAGTGTAGAATCTTATGAGCGGTTAAAGGAATAGTTTTTCTAAAAACAGTTACTCAAACCGATGATTTGCACTCTATAGAATATTTATTGATCCGGGTCAGGTTAGTTTTCAATTTTTGCAATTTTTATTTTTCTTAACCTTGGTTCTTTTATTTTTAAGATTAATTGCAAATAATAAATGAAAACTTTTATAATTGGTCTTTGCATTATTACAGGTTTTTCCTGCAGCGCACAGCGTTTCTACGATTTCCAGGATACACGCAAAAAGAATGAATCATTTGCAAAATTTCCCAAGAACGAAATAAGGGCTGATTTGGCCACTTTTACCCTTTCGGGCATTGATGAAGCCGTAGGAAAAGACGAATTGAAAAAAATTCCGTTTACGACATTTGGTGACGATTTTATGCGTTTTGAAGGAGGCGATATTAAAGCCTCAATAAAGCTTTCTCCCTTTGATAAAAGCAAGCACAAGCTGGATTATGATGAAAAATACCTGATTAGAATCGACAGGAAAACTTATTATGGCGATTATGGAAATATTCCCGGCAAGTATATCAGCAACATCACAGTAATAGTTGGAAATGATACAGTCTCAATACCACCGGCAGCTTACGCAGATATCTACAATCTTAATCTAACGTACACGGATAAGGGCACTTTAAGATCCCGGAATGGCATTTACCAATCAAAAGATGGCAGCAGAATATATTTGTATGTTTTTTGTAAAAATAATAGCGGTAGTTATGAAGTAACCTGGATCATACAAAATAAAAATTACCTGCGCCGGGTTCTGGATTATGGATTTATGTAAACCCAGGCTAAGCTGATAATACATAAAATTCAAATCGTTTTTTAGGCAATAAATGCTTAATCACTCCAATTGAAAAACTGGAACGGTTTTAGTTATTAATTTTTATGTTATGCCTGGCAGATCAAATGTTGTTTATTTAATCAAATTCGGAATTTGCGCGGCAATTTTGTATATCATTCCGGTGATATTTTTTTTAAAAGACAGAAGATTCTCCGACCTGTGGCTTCTTTATCTTGGAAGTGCGCTCTTTTTAATGGCTTTATTTACTTTTGGAATCATGTATGCCGGTAAAAATCCAGGGTCTCCAAAGGCTTATAATGGGTTTATAGTTACAATTATAGGTGTGATTTTTTCATGTCTCTTTATTGTGATATTCACGCTAATCCTTGCTCCGGATGTATTTGGAATTGGATCAGCAAACGATGCGTTGAAACAAGCGGCTCCGGCAGTTGATTCTTCTGGTAATCATGGGATATTATTTGTAATGATAGCCAGCGCAATAATTATAAATTTTTGTGCAGGGATATTTTCGGCCGTCATGACCAAAGGCAAAGCCGAAGAAAATAAACTTCCAGCAAACGAATAGGTTTAAATGTCAGAACTTTTGCAGTAGATTGCATTTAAAAAATTTATATGAATAATTTCTTCAGGGCAATTATTGCAGGTTGGGGTGCAAAAAAAATAGGAGGAGGTTGCTTAAGTACAATCGTTGTATTCTTTATTATTTATTACGCCCTTGGAACTTGTAATTCTCATCCGGTTCAAACAGTTCCTCAGAGAAATTCAAGTTTGCAAAGGCACGTTCCAAATGTTGCCCATATAGAATCTTACCCATTTAAATTTCTAAAAGCTAAATAGCAATTTGGTCAAAAGTTATTATTGCTAAAACGTAATACTTTGAAAAGTTTCCTCAAGTTGTGAAATGTGCGGACTGGAATTAATCTCAATCAGTTAAATATAATTTATGTCTGAAAAAAAAACCTCTTCAGAAAATGCCAATCAATCAATCAAAAGCACGGTAAATGATGCGTATGAACAGGCAGAAAAAGATATTGAAAAAGACCCCGAATTAAATAACGTTCCAGGGCCAGGCGATGATCTTGACGAAGGGGAACTGGCGAGGCTTGAAGGTGAAGATTGACGTCGCTAATATCGGTTTATTACGAGGCTCTTTTTACCAGCCAGCCGGACTTTTTTCTTCCTAAAATTTTTTTTAGTTTGGCCTTGGCAAAAATTGGTAAGGACAATTTTTTTCCAAATAGGTCCTTTAATTCAACGACCTCTTGTGCCCGAAGCCAGCTATCGAGTCCCGCATGCCAGACAAGGGAATCTTTATCTAAAGATTTCGATTTTAGTTGGTCAAACGTAAAGGGTCCCGTTTCTTCATTCTCAATTTTTATAAAATAATTCAACATAAATGATTGCTTCTATTTGACAGATATGCAGGACTACAACGTTGGGTTTAATATTTATATTTTCTCCTATAACCAATTTCTTTTTTTGAAAATTATTTCGCCATAGAGAAACCTTTTGCCCTTCAACTTTGTTTTAAAAAAAATTAGCAATGAGTTTCAAATTAATAGGGATGGGTTTAACGGTGGCGTTAGTTGCCATCCTGTCTTGTAATGAACATTCAAACAACTCCAAAAAAGATATTATGGCAGATTCATCAAATAATAAAAAGGGAATCGTAGAAGAACCCGTAAGTTATAAGGTTAATGGCAAAACTTATGATGGCTATGTTACTTACGATTCAAACCAAACCGGTAAAAGAGCGGCTATCCTGGTAGTGCATGAATGGTGGGGATTAACGGATTATCCCAGGAATCGTGCGAAACAACTCGCAGGCCTGGGTTACATTGCAATGGCAGTAGATATGTACGGTGATGGAAAAATTGCCGAAGATCCTAAAACAGCCCAGGAATTAGCGACACCTTATTATAAAGATCCGATGCTTGCTAAAACAGTGCTTGATGCAGCTATTGAGAAATTGAAAACATTCCCCGAAACTGATACTTCAAAAATGGCAGCTATTGGATATTGTTACGGTGGCTATATTGTTTTAAACGCCGCGAAACTGGGAGCAGACCTTAAAGGTGTAGTTAGCTTCCATGGAGATCTGTCAGGCGCACCCGTGAACAAAGATTTGCTCAAGGCGAAGATTCTTGTGTGTCACGGTGAAGCCGATCAATTTGTAACTGCGCAAGCTGTTGATGCTTTTAAAAAATCGATGGACTCTGCAGGAATCTCTTTTACTTTTAAATCGTATCCTAATGCTACGCATGCATTCACGAATCCCGAAGCAACCGAGAACGGTAAAAAATTCAACATGCCCATCGCCTACAATGCTGCTGCCGATGCAGCTTCATGGAATGATATGAAAGATTTTTTCAAGAAGATTTTTTAATACCTTAACGCTGGCATTACATGTAGAAACCGCTCAACACTGTGTATATTTTCCCCCACAAGATATTTTAAGTTCGGGCTAACACTGTTTAAGAATGTTAAAACAGATGTGAATATTAGGATGCCGGCTCTCTTTTTTCAACATATAGATTTTGGTTTTTTTAATTTTTAACTCTTTTACGAATAGAAGGGTACAATCTTTTCAGGGTTATAAATATTATTCACTAAAATTTTTTAATCATGAAAAACGAAAATAGGTACAGGGCTCAAAATGGGGCTAATAATTATAATAGTAACGACAAAGGTCGGCAATACAATGAGCGGGATTATAATGCAGGCGATGATTATAATAGTTACCCCAATTCTAATAATAATTATCGCAACTCTTACAACTCCGATCGGAGAGAAAATCAAAAGTACAATGATGACAGATTTAATGATTCATCATACAATGAAAAGCGGAACTGGGAAAACCAGGGATACTACGGCAATGATCTTCAGAGGGAAAATGATAGATATGGACGATCTGTAAATCGTGAAAATGACTATAACAACAGGCAGAATCGCGATTGGTGGGATAAAACTAAAGATGAAGTTTCATCATGGTTTGGAGACGATGAAGCAGAGCGCCGGCGCAAGATGGATGATATTCGCGATTACAATCATAAAGGGAAAGGTCCTAAGAATTATAAAAGATCATCAGAGAGAATCAAAGAAGATGTCAACGATAAGTTAAGCGACAATTGGATGATTGACGCTTCTGAGATCGAGGTGGAAGTAACCGGAAGCGAGGTGACCTTGAACGGCACCGTAGATAGCAGGGCAGCTAAGAGGCAGGCAGAAGATACTGCTGAGTCTGTATCCGGAGTTACACATGTGCAAAACAATTTACGTGTAAATACAAATGTCCCAATGGAAAATAAAACTCCGTCAACTTCAAATCCTGGTGACGTAAGCTATGCAAACGGTTCACGTAAACGGGAGACAGCAAATCATAATTAGTACTTTGTCGGTACGCATAATGAAGCCGTAATTTTTAATTACGGCTTTTCTATTGGAGCACTTTGATGGCGTTACGAACTTCTTTTCCACAAAAAATAAATTTATTGGAAAAAATTTGCATCTGAGTAGCTCAAACACTATTTTTACATCGACTACAATGAATCTGGTCCCCTCTAAATCCTCTGAATTACATTATTTACAATTGTTTTGATTATCCTTTTAACTTCGATTTTTAATTCGAATCCTCTGAATTATCATACCTGTTATATTCGTTTATGAATATTATAGGAAATTAATCTCCAATTCTATTTTAAAACCATTTCGGTTTGGGAATTCGTATTTACATCTAAAGAATTTTCCTACGCTGCTCCTTATCCTCTAAAAGCCATAGTAAGAATCTGGCATCAAATTTATTCTAACATAAAGGATTAATCAGCTTACCTCAAAAAATAACACATTATGGAAAATTTTTACACAGCCTACACAAAAGTTGTTCAGAATACAACTTTATATTTCGTTAAAAAGTATGTCACTTTTCCAGAATTTAAAGACGTGCCCAGCGTACTGGAAAATTATGGAATGCATGCGAATTTTCACCGCGCTTGTGAAATAGCCGATGTTAAAGATAACGAAGTGAAAAAGCAGTTATTGGCGGATATACAGGATAATGAATCCACTGCTAAGATTATACACATGCCTCCTTCTAAAGAAATCAGGATCGCTCAATAATTCAATAAAAAGTATAAAAAAAATTTTAAGCGGATTGTTTGTCTAACAAACTTCGAACGCGTTAGCCTTGGCCACATTTGACTACTACTACAATTCCCCTAAAACAGAAATAAATGTTTTTTAGACAGACATTTTAATGATTATAGCATTTTCGTGCTAATAATTACGATTTATCATAACTTGAAGTCTTCGATAATTTTATTTGCATTTCAGGAATTCTCGTCAAATGGTGATCGATCCATAAAAAACTTTTGTTTCAAAGCAATCTTTTTGTAAGATCCTACAGGCGCTGCATAATTTTTTTCACCGCATCCCATTTAAGTGTTAAAAAAAATTGAGGTTAAACCTCCAATTTGTTTTCAGGTCTTAATTTTCTATGAAGTGATTTTTCTAAATTGCTTTTTTCTATCCTGAAAAATTATAAATAAAGGTTTAAAATGTCAATATCTGCTAACCAACTAAAGAATCAGCACTTAATATGGCGCGCCGCATTTGGGCCAATGGCTGAAAATGCAAATGAGTTGCACGGTGTTTCTCATAAGAATTTGTACGGCCTGCTTTTAAAAACATCATCAGCCTCTCCTCAACCTTTTAATGTTGCGTCCAATGTTTTGGATGGAATGGTTAAAGGGATGCAGGACATCGGGAAGCTCAACCAGGATGAAAAGAAAATGCTTCGCCAGCAATCTGTTCAGGATCTGAAAAACCTTAATCTTACATGGCTTAATGAAATGATCAACAGTGAAGCACAAATGCGTGAAAAGATGAGTCTCTTTTGGCATGGGCATTTTGCGTGCAGAGTCATCGACATCTATTTTCAACAGCAACTTCTGAATACCATTCGCGAAAATGCATTAGGCAATTTCGGTGACTTGCTTCGGGAAGTAAGTAAAAGCCCTTCAATGCTTTCTTTTCTGAACAATCAACAAAATAAGAAACAACATCCTAATGAAAATTTTGCAAGAGAAGTAATGGAACTTTTTACTATGGGCCGAGGCAACTATACTGAAGATGACGTTAAAGAGGGCGCAAGAGCCTTCACGGGCTGGGGATTCAATCTGCAGGGAGAATTTATAGATAGACCTTTTTTGCATGATACCGGCACAAAAACTTTTCTAGGCAAGACAGGAAACTTTGATGGAGATGATATCATTACTATATTATTAGAGCAAAAGCAAACGGCAAAATTCATAACAAATAAGATATACAGATATTTTGTAAACGATAATCCTGATGAGGAAAAGGTTGATTGGCTGGCAAACCGGTTTTATCAAAGCGGTTATAATATTCAAAAATTATTGAATGATATTTATACAAGCGAATGGTTTTATAACGATAAAAATATTGGCACCCGTATTAAATCTCCCGTTGAACTATTAGTAGGCATTCGCAGAATAATTCCTATGGAACTTGATAAACCTGAAGTGCAGTTATTATTTCAAAGGGCGCTCGGACAGGTATTGTTTTATCCTCCTAATGTAGCAGGATGGCCTGGCGGAAAGAACTGGATAGATAGCAGCGCCTTGATGTTGAGAATGAGAATTCCCCAGATACTTACTAATATGGACGATTTTGTAGTAAAGCCCAAAGATGATGATGATACCATGATGGGCATGGAGGGTGTGGATAAAAATCCAAAAGCAAAACAGGTGAATGCAACAGTTGATTGGGATGCTGTAGTCAGGATTTTTGATAAAATATCCAGGGAAAACCTGATGCAAAAAATTAGTGACACTGTCCTCCAAACCAGGAGCAAGATAAGCCCTGCGGTTCTTGACAAATATGTTGATAAAGATGCGAGAGACGCTTACATTAAAACAACCTTAATTGAATTGATGAGCACTCCTGAATATCAATTGTGTTGATTAAATTTTTTTACCTCTAATTTTTTTAAAATGATATTTAAACGCCGGGAATTTTTACAAATAGGTTCATTAGCAACTGCCTCTTTAATGCTGCCTAAGTTTCTGAAAGCATTTGATGGTAAAGCAATCGTTCCTCCGGGAAATAAAGTTTTGGTCGTTTTGCAATTCAGTGGTGGAAATGATGGCCTTAATACGGTCATCCCTATTCGAAATGATATTTATTATCAATCACGCCCCAAACTTGGTATTGAAAAAGATAAAGCCTTAATACTAACAGATGAAGCGGGTATTAATCCCGCATTGCCTGCTTTCAAAGATCTGTTTGATGATGGGAGCCTGGGTATTATGAACAGTGTAGGTTATCCAAACCCCGACCGCTCGCATTTTAGAAGTATGGATATCTGGCAAAGTGCCAGTGACAGCGATAAATATATTTATTCAGGGTGGCTCGGCCGTTATCTTGATGCGCAATGTAATGGTTGTGGAAAGCCTACGCAGGCGCTTGAAGTGGATGATGTATTGAGCCTCGCCTTAAAAGGTGACAACAATAAAGGGCTCGCTGTTAAAGATCCTAAACGTCTTTACAATACCAGCCATGAAAATTATTTTAAAGAAATAGATGCTGCGCACCAGAAGGGAGAAGAAACTGTTGATTATTTATACAAAACACTTAGTGAAACATTAAGCAGCGCCGAATATATCTTCCAGGAAAGTAAGTTACATCCGTCTTCGCTGGTGTATCCTTCAACAGAAACCGGAAAGAATTTAAAAACGATCGCTTCCCTTATCATGAGCGACATAAACACCAAAGTATATTATCTCAGCCTTGGAAGTTTTGATACTCATGTAAACCAGGAAAATCAGCAGAAGCGATTATTCACTGAACTGAATGATGCGATATCGGTATTCGTAAAAGACCTGAAAGATAACAATCGTTTCCAGGATGTAATGGTTATGACCTTTAGTGAATTCGGCAGAAGAGTAGCACAAAATGCAAGCGGTGGTACCGATCATGGCACGGCAAATAATATGTTTTTCATCAGCGGGGGATTAAAGCAAAAGGGATTAATGAATCCTTTAGCCAACCTGAATGATCTAAACGAAGGAGATTTAAAGTACACAGTAGATTTCAAGAATGTATATGCAACCGTATTACGTAAATGGTTAAACGCAGATGACAAGGCAATTCTTGGCAAGCAATATAGTCTTATGAATTTTGTTTAAGAAGAATATCACTATCAGCAAAGGCTTAAGAGATGATATTTTTTCTTTAAATATTCCCACCTGATTTTGTCTGCATCAAAGTTTTTTGGAGCCTTGCCAAAAGCGGCCACTATCTTGTTTATATCAAGATTTTCCTTTCGTTCTTCCTTGTCAACTTTGTCTATATAATCTTCAAATAACTTTGAAACACTCCTGCCTCTTTTTTTGAAATACGTTTTATTTTTTCAACTTTTTCTTTATCGATCTTAATGTGAGTTTAGTAGTCATAAAAGAAGTTTTAATAAAAGATCCGTATAAATTACAGATTACACGTTTAATTAAGTTGTGGAGATTTCAGCGAAGAAAATCCAAAAATGCTATAGCTGAATTTATTGATTTACGCATCCATGTTAGAAGCTTCGACCACTATTTTGTTTAATCTTTTGGCTAATGGAAAAAGCAAAAGGCCTGCAATTAATGCAGCAATAACGCTGATTGAAAAGAACACCGCTTTATTATCGAATTTATCCCAAAAACCTGCAAGTATTCCGGATATTTTTCCGCCTAAGGATGTAGTTATAAACCAGCCGCCCATCATCAAAGCTGTCAGCCTCCTTGGAGCTACTTTTGACGTAAGCGACAAACCTACCGGACTTACAAATAGTTCGCTGATTGTAAATACGCCGTAGCTGGAAAATATCCACCAGCTTGAAACTTTGTTTTGATAGATATCAGTTGACAAGCAGGCAAATACCATGATAAGAGATGATAAACCGGCAATAATGGTGCCCCAAGCAAATTTACTTGGAGTTGATAGTTCTTTACCTCTGGCCTTCATCCAGCCGAAAAAACCAACAATCAATGGTGTTAGTACAATAATCCAGAACGGATTTATTGACTGATATATTTCAGTAGATATTAATTTTAAATCTTTGCCGGGCGACGGATATTTATTTTTTTGAAGATTCTGAAAATATAAATCAGTTCCTTGCCTCGTTATTACTTTTCCATTTGCATCCGCGACTGCCCGAAACTGGTTATCTACTACCGGCACTTCCGTCGGTTTTGTATTTACAATTTCCAGGAAATGAAAGGGTTTTAAAGCAGGTTGAATTGCTTTTGGAGCTTCTCTGTCAGTATAAGTTTGCGCCCAAAGCGTAAGCGCAGTTGAATTTTGATTATAGATGTTCCAAAAAATTATCGAAACACCGAATAATATTAATAATGTACTGATGCGTTTTTTATCGAACCCCGTTGCTTTGTACCATAAACTGAAATAAAAAATTATGATGGGCACACAAGCGAAAATGAAAGCATCATTGGAATCAGAACCCATGATGTTTCCCGGTATAAACCACCCGATTGCTCCCGCGATAATGGCCGGTAAAAAAACATATAGACCTATTTTTGAAATCGGCATATCTTCTTTTTGAACAGGCTTTATTACATCTGCATATTTTACATGCTTTAAACCGAACGCGAACCAAACCAACCCTAGCGCCATTCCGAATCCTGCAGCAGCAAAAGCATACCCCCAGCTATAATTATTGCGCAAAAATGCAGCAACAAAGTTGCAAACAAACGCTCCAATATTTATTCCCATGTAAAAAATATTATAAGCCACATCTTTTTTGGGCTTTAAATCGGGCCTGTTATAAATATTGCCCAACAATGTGCTAATGTTCGGCTTAAAAAACCCATTACCAATTATTGCACAGAATAAACCTGAATACATTAGAAGATTACTGCCGTTCGCTGCAATTAAAAAATAACCAAGAGCAAGTAAAGCTCCCCCCAAAAAAATTGCTTTGGTATAACCGATATAACGGTCCGCAATCAAACCGCCGATAAATGGTGTTAAGTATATAAGAGCAACATAAGTTCCTACTATACTTACTGCCGATACAGTGTCCAGGCCACGGCCGCCATGTCCGGTCGTGTCAGTAAGATATAATAGAAATATGCCTATCATTAAGTAATAACCAAAGCGTTCCCACATTTCGGTAAAGAATAAAATATATAAACCACGTGGATGTTTGCCAATATTTAAATCAGCAGTATTTACCGGAATTATTTTGTCTTGCATAGTTTTATTTTATAAGAAATAAAGCAGTTTAATACTTTGTAAAATACAGATAAATTTTAAATACCATTTCAATTTATTGAAAATAAGATAAAGCGATAAATCTCTTACCATGCAACGATTTGAAAATCTTAATTCATACCTTGCAGGCTCTTTTTTAGATTAAAAGCGTACAGTTGAAAATACTTATTTTAGGGTCTGGCGGCAGGGAACATGCATTTTGCTGGAAGGTAAGCCAGAGTGAACTATGTACCCGGTTATTTATAGCTCCGGGAAATGCAGGCACTGCGCAATATGGTGAAAATATCAATTTAAGTGTTATCGATTTTGAAGGGATAAAAAAGATATGTATCGAAAAGAAAATCGATCTAGTAATTGTTGGCCCGGAAGAGCCGCTCGTAAATGGTATTTATGATTTTTTTAAAAATGATCCGCAGCTAAACCACATAATAATAACAGGACCTTCGGCATCCGGTGCAAGACTGGAAGGCAGCAAAGCTTTTTCTAAAGCGTTTATGCAACGGCATAATATACCAACTGCCAATTATAAAGAATTTGATGAAAGTTCTTTTGACGAAGGAATTCATTATCTCCGGCAACATTCTCTACCCATTGTTATTAAGGCAGATGGACTTGCGGCTGGCAAAGGTGTTATTATTTGTAACAATACAAAAGAGGCGATCGGCGAATTTGAACAGATCATCCAAAAATCAAAGTTTGGTTCGGCAGGTAATAAAGTTGTGGTTGAGCAATTCCTGGATGGAATTGAACTAAGCGTTTTCGTACTTACTGACGGTAACGGATATTCGCTTTTCCCGGAAGCGAAAGATTATAAAAAAATATGGGAAGGCGATAAAGGTCCCAACACGGGCGGCATGGGCGCAGTCAGCCCTGTTCCCTTTGCCACAGAAATTTTTATGGATAAAGTGATAAAGAAAATTATTGAACCAACTATAAAAGGATTGCGTGAAGAAAAGATAGATTACAAAGGCTTTATCTTTTTTGGATTAATAAAAGTGGAGGATGAGCCGATGGTAATTGAATACAATTGCCGGATGGGTGATCCCGAAACAGAAGCTGTGTTACTTCGTTTAAAAAACGATCTGGTGAAACTGATCATACTGGCCGGAAAACAAGAGTTACACAACGAAAAAATAATTATTGACACAAAAGCCGCCGCGACCATAGTTGCAGTTAGCGGAGGTTATCCTGCTGACTATAAAAAAGGTTATGAAATAAATTTTAATTACCTGGAAAATCCCGAAGCGATAAAACACATTGATTCAAATGGTGGTGTTATCGTGTTTCATGCCGGTACGAAAGGTGAAGGAGAAAAAGCAATGACCAGCGGTGGCAGGGTACTCGCAGTTTCTGCCCTTGCAGATTCCCTTGCCGAGGCAATAGAACTTTCTAATGAAACCCTGGACCAAATATATTTTGAGGGAATGTATTTTAGAAAGGATATCGGCTATGAGTTTATTGAGTAACTTACATCAACGTATAATGAATAATTGCAGAGGTTTAATCAGGATTTTTAATTAATGACTAAAGTAAATCATATTTTAATTTTAAATTTCGCATAAACTGCTGTCGGTGTACGTTATCAGGTACACAGGATCGATTATTCAGAACTAAAAATTGTAAAAATCTAAATTTGTTTACAATTGTTAATTCAAATTATTTCTACAACTTTGCAGGCATTAATAATTTCTCAATATCTCGTTAAAACATGGGTCTTTTTAATTTTTTTACTCAGGAAATAGCCATTGATCTTGGTACCGCAAATACGCTGATAATTCATAATGATGTTGTAGTTGTAAACGAACCCTCAATTGTTGCGTTAGATCGAAATAATCCGAAGAATATTTTAGCAGTGGGTAAAAAAGCATTGATGATGCATGAAAAAACCCATGAAAGTATAAGAACGGTTCGTCCTTTAAAAGATGGTGTGATTGCGGATTTTAATGCTGCTGAGCTGATGATAAGGGAAATGATCAAAAAGATTTATCCCAAAAAACCCCTGTTTCCCCCGAGTTGGCGCATGATGATTTGTATTCCAAGCAGCATCACAGAAGTTGAAAAACGGGCTGTAAGAGATAGTGCAGAGCAGGCAGGAGCTAAAGAAGTATATCTTCTTCATGAACCAATGGCAGCCGCTTTAGGTATCGGCATCGATGTAGAGGAACCTGTAGGTAATATGATCATTGACATTGGCGGTGGCACTACAGGTATCACCGTTATTGCTTTGGCGGGCATTGTTTGCGATCAGTCTATACGAATAGCGGGAGATGAATTTACAGGAGATATTATGGAGGCGCTTCGCAGGTACCATAGTCTTTTGATTGGTGAGCGCACTGCAGAGCAAATAAAAATCCAGATTGGCGCTGCCATGAAGGATATTGACAATCCGCCGGAAGATATGCCGGTAAACGGAAGAGATCTCGTAACAGGTATTCCTAAACAAATAATGGTAAGTTACCAGGAAATTGCAGAAGCATTAGATAAATCTATTTTTAAAATAGAGGAAGGAATTTTAAAGGCTTTAGAAACAACACCGCCGGAGCTTGCTTCCGATATCTATCGCCGGGGATTATACTTAACAGGTGGTGGCGCTTTACTGCGCGGTCTTGATAAAAGGCTTGCAGCCAAGATAAAGTTGCCCGTTCACGTAGCTGATGATCCTCTAAAAAGTGTAGTCAGAGGCACCGGGCTTGCATTAAAGCATTACGATCGCTATCCTTTTGTAATGAGATAAATTTTTAAACCTCCCGGTTTATTCGAATATTGATAGAGATTATGTGTATTTTAAATAAACTTTTTAAACTCCCCGTTTTTACTGGGGATGGAGAAGTCTCTTATGCGTAATATTTTTCTATTCATTCGCCTCTACTTTAATTTTATTTTCTTTTTGTGCCTCATGGGCGTTGCGTTGTTTATGCTTTTTAATTATAACAGGTATCAACATGCTGTGTATTCCTCTGTTGCAGGAGAAGTAACAGGGAAGATCAATAATCAATATGATAATGTTGAATCCTATTTTCAACTAAAAAAAACTAATGACTCACTTGTAAAAGCAAATGCGGCCTTGTATAATAAATTAAAGCAGGATTATGAATTGCCGGATACGGTTACAAAGCTTTCCATTGACACAATGAGGATTGATACCTTATTACATCAAAGAAAATATCTGTATATGCCTGCAAAAGTCGTTGGTAACTCCATAAGCCAGGCAAATAATTATCTTGAAATACACCGCGGTTCCGTTCAGGGAGTAATACCGGATCTTGGAGTGACCGATATAAACAATTCAGTAGTTGGTACAGTGGTGGATGTAAGCAAAAATTATGCAGTTGTAATGAGCCTTCTTCATCGCCAAAGTAATATCAGCGCAAAGCTTAAAAAAAACGGTGAAACCGGAAGTATAGTGTGGGACGGACTTGCACCCAATGTTGTAATGCTTAAAGATATTTCGAAAGACGTAAAAGTTGCTAAAGGTGATACAGTCATAACTAGTGGCTTTTCAGATAAATTTCCCTTTGGGCTTCTCATTGGCGCTGTCAGTGAAATTATAAATGATAAAACAAGCAGTACTTACACCATCAAAGTAAAAACGGCTGCGAATTTTTACAATCTTCAATACGTAAATGTTATTAATAATCTTCAAAAAGATGAACCCCAGCAACTCTTAAAAAACGTAAGAAAAACAAATGAGTAGCCTTGTAAAAAATATTATCCGTTTTTCACTTTTTATTCTGGTGCAGGTTTTCGTGCTGAATCAAATTCCGCCTTTGCATCATCTCGTTACGCCCTATGTTTACTTTTTGTTTATCCTTTGGCTTCCTTTTAAGATGGGCCGCCGCACCATTATGGTTCTTGCTTTTGCGCTGGGCTTCTGCCTTGATTGCTTTACTAAAACTTATGGATTATATACTGCACCGTGCGTATTAATTGCTTATGTAAGGCCATTTCTTATCAATCTGCTGATTTCGCAGGAAGGTGCTGAAACAAATTACAATGAACCTTCTGTCAAAAGCATGGGATTCACACCATACTTTACTTATGTATTTATCTTAACATTTTTACATCATTCATTACTTTTCTTCCTGCAGGCTTTGCAATCCGGCGGATATTTATACTTTATTTTGAAAACGCTGTTATCGACGGCAGTAAGTCTTATATTAATATTATTGACAGAATTATTATTCGTAAGAAAACAAAGATTTAGGACAAATACAGTATAGACATATTATTTTTGCAATAAATTCCGTTCCATACTTCTCAAAACCCCCGTAAAATAATAGCAATCTGTGTCCGCGTTCAATCAGTCACGAAAAAATATAATTATTGCCATGTTCGTATTAATGAGCCTGGTGATTATTATCAGGCTATTAAATTTGCAAATTTTTGACACTAAGTATTCTATAATGGCTGACGAACAGGGCAAGTTTCGAAAGGTAATTTACCCTGATCGCGGAATTTTATTTGATCGCACCGGAAAGGCGATTTTGAGAAATACAGTCATTTACGACCTGATGGTAACCCCAGGTAAGTTAAAAGGTGCGAATTTCGATACCGCCGCTTTATGCCACATTCTTGCTATTGATACAGCGGAATTCAAAAAAAGAATTATAACTGCGGTCGTAAAAAACAGGAGTTACCGGGCGTCCGTTTTTGAACCGTTGCTCCCTCCTGAAAAAATTGCAAAGATCAATGAGAGCATGTACAAGTTCGTCCCGGCCTTTTATCTTCAGGAGAGGCCGGTTCGGGAATATCCTTTCGACGCCGGAGGAAATATCTTCGGATATTTATCCGAAGTAGATTCGTCATTTTTAAAACGACATGAGGGCGAAGGATATCAAATGGGAGATTATGCAGGAAAGACAGGTATTGAAAGAAGTTATGAGCGAGTTCTTATGGGCCAGAGGGGAATAGAATATTGGAAAAGAGACAACAAAAACCGACTGACAGACAGGCTTGAAAAAGGAAGATTTGATACCGCAGCTATACCTGGCGAAAATTTGCATTTGGCACTCGACGTAAATTTGCAAATGCTCGGCGAGCATTTAATGGAAAATAAAATAGGGGCTATTGTAGCTCTGGATCCTAAAACCGGAGGCGTGCTTGCAATGATTAGCAGTCCTACTTTCGATCCGGGTTTGTTAGCCGGTGCGGACAGGAAAAAACATTTTGCCCAGCTTTTTCTTGACCCTCGTCTTCCCTTGATTAACCGCACGGTTAATGCTTATTATTCTCCCGGTTCTACCTTTAAAACTTTACAGGCTTTGATAGGGCTGCAGGAAGGTGTAATAACAGCATCAACAAGATTTTTATGCACAGGCGCTTTTTATGGCTGCGGCAAGCCAATGGGTTGTCTTGATCCCGGAAATTTTAATTTGAAAGGCGCCATCACTCATTCCTGCAATACTTACTTTGCTAACGTCATGCAACGGACTATCAATAATCCTCAATACCACTCTGTTGATAGTAGCCTGAAAGTTTGGGATAGCTACATGTATGCTTTTGGCCTGGGTCATAAATTGGGAATAGATGTTCCCACGGAAAAGGGAGGGCTAATTCCTACGCCCAAAACTTATAATAAGATCTATGGCGACGGACATTGGAATTTTTGCACTTTCAGGTCCGTAAGTATCGGCCAGGGCGAAGTAGATGTAACTCCTTTGCAGGTGGCAAATGAAATGGCTTATCTCGCTAATAAAGGTTGGTACATTACCCCCCACATGGTTGATTCTATTGAAGGCGGCGATACTTACGGTATGCTCGATTCTTTTAAAGTAAAACATCAGCCGCTTTCTATTCCCGATACATTATTTGAAGCTGTACATGATGGCATGCAGGGAGTAATGGAAACCGGTACCGGTTCTGCGGCTAAAGTTCCTGGAATAGTTGTTTGTGGTAAGACGGGTACTGTTGAAAATTATTATAAAGGAGTTAAACAAAAATCACACGCTTTTTTTGCCGCTTTCGCACCGAGAGAAAATCCTCGTATAGCCATAGCCGTTATATGCGAGAATGCAGGTATGGGCGCCAATTCATCAGCACCTATTGCCAGCCTTATGATTGAGCAATATGTTAAAGATTCCATACCGGAACCTGATCGTAAGGCTAAAATAGAAGAGATCGCCAAACTTAATCTTATGCCTGCACGTATCTATGAGGCAATTCGCGTCAAAGATTCATTAGCCCATGCAAAAGACAGTGCTAACGTGCAGGAAAAAAAATACATAAAAAGCGCGAAAGATACGACCGGCATTGAAGATGAAGATGATTCTGAAACATTATATAAAGCGAAAAAACCAAAGCCGGACGATAAAATAAAAGATACAATACCTGCCGGGGGAAATAATAAAGAGCTTAAACAAAAACCAGAAGCTGTATTACCTGAAAAGCAAAAGATACAATCTTTGAGTAACTCAAAATAAAATTGTCAGATCAATTGATGCGTAACCAGGCTGTAATATCTAAAGGAATTGATTGGGTAACCATATGGCTGTACATCATCCTTGTAAGCGTTGGAATATTATGTATTTTTTCTGTGGAATATCACAATGACGGGAACATATTTCAAAACATAATCGGCTTAAAAAAAAATTATTCCAGGCAGGTTTTATTTCTCGGAATTTCTGTAGTTATCGGAATTTTAATCTTACTTACTGACAGCAAATTTTTTACTGCAACTGCCAATATAAGTTATGTGATGGGCATCTTTCTTATGATGGCAACCTTTGTTGTTGGCAAAGATATTAATGGTTCCAAATCGTGGATTCCACTTGGTTTTTTTAACCTTCAGCCTGTTGAAACCTGTAAAATATTTACAGCCCTCGCGCTTTCAAAATATTTATCCCGGCCCGAAACAAATTTCGAAAAGCCACGGTCGCAAATAATTGCAGCAGCCATCATTCTAACTCCCGCAGCATTCTCAATTTTACAAAATGAAACCGGCCTTGCGCTGGTATATTTTGCTTTCCTGATTCCTATGTACAGAGAAGGGTTACCTGCCGTGTATCTTATTATCGGATTTTCATTTGCTATATTAGTAGTTGCTACTATACTGGTAGAAAAAAATACACTGGCAATTATTCTTACTGCTGTTGCTGCCACCACTGTTTTTATCTTAAGAAAAACAGTTAAAAGGGATAAAGGAATTTTGGTTGTAATTCTTGGTCTTTGGATACTGTGTGTAAGTATTCAGCGGTTCGCTGTGCCCTATATATTTAAGCATGTACTTCATCCTTACCAGGTCGAAAGGATTCTGAATACTTTCGGTGTGGACTACGTGCCGGACCAAAGCGATAGTGCTCAGAATGCTGCTGAACAAAAAGACAACTTAAGGTCAAAAGAGCTAAAAAAGGCAAAAGAAAATTATAACGTTAAGCAATCAAAAATAGCTATTGGTTCGGGAGGTTTTCTTGGAAAGGGATTTTTAAAAGGCACACAAACGCAGGGAGATTTTGTTCCTGAACAGCATACGGATTTTATTTTCACAAGTGTCGGAGAGAACTTTGGATTTGTGGGCAGCGGCTTTATTATCATTATATATCTATTGTTCATGTTGCGAATTGTGTTCCTGGCGGAAAGACAACGAAGTGTGTTTAGCCGTGTATATGCCTATAGCGTTGCGGCGATTTTATTTTTTCATGTCACTATTAATATTTGCATGACGGTAGGCTTAGCACCGGTGATTGGCATAACGTTGCCGTTAATGAGCTACGGAGGCTCATCGTTGTTGACATTTACTATATTAATTTTTATTTTAGTTCGCCTTGATGCAGACCGGCAAATGGTTTTAAGGTAATTTCAAAGCGTTAAGAAAAATCATGATATGAAATTTATTCCCCTAAGTGAAGGATCGCTTTACGGTGGATCAAACAAAAAAATTTGTTCCATTCGCAATTGATAAAGATGATCTGCAACAAAGAACAAAAGGAAGCATCCTGGTAGAGATTCAGCCATTTGTTGTTATCACTTCCAGGGACATTCTTCTATTAGATACAGGACTTGGTTTTTCTGATGATAATGAAATGCAGATACATAAAAACTTGCTTTCACATGGCATTCATCCATCTGATGTATCGAAGGTGCTTCTTTCTCATCTGCACAAAGATCATTCGGGCGGAATAGCGCTTCCTGGAAAAAAACAATTAAGCTTTGAAAATGCGACTTACTATATTAACCACCAGGAGTGGGATTTCGCTTTTCAAAAAGAATCTTCATCTTATAGAACGGAAGATTTTTTGTGTTTGAATGGAAACAAGCAATTGCAGTTTACAGAAAATAACGGTGCGATAAACGAATACATCCATTACGAAATGACAGGCGGGCACAGTCCTTTTCACCAGGTTTTTTTACTTGAAGATGATAATGAAAAAATATTTTTTGGTGGCGACGTAGCGCCGCAGCTTCAGCAGATGAAAAACAGGTTTAAGGCCAAGTATGACTATGACGGAACGAAGGCAATGGAGCTGAGAAAAAAATGGTGGGAACTAGGCGAAAAAGAAAAATGGACTTTTCTTTTTTACCACGATATTAAGTTTCCGGCTTACAGGTTTTAAGCAAATTAATAAAAAAGGCCTGCCCTAAAAAGGGCCGGCCGTTGCTAACCTATGAAAAACACCTAGTTACAAAAATAGGAGAAATTTTAGTTTCTCCAATTATGATTTTGATTTAAAATAAAATATGTAAGAAAATTATCTACGAAACTGGTTCATCCTTGGCTGGTTGCGGTTTTGAAGGCGCCTGATTAAAATAGTCCGAAAATCTCTTTCTGCATTAAATAGGTTATTTGTCTTTTCAGGACCCAATACTTTTTCAAATGCGCTCAGATATTTTTTCCGGATATCTAATAATTTCTCCTCGTTTTGCAAAGCGGGACCGTTCTTAGATTCCATTTGAAAGGTGTTTATTTCATTTTGATATTGGTTGTACACAGGCCAAAATCTTTGAGCTTCATCGGGCGTAAGTTGAAGCTTTTGAGTTATGAATGCAATCTTCAATGACTGAATTTTTTCCGCTCTTGAATCACCTCCGTCCTGGGCTTTAATTCCCGGTAAACTGGAAAGTATTACCAATAATATAAGTAAATATTTTTTCATTATGGCGTTGATTTACCGACGTTTTCAGCATCTATTTTATCCAGATAATTATTTAATGTATTCTCATCTGAAAGATAATCGGTAGCATTGGGCATTTCGCTAACATTAGCATCATTTGTGAGCAGCTCATTATCCATAACATTGCCATTCTTTTCAAGATATTTTATAATATCTGCGTCGCTTAATTGAGTGAATCCCATATCAAGATCTTCAGTTGTTTTATATTTCAAAGATGCTCTCACATAATCAGGAAGAGAGGCTAACCCGGTGTTAGGCTTGTGAAAAATTTGAAGAGAACCAATAGTAATAATACCCGCGATAATCGCTGCAGCCGCATATCTTAACCATGTGCTCCTTTTTTTCATGGTGATAACTCTTGCAGGCGCGGCTTTAGCTTTTCGTTGATAGTATTTTCCAGGGATTTAAAATATCCCTTCGGTGCTTCAAAGACATTAATATCTTTCAAATCATATAAAGTCATTGAAAGACTGCGCAATTCATCATCAAAACTTTCGGCACCTGCAATCTTTACTTTATTAAAAACCGAATCACTTAATCCATTAAAATAACCTGTTGGAACTTTAAACACATTTACATCTTTCAGGCTGTATAAAACGGTTGAAAGATTGCGCAATTCCTCATGGGCATTTTCAGAAGATATAATTTCTAATTTATTAAAAATTGAATCACTTAAATGATTAAAATATCCTTCGGGAACAGAAAAAACGTTTATGCTTTTTAAACTACTTAAAACAGGAGAAATTTCGGGTATTACCTCTTCGTTACCAGTATATATTTCCTTTACTTTCGCCAGTATAGAATCACTTAAAGATTCAAAATAGCCGGCCGGAACTTCCTGGAAATTTCTTCTATTAATATTCTCAGCAAGCGAAGTGTTATTTAATATGGCATAGTCAGTTATGCGAAAATGCAACCCATCAAAGTATCCTTCAGGAACCTGGAAAACATTAATCTTATCAAGACCAGCAATTAGCGGGCTGATCGTTAATAATTCATTTAATATTTCTTTGGAACTTTTCATCACGTCGTATAGACTATTTTAACGTCGGTCGGTTTAATTATTTAATATAAATTCTTCAATTTTTTTTGCCGCATGATGATAACTGGCCTTCAGCGCTCCTTCGCTCGTATCCAGAATTTTACTCATTTCTTCATAAGGCATTTCATCATAATACCTTAGGTTAAAAACGAGCCGTTGCTTTTCAGGTAAATTCTGGATGCCAAGCTGCAGTTTCCACTCTAACTTATTGGCATCGAAATTTGTATCGCTTTTCAATTTGTTACTAAGGCCTGATTCAACATCACTTAATGATACAGAGCTTCTTTTTTTCTGCTGGCTTAAAAAAGTAAGAGATTCGTTCGTAGCGATGCGGTACAGCCACGTATAGAGCTGGCTATCTTCCCTGAAATTTTGAAGCCCTTTCCAAACTTTTATAAACATGTTTTGAAGGACGTCGTTCGTATCCTCATGATCGACCAACATTCTCCTTACATGCCAATACAATTTTTCCTGATATTTTTTAATAATACCAGTGAATGCTTTTTCCCGGGTTGCGGGATCTTTAAAGCTCTGTAAAAGCTCCTGGTCATCTAAATGAGGGGTCATAAGTGTGTGTATCTGCGCAAAAATAGAAAAAAACCTTCTTTGTGACTATATTTCAGCTTAAAGGTTTAAAGTTCAGCCCGCTTTCCTTTTCCTGTCATCTTTAGAAATTCAGTAAAACCCGCCTTGCTGAATATTTTTTTCGGTAAGGAATTCAGCAATTTTAATTCCTCCGCAATAGTCGTTTCGTTATCCAAAAATTTAAAAATAATCGTTGCCGGATTTTTTTTGAAAAGCATTGAAAAGATCGTTTTTCCGGCTAATAATTTTTTTGAGAGTATGTGCAAAAGCGTGCTATCATAAAATAGAAATCGGTTGTTTATCTTTTTAGTTCCCGAAATTTCTCCTTTTGACGCAAGCTCGTCAACGATTCTATCTGCCTCTTTTTGTATAAATCTAAAGGTATAGCCTGTTGATGGTTTCGTTTGGCCACCCACTGTTCCTATAAAATGTATCCCCTTGTCAAAAGCAGGAAAATGTGCATTGGTCATAGGAATTACACCGAATTCTTCTTCTATAATTGTATAATTTTTTAACCCGTCAATTTTACCTAAATATGAACGAAGCTCTTCATTATAATCTTCATTCTTTAATAAATGTTCACTAAAAATTGTGTATTCAATTAATGCGTGGTTAGGAGATAACGGTAACACGTACACGAAAGTAGTACCGTGCGTCTGCGATACAGAAAAATCCATTATGGTTGCCTGGGCAGGATTGAATACCTCATCGTTGGTTTCAATCAGCCATCCTTTAAAATGCTGAAGCAAATAAAATTTGTCTTTTTGTTTTTTAGAATTTGCCTGGATCGAACTAAATATGATGGTATTCGCGCCGGCAATAACAGGGTCATTATTAATTTTAAGCTTTAGCAATTCATCTTCACCCTCTTCAAAAGAGATCTCGCCATAGATAATATCAATGTTTTGCTGAAGTCTTATTTTTGAGAAGCAATGGTTATAAAAATCAATTCCTCTTATCATTTTGTACTGATAATTATTCATCTTTAATGGAATAATTTCATTACCTGTATTAAAAAAAAGTTGCTTCCATTTGTGATAAACAATTTTTTCAAAATAGCCTGGTTCCTGCTCCCAAAAGCACCACGTACGGTCATTTTTTGTTTTGGGTTGTTTATCTACAAGTAATATCTTTTTTTGATTAAACCTGTTTGAGTCGATCATCCGCATTATAATGCTAAGAGAAGCACAACCGGCGCCGAGGAAAATGTAATCGTAATTTTTTAGTTGCATTTGCAAAACAATTATCTAAAACAGATATCACTGAAGATAATTATTGTAAGACGTAGTGAAAGAAAATTATGGATAAAAAAATGAAACGCAGTTATAAAACAGAGTCAATATTCGAAGATATACGAGAAGCACTTCCGATTTTATTTTCAGCCATTCTTTTTTTATCGGCTCTTACTTTGTCCCAATATTTTTTGGCAACCATAAGCATTCCAAAGCTTTCTCCATCTTCTTTGTCGATATGCTTATGATGCATTTTGTGGGCCCATCTTATACTTCTTACGTATATGTTATTGCTCCTGGTAAACAGTTTTATCCGTTGATGGATGATAACGTCGTGGACAAGAAAATAAGCAAAACCATACATGGCAATCCCCGCGCCTATTGCAGCCAGCCAAAATTTATTATCAAAGGTTCCAAATAGAATACACAAAATGCTTGGAATAGAAAATATCAAAAAGAAAGAATCATTTTTTTCAAAAAAACCAGGACCCTTTTTGTGATGATCTTCGTGGAGATACCAAAGAAAACCATGCATCACATACCGATGCGTGAGCCACGTAACTCCTTCCATAGAGAAGAAAGTACCGAGCATGATTAATATAAAAAATAACACTTGCATGTGATGCAAAATTAAGATTTAAAACGCCAGTTCCTGAGATTCGAACCTAATTTCATTTATTAAAATTTTCGTTGTGAAACGCCTCGACCCGTGGAAAAGCGATTTTAAACCATTTGGTATATTTTTGTGGATCTGTTTGTAAAGAAGTTTTCACATCCTCTATTTTTTTAAAACAATAATCACTTACCTCATTTTTATTAATTGTTATAATACCATCATAAATTCCGGTAAAAACATGATCAAATTCATATTCGGTCAGGCCGTTGTCAAAGCTGGCTTTATATACAAAGCTAAATAGAGGGAACAGTTCTGTTTCAAACCCCATTTCTTCGGAAAGCCTCCTGCACGCAGCTTTTAAAACATCTTCGCCGGGAAGCGGGTGGCTGCAGCAACTGTTGGTCCACAAGCCGCCATTATGGTATTTGTCGGCTGCACGTTGTTGCAATAAAAATTCTCCTTTATTGTTAAAAATAAAAATACTAAATGCACGGTGCAAGAGACCGCGCTGATGTGCCTCAAGCTTTTCCATGCTGCCGGTTTGTATATCATTCTCATCTACCAATACCACTTCTACCAAAATATTCAATTAAAGGTTAAGGACTATTAAATAAGTTTAAGCTGATTTTTTACAGTAGCTCTTACAATGATAAGCGCTTTGGAATAATTTGGGATCCTGATGCGCTGATCCAGAATTTTTTCAGCCTGTGTTTTCTTTATTTTTTTAAAAAGAGAAAGATAATATTTATAAGCAACATATACTCCAAAGCGTACTTTGAGTGGTAATTGCATGATCCCTTCGTAGGCACTATTAAAATCTATCATAATCTCATCTTCAATTGCCTTTTTACTATTTGAAGTAAAATTTTTAAAATCAACTTCAGGAAAATAGGTTCTTTCAAGCAATTGATAATCTGATTTTACATCTCTCAAAAAATTTACTTTTTGAAATGCTGCACCAAGAGATTGGGCGAATGGCTTTAATTTCTCATATTTTATTTGATCTTTTTCGCAAAAAATATTGAGACACATTAATCCGACAACTTCAGCACTTCCATAGATATAATCTTTATAATCTTTGGCATCGTAAGTGTTTTTGTTAAGGTCATATTCCATGCTCCTGAAAAATGCATCGATCAGCCCCCTGTCAATTTCATATTCGTCCACCGTCATTTGAAAACTATGTAGAATCGGATTGAGACTTATTTTTCTTTCAATTGCTTTGTAAGTTTCAATTTTAAACTCGGCCAGTAGCACTGCTTTATTGTAATCATGAAACGTATCAACAATCTCATCTGCAAAACGCACAAACCCATATATATTGTAAATAGGAGTTTGCAGATCTTTGTGCAGCAGCCTGATGGCACTGCTAAAAGAAGTGCTGTACTTGCTTGTGGTAAACTTGCTGCATTGGCAGCTTATGTCATGAAATAATTGCATCATAATCCGTAGATTGTGTTTGCGGTTTCTGGCTTATAAAGTTTAAGAGATCAAAATGTTTTATAACTTCTGCTGCAGTAATTATTTAAAAGCGCTCGATCAGTTAAGGAATGCTTCATTTATCTGCTATCGTGCAAATATTATTTACATCGCCAATGCTACCGATATGCGCAAAGGTTTTGATAGTTTGATGCGGCATCGTTAGTTCCAGAGTTGCAAGATGAATGTTTTAAGCGGCGCGGTTTTTATCTTTATTAATAAAAAACAAACCCAGGTAAAACTGCTTATTATGGGAAGGCGATGGCTTTGCAGTGTATTATAAAAGACTTAGAAAAAGGTACTTATGAAGTACCGGCTGCATTAATAAAGATGATGAACGATATTTTCTATAAGCCATGAAGCGCTTACAACACATTCTTGCAGGGCGTCTCTTTACGTAGCGTTCGCAAGCGAAAAAGATATCAACAAATGCCGTGAAAGCTGTGGATAATGTATCGCCGTGAAAGTATTGCTACCATTGAGTTATAGTATATTTGATTTGTGATAGAAACAGCTATTGATTATAAAATTTTATACGAAGAATCCTACTCATGTGAAATTACAGCTTACTTTAAAAGCTTATGCAGAACTTGCTAATCTTAAACGGATGATCTTTGGCAGTAAAAATGAACGCTTTATTCCTGCAGAAAGTGTTCCTTCCACAACTCACTTTAGATATACAGGCAGATGCAATTGCTACATGTTCTGTTACTAAAACACAGAAGATTGAATATATCCGCAACACAACTTGAAATTACCAAAGAATCATCCCGGACGTACCAAACTTCCTGAACATTTAGAACGCCGGGAAATTATTATTGAACCGTGCAGAAGAAACAGAAGATTGTAAAAAGATAGGTGAAGAAATAACAGAAGAATTAGAGTATGAACCCGGTAAATTATTTGTAAACCGGTATGTGCGTCCTAAATATGTACATGCCAGATAATCAAGGCATAATCATTGCACCCATGATTGAACGTCCTTTACCCAAAGCCATTGTTGGCCCGGGATTACTGGCACAGATCATCATTGATAAATATGTAGATCATCTTCCGCTTTACCGCCAGATGGAGCGTTTTAAAAGAGAAGGCATCAACATCCCTTACAGCACTATTAGCGACTGGATAAAAAATGGATGTACTCTGATAGATCCTTTGTATGAATCACTTAAAAAATTAATTGTACAAAGCAATTATCTGCATGCTGATGAAAGCCCCATAAAAGTTTTAGATAAAGATAAAAAGGGCACTACCCATCGTGGTTATTATTGGGTGTATCACAACAGCATAGATAATCTGGTATGGTTCGATTACCAGGAAGGCCGAGGAAGAGAGGGGCCGGCAGCAGTACTGAAAGATTTTAAAGGTTATCTGCAAACAGATGGGTATGCAGTGTATGATTTTTTTAAAGAAGAAAAAGACATTACCGTGCTGCATTGTATGGCCCATGCGCGCCGAATGTTTTTTGAAGCAAAGGACAATGATAAAGCGATTGCTGAATATGCATTGGAACAAATAGGGTTACTCTATAATATAGAACGCAAAGCAAAAGAACAGCAGCTTGATCCGGATCAAATACTTCAACTGCGCCAAACAGAAGCCGTACCGATATTAGAATCCCTGGGCAAGTGGATGAAAGAAAGCTACCTGAAAGTTTTGCCTAAAAGTACTATCGGCAAAGCTTTAGGTTATAGCATTACGAGATGGACAGAGTTGATGCGCTATGCAAGTGATGGGAAATTAAATATAGATAACAACCCTGTAGAAAACTCTATAAGGCCGGTAGCTATTGGAAGAAAAAATTATTTATTTGCCGGCAGCCACGAAGCAGCAAAGCGAAGCGCCATGCTTTACTCTTTCATGGGCACCTGCAAACTTCATGGCATTAATCCTTTCATCTGGCTGCGGGATATTTTGCAACGCATCGCTGCCCATCCCATCAATAAGATAGAAGAACTCCTGCCTCAAAACTGGCATCCTACTACTTCGCCGCTTATTAAGGAAGGTGGCACACCTGGACCGGGAACGGTTAACTGGCCCGCATAAAACAAATTTTTCACCTTTTTACTTCTGCAAGACGGCTTTAAAACTGCGGTTTGTAGTAGTGTATTAGCCAGGCCGTAAGCATTCCCTTTAAACGCGTTGTACTCATTTACGAAATCAACGGGTCCAAAAGTTTTTTTATAAATAACGAATTCTAAAATTTTTTCACCAATATGTTTTTCGAATCTTGTGACAATCTGTTCAAAATATTTATTTCTCAGTTCATCAGTGTCACCACTTAAGCCAGCAGCGATAGGTATTAAAAAGAATAAATTTTCACAACCTTCCGCCGCAACTGACTTATCATTAACTGAACTTGTGCATACATAAAAAAGCGGGTTAGAAGGCCACTCCTTTGAAACATATATTTCTTCGCCATGCTTTTCAAAATCAACATCAAAAAATAAAGTGTGATGCGTAACGTTTTTCAATTTTTTATTCAATCCTATATAGTATAGCAAACATCCGGGAGCCATAACACGCTTATTCCAGTAAGATTCGCTATAGCTCCTCATTTGCGGCTGCAGCAGTTTATTTTCAACAAAGTGATAATCAGCAGTAGCGATTATCACATCAGCATTATGATTCCTTAACTGTTTTGCTATCCTTTTCTGAAATTACACTTTTAATTCCTGTTGCAAAATTTTCTTGTGTAGTAATAGATATTACATTTTCATCGAAATTAAACTTTACGCCCAATTCTATAGCAAGATCATACATGGCATTAACAATACTATACATTCCTTTTTCCGGATACCATGTTCCGCCTTTTATGTCTGCAAAATTCATTAAACTGTAAAGCGCCGGTGTATCTTTCGGCAAGGCTCCTAAAAATAATACCGGGAACTCAAGCAACTGGCGCAACTTTGGGTCTTTAAAATTTCTGTAAATAAGTTTTTTTATTGAAGAAAAAACTTCCAATTTAAAAACACCTTTTATCAATTGCCAATCTATAAATTCACTCCATGATTGACCTGGTTTTTGAACAAGTTTTTTTATGCCAATGTTATATTTGTAAGCGGCTTGTTGCAAATACTTGTCAAGTTTTGCAGCACTTCCAGGCTCAATAATTTCAAATAATTTTTTCACTGCTTCATAATCGGCAGGTATATCCAGCGCCTGATCTTGCCAAACGATCCTGTAAGATGGATCCAATCTTTTCAACGAATAATAATAAGATCTTTTTTTCCAAAACATTGAAAATACCGCTCAAATACATCCGGCATCCAATACCAGCTTGGCCCCATGTCAAATGTGAATCCCTCATCCTTCAACTGTCTTGCCCTGCCTCCTGGAATATGATGCTTTTCAATTACTGTAACATCCCAACCATACTTTGCTAAAAATGATGCCGCTGATAATCCGGAAAATCCACTTCCTATAACAATTGCTTTTTTCAAATATTAAGATCTAAAGTAAGTGACGCCCCGATGCAATATATAAGAATGATTTAAATTATTCTTTTAAAATCTGCTTATCTTTTTTTTGAGCAATTTCCTCGCGAAATGAATTCTGCTTTTGATTGTTCCTAAAGGCTCGTGCAGTATGGACGCTATTTCATTATACTTATATCCTTCGAAATATAATACAAATGGATCCTGGAAAATGGACGGTAAATAATAAATTGCTGCCTGAATTTCTTTCAGGCGCATTTTACTTTCAGCAAGGTTGGAAATTGCAGACTGATTATAATCTAATAAAAAGTCGTTAGGTGTTGAATCAAAAATTACGTTTTGCTTTGCTTTTTTTCTATAATTATTTATAAAAATATTTCTCATTATAGTATAAAGCCATGCTTTAATATTGGTTCCGGTGATATATTTCTCTCTGTTGGCAATTGCCTTATACATAGTTTCCTGTACCAGATCTTTGGCACTTTCTTTATCTCTTGTGAGGGTAACTGCAAACGGACTCAGGAAGTCTGAATTGACCAAAAGAAGTTGATTGAATTCTACGGTTGACATAAATATTTGTTTAAGATTTGATGTTGTAAAGCTAAACAAAAAAAATTACTGAATTTTATTTTTGTTTAATTTTTTATTGCCGGAAATTTAACAAAGACAAATCAGGTGCCAAACATTTACTGGAAACTTAGAGACTGTGAACGAATTCTTTCACTTCCTGAAGTGACTTTTTAAAGACAATTTTTTGTGGAATTTTTTTCACGTGGGCGTTGGTAAGCCGTCCTGAAATAATGGTGGGAATGTTGCGATAATCTTTATTTAACAGTGCAAGAAATTTTTCAAAATTAAAATTTTGACCGGCTGTGGTTATATGTGTGTAGAGGTAATCCGGTTTTTTTATAGTCACAACGGTTTTCAACTCAACCATCGGGATGTTGGCGCCAAGGTATATTAAATTAATTCCTTTTTTCTTTAAAAGAAAAGCTACAAAAAGAAGGGACAACTCATGATACTCACCTTCCGGTAAAAAGAGGCAAACTTTTAAATGGGAAACTGGTTTGAGACAAAGAGAATCGATGCCAACAATTATTTTTTGTCTTATTACATTACTTACCAATCGTTCCTGGACGGGAATCACATGATTGGTTAGCCACAATATTCCAACCTTATCAAGAAATGGAAATATAATCTGAAGTATGGTTTTTTCGATCCCGGTGGTATCGATACATTTATTAAGAAGCTTTTCAAACCGCTCTATGTCATACTCTACCATGCACTCAAGAAGTTGATTAACGATAATGCTTGCTTTGGCTTCTTCATGAGTAAGCGAAAGAACACAGTCGAACATAGCTTCGCGATTCATTTTATCAATCTGTGAAATTTTGTAGCCATGCTTATTGAGAAGAGCGACATTGAGAATGATTTTAAGCTCGTCATTTGAATAAAATCTTATGTTCGTATCCGACCGTTTTGGTTTGAGAAATGAGTACCGCTGCTCCCAAATACGGATCGTATGAGCCTTGATACCGGAAAGATTTTCAATATCTCTTATTGTAAAGAGCATAAAATTTATTTAAGCTATTACAACTAAATGGATGAGATGTTTAAAATTTAAACTTGCTTTTGTTTCTAAAGGGATCACTGTGTAATCAACTCAAGATCTCTAACGGGAAGGTTTTTAAAATATTTTTTAGCAAGATGTTTATTAGGAAAAAAGATGGACCACGCGGTTAATAATATTATTAATATATCCGTAGCAGTAGAGGCATTTTCGCGGTACCACAATTCCAATTCTCCTTTATAGGGATAAATAATTGTGTACATTAAACGTGGATCTTCAGCTTCTGATATAATTTTTTCTTCATCCCGGAAAACTAGCGATCCAATACCGGTTAATCCTGGCTTCGAACCATAAATTTTATTTTTTACATCATCGCTATACAATTCAAAACTCACTTTCATCAATGGTCTTGGTCCTACAATAGACATTTCACCACTGTACACATTAATGATTTGTGGCAATTCATTTATCTTGGTCAGGCGTAGAAATTTGCCAAATTTTGTTACCCTTGGATCATTTCGTACGGTAATTTCGCCCGTTCCGATATTGGAACTGTTCTTTTGCATCGTGGCAAATTTCCAAATGTGAAACGGCTTGTTTTTATATCCAATTCTTTTTTGCAGATAAAATACTTCATGCTCTCCTGTAAATAACAAAATTGCGATAACGATTAAAATTATAGGTGATAATAATATAAGGGCAATTGTTACGATTAATAAATCAATAAAACGTTTCGTTAGTTTGTACATTGATATTGCTTCTGCTTAAGGGTTGCCTGTTTCTGATTGCGTACCTGAGAAACCTAATGCAAAATACCGCCAAATTGTTGATTAAAATAGTGTCTTGATTTTATTACTTACTTCTTTTAATTCTTCATTTGTAATATTGGTTGAACATGGAATGCTGAGGCAGGTTTTATATAAAAAATCGGAGCGGTCCGTTTTCTGAAAATAGATGTCTTTTGCAAACATAGGAAGTTGATTCATTGGAACCCAAAAGGGACGACTTTGCATTTTATTTTCATTTAATACTTTCAAGAGCTCCCGTTGCCGCATAGATTTAATAGTAGGCATCCACCAATTAGGGGTTTACGTCCTTACTT
The DNA here is from genome assembly GCA_963823305.1 of uncultured Chitinophagaceae bacterium. GTDB lineage: Bacteria > Bacteroidota > Bacteroidia > Chitinophagales > Chitinophagaceae > Ginsengibacter. The sequence goes on from CAWGLC010000004.1 coordinate 253,661, forward strand.
ACTTGTTGAAATTCTATATCGCCAATACCCTCTAATTCTTTTTTGTAAAATGCAATGATTTCCTTTTTCCTGGTAAGAAATAAAGGCAATTGTTCCATTTGTGCCACGCCCATTGCTGCTGCAACATTTACAAGCCTGTAATTATAGCCTATTTCATCATGCATGTATTCAAAAGGATCGCTCTTTGCCTGTGTAGTAAGATGTTTCGCCCTTTTTGATAGTTTTTCATCATTGGTAACAATCATACCGCCGCCGCCGGTGGTTATGATTTTATTTCCATTATAACTAAAGGTGCCTAATGATCCCATACTTCCTGAATGCGCTCCTTTATAATAGCTCCCCAATGCCTCTGTGCTGTCTTCAATTATTATTAGATTATGTCGTTTCGCAAGCAATAGCAACCTATCCATATCGCAAATGTTCCCAAGTACATGAACGGGCATGATTACGGGAATCCTTTTACCGGTTTTTTTATGATAGCAGGCATCTTCTTTTTGAATGGTTTCATTTTCCAAAAATTCTTCCACCAGGTTTAGATCCATTTGCCAGTTTTTTTCGTCAGCATCAATAAGCACGGGAGAAGCGCCGGTGTATTTTATGGAATTGAGCGTAGCCACAAAAGTGATATTAGGCGCAATAACCAGGTCGTTTTCATTTACACCGCTCATAATTAAACAAACGTGCAAAGCAGTAGTACCACTACTTGTAGCAACTGCATACTTGGTTCCGGCGAATGCAGCCGTCATTTTTTCGAATTGATCTACATAGGCACCCACACTACTAACCCAGCCTGTCTCAATACATTCTGTTATGTATTTCAATTCATTTCCGGCCATATTGGGGCCACTTAATAACAACATAAAATTAATTTGATCTAAAATTTATTATCGCATTACAAACCTATAAAAAAACTCCTGCAGCAAGCAAGAGTAATTAATTTTGATAACACCAGTAAAAAATTTCGGGTAATTTAAATATTTCTAAACTTTTGAGCAAAAGGATCGGTGATAATTCCAGTCTTTAACAGTGTATAAATTTCACGAATTCCTTCAGGAACTTTTTTAGTTATTGTATAACCCAATTCATTTTTTATTTTATCAAAATTCACTCTGTAATCTCTCGGATCTTCATTCATCTCAACATATTTCACATTTACATTGGGAACTATTTTACAAACTTCTTCGATTATCATTCCCTTGTTGTAATTTTCTTCGGTGGCGCCAACATTAAATACATTTGCCCTCACTTTTTCTTCCGGACTTTCAAACACAAGCACGGCCGCTCTCGCCAGATCGTCCACATGGCAGTAAGGCCTCCAGAATTGAGCGCCCCATATTTCCTGCTCTCCGTAAACTGCCGCATTGCGTGTAAATTCATTTACCGTAAGATCAAACCTTATCCGCGGTGAAAAACCATAGACAGTGCTAAAACGCAAAGCGGTACTACACATTTTAGAATCCTTTCTTTCCTCAATTAAATATTTTTCAAATTGCACTTTCAGTTCCGCATATAGAGAAACCGGATTTAAAGGAGACGTTTCTGTAACGTAAGAATCAGCATTAGCCATCTTACCATAATTACTACAGGTGCTGGCGAAAACAAAACGCCTGACACCGGCTTTTTCAGCAGCATCAAATAAACTTCACACTGCCCGACCAGTTGGTCTCTTTGGCTTCATCGCTGAATTTTTTGCAGGCAGGATCGCCCACAATAGCCGCCAAATGCGCAATAGCGTCAATTCCTTCCAATGCCTTTTTTACATCACCGGCATTACTCTTACATCGCCTTTCATAAATTCAAAATTCGGGTGTAGCATTACATCGTATAAAGCATCACCTTCAAATTTCAAGCTGTCAAAAGCTCGCACCTTATACCCTTTATTTAGTAACTGGCGCACCAATACAGACCCGATATATCCCGCACCTCCTGTAACCAAAACTTTCATAAATTACTTTTGTTTATAGGCTTGCAAATATAGTTTAAACCAGTCTTTAACGGGAAACATGATCAAGGACATGAAGAATATATATTACGCTTTGATCAGGACTCTTGCGGGGTTTCCTACTACTTTCAGGTTGTCAGCAATGTCTTTAACCACTACGGATCCTGCGCCAACAATTACATTCTTGCCTATTTTTATTCCTTCTCTTACAACTGATTTTGCTCCTATAAACGAATTTTCACCCACGGTTACATTTCCACACAAAACAGCGCCCGGGCCAACATGAGCGAAATCGCCAATTTCACATTCGTGCTCGATTATGCAAAAGGTATTGCAAATAGCTCCTGTTCCTATGCGTGCCAGCGCATTGATCGTTACGTTCGCTGAAATCATTATTCCGTGAGAAGCAAGCTGAACCGTATCATCTAACACAGCAGACGGATGCACGGCGTTTATGGGCAGCAGATTCCTTATAGCAAGGTTATTAAAGATATTTTTCCGGATTGCGTTATTTCCAACGGAGATAAAAAAATCATTTTGCGATAATGCTTTAATGCCGGTGGAAGAGAGTTCAGTCCCAAAGTATTTCAATGAAAACGGATTGGATTTTTTCTCTTCATTATCGCAATATCCCGTAGTTTTAATACCAAGCTTATTAAGAATTCCATTGATGACATAGGAATGGCCTGAATAACCAATAAGTATCATAGGATTGATTTTTACTTTTTAAAATTGGTCAATAACTGAGAATTATTTTACTGATATTAAAAACGTTTAAAAAAGGGGATTATTGCTGTGGTTAAAGGTTTTTGCGCGTTTTGCAAAGTTTTTTAAATGACAATCATAATATCTCTAAACAGCACTACGTTGGGATTGATCCGTTTTATCGAGCTTACGGATGAACAGCGTGTAACGGACTTTTTAAGGGTTTTAATTTTAAAACAGTGCATATTTTGAAATTGTATATAAGGCAACCAATTATAATTTGCGAGCAATAATAAAAAAAATACCAGTTGGAAATTGAAACAAGTATAGCTATGGAAGATAAAAAACTTTGTATCGTCGGCGCCGGCGGTTTTGCACGGGAAGTTCTTTGCTGCCTCATTGATGCCTCAAAAACACCGATAGATGACATTGCGAAAATTGCTTGTTTCATGGTTGCAGATGAAGATTATGATACAAAATCGATTATGGGCATTGATGTTATTAGTCATTCCTTATTCAATCCTGAATTATATAATGTTATTGTAGGTGTTGGCGATCCTGTTTTAAGAAAAAAAATAGTTGATAGTTTGCCATCTGATACAACTTTTACTACTATAATTCACCCGAGCGCCGTTATTTCTCAATGGGTAGAAATCGGAGCCGGGAGCATAGTAACGGCGGGAACTATTATTACCTGTAATGTAAAAATTGGAAGACATGCTCATCTTAACCTTCACACGACGATAGGGCATGACTGTGAGATCGGCGATTATTTTACAACTACTCCCGGAACCAATATCAGCGGCAATTGCAAGTTTGGTAATGGTGTATATTTTGGAACAAATTCTGCAGTAAGGCAAGGAGTTGAAATATGTAATAATGTAACGATCGGAATGGGCGGAGTAGTGGTAAAAAATATTTCAGAACCCGGCGTTTACATTGGAAACCCGGTTAAAAAATTGGCTAAATAGATCTACATTAAGGATTAATTTTTAGCTGTTAAGATTTGATATTTATTCAACAAGCATTTCCAGATCTCTTGCTGATCATATTTTTCCCGGATTATTTTATTTAAGTTAGCGGCCATTTTTTGTGAGTTAACAGGATTTTCGATTGCCTTAGAAATGGCATTCAATAAATCTTCTTCATTTTGTTTTTCAAATAATAATTCCTGTTTCATTATTTATTATAAGATCTACATTGCCGGGAATGTTACTGCATATTACGGGCAATTGCATGGCGCCTGCCTGTAATAAAACATTCGGAAAGCCTTCGCGATGGGAAGGGAATACAAAATAATCTGCTATAGCCATATAAAATTCCACATGATCTGTCCAGTTAATGCGAAGGATTGCAGAATTATTTTGTATTTGATTTAAAGTATCAAAAGGCAGCGGGTCTAATTCTTTTTCGTCCGGACCAATTAATATTAGTTTTAGTTGATCATGGTTTTTCTGCAAAACGGAAAATGCATTTACAAGTTCAGCGACTCCTTTATCGGCTACCATTCTTCCAACAAAAAGTAAATATTTATTTTGTTCAGAATACTGAATAATGCTTTTTATTTTTTCGATCGCATTATTATCAGGAAGCTCTTTATTGAAACGGTTTAAATTAATCCCATTGGAAGAACCTGAACCAATTACTTCCAACTTTGATTTTTTTGAGAGGTTATTTTCAACGATATATTTTTTTAAAGAATTGCTGTTAGGCCATACATGGTTTGCAGCGGCAAAAGTTATTTTTTCAATGAAAGTAAGCAAGCGGAATTTAAATCCTTTCTCAACCATTAACGGTAACCCGGCTACTGTATGAATTCTCACTTTTACGGAGCAAATAAAGGCAGCTAACATTCCCAACAGGCCCGCCTTTGGTGTATGTGTGTGAACGATGTCTGGCTTCTCCTTCCTGAAGATTTTAATTAATTGCCAGAGACATTTTAAATCCTGCCAAGGCGTTATCGTGCGGGTCATTGGCACGATAATGTGCCGGCATTTTTCATTTGTGATAACTTGTTCACGATCTTTTCCATCAGCGCTTATCATCGGCACATCAAAACCGTTTTCATGCATGAATTTCATTTGACCAGGCAGCAGGTATGCCAGCGCCATGGGAGCAGTCGTTATTCTTATTATCTTATTGCCCGCACTTGCCAAAATGAAAGTTTACTTTTTAGAATAAAAAGCGAAAATAATCTCAAAAAAATTAGAAGATAAGGTAAAGCCTGGATGAGAGTTTTACATGCTGGTTACTCAACAACCGGTAGAGTGAGTAAATTGAATTTTTTATTCTCTTAAAATCTTTAGCCGGAAATTCCTGCGCTTTTTCTAAGCCTGCTTAAGATGCTGGCAGGTGTTGAGTGGTATTTGTTGAAAAGTGCATCAGATAATGGCCAAAAAAGAAATGCCAGCTTTTTGAATTTATTTGTCTTTTGAAAAATAATGATGATACCCAAAAAGGCAATAATGAAACAGGTATAATTAATGATTGCGATAGCTTTATTTTGAAATTTAGATTTATGAACAGCAAGCCTGTTCCTGATGTAATAATACATTTTCCAGGAAGAAGCATAGTCCCAATCTTTGCGCAAAGAGAATGGCGAAGAAGGGTGAAAGTGAATGCTTGAAGTAACGGTAATTACAGGGATCTTATTTTTTCTTGTAATTCTGTAATAATATTCAGTTTCATCTCCCCACAAAAATAATTTGGCTTCCGGTACGCCAACACGTTCTATAATTTTTCGATGAATAAGTGTTCCGTTGAAAGGATGACCTTTACCATGAATCAGCTCACAATCTACGTTATCAAGTGAAGTATATTGTTGTGTTTTCCATACAAATGATCTTTTATCTTCTTTATTGATAACGACGCAGTTTAACAGTGCAAGTTCGTTTCCTACCTCTGCCGTTAGTAAATTTTTCAGGGCATCATTTTTGGGATAGCCATCATCATCCATGCACCATATCCATTCAAAGCCACGTTCAAATCCCCATTGAATTCCTTTGCCAAAGGCATCGCCGGGTCCCCGGTTATCCTGTGTTATCACCGCAAGATCATCCTGGTCATTTAGCCAGCTTGCCGTATTATCTGAGCTGCCATTATTAATTACAAGTATTTTATCTAAACGATGGGTTTGGTTTCTTAAAGCATCAATACACTCTGTCAATAATTGCAGCCGGTTATGAGTAACAACGACAGCTATCGTTTTTTGCATTGAGTTTTTTATTAGGATTGAATTACTAATTCAATTAATTATTGGATAAAATTGCCAGAGCATTTTGTTCAGTAATAACGCCGTCCCACGGAAATTATTGCTGCTTCTTTCTCACCAGGACTACAGCTCAAATTTTCTTGATAAATATTGCGTTTTATTGCAGATAACTTTTTATCTGCGAGCGTTAGACCTTAGTTGTATTCATCAGCGTTTGTGCCAGCCTGTTAGCCGGCTTGTTAATTGTATTTTACAGTTATCGTCAGTTTCCACTGGCCAAAATAAACCGTGTTATTAGCGCTTATCCAAATAATTAATTATAACTTCCTTCGTTAAGAATGAATGGAAAGTTTGTCTTAAATTTTTATTAACCTACATGAATCTGCTGGATTTTATTGCGTTCTTCATTTATGCCGTAATCTTTTCATTTCTTTTTTCATTTTCAAGAAAAAAAATAAAAGATGAAAGGCTTAAAATCTATCACCGGAACTTTTTCTGGTTAAAGGTATTTGCATCATTGTGTTATAGCATTTTCGTGTTGTACATATCCTTAGGAGACACTACTACGCTTTATTTTCCTGAAGGATATAATCTTTATAAACTCATTCTTCATACTCCATCGAAATTTTATTTGCTTTTTACGTCAGGGAAAAATATTGATGCTAATATGTTGAATAACCCAAATGAAATCGGGTATTTTGCAGACGCGGGAAACTTCATGGTGATAAGGATTACAGCCCTGCTGTGCTTTTTTACTTTTGGCAAATATATGGCGATCAATCTTTTTTTTGCGATGATTGCTTTCACGGGTGTTTGGAAATTATATCGATTTTTTTGTGAGCAATATCCGCAGCTTTACAAACAATTTGCGCTTGCTATTTTATACCTGCCAACTTTTACTTTCTGGAGTTCGGGCATATTAAAGGAGCCCTTGGTAATAAGCGCCTTGGGCTGGCTTACTTATTCTCTTTATCAATTAGCTTATAAGAAAAGAAACGTCATTAAAAATACGATCAGGATATTTATATCGATATACATTTTTTCCATTGTAAAAGTGTACATCCTCATTTCATATCTTCCGGCTTTTATCGTATTCCTTCTCCTTAAAAATGCAATGTTGGTTAAAAACAAGCTGGGCAAGGTTTTGCTTGTAATGGTATTTGTTTTCGGAAGTGTTTTTGCTTTTATTCAATTCAGCGATACGATGATTGGCAGTTTGGATAAATATGCGGGTGATAATCTTGCCGAAGGGATATCAGCCAGGCAGGAAAACTTTAACACACAAAGCAGGGAAGCCGAAGGATCATTTTTTTCATTGGGTGTCACCTTCGATGGCACAGCCAGCAGCCTCGTTAAGATGGCGCCGGCGGCTTTAGTGGCAACGCTGTTTCGACCTTTTTTGTGGGAATCAAGAAATGTTTCTACACTGCTTTCATCTCTTGAGAGCCTTGCTATCATGTTGCTCACGCTTATCGTTATTGTAAAAGTAGGTATCAGGAAATTTCTTAGCTCCATTGTAAAATATCCTATCATATTATATTGTTTCTTTTTTTCGATGGTGTTCGCAATATTTGTTGGCGCTACCACGCTGAATTTTGGAACATTGGTTAGGTATAAGATTCCGGCCATGCCATTTTATGTGATTTCTTTACTGCTAATTCTTCATTACAATAATAAAATTAAGCCTGCAGTTGAAAAGCAGGATTTGCACCTTTCTACATGAGCATTGTGAATTTTTTGTCGTTTGAACAGTAGAAACTAATTCCGGTTTTTAATTATAAAAGTTAAAAAACAGCACTCTTTTTTAAAAGCGTTTCAAATAAAAGATAGCTGATATTTAGATAGAGCGGAGGAATCTTGCCATCTGTTTTATTGGCGTACAAAATAGATTACCCCGGGGGCTTTAAAAATAAACCCTATAAAAAATACTGTTATTTTTGCGCCCGCTTTAAGAATAAAATAAACGTAATGATTGTAGATTTTGTAAGAGATCCGGATGACATAATAAAAGCAGGAAATAAAAATATTTATGTCTTTGACATCAATGGAAAAAATATTGATAAAAAAGTTGTGCAGGGATTTGGCGAGGAGTGGACGAAATTTAATGAATTCTCTGAACGGGATATTCAGCTCGCAGGAACAAAATATTTTGACATTATTGATGAGAAGATGGTAAACAAACAGACCTATGGAATTGACATTGGTTGCGGTACGGGCCGATGGAGCAGGTTTTTATCGCAGCGTGCCGGCTTCATTGAGGCCGTTGATCCAAGCAATGCAATTTTTGGAGCTGCAAAGGTGTTAGCTGACGTCAGTAATGTAAGGCTCGTTAAAGCTTCTGTTGACACTTTGCCTTTCAATGACAATACCTTCGATTTCGGTATGAGTGTTGGCGTATTGCATCACATCCCCGATACGCAGCAGGCAATGAAAGATTGCGTAAAAAAAATAAAGCCAGGAGGATTTTTTTACAGTTATCTATATTATAATTTAGAAAACCGAGGTTGGTTTTTTGCAGCTTTATTTAAGCTGGGAAATATACTTCGCAAAATTGTATGTAAGTTTCCTCCGAAATTAAAAAGATGGGTATGTGATTTTCTCGCTGTCATATTATACCTGCCTTTTGTTTCATTAACAAGGCTCTTCAACTTTTTTGGTATGCAAAAAATAGCGTTGCATATTCCATTAAGTGACTATGCTGATAAATCTTTTTTCATATTGAGAAACGATGCGCTCGACAGGTTTGGCACCGCGCTCGAGCAAAGATTTTCGAAGGCTGAAGTAATTGCATTAATGCAAAATGCAGGATTGTCGAATATAACCGTTAGTGAGAACGTTCCCTTTTATCATTCGGTTGGACAAAAAATATAATTCACTTTTTATTTGAAAAAATCATGGAGTAAATTTCATGATAACGCTTAACAGAATTTTCGAGATTATAAAATGATAAAGCGCCCGACCTGATCTGTTTTTTATCAAAATTATTCTCCTTTGAAAGCAACAAAATAGCCCGCTGAAATTCTTTTTCGCTCAATTCTTTTAATACGATTCCGGACTTATATTTTGTAACAATTTCCTCCACGTCTCCAACGCCTGCGTTAGTGATCACAGGAATTCCCATAGCCATTATTTCGCCATGCTTGGTGGGCGACGACGATAGTTTGGAATAGCAGGGCTTTATAAAAAATAAAGAATAATCGCTCAATGAAAGTAACACCGGAACTTGTTTTCTTTTCGCATGAGTTACGATAATTTTTTCACGTTGTAGTCCGCATTTTTCCGCCTGCTTATAAATCGTTTCATGCTGATGGGGAGAGATGAATAAAAATTTTGCCGAAGGGAATTTATCTGAAATAATTTTACAGAACATCATCATTTGATCAGTAAGGTACCAGCCTCCGACAGAACCAAGGTAGCTTATGATAAAATCCTGTTCTGAAATTTTAAAGTCTTTTATGAATTCCAGTTTTTCCTGTTGATCAATTTTTGCGGGATCGAAAAGATCCATGTCAACACTGCACGGAATTACTTTAACAGGTATTTCTTTTTTATAAGGCGGTAGTTGTTTTATAATTTTTTCCGCAGCATATGTCAGGCAAACAATGCCATCAGATTTGTCAATTGCCTCATCTTCCTTTTTTTTAAAATAATTATAGATCTGTTTGTAAAGTATATTTTCTTTTTTCCACATGCCGCCATCTACGCGGCTTTCTGCAAAGAATTCTCTGATATCATTTAAGAATTTTACGCCAAACTTATTTTTCATCCACAACCCAATGAGGGCAGGTATTCCGGCGCGTGTGTGGACCAGGTCAAAATGTTTCTTTTTATGCAATTGACCCGCTTTCCTTCTTAATTGAATCACATCATAAACCGATGAAAGCACTGGTGGTCTTTTATGATAAAGAATCGGAACCCATTCAATTGGATAAGGCGCTAAAATTTCTTCGATAAGCGCTTTGTCTGATAAGAATCTTTCGGGTTTTTCACAACTGAGAATCGTGAATTGATAGCCGTATTTTGTAAGTCCTGTAAGGTAGGGAATGATCTGGCTTTGACCTAACGGATCGGTTAAGCCGTCATAAGAAATGAAGAGAATTTTTTTTGGCGTGTTCAAAGCAACTTTTTTTGAAGATGGATTAATTAAACGAATCAATTATTGTTAATCCATTTGTCGTACCACATTTGAAACATCAGCATATACCAGATGGTTTCTGCGCGTTCGGTCTTGCCGTTATAAAATGCCGTTTTAATTTTTTCAATTTCTTCAACGTGAAATATTTCCTGTTTCCTTACAAAATCAGCATTTAAGAATTGATCAACAAAAGGCTTTAATTCTGAATTAAGCCACTGCGCTATTGGAATTCCAAAGCCTGTTTTAGGTCGATCCATAACTTCTTTGGGAATATATTTATGAACGATCTCCCTGATAATATGTTTCTTATTTCCCTTGTTGTATTTGTAATTCATGGGCAACCTTGCGGCCCATTCTATCACGCGATGATCCAAAAATGGTTCGCGACCTTCAAGGCTTACGCTCATCGTAGCACGGTCCACTTTTTGTAAAATATCGTCCGGCAAATAGGTTTGGTAATCAACAGCCATCATAAAAGCAAGTGATGAATAATATTCATCTTTCAACTCCTTACTCTGCAGGGCTGTTTTAAGAGACGAAACATTTTTCTTAAAAAATTTAGATACATCTTCATCTTCCATGACCTTAGTAAGGTGCAACATTATATTTTCTTCAGATGGATTTTTTAAAAGCGATTTTATCTTTTGATACCGGCTTTGAAAAAGATATTTTTTACTAAACACCGGAATATTTTTAGCTGGAATATAGTTCATAAAATAGGCAACACTTTTGCGCAGCGGCGCGGGAATCTGCTTAAGCAGTTTTCCATATTTCATCATGTAGTCGTACCTGTTATATCCCGCAAATATTTCATCTCCTCCATCTGCAGACAGCGCAACAGTAACTTTTTGTCTCGCAATTTTGCTTACCAGCGTGGTGGGAATAGCGCTGCTGTCTGCGAACGGTTCATCATAAAAATAAGGAAGTTGCGGTACGATTTCCAATGCTTCTTTTTCCGTGCAATAATGTTCGGTATGATCGGTGCCAAACCTTTGCGAAATGTCTTTTGCGAAAGGCGCTTCATTTATTCCGGCATGAGCTACGCCTATGGTAAATGTTTTAATTTTTTCTGTGTTATTTCTTTGAAGAAGCGCTGTAACGCAGGTGCTGTCATAGCCTCCGCTTAAAAAAACGCCCACAGGAACATCGCTAACCATGCGGTATTGAAATGCATTGAGAAGTAATTTTTCTGTTTCCAGCAATGCGTCTTCATAATCAATAACCATCGGAACCTGATTGTAGGCATCGTAAACATTCCAGTATTGTTCTAAAAAGATTTTTTTTGTTTTGAGATCTAATTTTAAAAAATGACCGGGCTGTAATTTATGAGTCTCTTTGTAAATACTATGCGGAGCCGGCACATACCCCAGTTGAAGAAAGGCGGCGGCAGCGTCAAGATTTATCTCTTTTTTAAAAGAAGGATGTTTCATCAGGGCTTTCAGTTCCGATCCAAAAAGAAACAAGCTATCTGACCAATAATAATAAAATGGTTTCACTCCCGGCCTGTCCCGGAAACAATATAATTCCTGCTTCTGTGCATCATAAATAACAAACGCAAACATACCGATGAGCCGATGCACCATTTCGGTTTTCCACTGTTCGAAAGCATGAAGAAGTACTTCGGTATCCGAATGAGAAATAAATTTATGTCCCAGCGCTTCGAGCTCTTTTTTTATTTCTGCAAAATTGTAGATTTCGCCGTTGAAAATGATGCAATAATTTTTATATAACATAGGCTGGCTGCCTGCGCTGGTGAGATCAATAATAGATAAGCGCCGATGGCCTAATCCGATTTGGTAGTTTTCTTGTTGGAAAAATTCGTAACCGCTGCCGTCTGGCCCGCGGTGAGAAAGGGTATCTGTACAATCCTTTAAAACTGCTGGTGAAGAGGTATTATTGAAATCTATAAAGCCGGTGATGCCACACATGAAAGAATGTTTTTATGCTAATGAAAATATTTAATAGCTGATTTTTTCAGGGCACTTGGTACGGAACTTTAATCCATCCATTTTTTATACCACATTTGAAACATGAGCAAATACCAATAGAGACTATCATAATTAGAATCACCGTCAAAAAAACGTTTTATTATATTTTCCACTGCTGCTTTTTTAAACAGGCCATGTTTTTCAAATTCTTTATCACTCATAAATTCTTCCGCATAATATTTAAGATCTTTTCTCAGCCAGTTAGCAACCGGAACTGCGAAGCCCATTTTGGGCCGGTCCATAATTTCTTTCGGAACATATTTATGTACTATTTGCTTAAGAAGGTATTTTTTATTGCCATCTCTTATCTTTAAATGCTCAGGAAGCTGCGCAACAAATTCCAGTATCCGGTGATCCAGCAAAGGCTCTCTTGCTTCAAGTGACGCGGCCATGCTTGCCCTGTCCACTTTTACAAGAATGTCGTTCGGTAAATAGGTTTTATAATCAATCGCAAACATTTTATCAAGTTGGCCCTTTGTATTTTTCAGTTCAGGTTCAGAATTAAAAAAAGATTCCGGCTTAATAATATTTTCTGAAAATAAAAACAGCATTTGTTCATTTGAATAAGTTTGCGAAAGCATTTGATCCATAATTATCGGAGCCGTTATATCCGGACTGGCTAACAGATCTGCGAACCTTTGTTTTTTTATCGAACCTGAATGACTTTTCGTAAAGCGGTTAACAAACGAATCAGGCAAATATTTTAGAACCCAACCGGCATATTTTTTTGAATTGCCGGGTAAATAATTAATCTTTTTTAAATAATCAATGGCCAGAGAATATTTGTAGTAGCCTCCAAAAACTTCATCACCGGCATCTGCGCTTAATGCCACCGTTACCTCGCGTCTCGCAAGCCTGGAAACAAGCGTGGTAGGGATGATTGACGAGTCGCCAAAAGGTTCATCACAAAAAAAAGGTATCTCCGGAATTATCTCCTGCGCTTCCCTGGTAGTGCAATAGTATTCTGTATGATCTGTTTGCAGGAACCTGGCAATCTCTTTCGCATACACAGCCTCGTTATGGCTTGTTTCGTGAAAGCCAATAGTAAAAGTTTTTAATTTTTTTGACTGGTGATTTCGCAGTAATGCGGTAATGAGGGTGCTGTCGTAGCCACCGCTCAGGAAAATACCTACAGGAACGTCGGCAACCATTCTATATTTCGAAGCAGAAATTAATAACTCTTCAATATTAGTTTTTGCTTCATTTTCTGAAATGTCAAGTTTAGGTTTATTATAAGCATCATAAACGTCCCAGTATTTTTCGATGTTGAATGTTGCTTTGCCGATGTCAAAATGAAAATAATGCCCGGGGAGCAATTTAAAAGTGAAATTGAAGATTGAGAGCGGCGTCATTATAAATCCATATTGGATAAACTGGTAAACAGCTTGCTTATTAATTTCTTTTTTAAATGCAGGGTGCTTATGAAAACTTTTTAATTCTGATGCAAATAAAAACAGTCCATCGTGCCAATAATAATAGAATGGCTTTATGCCGGGCCTGTCCCGGAAGCAGTCTATTGTTTTGTGAACTGAATCATATATCACAAATGCAAACATGCCTATGAACTTATCAATCATCAGTTCCTTCCATTCTTCCCAGGCATGAAGAATCACCTCGGTATCTGAATGGGATTTAAATTCGTGCCCAAGTTTTTCCAGCTCTGATTTTATTTCTTCATAATTGTATATTTCACCATTGAAAGTGATACAAAAATTTTTGTACCACATCGGCTGACTGCCTGCATTACTCAGATCAATAATAGATAAACGCCGGTGACCGAGCCCTACCTGGCAATTTTCTTCCTGGAAAAATTCATAGCCACCACCATCGGGACCACGATGAAAAAGCACATCGGTACAGTCCTTCAGAATATTGATTGAAGAAATGTTTTTATAATCAATAAACCCGGCAATGCCACACATGTATAAGCAATTAAGACTTTACGAAAATAGATGATTCTGTTTTATGTTCACATCATTGTATAATTCCAGGAGGTCATTTATATATTTCTGTTTTGTATATTTTTCTTTTGCAAGGGCTTTTCCTTTTTCGGAAAATGTTTCCAGGCTAAATTTATTATTAAAAACTGAGGTGATCACATCAGCTAAATCCTGGCCGTTAGTTGGATTAAAAAAGAAGGCATTGCCATCAGAGACTTCTTTAAAAACTTTTATGTCAGATAATAAAAGGGGAAGACCAACGGCCATTGCTTCAGCGGCTGAAATGCCAAAGCCTTCTACGAGCGAACTCATAATAAAGGCGTCATACTTTGGAAGCACTTCGTAAATACGATTTGTTGCGCCCATCCTGTTTATGGCAAGTTTATTCTCCCTGATCTGCTGCTGCTGGCTATCTTTAAAATCGCCTGAACCGTAAATGTCGATCGAGATAGGTAAGCCGGGCAAAAGTATAAAGGCATCAATGATTACCTGGTAATTTTTTACTTCTTTTATGTTCCCAACCGCGACTAATTTTAGCTGGCCCGGAGCTTTTTTATATGCTATCTGATTTTTGTAAAAATCATCCCCCACAAAATTGTAAATTATTTGTGAACGCCCTTTAACGCCAATGGCATTATCAAAATCTGCGAGTACCTCAATAGTTGGCGAAACTACTATTTGATTTTTTTTATAAGTTAAATGATCTAATAATTTAGTATAACCACTGTACCACTTATTGGTGTAAACATGTTGCGTCATTACAGTAGTAAGCTTAAATATGTGAGCAGTTTTTTTGCCGCAGGCAAGCCTGGCAACCAATGTACTCCAATAGAGAAATGAATGAACAAAAACAACTTCATTCTCTTTAATGATCTTTTTTAATTTTTTTGCTGCTGAAAATATTTTTGTTCGTGATTGCATGTTAAGGCAATACTGCTTATCAACAAAAAAATATTTTTTGTCAAAAACATTTGCCGGACGAAGGGTGACCAATACAATGTTGTACGAGTAATGAATGTCTTTAAGAGAAGCAACTAACGTTTGTTCTGTGCCGCCAATGCCTTCGAGCGAATCAATTATGTATAAGATTGTCTTCTTCATTTTTCATCAGAATATACCAAAGCTTTCCAATATTTTTTTGTTGCAATCAAGGCCAACAGCATTACTATAAAATAGCTACAGCATACCGAAATAGCTGCACCATAGAAGCCAAGAAACTTTATAAATAAATAGTTACCGGACAGGCTAATGATCAGGGCTGAACAGGCAAGCATTAAGAGCAATTTTTTTTGCTTAAAAAACAGCAGGAAAGTATATAAAAAAATAGTTATTGTCCAGAAAAAATAACCCATAGAAAGAAAGCAAAAATATCGAATGCCGCCCCAATATTTATCATTAATAAAAAAATGATAGATCAGCGGAACACCTGCAAGCAGTATTAAAAAAGCAATCGCCATAACACCTGCATACACCAGGGAATGTTTTTTTATTTCGCTATAATCAATTACTTTCCTGGAAAGAGCTGTGTTAATTTTAGGCACCATATATTGGATGAGTGCACTTGAAAGCGTTATAAGAATACTGCCAAATACACAAGCCATTCCATAAATTCCTACTTCTGAAGTATTTTTAGTTATTCCCGCCAGCATAAAAGTATCTGATGAAAAAAGGGAAAACATGCTCAATTGCATCATGATGATCGGAACGCTATATTTCAGTTCTCCATAGATGATTTCTTTTTTTATTTTTCCCGATAAAAAGCCATTGCTGATCAGGAAATAAATAGCGTATAACGCTATAACACCGGCCGCAATAAGAATGCTTGAAACACGCCCCAACCAGCCCCAGGAAAACACAACAATAAGAATCACAGCAAGTCCGAGCTCTGTAATAATCCTTGCCATATTCACTTTCATATATTTCGATGCCTCATCCCTGTTTCGGATAAGAAGGATTACCAACTCATAGCAGAAATTAAAGAACGCGACAAGCGGAATCGCCCAGATAAAAATCGGTGGAAAAGAAAATTCTTTGTATAAAAAATTCCTGGCAAAAAAGAAAATAATAAAAGCTAATACGGCCATTGAGACCGACATCGTAAAGCCTGTAGTGCAAAAATCTTTAAATTTATTTTTATCCAGCTTAAAATAATCTGCCGAAGCTGATTGCAAAATCCCAAGATTTATTAAGGGTAAAATGAAAATGATAGCCTGGCCGAAAAGACTTAAAAGCCCATTATCTGCAGGTGATAAGTATTTGGGATTGGTAAAAAGCGGCAGTAAAAGAAAGGACAATCCTTTACCAAAAAAATTGGTAATTGTATAAATGCCCATTGACTTTAAGGCCGGGCTGTTATATTGATTTTTTAAGGATTGATAAAAGGCCATTCAATGAATTTGGATATGTTTCTTCACGAAACACAAGAAATACCCAAATGATAACGAAAAAAATGGCTAAACATTGCAGCCCCGTTGTAATCTGTTTGAGCAGGAAGAACGGATGCTTAGCCTGACTTGCTAATTTTGTTTTTCATAAGGAAAAACATCAAGATCCAATAAAGGCCATAGTTAATACAAAATGAATAAGTGGCGCCAATTATTCCATATTGGTTCATCATATAGTAAGAAAGGATAACGTAAGATATTCCAAAAATAATTTCTGTGATGATGTATGTTTTTGTCATTGCTTTTGCAATCATCAGATAGGCCAGTAACCAGCTTCCTATTTTGAAAAAATCGCCCAGTAATTGATAGGTGAACAGCGGTTTCATTGGTAAAAATTCCGGGGTAAACAATACATGAATGATAAAATCCTTTAGAAGCCAGATTGCAAAAGCCAAAATTCCTACAACAGGCAAAACGATTTTATACCCTTTTAATATTTCGGCTCTCAGCAATTTCCTGCTTTGAATTTCAGAAAGGCGTGGCATATAATAAACCGCCAATACCGTTGTGATAAAGCCTAAATAGTAATCTGAAATTTTGGTAACTGCCTGCCAATATCCGGCATCAGTTACAGAGAATTGAGATATAATTCTGTCCCTGATAAAAACCTGCATGGCAGGCGATACAAAACCGCTAACAATGGCCATCAGGGAAAAGCCGGAAAGCATTTTCACTACATTTTTATCCCAGGATTTAAAACCCGGTTTCCATTTGATGTTTAATTTTTTAAAGAGAAAAACATTGATAAAAAAAATAATAACAGACGAAGCGGTGGCTAGAAATTAACACGCCTTCAATTCCAAAAGCGTAGGTAAAAATAATAGCAAGAACAACTCCTGTTATCGAAGCGCAAATATTTATAATGGTGAATTGCCGTATGGCTTTCAGCCCGTTTAGAATTGCTGAAAAAATTATATTGAAAGAAATTGTTATCATAAAAAATCCGAATAAAAAAAAGACAAGCCAGAAATTTCTTGTTTTGAAAGCGGCGAGGGATAAATAGCCACTGGCGCACATCACAAATACCGACACGATCAAAGAGCTGACTAAAACAATTACAAACGCGGTATTAATGATTTGATTTCGTTTTGCGGGATCGTTTTGGTGTTCTGAAAGATATTTCACAACACCGGTAGCAATTGCCGCTGTTGCGAAAATCGTTAGCATAGCTGTGATATTTTGAAACTGACCAACCAAAGCGATACCGGCAGGCCCGATTTTTACGGCCACAACTTTTACAATTATAAAACCACTGATAAAATTTATTGCTGTGGATACGGATGTATAAAAACTTGTTTTGAAAAAGTTCACAGCTTTATTTAATTATTGTTCGGAAAAAAAAGCAGTTTCAGGAAATTTATTTTTTAAAAAAAGAATTTATTTTTTCTGCAATATAGAGTATATTGGCCTCACTCATACCAGGCCAAAGCGGCAAGCTTAAGCACGTATCTGCGATCTCTTCTGCGATGGGAAAATCTCCTTTTTTTAAGCCCAGGTGCTGATAAGCTTTTTGCAAATGTGGAGGTATGGGATAATGGATCAGCGTGCCGATGCCATTCTCTTCAAGATATTTCTGAAGCTCATCACGATTTTTTGTGCGCACTACGTATAAATGATAAACATGTGTTGCATGTTGTGCAATTGCAGGCAATATTAAATCGCCTGTTTTTTTCAAAGCATCCTGATACCATTGCGCAATTTGCTGCCTTTGGGCCGTCCATGCTTTTAAGTATTTCAGTTTCACTGACAGAAATCCAGCCTGGCATTCGTCAAGTCTCATATTAAAACCTATCGTGTCATTAAAATACTTTTTATCGGAGCCATAATTTCTTAAAACCGCAGCCTTTTTTGCCAATGCTTCATCGCTGGAAGTAATCGCACCGGCATCGCCCAAGGCACCTAAATTTTTTCCGGGATAAAAGCTGGTGCCGTTTATATTACCCCAACTTCCTGTAAACTTTCCTTTATAAGAAGCGCCCTGCGACTGAGCATTATCCTCTATTACAAATAAATTATGTTTTTGGGCGATCATCATTATTTCTTCCATCTCGCATGACTGGCCATACAAATGAACCGGCATAACTGCTTTTGTTCTTCCAGTGACAGCAGCTTCTATTTTGGCAGGATTGATATTGTAAGTATATACGTCAGGCTCAACAAATACTGGTGTTGCATCAACATAAGAAACTGCCAAGGCGGTAGCTATGTAAGTATTGGATGGTACAATCACTTCGTCACCGGCGCCAATTCCCAAAGTTTTTAGAGCGATATGTAAAGCATCCAGGCCGTTACTAACTCCCACACAATAATTTACCTGGTTGAAGGATGCGTATTCCTTTTCAAAACTTTTGACCCGGTTACCTAAAACATACCAGGCGCTATCAAAAAAGGATTCAAATGATGAAAGAATTTCGGCCTTTATCTGCTTATTTACAAATTCAAAAGACAAAAAAGGGATTTTCATTAACTTAATTTTTTGATTTCCCTTGCAGGATTTCCGGCCCACACGGTATTCGCCGGCACATCATTTAATACAACGCTCCCAGCACCGATCATTGCGTTTTCGCCAATAATAATTCCAGGAAGTATTGTGGCATTCGCACCAATGGAAGCGTTCTTTTTTACAATTGTTTTTAAAAATTTTTCGGGACGTTGTTTTGAACGCGGATTCAAATCATTTGTAAAAGTTACATTCGGCCCAATAAAAACATTATCCTCCACCGTTATGCCATCCCAAAGCTGAACGCCCGATTTGACGGTAACATTGTTTCCAATAACCACATTATTTTCAATAAATACCTGGCAATTGATATTACAGTTCGATCCGATCTTAGCGCCTTTTAGAATTACACAAAATTGCCAGATCAATGTGCCTTCTCCTATGTTAGTACTTTGAACGTCTGATAATGGGTGAATCATCCTAACTTTTTAAATTCTTCATAATCTCTTATATAATCACTTTCTTCATAAGCCATATTTGCAATGCACATTTGCACGGCATTATGCGAGTATTGCATCCTGTGCCAACAATATTTCGGAAGAAAAATTCCCTGGCCGGCAGTCTCCAGAATAGTTCTTTCCTCATCTTTCCCCGGCATCTGGGTGGTAACAATTATCTTGCCCGCGACAGCAACTAATATTTGTTCCAACTGATGATGCGCGTGGCCGCCGCGCTTAACATCCTCAGGAGTAAAATAGGTCCAGTACACACGTTTTACCTCAAATGGTAACGTGTCTTTTTCAGCTACAGAAATATAGCCTTCAAGTGTTTTACCAATTTTAGAAAAATTAATTAAGTAGGGCTGGTGATACATTTACAATTCGAATTAGGGTTTGTTTCAAAGCAACTTTTTCGGGACATGAAATCATAAAATCGTTCAATAGTATAATCTTAAAAGTTAGCCAGGAAACGCGAAGCTAATATTTGTCGGGTATAATTTTAGAATAATTATTGGCGCTTAAGAATTTTATTCTTCCTATTTTCATTTCTACGTGGTTTAAAAATATCTTAATTATTTTCAAACTTCGCCTGGTCAAATCAAATTTGAATTATGGGTTTTAAAGAATTAAAAATAGGGTATGTACCGTATTCGCCTGATTTATCTCAACCTGCCGACCGGCGCAGATTTCCCTATTTTGCCAGGAGAAATAATGTCTCCTTTGAAATAGCAGATAAAAATAAATTTTATAATGTTGTGTTGTTACCTGCGCCGTCTAACTTAAGCCAGTGGCTCTTGTATAAGAAAAAGCATCCGGAAACCCGGTTTATTTTTGAGATGGTTGATAGCCTGATTTTTTCTTCTGATACCTTCAATACTTTATTCCGGGGAACCGGAAGGTTTTTTCAAAAAAAAGAATCAAAGTTGTACCCAAACTATAAAAAACTTCTTTTCAAATGGTTGAAAATTGCAGACGTTGTAATTTGTTCCAGCACGGAACTAAAAAGCATTATTGAAAAATGGAATGATAATGCGATGGTAAGTCTTGATTATCTTCAAAATGAAGCCAGGTTTTTAAAAAAGGAATACAAGGTAGAAGATAAATTAAAATTGGTATGGGAAGGACAAAGCGGGGTCTTGCCTCATTTTTTGCATTTCAAAGAAGTGTTCCGGGAAGTAAATTCTTTTTGCGAACTGCACATTATTACTGATGAAAAATATGCTGCTTACGGCAATATGATCCTTAAAGACGTTACCAAAATTTTAGATCAATTGCCGATCACCACGCAATTTCATAAATGGGAAATTTATAATAATTATAAAGAGCTAAGCAAATATGATTGCGGTATTATTCCGCTTGATAAAAAAAATGCTTTCGGGTGGCATAAGCCTGCCAATAAATTAATTTCCTTTTGGTTTACGGGTTTGCCAACTTTAGTCTCTAACACTCCCGCATACACTGAGATGATGAATGATGCGGGAGAAAATTTTTATTGTTCAACCAATGAAGAATGGATTGCTAAAATTCAGCAGGTGAAAAATATGAAAGCAGTAGAAAGATCAGCTCTTGCTGAAAAAAATTTGAAGTACGTCAACAAGAATTTTTCAGATGAAGCGCTTGATTTGGTTTGGTTAAAAGTTCTTCAACAGGTAAGCGATCTTTTAAATTAAAGACGGCGTGGCTATTCAATGTCGGATTTTCTTCTCTCAAAAATTAATAATTTATATCCCTTTACAATTTCTTTTATTTCCTTCAGCCCGGACTTTGCTAATGAAAATAATATCCTCGTAGCCGGTTCGATAAAAAAAGTACAAAACCAAACGAAAAAATAGCCTGATTGCTTAAAATGTTTTTTGCAATATTTCAACCTGCTATTTAAATTTAAAAACAAGCGCATTGCTTTGATCGAATGAGTAGTTCCTTCGCCACTGTGTGTTGCAGTAATAGCTGCATTAAAATAAGATTTACCGCCTTGCTGAGAGAGTGCTTTAGAGAAATCCAATTCTTCATAATAAACAAAATAGCGCTCATCAAAATAGCCGGTTCGCTTAAATGTTGTAAATCGAATGAACATAAAAGCTCCCATGACTTCATCGACAAACCTGCTTTCTTTATGATTCCAATCTGTCATTAATATTGCGGGCGTAAATATTTTCGGAGCTATTTTTGATAAGCCTGTGATGTCATAAAAAAATCGGAGAGGTGTAGGAAATCTGGCACAACTATAAGAAGTATTTCCGTTATCGTCTATCAACCGGCATCCCAGGATATTGACTTCCTCACGGACATCCATAAACGAAACGCAATCTTCAAGTGTTTTCTCCTGAACCTGTGCATCAGGATTTAAGAGCAGAACATAAGAGGCTTTGCATAATTTAAAACCCTGGTTACAGGCTTTTGCAAATCCTTTATTGCCACTGTTCTTTAATATTTTTATTTTGGTATGCTCAGAAATAATTTCAAGGGAAGCATCGGCAGAATTATTATCAATGATGAAAATAGTTTGAATATATTTCACATTATTTGCCACAAGCAATGAATCAATACATTTCTTCAAATAATTACCACTATTCCAGTTGACAATAACTACATCTGTCATTTGTTGTAAATTAAAAAGCCATCTGTATTAATTCTAAAAGCTATTCATCACTAATTTTATCTGATCTTAATAATTTGATAAGGATTTAAAAGTCCCCCATGTATCGAACTGAAATAAAATAACAGCCCTGCGATTATTATCACAAACCATACATTGTATTTGTAAAAAGGAAGATATTTTGCCATGTAGGCAAAAATAAACATAGACATCACTCCGAATAATTCGCTGATGCGAAATGCTATTGACGGAACACCAGAGAATAGCGATAATGTAAAAATGGAAAGTATCGTACATTTTAAAAAAAAGAGCAATCGTTTATCCTTTAATAATTGATCTTTCGGAACGACATAAATCAGGTACACGGCGCAAAATATTTTAAGAAGGTTGATAACATTAAATACTTTAATATCTTCGACAACATTGTATTCGATAATGAGCGAATACGTTGCTAATTTTCCTGAAGAATCCACCGTAGAAAATAAATTACCAACAACATTAAAGAGTGGAAGTTTTACAAAAGCTAAAACGAACGAAGAAATAAGCAAACCAACATAGATGTAACGGTTAAAAGTTTTTTTATCAAAAAGAAGCAGTGCTAAATAGCATATTGCAGAATAATGGAACAACGCGGCAAGCAAAACAAAGCCTATAAATGCTTTATAATTATTCTTAAAATAAAAAATAAGTGATACGAAAAAGATAGCTGAAGCGAAGCCTATTCTTATTTGCGTCATCTCATGCAACATGAAATAATGAGAGAAATAAAGCAAAATGACCAGGTAAGGATTGATGGAAAAGCGATCAATGATTAAGACCTTAATGGTAACGCTTGCGAAAGCAAAAAACAGCATGATGGCCAATCCATAATTTTCTAAAAAGAATTGTTTGAAAAATAGAACTACTGCAATAAATCCCGGTTCGTACTTTACAAAGTTAGACCATGGCGGATCTCCGATAAAATTATGAAGCTCATTAAAGCCATATTGATATGCGAGATAATCTCTTGATACATCCTCGCTCCGCAGCCCCGCTAGTAACGCCAGTGATATGATTATAAATATTAGAACGCCATTGCTCTTGAATGGATTTATTTCGTATTCCACCGCTATCACAGCCAGGCAAATAAAGTATATATAATATATCAGCATTATGAAAACATATCTTCAGCGTGAAGTGCTTTTAAGAATGAAAAGATCAGCTAAGCTTGTTCTTAAATTCTTTTAAAAAACCATTTAATTTTTCACCTACAAGTTCCCATTTAAATTGTTGCACATCTTTCAACGCATGCTCAATTTTTGTTGCTTTCATTGCGGTAGCGTTGTAAGCCATGTCAAATTTTTCCACAATATCTTCCACACTCTTAGGTTTTGTCAGCCATGCATTGTTATCATTCGCGGGATAATATTGAGTTGTAATCACAGGTATTCCGCAACTCATAGCCTCAACAACGGGATAATGAAAAGCCCCTAACTGTGTAAAACCGGCACAAAAATAATAATCCAATGTTCTATAAAAATCTCCGAGCGCTCTCATCGTTAGTGGTTGAAAGCAATAAATATGGCATTGTCTATAAACTCTTCAGCATTTCCAAAAGCTATATGCAACTTGATATTTGGATATTTTTTTTTAAGTTGGTTAAACGCTTCCAGACACATAATGGGTACCCTTAAATGTTTCTAATCTTCCTACAGTTCCAATAATGATTTCCGATTGACTTTTGATTTTTTCTTTTGCCGGATAAAAATTTTTAAAATCAACTCCGGGATATAATACCCCGGATGCTTTCAGCTTTTTATAGTTTAAATAAATTTCAGCATTTACAATGGTAAATAAATTCATCTTATAACTTGATGCGGAAAGTATTTCAAGGATTTTGTTTTTAATTCCCGGCATCAACTGGTAATATTCAGGCTCGTATGCTTGTACATAATACAAAGTTTTATAAGAAAGGCCGGCAGTTTTTATAGGAATGGTGGTAAGAGAATGGTTCGCAATTATCACATCATAAGATTAGTGATCAATTTTAAAAACGCGCTGGTCAATTGCTTTTGGATAGATAATGCGGTAGCTTTTTTATGCTTATTATTTTTATTATTTGTTGTTAAATTTCCGTTTTTATCTGCCCATAAAATTTTTACCGATGTGGGAAAGTAAGGCTGGCTACTGGTATTGGGGCTTAAGAATTCTACTTATTGCCGAGTTTTACCAGTTCATCTGCGAGCTTCGATAATACCCTGTTGCCACCCGAATTGTCCAAATCCCAAAACCGGAATTAATATTTTCATTATAAATATAATTTTTAAAGAATAAGGGCTGCAGGCTGATCAATTAGATTTTTTACGCTGCTAAGCCTCATGATTCTCCTAAACCAAAAAACGATAAAAAGCAACAGGCATGCTACGAGAGAAAATATAAGACCGGTTTTTAATTTGCTTACTTTTATTTTTTGCATAGGATAATCTGCTGGATCAATTATTTGCATCAGAGGGATTTCATTAAAATACTGAAAGCGGGCCAGTTCCAGGTTTTTAAACATTTCTCCATAAGCAGCGCTATAAACCTGTATATTTGTTTGTTGTTTCAAAACCGGAACCTGCGCTGCCGAAAAAGCAGGATTTACATTCACATCCTGAACTGCCGCTTTACTGGAGATGCTGGAATTAAGATTGCCCTTCATGCTGGCAACACGATCTTCAAGTATATTCAGCGTTTCTTTAGCCTTTTTGGTTCGTGATTTCTACATAAAAATTATTGGTTTCATTTACGATTCTGTCGGTAAAGTCTTTGGTAAATTTTTCATCGGGGCTTACGACATTTACTTCATAGATACTTAATTTTTTGTCTGGCCGCCCGGCTTGTAAATAGTTATTTGCAAAATCGAGATAAGTAGCGTATAAGTAAACTATCTTGTTGATACGAAAATGTGGCTTTGTTTTGTCCCGGGGGAAAATGAATTTTTTCTAAGATCGCATTTGTTTTTCGCCTACTGTTTTATCCAAAAAATATTCAATGAGCGTATATGGTCTATTGTTGAAAGTGTCCACGGAAAGAACACTCTCTCTATCATACGGCGACTTTTCATTATATCAATGATGTTGTCTCCGGCAAAAATATCTTTTCCACTTCCTACATTAATTCCAAACTGTGACGCAAGGTTCAAAAAGTTTCCGATTCCATTTTGATCGCCTTCATCCAATGCAAATGTCAGGCGACTTTTGTAATTAATTTCCTGTTTTGATGCATACAATAAACCTGACAATACCAGCCCAGTATAGCTACTATAAGAAACAGCCACCATATCCTCAGCAAGTCTTTAATCATACGGATCACGCTTTCATTAAAGCGAAGGATTTGGCCCATAATCGCTGAATTTGAAATATTACTGTTTTGTTCTAGATTCGATACGAATTGAACATTAAAATTTAATTACACTCGCCAGGATCCCCAAAGCAGATACCATGAGTGCCAATTCTCCAATACTGATCCTTGTGCGATTAGATTTATTTTTTTGCGGAACAAAAACCTCGGATCTGGGCGTAACAAGTGGATACGACCTAAACCATAAAAAATGTTTTACCGATGCAGCTTTACCATCAGGATGTATTACCAGCGATCCGTTTTTTCGTGCATATGAAGTAAAATTGCCGGCCTGTTGCACATAATATTTCAACGTTCTGTTAGGTTTGAAAGCCACAATGGTTGGATAATAAACCTCGCCTGAAATTTTTACGAGGTTAGTGCTTCTATCAACAGTTAGGATATCGCCTTGTTCCAGTGCAAGATTTTCAGAACTGTTAGGATGTTTTATTGCTTCTTCAAGGTTAACGCTGATCAAATCATAAGTTTTATATAATTCATCTTTTAATCTTGCATTTTGCAAAAGGCTGTCAGGATTAATATTTAAAATTCTTTGAAACAGTCTTTGTTTTTCTTCAACGGTTAAGTTTGATTTTGAGTTTCTCCGGATAGTGATTGAAGAGCTGTCCGCCGAGGCTTTAAAACCTCCGACTCTTTTCAAAACGTCACTGATCCTATCGCCGCTTTTTTCAAGGCCATATCTGCCGGGGCTTTTCACTTCTCCTAAAACCAAAACGCTTCGCTGCTCTGTATAGCCCGGTAACGTTTTCACAATCACCATGTCAAAGGGCTGTAGATAAACTTTACTTTGCCCGTCTTGCCCGTTTGCGAGGTTAATATTGAAAACCTCACTTTCATCGTGATTGGCCTGGTTTACATCAGCATTTCGTATTCTTCTTGAAATTTCTACATTAGATGAATCACCTGACTCCGTAAGCCCGCCTACGGAAAGCAGCAGATCATGAAGCGTAAAATTTTCGCGCCATTGCACGGTTCCCGGCTTTCTAACATTTCCTTCAACGGTAATGAAATTTTTATCAGTAAAGTCAAAAATGGAATGCACAAATATTGAATCATTTTTTCTCAGATAGATCTTTTGCCCAAAGTCTAAAACGGAATCAAGATCTGCTGAAACGGTCGTCGGCGTTTTGTTACCCAGGTACCGGTAAATCGTAACTCCCTTTCTATATGCGTCTTCGGTAAGTCCGCCCGCCTTTTCTATAAGATCCTTTAATGTAATATCTGCGCTTAATTCATACGGCCCTGGCCTGTTTACCGAGCCGGAAATAACAATTCGGTTTCCAAATTCATCCTGCAGTTTGTTCACGATATACTGATCACTGCCATGCGGTTTGAAACTATCATATTGAGAAGATTCAAGATCGATAATTTTCTTTTCCGTATCAGTAATTCTTATAACGGTAACGGCACCACGAAATGCATCATCAGTAAAACCTCCGCAATACCTGAGCAGATCATTGAATGATTCTGTATCCAGCATTTCAAATTTACCTTCCCTTTTAACCTTGCCGGAAATTTTTACCCGGTCTTTATAATATGGGATTCGGATAACATCTCCTTCCTTCAAAAAAATATTGTCCTTCTCATTTCCATTTACCAGGAAATCATATAGGTCTGCCTTCGTTTTAATATTATTTCCGCGTATCACTTCTATGTCTCTGTAGCTTCCCATGGACGTGGGGCCGCCACATAAATAAAGCGCATTAAATAAAGTAGTCAATGAAGAAACTGTAAATGTGCCTGGCTTGTTGGCCTGCCCAATCACTGTAATGCGGATACTTCTTATCTTCCCTAAACTAACCTGCACTTTTGTTTGACCAGAGCTTATCGCCCGGTATATGGTAGCCGCGAGTCTTGATTTTATTTTTTCTGTAGCCTGCTCGATACTTAATCCATTTACTAAAATGGGCCCTACGTTTGGTATATAAATTTCTCCTTGTTCATTTACCGTGAGGTTGTATTTTTTTTCACTATATCCATATACAGATACTACAATTTCATCATCAGGGCCAAGGATATAACCGGCAGGAGCCGGAATGCGCAGATTCGGTTCGAAACACCAAACTACTACCTGAAAAAAGCTCCGATCCGAAAATGCTCTGGTCGGGTTTAAATGTTTGCATAGGAACTTTTGAGACAGATGTATCGTATTCATGAGCTACTGTTGTATCCGGCGTAAGCAACTGGGCATTATCTTTATTTTGTTGAGATGATTTATTTATAAATTGCAAACGGTTTTTTAGCTTAACAATTTCCTCAGCAGGTAATCCCTTGTCTGCAGCCAATTTTAATAACTGCGGGTTGCGAAATGCCGGATTCATTTGCTTTCTGTAGAATACCAGTTAATTCATCATCGCTATAATTATCTATATTAACATGGCTTAAATCATCTGTATTAAATAAGCCAGCCTGTGCGTGAACATGAACTGAACAAATAACTGTTGCAAATAAAATAAAGAAAATTATTCGTATTAATTTCATGGATTAATATTAGAATGAGCTATAGATTTATATGCCATGTAAGCTTAAAAAATTGCGTGCGAAGTTAATAATAATTTTACTCATCTTTATTTGACAACATGGGCCTTTAAGGTACAAACGAAATATGCAACCTGGAAACATTATCATCAATATATTCTTATTTAATAGCATAAAAAGCTATTTGTAAAATCTAAAAGTAATGCGAAGCATCTTTAAAAAAATAATAATTTTAACGCTTTATCTATTCTTGTGTTTTTCGCCTTTCTTTTTATTTGCCCAGGATAAAATAAGCGGAAAAAAATTGATAGAATTCGGATGGGATTATCCAACCATAAGTTATTTAAAAACTAACGCTGCAAACATGCAAAAAACTCCTTTTGACGGGGTTTGTTTCTCATTTGATTTTGATATTTATAATGCCTTTGATACGGCGCTTTATACCGATTCAAAATTTCAATACAATGATTTAAGTGCTATACAATGGGGAAAATTTACGGATAATTTTTTACTTATCAGGGCAGCCGGTTATTCAGGCGCTCATTGGCTTGATGACAAGGAATGGCTGATCATATCAAAAAATCTCACGAAAATTTCTAAAGCGCTATCAATTGGTAAAGCAAAAGGAATTGCGCTCGATCCTGAATATTACTTTAAAGACACCACTTTAAACCCGTGGGTTTATAGATCATCTTATTATAATAATCTTTCCTACCAGCAAGTTGGAAACTTCGTCAGGCAAAGAGGAAAACAATTTATTGAAGCTTTGCAATCCTATTCTCCCGATGTAAAAATATTATGCTTTTGGTTGCTGGGACTGGTTTACGCACAAAATCAAACCTACCCGATCGCTCAAACAGGAATGGCGTTGTATCCATTTTTTGTGGAAGGTATGTTGGAAGCGAAAAATAATTCCAGTGAAATTATCGATGGCAACGAATCATCTTACTGGTATCAAACGCCTGCGAATTTTTTAGAAGCGGGCAGTTTTATAAGAGAGAAAGAAAATCAATTGTTATCAAAATCGGCGCAAGCTGGTTATGAAAACATTTCAATCGCCAAAGCCGTGTATTTAGATGGTTTATATGCTAAAGCTCCGCAATTTGAAAAAGGTTTTGACAAGCAAACAAAGGAAAAGTGGTTATGGAATAATTTGTACCTCGCCTATAAAACTACCGACAAATATGTTTGGTTTTATAATGAAAATACAAATTGGTGGAAAAGCCAGGTCGATTCGGGCGTAGCCGAAATAATTACTGAGGTAAAAAATAAAATATATTCTGAATATAATAATGATGCTTCGC
Organism: uncultured Chitinophagaceae bacterium; assembly: GCA_963823305.1. Lineage (GTDB taxonomy): Bacteria > Bacteroidota > Bacteroidia > Chitinophagales > Chitinophagaceae > Ginsengibacter. The sequence goes on from CAWGLC010000004.1 coordinate 282,725, forward strand.
AAATTAATGGCAGATCATTTATAATGGCTTTTCAAAAAAAGGAACCAGTCGTTTACCAGGGATTTTCTTACAGCTATTTAAAGAGAAACAATCTTCTCGACATAAAACTTTTGCAGGCAGACATTGCAAACATTATGGTTTATGAAAATTCAAGGCTCATCTACAATCTCAATAAACCCCCGGGAAATTTTACGATAAACCTGCAACCCATCTATAAACAAAAAGGAAATTTGATCCTGATCAGTAATGATGTAAATGGAATACGAAGTGTTGCTTTCGTTAATTAAAATTGATTGTGGGGATTATTTGTAACGAAGTGTATGCAAATTAAGGTTGCGATTTACACAACATTTTTCAGGTATTCTCCATACCCGCTTTTCTCAAATTTTTTAGCAAGAATTTCTAATTGATCCTTATCGATGAAGCCCATTCTATATGCAATTTCTTCCAGGCAACCGATCTTGAAACCCTGCCGTTTCTCGATCACTCTTACAAACTCTGAAGCGTCGTGCAAAGATTCAAAAGTTCCGGTATCCAGCCATGCAAATCCGCGGTTAAGAACAGCTACTTTTAATTTTTTATCAGTAAGGTATTTTCTGTTTACGTCTGTTATTTCGTACTCTCCGCGTGGCGATGGTTGAATGTTTTTTGCGATTTCAACAACGCTATTATCATAAAAATATAATCCGGGCACCGCATAATTTGATTTAGGATGAACAGGTTTTTCTTCGATACTCATCGCAGTAAAATCTTTATTAAATTCAACAACACCATATCGCTCCGGATCACTAACTGGATAAGCAAAAATTACCGCTCCATCGGGATTGGCGGACTTTTGCAACAAACTTGAAAAGCCACTTCCGTAAAAAATATTATCGCCCAATACTAAAGCAACAGCATCACTGCCAACAAATTTTTCGCCAATTACAAATGCCTGTGCGAGTCCATTCGGCTTTTCCTGCACTTCATAGTGGATATTGCACCCCCACTGGCTTCCATCAGTTAATAATCTTTTAAATTGAAGCTGGTCATCGGGCGTAGTAATGATTAGAATATCTTTGATGCCTGCGAGCATTAATGTCGATAAGGGATAATAGATCATCGGCTTGTCGTAGATAGGCATCAATTGTTTGCTGATACCCATCGTGATGGGGTATAACCTTGTACCACTTCCGCCTGCGAGAATAATTCCTTTCATTTATTATTAAATAGTTAATAGGTTAATAAGTCCGTGCGTTGGGAGATTTGAATAATTATGTATTATACTGACTTGCATAATACCTCATATAAGCTCCACTGGTAACATCATCCAGCCATTCGCTGTTGTTCAGATACCAATCTATTGTTTTTGATAAACCTTCTTCAAATTGTAATGACGGTTTCCATCCCAGCTCATTTTTTAATTTAGTTGCGTCTATGGCATACCGTAAGTCATGACCGGCACGATCTTTTACAAAAGTGATGAGCTTTTCTGAAGTACCTTCCTTACGCCCTAATTTTTCATCCATTTGCTTACAAAGCTCTTTTATAATGTCGATATTTTTCCACTCATTGTGCCCGCCAATATTGTAGGTTTCTCCCGTCTTTCCATTATGAAAGATAGTATCAATAGCACGGACGTGGTCTTCAACATACAGCCAGTCACGTATATTTAAACCTTTGCCGTAAATGGGAAGCGGTTTCCTGTTAATAATATTGTGAATGCAAAGTGGTATCAGCTTTTCAGGAAAATGAAAAGGTCCATAATTATTAGAACAGTTAGAAATAATTACCGGCAAATGATAGGTGTGATAGAATGCTTTTACAAAATGATCAGAAGAGGCCTTCGATGCCGAATAGGGACTGCGCGGATCATAAGCAGTTTCTTCCGTAAAAAATCCACTTTCACCAAGGCTTCCATACACTTCGTCAGTTGAAATATGATAAAATAATTTTTCGTTGTAATTATTTTTCCATGCCTCTTTGGCCACCTGGAGCAAGGACACTGTGCCCAATACATTTGTCTTTACAAAAGCGAGCGGATCGGTTATTGATCTGTCAACATGGCTTTCAGCAGCGCAATGTAAAACGCCGTCTATCCGGTTCCTTTCAAAAAGACTTTTAACAAGGTCCATGTCCTCAATATCGCCTTTTATGAAATCGTAGTTTGGCTTATCCTCTATATCTTTTAAATTTTCAAGATTGCCCGCGTAGGTAAGTTTATCAAGATTTACAATCTTATACGAAGGATATTTATTTACAAACAACCTCGTGAGATGGGATCCGATAAAGCCAGCTCCACCGGTTATTAAAATGTTTCTTTCAGTTATTGCCATTTTCTATATTATGTTAAAGCTTCTTATTTCATGGACCAAGTTCTATGGATTTTTTGTTTTCTCCTAAACCAAAGCCTTTTCCAGCCACAATGTTTTTATAGGATTGTGTATGTAGTTCGGTAAAACCCTCACTAAATTCAAACATATCGCCATCGATTGACAAATTTCTGAAAGTTCTTTTGCCGGCTACCCTCACTTCTTCCGGAAGTGTATTAGCATCAATACTCAGCATCCAGTTTACCGTTGCTTTTTCCAACTCGAGCTTACCTGAAGCCGTGCTTTTTGTGTGCTCTGTAACTTTATTTTCCTTTACATCGCCAAAGATCCACATTAGCATATCAAAGAAGTGAACACCAATGTTAGTAGCAATTCCACCGCTTTTTGAGAGATCGCCTTTCCAACTTGTATGATACCAATGTCCGCGTGAAGTGATGTATTGCAATTCAATATTATGCCTGCTATCTTTTGGGGCTGCATCAATTCTTTCTTTTAAAGCAATGATTGCAGGATGCAGCCTCAACTGTAAAATTGTATATACATTCCGGCCGGTTTCTTTTTCAATTTCCTGCAGTGCATCTATATTCCAGGGATTCAGTACCAAAGGTTTTTCGCAAATAACGTTGGCGCCTATACGAAGACCAAACCTGATATGAGCATCATGTAAATAATTAGGACTGCACACGGTTACAAAATCAATTTTTATTCCCTGGCGTTTTAGTTTTTCCAAATGCCTGTCGAATCGTTCAAATTCGGTAAAGAAATCTGCATCCGGAAAGTAACTGTCTAATATACCCACTGAATCATTTCTATCAAGCGCCGCAATTAAATTATTACCGGTATCTTTTATAGCTTTCATGTGACGCGGGGCTATGTAGCCACCAGCACCAATCAACGCAAAATTCTTCATTTCTATTTTATTCTTTTTACAGTGTTATTTTTTAAAAGATATTCCTGCTTACTTTCCGGGCAAACAGCAATATCATTTTTATCAAAACTTAATTTAATTCCAAATTCACTCATCCATCCTACATGCTTTGCAGGATTTCCTACAACTAATGAATACGGCGCCACTTCTCTGGTAACTACGGCACCTGCACCAATAAACGCAAATTCGCCAATATTATGGCCACAAACTATTGTTGCATTAGCGCCAATTGAAGCTCCTTTTTTTACAATTGTTTTTTTAAATTCTTCTTTTCTGCTAACAGCGCTTCTCGGGTTAATTACATTGGTAAAGACCATAGAAGGCCCAAGAAAAACATCATCCTCGCATATAACGCCCTCATAAATGGAAACATTGTTTTGCACCCTCACATTTTTTCCTAAAATGACTTTAGGCGATACAACCACATTTTGGCCAATATTGCAGTTTTCGCCAATAATACATCCTGGCATAATATGACAAAAATGCCAGATCTTAACCCCTGCTTTTATTTCACAACCTTCATCTACAATTGCAGTGGGATGTATAAAGATTTTATTTTCCATTTTAAAAATGGCCGCAAGTTAGCAAATAATGATTTGTAAACGGAAGAATGAATTAACAAGCTGAATTTTAAAAATTTATATTTTAATTGCTTAAATGGTCAAGTAACTTTGCCCCATGCATTACGCTTCAGTAGAAAATTTAAGTAAATCCTTTGGAATAAGAAAGCTTTTCAACAACATCAGTTTTTATGTTGAAGAAGGTGATAAAATAGCTTTTGTAGCCCGCAATGGTACTGGGAAATCAACGCTTTTAAGAATAATTGCAGGATTAGATACCGCTGATTCGGGCACGGTCTGGGTTCATAAAGATGTAAAAGTGATCATGCTGCAACAGGATACTGCATTTGAAAATGATAAGTCGATCTGGGATAATATTTTAAATATTGACAACCCGGTTGTTAAAATCGTAAAAGAATATGAGATGTTGCAGGAAGAAGAAGTGCATGATGAAGATCGCATAACCGAACTCGTTACCCTGCTCACAGAAGCGAATGCCTGGAATTTTGAAAGTGATTTAAAACAAATACTCGGAAAGCTCAACCTTCATCATCTTAAGGAGCCTGTAAAAAACTTGAGTGGTGGCCAACGGAAAAGAGTGGCGCTTGCGCAGTCTTTGATTGAAGCGCAATTGCATGAAGGCAAATGCCTGTTAATTCTTGACGAGCCGACCAATCATCTGGATGTGGACATGATAGAATGGCTCGAAAATTTTTTAGCATCCAATAAAAGCACGCTGCTTTTGGTAACGCATGACCGTTATTTTCTCGATACAGTATGTAATGAAATTATTGAACTGGATGATGAAAAATTGTATGTATATAAAGGAGATTACGATTATTTTTTAGAACAAAAATCATTGCGTGCTGAGGTGCAGCAAAGCGAGCTTTCAAAAGATAAAAACATTTTCAGGAAAGAACTGGAATGGATGCGCAAACAACCGAAAGCAAGAACAACCAAATCAAAAAGCAGGCAGGATGCATTTGTTGAAATTGAAGAAAGAGTTTCCCAGCGTAAGGAGATTGCGGAAGTCTCTTTGCAGGTAAAAATGACACGCATGGGCGGTAAAGTGCTTGAGATGAAAAAAGTTTATAAAGCCTATGGAGATAAAGTAATCCTGAAAGGCTTTGATTATACTTTTAAAAAAGGCGAACGCATAGGCATTGTGGGTAAGAATGGTACAGGAAAATCAACATTCTTAAAGGTAGCGCTCGATTTGGTTGCTCCTGACAGCGGAAAAATAAATCATGGAGATACGGTTGTGTTTGGAAATTTTGCGCAGGAAGGACTTCAATATAAAGAAGATAAAAGAGCGATTGAATATGTAAAAGATTTTGCAGAATTTTTTCCCTTGGCTGATGGAAGCAAAATAAGCGCTACTCAATTCATGGAAAAATTTGGTTTTACGGCGCAGCAGCAATTTACTCCCTTAAGTAAATTAAGCGGCGGCGAAAAAAGAAGATTGCATTTGTTGAGCATTCTTTTTCGAAATCCTAATTTTTTAGTGTTAGATGAACCCACCAATGATTTGGATCTGCAAACGCTGCGAACTTTAGAAGAATTTTTGCAGGACTTTCCCGGTTGCATTTTAATAGTTAGCCATGACCGTTATTTCATGGATAGACTGGTTGACCATCTTTTTGCTTTTGAAGGAAATGGTGTCATCAAAGATTTTCCTGGAAATTATTCTCAATACAGAACATGGAAACAACTGGAAGAAAACAGACCCAAAGCCGTAAGCATCGCTTCTTCCGTAATAACTAAACAAGAAATAAAAGCCAAACCTGTAAATGATATAAAACCAAAAATTTCTTTTAAGGAAAGGCACGAATTTGAATTGCTTGAAAAAGAAATTCCTGTGTTAGAAAAAGAAAAAGAATTACTTGAAGTGAAATTGAACAACGGTTCTCTTGATTTTGAAAAACTGCAGCAGGTTGCAGAAAGAATAAGTGAAATTATTGTTCTTCTGGACAGGAAGGAAACAAGATGGCTGGAACTTAGCGAGAAAGTTTAAAATAATTCTTGTAAAATATTAATAACTTCAAAGATGAAAAAGATAAGACTGCTTGCGATGTTAGTGATACTAACGGTAACTATTACCCTAAGATTGGATGCAGAGGTTCGCTTACCTGCTATCATTGGCGATCACATGGTGCTTCAGCAGAATACCGATGTAAAAATCTGGGGATGGTGCGATCCCAGTGAAAAAATAAAAATTAGTTCCGGATGGGATACTGCAACTTATAACACTGTAGGCAACGCTGATGGCAAATGGATGCTTTCAGTTAAAACACCGTTTGCAGGCGGCCCTTATACACTTACCATAAATGGCAACAACAAAATAATTTTGCAGGATGTGTTGATTGGCGAAACATGGGTATGTAGCGGTCAAAGTAATATGGAAATGAGCTACAGTTGGGGAATTAAACAATATACGAATGATATCGAAAATGGAACCAATAAAAATATCCGGTTATTTCACATTCCGAGACTAACGTCGGAATATCCGCAGGATGATACCAAAGGACATTGGGTGGTTTGTAACCCTGAAGACCTTAAGACGTTTAGCCTTGCGGGTTATTTTTTCGGACAGAAATTACAGGAAACACTCTCATTGCCCGTCGGTCTTATTGAATCAAATTGGGGAGGAACGCCGGCAGAAGTATGGACACCAAAATACGCGGTAGATAGTAATCCGGTTATAAGAAAAGTTGCTGATGAACTAAAGGCTATTCCATGGGGCCCGATACGCGTTGCTGCCACTTACAATGGGATGATATACCCTATCACCAATTTTAACATCGCGGGTGTAATCTGGTACCAGGGCGAAGCAAATGTTGATAATGCTTCAACTTATGAACCGTTATTTGCCGCCATGATAACTTCATGGCGTGCGGCGTGGAAAAAAGACTTCCCGTTTTATTTTGTGCAAATAGCATCTTATAATTATGGGAATAATATGTCGGGTGCCTTATTAAAAGAAGCGCAAACTAAAACGTTATCTGTTCCCAACACGGGCATGATTGTGGTAGATGATCTTGTAAATGATGTAAACAATATTCATCCTACGGATAAAAAAGATGTAGGTTATCGTTTGGCTAACCTGGCTTTATCAACTACTTATCACAAAAATAACCTGGCCTATAAATATCCTATGTATAAAAGCATGGAGATCGAAAAGGGAAAATTAAAAATTGATTTTACAAATGCCGACAATGGATTAATGAGCAAAGGCGATACTTTAAAAGGATTTTATGTTGCAGCATCAGATAAAAAATTTATGCCTGCAATGGCAAAAATTGAAGGCAATTCAGTTGTCGTATGGAATAAAAATATTAAAGATCCGGTTGCTGCTCGTTTTGACTTCACAAATGCTTCTATTCCGGTTCTGTTCAGTAAAGAAGGCTTGCCTGTGAATCTTTTCAGAACGGATGATTGGAATGATATAAATACTGTGAACAAATAAATTTTACTGAACATGTTCTGATAATAAATAAATTCAGCCGGGTTAATATTCAAATCATAGATTCATTGCCCAGGATATTGTTAAAAAAATTTAATACAAATATTTCGAAATTTTAAAGACTTGATATAACACTTTATCTTCAATAAAGTAATCCCAAATAAAAAGAAAGCCTTTGGATACATATTCTTCCGAAGAAGAATTTATTCTTCAAAAGTTAAAAAATGAGCTGTCGCCCAAACTTACCTATCACGGGCTTCATCATACTTATGATGTGTTACATGCCGCCATGAAAATTGCTGCAGAAGAAAATATCAGCAAAGAAGAGCTGAAATTGCTTAGAATTGCTATTCTGTTTCACGACTCAGGATTTATAAAAACTTATAAAAATCATGAAGAGAGCGGATGCGAAATGGCGAGGCAATATCTTCCTGATTTCGGTTATTCAACAGAAGAACTGGATATCATTTGTGATTTAATAATGGCCACAAAAATTCCTCAATCTGCAAACACAATTCTTGAAAAAATAATTTGCGATGCAGATCTTGATTATCTCGGACGCGATGATTTTCCTGAAATAAGCGAGTCGTTATATGAAGAAATGAAAACCCTTACGCAACTCGAAGACAGAGCAGAATGGAATGCAATTCAAAAAAAATTTCTCGAAAAGCACCAGTATTATACTGATTTCAGTAAGCAAAAGCGGGAGCCTAAAAAGCAAAAACATTTAAAAAAAGTTCGCCAGTTGCCTTCGGATCGAAAATGAAGTTTTTATCAGTCAGAGCTTTAAAAAATCTTATAATTGAAGAGGGTGATTGAAATTTCAGTCATTTTTTTTAGTATTTACCTTTCCCTTGCTTATTTGATTTTAATCTAAATGATGCTATGCGATCGCATTCATAAATTTAGTTGCCCGTGTCAAACCAACTTTATTTGCAGTTGCAATTGTAATTCTGATAAAAAAAATATTGTAGCCAAACAAAAGAGTGGGTGTTCAATTGCATGACCTCTTTAAAAAAAACTGACTACGCATCAGCAAACATTTATACATTCGTTACCTGAAATAATCCAACAAATGAAAGAACGATTTTATTCGCTTGATGTTTTTCGCGGTGCGACTGTTTGTTTGATGATAATGGTAAATAATCCCGGAAGCTGGGAACACATTTATGCGCCGTTAGATCACTCACCGTGGCACGGCGTTACGCCAACAGATTTGGTATTTCCTTTTTTTCTTTTTGCAGTTGGTAACGCATTGGCATTTGTGATACCGAGGCTTGAGGTTGCCGGCCCGTCGGTTTTCTGGAAAAAAATTATAAAAAGAACCATTATCATTTTTTTGATCGGGCTGTTTCTTAACTGGATGCCTTTTGTAAAATGGGATGGCAATCAAATTGCGTTTAAGCCATGGAGTTATGTTGATGAAAACGGACATCCTGCGGGTGTAAGAATTTTAGGTGTATTACAAAGAATTGCCTTGTCTTATTTTTTTGCATCGGTTATTATTTATTTTTTTAAGATACGTGGTGCATTTTTTATGGCATGCATTATTCTTCTGGGTTACTGGTTTTTATGCGTGGCTGGCAATCCTGCAGATCCTTTTAGTTTAACCGGCTGGTTTGGAACTCACATTGATAAGGCCATTTTAGGTGAAGCTCACATGTATCATGGAGAATCTCTCAACGGCCATCCAATTGCATTTGACCCGGAAGGTTTCATGAGTTTATTTGGTGCTATTGTCCAGGTTATCTTTGGTTATCTCATCGGCGATTATATTATTAAAAAAGGAAAAACACCTGAGATGGTTAACGGTCTGTTTGTTGCCGGAGCGGTATTGCTTTTTGCGGGGTATGCATGGGATATGGTTTTCCCGCTTAATAAAAAAATATGGACCAGTTCTTATGTCGTGTACACGACGGGGTTAGCGATGATCATACTTGCCGTTATGATTTATGTTATTGAGTTAAAAAGCAGAAGGGGATGGCTCGCCAGGTTCTTTGATGTATTTGGTAAAAACCCCTTATTTATTTTTGTAGTGAGCGGCTTCCTGCCGCGTGCTCTTGCGTTGATAAGAATTCCATCAGACCAGGTAGATGCAACAGGCAATCTGATTTTCCTTTCGCCCTTTGGATGGTTTTATGAGCATATCTGTAAGCCGCTTTTTCCTTATAACTTAAAGAACGGCTCATTCTTCTATGCACTTTGCATGATTACATTTTTGTGGCTGATAGTTTGGTGGATGGATAAAAAGAAGATCTATGTGAAAGTATAAATAAAACGAAATGCACGTGAAATTATACACAAAAAAATAAACGTGCGAAAAGTAATGTAAAGGTTGCTAAGCCGGCTTTTGCACCTGCTGCTATTTATATAAAATTTGCATTTGCTTTATTCTAAAAATTTAATCCTATAAGCGGTTCTAAATAAAACTGATTGCCGTGGTTCCAACGTTATAAGGCCCATTTTATTATTGAATGCATCAGGCGCTCCGCTGAGATTTTCAATAGCAATATTTTTGCGGTGAGGCGGGATATAGATCTGCAGATAAGGATATGATTTATCAGGATAAATCTCTATCTCAATCTTTTTAGAAGGATTGCGTAAAACGCACAAAGGCTGGCATGAATCAAGGTGTAGCGTGAAACAATTATCTAAAAACGTATTGCCAATTTTTCTAAGTGAATTAAATTCAACATACGGAATAAGATTTTGTGTTGGAAGTAATTCGCTGTTAAATTCTACCATTTCCTTTGATTGAAATTCCAATTGCAGATCATCAGCAAGACTATCAAGGTTAAAATAAGGGTGCCACCCATCCTGCATAGGAATTAATCCTTCATCTTTATTTACACATTCTGTTGTAACAGAAAGCTTGCAATCACCTTCCAGTTTCCACGTTACTATGCAGTCATAATTAAACGGATAACCCTTGTCTTCACTTCTGTATTCATACTTCATAGTAACAGAAGCATTCGTGTCATCAGTGTTCTCACTGATAAGGCTAAACGCTTTGTCATATAAAATTCCATGTATGGCATTTTTATCTAAATAAAATTTTTCAATCGTGTATTTGTTTTCAGCAAAATGATAACTGCCCTTATGAAGCCTGCAAACAAAGGGCGACAATTTGCAACCTGGAAAACCTTTGCGTTCCACGTTTTCTCTAAAATCATCGCCGGAATTAAAACTATCAATTATGTTAAATGGCTTTCCATCTTTAAAAGCAACAAAAGAATGAAGGATAGCTCCGCAGGAAGGAATTATGACAGCGTAATTATTTGTATCATTATTTTTCAAGATGATTTTTTCAAAACCATCTTCCTGTACTTTATTAATTGAAAACATAGCTGCCAATTTACATAAAGTTCAGTTAGTTGGATTCTAAAATTTTTAATACTATTTTTTCTTCAGCTGTAAGCCCGGCTTTTCCATCGTTTTTTTCAATTGTATCCAGGTCTTTAATATATTTTTCAAGTTTGTTACTTTCATATAAAGAAAGTATCAGCGGATGAACATAATATTTTTTACATACCGTGCGCGTATTGCCCAGGTGCTCGGAAACAATGTCCAGCGCTTCAACAATTCTTCTTTTTATTTCGGTTTTTGTATCGCAACAGCCAATCGATTTTAATGCAAGAAATGCCTGTACGGTTCCTGCCCAGGTCCTGAAATCTTTGGCCGTAAAATCTGCATGGCTGATTTCCTTTATATAATTATTTATAAGTCCCGAATCAATTGAATGATGATTATCTTCTTCATCATAAAACTGAAATAATTCTTTTCCAGGCACGTCCCTGCATTTTTTTACAATAGACGCCAACTTCTTATTTTTAAGCGTTACATGATGCGACACGCCCTTTTTGCCGATAAAATCAAAACTTACTGAATTGCCATTAAGCTTTACATGCTTATCTTTTAAAGTTGTTAACCCATAAGAGCCATATTTTTTTTCATAAAAGCTATTTCCGACTCTTATGTTTGTGCGCTCTAACAGGCTGACGACAGCAGCCAGCACTTTTTTTAGTGACAGATCCGCCGCGCTTATATCTTTTTCAAGTTGCAGCCGCATTGCCGGCAGTGCTTTTCCAAAGTCTGAGAGGCGATAAAATTTAGTATGGTTGCGTAATATATTCCAATGAGCGTGATACCGGTATTGTTTCCTGTTTTTCGTATCATAACCTGTCGCCTGTAAGTGCCCGTTTTCCTTTTTACATATCCATACTTTCGTCCATGCGGGCGGAATAACCAGGTGCTTTATTCTTAACAATTCTTCATCATCTTTTATTTTTTCACCCTTATAATAATAATCAAATTGATCACCTGATTTTTTTCGCTCGATGCCAGGCTCCACATCGGTAACATATACAAGATTAGCTGCCAGGGCAGTTTTCTGTTCATCCTTTACAATGGCTTTTAGTTTTCTTTTGGAAATTTTTTTAAGATCTTCTACATCAAGAGCCATATTCATTTGTATATTTTTTATGAGGAAAAAATTCTACAAAGTACCTATTAAAAAAGGCAGGCTTGTAGCCTGCCCTGGTTTTGCTGATGACGGGAAATTATTCATCCGTATCTGCTGATTTCAAAAAATTGTTTTCACTGTTGGAATTTTTAACAACTTTTTCGTCATCATTAATATTTTTTTTATGCTTTTTACCACCAAGCGCGGCAAGATGAAGCTGGGTATCGCTCCCCGATGACACACCGCTTGTAAGATGGGTATCATTTGTTTCGGTGCCTAATTCATTGCTTCCTAAAGATGGTTGTGTTATTTGTTCCCTATCTGCCATGGTAATTATTTTTAAAGTGAATAATCTAATTATGTGAAAATTATATGCCAATAATTATTGTAGACAGTTTATTGCCGCCTATTCCCAATGAAAGTGTTATTTTGATCTATGAATTACCTGGCACATGCATTTCTTTCATTTAACAAAAAAGAATTCTTGCAGGAAATATGATAAGCGATTTTGTAAAGGGTAAATCAAAATATAATTATCCCGGGCAAATACAGAAGGGAATTCACTTACATCGTCTTATTGATGAATTTACTGATATACATGCCGCAACCGCAAGAGCTAAAAATTATTTCAGGCCGCAATATCGCTTATATTCAGGCGCTTTTGTAGATGTAGTATATGATCATTTTCTTGCCATTGATGAAAGCCAATTTAAATCTTATGGCGGAATTATAAAATTTTTCGGCGGAGGTGTTATCGATTGCTTGATTATAATTTTGATTTTATTCCTTAACGATTTAAAAAAATGTTTCCTTACATGAAATCACAAAACTGGCTTTACAATTATCAGTTAGGGAAGGGATTCAAAAAAGCTTCCAGGGCCTTGCTTTCAGGGCCTCTTATTTAAAAGAATCTGCCATGGCCTTTGAAATATTCAATGAGTATTATGCCGAACTTCGAAGTGTTACATGAATTTTTTCCTGACATAAAACAATATGCGTTTAAAACTTTAAGCAACCTTTTAGCTGACTAAATCCGGCTATATTTGCAAATCAAATTATTTATGAAAAAACTGTTCGTTGCATTACTGTTCTTTTTTAATTTAGGAGCATCAGCCCAGACGAGTGCTTCTACACTTCCGCCGCTCGATGTATCACCAATGGATATGAGCTATTTTCCTGTTAATTATCCCATACTTAAAATTCAAGACAAAGCCACAGACCCTTTGATGATCCGTGTGATATATAGCAGGCCGCAATTAAACGGACGTAAAATATTTGGTGATGTGCAGGGATATGGAAAAGTTTGGAGACTTGGCGCCAATGAGGCAACTGAAATAGAATTTTTTGCCGATGTAAAAATTAATGGTAAAAAAATAAAGAAGGGACGTTATACATTATATGCCATTCCTTATCCTGAAAAATGGACGCTTATCGTAAATAAAGAGACGGATACCTGGGGAAGCTTCCGGTATGATTCTACCAAAGATGTTGTGCGTACAGACCTCCCCGTTAGGAAAAATGAAATTACGCAGGTTATGACTATTGTATTTGCTAAGTCACTTACGGGAGTGATATGGATATGTATTGGGAAGATGTAAAGACGTCTTTGCCTATAACATTTTAGGCGACCCGGTGAAATATATTTTATAACTTTTATTTAAAACCTGAATTATTTTGAAGCTTGCAACAAAATTGATACATGCAGGCGCAGAACCTGATCCGTCAACCGGGGCTATAATGACTCCGATTTATCAAACCTCAACCTATGTGCAGGAAAGCCCCGGTGTAACATAAAGGATATGAATATGCCCGAACGCAAAACCCTACCAGGCATGCGTTGCAAAGTGCATTGGCAGCAGTTGAAAATGGTAAATACGGGCTTTGTTTCGCAAGCGGCTCGGCTGCAACAGATGCGGTGATAAAATTATTAAACCCGGGCGATGAAGTGATCGCAGCAAACGATATGTATGGTGGCACCTACAGGATGTTCACAAAAGTTTTTCAAAAATATGGATTGAAATTTCATTTCATCAATATGCAGGATGCCAATGAAGTTTCCAGATATATTAATGAAAATACAAAACTCATCTGGACGGAAACTCCCACCAACCCGATGATGAATATTACTGATATTGAAGCGGTTTCTGCCATCGCAAAGCAGCATCAATATTTTGCTTTGCGTTGATAATACTTTTGCTTCGCCTTATTTGCAAAACCCGTTGGATCTTGGTGCTGACATTGTTGTGCATTCTGCTACAAAATATATCGGCGGCCATAGCGATTCGGTACATGGCTGTATAATTATAAATGATGAAAAGTTAAATGAGCAATTGGCTTTTATTCAAAATGCCACTGGTGCGGTTCCTGGTCCCCAGGATTGTTTTTTAATTTTAAGAGGATTAAAAACACTTCATGTAAGAATGCAGCGCCATTGTGAAAACGGAGAAAAAATTGCGCAGGTGGTGAAGACAAAATCCGAAAGTTGACAAAGTTTTATGGTGTGGTTTGAAGATCATCCTAATTATGCAATTGCAAAAAAACAAATGCGTGGCTTTGGCGGCATGATGAGTTTTACTTTAAAAGATGATCAGTATGGAAGCTGCCAAACAAGTACTTTCTTCAACAAAATTTTTGCATTGGCGGAAAGCCTTGGCGGAGTTGAAAGCCTTATCGGTCACCCGGCAACCATGACTCATGCAAGTATTCCAAGAGAAGAAAGAATTAAAAATGGCCTGGTAGATTCATTAATCAGACTAAGCGTTGGCATTGAAGATGCAGATGATTTAATTGCAGATTTCGAGCACGCAATCGGATGATGTAAGTACTTGTGCATAATAAGAAAACAGGCGTTTTTCGCCGCTAATGTAACAAGAAAAAAAAGGCAATGCAATCGCATTATTCACTATTTCGCGAAAAGGAAAAAATGAAGAGAACGAATTGTAAAAAATGATCTCAAAAAATTTCTTGATAAAAAAGTAATTCAATTTAACAATCCTTCTTTTATTACAAGATGATCCTATAAGTATTCCGCATTTATTTTCCCAGAAACAAGATATCGAAATTGCCGGATTTTTTGCATGCAATTTTTGCATGGGGAATACGGAAGACGATCATAAATAAATGCAAATTGCTTTTGCAACTAATGGATAATGCGCCTTATGATTTTTGTATAAATCATACGGATGAAGGATCTGAAAAAATTAGAAAAATTTTCTCACCGCACTTTTAATGATACCGATCTTTTATTCTTTATTTCTTTTCTGAAATTTCATTACTCAAAAATAATTCACTGGAATCTGCTTTTATTCAATGGCCCATAATTGCAAAGCAAGGTCATGTTATTGAAAATGCTTTAAATGGTTTTTACAACTATTTTTTTTCGCTTAAAGATATTCCATCAAGAACAAGAAAACATATTGCTTCACCACAAAAAAAATCAACCTGCAAACGCTTAACATGTATTTAAGATGGATGGTACGCAACGATAAAAAGGTGTTGATTTTGGCATTTGGAAAAAAATCTTTCCTTCAGCAATTGATATGCCCCGTAGATTTGCATGTAGCAAGAGTTGCCAAACATTTTAATTTGATAAAAAGAAAACAGATAGATTGGTTGGCGGCAGTGGAACTAACGGAAGCGTTGAGGAAATTTGATGATACCGATCCTGTAAAATATGATTTTGCATTGTTTGGCCTGGGTGTATTGGAAAACTAATTAAGATGAATTATTTTTTACCAAAGTATTTTTGTTATAAATGAATTCTGAAAAAGCAACTTCTTTAGAGGATAAAATTATTGCTACCACAAATGCTTTATCTGAAAACCCTTCTGATGAATTGAAAAGCCATTTAATTTCTTTTATAAACGAATTAATAAATAACGATTTTAATGCTTTGATACAGTTATTATACCGTTTAGACGTGAGTGAAAAAAAATTGAAAGGCATTTTAAAAGAACACCAGGATTTAGATGCATCGGTGCTAATTGCTGACCTTATCGTTGAAAGACAATTACAAAAAATTGTTACTAAAAAACAATTTAAACCTAACGAAAATAATAATGATGACCGTTGGTGATGATGCTTTTCAAAGCTGGTTTCTGTGAAAGCCTTATTGAATCTAATGTAAATCGTTTTGAAATTCCGGTCTTTTAAACATTAGCTTTTGCACTGCCTCTTTATTCTCCTTTTCTTTCTTTAAGTCGAAAGCGGTTCCAAAAACTTTATCCCAAATGTGAGAACTTACGCCAAATCCCTTTTCATCATTTTTATAATGGTGCAGGTGGTGGTTTCTCCAGATTGGTTTCATCCATTTAAACGGAGGGTTCCAGGCATGAATTGCATAATGCATGCTTGCATACATCAGGTATCCGAACAGGAAACCAGGGAAAAACGCAAATACATTTTCCTGCATTATGAGGTAAGTAATTAAAAAAACAACTGCAGAGATAATAAGACTTGGCAACGGAGGCATAAAAAGCCTGTGACGGTCTCTCGGAAATTCATGATGATTGCCATGCATAATGTAAGCAATCCTTTTGGTACGCGGATTTTCTGCTACCAGGTGAAAAACAAAACGATGTACTATGTACTCAAAAAAAGTCCAAAATAGAATGCCGCTCAACAAAACCAGCGATATTTTATAACTACGAAATCCATATTTTTCTGATGCATAGTAAGGGAAATAAATTAAGACAGGTAAATACATTCCCCAGATCACCAATGGATGTGTTTTGGTAAAAGATTCGAGTGTACTGTTTTTAAAAATTTCGGCCTCGCCTTTATTATGGATTTTTTCGAACTTCATAGAATCATCTTTATGCAAATTTAATGAAATGTAAAAAAAAGAATATTTGTATCATCCTAATATATTTTAGAATGTAATAAAAATCTAATCAAAATCATGCCTTAATATCGCCTCTGCAAAATAAATTACCTTGCAACCCAAATAAATTCCATATGAAATTAGTTTCTTATTTAAAAGAAGATCATGCGCAACTGGCCTTTTTGGTAGATGGTATTTTATATGATGCTGATCGGTTGCATCCGGATCTACCTGTTTCTATGACAATGTTTTTAAATTATTGGGAAGATATTTATCCTATCGCTCATTCCATTAACCGTTCTCTCGTAGAAGGTAAGAGAAAGTTTACCGGGATAAAGCCTGAAGATGTTACAATTCTTGCACCGGTTCCCAACCCTACCAGTTGCCGCGATGCGTATGCATTTCGCCAACATGTTGCTGCTGCAAGGCGCAATCGTAAAGCGGAAATGATTCCCGAATTTGATGAGTTTCCTGTTTTTTATTTTACCAATCACAACAGTATCCAGGGGCCTGGCGATATAATGTGTATGCCGGATCATTTTAATAAACTTGATTTTGAGCTTGAGGTGGCAATAGTAATTTGCAAGCCGGGTAAAAATATAAAAGCCTCTGAAGCCGATGAATATATCGGGGGTTATATGATAATGAATGATGTGAGTGCACGGGAATTGCAGATGGAAGAAATGAAATTGAATTTAGGCCCGGCAAAAGGAAAAGATTTTGCAACGGTAACCGGCCCAATGCTGGTAACGCCTGATGAACTGCAGGAATATATATTAGCACCGAAAGAAAATCATACAGGAAATGCTTTTAACCTTGATATGAAATGTTCAGTAAACGGTGTGCTGGTTAGTGAAGGAATTATGGGCGATATGGATTGGACATTTGCAGAAATTATTGAGCGATGTAGTTATGGCGTTCAGTTATATCCCGGCGATGTAATCGGTAGTGGAACGGTAGGCACCGGCTGCTTCCTCGAACTTAATGGAACGGGCAAGCTAAACGATCCCGGTTACAAAGAACAATGGTTGAAGGAAGGAGATGTAGATAGAAATGGAAGTGGAAGAACTGGGAAAGCTGACCAATACTATTGTAAAAGATGAAAGCGACTTTTCTATTTTGGCGCTAAAAAAGAATTTATAACGGATATGTACAAAACAGTTGTCTTAAAAGATTTGAATGCTTCAGAAGTTCATAACTATTCTGAATCATGCGATTGTTCCAAGACCAATTTGTTTTGCATCCACAATCGATGCGAAAGGAAACGTAAACCTAAGCCCGTTTAGCTATTTTAATTTATTTGGTCTTAATCCGCCCATTGCTATTTTTTCTCCGTTACAAAGAATGAGAGATAATACAAGTAAACATACTTTGCAGAATATTCTTGAAGTGCCTGAAGTGGTAATCAATATTGTTAGCTACGATATGATTCAACAGATGAACCTGAGCAGTTGCGAATTTCCAAAAGGCACAGATGAATTTATAAAATCAGGATTTACAAAAGAGCCGTCTGTTTTGATACAACCACCACGCGTATACGAAAGTCCGGTACAAATGGAATGCAAAGTTGTTGAAGTAAAATCTGCAGGCGACAACGGAGGTTCAGCCAATCTTGTAATTGCAGAAATATTGCTTATGCATATTAATGAAAATCTGCTTGATGAAAACGGAAAGATAGACCAACTCAAAATCGATGTTGTAGCAAGGCTTGGAGGAAACTGGTATGCAAGAATAAACGCAGCTAATTTGTTTGAAGTAGAAAAGCCCAGCAGGGAGTTGGGTATAGGCATGGATAATTTGCCCGGCTCAATAAAGAATAGTAAAATTCTTACGGGCAATCATCTCGGCCGGTTAGCTAATGTACACACATTACCCCTTATTGATCCTGCGTTTGAAGATGACAAATTGAAAAATATTTTCCAGTATTATTCAATAAATCCGGATGAAATGGAAACAGAATTGCATCTGCATGCAGCAGATTTACTGGATAGTGGAAAAGTAAATGAAGCATGGCAGGTGTTATTAGCTTTAGCTTAAAAAAATAATATCTTTATATTGATGAATGCAGTAAAACTTTTACCATATTATACCTACAAAGATTATTGCAACTGGGAAGGGCGATGGGAATTGATTGATGGAATTCCTTTTGCAATGAGCCCGGCACCTACTCCACGACACCAGTGGTTACTAATAAATATCACTTCTGAATTAAAAAATGCAATCATGAAATCGAAGTGTAAACATTGTAAAGTCTATGATTTCATTGATGTAAAAATTGAAGAAGATACCATTTTACAGCCCGATTGTTCTGTTGTTTGCAAACCTATAACGAAGAAGTTTCTTGATTTTGCGGCATCGCTTGTTGTGGAAATTTTATCTCCTGCAACAGCTTTAAAAGATCGCCACGCTAAATTTTCTATCTACGAAAAATTTGGTATGAAATATTATATGATCGTTGATGAAGAAAAAGAAGATATCGAAATCTATTTACTTAAAAGTTCAAAATATATTCTTCAAAAAATTATGCCCAAGAAGCCTTTTATTTTTTCTTTCGGGGACGATTGTAAAATAGAGGTCCTCTTGCAAAACGTCTGGGAATAATTTTAACTTTTTATCCGGCATTAGCACTCTCTTCAAAATGTCAAGTATTGTAATTTCACGAAATGAAATTATTTTTTCTGATTCTTCTTTTTCCGGTGATCGGCTTTTCTCAAAATGACTATCATTATAACAACTTAGTACTTGAAGGCGGCGGGGTGCGTGGCCTTGCTTACGCCGGAGCACTCGAAGTGCTTGAACAAAAAAATATTCTTTCAGGAGTGCAAAATGTAGCGGGATCATCTGCGGGTGCCATAGCAGGCTTGCTGATCTCATTAGGCTATAATTCAAAAGAAATTGACTCAGTACTTCAAACATTAAAGATCCAGGAGTTTAATGACGGAAAAGATATCTTCGGAAAGATAAAAAGGATCAAAAGAGAATACGGTGTTTATAAAGGTCAAAAGTTTGAAGAATGGCTTGGAGATTTGATCGCTAATAAAACCGGTGACGAGAATACGACCTTCCTTCAATTACACGGGCTACATCAAAAGAATGTCGAATACAAAGATTTTTATTGTACCGGAACGAATGTTAGCAAGCAGCGACTGGAAATTTTTTCCTGGCAAAAATGGCCTCAGATGTCCTTAAAAACTGCTGTTCACATTAGCGGTTGCATCCCATTTTATTTTAAGCCTGTGCCAATTGATAGTTTGGGAAATGAGTTGTCATTAGAAGATACTTTATGTAATTACGACTTATACGTAGATGGAGGTACGCTTTGTAATTATCCCATAAATATTTTCGATTCCTGTACTGACGGCGGAAATCCCCTGACGAGCGAACATGTAATTTATAATCGCGGGACTTTAGGGCTTAAATTGGAAAGAGACGAACAGATCAAGGAGTTGAATAAAGGTAACACCGACATAGCCGGCTACGACATAAAAAATATGAAAGAATATACCAGCGCGATGGTGAATCTTATTATGGAGAATTTAAATCGCAAGGCGCCAGACCTTAGTAATGAAAAAGGAAGAACTATTTATATAAGTTATGGTGATATATCGGCCCGTGTAAGAAAGGTATCTCCAAGCGACAGAAAAATGCTTCATGATAATGGAGTCGCTGCTGCCGCCAGGTTTTTCAATGAGCCCACAGCACGGCTTTAATTATAATTTGCTTCTTTGCTCATCTGCTTCTAAAAGTTACCTTTACAAAAATTGAATGTTGTTTGTCATAATTACGGCAAACATTTTTATTTATCGTTATGAATAATCAAAGTTTATCAGAACAGGAAATTATAAGAAGAGAAAAGCTTAAAGAGCTTTTAAACCTCGGTATCGATCCATATCCTGCACGGCTGTACCCCGTTAATATAAGTACTTCGTTTATAAAAAACAATTATAAAGCCGAAGAAAACAAATCGGAGTTTGCAAATGTGTGCATAGCAGGAAGAATAATGAGCATACGTGATATGGGGAAAGCATCCTTTGCTGTTTTACAGGATTATAGTGGTAAAATACAACTATATATTCGCAAAGATGATATTACTAACGGTGAAGATAAAACGCTTTATGACATTGTTTGGAAAAAGCTTGTTGATATTGGTGATATTATCGGTGTGAAGGGATATGTTTTTACAACAAAAACAGGGGAAACTTCAATCCATGTTACGGAATTTACAATGTTATCAAAATCATTACGCCCACTTCCTGTGGTAAAAGAAAAAGACGGTGAAACATTTGATGAAGTTACTGATGCTGAGTTTCGTTATCGCCAGCGTTATGCTGATCTTATCGTAAATCCGCATGTAAGGGAAACATTTGTCAAGCGCACTAAAATGATTAATGCAATCCGTAACTTTTTAAATGAACGGGGAGCGCTTGAAGTAGATACACCTGTACTGCAGAATATTCCCGGCGGAGCCGCCGCAAGGCCTTTTATTACGCACCATAATGCGTTGGATGTTCCGTTTTACCTGCGAATTGCTAACGAACTTTTTTTAAAAAGATTAATAGTCGGTGGCTTTGACTGGGTATATGAATTCAGCAGAAACTTTCGCAACGAAGGAATGGATCGTACCCACAATCCGGAATTCACTGTATTAGAATTTTATACAGCTTACAAAGATTATTTGTGGATGATGGAAACCACTGAACAATTATTGGAAACAACTGCCATTGCGGTAAATGGTAGCACAAAAGTGCAAGCGGGCGAAAACGAGATCGATTTTAAAGCACCCTACAAAAGGGTGAGTATGTATGATGCGATAATAGAATATACTGGCATAGATGTAAGCGGAAAAGATGAAATTGGATTGAGGGAAGTTTGCCAACAGTTAGGCATACACGCAGATAAAAATATGGGGAAGGGAAAATTGATTGATGAAATTTTTTCCGGAAAATGCGAAGCATCATTTTATACAGCCAACTTTTATAATTGATTACCCGGTAGAGATGAGCCCGCTTACAAAAAAGCATCGCGAAAAAGCGGGATTGGTGGAACGGTTTGAATTAATAGTAAATGGGAAAGAAATTGCGAACGCCTACAGTGAGTTAAATGATCCGCTTGAGCAAAGAGAACGCTTTGAAGAACAGGCAAAACTTATGGAGCGCGGCGATGATGAAGCCATGTTTATTGACTATGATTTTTTAAGGGCTCTTGAATATGGAATGCCGCCTGCAAGTGGCATTGGTTTTGGTATTGACAGGCTTTGTATGCTTCTTACCAATCAGCCTCTATACAAGATGTGCTTTTGTTTCCCGCAGATGAGACCTGAAAGAAATGAGGGTGAAGAAAGAAGCAAAAACGTCAGAGAATTTTAAATAACGGGAATGTATCTTAGCTGTTAGGCGTTAATGGCAGTTCTTTTTCTTCAAATTGCAATTTATGTAACTTATAGTAATGCCCTTTTATCTGCATGAGTTCCTGGTGTGTTCCTGTTTCTTTTATTTCTCCCCTGTCCAGAACAATTATTTTACTTGCCTTGCGTATGGTAGAGAGCCGGTGAGCAATTACAATTGATGTGCGTCCTTTAATCAATGTGTCGATGGCGTGTTGAATTAATACTTCACTTTCGCTGTCAATAGACGAAGTAGCTTCATCCAAGTATTAGAATCGAAGGATTGAAAAGAAGCGCTCTTATAAAAGAGAGCAATTGCCTTTGGCCAAGAGACAGAGTTGCGCCTCTTTCCATAACGTTATAATCATAGCCACCGGGCAACTGCATGATAAAATCGTGTACGCCTATCATTTTGGCAGCTTGTTCAACCTGGAATTTTGAGATAGAATGATTTCTAAGTGTAACATTGTCGTACACAGATCCGCCAAATAAAAAAACATCTTGCAAAACAACGGCAATGCGGCTTCTTAAGAATTCAATATCATAATCGTCAATATTTTTATCATCAATTTTTATAACTCCTTTGTTTATGTGATAAAGCCTGTTCATAAGACTAATGATAGATGTTTTTCCGCTTCCTGTGTGGCCTACGATCGCAAGCGTTTCACCGGGTTTGATTTCAAAGGAAATGTTCTTTAAAACATATTCTTCATTTACATAAGCAAACCACACATGATCAAATTCCACGCGGCCTTTTACGTTAATATGATTAATTCCATTGGTTATTCCAGGAGTTGTATCGCTGTTATCAAGCACTTTAAAAACCCTTTCACTTGCTACCATGCCCATTTGTAAAACATTAAACTTGTCTGCTATAACTCTAAGCGGGCGAAATAATAAATTGAGATACATAATAAAAGCTATGATTACGCCTGCATTAAATCCATTATTAGCGCCCCACCAAACTAATAGCCCGGTTGAAAACGCGAGTATAATTTCTACCACAGGAAAAAAAACAGAATAAGCCAGAATAGCTCGGATATTGGCGTTACGATGTTCCTTATTTATTTCTTTGAATTTTTTGAACTCTTTATCTTCAACAGCAAAAGCCTGCACAATGCTCATTCCTGTGATGTGCTCCTGCACAAATGCATTGAGCGCCGCTACAGCATTTCGCACTTTTATAAAAGACCTGTTTACGGTTTCCTTAAAAAAATAAGTTGCTATTATTAATATAGGAAAAGGCGCAAGACTTATTAAGGTTAGTCTCCAGTCAACAAAAAACATAAATAATAAAATAGAAATGATAGACAACAGATCCGATATAATGGGAATAAGACCATCGGAAAAAATATCGTTGATGGATTCAATATCATTGATAGTTCGGGTGGTTAAAGTTCCAATAGGCGTTTTATCAAATTGGGATAAATTAAAACTAAGTATCTTTTTATAAACCTTTACACGCAGATCTTTTACAACAGTTTGTCCAAGCCATGAAGTTAAAAAAGCAAAATAGAAACGCATAGCGGTTTCCAGCAAAAGCATTCCTATTTGAATAACAGTGATAAGTACCAGCCATTGAATATTTTTGTCTTTGATAAAAACGTTTACCGTGTATTGAATAAGATAAGGCCGAAGAGGTGAAATGACTGCAAGAAGCACAGAGAGCGCTATTGATGCATATAACTTTTTTTTATAAGGTTTTGTAAAAGCAAAAACCCTTTTCAGTATAGTGAAATCAAGAAATTTTTTACGCTGTTTGTTTTCGGGCATTGCGCAAAAATAAATGAAAAGAAGTTTTTTAAGCGTTAATAACCCGATACATCAGGCTGCCGCAAATACGCTATATTTTTGCGCTTAAATTTTCTACTCTTTATTTTGAATAATTTTACCAAGCGTATTGAGTAAAATTTGTACAATGTTGCACCGTTATGAAGGGTTAACTGAAAGTATTTATACGCCGCCGCTTTCCCCACACAATTCATAAATAAAAAAAAGTAACAGCTATTCCATATCCTCACCTCCACGCCTATACGCTTTTATAAAGAGGGCGCCAAGATTTTTCTGCGGAGGCACGTAATCTTCAAAAGTTTCTCTTAGCTCCTTCGGGGCCTTGTTGAAATAACTCGTAAGACCGGCCCACATTTGCCGCCAGTCGATATTTTGCCCGTTGCGAAGCGTGTTGTCAAGCGCATCGATAATTGGCTTGTTTACATCTTTTGCTCCTGTTTGTTTGGTCGAAATGATATGTGCTTCGGGGGCGTTCGTTAAAATAGTATCTAAATTTTGATAACCCCCGCACGAACCCAACATGATAATCTTCGCATTAGAAGAAAGCTGCTTGATGGTATAAGGTAGGTGGTAGCTATGTCCACGATGTATCACTACAGAAGGTTCAAGGCCCCGATCATTCATATAATCAATCAGGTCTTTTTGCGCATCTGCATCTTTATCTGTTTCGTTATCTAAAGGAAGATTTGCAAATATCCAAACCGGTTTTCCTTTAATCGATTTTATCTCGATCCATTCCTTTTTCTGTACGATCTGCCAGTCAGTACGCGGAAAAGAAGTAAGATAACCTCTGTAAGATTCTTTGCCGTCCTTATCTCCGTAAAAAAATACCTGCTCGATAATGCGGCCTGAATCATCCGCGAGGTACTTGTAACTTACCGTATAAACCGGCGGTATGCCTATGGCTTTTGAAAGATCAATCCCATTCTTTTCATCTGCAGAAAGAAAGATCATCCTCAAAAGGTTATAGATCTTTTTACCTTTTTCATTATTATCTTTTATGCATCTTTGTTCATTGGCTTCCACATTGGCCACCATAGATTTTTGAAGTACTGTATCGCTGATGCTTCCGTAAGAATCGGCAACATCTACTGCGTCTTCAAGAGTTTTTGTTTTTTCAAGGTTTGACACGAAGGCCTGCATCAGGGTTTCTGATTGACGCGGAGGCATGCTTTTTAAAAACACATCAAGTTTGGCATACTCGGCTGCCATCTTAATGAACTTTTTAAAATGATCAAAATTTAATGTCATTAATAATGAATCCCCATGAGGAACAGGCCCCAATTTTTGCATCATCCTGTCAAACGAATATTTATAGCTCGATGTATAAATATCGTTTTCGCCAAATACCATCATGTAATACAGGTCTTCTGCATTTAAAGGTTCAATAGCATGAAAACGTACATTAGGATTCGGATTTTCATGCAGGCCATTTATAGGATTGACGAAATGTTGCAATAGCTTTTCTTTGCAACATATCTACCAATCCATCGGAACCCAGCATGGCTATAGGAGTATCCCCTGCAACCAACCGCGGATAATAGCGCTCTTCCGTTTTAACCAATAATTTATAGTAACCTACACTATCATAATTATTATTAGATGTGCCGGCATATTTTGCAATATTATCCAGTGTTTGCCTTCCGCTAATAAGGTCATCAAGAAATGGAAAGTAAAAAAGTGCACGCTGCTGAAGCGTGCTAAGCCCTACAATCGTTATAATTCTTTTATCGGTGTTTCGTCTTATTAATTTCCCCTGCGGACTGCTTGCCGCCTGCGCGTAAGAATATACCTGGCTGGGATTATTTTTGAAAGCTTCAATTACCAAAGAATCTGCAAATGGCTCATCTATATATGGAGTTATATTAGCCAGAATTTTATCAGGGTGTAACTCGCAAAATTTAAGAAACAGGATTTTTTGACTCTCTTTGTAGCCAGCGTTTTCGTCAAATATTCCTGCATTTATGATCCCAACTTCATAAGGCACTTTTTGGATCAGCGGTGTCATATTTTCCCCATTCAGATTGGCATACATAATTTCCGTAAAATTATCAACCAGTAAAGGCGCCAAATGCTGGTGCAAGTTTGTGAGAGCGCCAGTTGTTAACAAAATCTCTCACGAGGTCTTCAACATACCTAAGGTATCGTATCTTATCATTATTGGTAGCGAGCGTTGTATTAATTTCTATATCATTTCTCAATACATTTATCTTCCTGAAAATGGCATCTGTTACCTGCAGGTTAATTTCCGGATTGCTGGAAACTTTTATCAGTCCGTCAAGTCTGCCATCTGCTTTGTCGGCACGTTTTTGTTCAGCTTTAATTTTATCATGAAAAACCTGTCTGTTTAATGGAATAGTGGTGGTATCACCATAAGCCAAAGAAAAAAGCGGAAGAAAAAATGCCGGAAGAAAAAAGTAAAAAATACGCCTCATAGTTTTTATATGCTAAAAGAAGCAAAAATACGACCAATGGTTGCAAATTCATTGTATTGGTCCATTTATAATGAGATTACATGCCAACAAAATGCTGCGCAGTAAATGGATTAACCTTTTCTTATGAAGTTAAAATCAAATTTTTATCTGTAACGTCTATAAAAATTTTTAACTCAAAGGATTAAGGGAAACTATTACATGACAATCTTGCTATTTTTTGCATCTCAATATGGCCTTGTAACTTCGTTCGATTGTTAGCTGTTTAATAACGTTGGAAAAAGAGATAAATTTTACAAAGCATGCCAGGTTTTAACTTGCTTAAAAGTGATGTCGCAGAAAAGAGTGATATTTTTTTTTAAAAATTTTACAATAAGATCATGTTCCATATTTCTTCAACAGTTTGTTGAACATAAAAACTTTTTTTGGCAGATTCTCTTTTAAAATTTATCAGTGACCTGCATTTTTCAACTGTTTTGTCGGGGAAAATTGTTTCTATCATATCTGCATTGATCAGTAATTCAACATTATCTTTTTGTTTTACTTTAATAAACCTTGCCATAAAATTTTGTTTTGATATAAAATATTAAAATGAATTGTCAATTATTTCTTATTCAGAACGATTTAAGAAAACTACTGATTTATCTTTTCGTTCTTTAAATATATGCCTTTCAAAGCGAGCAAATTGATTGTTTGATTTTTGTTCACTGTTATTATAAGTTTGCAATCTTTCTCAATGCTGAATTTTTAAAAATAAATCCTGGAATGGATAATTATATATGGCCATAATTTTTGAAACGCCACGATTGTTGCTCCGGCATTTTACAGAACATGATGCACATCTTATTTATAAATTAAACAGCGACCCTGATGTGTTGAAATATGTGCATGAGCCTTTGCTTGAAGACGAGGATGGAGCCAGGAAAATTCTTAATAAAATCATACTTCCACAGTACCAATTAAATCTTGGAAGATGGGCTATTCATGTCAAATCTGACTTTGAATTTATTGGGTGGTGTGGTCTAAAATACATAGAAGAAACTGGTATTATAGATCTTGGCTATCGTTTGCTAAAATCCGCTTGGGGAAAAGGATACGCTACGGAAGCCGCACAATACACAATCATTTACGGACTGAGAGATCTAAAACTTGAAACGATAACCGGAACTTCTCACACAGAAAATATTGCTTCTATAAAAATCCTGGAAAAAATCGGTATGAAGTTCATCAAAATGGACGTTATCGATAAAATTCCTGTAAAAGTTTATACGCTTTCCTCGCCTTACAGCTCACCTTTTTGTTAAACAAAAGTAATTATTTGCGAAAGATTTCGTAGTTCATTAAAAGTAATTACATTTGCCTACTAAACATTTCGTACATAAAAATCTTTACAATGAAAAAACATATTTTTTTAGCGGCAGTTTTACTTGCCGGCGTTAGTTTATCAAGTCAATCTCAGGCGCAGGATTCATCTGCAAACGATAAAAAATCCGAGGATATCATTATACACAAAAATGGTGATAGCAATAATAAAATGAATATAGAAATTGACGGCGATAATGTTACAGTTAATGGAAAACCCTTGGCAGACTATCATGGCGGCGATGTAACTATTATGCGAAAGGATATGCGTGATCGCGGTTCGGATAATTTTTTGTACGCCCCGGATAATAAAAATATGGATCTGCAATTATTTCGGAACGATTTCAATAACGATAAACCGCATACTTTTTTAGGAGTATTAACTGCTAAAGCTGATGATGGTGTAAAGATCACGCAAGTGGTAAAAGGAAGCAGCGCAGAAAAAGCCGGACTTGCCAATGGTGACGTTATTACAAAACTTGACGATAAAAAAATTGGATCACCAGATGATTTAAGTGATGCCGTATTATCGTATAAGCCGAATGATGAAGTGAAGATTTATTTCTTAAGAGATAATAAAAAGAAAGATACGAAGGTAAAATTGGGAGAATCAAAGCGATTGGAAAAGACCTTCAATTTTAGAAAAAATCCCGATATGAATGGGAACGCTTTTAATTTTAAAATGCCTGAAATGCGCGGAATGCCTCACATGCAAAACCAGGACTTTAATTTCTTCTACGATTCAGACAGGCCAAAACTCGGCGTAAAAATCGAAGATACTGAAAACGGTAACGGAGTTAAAGTGCTGAGCGTTGATGAAGGCTCTGCCGCTGATAAAGCCGGTATTAAAAAAGACGATGTTATCACAGAATTGAACGGTGAAAAAGTAAGCGATGTAAACGATGCAAAGGAACAATTAAGTGAAAAAAATGCGGGAGAAAGTGTGAAAGTTAAAGCCATGCGTAATAATGCAGAAATGAATTTTGAACTAAAAATCCCTAAGCAACTCAATAGTGCTAATCTCTGATGAAATTGAATAAAATTCAATACGTCAGGATATTCTGAAATTTTTCGAACGGATAACAAAGAGCTACCTTTTAAGGTGGCTTTTTTGTTGTTTACAATTTCTTATACACAAGTGGAAATGTCTTTTCATACCTTCGCGAAATGTCTCTTTTAGAAAAATACGAAGCGGTAATAGGGTTGGAGGTCCACGCACAATTGCTTACAAAAAGTAAATTGTTTTGTGGAGACAGCACTACGTTTGGAAGTGCGCCAAACAGTAATATCAGCCCGGTGTCGCTTGCTCATCCCGGAACTTTGCCGGTTATGAACAGAAAAGCAATTGACTATGCTATAAAGCTTGGACTTGCCTTTAATTGTGAAATCGTTCGGAATAATTATTTTGCCAGGAAAAATTATTTTTATCCTGATCTTCCTAAAGGGTACCAGGTTTCACAACATACAACACCTGTTTGTAAAAAAGGATATGTATCGATTACGATTGATGGTAAACAAAAAAATATTTTATTAAACAGAATTCATCTGGAAGAAGATGCTGGAAAAAGTATCCACGATGCTGATGATAATTATACCTGCATTGATTTAAACCGGGCCGGAGTTCCGCTTTTGGAAATTGTATCTGAGCCCTGCATGCATACGGCCGAAGAAGCCTTTGCCTATGTAACAGAAATAAGAAAAATTGTTCGCTACCTCCAAATATGCGATGGCAATATGGAAGAAGGAAGCATGCGCTGCGATGCCAATATTTCCATAAGATTGCGTGGTGAAAAAGAACTTGGCACTAAGGTGGAAGTGAAAAATCTTAACTCCATAAGAAATGTGAAAAGAGCTATCGATCATGAGATCAGCAGGCTTATTGATGTCGTTAAAAGTGGTGGAACTGTTATTCAGCAGACGCGGAGTTTTGACGCGGGTAATGGCACAACATTTTCCTTAAGAGACAAAGAAGAAGCCAATGACTACCGTTATTTTCCCGAACCTGATCTTACGCCATTTTTAATAACTCAAGAAAAAATTGACGAGATAAAAAAATCTTTGCCTGACCTGCCTGATGCATTGATAAAAAAATTCACTGAGGAATATAATTTATCAAAAGCAGATGCGAAAGTGTTGACGGACGACAGGGAAACGGCAACCTTCTTTGAAAGCATAATTAATCACACTTCGAATTATAAATCCGCTGCAAATTGGATCATAGGGCCGGTAAAGTCTTATTTGAATGATAACAATGCTTCCATTGATGAGCTTTCTATCCACCCAAAAACATTTGCAAAACTTATAGAAATAGTTGATGAAGGAAATGTGAGCTTTGGTGCGGCAGCGTCAATGATTTTCCCTGAATTATTAAAGTTTCCCGGAAAAGAACCCATCTCAATTGCAGAAGAATTGAACCTTTTACTTGAAAAGGATGATGATTCGCTAAATTCGTGGGTTGATGAAGTTTTAAAAAGTTTGCCCGATAAAGTTTTAGAATATAAAAAGGGCAAGAAAAATTTAATAGGCCTTTTCTCAGGTGAAATAAAAAAAATAAGCAAGGGAAAAGCGGACATGAAAGCCGTAAATAAACTACTCAGTCAAAAATTAAATCAATAATAATATCCATGAAAAAAATTTTCATTTTTATAAGTACATTGTTTTTGTTATCATGCCACAGCACAGAGAAGCAGGGATTATTTACGGTGAGCGGAAAACTAAACGGTGCGTTGGACCAAAAGGTTTATTTGGAACAAATTTTCTTTAACCAGAAGGCCCCGCAGATATTGGATACTTCGTCGCTCAGCAAAGGAAGCTTTAAGGTAAAAGCAGTAGCCCCGGAAGAAGGACTTTATCGTCTCCGGTTTGAAAAAAATGCCGGCTACGTTTTTATAAATGATAAACCTGAAATTGAATTTAACGGAGATGCGAAAGACTCCACATTGCAGGCAGCAAGATTCAACACACCGGCAAATAATTCTCTTACCAAATTCATTATATTACTGGATTCAATTCATACCATTCTTATAGGCCAGGATCGTAACTTAAATGATATCAAACAACAAAATAATGATAGCCTTACTTCGGTTGCGCAAAATCAATTTAATGCAACTGACACGTGGTATAAAAATTTTATCGACCGATATATTGATACTACCGAAAGCCCTATCGTTGCCCTCTTTGCGATGGGCTACTCCCAGGAAGTTGGCATAGACTCTGTAAAAAAGCTTATGGATGGCCTGGTAAAAAAATTTCCAAAAAATACTTCGGTTGCCGAAGTGTCCAAGCAATTTGAAGACTTATACCGCGGCGCAGGCTCAGCAGCAGTCTCAACCACAGTCCAGCCAGGTAGCGATTGGGCAGACAGCTCCGGATTTCACATTGCCTGACGTAAACGGTAAGCCGTTTACCCTAAGTTCTTTGCGCGGAAAATATGTGCTGCTTGATTTCTGGGCAAGCTGGTGCGGGCCTTGTCGGGAAGAAAATCCAAATGTTGTTGCAACTTATAAAGAGTTTAAAAATAAGAATTTCACGGTATTAGGTGTTTCGCTTGACAAAGAAAAAAAAGATTGGATGGCGGCTATTAAAAGTGATGGCCTGGAATGGAAGCAGGTAAGTGACTTGAAATATTGGAACAGCGCCGCGGCCGCCCTTTATAGTGTGGAAGCTATTCCGTACAACGTGCTGATTGATCCTGCAGGAAAGGTAGTAGCTACTTCGCTGAGGGGTTCTGACTTAACTAATAAGTTAACCGAAGTCTTAAGATGATAGCGGAATGAAAAGATACAACGCTACACTATTCTCATCGCTTTGCCAAAAGTCGTAATCACGAAGGGGAGCATGATCCAGAAAAATTGCCTTAAAAAAACAAGGAATAAAATAATTCCTATTAAAGAGATAAAAAAGAACACCCAGTATTTGCCAACAGGTTGAGAATTATCCATTATTTAAGTTTATGCAAATATAAATGCATTGAGGTATTTAAAGAAATTCGTCCCAAAAAAATGAATTCCCAATTCAAGCTACTGCCCAAAAAATAACGGAAGTATTTTTCAGAACAAAATTTTAATAGATAATCAATTAGTTAGAAAGCGTCTTTTAAAAATTATTTATCTTTTATATTTTATTTGATCACTTTTGCCCTACCTTTGCACTCCTTAAAAAATGCCGGGATAGCGGCAAAAAATGAACAGGCGTCTGCTTTATTTAGCATGAAGTCATAAAAATTTAAAATGAGCAAATTACATTTCACCACTAAACATGCGAACGAGGCTACCGTGCAACGTGACTGGTACGTTGTTGACGGCACTAATCAAACCGTTGGCCGCATGTGCGCTAAAATAGCGTCCGTTCTCCGTGGTAAGAACAAAGCCGTATTATACACCTCATGTTGATTGTGGGGACTTTGTTATTGTCACCAATTGTGACAAAGTAAAATTTACCGGTAACAAGCTGGAAGAAAAAATTTACATCAATTATAGTGGTTACCCCGGCGGTAAAAAAGAAGAAACGGCCGGAGAACTATTGAAGCGCAGGCCCGATGCTATTATTGAAAGAGCAGTGAAAGGTATGCTTCCTAAAAACAGGCTCGGCCGAAAAATGTACAAGAAATTGTTTGTTTACGCCGGTTCAGAACATCCTCATAGTTCGCAAAAACCTCAAACCTTAACGTTCTAATTTATAATAATGGAAAAACAAAAAAATGCTGTAGGTCGTAGAAAAGAAGCTGTAACCAGGGTTTTCCTTACGAAAGGAGATGGTAATATCAGCATTAATGGAAAAGATTATAAAACATATTTTCCGCTTGTGTACCTTCAAAACCAGGTAGAAGCGCCACTGAAAAGCATAGCTTCCGCAGATAAATTTGACGTGGTTGTAAATGCGAAAGGCGGCGGTGTAAAGGGTCAGGCTGAAGCTGTAAAATTGGGAATTGCACGGGCACTCTTGCAGGTGAATCCGGAATACAGGCCAGCACTAAAAGAAGCTGGATTGCTTACGCGGGATTCACGTTCTGTTGAACGTAAAAAACCAGGTAAGAAAAAAGCAAGGAAAAGCTTCCAGTTCAGTAAAAGATAAGAATCCGGATATTGATGGCAGATCGCCGTTCAGATACATCTTTTCCTGGCATTTTTCACTGATGGCTGATACTATATTTAAAACAATTTTAATAAAAAATAAATGGAAAATAATACTTCTTTACAACAGCAGCTTTTAGAAGCAGGCGTTCACTTTGGGCATTTAAAAAAGAAGTGGAATCCTAAAATGTTGCCTTACATTTTTGCTGAGAAAAAAGGTATTCATATTATAGATCTCAATAAAACAGTAGAAGGCATGCAGGAAGCAGCCGCTGCATTAAAATCTATTGCCAAAAGTGGTAAGAAGATCATGTTTGTTGCAACAAAAAAGCAGGCTAAAGAAATCGTAACGGAAGCAGCTAAAAGAGTTAACATGCCTTTTGTAACGGAGCGTTGGCTCGGTGGTATGCTCACCAATTTTAATACCGTTCGTAAAAGCGTGAAGAAAATGCAGAGCATTGAAAAAATGCTCAACGATGGTACGCTTGATAGTATTACAAAAAAAGAGCGCCTCACGCTTACCCGCGACAGGGATAAAATGGAAAAAGTGCTTGGCGGAATTGCACAGATCAGCCGTGTTCCGGCTGCATTATTTCTGGTTGATATAGGCCACGAACACATAGCTCTCTCAGAGGCAAAGCGTCTTAATATCACCACTTTTGGCATGGTTGATACCAATTGCGATCCCAATAAAGTAGAATTTTCAATTCCTGCCAATGATGATGCTACCAAATCGATTGCAATCGTAACAAATTATATTGTTGCAGCAATCGCAGAAGGACTTGCTGAAAGACAGGCAGAAAAAGCAGAAGAAGCAGACGACAGTTCGGATGATCATAATACAGACGCTATCAAATTCGATTTAGGTAGCGACGATGAAAAAGAACGTCGCAGAGGTAGCGCACCTGCTGGTGGTAAGGGACGTGGACCAGCGGGTCCTCAAAAACGTCGTGTAGCCGGTTCAGGGCCAGGCGCACCAAATAGACCCGGCAGGACCAGGCGGTCGCAGATAATAATGCTCGCCATGTACGGCACTTTTTTGGCATGTCTGTCAGAAAAATATCAATATTTCAATGTTTCAATACATAGTTCACTAAAATATTTTAAATGAATACATCAACAATAACAGCAGCAGATATTAATAAACTGCGTCAGCAAACCGGTGCAGGAATGATGGATTGCCGCAAAGCCTTAACTGAATCCAATGGAGATTTTGAAGCAGCAATTGATTATTTAAGAAAAAAAGGGCAAAAAGTAGCGGCTTTACGCGGCGACCGCGAGGCTAAAGAAGGTGTAATAATAGCGCAAACATCTGAAGATCGATACAACAGGATATATAATAAATGTAAGTTGTGAAACTGATTTTGTAAGCAAAAATGCTGAATACATTCAATTTGCTCAATCAATTATGGATGCTGCAATTGATAATAATGTAAAAAGTGTTGAAGAGCTTAATAAAGTTAAGATCGACAATGAATTCATTGCGGATAAGATTAAATGAACAGGTAGCCAAGATTGGCGAAAAAATAAGCGTCTCAAGATTTGAAAGCCTTGATGCACCTTATGTAGCGGCTTATATTCATGGTTCTTACAGAATGGGGGTTTTAGTAGGTTTTAATAAAAGAGCTGAAGAAGCAGGTAAAGATGTAGCAATGCAAATTGCCGCAATGAATCCTATTGCCGTTGACCAAAATTCAGTACCTGCCGAAACAATTGCGCGGGAAAAAGATATAGCTATCGAACAGATAAAAGCTGAGGGCAAGCCTGCAGAAATGGCTGAAAAAATTGCAGTTGGTAAAATCAATAAATTTTTTAAAGAAAGCACATTGCTTGCACAGGCTTTCGTAAAAGATGGCAATAAATCGGTTGCTGACTACTTGAAAAGCGTAGATGCAGATTTGAAAGTTACTGAATTTAAAAGAGTAGCACTGGGAGCCTGATTGATATCTTATAAAGTGAAATAAAAAGAGAGCTCATAGCGGCTCTTTTTTATTATAAGTTATTGACAAAAGAAAATTCGGCTAACTCTCATATAATAAATCCATTATCTTCGCCCCGCAAAACAAAATTTCTCCCTGCAAATGCTTCCAAGGTTTAAACGTATTCTTCTCAAGCTTTCCGGTGAATCTTTAATGGGCGATAATAATTTCGGCCTGGACTCCCAGGTTATAGCCCAATATGCGCAGGATATTAAATTAATAACAGAACTCGGCGTACAGGTTGCAATAGTAATTGGTGGGGGCAATATTTATCGCGGAATGAATGAAGCCGAAACCGGTATTGAACGGGCACAGGGCGATTATATGGGCATGCTGGCCACGGTTATTAACGGAATGGCTTTGCAAAGTGGGCTGGAAAAAATAGGCGTTTATACAAGATTGCAAAGTGCTATAAAGATGGAGCAGATCGCAGAACCTTACATACGTCGTCGCGCTATCAGGCATCTGGAAAAGGGAAGGGTAGTTATTTTTGGAGCAGGAACCGGAAATCCTTATTTCACGACTGACACGGCAGGCTCTTTAAGAGCGATTGAAATAAAAGCAGATGTTATTTTAAAAGGTACAAGAGTGGATGGCATTTATTCTGCCGATCCTGAAAAAGATAAACACGCCAAAAAATTTGAGAATATTACTTTTGCAGAGTGCATCTCCAAAAATCTAAGAGTAATGGATATGACAGCATTTACGCTTTGTATGGAAAATCAGTTTCCCATTATTGTTTTTGATATGAATACTTTAGGGACTTTACTTCGTGTAGTTACAGGAGAAAAAGTAGGGACTTTGGTTTCCGGATAATATTTCTTTAATTTACACTTTACTTTTTTAAACCCCTGTGTTCAATCAGCGGAGTTTGCTAATACCTATGATTTCTTGAGGATAACCCCCCGGAAAATGTAAACTTTACATTTATTTTTTAAATTTATTCGCTTATGTGGATATGGTGGTTATTGTCCCTCTTCATTCTTATTGCTTGCTTCGTATTTGCTTATCGCATGATCGTTAGCTCCTATGAATTTTTACCGGCAGACAAAAGATACCTTTGGAAATTTGGTAAGGATAATTTACCTCCCGAAAGCGTTACAGCACAGAAAGAATCATTAAAAATATTGAGAAAAAAAATACAGGCTGTAGAAGATAATACAACTTTTTATCAGATCCAATTTACAAAATTCCAGGATCGTCTGAAAGTTCTCGAAGAGCTAAATGTTTCTCCTAAATTGAAACCAATACAATACAAAGAAAAGGAAGAGGACTGGAAAGAAATGTATTATGAGGAAAATGAAGCAAAAGAAAAGCTTGAAAATGAATTAGACACAACCCGGCAGATGCTTGAGGAGGCGGAAGCCAGGCTAAAAGATTCAACATCAGATAATTTTAAATTTGTTGAAGCTAATAGTGATAGCGAAAGTAAATTTCACGAAATAGGTTCTTTAAAAGAAAACAATGAGCTTTTGCAAAGACAATTGAAGGCCTCTGTCGAACGCGAAAACGAACTTGAACGATTGTTAATGTCGGAAATAACCATGCGTGAAAAATTTTCAATGTTGCAAAAAGAATATGTGCAATTGCAAAGTGAGGCAGATGATTTGCGAAGAAGAATTATTGAGCTGGGGAAAAAAGATTTGCAGTTAGAAATACGTCTTGTACGTTTAAGTGAACTTGAAAGCAAATTAGCACTTTGTGAAGAAGAAAAATCAAAACTTAAATCCCGGCTCGAAAGCCATTTATTAGGCTGATAAAGTCATTACCTGAATTTAATTGATTCGAAGCTCCCGATATAATATATTCCCGCGTATGTGTAAAGCATCTTTTTAGCGACTGCGTTAGATATTCAGGTGTTTTTAATTGAACAACCTGGCGTTCACTAAATTTGTATTATTTTAATATTGATAATAATAATTCATTATGCAGATAACTACAGATTTATCGGGCATCAGGAAAGAATATCGTTTACAATCTCTCACTGAAAAAGAAATTGATGGCGATCCGGTAAAGCAATTTGAAAAATGGTGGCAGCATGCAAATGAAAGTAATATTGATGAAGCTAACGCGATGACACTTGCTACGTCTACGCATGAGGGTAAGCCATCTGCGCGGATAGTTTTATTAAAAGAAATTAAAGAAGATGGATTTGTATTTTTTACCAATTATGAAAGTAGAAAAGGAAAGCAGCTCCATGATAATCCGTTCGCAGCATTGGTATTCTTTTGGAAAGAGCTGGAAAGACAGGTAAGAATAGAGGGCAAAATTGAAAAATTAAACGAAAAAGAAAGCGATAAGTATTTCTCAAAACGACCGCTGGAAAGCCGCATAGGCGCATGGAGTTCACCTCAAAGTAACGTAATTAAAGACCGGGAGATGCTGGAAAAAAATGTTGCTTTTTATACCGAAAAATTTCAGGCGCAAACCATTCCCAGGCCGCCAAACTGGGGAGGATTTATTTTAAGACCAAATCTCATTGAGTTCTGGCAAGGGCGTCCCGGGCGGCTTCATGACCGGATACAATATTTGAGAAATGAAAAGAATTTATGGATAATTGAGAGACTTGCGCCCTAAGTTTTGCTTCAAGCTTCCTTTTTTGCAGTAGTTTTCTTTGCAGCTACAGTAGTTTTAGAAGGCCTTGATTTTCCAAAAGAGCCTTTAAAAATTTTTCCTTTTTTTGTTTTTTTATCACCACGTCCCATGAATAATTTTTTTATTGATTTAAGATTGTAACACTATAAAAAGTAAGGCTGAACAACAGCATAAAAAAAGCAAGATACATCAATGTATCTTGCTTTTAAAAAGTTTACCAAGAATCAGATTTTTGCCGACAATTCTTTACCTGCTTTAAATTTCGCTACTTTTTTAGCTTTAATTTTAATAACAGCTCCTGTTTGAGGATTGCGGCCATTGCGTGCAGCTCTTTTGCTTACAGAAAAAGTTCCGAAACCTACAAGTGTAACTTTACCTCCACCTTTTAAAGTTTTGGTAACTGCTTCTACAAAAGAATCTAAAGAAGCATTAGCCTGTGTCTTGGTAACACCTGCATCATCAGCCATCTTGGTGATTAATTCAGCTTTGTTCATAATAATTTTAATTTGGTTTTTTAAACAGCAACAAATATATAAGGTTTTTGATTGCGACAAAATTTTTTACAATTTTTTTTTGCACTTATTTTCCTGAAATCCGCAATTGGCAAAGGTTTGGTATCAGGCGGCAATATGCAATTTTTTTAAAAAAGATTTGGAAAGCCGTAAAACGCAGTGTCAGCAAGGGTTTCAGAACGTTGTCTTAAAATCCTTTACTGTAAAGGCTTTGGGAGGATTATTTCATTTGAAAAAATATTATTTGAAAAAATATGCACTTTTAATTCACACTTTTGAGAAGCGTATTAAATGCAATAAACTGATTTTTCCATTTATCAAAAGCTTTTTCTTTGAGAAGTGGAGCATGATTACGGATGTATTCTTTACAGTCTTTAAGCTCGAGAGCAAAATACTGAATTACAAATGTCTTTCCTTCTTCATCATCTTGTTCAAGCAATTCATAAAACCGGTAATCATAAAAAAAGCCGGTCATCATTATCTCCGGAATATGTATTTGTTTTTGCCAGTCCGTCCATTCATCAACAATATTATTGTCAACTTTTGTGGTAATATTATAAATATACATATCAGGGATTTATTTCGAGATATACCGGGCAATGATCACTGTGTTTCACTTCGGGAAAAATTTTTACATCTGTAATCATAGTCTCTAAGATTTGTTGAGACGTTGATGTAGTCGATTCTCCAGCCTTTATTTTCAAGTCTTGTACTTGGTCGCATCACGCTCCACCATGAAAATTGATCCGGCTCTTTATTAAGATGGCGAAAACCATCTACAAAATCATTATCAATAAATTTATCAAACCATGCCCGTTCATCAGGTAAAAACCCTGAAGTTTTTTTATTGGAAACAGGGTTATGAATGTCAATTTCTTTGTGGGCGATATTATAGTCTCCACAGACAATTATTTTTGTCCTGGTTTTACGAAGATTATTAAGATAGTCAAGAAACTCATCGAGCCAAACGTATTTGTAAGACTGCCGGGGCTCGCCGGTAGTGCCGGAAGGGAAGTATGCATTTATTAAAGTGATGTCGCCAAAATCTGCTCTTAAAACTCTTCCCTCAAAATCACTTTGTTGATTGCCATGACCATACTCAACATTATCAGGAGACAGCTTACTCAGTATCGCAACTCCGCTATATCCTTTTTTTTGCGCCGAAAACCACCAGGAGCGATACCCTGCGGCTTCTATTGGTTCTATTTCTATATCATCGCGGTTTGCCTTTATTTCCTGCAGGCATATGATATCTGCCGGATCGGTTTTAAGCCAATCAATAAATCCCCTTTTTATGGCAGCACGTATTCCGTTTACGTTGTAAGTAATTATTCGCATAAATTTTCGTTTATCTATTTATACTTGTAAAAATAAACATGTACAATGGAAAACAATAAAGAAAATGGCTTGAATAGCGCTTCCGAAAGCATATTCACTGAAGACGAATTTTCAATGGAAGGGTATGATAAAAATATACGACAGGCAAGAAATACGCTATTTTTTTTAGCGGGGCTTCAATTCTTATTGGGGATATATTTTCTAGTCACTTCTTCGGCAAATGCCGGATGGACATCGTTCGCAATTACAACTCTGGTAGCTATAATATTTTTAGGATTGGGTTTTTGGACCAGGGAGAAACCGTATAATGCGATAATTTTTGCTTTAATAATTTATATACTGCTATGGGCAGGAGATTGTATAGTAGACCCCATATATATTTATAAAGGAATATTGGTAAAAATTATTGTGATTGTGTATCTGGCAAAGGGCTTGAAAGACGCTAAGGAAGCGCAGAATATGAAAACGATTATGAGTAAATAATTTTATTACTCATCATAATCCAATTGCGGTCTAAGCCATCTTTCCGTTTCTTCAATACTCATATTTTTTCTTGCTGCATAATCTTCCACCTGGTCTTTCCCAATTTTTCCAACTCCAAAATATTTACTTTCCGGATGAGCAAAATACCAACCACATACTGATGACGCGGGATACATCGCCAAAGATTCTGTTAACACAATACCTGCATTTTCAGAAGCATTTAATAAATTAAAAAGCTTGTATTTCTCTGTGTGATCAGGACACGCGGGATAGCCTGGAGCCGGACGAATCCCCATGTATTTTTCTGCAATTAATTCTTCCGAAGATAAATGTTCATCTGTTGCGAATCCCCAAAATTCTTTTCTTGTTCTTTCATGCAATAATTCAGCAAATGCTTCTGCAAGCCTGTCCGCTAAGGCCTGCAACATAATTTTACTATAGTCGTCAAATTCTTTATTAAGGCGTTCTATGTGCGGCTCAATGCCATGAATAGAAACTGCGAAGGCGCCCAGGAAATCTGCCCCCTGTCCCCCGAAGGGGGAACTTAGGTTTGATGTATTTATATCTTCTTGTAAATTTTTTAAATTCGATTCTTCATCTTTTACACTTTTCTGTTTTTTTAATTTATCTAAAATTATTTTAAGTGTTTCATCTGTTTTATATAGTACATCATCATTAGAAAATCTAATTACTTTAAAACCAATTTGGTTTAACCATTTTGTTCGTACGTCATCAGCTTCAATATTTTCCGGAAGCTGGTGAATTAATCCATCAATTTCTATAATTAATCTTTTATCAAGGCAAACAAAATCCGTGATATAATTTCCAATGATATGTTGTCTTCTAAACTTGTATCCTTCTAATTTTTTTGTTTTAAGCTGCTCCCACAGTTCCTTTTCTGAATTAGTTGGGTTACTTCTATGCAGCAACGAAAATTCTTTTAATAATTGATACGAAGAGGGGTCAGCCCATTGATAGCCAAAAACTCCACCCTTCCCCTCGGGAAGGGCTTTAGTAGACGCTTTAACTGGTTCAGTGATTTGTTGCGATGTGCTGCCTGGCTTTATAAAATCAGCTAATGAGATATTTTGCTGGCCGGGAGCTTTACTCATTTGCTGCCGCAAAAATTCAAGTTTAATGTTTTCTTCGCCATCTTTCACTTTCACTGTGTCGTCTGCAATTGCGGATGCTTCCCAAAATCCAACAACGCCTTTGGCTGTAAGCCACTTCTCTTTAATTAAATTTTTCAAAAAGATCTGCGCTTCATTGTACAATTTTGTTGCCGCTTCTCCTACAACTTCATCGGATAATATCTGTGGGAATTTTCCATGCATTTCCCATGCTATAAAAAAGGGTTGCCAGTCGATGTAATTATAAATCTCATCGAGATCATAATCTTCAAAAACTTTCGTTCCAGTAAAATTGGGTGTTACGGGTTTAAAATTATCCCAGTCAATTTTCAATTTATTTTTTTGTGCTTCGCTAAAAGGCAATAATTTTTTTGCCGATCTTTTATTTCCAAAATCCTTTTTTAGTTTCTCATATTCTGTTTTTATTCCAGAAAGGAAATCGCTTTTAGTATCCTTATTTAAAAGATTGCCCGCAACTGTAACGCTCCTTGAAGCATCCAGCACATGAACCACTCCGTTATCAAATTCAGGAGCGATCCTAACGGCAGTGTGTAAACGCGAAGTAGTGGCGCCGCCTATCATTAACGGAATATCGCAATTATTTCTTTTCATTTCCCTGGCCACGTGAACCATCTCGTCAAGCGATGGCGTAATTAAACCACTGAGGCCAATCATAGCTACATGGTTGTCTTTGGCAGCTTGAAGAATCTTGTCGGCAGGAACCATTACGCCGAGGTCAATTACTTCATAACCGTTACAACCTAACACCACACCAACAATATTTTTTCCAATATCATGTACATCACCCTTTACTGTGGCCATTAAAATTTTCGCAGGTCCGGCGCTCTCTTCATTTAGAATTCCAGCTTCAATATTAGCTTGTCTTGTTTTTTCCTTTTCTGCTTCGATAAAGGGAAACAGGTAGTTTACACTTTTTTTCATAACTCTTGCACTCTTCACCACCTGCGGTAAAAACATTTTTCCGCTTCCAAAAAGGTCTCCCACTATATTCATCCCATCCATTAATGGCCCTTCAATTACAT
Organism: uncultured Chitinophagaceae bacterium; assembly: GCA_963823305.1. Classification (GTDB taxonomy): domain Bacteria; phylum Bacteroidota; class Bacteroidia; order Chitinophagales; family Chitinophagaceae; genus Ginsengibacter. The sequence continues at coordinate 324,392 of CAWGLC010000004.1, forward strand.
CAAGCGGTTTGGGATATTTCAATCTTGCTTCTTCTGTATCTGCATCAATATAATCAGTAATGCCATTAACTAACGCATGGCTTAAACGCTTTTCTACCGGCTCATTCCGCCAGGCTTCATCTTTTACAAATTCTTTTCCTTTTGCCTTTACTGTTTCTGCAAACGCAAGCAATTTATCGGTAGCATCGTCGTTTCGGTTAAGAATTACATCCTCGCAAAGTTTTCTTAACTCAGGATCTATTTGTTCATAAACCTCAAGCTGACCTGCATTTACAATTCCCATATCCATACCGGCTTTTATGGCATGATATAAAAAAACCGCATGCATGGCATCTCTAACGGTGTCGTTTCCACGAAAAGAAAATGAAACGTTGCTTACACCACCACTTATTTTAGCAAGCGGCATCAATCTTTTTATTTCACGGGTTGCTTCAATAAAATCTACGCCATAATTATTGTGTTCTTCAATGCCGGTTGCAATGGCAAAAATATTTGGATCAAAAATTATATCTTCAGGTTTATAGCCAGCCTGCTCGGTTAAGATTTTATAAGCACGGCTGCAAATGGAAACTTTTCTTTCAATAGTATCTGCCTGCCCCTTTTCATCAAACGCCATTACAATTACGGCAGCGCCAAAGCTTTTACAGATGAAGGCCTGTTCCAAAAATTTCTCTTCTCCTTCCTTCATCGAAATTGAATTGACTATGCATCTTCCCTGTACGCATTTGAGGCCGGCTTGTATAATGTTGAATTTAGAAGAATCAATCATCACCGGAATTTTTGCTATATCCGGCTCTGCCTGTAGTAAATTTAAAAATGTTGACATTGCCTTTTCGCCATCAAGCAATGCATCGTCCATATTCACATCAAGAATTTGAGCGCCATTCTCTACCTGCTGGCGCGCAACAGACAATGCTTCTTCGTAATTGCCTCCTCTTATTAAACGGGCAAATTTTTTAGAACCGGTCACATTGGTGCGTTCGCCAATGTTAATAAAAAGCGTTTCCGGACGTACCACCAGCGGTTCTAGTCCAGAAAGGCGCAAAAAAGGTTTTATAGCTTTATTTGTTGACATTTTATTTTGATTTACCGGGAATTTTAAATCCAATAGGATTTCGCGGTTTAATTTCCTGTATCAATAATTTTTTTAAATAAGCGAAGACTGTTTTTATTTCTTCATCATGTTTAATTAAGTGCTGTTCTATTTTTTCAATCTTCATCCATAAATCTTTATTGTCTAAGATCAGTTGCTTCATCTTTGTAAAAAGGCGTATAATCTGGATATTTACCTGGATGGCGGTTTCGGAATTTAATACGCTTGAAAGCATGGCTACTCCTTGTTCTGTGAAGGCATAGGGCAACTTCCTAGATCCACCCCCAACTTGATAGTCACAATTTGTGATTTCAAGTTTTGAAATTCCTTACTATTAATCTGAAACATAAAATCGTCAGGAAATCTTATTGCATTTCTTTTAATGGCTTGATTCATGCGTTTCACTTCTACTCCATACATCTCCGCCAAATCCCTATCTATCATCACTTTCTGTCCACGAATCAGATAAATTTTCTCCAGAATATTTTCTTCTGAAACCGCCGCTATTGGTAAATTTGGTTTCGACATAACTTCTTTTTTTGAACCCCTCACATTATAAATTCTATCAATCAAAAAATTACATACTTGTTGGTTTATTTCCTTTTTTCTCACACTTGAAATTCTAGGCTGCTATGTCAACTTACTCTTGATTTTCTTAACAGCGTTTTGGCATCTAAGTTTACGATATCGAACGTCATCTTCAAGCCGAAATTTTTGACTCAAAATTTGTGCAGATATCAAAACATAAACTCAAGATATTTCCTGTTCTGCTGTCGTTAATATTTCCAATTCTTCTTCCACAACAGGCAACCTTCTTGCTTCAAACTTTTTCACCTGATCTGCAATATGCTTTATATGCTCTGGGGTAGTGCCGCAACAACCACCTACAATATTTACAAATCCTTCTTTAGCCCATTCTTCAATAATATGGGCAGTTTCGTTGGGCTGCTCATCATATTCACCAAATGCATTTGGAAGGCCGGCATTTGGATACGCAGAAGTATAGCAACTTGCTATTTCACTAAGTTCCTCAATATGCGGACGCATTTCTTTTGCACCCAAAGCGCAATTAAGTCCAACGCTTAACGGGTTGGCATGAGAAACAGAAATATAAAATGCTTCCAGGGTTTGCCCGCTAAGGGTTCTTCCACTGGCATCTGTAATAGTACCGCTAATCATTATAGGGAGTTCAGGCTTTACCGGTATCTCTAAAATATTTCTTAATGGCATAAATAGCGGCCTTTGCATTGAGCGTATCAAAAATGGTTTCAATCAAAAGCAAGTCAACACCGCCATCAACAAGGCCTTTTATCTGTTCATAATATGCATCTGCTACTTCATCAAAGGTCACCGTTCTGAAGCCCGGATTATTTACATCGGGCGAAAGACTTAATGTTTTATTAAGAGGCCCGATTGCCCCTGCTATAAAAGCTCGCTCCCGCGCTTCACCGGCAGGAGACGAGAAAAATTCTTCAATTGCTTTTCTTGCGCATTGGGCTGCGGCCACATTTAGTTCATAAGCCAACGATTGCATATCATAATCCGCCTGGGCAATAGAGGTACTGCTGAACGTGTTGGTTTCTATAATATCAGCACCCGCTTTAAGGTATTCTTTATGAATCGCTTCAATAATTTTTGGTTGCGTAATGCTTAGCAAATCATTGTTGCCTTTTACATCTTTATGCCAGTCCTTAAACCTTTCACTGCGAAAATCATTTTCGTTCAGGTTATACCGTTGTATCATTGTTCCCATAGCGCCGTCAATTATTAATATTCTTTCATTAAGACATTCCCGAATTGTTTTTTTCATAAAAATAATTTCTACGTTACAAAAATGTCTCTTTGTATTAAACCACAGTCTATAGCTGCGGATAAGGATGCAGCCTGGATTCAAAGAATTGAAAATGTAAACGAAATTTAAAATCCTGCAGAATGTATTTCAGAATATTTTTTCGTTTATTAGTTCAGTTTAAGGAGATGCTATCTTACCGCTTCGAGGCTGAACAATAAACAAATCCGCCTCGTTTGTTGCAAAATTAAAATAACTATATAACAATACAAAATAAGGTAAACTGGGTAGTGTCTCGAATACTTGTTCCGGAACTTTTACTAAACGGCACCGCACAATGGCAAGCCAGTTGTTTTGCATTTTCAAACATTGTAAATTCTTCAGTATACACATAATGGAAGGTAGCCGCTTGAAGGCCGACACCTTTGATGCCGACCGTAAAAATGATGCTTTTGATGATCTCTGCATCGCCTGCAATAATATCGTTTATAGAAATCTTTATTTTCTCTTTTGATTTTTTTTAATCCATTGATCGCAGCTGTGCCAAGCATTCAAAATCCCCGGCTTCCTTTGCTGCGCCGCATTGTTTCTTTTCTTCTATTGGGACAGTAAGCTATTTGAGAGCATTTATTTACAGCAATCTTTTTTTCTTACAAAAATTGCTTTAAATATTTTCCAAAAAAAATTGCACTATGTTATTAATGGCATTCATAAATGTATAATCAATTATAGATTTCTAACAATCTTTTTGCAGGCATCCTGATAATACAGTTTCTATTTCTATGGTACTGTGATGAATGTTATGATGCATTAGATTCATGCTTTAAATTTTTTACAACTCATAATTTTTCTTCAAAACTTAATGCGTCATTTAGTGAAACATGAGCCGTAAGAGCATTTTCTGTAGTGCTTATTGCCCATATATGAATATGATGCACCTCTAAAATATTCCGCTGGCTTGATTATTATATTTTTTATTTCGTTCATATCTATATCGCGTGGAACGGCGTCCATAGATAAACGAAAACTATCTGTAAGCAATGACCATGTGCCAATTAATATTACTATCATAATAATAAGGCCTATGACCGGATCAATCCAATACCATCCTGTGTAGACGATAACAATCCCTCCCACCACTACGCCCGCTGATACCAATGCATCGCTCATCATGTGCAAATAAGCGCTTTTAATGTTAAGATCGATTTTTCGGTTTTTAAAAAACATAAATGCAGTGGTCACATTTATAAAAATTCCTGCACCAGCTACCCACGCAATCGTATCTCCTCTTACAATTTCAGGATTTAATAACCGATGTACTGATTCAAAACCTAAAATCCCAATGGCAATTAATAAAAATACGGCATTGAAAAGCGCAGCAAGTACGGTTGTTTTCTTATAACCATAGGTAAATTTTTCAGTTGATTTTTTTTTGGCCAACCTGAATGCTATGAGAGATAAAACAAGGCTTGCTACATCGCTGAGATTGTGGCCGGCATCCGTCAGCAGTGACATGGAATTGCTATATAATCCCACGACGACTTCAACGATTACAAATAATGCATTTAAACCAATTCCAACAACAAATGCCTTTCCATTATCTGCAGGGTTTATCACTGTCGGGTGATGGTGGTGATGGCCGTGATGATGTATGTTCCATTAATATTTTATTCCAAAAAAATGCAAAGCTACTTATGAAATGCTCTAAAATTTCTATCATTTACTGCAAAGGTATCAAAGAAGAAATTAGGAGCATTACGCTATTGGTAAAATGTAATTTTTTGTATTAACAGAACATAAAGATCAGGCCTTCAAATCGATTAGAAGGTTAGCTATTAGAGCAGTCCAGCCAGTTTGATGACTGGCACCAAGCCCCTTAAATTATCGCCATGAAAATATTCGTGAAATAAAACAAGTTCCTTGTTTTCTTCTCTTTGATAAAACCAGTTATAAGGCCCGTTGACCAATCTTTCATTGTGGTGATTTTTTTCAAAAATATGAACCAGCCGTTTGTTAGATAAGTGGCAATTTCAGTAAGGGTAAGATAAATCCCTGAGCCCTTTGGGCATTCGGCTTTATAATCATCTTCATAAAAATATCCATAGATTTTTATAGCATGCACTAAAAGAAAGTTTAGTGGCATCCATACCGGGCCGCGCCAGTTTGAATTTCCGCCGAACATATCTGAAGTTGAATCTCCAGGATCGTATTGAATAGAATAATGGTTTCCGCCAAAATCCAACGAATAGGGATTTTGCTGATAGCATTTTGAAAGTGCGCGAATACCGCCATCGGATAAAAATTCTGATTCATCGAGCACTTTCTCAAGTATAAACATTAATCTTTCTTTACTTACCATTGATAATAAAATACAATCGTCCTCGCTTTTATCCTGGCTGGGAAGATATTTATGATTTTGTTTTCTGTAATTCTCAAACCATTTCATTCGCTTGGTAAAATCCGGAAGTTTATCCAATTGTTCTTTTTCAATAACCGATACTGCAAACAAAGGAATAAGACCAACTGCAGAACGGATCTTTAATGGAAATGCATCTGATTTGTTTAAGGATAATATATCATAAAAAAATTTGTCTTCTTCATTCCATAATCCCATTTCATTCAATGCTTCGCCTATAATTACAAAGTGCTCATAAAATTTAGTACCGGCATCTTCAAATGATGCATCAGTACATCGCAATTTCCAGCGCTATATCCATCATACCCAAGGCATACATTCCCATCCAGCTTGTGCCATCGGCCTGCTCCAATAAAATATTTCCGGGCAACATCATACTTCTGTTGAAAAGCCCGATATTATCAAGCCCGAGAAACCCCCTTCAAAAATGCTGTTTCCTCTTTCGTCTTTCCGGTTGATCCACCAGGTAAAATTGATGATTAGTTTTTGGAAAATTTTTTTCAAAAATTCCAGATCCGCCCTCCCATAAATATTTTTTTCAGTTTGATATACTTTGAAAGCAGCAAGTGCATGCACCGGGGGATTTACATCACTAAAATTCCATTCATAAGCAGGCAACTGTCCTTGCGGGTTCATATACCATTCCCTCATTAAGAGTAATAGTTGATGCTTGGCAAAATCAGGATCAATGATGGCGAGTGAAATGCAATGAAAAGCCATGTCCCACGAGGCATACCACGGATATTCCCATTTATCCGGCATTGAAATAACATCCTGGTTTTTCAGGTATTTCCAATCGGAATTGCGACCATCTTCACGTTCTTTGCTTAGAGGTGTAATTCCATCGCTGGTTTGCAGCCAGCGTTCTACATCATAATGATAAAATTGCTTATTCCACAAAAGGCCCGCAAATGCCTGCCGCTGAATATTTTTTTGGTCTTCAGAACAATTCGGAGAGGCTATTGCATTCATAAAATTCGTCTGCTTCTTTTTTCTTTTATTAAAAAATTTGAAACGAAGTTTGTTGGGAAGGCATCAGTTAATTCTGCACTGGAAAGTCTTAAAAAAATTGTTTCAGTTTAATTTGCGCTTTTATCTCATACAAATATGCGGGCGAAAATTTGGTGCCTTGTTTTTTTTGTCCAAGCTTTTCAAGATCTTTTCCATTTATGATCGCTTCATGAAAAGCATCTTTTACGAACTCAGCTTTATTTTTTCCGTTAAAAAGCTTTTCAAAATTTGTTTCATTTTCTGTAAACAGAATATTGTTAGCTTCCTGAAAATATAAATAATAACTCCCCGAATTTTTATGATCCGCTCTAACTGATTGCGTATTTAAAAAGTTTATTGAAGGCTTTTCTTCCTCAACCGTATATTGCCATTTGTTATAAAAAAGTAGTGTAGGCAATACCGTTATATGAGCACTTTGGTCGCCCCGGTTAACAATTTCAATTTTTATAAAAATGTCTTCACTGTTGTTCTTTGCATATTCCATATACACATCGAAATACCTGTTATTACTAAAGATGCCCGTATCGAGAATTTCATATTCGGGTTCTTCTTTACCCCGGTTTTTATTTTTATTCAAAAGGTCGTTGTATGGAAATGCTTCCTGCGGATATTTATACAAATACTTCATATAATAATGCGTAGGAATATTGTCAAGATAATAATATAATTCTTTGACATCTTCTCCATGATTTCCCTCAGGGTTGCTTAGGCCGAAAAGCCGCTCCTTTAAAATCGGATCTTTTCCATTCCATAAAGCAATTGAAAAGCACAAATTTTGAAATATATCTGAGATACCCGCCAGCCCGTCTTCTCCCCATCTGTAAGCCCTGCTTCTTGCATGATCATGCGGAAAATAATTCCAGGCATCACCATTTTGACTATAATCTTCACGAACGGTTCCCCATTGTCTTTCGCTCAGATATGGCCCCCAGTTTTCCAGCGGAACTTGTTTTTTTGAATTCTCATGAAGCCGGTTGTATTCTACTGTGTCTAATATTTTTTTTGAAGATGCCATGTGAAAAGGATAAAAAAAGAACATGAAAAAATTAATAACCGGATTATTTACCGGCAATAAAACTGAATATAAATAATTGAAACAACCCTTATCCATTAGTTGAAAACCCGGGGTATAAAAGCATACCGCCATCGACAAATAATGTGGTGCCGTTTACATAATCAGATTCATCGCTTGCGAGCCATACGGCTGCTTTTCCAATGTCTTCGGGCTGCCCAATTCTTCCATAAGGAATAAGGGTAAGTAAGCTGTTCAAAGCTTCGGAGGTATCCCATGCGGATTTATTTATCGGAGTTTGAATAGCTCCCGGGCCTATACTGTTAATTCGTATTTTTTTCGGCGCCATTTCCTGGGCCATACTTTGCATCATCATGTGAATGCCCCCTTTGCTGGTAGCATAATTTACATGACCAGCCCATGGAATTACTTCGTGTACGCTGCTCATACAAATTATTTTTCCGGCCGCGCAACTTCTTTCCTTCACAATACCTCTTCTTAAAAATTCTCTCATTGCTTCCCGCGCACACAAAAACTGACCGGTTAAGTTTACATTTATTACCAATTGCCAATCGGCCAGGCTCATATTTTCAAGTGGTGAATCTTTTTGAATCCCGGCGTTGTTTACAAGAATGTCTATAGTTCCATATTTATCAAACATTTGCTTAAACATTGCCTGTACCTCAGCTTCGTTGCTTACATCTGCTTTTAACGCAATAGCATTTCCGCCATTACTTTCAATTTGCTTCACAACATCATCTGCATCTTCAGGATGGGTAACATAATTCACAACTACGTTAGCGCCATCATTTGCGAGAGCGATGGCTACGGCAAGGCCTATTCCACTGTTGGCGCCTGTTACGAGAGCACTTTGTCCTTTAAGTTTCGGATTGGGATTCATAATTTAGGTTGTTTAATTTTTTTAAATGGTAAAGCCTGAAATATTGTGCCATGTTACTACTATCAATCAGGGAAAAAAAATGACTGCGTTGTTATAAAAGTTGTTGAAAATTAAATGAGCCCTGTTTCAAATTTTCTGATATTTTTTTCGTTATCGATAAACAGCCAGAATTCAAAAACAATAATTTATTTATAAGATAAACTTTTGCTTATGAAAAATTTATTATTTTTTTGCTTGTTCACTTTCCTCTTTTCCAAAACGATCAACGCACAGGTTTCTAAAACAATGCCCGCTGATGCGAATGAATTTTACAGCAAATCAATGCCACTCCTTCGGCCACAGGTCAAAAAAATTGTTGTACAAACAGCTGAAAACATAAAACATAGTAAAATTAATGCTGATAGCCTTTCCAGGGTTCTCAACAAAAATTCCGCCTTGAAAGGTATGAGTAATAAAGATATTGAGGGCATTACAGTTTTAATTATGGTACAGGCTTCTAAAGATGCAGATGCTGATCTGAAAAAAATGGTTCTCGAAATAAGCCGGCAAAACAGCCAGGATAATGCGATGACAAATCAAAACGATGCGCAGAACTCAAAACTGCAAACCATCATCGATCGCAAAAGCGGTATGGCTGAAGAGATCAGTTATGTTATGAAAAAAATATCAGCACCAGAGCGGGAAGCTATTATTAATAACCTGAAATAAGATTTATTTGTTAGCTGGTAAGTTATTTATTTGCCAACCATTCTGTTTTCTCTCCATATAAATATAACGGCTAAGGATGCTTTCATTGTTGGTACTGGTCAGGGCAGTGGCAGCAATTACAATTTTATTTTGGCTTGCAGGAATACCCTGAAGGTCATATTTATAAAAGTTAGCTCCTGCTACAATTATTTCCGTAATATTTTTCGGATCTTCTTTATTAATATTTGACGTATCGATAAAATTATAAATCACATAACGGTTTATTTTCTGATTATTACTATCCAACTTTAAATAAAGCTCGATTGAGGTATCATACAGATTCCTTTTTGTACTGTCAAATAACAACTCAGGTCGCTCAGGCTTTGAAGAGTCGATCCACGCCATGGGAGGAACGATTGCAGGATACTCGTAATAATTATTTCTGAGACTATCACTCCATCCATTCGGATTACTTTTAAATGAGCTGCTGCTGAAAAAAATACTTCCCTGCACGGTGGGATACTCTCTTAATTTTCTTATTTGCGCAGGCAATTCATTTTTATTTTTCCATGCATAAGATTTGGCTTCCATCGCTCTGTAAATGCCCTGGCCGATATACAATTGTCTGCCGTAGGCATGCCTGGCCCACCAGTCAATTAACACTTCATATCCAACAACCTTATGGCCAAATTCCCAATACAATTGAGGTACTACATAATCAATCCATTTCATTTTTAGCCACAATAAAATGTCAGCATACAGGTCATCATAATTTGTTTGGCCGGCCCTGGTGTTACTTCCTTCGGGATCTTTTGCAATATTGCGCCATACACCGAAAGGACTAATGCCGAATTGGCACAACGGCTTTACCTGTTTTATTATTTTACTCAGCATTACAATTATCGAATCAACGTTGCTTCTTCGCCAGGTTTCTTTGTCCATACCATTTCCATATTTTCTGAACGAAGCGGAGTCTTCAAATTCTTTGCCCGCAATCCGATAAGGATAAAAATAGTCATCAAAATGAATGGCGTCAATATCATAACGGGTTACCACATCTTTTACAACATTGCACACAAATTTTTGCACATCTTTATTGCCGGGATCAAAAATTTTATTGCTTCCATAGTCGATGAACCATTCGGGATGCAGCTTGGTAATATGAGTTGGTGCAATCGAAGATTTTTTTATGTTGAATACGGCCCTGTATGGATTCATCCAGGCGTGAAATTCCATTCCGCGTTTATGGGTCTCCGTTATCATAAACTCTAATGGATCATAATAGGGAGACGGCGGCTTGCCCTGCGTTCCTGTTAAAAATTCGCTCCATGGTTCATACTGGGAAGGATAGAAAGCATCAGCAGCAGGCCTTATCTGGACTACCACTGCATTCATGCCGTTGCGTTTATTCATATCCAGTAAACTCACAAATTCTGCCCGTTGATTAAATGAATTTAAAAATTTATTGGAAGGGAAATCAATGTTATCAACCGTAGCCACCCACACACCACGAAATTCATATTTGGGTTGTGCAACAGATTTTTGAAATAAAGTAATTGAAAAAATGATCAGGATACTTGAAAGGTATTTATTCATGCATTAGTCTTTGAAAAACGGCTAATTTACGAAAACCAATTTTTATAATTTCGATTTACCTTTTTGATTTAAGTAGTTTTAAAAATATTATGAATTCAATAATATTTCCACAGGCAATTAGTCTTTCCATACCGATACGCCTTCGCTGCAGTTGGCGCAGATGTCAATGTTCTTGCGGCTGGTCATTAATTCTTTACGAAACTGTTTATAATTATTGTTGTGCCAGATCTCTTTAAAGGATTGATTTTTTAAGTTGCCTAACCGATGAGAAGCATCTTTATCAAAACAACATGGCACCACCATACCGTCCCATGTTATTACATTCGCTTGCCAAAGTTTCCAGCAATGATTGGCTAACTTATTTTTGGCAACATGCTTACCATCTTTATTTTTTCTATACCGGCTAAACTTTTCGTTTACAGGTATCAGTTGGTTGGGATCATTTTCATAATCATAAACCTGTGCTGTTTTAAATCGCACTTCATCAACACCTACTGTTTTTGCAAGTTTTTTTATTTCTTCTACCTGGTGCTCATTAGGCTTTACTACTAAAAACTGGAAAAAAACAAAGGGCGTTTTACTCTTTAATTCCTTTTTCCACTTTACAATATTTTTAGCTCCTTCTATTACTTTAGTAAGGTTGCCGCCCACGCGATATTGCTTATACACTTCCTGTGTTGTTCCGTCAATGGATATGATCAACCGGTCTAAACCACTTTCAACCGTTTTTCGTGCAACCTCATCCGTTAGGTAGTGCGCATTAGTAGAGGTAGCTGTATAAATTTTTTTTGAAGAAGCATACTGTACCATCTCTAAAAAATTTTTATTTAGATAAGGTTCGCCCTGGAAGTAAAAGATAAGGTAAAGAATATCTTTATAAATATCGTCGATAGTTTGCCTGAAAAAGCTATTTTCCAACATGCCGGTTGGCCTTGTAAATGCGCGCAACCCACTCGGGCACTCGGGGCAGCGAAGATTGCAGGAAGTAGTTGGCTCAAACGAGATAGACATTGGCAAACCCCACTGCACAGGCCTCCCTGTTATTCTACTCACATAAAAGCTGGAAAGAACTTTTACGGCATTCCATGTCCTGCGAAAAGTTAACTTTCTTAAAAAACCTGTACTATCATTGTAATTAATCTTTGGCATCTGCACAAAGATAAAGCAACTAAATCTTTCGCTTTCTAAAGTGCTTTAACGGTAAGTGAATCCTCATTGCAAATTGAGTCCTTTGCAGCGATTTGTATCAAAGGTGGTTGAGAGAAATCCATTTTCTTATCAAGAAATTTTTCATAATTAGTTGCTATCACATTAAATGCGATGAAATCCATTACAAATTTTCTTGTTTCAAATGGAAGATATTTTTTTATGTTCCAGAAAGTAGGATCTTTTTTACCGGATTTTTTTATAGACGACTGAACCCGTCCTGGTCCGCAGTTGTAAGCGGCTACCGACAACAGTAGATCATCATTAAAAAGATAAAGCTGATCGCGGAAAAATTTTGCGGCAGCAACGGTTGACTTTGCAAAGTTTCTGCGCTCATCATATTTGCCACCAATCTTAAGGCCATATTCCCTGGCCAGCTCACCCATGAATTGCCAATATCCAACTGCACCCGCAGCAGACACGGCATTTGAATTAAACTGGGATTCAAGTACGGGAATCATCTGCAGTTCCAAAGGGACGTCATACTTATCCAATATATCAGTTGCTTTTGGAAAAAAATTTCTTCCTTTTTCAAAAATATACATGATGTATTCACGTTTCTTTTGACTGAAAGACTTTACATATTCTTTACTTTGGGATCTGTATTCCTGTAAATTTTCAGGATAAACAACTGAAAGCGGGTTAACTGCATCAGTTGCTGTACTTGCAGCATCTGTCTCTTCAGGCACAGAAACCGGGAAATCAATAAGAGATTTTGCAGATGTACTAAAGCCAATTATAAAAAAAATTATAATCAACGATAATAAAATTTTTGACTGAATAGTTTTCATCACTAATTAATTTAATTTTAAGTGTGCTGATGTTCCTGATATTCGCAGGATCTGCTTTTAACAGACTAATTCCTTAATAAATTTTCAACACTAAAACCTGAATTGAAAATTTGATTTTGGATTATTCACCGGATTTTTCTAAATCAAAATTGTTATTATACGTTTAAAAAACGCATTTAAAAAAAGAGGATAATAAATTATTATCAAAAACTTTAAAAGTATCTTTTTTTTCGCAGGATGTATGCAAAAGTAATACCGAAATTTGTAAGACGCAAGCTTTTTGGAAAAGCGGGCATAAAAACAGAAGATGAAGAAATTTTTATTAATTGTAATTAACTTCCTTTCAGTTGTTTATGCCCAAAGGCCCAATGATTATTTTAACACATTAAATAAAATAATTTCTGATGAGCGAAATGCCTACGCAGGGCTTTCAACCGTTAAAAACGCTTCTGACGCCTCTCAGAACTTCAATGTAAGCTATTATCGCCTGGAATGGACCGTAGATCCGGCAGTTCATTTTATAGCAGGAAAGGTTACTTCTTACTACAAAACAACGAGTGATGGAAATTATATTTCTTTTGATTTAACAGATAGCCTTATTGTTGACAGTGTAATACAAAGGAATATTTTGTTAGCTTTTGACCATACAAAAAATACTTTAAAACTAAATTTCCCAAGTTCAGTTGTAACGGGAACTATTGACTCGGTAAGTATTTATTACCACGGCATACCGCCTGATGACGGTTTTGGTTCGTTTGTAACTTCTACTCACGCCGGAGTACCTATACTTTGGACCTTAAGCGAACCCTACGGAAGCCGCGATTGGTGGCCATGTAGAAATGGACTTGATGATAAAGCAGATTCTATAGATGTAATAATTACCAGCCCTGTACAATATACTGCCGCATCAAATGGCGTAAGACAGAATGAAGTTATTTCAGGAACGAACAAAATTACGCACTGGAAACATCGCTACCCGATTGCATCCTATCTTGTTTGTATGGCCGTAACTAATTATGATGAATTTAGTGACAGCGTGCAACTGGATACCGTTAGTTTGCCTATGCAAACTTTTTGTTATCCTGAGAATTTATCTTTATTCCAGGTGAACACGCCCATCGTACTGAAAACACTCCAGTATTACAGTAGTATTTTTGGGAGTTATCCTTTTATAAAAGAAAAGTATGGTCATGTACAATTCGGGTGGGGCGGTGGCCAGGAGCATCAGACGTCGACTTTCATTGTAACGCCTAATGAAACGCTTATGGCTCATGAACTGGCCCATCAGTGGTTTGGCGATAAAATTACCTGCGGAAGCTGGCAGGATATATGGTTGAATGAAGGTTTCGCCACGCATCTCGCCAGCATGGATTTTGAAATAAAATATGCACTATCGGCGATCCCTACACGAAAATCTGAAATAGATAATATTACATCTCTTCCCAACGGATCTGTGTGGGTAAATGATACAACAGATGTGAATCGCATTTTTAATGGACGGCTTTCCTATATCAAGGGCTCGCATTTGTTATACATGCTGCGATGGAAATTAGGCGATAGCATTTTCTTTAAAGGCATGCGGAGGTATCTTAACGACTCCAGTATAGCATTTGGATTTGCCAGAACGGCTGATTTTAAAAGAAATATTGAGGCCGTCAGCGGCGTTGATCTCACCGAATTTTTTAATGATTGGTTCTATGGCCAGGGCTATCCATCTTATGATATTAAATGGACTCAAATTGGTAACGATTACGTGAAAATAAATATAAGCCAGCTTACCTCTGACGCATCCGTTAGCTTCTTTCCTTTACCCGTTGCCCTACAGTTTAAAAATGCAGTTCAGCAAAAAACAATCGTAGTAAATAATACTTTTAGCGGGCAAATATTTTTTAGCGATATTGGCTTTATCGCCGATACAGTGGTTATCGATCCTGAATATTGGCTCATCACAAAAAATAATACTTCAGAAAAAATTGATGATGATATTAATGGTAAAAATATCGTGCAGGTATTTCCCAATCCTTTTACAAATAATTTCGACATCTATCTCCATAATTTTAATTCAGCAAAAGCTGATCTAAGAATTTATGATGCTAAAGGAAGCCTCATTTTGCATGAGAATATAGATGTAAATGGGTCATTATATTACCCTGTTAATCTCCAGGTATTTCCAAACGGGATTTATATTATTCAAATACAAACAGATAGCGGATTTAAGTTTGCAAAAAAGATTTTGAAACAATAATTTCATAAGCTTATTATTGCATCGAATTTAAAAATACGTGCCAAGGAGAAAGAAACGTTCATCATCTAAATATTTATTCAAAACAATATTCGGGCTTGCTTTCGCCTGCGTTATTATTTATTATTTGGTGACTTACTTTACAGAATCACCGGATATATTTTATCCCGATTTTCAAATAGCCATTCCCACCGGATATCAAATTCACGGTATTGATGTAAGTAAGTATCAAAATATAATTAATTGGAAGGAAATAAAAACTATGGATGTAAATGGAATAAAAATCGGATTTGTGTTTATAAAAGCAACTGAAGGCGTGGGCAGTGTCGATAACCAGTTCAGGCGTAACTGGCTTAAATCGGAGGAGCAAAATCTTTGCAAGGGAGCCTATCATTTTTTTATTGCCGGTAAAAACGGCAGGCGGCAAGCTGCTAATTTTATAGAAATTGTAAATTTAAAAAAGGGAGATCTTCCTCCTGTGATAGATATAGAAAAAAGCTTTGGCGTGTCTTCTGCAGAAATAAAAAAAGAAGTTACAGACTGGCTTTCAGTTGTTGAAAATTATTATAACGTAAAGCCGATCATATATACCAATATTGATTTTTACAACAGGTATTTGCAAAAAGATTTTGCCGCGTATCCGATTTGGATAGCCCATTATTTACAACCAATAAAACCCAGGATCGATCATAAATGGGTTTTTTGGCAACATAGTGAAAGTGGAAGAGTGAATGGCATTAAAGCGCCGGTCGATTTTAATGTCTTTTCAGGTGATAGCACGGATTTTAAAAACTTTCTTATTCAATAATTTGGTCTTTTAAAAAAAATTAAAAAGATAGGGTCAATGAGTTTCTCTCCTAACAAATGATCATTTATTTTTTTAAATAATAGAAAGAACTCTTCAATATTTCCTTAGCTTCTTTTCAAGCCTTTTCTATTGAAGAGTTGCCTTACGTATACCCGATTGCATGCAATAGCGAAAATTTAAAAAATGTGCGTACAAGATCAGGCAAACGGCGGGAGTTAAAAACAGCAATTCATGAGAATAGAAAAATTGCTTTATCACTAAAAATATAAAACCAAAAGCGAAGACAACTAAGGGTTTCCGATTTTTATGGTGTTTCTGGTAGCCATGAGATAATGCATAGCATCCGACAACAAAGGCAATGCCGATCATCATCCATTCAAAATAAGAATTGTTGATAATATTGATCCCAAAAAAGGGAAGAGAAGTTAGTATCAATGGAAGCAACGCGCAATGAATGGCACAGGCAACCGATGTCAAAATGCCCATTAAATCCCAATTAATTCTCTTAAAAAAATTCAACACTGAGCAAATATATTATTTTTGCAACAACGATGCATAATTATTTACAATTTAATTTTAGCATACTGGGTTAACTTGCGTCTTTAAATCCTTTCATCCTCTTAAATGGGATAAGCCCCGCTTGCATGAAAAAAAAATTATTCATTTTTGGCTCTTTCTTCGTCGTTTTAATGACGGTTTTTTATTTTTTGCTTTTTTCTGGTACTGACTATTATAAAGTAAAACTTCCTGTTCTTAACTATGTGCAGGATTTTGCCTTCATTGATCAAAATAATACCCAAGTAACAGAGCACAGTGTTGAAGGAAAAGTATATGTGGCTAATTACTTTTTCACCACTTGTAAAGGCATTTGTCCAAAGATGAATGCTAATCTGGATATCATTTATCAGAAGTTTAAAAACGACAGCGACTTTGCGATTCTCTCTCACACCTCAATGCCCGAAACAGATTCGGTGCCTCTGCTGAAGGCTTACGAAACAAAGATGGTTGGAAAAGATCCTGATTATCCGGCCAAATGGTATTTTGTTACGGGAAGCAAAGATTCACTCTACAAAATGGCAAGCCAAAGTTACTTGCTGGACAACGCCAACAACAATAGCGTTAATATAAAAGACCATTTTATTCATACGCAGTTTCTGGCGCTAATCGACAAGGAAAGGAATGTTCGTGGCATTTATGATGGGCTAAAACAGGATGAACTGGATCGGCTTGGTACCGACATTCAAAAATTACTAACTGAAACGCATAGTGGTAATATTTTTAATCATTCAAATTTTAGCGGTAATCCCTGATATTATGAAAGGAAATGTGAAAGAAATACTGAAACAAAATCGTTTAAGCGTTACCGATAGTCGACAGAAAATACTTGAGCTTTTTCTTGCAAAAGATAATGCACTATCACATGCAGATATTGAAAAAAATACGGATGAGTCTTTTGATCGGGTAACCGTCTATCGCACGCTGCAAACCTTTGTAGAAAAAGGGATTATTCATTTAATTCCTACCACTGATAATTCTATAAAATATGCTTTGTGCAGAAATGACTGTGAACCAGGTCATCACCATGATAACCATGTTCATTTTATATGTGATGAATGTTGTAAAACGATTTGTCTTGAAGATGTGACTATTCCAACGGTAAAGCTTCCGCAAGGTTTTGAACCCCAATATTCAGAAATGGTGGTAACGGGAGTGTGCGGTGATTGTAAATAAATTATCGTATCATTTTTGCATAAAGACTATAATGTCATTTACAAGTTTTCTGTTTATTGGTAATGATGGATCCATGTAAGTTTTATTATTAATGTCGATGCATCCGTCTTTAGCATCTTTTAAAGGATGCGTCATTAATGGGATAATATCAAGAGTACTTTTTTTATTTGCATTGTGCAATTTTTCAGCATCGCTTACTGTTACGTTCTTATCACAAGTGCCTTGTAAAATCAATACCGGGCAATTCAATTTTTTAATCTCTTTAGCAGGATCATATTTCAGCCAGGATATGTAGTAAGGTTGAATTGATTTTCTGAAAAGAAAATCTAAACCGGAAGGGATATTTGAAACTTCATTTCCTTTTTTTAATTCATCCAAAATATGGCTTACTTTTTTGTCCAAAGAATCCGGTAAATGATTTGCATTTAGCTGCTCTTCTATTATTTTATCGATTGGGCGCCCCGCTCCGGCAACAGATACATAACCTTTTACCGGAACTTTTTCAGCAGCTATTATTCCAATCAACGAACCCTCGCTATGCCCGATAAAATAAATATCCTTATAGCCAAGCGTATCATGCAGATAATTGTAAATTTTTTCTGCGTCTTTTATATAATCTTCAAAAGTTAATCTGTTCTCTTGAATGTTTACAGCATGGCTCATTGCAATTCCTCTTTTATCGTACCTAAAACTTGCTATATTCTGCGAATCCAATGCCTGCGCAAGCAGTTTGTAGGTGTTAGCGCCGTCTAATCCTGTGGCGCTGTTTCCGTCTCTGTCCGTCGGTCCTGATCCCGCGATTATGATCGCAAGCTTTTGCTGATTATTTTTTGAAAGTAAAGTTCCATAAAGTTTATTGCCGTCAAATGAAACGATAGAAATTTCCTTCTCACCGAGTGACAACGGCGTTTTTTGTAATCGTTCCGTTGATCTGGAAAAGTTTAGCGGCAATTGTGCCCCCCTTTGGTGCCATATACCCGCAATAGAATCCTTTCCGACAAATTTTCCGTTATAAGAGCCTCCTATCAATGTAATTTCCAGAAGTACACTATCGTTACTCGCCTTAATATCACTAAAAGGATAGTTCATGGCGTGTTGTGCAGGACTGTCCCATTTGCCGTCTATGTTACCAGAGCTATCTTTATAAAAATGAAATAAAATCGGAATTTGCTGATTGTTAACTTCAATATTTCCGCTCCAGTTGCCAACGATGTTTTGACAATATGAAAAGGAACAAAGTGCTAAAAAAAGATTTACAAAAAAGAGTTTACGCATTTTTTTTATAAAAATACGTAAACTCTTTCCGTAAAAGCTTTAAATAACGGTGAAGCCTGTACGAATTTCAATCAGGTATCTGCTACATACTGCCAAAAACACTTTTTAGAACGTCGGTTACCCGTGCCGCAGGATCTTTCCTTATGCTCACCTCTTCCTGGGCCACATAATAGAACAAGCCATCGAGAGCTTTGCCGGTTACATAACTGTTGATGTCCGTATCTACCGGTTTAGAAGAAAATTTATTATATGCGTTAAAAACATCTTTCCAATATTTTGCTGCATCTGTTTTTTTAAGTGACTCTTCAATTACGGGTCTAAAGGATGCTGTTAACTCTGGCGTAGTTGTTTTGCGGAGGTAGCCTGTAGCGGCCGTATCACTTCCTCTTAATATATTTAATGCATCTGTTACCGTCATCTTTTTAATTGCGTCAAGGAAAATAGGAGCCGCAGCTTTTGAAGCATCTTCTGCGGCGCGGTTCATACTCAATTCGGCATTGTCAACCAATTTTCCTAAACCAATCATGCGCATTTTATTTTCTACATCTCTCACTTGTTGGGGCAACAAAATTTTTACTGCGGCATCTTTGAAAAAGCCATCCTTTGCCGATAATTTATCGCCACTTTTTTGAGCGCCGAGGGAAAGCGCTTGTTTCAAGCCATCGACAATTTCGCTTGTTGATAAATTTGAAGCAGAACTGTTTGAGGATTTTTTGCCAAATAAAGAGCCAGCCTTTTTGAACATTCCATTCAGGCTTTTACCAGAATCATTTTGTGCAGATGCCAAAGCGGCGAAAAATAAAAAAAGACCAAGAGTTATAATTTTTTTCATAGAGTTTTCTTAAGATAAATATCAAATTTAGCTTTTAAAGCATAAAACAAATGTGAAAATTGACTAATCAATGGGTAGTATCAACTATAAAAACGGGTAGGTTGCTGAGTTTAGTATTGTCGAACTCACATTTGAAATTTGTATCCCACACCCTTTACAGTCGTGATGCAGTCGCTGTCAAGTTTCTGCCTTATTTTTCTTATATGAACGTCTATGGTGCGATCACCCACTATTACATCCGAACCCCAAACTTTATGCAAAATTTCATTGCGTAAAAAAACTTTGGATGGTTTAGAAGCAAGCAACGCAAGTAATTCAAATTCTTTTTTTGCCAAAATAATCTCTTCATTATTGTAGGTAACGATATATTTTTCACGGTCAATTTTAAGGTCGCCGATCTGCAATACGCTGCCGGTTTCTTTTATAATTCTTCTAAAAAGAGCGTTTACGCGGCTTACCAAAACTTTCGGGCTTATCGGTTTTGTAATATAATCGTCACCGCCGGTTTCCAGGCCTTTAATTTCAGTATTGTCATCATTTAATGCCGTTAGAAATATAATAATAGTATTTTCAAAAGCAGGAAGCGTGCGAAGTATTTTGCAGACTTCAAAACCGGTTTTGCCTGGCATCATCACATCAAGAATAATTAAGGCCGGATTGTGCGCCCTGGCAAGCTCAATTGCTTCATTGCCATTCTTCGCTGTTATCACATCATAACCTTGCGCCTGCAGATTGAAACTTACAATCTCCAGGATATCGGGCTCATCATCGGCAATTAAGATGGTTCTTGGTTTTATGTCGTGTGCCATAATGCGCAAACCTATATCAAAAAATAATCAAGATGAAGATGTTTACAATTTTTTAATATTGGTTTCCTGGTTTGTGAATAATTTTTTTTGAGAGAATTTTCGCCGCTTTCGTGACTTTATTTCCTATCACTGAATATCTATGCCATGATTATTCCAATCTCATCTTCTTCATCAATGCTATAAACCGCGGTTTACTTCTTATTACATCAAAAGTTGGATCTACTTTTAAAATATACATCCAAATATCCCGTTGTTGATAAGCCTTTTCAAGGTTGTTGAAAGCATTGTCATAATCATTAAGTGACACATAAACACGGGCTATGTTATATGGGGATTGTTCAGGATACGAAGTCAACGTTTTGGTCAATTCTTTTTTTGCGCGCTCTGCATCGCCGGAGATAGCATAGGCATAACTTAGAACGGCACCCTTGTAGTAGTTGACAATTGTAACCGGCTTTTCAGGAAGTTGTTTAATCAGTTCAAATGCGTCAGCAAAATTTTTTCTTTGCAGAAGAACATAAATAAGATTTCCTTTTGCGAGGTTAAAGTTAGGGTCATATGTCAACGTTTTTTTGAGTTGTTCGTAAGCGGAATCGTACTCTCGTGCACAATAATAATTTCTTCCCAGCACATAGTTTAAATTGACAGAAAGTGGATCGAGTGTAAGTGCCATTTTAATTTCGCTAATTCCTTCTCGGTATTTTCGCCGGTATATTGCAATAAGTTGCCATAATAAAGATGAGCTGTAGGAGAATTGGGATTCATGGCAATAGCTTTCTGTAATGTAATTTTTGACATATTCCAATTGTAGTCAAAATCAGATTGTATAAAGCCAATAGTAGCCAGGGGTTCACTAAGCGTGCTATCAAGTGACAATGATTTGGTTGCATAAACCCTTGCAATGGGGATGGCTTCTAATTGTGATAAACCTTTCAGCGGATAAATATAGAGATCTGCCAGGCCGGAATAGGCCAGTGCATAATCCGGATCCAATTCGATTGCTTTTTTATAATTAATTTCTGCGCTGTCGAAACTTGCTTTTGTACGCTGGTCCCAGAAGAATCTGCCTCGGCGATAATATTGATAGGCTTCAATGTTATCCGTTGGTTTTTTATTAATGCTGTTTCTCTCTTCTGTTGTAAGCTTTACATGTAGCTGCTCTGCAATTTGCTGGGCCACCTCGCTTTGCATAGAAAAAATATCCTTCAGGTCACGAATATAACTCTGTGCCCAAATATGATCCTGGGTATTTGCATCTATTAACTGTGCTGTGATTCGAATCTTATCTCCTTCTTTTGAAACACTTCCTTCGAGATAGGCGGAAACACCCAGTGCATCAGCAATTTGATCAAGCGGTTTTTTACTTTTTTTATAAAGCACCGCTGATGTTCTTCCGATCACCTTTATATCGGCTATTTTGGCAAGCTGGGTCGTGATTTCTTCTGTAATACTATTAATCAAGTTTTCCTGCCCGGCATCATTTGTATAATTTTCGAAGGGTAATACTACAATTGATCTATCCCCGGTAAATCCTTTTTTATTTTTTAAACCATTGACTATGAATAATGCTGCGATGGCCAATATGATTATCGCGGCTAATCCAAGTATCCATTTTTTTTTGGCAGGCTTCTTTTGAATTTCTTTTAATTTCCCGCTCATTTGTTTTTTTTCGGGAACTATCAATCCGTCATTTGCCAATGCAAACACTTGCATCGGATCGTCTACATTTTTAAATTCAAATGAACCAACAAACACAGACTTAAACTCAAGTTGATTTCTGATCTTATCAAAGATTTCTTTGGAAAAAAGTATAGTATTGGCTTGCGCCAACGATTGAATACGTGAAGCAATATTCACTCCGTCGCCCATGACTTTTTCATCCTCGAAAAATATTTCACCAATGTGTAACCCAATTCGCAATGGCACCTTTGGCTCCTGTTGAAGTAGTTGTTGCATCTTTATTGAGCAGCGCAAAGCTTCAGTAGCACTATTAAATGAGCAAAGGCTTCCATCGCCAAAGTCATTTAATATATTACCATCATGCAGGAAAACACATTCCTTCAGAACACTCATATATCGTTTGGTAATAGAAACTGCGTTCTGTTCATTCTCCTGCATCAATGCAGTGTACCCAACAATGTCTGTAAAAAGAATAGCAGCTAATTGTCTTTTTTGATTTGACATGAGAACAGGGTAGATGAGAGCGGGAATCTACTCCTAAAATATAACTTTCCTTTCAACAATAAAAAAAGGCATTGACAACCGCCAATGTCGGAAAGAGGGATTTCTTTTTTATAACTTAAATTGTAAGCCCACAAAAAGCGAATAATCTCCTGAACCTCCTGAGCCAATTGTGTATATGCCGGTAAGTTTCGTTGCGAGTGCATCTGTTGGGTTTTGTAAAATTTTCCTTGAAACGATCACCGGGATGTATGCATACAAGGATGTTTTTTTGAACTTATAAACAATGCCGGGCTCTGCGGATAAATTATATCCCGGTCTGCGAAGTCCGTCGCTACCGCCTACCAAATCATGAAAAGGAACACCTTCATCACGTATGCCGACAGATAAAGTTATTTTGGGAAAATTAAAATTGAAGCCTGCTCTGATGGAGTAAATATCCGGCACACTGTAAACATCAGCACCGGTTTTGATTTGCATTGTGGTTGGGGGTTTTCCGTTTGTAGTTGATACGCCGCTTTGATCTCTGGGGTTAATGAGGTAATAAAAATTACCGTAAAAATTTATTTTTTTAGTAAAAAAATAAAATGTGTTCAATTCGGTTATCACACCGGTTCCGCCATCGCCCAGGCTAATGGATGCATTAACCGGAGCTAATACCCGGGTGCTATCATTTCTGTAAAAATAATCCTGGTATCTATAATCACCTGTGGGAACCTTTACTCCTAAGCCTATTTGTATATTGCCCTTTTGTGAGACTGTTGGTCTTAATAACCATTTATAAACGGTAAACCATATATCACCCACGCCAAAAGTATGCGTAGTGTGGCGCGGTGTATTCAAGCCGCCATGTTCAATATCAGCAGAACGTGAATTTGCTGCAAATGGCAGCGCGAAATCAACAGACCAGCCATTATTAAACAAACGGGTTAAGGTAATATCAGTCGAAAAAGATTTAACTATAGATTCATTGGCCGGTGAGGTGTGTTGATTTACTGAACCTTTATAATCGTGGTATGATTTAAAATACCTGGAAGTGACATTTAATTGCCACTGCGAGGTACTAAAAGCATTGTCCGTCAGGTTATATTGCCCAAAACCAGAAATGTTTCGAACCATTATACAACCTTGTGAGTGAGCAACACCCGCGATGAAAAGGACACAAAAGAATATAATGATTGCTTTCATGATTTAATATTCTTTAAGATTGGAAATGCAGAATTCTTTTTGGTTATATTAAAGTTACTTCCGTTTTCCGGCACGTGAAGCTCTATTGAGCCATTTGCGGTGATAGATGGCAATTGAAAGTTTTGAATGAGTAAGTTGTCAATTAAGAAGCGGCGTGCGCAGCAGTATTTGCTGACATTGGTTTTTTAACCATGCAGTTTTTTTAAAAGCATTTCTTTACGGCTGCGGGAAACATCTACAATTGTTCCATCACTCATCAGCAAGTAGCCTCCTTCGCCTTTTATATATTTATCCACTTCATTAAGGTTAACAAGAAAGGAATGATGGACTCTGGCAAAATAATAATCGCCGAGCATTTCTTCAATTTCTTTTAGGGTACGGGAGGCCGTTATCTTTTGTTTATTTTTCAAAAATAAAATCGTGTAATTACTGTCGGCGCTGCAGCTAATGATCGAATCAACCAAAATCATTTGAAGCCCTTCCATAGTTGGGATGGCAATTTTATTGATGCTGACAGTTGGATGCTGCAATTTCTGCAAAAGCATTTCAATTTGCTGGGGTAACGGGTTAGCCTGGTTACTCAATACTTTTTGCACGGCTCTTTGCAATTCCTCGCGGTCAATTGGTTTTAATAAATAATCAAGTGCACTGAAATGAATTGCCTTTATTGCGTATTGGTCATAGCTGGTAGTAAAAATTAATTTGAAATCCACTTCATGTAATTTTCCCAACAATTCAAAACCATTCATGTGTGGCATTTCGATGTCTAAAAAAAGCACCTGCGGTTTTTGTTCCGTAATAGACCGTAATGCGCTGACGGCAGAATAACAGATGTCCAGTATCTTCACGTCAGGGCAATACTTTTCCAGCAATACGGCTAAGCTTTCACAACAATAAGGTTCGTCATCAACTATAGTTGCTGTTATCATTTATTTATTTATTATGCGGATGTTTCCATCAGATCCATAAATTGCATTTTTAAAATTACCCTTGTGCCCGCCGCACTACCTTCACTATCTGTAATATCTTCAAAGTTCAGCCAACTATGGTCATTCATTCCTACGTTGAGCAATGCTAATCTTTCGGTGGTTAGTTTCAGCCCCATCGATTTTTCCTTTTCTACGGTTTTGCTTTTAGTCATAGCGGCTTTCTTTCTGCCAACGCCGTCGTCGGTAATCTCGCAGATTAGTATTTTACCTTCAACATGCAATGATATATCAAGTCGTCCGTTGCCCTCTTTATGCATTAAGCCATGCCACACGGCATTTTCAGCAAAAGGTTGTAATATCAGGGGAGGAATAAAAATATTGTTTATATCAATTGAATTCGTAAAGATAATATTGTAATCAAATGAATTTTTAAACCTCAAACGCTCCATGTCTAAATATAATTTAAGCATATCCAATTCATCTTCCAGTGTAATAAATTTTTTGTTGGAGTTTGTTAATACCATTCTAATAAGGCGGGAAAATTTAGTAAGGTAATCTGAGGCGGATTCTGTTTCATTTTTCAGAATAAAACGGTTTATTGAACTCAGGCAATTAAAAATAAAATGTGGATTCATTTGTGCTCTTAGTGCCTGCATTTCAAGTTCAGTTGTGTGTTGCTGAAATCTTACCTGTTCATGCTCGCTTTTCAATTTTTCGTTCTTTCTTCTCAGGGATAGGCTTCTGTAAACGACAATGCTTATAAGCACAACTAACAGCAACCCGATGATCAGAACCCATTTTAGCAATGATGCATTTTTTAATCGTTCCTCTTTAATTTTATTATCCTGTTCAAGTAATGTTACGTGGTCAATTTGTTTTTTAAAATCTGCTTGTTTTTTATAATTGGTTAAACGCCAGAAGAACTGCTGATTGGCTACCGAATCCTTTAAAGAAATATATTGCTTCAAAAAAAAATAAGCGCTGTCATTTTTTTGAAGCGTTTTATATAGATCGGAAAGCAAGAGGTATCCTTTTAGCATGTATGGTTTTACATTGGCATGTTGCGCAATTGATAACCCGTTCAGTGCATATTGCATTGCTTTTGAGTCCTCATTTTTACCCATATATGCTCTCGCTGCATCGGGAGTATTCTCATTAAATCCCATGCGTCATTTTCTTTTATAAAATGATCCACAGGCCTTAAAAAAATTTGCAGCGCGGAATCATATTGTTTTTTCAACAGAAGCGTTTCGCCAAAGCTTATCCGGGTCATTTGGTTCCCAGGATCAATTTGGATTGCCTTTTGAAGATAATATAAAGAAGAATCCGGGTTATTCATAAGTTGGTAAACGGCACCAATGGGTTCATCAAAGTAATTCCAGTTAGCCGCGTAATAATTCACGCCATGAAAATTGGCGTATTGCATACCCTGTCGGTAATAATCCAAAGCATCTTCATTATCGCCGGCCGATTTATACAGGTATCCCATATTTGCCAGCGATGCAGCCACGCAAACATCATCGCTCATCTTTTGCCTTATCATTAAGCTTTTGGTACAATATTCAAAGCTACTCTCATAGTCACCGGTGGCTGCATATAGAAAACTCATCCATGCCCATGCTTTTCCCAGCCCTTCGCGGTTATATGTTTTTGATAAATAATCAATTGCTTTTGTGCAAAACGTCATGGCCTCATTAAATCTGTTTTCTGAATAAAGTGTCTGGCCCAGCCAGAGATTACACCAACCCAGGCCATCTTCATCATGTAAGCTGTCGAACGACTGCAAAGCGCCACGCAAATATTTTTCAGCGGTAAGGAAGTTTTTTCGGTAAATATCCGCCACTCCCAAATGCATCGCAGAGGTTGCTAACCCCAACGCATAGTTGCTATGAAATGACGCTGAATTTGCCTGCAGCGCCCACATCGATATTGAATCGGGCCATACACGCGGCGGCCACCAATATTCTTCGCTGAGTGCATTCAGACAATCAATTTTTCGTATTCCTTTTGTTGAAGGCAAAAGCTTTTTCAAGCTATCGATCTTATTTCTGTCGGGGTGTTGCGCAAAGATGAATGTGACCAGGAAAGTACTAACAGCAACGGTCATTATCTTTTTAATGCACAGCATTAATTAACAGGTTTATTAAGGGAAAAGCCGATTTTTTTTATTCAAATATTCTTTTATTCAATCTTTTTTAAAGTTATCGATTAATTGGAATTGAATTGCTCGCGTCTTTATTTCAAATCTAACTTTTATATGATTCTATCCTATCTATAATGAGCAGCTACATATCCGGATGTATCAGCGCCACGTTTCATTGAGCAATTGGCGGAGCAAAAATTCTGGCCTATTAATTATGATTTTAGAAAAATTTATTATGTAAAATAATAATTCATTTCCGCATACTGCAATCCGGCATTACTAAATGCTCATTCAGGCCTTCCATTTGAGTGATAAATAATATAATCATTTTCTTTTTTTTCATTGATTCTCTAAAATCAAGAGCCACATAAAATTGGTACGCACATAAGTGCAATAAGATTTAAAAAATAAACTTAATTAATTGCAGCATCATTAATCAGCAAGCTTAAAAACTTGCTGATGAAATAGTTTGCTGATGTTAAGTAGTACGTGCAGATACTAAGTCATTTCTGCAAGTTATCGCTCATTGCAGTCAACTAATCAATAGACTTTTTTATAAAAGAATAAGCAGTATACTTTCAACCATCAAATTTTATTTTATTCATTTTAATAAAACAAAAGATGTATGAAAGCTTTACTTAAAAGAATTCTTGGAGTTACTCTCGCATTGTCATGTATTACATTAACAAAAGCCCAGGTATTAAATTCCCAATCAAAAATTAACGATTACAAGCTCAAACATGATATCCTCTTGCGTCTAAAACAAAATCATCATACGGAAAATTTGGGCCAAAACTTTGGAATAAAAATTAATCCTTACTGGGAGGATGTAAATGCACCACATGTTGTAAACAATAGCCATATAAGAGAAGTAAAATTACCAACCCTTAACACAATATGGGCAAGCGTAGATTATGATACCGCAGCTTATATTGCCAATTCATTTTTACGTAGCGCAGACGCAGGTAAAACATGGCGGCTTGATTCAGTAGATGCACCCTACGGCTATGGTATAAGTGGTATTGCACCCATTGATGCAAACACCTGCTATGCCGCAATGTTTAATGCATTTCCGATAGGGGGAGGCGTCTTTAAAACCACAGATGGCGGCAACACATGGAAACAGGTTGAGCCACGGTAAACTTTTTGCGGCGAAAATTCATTTCCTGATATTATTTATTTTTTTGATGCGCAACATGGTGTTACCATTGGCGATGATGATCAGATAGACAGTTCAAGACTTGAAATATATACAACCAGCGATGCGGGTAAAACATGGCAGCGTGTCCCAGATCAAAATATACCACCAACAGCAAGGATATGCGTTTAGCTCTAACTTTAATTCCTATACCTTTTTTCAAAACAGGTTGTGGGTTACAGCAGGTGATACTTATGGCAATAGTTATATTTATCGCTCTGATGATTTTGGTCAACACTGGCAACAGTTTCCATTACTTAGTCACCTATTAATGATTTTGCTTTTGCTGATAAACAAAATGGTTTGGGCGTTTCTTTTGACGATAGTGGAGACCACATGAAGTAGAAACGCATGATGGTGGCAAAACATGGACAAATAAAAATTTCACCGGCTACCCTATGGGATTATTTATTACAGTTATTCCTTTCACGCATACTTTCGTGAGCACAATACCATACGGTTTGCACCTGTTGCTGGTTCGTCTTACAGCAATGATTATGGAGCGACATGGAAATTATTGATTCGAGCAGCAATTTCAGTCCTTTCGCACTTGCATTTCTAAACCCCTCTGTTGGCTGGTGTGGCAGAGCTGACTCGCCAGACCCCAATGGTGGTATGTATAAATGGAAATATAAATTTTCATTAGACAATAATGCTATCGCAACAGTTGATGCAAACACTGCGGATAAAGACCAAGCGTTGTAAAAAGCAAAATACTTTTAACAACATATCCCAATCCTGTTTCTAATTCAACTAATATTTCGTTTTCCATTACAGGATCACAACAGGTTTCCATCAGTGTTTTTGATGAATCAGGAAGATTAATAAAAATAATTACTAAAGCACAATTGGAAGCGGGTACTTATCAACTTTCATGGAATGCAGATGATAAAAATGGAAGCAGGGTTGCCAAAGGAATGTATTATTTAAAATTCAATGCAGGTAGCTATTCTGAAACAAAAAAGCTTACGGTTATAAAATAAAATCTTTCTTAATCTCTCTCAATAATTTATTCATCAACTACTAAACTTACATTTTATGAATCATTTGTCAACAAGCAATATCATGAAAAGGGTATTGTACTTTATTTTGATTGTTAGCAGCATTTTTATAAGCTGCAGTAAGCACGATCATTTTCCTCTTCGGCCAAAAAATGATGCATCCAATTACACAGCCGATGTAATAAATAAGTGGATGACGATGCAAATACGGCTTGAGCGGGATGCAACTGGCATCGCCAATGCTTCGTTTTGCAGGTATTATGCTTACTCCGGCATCGCTGCTTTGGAAGCCCTTGCTCCTGGCACTGACCTAAGTCTTACCACCACGGGAAGATGGAATGGACTAACAGGCCTTCCGCAGGCAGATCAGCTTAAATTATATTACTGGCCTGCCAGCGTAAATACGGCACTTGCTTTTATGAACAGGAACATTTTCACTACTGCAAGCGTCACGGATAAAGCCGCTATCGATTCGCTTGAAAGCGCGTTGAATACATCTTATCTTTCCATGGAAAATTCAGAATTAATCACAAGGTCTGATGACTTTGGCAAAGCGGTGGCCACTGCTGTGTTCAATTGGTCGGAAACCGATGGCTATAAAAATCAATCTCTCGCATACACCTCGCCTGTGGGTCCGGGTCTATGGGCGCCTACGCCGCCTGCTTTTGCACCTGCGAGCACGCCTTATCTTGGAAATAACAGACCGGTTATTGCGGGAAGCATAGATAATACAATGCCCGGGGCGCCTATTACTTATTCTGAAGATCCGAAGTCTGCGTTTTATCAAATGGCGCTGAACGACTACAACGTTTCGCTTACCTTAACACCCGCACAGACTAACCAGGGCTTATTTTGGAGAGATATTCCGGGGGTTACTACAGCCGGCCACTGGCTCAGTATTTTACAGCAAGTTGTAAAACAAACCGGTGCTCCTTTGGATAAGGCCGCTTTTGCCTATGCGCTATCAGGCGCCAGTATAAGCGATGCAACGATAAGCTGCTGGCAGGCAAAATATAAATATACTCTTGTGCGCCCGATAACCTACATACGTAATGTAATAGGGATTACAAACTGGAATTCATTAATTACAACGCCGGCCCATCCTGAATATCCTGCTGCTCATGCGTTCATATCCAGCGCTACAGCGGATGCATTAACTTCCATTTTTGGTAATATCGGCAGCTTTACAGATCATACGTATGATTATTTAGGTTTAACGCCCATTACTTTTAATTCGTTTCATGATATTGCTTTAAATGCTGCTAACTCAAGAGTATTTGGAGGCATTCATTATCAGCCTTCCTGCGACACAGGCGTGATATACGGAAGCAAGGTTGTCAATAATATTTTAAAAAAACTGGGTTTTAACTGAAAGGATTAAAAATAGAGCGGGTAGGAGGTTGCTATGAAATTATTTCTACGGCAATCTCCTTTTTTTATAACAAAGCCTCTGTGCCCGGAAAACATAGGCAAAACTTGAAAAGGCTTGCATCAATTTGTTTATATTTTAAATCCAATCGTTGCAATAATATTCCCTGCATTATTTTGTATAAGCGCCGGCGTGTTTGGCTTGTCCTGTAATAGATATGGATAATTGATGTCCTTATTTAGTGTATACACATACGTTAGGTCGATAAAAATTCCTTTATTTCTATAACCGAGGCCTCCGCTTACCTTATACAGGCTCGATGCATCGTTTTTATAAGGATTTCCATAATAAGCGCCACCGAGTCTGAACATATAAGTGTTGAACTTCAGCTCACCGCCGAGCCTTACATTAAAGGCATCTTTATAAGTATTTTTAATTACATCAGTTAATGAAGAATAATAATCTTTAGCTGACGCATCGGTTTTGTCCTCAGGTTTAAAAGCCATGCCTTTATAATTTACATACTCAATATCTGCAGTGATAAATCCACGTTGATTTTTTACATCTTCTACTTCGCGCAGCACGTAAGAAGCACTTGCAGTAACCTTCAGGGGTGTTCTTAAATTATACTTTGATTCAAGCATCTGACCGTTATTAAGATCAAGAGATGATTGTCTTTTTATTCCTGCGCCGCCATAGCCTTCCAGGTCAGTTATCACTTCAGCAGAATACCGGTCTGTAAGTGCATAATACGTAGGCGTATGTATCGCAAGGCCGAGCCTTACATCTTCAGCTGGCTTATAAATAATGCCCAATTTTGCATTAATGCCTATGCCTTTGGTATTTAAAGTTTCGTTTGATTCAAAATAGTTAAAATTATTATTTGGATTTCCAGAGGCGTCTGTTTCTTTGTAACTGGCGCTGCGATTATAATTTAAAAATGGAAAGCTAAGCGAGGCGCCAAAAAAAAGTTTTTCTTTCAAATCTGCCCCGCCCCCAAATGATATATCTGTAATTCCCCCGGAAGTATTAATTGTATTTTCCTGTATCAATCCAAAATTAGGATTGGCCTGGCTTCTATATCCTATAACCGAACCATCGGCTCCCTGTACCGTGTCAATCAAATAAGTATTAAATGCAAGACTTGACCCAAAAGGATAATTCGATGCTGCATTGTTCGGATCGGTAACCTTATCATTTGCCAACTCTTCCAGATACTTTTCTGAATAAGAACTGGTTGAATTTTGTCCTTTATAATAAATATGCTGATTAAAATCTGCAATCCTGTTTACACCGATAGCAAAGGTGAAGCTTTTTACCGGCCGGTCTGGTGAAGCTGATGCAAACAATAAACCGCTGGCTCCAAGGTTAAAATTATTATCGCCGCTTTTTTCTGAATTATTCAGGTAGCTGGATTTAAAATTTTTGACCGAGTAGCCGGGAGTCAAAACAAATTCATTTGTTTTATAAAATCCCAAACCTGCAGGATTGATAAATAGTGATGAAAATTCTCCGCCTAATGATGCGCCGGCGCCTCCAATTGCCTGGTTGCGGGCAGTGCCGTTTTGCGTTAGCCGTGAATATCGCAACGCATCGGCAGGCTCCTGCGAATATGTTGCCGTTACGGTAAACAATGTAATACAATGTCAAATATATTTTCATGGTACAATGATTTAAGAAATAGGGAAATAAAAAAGCTACGTGTGAAAATTCTTCCTTTCACATAGAATTACCTACGGGATCAACTTTCGGCTGTCAATTACGATCATCTCCTAAAAGTCCGTACTGGTGCGCCTCCGCCTCCGCTATTGCCCGAAGACGATGAGCCACTGTTTTCTGAAGCCGGAGCCGGTGTAAATGTTCTTACAGGCGGCGTATAAGTGTTATTATTATTAGTATTGTTATAAGAACGGCTGTTATCATTACTATTTGGCGTATAAATTCTCCTGGATGAATTTTCCCACCCGGTTCTATTGGAAGCCGGCGGTGTAAAAGTTCTTACGGGCACCGTGTTAGTGATAGTGTTTTGAGACGTCCCGTAATTCCGGGGGCCATTATAGTTGGTACTGTAAGCGCCAAGATTGTATCTCCTCGGAGCAATGTTATAATTCGGTGCTGCATTGCCTGGTTTGGTAATGTAATAAGCCTGTGGATAATAATAATTATAATAGGGTGAATAAAAATTATTGTAGTAACTATTGTAAGGATAAAAGCTTAATAAAGGAGAATTATAAGCATTATAATAAGATGAATATGGGGAATAAAAAGATGAGCCATAATAGTCGTAAGGATCATAACCCCCGTACCCAAAATTAAGCGCAAGGCTACTGCGATACACAGGATTACTAATACCGCTGCTTAAAGCAAGATCCTGATAATTGTCTCCGTTTGAATTATTATAATCATAGCTGTCCCTGTCCTGCTGGTTGTTAGAAGTTACATAAACTGCCTGCGGGGCAGGTGCAGGAGAATAATAGACATCGTCAGGTGTTTGGCCGATACGGTATGCAGAAGAACAACTGCCTAAAACACCTGCAGTTCCCAATAAAAGTATAAGTCTTAATTTCATGGCTTTAGTTTGAAGGAGTTAAATAAAAATGATGTTTTACTTTTGCGCCCTATGCATTGTAAATTTAAGCCTTTATCGACAATCGGGTGACATTTTATTGTGTGAATGGTTGTTAAAAAATGGCCAAGAAATCAATTTTTTTAAATCATCCATTTTTTTTATGATCTGGGTTATCACTGGCCTATTTTTTCAATATTTTAAATATCAATACAGTTTCAAAACTGCTTCAATATTATGAGTAAAGAAATTACAACGAGAGAAAAAGACTATTCTCAATGGTATAATGATATCATTTTAAAGGCGGGCCTGGCGGATTACAGCGCGGTAAGAGGCTGCATGGTAATAAAGCCTTATGGCTTTGCATTATGGGAAAACATGCGCGACCAGCTCGATAGAATGTTTAAAGAAACCGGGCATCAGAACGCTTACTTTCCCTTGTTTATTCCCAAAAGTTTTTTAAGCAAAGAAGCTGCGCACGTAGAAGGCTTTGCAAAAGAATGCGCAGTGGTGACTCATTACCGCCTGAAGAATGACCCGAACGGCAATGGTATTATAGTAGATCCGGATGCCAAACTGGAAGAAGAGCTCATCGTGAGGCCTACTTCGGAAACGATCATCTGGAACACTTACAAAACGTGGATTCAATCTTACCGGGATCTCCCTTTATTAATAAATCAATGGGCTAATGTTGTAAGATGGGAAATGCGTACCCGCCTTTTTTTGCGTACGACAGAATTTTTATGGCAGGAAGGACACACGGCTCATGCTAACTCACAGGAAGCCATAGACGAAACGATGCTGATATTAAATATATATGCGGAGTTTGCGGAAAAATGGATGTCAATGCCCGTGATAAAAGGAGTTAAAAGCATCAGCGAGCGTTTTGCCGGCGCGATAGATACTTATTCTATTGAGGCCTTGATGCAGGACGGAAAAGCGCTGCAGGCAGGCACTTCGCATTTTCTTGGGCAAAATTTTGCAAAAGCATTTGATGTGCAGTTTACGGATAAAGAAAATAAACTGGAATACGTTTGGGCAACCAGTTGGGGCGTAAGTACCAGGCTCATAGGCGCTTTGGTGATGGCGCATAGCGATGATGATGGTTTGGTGCTGCCACCAAAATTAGCGCCCATACAGGTTGTAATTATTCCCATTTATAAGAATGATGAGCAAAAGAAGCTGATTGATGAAAAAGTAAAATTATTCATGGAAGATTTTAAAGCGTTGGGCATAAGAGTAAAATATGATGATAATGATAACAATCGTGCAGGATGGAAATTTGCAGAATACGAATTAAAAGGTGTTCCCGTAAGAATAGCCATCGGCGCCAGAGACATGCAGAACAATGTTGTTGAAATTGCCCGGCGCGATACCAAAGAAAAGATTACAGTTTCTATGGATGGGTTACCCAATGCCATTGCTGTTTTGCTGAATGACATCCAGGAAAATATTTATAACAAAGCAAAAGTTTTCAGGGATAATAACATTACAAAGGCAGATACCTGGAAGGAATTTGAGGAAATGCTGGACAATAAGGGCGGTTTTATTTCTGCTCATTGGGATGGAACCGCAGAAACCGAAGATAAAATAAAGGAACTAACGAAGGCGACTATACGCTGTATTCCGCTAAATAATTTTCAGGAAGATGGTAAATGCATTTTGACCGGTCAGCCCAGTAAAGAAAGGGTTTTATTTGCAAGGGCTTATTGATATTTTTGCAAAAGCTTTGTAAGTAACATTTTTTGTCTATAACTTTATTTTATCAGGTTTTTTTAAATTCGTCAAACGGCATTATGGAAAATCAGGATCTCCTTAATAATGATTTGCAACTATCGCCCCAAACGTTAGGCTATTTACAGGAATCAGCACGATGGGGGAAATTCCTGGCTATAATGGGATTTATTCTATGCGGATTTTTGGCCATCATGGCCTTTATCCTGCCAGCTTTGCTCACCAGGTTGCCGCAGTATAACAGCCTTTCGTATAGTTTCTCTTCCAGTATGCAGGCCGGTATGACGGTGTTGTACCTCGTATGTGCCGGTATGCTTTTTTTGCCCTGCCTGTATCTTTATAAATTTTCTGTAAAAATGCAGCTTGCGGTA
The DNA here is from genome assembly GCA_963823305.1 of uncultured Chitinophagaceae bacterium. Taxonomy (GTDB): domain Bacteria; phylum Bacteroidota; class Bacteroidia; order Chitinophagales; family Chitinophagaceae; genus Ginsengibacter. The sequence continues at coordinate 359,271 of CAWGLC010000004.1, forward strand.
AAATCAGTAAACCAGGAAAACTTTGACGAGTCGCTTATGAATCTTAAATCTATGTTTAAATTTTACGGAATTCTTACCATTGTTTTACTGTCTTTTTATGTCCTGCTTTTTGTAATTAGTATGTTAACTATTGCAATTAAAGGATAAAAGTTTTTTTTAAGCCGGTTGTTATTTTGTCGCGAGATAATTATAATCTGCCAGTAATTTTTCCAGGAAATCTATTGAATACATATCAGTTTGTATTTTTAAAACTTCCTGAACTTTCATTGCAACTCTGCCGCAGGTTTGTGTATTGTGGTTTTTATAAAACATGCTGATGACATTTTTGATAGTATTGATATCGCGGTCAGACAGCTTTAAAACTTCGGGATATTTTACAACATAATTATTCTGCTGAATTTCCATAAAGACCGTATCCTCAACAGAAAAAACAGATTTTGTATTTACCACAACAGTGTTGGATGCCAGGTCGCCTAAGCGTTGGCTTTTTTTAGAAATGGCGATAATGATCACAACGATAATTCCGAAGAAGCAGGTAATAATGATATAAACAACCAGGCTTTGCCTCGTAAGAATTATATATCCAAAAAAGAAGGGCCATTCAAAAGCTTTAAACATCCATCTTACGATATACTGGCTTAGCTCCGGCTCGCCGCCATCAAGGCTTATTACCCTGATATTCATGATTTTTTTTCCAATAGTTTGTCCATGCATCATCACTTCCGAAACCAAAGAATACAAAAGCATTGGCAGCGAAATGGTTAAAATGTCAATGCCTACATGGCTTCTTAATTCTTCTTCACTGGCTTGCCCAAAGCCGCCGTAATAAAAATATTTCATCCCAATAAAAAAAAATATCAATAGCGTAAAATCTATCAGGTATGCAAAAAGCCTTTTATGAAATTCAGCTATTTCAAATTCGAGATCGATATTAAACGGAGTAGCTATTTGAATTACGTTCATAAAAGCAAATTATTGTATTAACAGAAATTATCATTTTTTATTTTTTGCCTGATTTAATTCAGTTTGCCAACGGCTATATTTGTACCAATGCCAGGTTTATTTTCCGAAGACTATATGGAATAACACTCTTAATTTTATGCAATGCGGGAAGCAAGGTTTATAAAAAAAAATGTTGATAAATGGAATCAATATCAACATGAAGAATCAAAAGACCCTGATGAAATGGCAGACAGGTTTATAACACTGCTTGACGATCTTTCCTATGCAAAAACTTTTTATCCCCGAAGCAAGGTTACACGCTGGATCAATGGAATTGCCGCAGGAATTTATCAAAGTATTTATCAAAATAAAAAACAAAAATATTCCAGGATTTTATTGTTCTGGAAATATGAGCTTCCGTTATTGTTTCGCCGTTATCACAAAACATTCCTTTTTACGCTCGTTTTATTTATTTTGTTTGTCACGATAGGCGTTGTTTCGTCCACAACAGATCCTGATTATGCAGCAAATTATTTTAACCACAAAGTTCAGTCCGGCTATTATGATGAAACCATTTCCCGCATACAAAAAGGTGATCCATTCGGTATATATAAAGACGATAATCCCTTTTCAATGTTTGTTCATATAGCTTATAACAACATCAGCGTGGCTTTTAAAAGTGTTGTATTTGGTGTCCTGTTTGGAATCGGCACCATATTTTTGATGTGGAGCAACGGGCTTATGCTCGGTTGTTTTCAATATATATTTTTTTCGCAAGGTCTGGGCTGGCAGTCTGTAATGGTTATCTGGATCCACGGAACCATTGAAATATCCTCGATCGTGATTGCCAGTTGTGCAGGTCTTATCCTGGGTTTTGGCTGGCTGTTCCCGGGCACGCATACACGAAAACAGTCCTTTTTCGAGATCTGCTAAAGATGCAATGAAAATTTGTATAAGTCTCGTTCCTTTTTTTATTGTCGCGGCTTTTTTTGAAAGTTATATTACGCATCTTATGAGCAACACTTTTCAAAAAGATTCGCATGATATAGGGCTTCCTGTGCCCGTAAGCATTATTATACTTTCGGGTTCATTCTTTTTAATTTTATGGTATTTTATTTTATACCCGGTGCGGTTGCATAAAAAAGGCGTTGTATTGGAGGAAGGAAAAATTATAAAGAATGGGATAACATATGAATTGTAATCGTTTCAAATTTTACCTGGCTTTATTCGGGCTGTTTTTTTTTAGTGCCCGGTGTTGTGCACAAAACAATAACGATTCAACGGATTCAACAGTTGTTTCCAATCTTGCGGATTCTGCCGCGAGCGATTATGAAGTTTCCGGGGACACCACTCTTGTCAAATCGATATATAACGGTAACGATGATTCGATATTAAAATGGAAACACACTCCTGAATTCGGCTATATGGCTTACCTTGATAGCCTTCTTCGGAGAAAAAAGACTGAATTAAAAATGGACACCTTTAACTTAGGCAGTGGCGCCAAAACCAGGAAGGTTCATGCGTCATCGCCGGGTGAAACCAATGACTTTCTCAACAGTGTTCCCGTGAAGATATTTTTCTGGGCAGTTGCGATCTTTTTTATCCTGTTTATTTTATATAAAATATTTATTAAAGGTGGCTTGTTTGATAAACAGGCCGCAAGATATGATCGTAACATCACAAACAATGAACCTGAAAAACTAAACGAATATTCAGCGTACAACGATCTTATTTATGATGCTGAATCGCAGCGTGATTTTAACCAGGCAATAAGATATTTGTATCTGCAGTCTTTAAAAAAACTTTCTGACAGAGGGTTGATTTTATTCTCTCCTGATAAAACAAATACTAATTATATAAGTGAATTATCCGGCAGAAATTTCCAGGATGATTTTTCTTCCCTGACACATAGCTATGAATATGTATGGTACGGAAAATTTTTAATTGATGCCTCAAAATATCAACAACTGAAAAGTCAATTTATTTCATTTAATAAAAACGTATAATTAACCTGGGAAAGATTAGCGCCTGCATATTATCCGTTGTAATGATAACTGCCTTTACAGGTTGCAGGCAAGATAAGCGTGTGCTTCCGCCCCTGAATGAAAATTATCGCAAATCTGATAAAGAACCCTTTGGAGCATTTATCGCTTATAAGGAGTTTAAGAATTTTTTCGATAATCGTTATGTGGCAACTGTTAAAAGTCCGTTTGACGTAGAATGGAAAAATATAAAAGATTACAGTGATGATAATAAATATTCGCTGTATTTTTTAATTACCAAAAACCTGGTGCTGAATTATAGCGAGGTAAAGGCTTTCATGGATTATGTAAAAGCCGGCAATGACCTTTTTATTGCTGCGGATTATATTGACAACAGGCTGCTCGAAAATATGAACTGCAGCATGGAGCGAACAGGCGAAATTGTAGATGAAACGAAAGGACTCATGCATCAAACACATGTAAGTATGTATTTTGGTGATAATTTCAATGCGCCGTCATACGCATATTACTATTATCCTTTTTTAAATTCACTGACTAACTATGATACCGCATTTGCAAGGGTGTTAGGGGTAAATGAAACCAGGACGCCTAACTATATTATTTTGTTTGCAGGTAAAGGCCGCATTTATCTTCACGTAGCGCCACGTATTTTTAGCAATTATTTTTTACTTACCGGCAACAATCATAAATACCTTGAAAATGTTCTTTCCTATCTGCGATCTGACCCGGCAAATATTTATTGGGATGAATATTATAAAAATACAGATCCCAGCCGCAGAAGAAATGCTAATGACAAGGAAGATGATAATTTTTCTTCCCTGAGTGTGATAAGACAGCATCCACCGCTTCTTTGGGCTTTTTGGCTTACGGTAGCCGGCCTTTTAATTTTTATTTTGTTTAATATAAAAAGAAAGCAGAGAGTCATCAACATTGTAAAACCAAATGTAAATACTACGGTTACATTCACAGAAACGGTGGGACGACTTTATCTCCAAAAAAAAGATAACAATCACATCGCGGAAAAAATGATCACTTATTTTTACGACCATATCAGGAATAAATATTTTATAAGCACGGCTGTAATTAATGAAGAATTTTTAAATTCCCTTTCAGGAAAAAGCGGTGTATCTAAAGATGAAGTGCAGCAATTGTTTGCTTTGATAGAAGACATACAGTCTGGTGAAATAGCAGATGACAATAAATTAATGCAGTTAAATTCGCAAATAGAAAATTTTTATAAAAACCAAAGCTGATGGAAGAAAATTTATTTGAGCAGAGAATTAATCTTAATGCACTTAAGGGCGCCGTGGATGGTATAAGAAACGAAATAAGCAAGGTGATCGTAGGGCAGCACGACATGGTAAACATGCTGATGATTGGCTTATTGTGCGATGGCCATATTTTGATAGAAGGCGTTCCCGGCGTTGCCAAAACACTAACGGCAAAGCTTATGGCAAAGATTATTGATGCTGATTTTTCCAGGATACAATTTACGCCGGACCTTATGCCAAGTGATGTACTGGGAACCTCTGTTTTTAATCCAAAAGAAGCAGACTTTCAATTTAAAAGAGGGCCGATTTTCAGCAACATTATTTTGATAGATGAAATAAACCGCGCACCGGCCAAAACGCAGGCGGCTTTGTTTGAAGTAATGGAAGAAAGGCAAGTTACCATTGATGGAACTACACACATCATGGGATTTCCTTTCATGGTTTTAGCTACGCAAAATCCTATCGAACAGGAAGGAACTTATAGATTCCTGAGGCACAACTGGACAGGTTTTTATTCAAAATAAATGTAAAGTATCCTTCGCTTGAAGAGGAAGTAAATATCCTTCTCAATCAGCAAACACTTTCGCAACATGCCTTGCTTCTTGACATAAATAAAATAGTGTCTACCGGGCAAATTGCAGAATACAGAAGTATTATTCAGCAGGTAATTATTGATCCGAAGCTCGTAGAGTTCATTGCAAAAATTGTGGGTGAAACAAGAAATACACCTTCCTTATTTTTAGGCGCTTCGCCAAGAGCCTCGCTTGCTGTTTTAAAGGCTTCCAAAGCAAATGCGGCAATTAAAGGCCGGGATTTTGTAACACCTGAAGATGTACTGGAAATGGCGTGTCCCGTAATGAGGCACAGGATTATTTTAACACCTGAAAAAGAAATGGAGGGAATTACACCTGACGAATTAATTCAAAATATAAGAAGGAATATTGAAGTGCCAAGATAATCGAAAGATGAAGTGCTAACTGTTAATGATACTTATTTGTTAGCGACGTTTAAATATTTTATAAACAAAAAAAACATGTTTGTTTTTTCTTTTTAAAAAGATAACCTGTTAAATAATATGGAGATTATAAAAAAATATTTTGGAGATCTGTTTATTACATCACGCTTTTACGGAGTGCTGCTGGCATGTATTTGTTTGTTTTTTATATCGTTTTATGTTAGCGGTCTTAGTCCTGTAGCTCCCATAGTTTTTTTTGCATTTTTGATATTTACCATAGCTGATTATGCGCTTTTATTCTTTTCAGGAAAATTTACTTCAGCCAGTCGCATTACCACTGCGAGACTTAGCAATGGCGATGAAAATAAAATTGACCTTATTATAAAAAATCAATTTTCTTTTCCCGTAAACATTAATGTTATCGACGAATTGCCTGAGCAATTCCAGGAACGCAAATGGAAAAGACACATACATTTAAGAAAGAAATCGGCAGGTAAAATTTCCTATTACCTGAAACCACTGCAAAGAGGTGAATACGATTTTGGCAATATCCATTTGTTCATCACTACACAGCTTGGTTTAATGTGCAGGCGCATTACATCGGAAGCTTCAAAAACTATTTCTGTCTATCCTTCTTTTATGCAGCTTCATAAATACGAATTGTTATCCGATGCAATCATTCAACATGAGAGCGGCAGCAGCCGTATGCGAAAGATCGGGCAGAGTATGGAATTTGAGCAAATAAAGGAGTATGTAACGGGGGACGATATACGAACTTTAAACTGGAAGGCTTCTGCGCGGAGAGGAAATCTGATGATAAATAATTTCAGCGATGAGCGCTCGCAACAGGTATATTGTATTATCGACAAAGGCAGGCTCATGAAAATGCCCTTTAATGGGCTAACGCTGCTGGATTATGCCATTAACAGTTGTTTGGTTCTTAGCAGCATTTGCCTTAAGAAACGGGATAGAGTGGGCATTATCACTTTTTCAAACGAGATCGGAAGCATGCTGGCTGCGGATCGCAACGCCGCGCAGAAGGAAAATATTTTGCAACTCTTGTACAATCAAACTACCGGGTTTTTGGAAAGCGATTTTGAAATGCTGTATATGAAGATCCGGAGCAATATCAGGCATCGAAGCTTGTTAATACTTTTTACAAATTTCGAATCTATGTCGGGACTGAACCGACAAATAGATTATTTGCGATCGATTGCAAGTTATCATTTATTGCTGGTAGTATTTTTTGAGAATACAGAATTGGAAAAGCTTACGGCTTCACGGGCCGGCACTGTGGAAGATATTTATATAAAAACTATTGCTGAAAAATTTGCCTTTGAAAAAAGACTAATTGCAAAGGAATTAAAGAAATATGGTATTTTATCTTTGCTTACATCTCCTCAAAAACTAACTGTGAACGCAATTAATAAATACCTGGAACTAAAGTCACGCCACGCTATTTAATTTTTTTCTGATGAACGAAAATACTTTTGAAGAAGGAAGAGTACTCCTTATAAATAAGCCGTTACAGTGGACATCATTTGATGTAGTGCGAAAAATTCGTAACACAATTAAAATAAAAAAGGTAGGTCATGCCGGCACGCTTGATCCGCTGGCTACGGGGCTTTTGATCGTGTGCACCGGGAAGTTTACAAAAAAAATAAACGAGTATATGTCGCAGCAAAAGGAATATACCGGCACTTTAAATCTCGGAGCAGTTACACCGACTTTTGACCTGGAAAGTGAACCGGAAAATTTTCGATCTGTTGATCGGCATCAGCGATGAAGCAATTTATAATACAGCAAAAAAGCTAACGGGGGAAATTATGCAATTGCCTCCCATTCATTCTGCAATAAAACAAAAAGGGAAACCGGTCTATTTATTAGCAAGAAAAGGAGTGGACGTAAAAATGGAGCCCAGGAAAATCACCATCCATGAATTTGAAATCATCAATATCAATTTACCAATTGTTTCCTTCAAAGTTGTCTGTACAACGGGGACGTATATACGCAGTTTGGCACACGACTTCGGGCAAGCTCTTGGTTGTGGCGCTTACCTGAGTAGCTTATGCAGAACGCGTATCGGCGAATTCAGGTTGGAAGATGCTATGAGCATCGCTGAATTTGGTGAATCCGTTAATGAAACGAACAAAAAATAGATACAGGAATATTTTTTAAGGGATTTTACTGATCAATATTTTAATTAATTATCCTTAGAATATTGCTTGCCCGGAAAACTATTTACTTTTGCAAAATTGCCGTGGCAGGCACTTACCTGTTTTTTTATTGTGTAAAATAAATTGTTTTATGCCGGAAAATAAGACCAGGCAAACTGATGCAGGTTTTGCCAACTTTCTAAATACCATAGAAAGCGAATCTACCCGCAAAGATTGTTTTGTAATTGCTCAAATGATGCAAAATATTTCTAACTGTGAGCCAAAAATGTGGGGCGAAAGTATCGTAGGTTTTGGAAGTTATCATTATAAATATGAGAGCGGCCGGGAAGGAGATATTTGCAAAATTGGTTTTTCACCCAGGAAAAAAAATATTGTTTTTTATCTCATGAAGGGCATTAATTATCATCCGGAATTATTAGAGCTACTTGGAAAGCATAAAACCGGTAAGGGATGCCTCTACATTAATAAGTTAAGTGATATTGACGAAGATATTCTTAAGAAGCTAATTAAAAGTTCTTTTGACGCATAGGGTTGTATACCATTTATTTTACGAAGCGTATAGTTTAATGTCAAACAATTTTAAAAATGACCGCTGTTTATTTTAATTGGTAGTTATATTAAATAGATTACTCCAATAAAAATTTCGTTTCGTGTCCAGATTTGTTTCTGCCAAACGTCATCAGGGTAATAATTATTTTTTAACAACTAAATTAAATGTCATGGACAAAAATTCAAATTCTCTCAACTGGTTTGAGATTCCTGCAGCGGATATTGCACGGGCAACCAAATTTTATGAAACTATTTTTGATGTTAAGATGGAGCCGATGAATGAAATGATGGGAATGAAAATGGTGAGTTTCCCGAATGATATGGGAAGTGGAAAAGCCGGCGGCGCCGTTGTGCAAAGTCAGCAGCATAAGCCTTCCATGGACGGATGCGTGGTTTATTTAAATGCCAATCCTAACATTCAATACGTTTTGGACCGCATTGAAAAAGCAAAAGGCAAAATACTCATGCCAAAAACCGAGATCAGCCCCGAAATTGGTTATATGGCTTTCTTCATTGATTCGGAAGGAAATAAAATAGGATTGCACGCACAGAATTAAAATTCTATTAAACTTATTTTATGAAAGAATATTTGTTGCTATTCAGAGGTGGGGATTCAGAAATGGCAGCGCAATCGCCGGAGCAATCCCAGGCTCACATGCAACGCTGGATGGAATGGATGGGCAATCTTGGAAAGGAAGGAAAATTCGTTAGCGCCCAACCTTTAAACAAAGCCGGCAAAACTGTCACAGGCGATAAGAAGATTATTTCTGATGGCCCTTTTATGGAAGGCAAAGAAATAGTTGGCGGTTATCTAATCTGCAAGACAGATACGATTGAAGATGCCGTGGAGATATCAAAAGGTTGTCCATTGCTGGAATTTTCAACCGGCATTGTCGAAGTGCGGGAAATTCATGAACTGAAAATGTAATTTTTTCGGGATCGCAAATTAAAAAAAATTCGGGCTTTCTTATTATTTGTCGTAAAGCTAATGCACAGCAAAAAAAGCAGGGGCGAAAAATTCTTTGATTAAAAAATACCCTGCAGGAAATAGAAATCAATATAATTTTATAGAAATAAAAAAACTGTGCTTCCAGCCAATGAAACGGTTCGACAATTGACTGACCATCTTTTTCGGAATGAATCAAAAAAGATAGTTTCAGTATTAACCAAAGTCTTTGGCATAGAAAATCTTGAGCTTGCTGAAGACGTTGTCCAGGATACTTTATTACAAGCGATGAATATCTGGAAGATTAAAGGGATACCTGATAATCCTTCGGGCTGGTTGTATCGTGTTGCAAAAAACAAGGCAATTGACATCATAAGAAAAAATAAACATTCCGTTCAATTTGATTTCAGCGATAATGAAAAAATACTTCTTACCTCGGAATACACACTCAGCGCTGCTATGGAAAATTTTTGGAAAGAAGAATTTATTAAGGATGATATGTTGAGAATGATGTTTGCCTGTTGTCATCCTGAAATTTCCAGGGAAAACCAAATTACATTAATGCTAAAAACCCTGTGCGGCTTCAGTACGCAGGAAGTAGCCAAGGCATTTCTTACAAATGAAGAGACTGTGTCAAAACGACTTTATCGGACAAAGGAATTTTTTAGACAGCATAAAATCAAATTAGTTATTCCTTCGGTTAGTGAGATCAAAAAAAGAACTGATTCCGTATTAAATGCTATCTATTTAATTTTTAATGAAGGCTATAATTCAACCAATGCAGAGGCGTTGATCAGGAAAGATCTTATTGCTGAAGCAATGATGCTTTGCAAATTACTAATAGAAAATAGTCAGACACAACAGCCCGAAGTGTTTGCATTGATGGCATTAATGTGTTTTCATTCGTCAAGAAGTGAAAGCCGTTTAACGGCGGAAGGTGAAATTATTTTGTTGCCAATGCAAGACCGGGAAAAATGGAATGCAGATTTGATCAGCGATGGCAATAAGTATATGAACAGAGCTGCATTTGGCGATGCATTAAGCGCTTATCATATAGAAGCAGCAATTGCTTATGAGCATTGTGCTGCGAAAACGTTTAAAGATACCAACTGGAAAAAAATTTTAGAATACTATGACTGGTTGTGTAAAATTTCGCCGTCCCCGATCAATGAGCTGAATAAAACCGTTGCAGTTTTGGAATTATCCGGCGCCAAAATCGCGTTAGAAAAAATAACTGCTATTCCCGATAAAAAGAAATTAGGAACCTATTATTTATACCACAGCCTGTACGGAGAAATATATTCGCGGTTGCACAATTGGCCAGCGGCAAAAAGTTCATTTGAAGCAGCTATAAATTTAACTAATTCAGAACCTGAAAAAAAGATGCTTAGGAATAAAATACATGTTTTGTTGAATTACGTTTTAAATAGCAACTAATCATTTATGATCTCAATTAATTCATTAATATTTGCAGCGAAAGAATATTTTAAGCGGTCATGCTGTATATGGTTAATAAAGTTGTTTTATTCCTGTTGATTTCTTCATTTACTTTTTTTCAGGTAAAATCGCAGACCTGTACCACACTTGGTCAAAATCCATCTACAGCATTTCCCGTTTGCGGTACCAGCGCTTTTAGCCAGAGCACAGTGCCTTACTGCGGCGGGAAAGTAATACCGGGAGTTTGCAGCCAGGACGGCGTCACCGATACAAATCCGTTCTGGTATAAATTTACCTGCTTCAAAGCAGGCACTTTGGGATTTGTAATTACTCCCAACGATTTGAGTGACGATTATGATTGGGAGCTTTTTGACATTACCGGGCATGACCCCAATGATATTTATACAAATACTTCTCTGTTTGTAGCTTGTAACTGGTCTGGAAATACAGGTCTTACAGGAGCTGCTTCGTATGGTACTTCTCTGCAAAATTGCGCTGGCATGGCCTATCCCACTTTTAGCGCAATGCCAACATTAAAACTCAATCACAATTATCTTTTATTGATAAGCCATTTTACAAGATATACACCCTCCCAAAACGGTTATAGATTATCTTTTGGCGGCGGCACTGGTAGTATTACGGATACCATTTTACCCAATATAGTAAGCGCTTCACCTTCCTGCGATGCAATGAAAATAAGGGTTGTTCTCAATAAAAAAATGTTATGCAGCAGCCTGGCAGCAGATGGAAGCGATTTCAGTATTTCCCCCGACTGTAGCAGCCATCACCGGGGCAACCGGTAATGACTGTAGCAATGGTTTTGATATGGATACAGTAATATTTAGTTTGAACAAGGCTCTGGCGCCTGGCAATTATAATGTCACCATAAAAAATGGAAGTGACAGTAATACTTTACTGGATGTTTGCGGGAGAAATATTCCACCCGGCGAAAATGTTCCTCTCATTGTTACACCTTTGCAGCCGACGCCTTTTGATAGCATAAGCCCTGTTGGTTGTGCGCCACAATCACTTAAGTTAGTTTTTAAAAAAGGTATTGAATGCAGTTCCATCGCCGATGACGGAAGCAATTTTATTGTTACCGGTCCATCACCTGTTAGTGTTATAAATGCGCTGGGTAATTGCAGCAGCGGCCTCACCAATACAATTATTGTGAAGTTATCTGGCGCTATTGTAAATAAAGGTACCTATCAGATAATGCTCGTACCGGGAAGCGATGGGAGTACGCTTGTTGATGAATGTGGACAGACCACACCTGCGGGTTCCATTTTAAATTTTGTAACAGTTGATACCGTTTCTGCAGATTTTACCTACACCACGCTTAAAGGCTGCACCGTGGATTCGGTTGTTTTTTCGCAGGATGGAGGAAATGGCATCAATCAATGGCTTTGGAATTTTGCCGATGGAGGCGCCAGCATTTTACAGGATCCGACTGCATACTTTACGGTGTTTGGGAATAAGCAAATTAAATTAATAGTGTCCAACGGAGTTTGTAGTGATAGCGTTACAAAGACGATTAATCTTGATAACACACTGAAAGCCGCTTTTGAAACAAATAACCAGCTATGTCCTGAGGATACGGCAATATTTATAAATAATAGCTTGGGAAGTATTACAAATTATTACTGGGATTTTGGCGATGGTAGCACCAGCATGGCTGAAACGCCGGCGCCGGTTCACTTTCCGATTTTAAGTGCAGAAAAAATATATACCGTAATGCTTACGGTAAAAAATGCGGAGGGCTGTTCTGATACTGCTCTGAGTAAAATCAATGTGTTGAAAAGCTGCTATATAGCTGTGCCGAATGCGTTTACGCCTAACGGTGATGGATTAAACGATTACCTGTATCCGCTGAATGCTTATAAAGCTGCTGATCTCGAATTCAGCGTTTACAATCGTTTGGGTCAACGGGTATTTTATACTACCGACTGGACGAAAAAATGGGACGGCACTATAAATGGAAACCCGCAGGATACCGGCGTTTACGTGTGGCTGCTGAAATATACCAATCGTGACACAGGCAAAAAGGTTTTTCAAAGAGGTTCAACAGTTTTAATAAGATAACGACCTCATTTCTATCTCAAATAAACTTTCTTTCAATGTCGCATTTGGTTTTTACTGCTCCTGCTTTTGCGGGCTGCCCGATTACGACAAGGCACTAGCTACTGGTGAAATAAAAAAAGCAGATAATACTATGGTAAAAACAAATAAAAATTAATTGAAAAAAACCGTTTCACAAAAATGAAGCGGTTTTTTTTTATGTGCTAAGAAAAAGTGCTTTACACCTAAGGCTTCTGTCGACTGATAACTGACAACTTATTAAGATATTCTTTTTAATGAAAACCATTTCACAAAAATGAAGCGGTTTTTTTCTATCCTTAAAAAATGTGCTTTACACGCAAGGCGTCCGTCGCTGGAAAAGTAGTTTGCAGCCTGGTCACCGGGACGAAAGAATAAGTTTCGTCGATGATATTAAAGCGATCAGCACGGTCTTATCAGTTTTCTACATTATTTACGGTAAACAAACTCTTTCAAATTATATCTTTGGGATATACAAGCCAACTATGGGCTTTGCAATTTCAACAGAGTTGCTGATTTCCTTTACTTCGTTTTCGTGCACTTTCTTTTGGTTGATATTTGAGATCCCAACTAAAAATAAAAATGGGATAGCCAGGCCTATGACCAGCAAATAGAAAGAAGAAATAGTGCGTTTAGCAAATTCAAATATGGAGTTTTCGTTGCTTTTAATAATCGTGTTCATTTTTTTAAATTTTGATTGTTATCGGTTAATTACATAGCAAAGATATAGTTTAAACTATATACTATGCAATACATAGTACATGAATTAACATAATACTATGATAAGTGGCAGAAAATAATAGATGAATGGTTAAGTATGTTCCGGGAAGCGTCTGCATCAATTAAAAACAATAAAAAAGTGCTACATATCTGTAGCACCTCTGGAATTGGTTTTTCTAATCGGGACTAAATTGTACAAGCTTTTGCTGTAAGATGATTATTAGTAAACTTATCAGATCAGTTAACTAAATTAATAAACACAAGAATTTATATAATTATTAATGGAATATTTTCAGGAATGTTGGAAGAACATTGTGATGAATCATGAGGTTAAAATTCCAAACTTATAATAGGGAGCTCCAGGTGTTTATCTAAGGGTTGATAATGATTATAAAAATATTATTTTATAATTAATTTTCAAAATAAAGAAAGAATGTATAGGCAGTTTTTCAATGATTATCAAAAACACTATCAAGTTTAAAATGGATAATCAATACCAATCGTGGCATTGAAATTATCATAGCGCCATATGCGGTCGTCCAAGATCGCTTGAAAAAAGATGCCTTAAAGTGACATCAGGTATTTGCCAGCCATTATCTTCTATAACATCAGGGCGCTTAAACCTAAGACCTAAGTCAAAGCGAATGAGAAAGTAACTAAAATCGAATCTGAAACCCACGCCGGAAGCCACGCCCAGTTGTTTATAAAGATTTTGAAATTTAAACTGGGTGGTATCTATTCCCCCGTTTGGTTGCGTATTTTTAAAATTCCAGATGTTCCCAATGTCTGTGAAAAGCGCCATTTTAAAATTGATTGCATTTGAAAAAAGAGGTGCAACATTAAAACGGTATTCTATATTTCCTTCCAGTTGGATATCACCGGTTCTGTCATTAAATAATCCATTCGAATAAGGAGCGAGCGCCTGCCCGCCAACGCCGATACCTCTTACAGGCCATGCACGCATACTATTAGGGCCGCCTCCAAAATATTGTTTAAAAAAAGGAAGCGTTGTATCAGCCTTCGACAGGGGAATTCCAACGCCGGCGAAAGCCCGAAAGGCAATAGCAGATTTTGGGTGATTAATAGTGTACCTGTATTCTACATCGGTCTTAATAAATTCCTTCAGATAATTGTTAAAGAAATTTCCATTTTGGCTATTTCTGTTACCTCTTTTTAAAACGCCCCAAATTAAGCCGGACTCCTCCAAATTTGCTTTGAAGCTGCTGACGAGCTTTGGGTTTTTAGGATTTACGTGAGTGGCGGAATAACCAAAAGTTTGGCCCATAACCAGGGCTGTATTAAAAGAATAACGCAAAAAAGGATACGCTAACAGAGTACTGTTAAAGCTGTCAGACCGGTTATAAATTCGATGATAATCAAAATTAAAGGGCTTATAGCTCCAGATACGGTTTTCTTTATTTGACCAGTTATAGCCGATAGCACCAAATTAAATACCTGCTGATCAAAAAAATCAACCCTGTTAATCAATGAAACATTAGTATTAATAAACGATTGCTTGGTAAGAAGTTTTTTCCTGTTCAGTTTTTCAAATGGCGTTATAAATTTTGGGAAAAGGATGCTGTTGGTATAACTTATTTCCCTGGAATTAATGAATGTACCGTTGCTATTGCGAAAGGCGGTATTAAATTCAGCGCCCAGGCGTATGGCATTAGTCATCCTTGCCGCCTGTTTCCAAAGATTGCGATTGGTTACTGAAAGATTTCCGGCTACTCCCAAAAGATTTCCGGAATTGGCGCGGCAATTGCAGTAGCAGTATTGGCAGCATAACTCAATTCAACATTACCTTCAAAAGCATATTTTTTTATAGGATTTAACTTTAAAACAAGATCCAGCAAATTGGTATCTTTTTTCTCAATAATATCTACAGTTGGGCTTTCCCATGCGCCAAGTTTATACAAGCCATTGATGGTTTTAACATAATCATGCCTGGCTGAAAACATCTCCTTTTTTCATAAAAAGATAATGCCGGGGATGTAAAATTTAAAAAGTTTTTTATGATATCGCGTAATATAGTTCCTGGAAATATGTTCTTTTAATGTGCTGTCATTATATTGCTCGCCGGGTAAATAATCAGGCAAAACATAAATATTATTGATGTAATATTTTTCCAGTTTGGTGCTGTCGGGCAGGTTATTAAGTTGAAATCCTAATCGTATCGTGGGCTTGTCTCTTTTTTCACTTGCCTGCTGCAGTAAACGCAATTGTTCAAACGGATCTTCTGCCACGGAGGTAAGCGCTTCAATAGAAGTATCACCGGTTACTCTAATTTCATCGCCGGTAAATTTGTAATAGCCATTATTACGATATAAGTCAACAAGCCGGCTTGTTTCGAGCTGGATAGCACTTTTGGTAACAGGCGAATTTTTTTGTAGCGGCGATTCTTTTTTTGTTGATATCGCAAGTCTTTCCAGTTCGGAATTTGAAAAAAGATAAGCGAGGGTATCAACGAGGGTACGCTTGCCTGCAATCACGTTATAATTTATAATAACTCTTTTTTGACCTTTGGAATGGCTAACGGTATCAAAATTATAGGTCACCTCAGGATTATAATAGCCGAGATACTCCATCGCAGTTCTCATGTTTTCGGATGATTGTATAACTGCATTGGTATCAAAAACTGGCGGACGGGTAATATAATGAAACAGAAATGCTACGTCTTTTATTTTTACTTTCGCGCTGTCGTCAAGTTGTGTATTTAGTTTTGAATTAACAGTTACTTTATCATCATTGCTCAAATCGGGAGCTGTAAGAGAAATGTTATTTTTAAAGACAAAAGGAATATTTTTTTGATATTTACGCACGAAGGTAAAGCCCGCATATTTTTTAGATGACCCACAGCCTGATAAAAATATTAACGCAACATTGAGAACAAAAAAAGCAGGAAATATTTTAATACGGATTATTCCATTCATATATCATGCCATGTTGAGCAAAAAGATTGTCAAATATATTCAAAGTTTAAGCCATAAAAAATTGCGTGATGAGCAGAACAGCTTTATTGCCGAAGGCCCGAAAGTAGTCAGCGGAGTTTTTGTTATCAGGAAATTTCATTTGTGAAATGATATGCGCAACAGACGATTGGCTTTCAGAAAATAAAAATATTTTACTAAGCATATCTACCAGCTAATATCTATGAAATTGATGACAGCGCTCTCGAAAAAATATCGCAATTGAAAACACCCAATAAAGTGGTGTGCTGTTTTTCAGAAAAAGGCAATGAACATGAATCCGCAATTGACGATAAAGATTATCGTTAATGCTCGATGATATCCAGGATCCCGGAAACCTGGGAACCATTATACGAATTGCAGACTGGTTCGGCGTTGATAATATTATTTGCAGTGAAAATTCAGTGGATTGCTACAATCCAAAAGTAGTTCAGGCAACGATGGGTAGCCTTTCACGAGTGAATGTTATATATACTTCTTTAATTGCTTTTATTATAAAAATAAAATTCCATTAGCGTTTATGCCGCGACGTTAGATGGCGGCCGGTTTCCCAATTAAAAGATGTTTCCGAAGGGATTATTGTGATCGGAAACGAATCGAAAGGTATTAGTGATGAATTACTGAATATGGCTACGCGAACAAATAACCATCCCGAGATATGGTAAAGCCGAATCATTGAATGCGGCTGTAGCTGCGGGGATAATACTTATCAGGCCTAACCGCTCCGTAAAAGTCCTTCGGATAACTCTTTTCCAAAGGAAGAAGATCAACTTCACAAAATTCCGTTGAAATTAACCTGCTATATTATTTTTTGTTTGTGTTAAAGTGGAAGCACGCCCCTCGATTTCCTCTTCTTCATTTAAGCCCTTTGAGCGGGAGAGCGGGCTTTTACCTGAATTCAATTGCTTTAACCGGCTGTATTTTTCTTACCAACAACGAAGGGATAATCAGCATAACAAAACAAATAAAAAGTGTGGCGCCATCAATAGCTACAATCTGCCACCACACCACATCTGCGTGAGCCACTTTCATGTAATAGGCTTCTTCATCCAGCTTAATAAAGCCGGTAGCTTCCTGCAGAAAACAAATGCCAAGACCTAATAACAGTTCCGGCAATAATTCCCGTGAAGGCTATAAAAGAAGTATTGTATAAAAATATTTTTTGTATAGTGCTGTTCTGGTGCTCCCAGCGCTTTTAAAATGCCGGTCATCTTTGTTCGTTCCAGAACAAGAATGATCAGGCAGGTGATTAAATTTACGACTGCTACTACCATCATTATCACCAATAAAATATTTTTTATTCTACCTTGTAAATTGAGCCAGTCAAAAATATTAGGATAAATTTCCTCGTATAGTTTTGCTATACCATCTTTCAGGTAAGGCTTCAGAGTCATACAAAAAATTGTTAACAGAATCTGTTTGCCTGTAATCTTTTAAAAATATTTCATAGCCTCCTATTTCGTCAGGATTCCAATCATTTAATCTTTGAATTAGTTTAAGATCACCAAGACAAAAATTCTGATCATATTCTTCAATTCCTGTTTTAAAAATTCCTCCTATTCTTAATTTGCGTGCACGCTGGCTTCCATCACTTTGAATAAAAATAATGATCACGCTATCATTTACATTTGCCTCGAGCTGGTTGGCGGAATACGCTGAAATATCAATGTCTTTACTGTAGCCACTATCTGTGAAAGCAATCCACTTTCCTTTTTCCAAAAAAGAATTGATCCGGTTAAAATGAAAACTGCTGTCAATACCTTTCATCAGCACGCTTTCAATATTATCTTTAAACCTGATAATCGCAGATTTTGTTGCATATCTTTCCACGCTTTTTACCTGCGGCAAAGAGTATAAAAAATTTTCAAGCGTATCATCTCTTTCAATTGGCGCTTCTTCGGCGATGTTTGCCTGCGTCATCACATTTTGCTGAATGCGGATATGTCCCCAAAAGCTGAATACTTTATTGCTTATTACATTTTGGAAACCATTAACAAAGCTTAATGCAACTATCATAATCGCTACACTAATCGTAGTTGCCGTAATGGCCAAACCGATTATAAATCTTGAAAAAGTTTTTTGCCTGTTGAACGCAATGCGTTTTGCTATAAAGGAAGAAACATTCAAACTCCTTAAATTTGGTATCTTGTAAAACTAATTTTTTTTAAAACATTTCAATGAAATCAATAAAGATTGCTGTCATCTCTTGCTTGGATTTTTTAGCTTTTTATTTTGTTCAAAAGTCATAATGGCGCAGGCGCCGGATAGTATATATGCTCAATAATATCATCAACAGCAAAGCTTTACAATTACGGCAATCAGCTTAGTCTTGCCTGTAATAAATTTGAACAGCAGCGACCAGGTGGAACTTGATTTTGATGACCTGGATGCAGATGTAAAATATTATTATTACACTTACCAGCTTTGCAATAACGACTGGACACCCGGTTGATTTAAACCAGTTTGACTATATAAAGGGATTTACCCAGATGAAGAATTTCCACATATCGTTTTTCTTCCATAGCGCTTACAAGATATACGCATTACCAGGTTGTATTGCCTGACAGGAACAGCTATCCCTCAAGATCAGGCAATTATATTTTGAAAGTGTTTTTGAATGGCGATACTTCGCAACTGGTATTTACCAAAAGATTGATGGTGGTTGATAACAAAGCATCCATTCTTGGCAAAAGTGATTCAGCCTTATGCCCGGATCTTTTTCAAACACATCAAAGGGTTGCATTTACAGTGGGCATAAAAGGTATCGATGCATTTAATGCAGCGCAACAAGTAAAAGTGGTTCTTCTTCAAAATTACCGCTGGGATAATGCGCAACAAAATTTTCCGCCAACCTTTATACGCGGCTCTACGCTTGAATATAATTCAGAAACTATTGGAATTTTTCCCGGCGGTAAAGAATGGAGATGGCTGGATATAACCGATTTTCATTTGCAAAGCGAAAGGGTGCAAACCGCCGATTATAATAAACGATCAACAGAAATATATTTAAAGCCGGATCGGCCCGCGAGCCGCCCAGAAATATGTATATTACCAGCGACTATAACGGGATGTATATTTCTACAGCCATCAAGAGGCATTAATCCTTTTTGGGAAGCAGACTATGCCACTGTTCATTTTTCATTTGCACCTCCTAACGGTATGGCGTATCCTGACAAAGATCTTTATCTTTTTGGGCAGCTAACAAATTATAATTATACCGATAGTCTTAAAGTCGATTTTTAACCCGGATAAAAGAATTATACGAAACGCATCTTTTTTTGAAACAGGGATATTACGATTATACCTATGTTGCCGTTGATAAAAATAATCCTGCAATACACGGTGAATTTGACGGAAATAATTATGAAACAGAAAATGTTTATACCATTCTCGTTTACTACAAATCTTTTACGGATCGTTCGGATCAGTTAATTGGCATTGCCACCTTTGATTCAAGAAGTGATAAACCTGGTTTCAGTTTTTAATTTGTTAAATAATTGATCGAGACATTAACTTCAAAAATTATTCATAAAATTTTGAGACATACTTTGGAAAATTTAAAACGAATTCGTCAATACAACAATTTATATATATTTGCAGCCGGCAAGTCTTATACGGCCAGCTCCTGCTGAACTCCCCCAGGACCGGAAGATAGCAAGGGTAGGCGGTTGAGCGGTGCGATGTAAGTAACTTGCCGGTTTTTTTATACACGAATTACACCAATTACACCAATTACACGGATTGCACGAATTAACAGACTGTTGCATGTTTTATAGGCGACGCACGCTGCACAAATGATCTTCAACTGAAACTTCTCTCATAAACAAATATCTTTGCAGTATATATCACAATTAAAAAGATAAATAATCATGAAATTTTTTATTGATACAGCAAATCTTGATCAGATAAAGGAAGCCAATGATCTTGGAATATTGGATGGCGTTACAACCAATCCCTCCCTGATGGCAAAAGAAGGAATAAAAGGATCTGAAGCAGTGATGAATCATTACAAAACAATTTGTGAAATGGTTCAAGGAGATATAAGTGCAGAAGTCGTTACTACGGAATTTAAAACCATTATTGAAGAAGGAAAAAAATTAGCAGCTATCCATAAAAATATTGTGGTAAAAGTTCCGATGATACCAGATGGCGTTAAAGCAATAAAATGGTTTACTGATAATGGCATCCGCACCAACTGCACTTTAATATTCAGTGCAGGGCAGGCTATGCTTGCCGCAAAGGCCGGCGCCGCCTATGTTTCACCATTTATTGGTCGTATTGACGATAGCGGATGGGATGGCATTGAACTGATTCAGCAGATTTCTCACATTTTCCAGATCCAGGGATTTAAGTCAGAAATACTTGCTGCGTCCATTCGCAGCGCACTTCACATCATCAAATGTGCTGAGGCCGGCGCCAACGTTTGTACGTGCCCGTTAGAGTCGATCATTGGGTTAACAAAACATCCGTTAACTGATATCGGGCTGGCTAAGTTTGTTGCAGACGCAAAGAAGTTTCAATAGACATGAAAAAGATCCGGCCGTATAAATCCATTTCCCGGAAGTTTTTAATTATTCATTAAAAATAAAAGGACAGTTGAAAGGTACTTTTTTAAAGGATGTACTTTGAAAGTGGAAGAAAAATCAAACGTTAGAATTGCGGGTTAATTTGTTTGGCAAACAGAAAATCTTACTTAAAAAAAATTTGTCAGATAAAATATTTCATTACATCTTTGCTGCTACGAATGAAAATTAAAAATACATATAATAGCTGGTGGCAGCCAATCTGATGATTGTGCCGCTTTGCTTTTATTTGTACATGATAAATAAATATAACGCCCCGGCACTTAGCCGGGGTTTTTTTATGGCGAGTGGCGAACCATAAAATTTAAAAATAAATTTTATATATAAAAAATGAACAAAATAGAGCTTAAGACTTCATACAAAAAATTATTGGCGGATATATTATACTCCTGTTGGAATTTATTTGCGACTCCGCGATCGTTTTCGTGATACTATTTTGTTAGAGAGCACTGACTTTCATGTGGGTGAAAATAGTTTTTCGATTATTGGAATCAATGCAATAGCAGGAATTGAAATAAGTAATTATGAGGAAATAGAATTTAAACTCCCACTTATAAATACACAGAAAATTAAAATTACCAGAGACACAAAAGTCGCTGATGAACTATGGAAGTTTATGCGGCACTTTAATATTAAAGAGCCGGCAGAGGTTCCTGTAAGCAAGGCCCAGGGGTTGTTTGGCTATACAACTTTTGATGCAGTCCAGTTTTTTGAGGAAATAAAATTTAAAGACCAAAAAACTATCCTTTCAAACAATGCAGATGGTGAGGAGATTCCGCTGATGCGTTACCGTCTGTATCAATACGTAATTGTTATTAATCATTTTAAAGACGAATTGTTTATTTGTGAAAATCATATCAATGGCGTGGAGAGTGAAATTGGCATCATTGAAAGTCTTATCAAAAGTAAAGATGTTCCTGCCTTTCCTTTTGCAGCTGTGAAAAATGAAAATTCTACTCTAACGGATGAAGAATATATACATATGGTAGAAAGAGGGATAGCAAGTTGCAAAAGAGGAGATGTGTTCCAGGTGGTATTAAGCCGAAAATTCCGCCAGCAATTTTCCGGTGATGAATTTAATGTTTACCGGGCGTTGAGAAATATAAATCCCAGTCCATATCTTTTTTATTTTGATTATGGTGATTACCGTTTGTTTGGCAGCAGTCCGGAGGCACAGTTGATCGTTCAGAATAATGTGGCCGTTGTTCACCCTATTGCGGGAACTTTTAAAAGAACCGGCAATGATGCAAAAGATGAAGAACTTGCGGAAAAACTTATGAATGATGAAAAGGAAAATGCTGAGCATGTAATGCTTGTCGATCTTGCAAGAAATGACCTGAGCCGTTTATGCCACGAAGTAAAGGTGACGCGGTTTTGCTGAAGTGCAATATTTTTCGCACGTGATACATTTGGTTAGCGAAGTGAGAGGTAAAACGAACGAGCATACCAATCCTTTTGATCTGCTTGGAATTACTTTTCCTGCCGGCACATTAAGTGGTGCGCCCAAATACAAAGCCATGCAGCTTATCAATCAATATGAAAAAGATGCGAGAGGATATTATGGCGGCTGCATAGGATTTATCGGTTTCAACGGAAGTATTAACCATGCGATTATGATCAGGACTTTTTTAAGCAAAGAGCAATACCCTTATTTACCGGGCCGGAGCGGGAATTGTTTCTGCGTCTAACCCTTCCAGTGAGCTTGCAGGAGGTCAACAATAAACTGAATGCACTTACGTCCGCAATAAAATCAGCAGAAAAATTATAAAATGAAAATATTGATTTTTGATAATTACGATTCTTTCACCTATAACCTCGTGCATGTTGTCGAGAAAATTATTCATGATAAGGTAGATGTATATCGTAATGATAAGATATCGCTGGAAAAAATTAAGGAATACGATAAAATCATTTTATCGCCGGGTCCTGGCATTCCCGTTGAATCAGGATTGTTACTTCCACTGATTAAAGAATATGCAGCCACAAAATCTATACTAGGCGTATGTCTTGGCCAGCAGGCAATCGGCGAAGCGTTTGGTGGAAGCCTTATTAATTTAAGCACGGTATATCATGGCGTAGCAACTAATATAACCATCAGGCCTGACAGAACTAAATCCGAAAATGATGTTTTTAAATCGCTACCTTCTGAAGTTGAAGTTGGCAGGTATCATTCCTGGATTGTGAGCAATGAGAATTTTCCTGATGAGCTGGAAATTACTGCCGAAGATGAAAATGGATATATCATGGCATTGCGGCATAAAAGCTATGATGTGCAAGGTGTTCAGTTTCATCCTGAAAGCGTGTTGACACCAATGGGCGAGCAGATGATGAGGAATTGGCTGAATATCTGAGTCTGCAATGGTGCTGGGCTTAATAATAAAGTCTGAATGAATTTTATAAGGTTTAGAATGGTTGGTTTTATCAAATATTTCAACAAATGAAAAAAATACTTACATACTTATTTGAGCATAAAACTTTAACAAGAGAAAAAGCTAAAGAAATTTTAGTGAATATTTCAAAAGGGATGTATTCCGATGCAGAAATAGCATCTTTCACAACGGTGTATCCTTATGCGAAGTATTACAATTCCTGAATTGCTTGGGTTTAGGGATGCATTGATTGAATTGTGCGTTCCTGTTAATTTAAAGCCTCATGACATTCTTGATATTGTCGGAACCGGCGGCGATGGAAAAAATACTTTTAATATCTCAACTGTAAGTTGTTTTATTGTTGCAGGCACAGGGCAAAAAGTAGCCAAACATGGTAATTACGGCGCTTCATCAATCAGTGGCTCCAGCAATGTAATGGAAATGCATGGTTACAAATTTTCGTCAGGATAATAAAAAGCTATTAAAGGAAATTGAAGAGGCAAATATTTGTTTTATGCATGCGCCATTGTTTCATCCTGCGTTAAAAGTAGTGGGGCCGATAAGAAAAAATCTTGGTGTAAGAACTTTTTTTAACATGCTCGGGCCGATGGTAAATCCTGCGCTACCTGGCGTACAGGTAATTGGTGTTTACAATCTCGAAATGGCAAGAATATATTCTTACCTTCTTCAGCAAACGAATGCGAAATTTACAATAGTTCACAGCCTCGATGGATATGATGAAATTTCATTGACAGGCGATGCAAAAATTATTACCAATGAAGGAGAAAAAATTTACACCGCAGAATATTTAGGAAAAAGAATGGTAAGTCCTTCGGATATTTATGGAGGTAATTCTACAGAAGAGGCAGCAAAAATATTTTTGAAAATTTTAAAAGCTGAAGGAAGCTGGGCGCAAAATGCTGTCGTGATCGCAAATGCCGCAGTAGCCCTGTCTTCCACTGGTAATTTTGGGAGTTATGAGGAATGTTATGAACGTGCCGTTGAAAGTCTTGAAAGTGGCAAGGCTTATGATTCTTTTGAAAAATTAATAAGCATGCAATAGATGAATATTCTGGACCACATAATTGCCAGAAAGAAAATTGAAGTTCAGGAAAGGCGATCTTCTAAAAGTATTTCTGTATTGGAAAAGGGACCTTTCTTTAAGAATGCAACCTTGTCCTTCAGGGATTATTTATTGAGAGATGATAAGACCGGTATTATTGCGGAGTTTAAAAGAAAGATCGCCATCAAAAGGAATAATTAACAACACATCGTCCATTGGAGAAGTAACGGAAGCCTATGCAAAATATGGAGCCAGTGGTATTTCTGTTCTTACGGATGAATTTTTTTTCGGCGGTTCATTAAATGATCTATTGGAATCAAGCGTAAACAAGTGCCCTTGCTAAGAAAAGATTTTATAATTGACGAATACCAGCTTATTGAATCAAAAGCTTATGGTGCAGAGATTGTGCTGTTAATCGCTGCCTGCCTTACCGTGGAAGATGTAAAAAGATTTGCTTCTTTTGCAAAAAATATTAGGATTGAATGTGTTGCTGGAAATACATAGTACCGAAGAACTTGCACATATTTGTGATGCGGTAGATGTAGTGGGTGTAAACAACCGTGACCTCAAAACTTTTACAGTTGATATCAACAGGTCAATAGATTTAAGTTTACAAATACCGCCTGATAAAATAAAAATTTCTGAAAGTGGTATAGATACAGTTGCTTCGATTGTGCTTTTACAAAAGCATGGATTTAAAGGGTTTTTAATTGGTGAAAAATTTATGAAAGAAAAAGATCCAGGCGTGGCATTTTTAAATTTTGCAGAAAAATTAAAAGAAGGAAAAATGAAATTAAAAGTTTGTGGCAATACCCAATTGCATCAGCTAAAGCAATTAGATCAATTGGCGTAAACTATGCCGGGCTTATATTTCTATCAGCAATCGTCAAGATGTATTATCAATAAGCTGGCGGCAAAAGAGTAATGTCATTAAACTTGGTTTAAAAAAAATTGGCGTGTTTGTAAATGCGAACGAAGATTTTATCATGAAGCAAATTGAAGATTTTGGGCTGGATATGGTACAGTTTCATGGCGATGAAACGCCCGGATTTTGTAAAAATATCAGCGATTATCTTACTGTAATTAAAGCTTTCAGAATAACTCAGAATAATGAGCAAAATATTGACTGGATGATTAAGCCGTATGAAGAACATTGTGATTTTTATTTGTTTGACACTAATCGAAAAAATGCTTACGGCGGCACAGGCGAAAAGTTTGATTGGAAAATTTTAAATGAAAATAAAATCAACAAGCCATTTTTTTTAAGTGGTGGGATCGGGGTAAAAGATATTGGAAATTGAAGACTTTTAAACATCCCTTTTTTTATTGTGTTGATGTGAACAGCAGGGTTGAAATAACAGAAGGGGTAAAAGATATGGAAGCTATAAAAATAATGGCAGGCGAACTGTTAGAATTAATAATTTTACTCAGCATATAACTAATGAGAGTAAACGAAATTTTCGCAGTGGATGAAAATGGCTATTATGGTGAATTCGGAGGCGCATTCATCCCGGAGATGTTGCATAACAATGTGGAAAATTTAAAGAACAATTATTTAAAAATTATTGGCGAAAAAAAATTTCAGGATGAATTTAATTCTCTTTTGAAAGATTATGTAGGAAGGCCAACGCCATCTATATTTGGCAGAAAGATTAGCTAAAAAGTACAATGCAAATATTTACTTGAAGCGTGAAGATCTCTGTCATACCGGTGCGCATAAAATCAACAATACAATCGGCCAAATTTTATTGGCGGAACGGTTGGGCAAGAAAAGAATTATTGCCGAAACAGGCGCCGGTCAACACGGAGTTGCCACTGCAACGGTATGTGCATTAAAAGGACTTGAATGTATTGTATATATGGGCGAAAAAGATATCGCCAGGCAAGCCCCTAATGTTGCAAGGATGAAGATGCTTGGTGCAAAAGTGATTCCGGCAATGAGCGGAAGCAAAACGCTGAAAGACGCTACCAATGAGGCTATTCGAGATTGGATCAATAATCCTGATAATACGCATTATATTATTGGAAGCGTGGTTGGCCCGCATCCATATCCTGATATGGTGGCGCGCTTTCAAAGCGTGATCAGTAAGGAAATGAGATGGCAATTAAAGGAAAAAACCGGAAATGAATTACCTCATTACGTGATTGCATGTGTCGGCGGTGGCAGTAATGCTGCAGGAGCTTTTTATCATTTTTTAGATCAGACCAACTGTTAGGCTTGTCGCCGTAGAAGCGGCGGGTGAAGGATTAAACAGTGGCATTAGTGCAGCTACAACCCAGTTAGGTACCTATGGAATTTTACATGGAAGCAAAAGTCTTGTTATGCAAACTGAAGATGGCCAGGTAGTAGAGCCACACAGTATTTCAGCGGGCCTGGATTATCCGGGTATTGGCCCTCTGCATGCACATTTATTTAAAAGTAAAAGAGCGGAATTTATGAGTGCAACGGACGAAGAATCTCTTGAAGCTGCATTTGAGCTTGCAAAATTAGAAGGGATTATTCCTGCATTGGAATCAGCTCATGCACTTTATATTTTAAATAAAATAAATTTTAAAAAAGAAGATGTCATTGTTGTAAATTTAAGCGGCAGAGGCGATAAGGATATGGACACTTACATGAAACATATTTCGGTGTAACTTTTCGACAATAGTAAAAAGAATTTCCAAAGCATTTTAATCAATATATGAACCGCATCGAAAAACTTATTTTCACAGAAGAAAAAAAATATATTAAGCATTTATTTTACTGCTGGGTTCCCAAATATGAATGATACAATTGCCATATTAAAAGCTTTGCAAGAGTCATGGTGCAGATATGGTAGAAATCGGAATACCCTATAGCGATCCCTTGGCTGATGGGCCTGTGATTCAGCATAGCAGTATGTGGCGCTTAAAAATGGAATGACATTAAACGGCTTTTTGAACAGTTAAAAGACTGTAGAAATAATATAGATCTTCCGCTTATTTTAATGGGTTATCTTAATCCTGTACTGCAATATGGAATTGATAAAGTTTTGCCAAGAGGCGCATAATGCAGGAATAGATGGAATTATATTACCAGACCTGCCCATGCATGAATATGAAACTGAATACGAAGAGATTTTTGAAAAATATAATTTAAATTTTATTTTTTTCATAACTCCCGAAACCAGTGACGAACGAATAAGAAAAATTGATCATTTAAGTACCGGTTTTATTTATGCAGTTTCTTCATCATCTGTTACGGGCAGAAATACGGATATGAGCCTCCAGGAAAATTATTTTAAAAGACTTGAAACGATGAAGCTCAAAAACCCTGTCATGATCGGCTTTGGAATAAAAGATACTAAAACATTTTTCCAGGCTTGCAAACATGCTGCAGGCGCAATTATCGGTACAGCTTATATTAAAGCGATAGAGAATAGTGGTGATATTGAAAGTGACACTGAGAAATTTCTTAACTCAATTTTACAAACTTCAGATTTTATATAAAAAAGCGTTTGTTTAAAAAAAATTAATTTCGCTTACCAATCAAATAATTTATGAAAAAAGTTTTTATCCTGTTTCTTGTCATTCCTTTTTTTGCGTTTTCGCAAACTAAGAAAAAAGTGGAAACGCCCGCTGCTGATAAAGGGTTTGTTATTACAGGAAATATTTCCGGATTTGCAGATAGCACCTCTGTATCTTTTATAAATGATCAGACAGGCCAGCCTGAAAAGCAAACTACCATTGTAAATGGGAAGTTTGTAATAAAAGGGGAAATGACTGAACCCGGTTTTAAGGTTTTAGTTTTTGGCAATCAGCCGCCTGCTGTACCTTTATTTTTAGATAACAGCAATGTCAAAATATCAGGAGACAAAAATTCAATTGATAAGCTTTCCATATCCGGTTCGCCGTCGCAGGAACAATTTGCAGAATATACCACCGCCATTAAGCCGTATGATGCAATTTTCCAGGATGGAGCGCCTTATGATTCAAGTGCCAGTAATGCTGTTGAAAAAATAAGCGTCAGTTTTGTAAAGAAACATCCGGGTTCTTATGTGGCGCCTCTTGCCGTCATAAGACTTTTCCAGGCTACTCAAAATGGTGCAAAGGCCGAAGAACTATATAAAATGATGCCGCCAACAGTACAGTCAAGCGCCCTGGGGCAATATATCAACCAGCAAATACAAGAGTCAAAAATAAATCCAATCGGTTCTGTAATTAAAGATTTTTCGCAAAACGATACATCGGGTAATGTTGTAACTATTTCTTCTTTCAGAGGTAAATATGTATTGCTTGATTTTTGGGCAAGCTGGTGTCGTCCTTGCAGAATGGAAAATCCCAACGTAGTTGCTGCTTACAATAAATTTCACGATAAAAATTTTACTGTCCTCAGCGTTTCACTTGACCAGGCCAAACCAGCATGGTTAAACGCAATTCAAATGGACGGATTAACGTGGTATCATGTAAGTGACCTTAAAGGATGGAATAATGAGGTTGCGGCTTTATTTCATATTACACAAATCCCGCAAAATCTTCTCATTGATCCTAATGGAAAAATCATTGCAAAAAATCTTCGCGGACCTGTGCTCGATAACAAATTGAATGAAATACTAAAGTAATTTTCAGTGGCTGTGTAACGAACAAAAAACGTTTATGAAGTTTATTTATTGATTATTTTTCAATTGCCTTTTATATAGCTGAACTGCATTTTCCAATCCAAAATATAAAGCATCGGTGATTAAGGCATGACCAATAGAGACTTCCAACAGTCCGGGAATATGATCAGCGAAATATTTTAGATTATTTAAATCAAGGTCGTGGCCGCCATTTATACCTAAGCCAAGTTCATTCGCTTTTTTTGCCGCATTGACATAAGCCTTTATCGCATTTTGTTTATCACCCAATGAATATTGTTTTGCATAATCTTCCGTGTACAATTCGATTCTGTCAGTGCCTGTTTTCTGCGCTCCAATTATCATGTCGACATCCGGGTCAACGAATAGGGATACCCGAATATTTGCCTTTTTAAAAACGGAGATAATTTCAGTCAAATACTCTTTATTTTTTCTGGTGTCCCATCCGTGATCCGAAGTTATTTGACCTTCAGCATCGGGAACCAACGTTACCTGGTCAGGTGTATTTGCCAAAACCAGATCAACAAACTTTTGCTCCCGTGGATTACCTTCGATATTGAATTCAGTTGTAATAATCTTTTTCAATTCGTATACATCGACATAACGGATGTGCCTTTCATCAGGGCGCGGATGTACCGTGATTCCTTCAGCGCCAAAATTTTGAATGTCTATTGCCGCTTTTATTACATCAGGATTATTGCCACCGCGGGCATTGCGAAGCGTGGCAATTTTATTTATATTAACTGAAAGTTTGGTCATAGCACTAAGTTATGTATGAATTTTGAAGTGACCGTTCGATTCGATAAATTGAAAACGATAAATTATTTTAATTTCAATAAAATGATTCCGTTTAAAACTATTATAAAAAAATTTGATAAGCAAGGTGAAAAGACAGGCTGGTCTTATATTGAAATTCCCGAAAAGATCGCTTCAGAAATTAAACCTGGCTATAAAAGGTCGTATCGTGTAAAAGGCTTGCTGGATAATTTCAAGATAGAGCGTACGAGCTTGTTACCAATGGGTGACGGAAATTTTATCATTCCTATAAATGCAACAATAAGAAAAGCTCTGGGCAAGCGGGAAGGGGCCGAAATAAAAATAAGTCTCGAAGAGGATAAACGACCGGTAGAAATAAATGAAACATTTTTGGAATGTCTCGCCGATGAACCAAAAGCATTGGATTTTTTCAATTCGCTACCCGGAAGCCATAGAAATTATTTTAGCAAATGGATTGAAAGTGCAAAGAGTGAAGAAACCAAAGCTAATAGAATTGCACGGGCAGTTACTGCCTTATCACGAAAGCAAGGCTACGCTGAGATGATACGGGCAGGTAAGACAGAAAAATAAATAAATAATTATTTACCATGCCACACAATTAATTTTAAAAATAATTTATGAATCGTATTGATCGCCTGGCAGCCATTCTTATACAACTACAATCACGGCCATTGGTGAA
Organism: uncultured Chitinophagaceae bacterium; assembly: GCA_963823305.1. Taxonomy (GTDB): domain Bacteria; phylum Bacteroidota; class Bacteroidia; order Chitinophagales; family Chitinophagaceae; genus Ginsengibacter. Next base: position 389,406 of record CAWGLC010000004.1, read on the forward strand.
AGCGCAGGATATTGCTGAAAAATTTTCGATCAGCCTGCGAACTGTTTACAGAGATGTACACGCATTGGAAGGCGCGGGCGTACCTGTCATTGGCGAAGCCGGTATTGGTTATCGTTTAATGGATGGATACAAATTGCCACCGGTAATGTTTAGCCCTGATGAAGTTTCTGCGATGTTGACTGCTTCCAAACTCATGCAGTCCATGAGCGATGAAAATTCATCAAAACATTATATTTCTGCTTTAGACAAAATAAAAGCTGTGTTAAGGCTTAGGGAAAAATATCACATTGAGGATATTAAAGATCATGTAGCGGTAGTTGCGCATCCTGCACTTGTTTACGAGAAACCTTCGGACTTATATCTTCCGAAAATATTGCTGGCTATTGCTAATTCCAAAGTGGTAGAAATGAATTATACATCTATCGATAAACACGAATCGTTGCAAAGAAAAGCAGAACCTGTTGGTATTTATTACCAGGGCCGCCACTGGTACCTGGTTGCATTTTGCCGCTTAAGAAATGATTATAGAAATTTCAGAACTGATAAAATCAATAGCCTCCTGGTGCTGGAAGAAAATATCGTGAAAGAGCATCCGCCTCTTCAAAGTTTTATTGATAATGTGGCGTCGAAAAAACAGTTAAGACAAATAATCATTGATGTGCAAAAAGATATTGTGAAATATTTTGGAGAGCAAAAATATTATAATGGTTTTATAAAAGAAGAAGAGGTTGGTGATTATATCCGAATGACCTTTTTATCTGGCTCATTAACAGGATTTGCAAGATGGTTCATGATCTATGGAGACAGGGCGAATATAGTAGAACCGTTGGAACTAAATAATATCGTGGTGGTAATAGCTAAAAATATTTTGAGAAAAATTGAAGAAAGCCAAATACTGCTGACATAGGGTTGTCACCCGGATCTTGTTTCTTTGTATTATTAAACATTTTAAAACAAATATTATGACATTCATTGAATTTTTTAAACAGCAGTTTATTGAGGAAGGCGCGACTACACGTAAGATGCTTTCCAGGATGCCCGATGATAAATTTGATTATAAACCCCATGAAAAAAGCATGGATATGAAACGCCTTACAACGCACATCGCAGACCTACCCGGCTGGACACACATGGTTTTTACGACCGACCAACTTGACTTTGCTGATCCCTACCATCAGCCGGAGATAAAAAATAATAAAGATTTGATGGCTTATTTTGAGACGCGTTATCAGCAGGGCTTATCTAGTTTAGTTTCTGAAAATGAAGCGTTGTTATCTAAGCCATGGATATTACGGCATGGCGAAAAAATCCTTAGCAGCGATCCCAAAATTGATGTAATAAGAATGTCCCTAAGCCAGCAAATACATCATCGTGCTCAACTGGGTGTTTATTTAAGGCTGCTTGATATTCCTATACCAGGCAGTTACGGGCCCAGCGCTGATGAAAATAATTTTATGTAATTAGATTCGGCCTAACAGGTTTTTAAAACCTGTTAGGCTTACAAAGTTGTGAAGTGTTTGCAAGCATGATATGTAATGATTCATCATTCATTTACGCTGCTTTTGTATTTTTACCGCTTAATGCACTTACATCATTGATTCTTTTTATTCAACCTTATTTATAAATGCCCCAACATGTTTTAGAAAGAAGGCTCGGACTAGGCCAGGCCGCGGCTATAAATATGACTGACATGGTTGGCATTGGTCCATTCATCACAATGCCTATGGTTATTGGGATGATGAACGGCCCTTACTTTTTGTACGCATGGCTTGCGGGAGCTTTTCTTTCCATGGTGGATGCTATGATCTGGAGCGAGCTCGGCGCTGCATTTCCAAAAGCCGGCGGCTCTTATAATTTTTTAAAAGAAGCTTACGGAAAAAACAGTGGCGGCAAAATGATGAGCTTTTTGTTTGTATGGCAGACAATGATACAAGCTCCTTTGGTCATTGCTTCGGCGGCGATAGGTTTTTCCAAATATTTTTCTTTTCTCGTTCCGCTCACTCCCCTTATTGAAAAGATTGTGAGTGGAAGCGTGGTGATTTTGATCATAATTTTATTGTACCGAAAGACTGACGCTATTGGAAAGATCAGTGTATTTCTTTGGAGTGGTGTTATTGTGACCATGTTCTGGATTATTGGCGGAGGTATTGCACACGGAAATTTTTTATCTCCAATAAAAGATATCAATACAGGAATTAATATTGATTATGCATTTATAACGGCCATCGGTTTTGCAAGTGTAAAATCTGTTTACAGTTATTTAGGATATTATAATGTGTGCCATTTAGGAAGTGAAATAAAAAATCCTTCAAAGAATATTCCACGGAGCATGTTTATATCAATTGCGCTAATTGCAGTTCTATATTTATTAATGAATGTAAGTGTAGTGAGCGTTATCCCATGGCAACATGCAAGGAACAGCGAATTTTTAGTAAGTGAATTTATACAAGTACTTTTTGGGAAATCTGCGGCAAAAATTGCGACCTGCTTAATTTTGTGGGTTGCATTTGCGTCGGTATTTTCTGCAACGCTGGGCTATAGCCGCATACCTTATGCTGCCGCGGCAGATGGAGAATTTTTTGAAGTGTTCAGCAAGCTGCATCCAACAAAGAACTTCCCCTATGTGTCTTTACTTTTTCTTGGAAGCGTAGCATTTGTGTTCAGTATGTTATTTAAATTAGGTGATGTTATCAGCGCAATATTAGCTATGCGCATCATAATACAATTTATAGGGCAAGCTATTGGATTACTAATATTGAGAAGAAAAAAAAATGGTATTGGATTTCCTTATAAAATGCCGCTGTTTCCGCTGCCCGTAATTCTTGCCATCATCATGTGGATATTCATTTTGATTTCTACCGGACGTAAGCTGATGAAATGGGGATTGATAATAATTTCGTTAGGAGCGGTCGTTTACTTTATCAAAGCAAAAATTAAAAATGAATGGCCGTTTAGAACTGTTTAATTTTAAATTTTATTCCTCAGTTTTACAATTTCCCTTTGCATTTCTTCCATCTTATCCAATAGATGATTGATAGTTTCTATCCCTTCAATATTTATATCAAGGTCGTAATGCAGGCGTACAAATTTTTCAAGCTTATTCACATCATCTGAATGTATAAATGAGGAATGCTTTACTGATGTAATGCTTATCAGACCTGAGTTTTCAAGCGAGCTAATAAAAGAATATTCAATATGATGATGTAAGCAAAAATCTTCTGCGGGTATTAAATCTTCCTGTTCCATAACAAAATTTTGTTTTATAATTTCGATAGTTCAGTAAATAACTCTTTTTGTTTGTCCGTTAGGTTAGTCGGAATTTTTACATTCCAGGTGATATACAGATCACCATACTCACCTTCTTTTTTATAAATGGGAAATCCTTTTCCTTTGAGCCGGATCTTAGTTCCGTTCTGCGTTCCGGGGTTCACTTTAAGCTTTATTTTTCCATCTAAAGTATCAATCGTTTTTTCGCCACCCAGGAGAGCCGTGTACAAGTCGATATCTTCAGTCCGGGAAAGATCATTACCATCACGCCTAAACGAAGAATTATTCGATATCATGAAAGTGATTAATAAATCTCCGTTAGGTCCGCCGTTTGCTCCCGGGCTGCCATAACCTTTCAACCGGATAACCTGGCCATTTTCTACGCCTGCGGGTATAGTTATTCTTACATTTTTACCATTGATGGTAAGTGTTTGCTTATGGGTTTTTGAAGCATCGCTTAACGACAAGTGAAGCTCTGCGCTAAAATCCTGGCCACGATATTTTGCCTGGCTTCTTTTTCCTTTTGATCCACCAAACAGTGACTCAAAAAAATCAGAAAAAGAAGAATCATCATCTGAAGAATAAGTATAGCCGCCGAAATTTTCCCCTCCAAAACCACCGCCACCAAAGCCCTGCGCACCTTGTTGTTGTTTCGCTTTCTCATATTGATCTGCATGTTTCCAGTTCTCGCCATATTGATCGTATTTCTTTCTTTTTTCAGCATCACTCAATACTTCATTGGCTTCATTTATTTGCTGAAATTTTTTATGCGCTTCTTTATCGTTGGGGTTTAAATCCGGATGAAGTTTTCTTGCCAGCTTGCGGTATGCTTTTTTTATATCATCAGCCGAGGCATTTTTTGCAACGCCAAGTGTTTTATAGTAATCAACAAAATCCATTTATTTTTTAGCTTTAATTAATTCGTAATAAAATTAAGTGATATTAAAATAACAATTTTATAAAGAGCAAATTTAAAACATCTGAAAATTATCATTCGACTGATGGTTAAATTTGATAAAAAATCAAATGAAAAATTTTGCTTTTGCTTCGATACTTTTTTTAACGTCCTGTACCATTGCTCCCCGTGTCAGTGTATCAAATGTTGGTAATACCACTGGCACCAATCTTGTAATCGACGGTAAAATTTATACAACTGCTTATCAACAAAAAGCCGCTGAATACAGGGCTTTGTGTTTCCAGGCTTTCAACATTGCGCACCAAAGAGTTGATGAAATAATTCTCACAAAAACTGAAAAGCCAAAAGCCATTATAACAGATCTTGATGAAACGATTCTCGATAACAGCGCTTATGAAGCTCATCAAACATTGCAGGATAAAAACTATGACTCAGCATCATGGTCGCAATGGGTGGCTATGGCAAGCGCTGATACAGTGCCGGGTGCAGCATCCTTTTTAAAATACGCCGCTTCCAAAGGCCTCGAAATATTCTACATAACAAATAGAGGATGAAAAAGACCGCAACGCTACATTAAAGAACCTTTTGAAATTCAACCTTCCCAATTCAGATAATGCGCACTTGTTTCCTGCTGAGAATACATCTTCAAAAGAAGAACGAAGGAAAAATATAGAAATGAATTATGATGTGGTAATGTTGCTCGGCGACAACCTTGGCGATTTTAGTTTGCTATTCGATAAAAAAAATACTGATGAGCGTACTCAAAATGTAAATGCTGTTGATAGAGAATTTGGAAACAGGTTTATTATTTTACCAAACCCGGTTTATGGTGATTGGGAATCGGCTTTGTACAATTACAATTTTTCACTTACGCCTTCTCAAAAAGACTCTGTAATCAAAGCAACTTTATCCGGTTATTAAAGTTTAAAAAGCTATAAATCTGAAATCCATTTTTTGGCAAGGTTAATATCTTCCATTTTAAAGCCTTTTGTAGGACACGGTATGAGGAAACCGAAAGTGTCAGTAAATTTTTTTATGCTTTCTTTATCAGTGACAATCGCAAGTTTTTTCCATTTTCTATAGTGCCGGAATCCTAACAAGCCGTCTTCTATCCAGGCCCCGGTTGTATAGTTCTTCAACGGAGTATTCAACACAAGCATATAATTAACCTTTCCAAATGACTCGGCAACTCTTTTTACCAAAGGATTGATTACTTTATGATAATCATCCCTGGTAACAGTGCCGGCTGCACGAAATGCAGTAACATGGGGCGGTAATCCCTGTATAACTTCAATCATAAAATATATTTTAAATATTCAAAATCGTAAGGCAATATAAAGGTATAGATAAGAAAAATTAAATGAGGCAGATTTCAGGGGAAAATATTCCCCTTTAAAAAATATAATTGAAGGTTTTTTTCTGGTATCATAGTATGTATAGCTGCTGGCATAGTTTTTAGTTTTATGTAGTTAAACAAATATATTTTTTATGAATATTAATGAAAAGTTAACCGAAGTTTTAAACGATCTTATTCGTATTAATAATGACAGAACAAAGGGATATGTGACTGCTTCAGACGAAGCAAAATCAATTGATGTGGACTTGCAGGCAACTTTTAATAAAATGGCTGATCAAAGCAGGAAGTATGCCGCAGCGCTCACTGCTGAAGTTAAAAGGTTAGGTGGAGAAGCTGCAACAGGCACAACTGCAAGCGGTAAAATTCACCGGACATGGTTAGATGTCAAAGCAACCTTTTCCGGCAAAGACAGGCAGGCGCTCCTGGAATCGTGCGAGTTCGGCGAAGACGCTGCACAAAAAGCTTACAAATCAGCTCTCGCTTCAGACGCAGAAATGAGCGCAGAAACAAGAAATATTATAACTGATCAACAATCATCTTTAAAAACGTCTCACGATCTGATAAAGAAATATCGTGATGCGCAAAAGGCCGTTAATGCTTAACTGAAAAAATACAACCTGATCCCGGTTCCATAAAGAACCGGGATTTTTTTTGTGTCCTAAAGTCATTTTATCTTAGCAAAATGAAAACGGTTCAGCTGAAAATCACCGGCAAAGTTCAAGGTGTTTTTTTTCGCGCCAGCGCAAGGGATATTGCCAAACAAAATAATATATCAGGATGGATAAAAAACAACGATCGTCATGAAGTAGAAGCGATAATAACGGGTAACGAAAAGGACATCGACGCATTTATAGAATGGAGTAAGATTGGGCCTGAAAAAGCTGACGTACAAAATGTAATAGTTATTGATAAAGACTTGTGTCTCTTTGATTCCTTTGAAGTTATAAGATAAATGAATCCATTACATGACATTTCCTGCTATCGATATTCCACTGTTTTATTAATGCAAAGGTTTAATAAAATTCATCTTAAATTGTACAAGTTTTTTTTATTTAAGACGATTTTTCATATAATAAAACCTGATAAATGACCAGATTAATAGCACTATTTTTTTTTATTGGCAGTTGCCTGACGGCAGGAGCTCAAAATTTTTTTTTAGCGATTGGAACATATACCACTTCAGGAAGCAAGGGAATCTATATCTATAATTTTAATGAGCAAACCGGTAAAGTAAGTTGGATCAGCAATACCGATTCCTGCACGAACCCATCTTATATAACTTTTTCTCATGATGGAAATTTTATTTACGCGGTCAATGAAACTAACGGAGCTAATCCCGGAAGAGTAAGTGCCTATTCCTTTAATAAAAATAAAGGCACGTTACACTTTTTAAATACGGTGTCATCTGGTGGAGATGATCCTTGTTATCTGGCAATAAACAATGGCGATAAATGGCTGGCGGTTGCTAACTATACCAGTGGCAGCCTTTCTCTTTTTCCTGTAAACAAAAATGGGACATTGAAAAACTATAGCCAGTTCATACAAGATTCGGGAACCAGCGCCAACAAGGAAAGACAGGAAAAAGCACACGTACATGAATCTGTTTTTTCTCCCGACCAATTATATTTATTAACTCCTGATCTCGGCGTCGATAAATTGATGATTTATCGATTTAATGCTATGGCAAAAAAGCCTTTATTAGCCGGCACGCCTCCTTATATCAAAACGCCGCCCGGCAGCGGCCCGAGGCATATTACCTTTTCACCGAATGGAAAATTTGCGTATTTGATCCATGAATTAAATGGCACGGTTACAGCGTATTCTTATAACAATGGGAAGTTGAAAGAAATCCAGGAATTGCCAACGCATCCCGCCGGATATGCCGGGACAATTGGCAGTGCTGAGGTCCAAGTGTCTGCTGATGGTAAATTTTTGTATGCATCTAACCGGGGAGATGAGAATACCATTACGATATTTTCCGTAAATCCGGCTAATGGCAAAATGAAGTTGCTCGGCTATCAACCGGTATTTGGAAAAGGCCCCCGCAATTTTATTATTAGTCCCAAGGGCAACTATCTACTTGTCGCCAACCAGGACAGTGATAATATTGTCATTTTTAGCCGCAATAAAAAGACGGGCTTGCTCAAAGAAACCGGCACCCGGATCAAATTGCCCAAACCGGTTTGTCTGCAAATGTTAAAAAGAAATAACTGATTAAACTAATTGTGTTATTAGGGTCAAACTAATGAAATTAAATTTATTAAATAGCGTTTATTATTTAACAATCCCGTCAATTAAAGCATTAATAAAAAGATTAAATTTGGTTGGCAACTTTAAAAAAATAATATGAAAAGTTTTACTTTAATACTAACATTCGTTGCAGCTTTAACTGCAGGAGTTTTTACTTCATCCGAAGCGCAGAGAGGCCGCGGTGACGGCGGATCTTCGCGTGGAGGCGGCGGCGGGGAAGGCCGTTCGTCTGGTTTTTCTCAATCACGCGGCGGTGGAAATTATTCGCAAGCCAGGCAGAACAATTTTTCCAGGAGTAGTGCAATATCAAACCAGCGCACATTTTCTGCTAACCGGCCAGCTTTAGTAGGTAGAAATGCGATAACGAGAAATGATTACCGCGGCAACAATATTCCTCAGGGTAGAGCAAATTTTAACGGCGTAAATTCCGGATACAGCAGGAACATTGCAAGTTCGAGGTATAATAATTATTATGCGTACAATGGTAACCGTTATGCTGGCGGCAGGTCGTTCAGAAGCGGGTACTATACCTATAATAACAGAAGTTATGCATTTATGTACGGTCCGCGATATTCTATAATTCCACGAAATAGTGTGTCCATTTATTTTGGCGGATATCCTTATTATTACAATAGTGGCTTTTTCTATGGCTATTACGGAGGCTACTATCAGCCATTGTTTCCACCGATAGGTTTACAAATTGGTTATCTTCCTTATGGATATTATAGCTTTTATATGGGCGGGTATCCCTATTATTATTACAATGGTATTTATTACAGGCCTTATGATAACAATAATTATGAAGTGGTTGATCCGCCAATGGGAGCCAGCGTTTATAGTTTGCCGCAAGGCGCAAAATCAGTTGTTCTGAACGGAGAAAAACTATACGAACTGAATGGAACTTATTACAAAGAAGACAGAGATTCAAAGGGGCAAACAATTTACACTGTAGTTGGGAAGAACGGCCAGATTAATAATACAGATAATGAATTAAATAATAACAATAATGGTAATGCTAACCCCAATGGCGACAATAGCAACTTAAATGGTAAAAAGTAATGGTAATAACGATAACAGCATATCTGCCCCTCCGACATCCCTGAAAATGGGCGACGTAGTAAGCCAATTGCCGGAAGGATCAAAGGTGGTTACTATCAATGGAGAAAAGATGTATGTTACTCCCGATAATACCTATCTCAAAGAAGATTCTAATGATTCAGGCACTGTTCAGTATGAAGTAGTAGGGAAATAAACACATAAGGGTATTGTATTTCACAATAGTTTTATTTAGATTTTAAACCGGCGAAAGCCGGTTTTTTTATTGTCTCTATACGGTTTCAATTAAGTATGTCAAATTCAATCAGGAAATTAGCTTCATAAGCCAATCAATAACGATAAGCAACCTCCAGGATTAATACATTCGGTATAATATCTTTAAAAGCAAAAACCCACTATTCAAAAAGTGGGTTTTTGCTTAATAATGTAATCCTGAATTAATCGACGAAAACTAATGCATTACCAAAAAAAGTTCGTTTGACGCGTTAAGCATTTTCACCAACCTGCTTAGCGCCATTTTTATATTCGCCGAGTATAACAACTTTCTTAAACCTTGAATATTGTTTTGCAGCAAGTTCCATTGCTTCTTCAGTATCACTTCTTAATTTTAATCCTTTGCCTTCTTCAGAGTTGTAGATTTCTATATAAAATCCGTCTCTTAAAGTAATAGCCCGTTCTCTTGGTCTTCCTGTTCTCATTTTGTCTTTTTTAATTTATATGTGGTTAACAAATTTTATGAATATTTGTTCATTGGGTTTACAGCAATATAAACAGCTTTTGCTCATTTCTATTAATTTGTTTTGCAAGGTTAACAACTAATTCACATTAATACGTCATTATCTCTACAAAATATAATCTTTTGCCAATAATCTGCGCACAAATATTAGTACCGGTACATTTCAGGCTTGTAAGGTCCTTCTTTGGCTATGCCCAGGTATTTACTTTGTGCTGTCGTTAGCTCTTCAAGTTCAACACCAATCTTCTTCAAATGAAGACGGGCCACCTTTTCATCAAGATGTTTAGGAAGTACATACACCTTATTTTCATATTTTTTAGAGTGCTGCCACAATTCAAGTTGCGCTAAAACCTGGTTGCTAAATGAATTGCTCATCACAAAACTTGGGTGGCCTGTAGCGCATCCTAAGTTTACGAGGCGTCCTTCAGCCAACACAATAATATCTTTGCCGTCAATGGTGTACTTATCAACCTGTGGCTTGATCGTATCTTTTGTCTTGCCATAATTGTGGTTAAGCCATGCAATATCAATTTCAATATCAAAATGACCAATGTTACACACAATGGCTTTATCTTTCATTTCAAGAAAATGTTCTTTCCTGATAAGGTCGCGGCAACCGGAGGCTGTCACAATAATATCTGCTTCTTTTACCGCATCAATCATTTTTTTTACTTCATAACCATCCATTGCGGCCTGTAAAGCGCATATCGGATCAATTTCTGTAACAATAACCCTGGCACCCGCGCCACGCAAGCTTGCGGCTGAACCTTTACCAACATCGCCATAGCCACCAACCACAGCTACTTTACCCGCCATCATGATATCAGTTGCCCTTCTTATCGCATCTACAAGACTTTCTTTACAACCATATTTATTATCAAATTTTGATTTGGTTACCGAGTCATTGATATTGATCGCCGGAACAGGAAGGGTTCCTTTTTCCATTCTTTCATACAAACGATGAACACCCGTTGTCGTTTCTTCAGACAAGCCTTTTACATGCTGAATCAACTCAGGATATTTATCAAAAACCATGTTGGTTAGGTCGCCGCCATCATCCAATATCATATTTAAAGGACGATCAGCATTTCCAAAAAATAACGTTTGCTCAATACACCAGTCACTTTCTTCCTGGGTTTGTCCTTTCCAGGCAAATACGCCTATTCCTTCGGCCGCAATGGCTGCCGCTGCCTGGTCTTGCGTGGAAAAAATATTACAAGAACTCCATTTTACTTCTGCGCCTAATTCAATTAATGTTTCAATAAGTACGGCAGTTTGGATGGTCATGTGAAGACAACCTGCTACTCTTGCGCCTTTCAAAGGCTTATCTTTTCCGAATTCTTCTCGTAGAGACATCAATCCCGGCATTTCTGCCTCTGCAAGTTTAATTTCTTTGCGGCCCCATTCTGCAAGGCTCATATCTTTTACTTTATTTTTTAGGCTAAAGTCAATATTATTTTTTGTGATGGTCGACATGATAAATTTTTTTAGCTACAAATGTAGTCATTTATAGAATAAAATGCTACTGATAATACCTTATTTAGTAGATAAACAATATTATTTGTTCTTTGAAAAGAAAAAAAATACAAAGTCAAATGGGAAAAGCTGTATCAAAAAAGAAAAAGTAACCACTGGTGAAAATAATATGGATAAAAAAGATTTTGAAATTTTAAGGCTTTTGCAGGAAAATGCGAGAATAACCATAAAGGAAATATCCGGAAAAGTTCATTTAAGCACTACGCCTGTTTACGAAAGAATTAAGCGAATGGAAGCGTCCGGCACGATTAAACAGTATGCCACTCTTGTAGATCATTCAAAAGTAGATAAGAATTTAATGGTGATATGTTATGTTTCTCTAAAAGAACATAGTAAAAATGCCGGGGTGAAATTTATTAAAACTATTCAGGAATTAGATGAAGTAATTGAATGTTTCAGCATTTCAGGCGAATTTGATTTTATGCTAAAAGTTATTTGTAAGGACATGAATACTTATTATGATTTTCATGTAAATAAATTAAGCCAGATTGAAAATATGGGCCATGTGCAAAGCATTTTTGTAATGGGCATTATTAAGCAAACGCATAAGTTGGTTTAAACTCAACTTTCATCCCCCGATCATCCTTAAAAATTCTTCTTTTTTACGACGGGAGATGTCAATGAGAGTGCCATCCTGCAGCATCACGTGGCCGCCCTGGCTGCGGATATATTTTTGTATATAGTTAAGATTAATTAGATGAGAGTTGTGAACCCTGTAGAAGTTATAGGGAAGCAACATCTCTTCAAAATCTTTTAAAATTTTTGTTACCGTTATACTTTTATTTTCCTTAAGAAAAATTTTACTGTAATTAGATTTTGATTCAATATGCACAATATTTTTTATCGGGATAAAGTCAATGCCTTCAGAAGTTGAAATGGCAATCTTATCTTCCTGGCTCCGGTTATCGTTCAAAGATTTTTTCAGAATATCTATTTTTTCTTTGGTTTGCCGGTTGAAGCTTTTACTAAATCTTTCCACGGCGTGCTGGAGGTCTTCAATACCGATCGGTTTCACCAAATAATCAAAGGCACTGATGCGGATAGCATCTATTGAGTAGCGATTATAAGCCGTAGTAAAAATAATGTCGAAATCATATTCGCCCAACTCTTCCAACATTCTAAAGCCACTCATGCGGCGGCATTTCAATATCTAAAAATACAAGGTCTGGCTGATGCTGCCTTATAAGCGTTATTCCCTCTTCTGGCTTTTGTGTGGTTGCAATTATATGTATATCCGGGCAAAAGCCTTCCAGTTTTTGTTCAAGATTTTGCAGGCTGTTAAGCTCATCATCAATGAGGATTGCGTTTATTTTTTCCATTTTATATTACTTTTAATCTTACCTCGATGCGTGTGCCATCCGGTGTATTGTCTTCGGCGTAAAGATCAGTTATGCGGATATGGCCATTGCTATTTTCATTTTGGTTAAACAGGTGTACCCTGTCTTCAGTTATCTTCAGCCCAATGCTTCTGTGACGAAGTTTATTTATGCTTTTATATTTTTCCGCCTGTTCCCTGCCAATGCCATTATCTTCTATTACATATTTTATATAATTATTTTCCAGTGTAGCGCTAACCGTTAGTTTCAGATCGGTTTTGTCACTATGGGCAATGCCATGCACAATTGCATTTTCAACATAAGGTTGTATCAGCAGGGATGGAACATTATAATCTCCCGTTAACAACTGCTCGTCAATAATTTCCTGGTAACAAAATTTATTATTAAAACGCATTTGCTCAAGGTCAATGTATAACTTTAATGCTTCCATATCAAGTGATACACTTGTAATTTCATCACGGCTGCTGTCTAATATTGTTCTGATGAGTAAAGCAAACTTGTGAAGATAATCACTCGCCTTTCTTTTTTCATTCTGCATCATAAAATTTTCAATGCTGTTAAGGCTGTTGAAAATAAAGTGCGGATTCATCTGCGCACGAAGCGATTGTATTTGTGATTCTGCTATTTTTTGCTTAAATATAAATTCGGTCCTTTTCTTTTTAGCTTGTATGGATTTATGTATAAAAAATGCAGCAACAATTGTAAGAAAAAGCAGTATCAGGACTGCCAGAAGCAAAGCATTTTTAAAAACAAGCTCTCTTTTTTGCAATTGGGCAAGCTCTGACAAATGATTATTCTCGATTTCTTTTTTCTTTACGAGCCACTCAGATTCATTAATAGTTAAGTTCAAGCTGGTGTTTTGAGAAAATAATGAATCGAAGCCCGCCCGGTATAATCTAAAATACGCCAATGCCGAATCTGTAAGTCCCGCCTGATCATAAACCATCGATATTTGCTCTGAGGCATTTGAGATCCCTTCATAATATTGTGTGTTTCGGGCAATATCTAATGCACTGTCTAATAGTATTAATTTCTTTTTCGGGGTTAAGGTTTTTAGAAATTTAGCTTTGCCAAGGTAACCTTCAAATTCATTTCTTAAATCGCTTTGAGTATTTCGCTTCATTGAGGGCTTTGTCAAAATAAAATCTTGCCGAATCAGATTTGTTGCCAACCGCCATTAATTTTGCAATGCCTAAATAATATTGTGATAAAATATAGCTGTCACCCGATGATACTGCGAAGGGCTTTCCCTTGTCCAGATTAGCCTTGGCGGATGCGTATAATTTTTGATTAAAGTCACACCTGGACAACAATTCATAGTTGATCGCAACGCCACGCGTACCCCAGCTTGGTATGAGCTGCATATTGATGGGAATAGCTTTTTTGGTATATTCCCGACACTTATTATAATTTCTTAAGCTTAAAAAGTTATCAGCAATATTATTAAGAGACGCCGATTTTAATCTCAAAGCGCCACAGGAATCTGCATAATCTATTGATTTGAAAAAAGCGGTATTACTTGCATCAAAGCTTGCTGAATTTAATAAGAGCAATCCCAGATTAATCTGAGCAAGTGATTTGCCGAAGGTGTAATTAAGACTATCGCTTATTTGAGAAACCTGCTGATAGTAGTAATAAGATTTTCTTACATCTTTTTCGCTATAGCGATAACTAAGCCTATGCAACGTTTGGATGTATTGAGAGTCTATTGCCGGATGCATTTTTAACCAGTTAAAAAGACTATCAATGTAATTATTTTCCTGTGCAAAAATATTGCCCGTGAAAAAACATAAAATTCCAATTATAACAATTCGTTTAAGCATGTTGCAACCAATGAAAATAAAATACTTGTGGTAAAACAAAAACAATTCCTTTAAAGGCAAATTTGAGGGTTAGTGTTTTTTACAGGACAGGTTTTAACTTAGCAGCTATCTTACCGGGCCTTATTAAAAAGTATTATCAACCTGTTATTATTTAATTCAAAATTCCGTCAAACTAAAATAAAACTAAAATAAACAATATCAATATACAATCTATTCGATCTCCAGTGACCGCTCATTAAATATTTGGTACTTACCTCTTGAGTAAATGGGTTTAGTTATAAAATAAACGGATATGCTATTTGAGCTTTAATTGCATAATAAAATCGTTCATAAAAAAACCCCCGCCAATGTTTACATCAACTTCTTTCGTAACCCAAAAACCTTGCTTTTCATAAAAGTAACGGGCTTTATTGTGCCGGTTCACATTTAATTCAAGCGACGTTGCGCCCATTTCTTTTATCCGCGTAATAATATATTCGAGAAGAATCTTACCGGTGCCGGTTCCCTGCTGGCCCGGCAGCAAGTAAATTTTATGAAGGCGAAAAGCTGAAGCATTTTCTTTTTCAGGAGAAAAGGAAGCGAATCCAACAGGAACTGCATCATCGAATACAAGAATAAAACTGTGCTGTGACTCCAAAAGCTGGTGTTGAAGCGAAGGGAGCGAATACATTTTATCAAGCATGTAGTGTAACTGTGCTGCCGATAATATTTCACCATAAGCATGCGGCCAGGTGTCATGCGCCAGGTCATGAATTATTTGCAGATCGTCCTGCGTTGCAGCTCTGATCGATTTCATTATTGTATGGTCATCTTTAAATCAGGTGCAAAAAATTTGCGGTCTTTTTCATCTTTTACCAATATATCATAGAAATACAATTGTTCATCTTTTTGAAAACCATCTTTTAAATTATCAGTCCATATTTTGGGCAATGGTGTTTCATTAAACTTATCTGCAACAGTGGTGAAGGCAATTTTTTTAACGCCCGTTTCTTCATCTTCTATTACTCCTTTTCTTTTATAAACAAATCCATAAGATAGAACCGTGTAAATATTTTTTTTGTCGTCGGTTACTTTTAACGGAAGCCCTAACAGTTGTGCTGCCTCTTCCACTGTAACAGCCGCGCCGTTGGTGTTGATGCCAAGATAGGTTTTCACCGCCGGCGGTTTAAATTTCGAAACATTAATAATTTTAGTTTCCTGGGCCAGGGATGTACATGTAATTAATCCGAAAAAAATTGAAAGAAAAAACTTCGTGGTTAACTTCATATAAGTGTTTGAATGTTTATGCTGCAGCGCTTTATTGTAAAGAAGAAAGGCTTTCCTCGATAGCGAGGATTCTTGCTTCAGTGTCCGATTTCTTTTTGCGTTCCAGTCCGATTATTTCTGCGTTTGCATTTTGTACAAATCTATCATTACTTAATTTTTTATCAATGCTATTTAGGAAACCTTTAAGATACGTGAGATCTTTCGTAAGCTTTTCCTTTTGAGCATTTACGTCAATGTCAATGTTTGCTGTAATGTAAATTTTTTCTTTTCCTGCAACGATTGAAATAGAAGCATTTTCAGGTTGCGATGAAAAAATGATGCTTTCTGCGTTTGCCTGTTTCATTAATATGGTTTCAATACCCGCGTAATTTTTCTTATCAGCGGTTTCTATAAATAGCTGTATCATTTCTTTTGGTTTAATGTTGTGTTTACTTCTTGCATCACGTATCGAAGTTATCAGCTCTTTAAGCTTTAAGCCCTGCGAGCAGAATTTTTTCGTCTGGTGATGTAGATGGAGAAAATTGTTTTACGATAAGATCGTCTTCTCTTTCCTGTAAAAGATGATAAATTTCTTCGGTTATAAACGGCATGAAGGGATGCAGCAACTGCATTAATCTTTCAAAAAATAAAACAGTTTGTGTATAAATGGCTGCATCAATTTTTTGATCAAAACCGGGCTTGATCCATTCCAAAAACCAACTGCAGAAATCATCCCATATCAGGGAATAAATTATTTTTAAAGCTTCACTAAGTCGAAATTGGCTCATTAAATTTTCCACCTGCAAAAAAACTTCGTTTGACCTGTTTGCAAACCAACTTACTGCAAAGCTATTTTTAAAACTATCAGGATCTTCTTCCGCACTATCGTTCCGCCGCAGATCCCACATTTTCACAAGCTTTAATGCATTCCATATTTTATTATTAAAAAATTTACCCTGTTCCAGGCTCGCTTCATCAAATAAAAGATCATTGCCCGCAGGGGAGGAGATCATGATCCCAAACCGAACGGCATCAGCCCCATATTCATGAATTAAATGCAAAAGATCAGGACTATTGCCGAGGCTTTTGCTCATTTTTCTTCCCTGTTTATCGCGAACCATCCCTGTAAAATAAACATCGCTAAAAGGTTTCTCCTTCATATATTCCATTCCGGCCATGATCATTCGTGCAACCCAGAAAAAAATAATATCCTGTCCGGTAACAAGCACCGAAGTTGGATAATAATAGTTAATGTCTTTATTCCCGGGATTGGTAATTCCATTAAAAACTTCCATCGGCCATAGCCATGAAGAGAACCAGGTATCCAGAACATCTTCGTCTTGCCGTAACCGTTTGGTCGTAGCACCTGAATCCATTCTTCATCGACCACTGACGCGTCGCTTCTTCCTCAGTTTCTGCCACATATACATTTCCTTCTTCATCATACCAGGCAGGAATTTGCTGCCCCCACCAAAGTTGCCGGCTGATGCACCAGTCCTTCACATTTTCCAGCCAGTATTTATAGGTGGCATTAAATTTTTCTCCGGGATGTATTTTCACTTCACCTGACATCACAGCATTTAATGCAGGCTGAGCCATGTCTTTCATCTTCACAAACCATTGCGTGGATATCTTCGGCTCTGCTACAACGTTAGTCCGTTGGCTGTAGCCAAGTCTTGTGATATATTCTTCTTCCTTTACTAATAAATATTTTGATTGTAATTCTTTAACAATTTCTTTTCGGGCAACAAAGCGGTCCTGGCCTACAAAAATTTGCGCCGCCTCACTTATAGTCCCATCTTCATTTAGAGTATCTACAACAGGAAGATTGTGTTTCAAACCAATATTAAAATCATTTATATCGTGGGCAGGAGTGATTTTTAAAATCCCTGTTCCAAAGTCTTTATCAACATAATCATCAAAAATCACCGGCACTTCTTTATTGATTAAAGGAACAATTACTTTTTTACCTTTTAAATGCGCATACCGTTCATCGTTAGGGTTTGCACAAACCGCCACATCTCCCATAATGGTCTCCGGTCGCTGCGTTGCAATCACAATATATTCAGAACTGTCGGTTGACAAATAAACGTTTGATGGATCCATCTGCTATATAATACTTAACATAATACAACTTGCCGGTCACATCTTTATAGTCAACCTCTTCATCGCTTAATGCAGTTTTCGCAGCGGGATCCCAATTAATCATCCTGGCGCCGCGATAAATAAGGCCTTTATTATACAGATCAACAAACACTTTCATTACCGCCTTATAATAATGATCATCCATTGTAAAAGAAACCCTTTTCCAGTCAACGCTGCATCCGAGCCGTTCGATTTGTTTATAAATAATGCCCCCATATTTTTCCTTCCATTCAAAAGCATATTTTAGGAACTCCTGCCTTGAAAGATCATTTTTTTCAATTCCCTTTTCCTTTTTCAGCATATCTACAACCTTGGCCTCTGTAGCGATAGAAGCATGGTCGCTGCCTGGTACCCAGCAGGCATTAAAGCCACTCATTCTCGCCTTGCGCACTAAAATATCCTGTACGGTTTCATTCAGGGTATGTCCCATGTGTAATACGCCGGTTACATTGGGAGGAGGAATTACGATAGTAAAGGCTGGCCTTTCGTCGGGCTCACTACCAAAATAATTTTTTGACATCCAATGCTTATACCACTTTTCTTCAATATTTGCGGGTATATAATTTTTACTTAAATCCATGAATTTTGCTGCGAATTTGTATAGCTGCAAATGTAATAAAAACAAGATGCACATTGTTACTAAGGAAGTTAGTAAGTTTGTACACTAAAACTGAATTTTGTTATTTGCAATTGTCGATATAGAAACTACAGGAGGATACGCTGCTGCCAATGGCATCACTGAAATAGCCGTATGTATTTCTGACGGACAAAAGATATTAAGCCAGTTTCATACCTTATTGAATCCCGTTTACACAATTCCTAAATATGTAATGGCTCTTACGGGGATTACCAATGAAATGGTAGAGTATGAACGGCCTTTCAGCAGCGTAGCGGATGAATTATTTGAATTGCTTAACGATAAAATTTTTGTTGCGCACAACGTGAATTTTGACTATTCATTTGTAAAATATCACCTGGCACAATCGGGTTATGAACTCAATTGTAAAAAGCTTTGCACGGTGAGGCTTGGCAGGCAAATACTTCCCGGCGCTCCGGGTTACGGACTTGGCAAAATATGTAAGCACCTCGGTATTTTAATTGAAGACAGGCATAGAGCAGTCGGCGATGCAGTGGCAACTGTAAAATTGTTTCATCACTTATTAAAATGTGATACTAACGGGTACGTACAAGCGATGTTAAAGACCAAAAGCAAAGAACAATTTCTTCCGCCAAATGTGTCTGCTGATGTAATAAAGAGATTGCCCGCGCAACCAGGGATATATTATTTTCATGATAAAAAAGGAAAAGTTATTTATGTCGGCAAAGCCAAAAATCTTGCTAAAAGAGTAAACAGTCATTTTTCAAACAATAAACCCAATAAGCAAAAGCAGGAATTTTTAAAGAAAATACACCATATCAGCTATCAGCCAACGGCTACAGAATTGATGGCTTTTATCCTGGAAAGTATCGAAATAAAAAAACTTTGGCCCGAGCAAAATCGCAGCCAGAAAAGGTTTGAGCAGGCTTATGGATTATACACTTTTGAAGACAGGAAAGGATACATGAGACTATGTATTGAAAAAAAGAAGAAAAATATCAAGCCGCTCTATACTTTTAACATGATCACGGAAGGGCATGTTTTGTTGAGAAAATTGATGCACCAATTTCAGCTTTGCCCCAGGCTATGCTTTCTCCAGGCTGAAAATATTCCTTGCCATTTGATTATCGACAGGACAATGCAAAGGCGCTTGCGAACAAAAGGAAACGCCAGACTGAATATAATGAGAAGAGTGGATGCCTGCATTCATCATCTTGATAATGAATTGCCGAGCTTCGCTTTGATCGATTATGGATTGCAGCGCGAGGAACAAAGTTGTATTTTAATGGAAAAGGGAAGATTTTATGGAATGGGATATCTGCCTGCAGACAGCAATGTGAATTCTATCGATGAATTTAAATATCGCCTTACTCCTTATGCTGAAAATGATTATATCAGGGGTCTCGTATATCAGCACGCGGCACGTTATCCCGGTAAAAAGATTATCTTAAGCAATTAACTTCTTCAGTAATGTTGTAAAGTGCTTCCTCGGGATGAGCTCCGCTCCCAGGCTTTCAAGATGTGGCGTGTACACCTGGCAATCAATTAACTCAATCCCTCTTTTTTGCAATAGATGTACATATTTTATAAAGGCGAATTTGCTCGCATTGCTCTCGCTGGAAAACATGCTTTCTCCAAAAAATACTTTTCCTAATTGAACGCCATACAATCCTCCTGCTAATTCTTTTCCATGCCAGGCTTCGGCGCTGTGTGCAATTTTTTTTTCAAAAAGTTGTATGTATGCCTGCTCCACGTCGTTTGTAATCCACGATCCCGGCTCTCCTTTTCTTTTTGCCAGGCGACAATTTTTTATCACTTTTTCGAACGCTGTATCTACCGAAAAAGAAAAGATTTTTTTATTGAATAAATTTTTCATGCTGCTGCTTATTTTAAGCTTTTCAGGAAATAGCACGAATCTTGGGTTGGGGCTGTACCAGCATATCGGTTCATTTTCGTTATACCATGGGAAAATGCCCTTTCTATAGGCATTTAATAATGCAGGTTGCGAAAGGTTACCACCAAAAGCCAGGAAACCTGTGCTGTCTGATAATTCAACATCTGGAAAAGTATCCGTGTCAGGTGATAAAAAAAAAGGCATAATAATTATTGGTGAAATTTTCAAGCAGGAAAATTGCGATCGTTGCTTATTGTCAGCGTTCTGAAAGTTCCTCTACAGTGGCACCGATCCCACGTTCTGTGATAGAATCGCACATTGGTTTTAAAACATCATACGATCCGCTTTTCACCGCATATTTTCCTTTTGTATGAATAATCATGGCACTTTGTTCGGCCTGTTCAGTTGAATGACCACATACTTCGATCAATGTCGTAATTACCCAATCGAAGCTGTTTACGTTATCATTCCATACGATAAGCTGACAACCATTATCATCCTCCAGCAGTATGCCGGTTTCAAAATCTTCGGACGTAGATGTTTTTGTTTGAGCCATATAAGATTGTTATGCAAAAATACAATTTTAAAAATTTATCATTTTTGGCTGTTGCATACTATATTTCTTTGTTTCACAGGGAAGCAATGATTTTCTATTTCGACCCCGCCGTCAAAATTTATATAAGGCGTTTAAAAAAAGTCCCTTTCAGAAAAACGCCTTGCTCATGCACGCGACTCAATTTATTCAGCGAGGGTTTAAATTTTTTTGAATACAAATAGTCTCTTATATTTGCACTCCCAAAAATAAAGGGAGCATAGCTCAGTTGGTTTAGAGCATCTGCCTTACAAGCAGAGGGTCCGCGGTTCGAACCCGTGTGCTCCCACAACCTCGTTGAAAGACGAGGTTTTTTTTATGTACACCGTATATATTTTATTCAGCACAATTAGAAATCGCTATCACGTTGGATATACTTCCGATGTGATCGTAGTATGGTTAAGAAACCATAATTCAAATCATAAAGGTTTTACAGGAAAGATGAGAGATTGGGAATTAGTCTGTTGGAAGTTTTTCATGAAAAAAATGAAGCCATGAAAAGGCAATTAGAAATAAAAAAAGGAACAGTCGCAAATTGATTAAGAAGCTAATTGGTTAGCGCATTTTTGATTATTAAACATTTTCATTCGCTAAACTTTCAATGTTCCCGAAACTTTATTTTTCTTATCCCGCAAAAGCTACTCCAGCCATTTCACAACTACCGGCCTTTGAATTTTTTCTTTAAAATTTTGCAAATAAATAAACCATGCGTCGCTTCCCGTAATCAATCCTGCCTTATTCCATGCCGCACCGGCATAGTAAACAAAAGGCTTTTTTGAATTTGCATTGATGATGGTGAGCAGGTGTTTATCGGCCACTTTCATAGATTCAACAGGAGTTAATATTATACATCCAATTCCTAACGTTCCGTCTTTACCATGTTGTGGTTCCCAATATCCCATGATGCCATCTTTTTCATTAAGCAACATGGTTCCGTTTGCTTTTCGCTTAACGATGCCGATAGCAACGGGCATTTCATTTTTACCACTGAAAGAATATTCCGTTTCTACTTTGTTCAATTGCGACCCTGCATCCAACGAAATGGTTTTACTTTCTGAAACACTGTTTCCATCAACGTTCCATGCGTCATAAAATAACCGGAAGGTACTTCTCAACGGACCGTTGTCAAGCACTTTATACGACCGGAAATTTTTTGAATAATAAATTGAATCTGTTATATAAGGAGCGCTGCTGCCCGCACCAAGACTAAACCCAACATCATAAAAATCCAATCCCTGGCCATGATCCACATGATAATCGGCACCCTTATACCAATTATTAATGACAAGGTCTGAAGTGCGCTTGGCCCAAACGTCCTGTCCGTAGCCCATTTCATTAGGTATTTTTTCCAGCGCCTTGCCATAAACCCGAAAAGCGATGCGGTCATTCTCCCATGCAAAATCATCATATCTCTCAGGAACAAAACGGGCATAGGTTCTCGCTGTAAAATCAGCATGGCTTTCATTGGTCACGCGGGCATAAATTTTTGAGCCGGGGGCAAGTGCCACCATCAATAAAATATTTACAGGATTTTTGTTTCCGCGATATTCTAACTGGTAGGGAATTTCTTCGCCTGATAATGCATTGGAAATTTTTAAATTTTTATTATCTGAATTTTTATTTTTTAAAATGAAATCATTGTACGGAAATGATACCACTTCTTCTTTCATGTCTATTCCTGTCTGGTTGTTAAGCGATAGAATATTATTATCTGCCGAATGTTTTAATATCAAATCAATCATCTCAGAGCCTGCTAAAAGAAAAGCCCCTACTCCATAAACTTCTGTGCTGTTACTGTCCACCGCATCGGGCTCAGCGCCTATTGGCTGCACATTTCCTAATTTGCCATTTGCATGCACGGAACTTATTAATGCCTCCCACGCTTTTGAAATAACCGGGTTATATTTATCATAAGACAACAATCCATGGTTGACACCATAAGCAAGTGCATAGCAATAAAATCCTGTTCCGCTGGTTTCCTTAGCAGGATAATTTGCAGCATCCAATAATGAAGCATGCCAGCTTCCATCAGCACTTTGAAGTGTGGCTATTTTTTCCGCCATCTTTTTATACAATTCAATAAAACGGGAACGACCCGGATAATCAGCAGGCATATTTTCCAGCATGCGCACCAGTCCTCCCATTACCCATCCGTTGCCGCGTGACCAAAACATTTTGGTTCCATTGGCTTCCTTCTTATCGAAATATCGACTGTCGCGGAAATAAAGATTTTCCGATGGATCAAAAAGATAGTCAGTTGTTTTCCACCATAATTCAGATGCAATGTCAAGATATTTTTTATCGCCGGTAGCTGTTGAAAGATAAGCCAGTGCAGGGGGCCCCATAAATAATGCATCACACCAGGCCCATTCCCGAAGCTGAATATTGTTTTTCCAAACGAGTGATTCATCATGAGGCAGGGCGACTATGGAATCTGCCTGTTGCCGGAAATGTTCAATCATTTTTGGTTGCCGGTATAAGGAATATAATTGTGCATACAACTGCCCTATGCAATAATCATCCGCCATAGTTCGCCGTGGCCCTGTATTCCATCCTGTGGCTTCCCCGATGTTGTACATAGCGTTACTATATTCCGGCTCATTTGCAATTTCATTCAACGCAATAAAACCCGCATAAGCGGCACCGTTAGTCCAGTCATATTTAGGATGCTGCATACCCTCCGTTTCCCATGTATTCAATTGCCAGCCGGCTACTTTTTTCATTATTAGCAAGGTTGAATCTGCGCTGAAATTATTTTGTGCAATGGATTTTTTATCACAAATACAAATTAAGAAAACGATCCATAACATTAACGACATGCGTTTTTTCATTCTTTGAAAAGGTTTAAAATTTTTAGAAACCGGCCCCGGATTATTAAAAAGATTTTACATGTTTTGAAAGTTGTTAAATCTCATCTTAAATCATTTATCGCGCATACATCCATATCGCCATAGTCTAAATTTTCACCAGCCATTCCCCATATAAAAGTATAATTGGAAGTGCCGGCGCCTGCATGAATAGACCATTGCGGCGATATTACTGCCTGCTCATTTTTAATCCAGATATGTCTTGATTCCCGGGGCTGCCCCATGAAATGGCAGACAGACTGCCCTTCGGGAACTTCAAAATAGAAATACACTTCCATCCTACGGTCATGCGTATGCGCAGGCATGGTGTTCCAAACGCTTCCTTTTTTTAATTCGGTCATGCCCATTTGCAACTGGCAGGTTTGCACCAGGCTATTTACAATAAGTTTGTTGATAGTGCGGTGGTTTGAATTTTCCAAAGAACCCAGGGTTACAATTTCAGCCTCCTTTTTAGTGATTTTTTTTGTAGGAAATTTATGATGTGCTGGTGCAGAATTAATATAAAATTTTGCAGGGTGTGCTTTATCCGAAGAAGTAAAGCTGACGTTTTGCGTCTCTTTACCAATATACAAAGCCTCTTTAAAATCAAGCTCATATTTTTCGCCGTCAGCTTCCACAATGCCTTTTGCGCCTACATTTATGATTCCCATCTCCCTTCGTTCCAAAAAGATATTTGGCTTTTAAGTTGTCGGGATTTGACAAGGTAATACTTTCGTTTACCGGCATGGCGCCGCCCACAATGAAACGATCATAAAATGACAGCGTAAGATTAATAATGTCTTTTTCGAAAACGTTCTCAATTAAAAAGTTTTCCCGTAATCCGGAGGTATTCATGTTGGCTACTTCCGCTGGACTACTGGCATTTCGTGCGTTCATATTTTTTCATATTTTACGATATTAAAATTTCTTTTTCCGATTTTCATTTCGACTATGATTATTTTAATTATGCTGTGGTTTCATTTCCTTCACCCGGTCTTTTTAATATTTAGAAAGTTATCAGGCTGCAAGAATAATAAAATTGTGGGAAGCAATTTTTTTTACGCTGAAATTTTTTATGCAATCGTTACCAGCCATCTTAGCCTGGTTTTTAATAAGAATTATCAGCGAATTGTATTGGTT
Organism: uncultured Chitinophagaceae bacterium; assembly: GCA_963823305.1. Classification (GTDB taxonomy): domain Bacteria; phylum Bacteroidota; class Bacteroidia; order Chitinophagales; family Chitinophagaceae; genus Ginsengibacter. The sequence continues at coordinate 414,144 of CAWGLC010000004.1, forward strand.
AAGAGAATTAAATGCTTTAGCCGCCATTGCTGCGCCTTGCCAGGATATGAATCACATCTTCGATGAAAATGATTTATTCCAATTAACCAGGAAGCCTCTTGGGAAAACTTTATAATTCACTAATTTAAACTGTTCGGTTGACATACATCAAATTGCCAGGTTTCTTATCCTTTACTCTCAATTTATAACCATAGGAGCCGAAGTAAAGAATAAACAGGTAGCAAGGTACTAATATCCAAAACGCCTGTTGAAAACCGATATTTTCTCCAAGGATTGCCCATATTTTAGGTAATACAGCGCCGCCCGAAATACCTACGATCAACAAAGCAGATCCGGCTTTGGTAAATCTTCCGAGGCCGTGAATAGCCAGTGGCCAAATGGCGGGCCATACCAATGCATTGGCTAATCCCAATAAAGCAATAAATAATACGGAAACGTAACCCGATGTAAATATGGCCAGCAACGTAAAGATGACGCCTAATATAGCAGACCCTTTCAGGGCGTTTGTTTGAGATAGATATTTTGGGATACAAACGATGCCAATGAGATAGCCAATCAGCATCCCCAGCATTGTATAGGTAGTAAAATGTTTTGCGATATCCAAACCGATGCCGATGGATTTTCCATAAACCTGTATGATATCGCCTGCCATTACTTCTGCGCCTACATACAAAAACAGGGCAATAAATCCGACCCATAAATAAGGGAAGCTAAAGATCGTTTTCCCGTCTCCGTTAGTTACTGTATTGTTATCATCTTCGCCTTGCGCTTTCACCTCGGGTAAGCTTGAAAAATAAATAAATATTGCCAATGCTATCAACATCACTGCAATAATTATATAGGGAACAATTACCCTGGATGCGAGTGCATTTAATTCCACCACTTTTTGACTGGCATCCAGCGTTTTTAATTTTTCTATCAAAGCATCGGAATCTTTGAGCAGGAAAGCGCCCATAATCAACGGTGCCAGAGCGCCTGCTCCTTTATTGCAAATGCCCATTACGCTGATTCGTTTCGCGGCGCTCTCTAAAGGTCCAAGAATAGTAATATATGGATTAGATGCCGTTTGCAATAGCGCCAGGCCCGTTCCTATTACAAATAAACCGGTGAGAAATAAACCATAAATTCTTGTATTGGCAGCAGGGATAAATATCAATGCTCCTATTGCCATTAATATCAATCCCCACATCATTCCTTTTTTAAAACCTGTTTGTTTCAACACCCATGAAGACGGAAATGCCATAACCGCATAGGAAATATAAAATGCGAAAGTGACCAAAACGGCTTCTGAAGTTTTTAACTGGCAGGCAATCTGCAAATACGGGATCAGCGTACTGTTGAGCCAGGTTACAAATCCGAAAATAAAAAACAGGATTCCTATAATTACAATTTGAGCAGTATAATCTGGCTTTTCGGAATCGAGGTTTTGGTTCATGGTATTTATTTTTTATTTCTCAATGAAAATAGACAAATAATAGGTAGAATAAGTTGGGCCGGGGATTTTAAAAATATTGCTTTACATTTTTCCGTAGTAAATATGGAAAGCAATCGTTTGCGTAGTTTTTTTGGAAGCTTTGACGGAGACGTGAGGCATGATGACAAATGTCGATGCACGACAACTATGCAGCTTTATGTTACGGAAATCCTTGTAAAAAACAAAATCTTCGCCTGGCTCGAGGCACACGAAACAAATTTTCAAATTTAAGTTTGGTCTTGATAGAATATATTTTTTTAGAGCTGCCATGCACCAGTGGCTGCTACTATAAAGTTTTTAAGAAAATAAAAGAACCTTGATGAGCAATTGTTTCCTGTCTGCGAACCAAAACTGAGGTTATCATTTATCGGCCACATAAATAGTCTCAATCCTTCAAAATCTCACAAGTCTGTGGATGCATTTGTGAGTGGACTTTCAATAATTCCTATTTACGGCTCAATTAAACGTTATGCAAAAGAAAAAGTTAGACTTAGGAAAATTGGTAAACCAATGAACGACGAATTCGACCTCTTAATTGGTGTAACTGCAACGGTTCCAGCCGAAGAATAAAGTCAGGTAAAAGTTCTTATCTTCATCTTTTAAATCGTTGTTGAGCAGCAGTTGCGGCCGGGACGTTCAATGAATTCCCTACCTGCAGTAATACTCACGTTGCCCGCAAGCTTAATTCAACACCCTAAAAACTTTGACGAACAAAAAATTATTAATTAATAAATGTATGAAATGAGAAATTTAATTTTCTTTATGCACACGTCACTTGACGGTTTTGTAGCAGGACTTAACGGAGAAATGAATTGGATACATGTGGATGAGGAAATTTTTGATTTTGTTGCAACAATGACAGCACAATCAGACACTGCTCTCTACGGCCGGGTAACTTATGAAATGATGCAAAGCTATTGGCCAAAAGCGGGCGAAAAACCAAACGCATCAAAACATGACATAGAGCATTCTACCTGGTACAACAAAGTTTCAAAAGTTGTATTATCTAAAACTCTTCATGAAACCGGGCTTCACAATACCAAAGTTATTAGCGACCATCTTTCGGAAAACATTAATAAATTAAAGCAGGAGGACGGGAAAAATATTTTAATATTTGGAAGTCCCGGTGCTTCACAATCGTTATTAAATGAAGGACTAATTGATAAGTTTTGGCTTTTTGTTAATCCAATAATATTAGGGAAAGGCAGGCCGCTATTTAAAGATATAACCGGGACTACTAAATTAAATCTTATGGAGTCTAAAACTTTTGCGTGCGGTGTAATTGCACTTCATTATGGAAAATTGTAAATAAGTTGACGGTCAATAAAAACGGAGCTGTCACGAGCGAAGAGAATAGATATGTTGTTTTCAACGCGGTATAGAAGATGGTAATAGGCCTGCCGCATGGCTAATCGCGGATGTTCTCGTTTGTTGTAAGCCCAAATAAACCATTTGTTTGAGCGATCGGGATCACTTGTGCAGGAGCCTTACTTAGACTTCTTTTAATAAAACGTGATTCAATCAATAATACACTCAAATCCTTATTCTAAATCTGATTCCAATATTGCTTCGGTTATACATCTTTTTGGATAAATGACGATCCTGAAATGCCGGGTGAGAGCCACCGCCATGAATAGCTAATGACGTTTGCAAAGATACTAACGTGGCAGCACAAACGCAATATAAGTATCGCCCGATGTTGTTTCTAATTTGCCACCGCCACAGGCAATAACAATATATTCTCTGCCATTGACTTCATAAACGGATGGCGTTGCAAATGCAGCAGCCGGCAACTTATATTCCCACAACAATTGACCGGTACGCTTGTTGAAGGCCCGCAGGTGGCCGTCACGTGTTGCGGCAATAAATACTATCCCCCCTTTGGTAACAGCAGAACTGCCATAATTTTCAGACCCGGTATGCAACCCTTTTGCCGCGAAATAGGGATAGTCGCCCAGTGTATCATGCCAAACATATTTGCCGGTGTTTAAGTTGATGGCCGTTAATGTTCCATAAGGGGGCGAGATGGCAGGCAAGCCTTCTTTCGATAAAAATAAATTATAGCCTGTAATGTTATAAGGCATTTGCAAATAAGGGTCAACAGGCTTTGCACTATCTATAAATGGGTATAATTGCCTGGAATGATTATCTAAAATGAAGGAAGCGATGGCTTTTGTCTCTTCATCATTCAATTGTTTGAATGCGGGCATCATTCTTCTTCCGGTTGAGATGAGCTGAACAAATTGTTGTTCATTATACTTTTTATTTACGGCAATTAATGATGGATAATTACCGCTTCCCTGTCTTTTCGGCCCATGACAACCCATGCAATTGGTTTGATATAATCGTATCCCCGCAGTTAGAAAAGTTTCATGACTTGTTGCGCTGCTTTTTAAATCAACTATCTGCAATAAATTCGCCATCTCGTTTGCATTCACATACAAAATTCCTGTCGTTGGGTCGTATGACGGACCACCCCATTCCGCACCGCCATCAAGACCGGGCGCTACAATGGTTCCTTCTTTTGAAAGGGGCTCGAACATATTACTATGCTTATATCCTTGAAAACGCTTTTTCACATCTGCATAAGAACTATCAGGCAACAAGGTATTCAAGTCATTTTCTGTGATGAGTTGCCTTACAAAAGGCTTGGGAATGGATTCATACGGTTGTGTTGGTGAAAGATATTCACCCACTAATTCACTTACATGCGGCACGGGTTTTTCTACAATTGGATAAACAGGTTCACCTGTTTTTCGATCCAGCACAAATACAAAACCTGTTTTAGTAGTGATCGCAACTGCATCAATTTTTTTTCCATCTTTATTGATTGTTACCAGTGCAGGTGGCGATGATAAATCGTGATCCCACAAATCATGGTGAATAGATTGAAAATGCCAGATTCGTTTACCCGTCGACGCATCAAGCGCTAATAAAGTATTTGCAAACAAATCATCGCCACGCCTTTTTCCGCCATAAAAATCAAAAGAAGCAGAACCTGTTGGCGCAAAGACAGTTCCGTTTTTTTCATCCAATGCTAAACCACTCCATGCATTCGCACCGCCAATGTGCCTGTAAGCAGCGGTATCTTCCCAGGTATTATACCCAACTTCATTCGGATAAGGGATGGTATGAAAGATCCATTTTAATTTTCCGGTTCTTACATCATAGGCACGGATATGACCGGGCGCTGCTGCAGGGCCCTCATCTACGCGGGTACCCATGATGATTACATTTTTATAGACAACCCCGGGAGAAGTTGCCGTTACAAAAAGGTCTTTCACATCACGACCCAAATCATTGTGTAAATCAATTTTTCCGCTATCGCCAAAACTCACCTCCGGCTTTCCGTTGTCTGCATTGATGCTGTATAAATCAGAGCCCGCTGTATAAAATATTCGTTTATCGTTCTTGCCGTCGCTCCAGTACGCTACACCGCGGCAATTATTCATAATGAAGAAAAATCTTTTATTGCCACTAAAACTATCAAAAGGATTGAAAATCCATTTCTGTTTGCCGGTTGTAGCATCAAGGGCAAACAATTTCATTAAAGGTGATGTGCCATATAAAACATTATCAATAATAATTGGATTGCATTGTATCTGTGAATGATTGGCTGTATCCGCATCCGCGGCATGATATGTCCATGCAACCTGTAACTGTGTTACATTATTTGTATCAATTTGCGAAAGCGATGAATAATGATTATTGTTTGAATTGCCACCATACATCGTCCACCCATTATCGCTATCATTAGAGGCACAACTGGCGAGGAGGCAAATACACACAAGCGTAACAAGCAAATTTTTAAGCATAATTTTTATTCTTCGGAAATTAGCGGCACGGTAAATATAAACAGTAAATGAATGTGGCAACAGGCACCATCCTGTAATAAAAATGTTTTACTTAAAAGATTCAGCAATGTTTGAAGCTGCATTTAAATGAAATACTTCATTCAGTTATAACTTTGGCCGTCTTCCCTGTTTCCTCTTTTTTTCGCAAGACCACATCCATCACAGATGCGACCGTTAGCACACAATTTTTTTTGTCATGGATTCGTTATAAAAAAAATGTTGCTATGATAGTTCCTACAATGTCCTTGCCTGAAATCCGGAAATCAATCCTTGATGATTATACCGTTGATTTAAAAAGTAAGATAGAATCCGTTAAAATTACTCATCAAAGTAAATGGATAAGAAACGGAAGAAAGGATTTTTCGGAGACCATTCTCTCTCCTGTTAAAAGCAAAAATAACTGGCACATAACGGTTGCCTGCAACAAGAACGGTGTGACTGTCATTCCTTATCTTATTTCGTACAACAATATTGGCATAACGGCTTCGAACATTTCTTTAGATTCTGATACGCTACCAATGATGCATTTCAACACGCATTTTTTTAAACGCTACAGGGAAAGGGGAAAGATTACTATTGAAAAACCTGAAGATCTTGTAAAATATTTCTTTAAAAAGAACATTACTCTTTTGCCTTGCTATTATTCCCGGGAAGATGGCACTCAGCAGCTTTTTACTCCGTTAGCGGGCGGTGTGGGGCTTGGTAACTACCATGTGGAATCTGACATATGCGAATTCAAAACGTTTGTAGATAACAGCTTGTTGCGGCGAGACCAGAAAAATGAAATCTACAGTATATGGAACCAAACGCTTACCGAGCTCATGGCTGAAATAAACAGGCGTGTCAACAAGAAGCAAGCCCGCACGCAGCTCGTGTAAGCCGCCTACGCACCCGCTTGCAAGAGCCCTAATTCGATACTTTTAGTGTTGCTTCATCGGAGCCAACATCCTCAACCGTTATTCCTTAATTCAATTATCCCGGATCAATCCTGGCAATAATGCTTTGCGGCCATTCTCCTGATTGACATGTGAGAAACCTTTATAAGAACACGCAAAACCATAAACTTTTAACAGACCATCGCTTGCAGTAAGAATCGGGAAGAATGGGCTTTTATACAACGGTTCATTACCTTCGTTATCCTTTCAGTGCTGTAAGGGATTATTTTTTAGTTCATCATCTTGTATTCATTGGGTGAGTGCCCAACCATTGTTTAAAGAGCCTTGTAAAATGTTGCGGATATTTAAAGCCTAATTCATAAGCCACTTCCCTAACTGATTTGTTGATATCAAATATTGTTTCGTGTGCCACGAACTGCGGCGGCGCTAACTTTCTTTCTTGCTAATTACCTGGCCTGCATCAGCTACAAATTTCACTACTCCATTCATCTCTACTCTTCTCTACACCAAAAGTATGTTTGCTTCATTAATGATGTATCTCCATTACGTTACCACTGCGTTAAATAATGCAGTAGTAAGGACCCGGGATAGAAGCATGTATATAGAAATTATATAGTAAACATAAAGCAAACCACCATGGCAAGAATAGATGATGTATTTATAACCAATACCTTTGGCAATTTTATTGTATAGGAGAATGGGCAAACCTTGTGTTCATATCAAAAGAGAGCATATTAAACAGACAACCGCCACCAAAAAGAGAGGCATTAACTTCGGTATTGAGGCCAAGGCAGGCAAAGGTTTACGTAATGGGTCTGGCGGCGGCCATACCCAATCCAACGGACAGGAGTATGCAAAGCAGGTTTTCAGGCGCCATTGCTACAGCTTTCAGTTGATTAAAATTTCTTGTTATGAGTAGGTTTAATTAATCCGGGATTGCAATCGCCTCATCCTTATTTTAATAATAAAACCTGCCAGAAAAAAAACGTTTTCGTTTGTGCTATGCCGCTATTTTGTTGCTTTGACATGGAAGCTCATTTATCCATTGGACCCGTCTCATTTATCCCAGATAACAGGTTGATTAAAAGCATGCATATTTGCAACAGTCATTTCAAAAAATCTCCTATCCTTATCTTATGTATTTTTCTTCGCTTGCAATGGGTTTAAAATTTATTTATATTTGAATGACAACGGAATGTGCTACACGATAAGCGTAACGAATGACATTATAAATTAAAAACATTCGCCAAAATGAAAAAGACATCATTAATAGTTTTAGTTATTGCAGTATCTTTTCTTTCAGGTTTTGCATTTAAGACAATAATTACAAAACAAAATAAAACGACAACAATGAAAAAAGTAACAGGTCTTGGTGGGATTTTCTTTAAATGTAAAGACCCCAAAAAAATGACCGAATGGTATAAAGAAAATCTTGGTTTAAATACAAACCCATGGGGCGGCGCAACTTTTGACTGGTATGAGGGCGAAGACAGCACAAAGAAAGGACAAACACTATGGCAACCATTTCCTGAATCCACAAAAGACTTTGACCCTTCAACAAAAGACTATATGATAAATTACAGGGTTGACGATTTGGAAGCACTTGTTGAGGAATTTAAAAAGAACGGCGTAACCATTGTGGACACTATTCAAACCGTTGATTTCGGGAAATTTATACATATCCTTGACGCCGAAGGAAACAAAATTGAATTGTGGGAACCCAAAGATTGAGTAAGTAAAATTGTTACCTTACAAAGCAGCGGAATCGCCAACGCAATTGCACCAACAAATATATCGCAATGCTTTTTTGATAGATGCCTACAATAAAGATCAGAATATTCGTGGCACACGATAACTAACGTTGTGGGTTACCTGATATTTGTTCCTCAACAGTCGCAAATGGTAACACTTAATACTATAGATTGTCCGTTCAGGTTTTTTAATTCCTTATAAGATCAGATGTATTCAACTGGTTTGCTATTTGGCGTTGCCAAATTATCATCTGTGCCGGCTATCGGCATAATGGCTTTAATTATCGTCATCGGTGCTAGGAAAAAGATTAGTTTAAATTTTTAAACAAGGGAAGTTGATTATGAAGTTTGTTGCATTTGAGTAATGCGAATAATAATGAACTCAGCCGGGCGAAGAGGAGCCATCCCGATTTCGATAATCATCTTGCCGTTAAGTATATCATCCAAAGTCATCGTGAGGCCCAGCCCGACTTTTACATAAAAAGCCTGCTCCGGTTTTGAGCCCGCCAGTGCCCCCTGCCGCCATAAATTAGTAAGATAGTTTTCCATCATTGCCAGCATCTTTACCCAGGTATTGGAATCATTTGCTTCAAAGACAAACTGGAATGCGGCGAGCTTTATGGATTTTTCTACCATAATATAAAATCTGCGAACTGATATGTATCGCCAGTTATTATCATTTCCTAATAAGGTGCGTGCGCCCCAAACCAAAGTGCCTTTGCCGGTAAAAGAACGGATGGCATTAATTGATTTTCCGCTGGTTGCATCAATGTTCATGTTTTCCTGCATTTCATCAGAAATTATACAGGCAGGCCCGGTGATAGCAATAACGCCCACGTTAGCCGGCGCTTTCCATACGCCTGTTGACGAATCAACTTTAGCGTAAATACCTGCCACTGCAGCGGAAGGTGCCATCATCATGGGAAACTGGTTGTCCAGTGCATTTTCCACCTTATTGTACATTGCAATGTTTCCCGTTGTTGAATCGTTCAGGTCCGAAAGCTTTTTACCATCGAGAGGTCCTGCTGCTCCATTCAACTTATGAGTAATTGAAGTATTGGTCGCATCATAATTGTAAGGGAAAGTTGTAACCAGGTTTGGAAAATAGGCTGCACCGTAACTAAGCGCTCCTGGTAAAGTTGGGTTGATGCTGCCGCGGAATGCAGTGGTTACTGTTGTAAGGTCGTTGCCTGTTGCGACTGACGCGCCCGCGTCGTGTACATCTATGATGCAAAACCTGTCCTGCATATTGATGTCAGCGCAAAGATCAAGGGCGCTATTTTGCAAAGCGTAATAATCTGCTTCCACCATTTTTTGGCCCTCCGGAAATACGATCAGTGTAATATCACCTTGCTTTTTACTGGCTTCCAAACCTGCTGCGAATTCTGTCTTAGCCGGATCAAGTGCGTCTCCCACATTGGCTTTGTAAGGACCGATGGAAACAACGTAGCACTTGCTTCCGCCATTTGCATAAAAAAAACGTATTGCAGGATGCATTAAATGGTTTGACTGAAGCCCTGTAAATGAAGGCACGATAGTTTCGGTTAAAATATTATTACTTGCGTCGGTAGTTTGCGTAATCGTAACTGTTATGCCGGTTTCCTGTTGCGGACTGCCAAAATACATTTCGAAGTTCAATAAAGATGTAATCAGTGTAGGAATGTTTGTTAAGTTGTTTCCATTGGCATCAGCTTGCAAATTGTTGGCATTTGGATCAAAAGCCTTTTGCGTGTAACCAATAAAAACAGGGATCGCTGTATCAACCTGCGCAACCGGCGGAGGAAAAGCATCTGTTTCGGTTACATAAACTCCGGGCGTTTTAACGACACCATCATTTATTTCTGGCATATTGTATGTTTTTAATTTTTATTAATAATTAAAAAAAATTTCTGATTAACAAACTGGCGCAAGGCTGGTAGACCAACTCTTAATTCAAATTATTTTCTTTTGGACTTGAAAATTCCAGCAGGAAGTCAAACAAATTTGTCTCAGTGGAAATTTGTAATTTCTTCCTGAGGCGATACCGTCCTATTTCAACACCACGAACAGATATTTTCATGTGCTGGGCGATTTCTTTGCTACATAAATTCATGTGCAAATAAGCGCATAATTTAAGTTCATTGGAAGTTAAGGTAGGATAACGTTTTTTTATGGAGCGTAAAAAATCGAGATGAACCGTATCAAAATGGGTTGAAAATTGTTGCCAGTCTTCGTCGAGGTGGTCTTCTTCTTTCAAGGCCCTCATTATTTTTTTGAATTCGTCAGGGGCAACTTCACTCCCTGAATTTTTCTTTAAACGGGTAAGTTCTTCTTTAACTCTTGAAAGCAGGTCTCCTTTTTGAACCAGGTGCATGGTGGCTGAGGCAAGCTCACCGTTTTTATATAACAATTCCGCCTGCAATTTTTCATTCTTTAAAGCGACAATTTCTTTTTCTGACTTGTCAAGTTCCAACTGATGCAGATACCGCAAATGCATTTGCTGCTCCTCATGTTTTCTCTTTTGCCTTGCAAACATTTGTTTTAATTTTCTAAAAAAAACATAGTTGAATGCGATAAATAGTAAAGCGTAAACAAGGTAGGCAGTGTAAGTTCGATACCAGGGCGGCAACACATCTACAACATAGCTGGTAATGTGTGACTCACTGCCTAAATTATTTTTTGCCTTCACCAGGAAAGTATAAGTGCCTCCTGGCAGATTGGTGTAATCTTTCTCTGATTTTTTTGTCCAGTCTGACCATTTATCATCGTAGCCCTTTAAATAATAACTATACAGAACACTGTTTTGATGCTCATAAAGCGGAGAAGAAAATTCGAAATGTAAAGAATTCCACTTACTGTTTATTTCCGGGGTTGTTTGTTTGCTTTGGGCGAGTATCTCGTTTACCTGGCCGAAATAACCACCAAATAACAGGCTGTCTGATTTTCCAAAAGCTTTTACATTGGTAATTTTTACGTCTAAATTGTTGGTGTATTTTCTTTTGTAATTCTCATAGTTTATATGATAAAATCCTTTTTCTGCTCCGACAAAAACATTCCATTTATTGTATGGATAAATGTGTTCAAAACCGGTAACCATTTTTCCGTCTAATTCAGGAAAATAAATAATTTCAGGCTTGCCTGATGAATAATCAACCACGCCGAGGTTTTTATTTTCTATAAACCAGATATTTCCTGATGAATCTTCTTTTAAATGGCGAATATTTTTATGCCCAAAGGTTTTTTTAAAATATTCGCTGAATTCAAATCTGTCGGTTGCAGCATTGTATTCGTAAAGTCCTTTTTCGGTTGCGACAACAATTCGATTTTTAATTTTAAATAAATGATTGTCGAAAGAGGAGGGCAATCCGTTCTTATCATTGTAGATTTTAGATACAGGATTTTTAAGATCGCTGATATCAACCTTGAATATGCCCCTGTAAGGATGCGCTACCCAGATAATGCTGCTGTTATCAATTGCGATAAATTGTGAGAATTCATTAAAGCCAGGTAAATAACCTTCGGAAATAAAATGACTTTTCTCATATTTTAAAATATCGAGGCCGATTGAAGTACCGGCAATTACAAGGGAAGAAGGAATAATGTTATAATAAGGAAGGAAATTCCAGAAAGATGATCCATTGCTTACCGGAAACGCCTTGCCATTGTCTATTTGAAAAAAGCCGTCATGATGCCCCAATAATAATTGCCCGTTCACTACGGATAAGCCCCAGGCCGATCCGGCGGTTTTAGCGACTGGTTCAAAATTGCTATTTATAAAACTTAAATCCTGTTCCTTCGTTAACGGAACTCTGTAAAGGCCGTTTGAAGTGCCGACATATAGCGAATTTTGATATACCATAGAAGAATATCCTTCTCCTTCATTTAAATTTTCAGGATAAATATGTTTTATCTCATTATTAATGGCAATAAAATCAATCCCATTGTCGAGCCCCAGCCATAAATTTCGGTGGCTATCAACAAAAAGATAAAGTATATTATTTATTTGCAAACCTTCTTTCCTGGAAAGGTTTTGAATTATTTCGCCCTGCTTATTAATAATATAACAACCTTTGAGATTGGTGCCTATGGCCAGCCATTCTTTGCTGATGGGCGTTGCAGTTAATATACGCTGATCCAAAAAGGGATCCGTAGTTTTAAAAGCAAACTGTGTTATTTTATTGCCGGAAAGAATGAACAGACCGGAATTAATGGTCGTAATAAATGAGCTGTCATTTCCAAATGGAAAAATGGATGACACTATTACATTTTGCGTAAAAATATTGTTGTCCAGGAAAGGCTTCCACAATCCGTTCTTAAATTCAAGCAAGCCATTTTTAGAATCCTGCGCAAAGAGTTTGTCGCCGCTTTTACCAAGAAACTGCCATTCATTACTGGCAGGATAAACGTTAATTATATTATTGCTTAATTGAAAAATTTGTTCTCTTGATCTAAAAAAAATGTCATTGCCAAATGCAACAGTTTCCCAGATTTCGGTAAAGGTTTTATTTTTCGCAGGCACCAAAGAGATAAGCGACTTGTACGTAAGTTCCCCGTTGCGGGCCGGCGCAAAATATCCAAAATCAGCCTGGCTCCCAACGTATATTTTATTATCAGCACCTATTGCTAAAGACCGGACGACGGTTTTGTTGGGAAGCGGATAGGTTTTCCAATAACTTCCATCAAAGGATAGCAGGCCTTCATAATTAGCGAAATACATGATACCGTTTTTATCCTGAACGATACCCCTGTTTTGTGTACCCGCATTATAAACATCTTTTGTGTAATTTATAATATCAGGAATGCCAATTGTATTCTGGCTAAATGAAACAAAATAGGAAAAACCAAACGCAAGCAACAGTTGAAATTTCTTCATAGTCTGAAGATTTGATTATGAAAGTAGTAAGATTAAAGCACAAAAAAAACTAAAAACAAGATGATGTAGTAATGATGTAGTACCAGCAAATAGATCGTGGTTCATTTATACATTGATGTATTATTGATGTAGTAGATAAAAATATAATCTATTAAGATATAGATAGTTTTACTGCATATTCTCGCTCTTAGTTTTTTAAGGAGAAAATTAATAAATAATAAGACTTTCAAAATGAAAAAAATTATCTCAAAACCTTTGCTTGTTTTTTCTTTTGTTATGATTGCCACTCTTTCAATATCTGCACAAAAGGTTGGAATGTTTGACGGTCATGGCGACGTAGGAACTAATGTAAAGCCCGGCTCGGCAACTTATATTCCTCAAACCAATCAGTATATAATTTCGGGTGCGGGTTATAATATTTGGGCAGATCATGACGAGTTTCAATTCGTTTGGAAAAAGATGAAAGGCGATTTTATTCTTTATACGCGCGCAGAATTTTTGGGGTCATGGGTAAATTACCATCGCAAAGTTGGCTGGATGGTTCGTAAAAACCTGGATGGTAATTCGCCTCATGTAAATGCAGTTGAGCATGGAGATGGGCTCACATCGCTGCAATGGCGTCCTACGGCCGGCGCACAAACGCAGGAGCACAGGATGAAATTAACACACGCCAACATACTTCAATTAGAAAGAAAAGGAAATATGTACATCATGCGGGCTGCTATCTATGGAGATACTTTTCAAACAGATACACTTACCGGCGTTGACCTTGGCGATGAAGTTTATGTCGGCCTTTTTGTTGGCTCGCATAACGCTGATGTGTTGGAAACCGGCGTTTTCAGCAATGTGAGTATCACAGTTCCCTACAGCGGAGAGTCTAATCAACAAACGCAAATGACGCTTGGCAGCAATCTTGAATTGCTGGACGTAGCTTCGGGAAAACGGGATGTTATTTACCGGGTTCCTTATTCCATCCAGGCACCCAACTGGACTCCCGATGGTAAAAATTTAATATTTAATAATTCAAAAGGACTTATTTACAGCTACGACCTTGCGGCCAACACGCCAACCCAGGTTAATACGGGTACTGTCGTAAGCAATAATAATGACCATGTAATTTCTTTTGACGGAAAAATGCTTGGCCTCAGCAATTATGAAAAGGACCTCGGTGGTTCTATAATCTATACTGTTCCTATTGAAGGCGGAACACCGAAGCAGGTTACGCCTAAAGGACCTTCGTATATGCATGGATGGTCGCCCGATGGAAAGAGCCTGGTTTTTTGCGGCGAACGAAACGGAGAATTCGATGTTTATAAGTTCCGGCCACAGGCGGAAAAGAAATACGGCTAACCGATGCCAAAGGTCTGGATGACGGTCCCGAGTACACGCCGGATGGAAAATATATTTATTTTAATTCTGTTCGTTCGGGCCTGATGCAAATCTGGCGTATGAAACCTGACGGGAGCGACCAGGAGCAAATAACAAATGATAATTACAATAACTGGTTTGCTCACATATCGCCGGATGGCAAATGGTTTGTGTACATTACCTTTCTTCCTGAAGAAACACCTGCCGGTATTCATCCTCCTTACAAGCATGTTTACATCCGTGTATTACCAATAGATGGCAAGGGAACTCCAAAAGTGCTGGCCTATGTTTATGGCGGCCAGGGCTCGATGAATACTCCTAATTGGTCGCCCGACAGCAAAAGAATTGCTTTTGTAAGCAACACTGCAGATATAGATGTGGGTGGTCAATAAAATGTTATGCTGATGTTTTTAATTTAAAACAAATCACATTTTCATAAAGCAGGCTGTAAAAAAAATTCATTGCAAAAAAAACATGATTTGACACAAGATGGCGCAACTGGTTGGTTGACGACAGGGTGCAATAATTGATGGTCTGAGTTTCAAGGATTTTATTATTGATCTTATCAGTGATTTCTTTTCCCAAAGATTTTTGTCAGGTAATTTTAATTAAAAAAAAATATGAGATTATATCTGTTTTTGTTTTTATATTTTCCTGTTTTTATCCAAATCTTTGCATGCGCAAAACAATTCTGTAAAGCAAATTGAGCTCGCAATTTTTATCTGCAGTCATCTGAAATAATATCGGCTGGTGGAAAAGAGTTATCCCATGCATCTTACCATTCCGCGGATTATTGGTTTCCTGTAAAAGTACCGTGCACGGTATTAACAGGATTGGTTCAAAACAAACTATATCCCGATCCTTACATGGGAATGAACAATATGTACATTCCCGATGCGTCGGATTCTTTCAATAATCAATATCATCTTGGCCAGTACAGTCACATTCCCAATGAACCCAATCCGTGGAAAAAACCATACTGGTATCGGACGACATTTTCAGTGCCTGCGAATGATAACGGAAAACATTTTCAACTCATTTTCAAAGGCATAAATTATCGCGCTGAAGTTTGGCTTAATGGTAAATTAATAGCAGACTCCTCGCAGATGGTTGGGATGTTTGCCCAATACGAATTAAATGTAAGCAGCAATATAGAAGCAGGAAAATTGAATGTGCTCGCGGTAAAAATATTTCCCATTAGATTATCCCGGCTTGCCTGCTCATCCGCAACTGGACGCATTTGGAGATTTTTATGCTAATGGCGGCCCCACCGGTGATATTGGTAAAAATGTGACCATGCTAAGCTCAGTAGGTTGGGATTGGATACCAGCCGTGAGAGACAGGAACATGGGCATTTGGCAACCTGTTTATCTTCGGACCACCGGGCAGGTGGTTATCAGCCAGCCACGGATTGTAACTGAGTTGCCATCATTGCCGGATACATCGCAGGCTACCATTTCACTGCGACTTTTTTTCAAATTATAGCAGCGTAACTGCAACATGGAAAACTAAAAATTACTATCAGTCCCGAAAATTTTGAAGGTGCCTCTACGTCGTTGGTAAAAGAGTTGTCTGTTAAAGAATCGGATTCACAAAGCATTTATTTATCTGCAAAGAATACACAGGTTTTTAAAATTTCTCACCCGCATCTCTGGTGGCCTAACGGTTATGGATATCCCAGTTTGTATCGCATGCACATACAATACCTAACGGGCAATCAGGTATCCGACGATACCACCATTGTGTTCGGAATACGCACCGTAAGTTCTTCCACTGCTGAAGTAAATGGTTGGGTTCGCCGCGATTTTTATGTAAATGGAAAACGGGTAAACCTGGTGGGCGGCGCCTGGGTGCCGGATATGATGCTGAACAGGGATTACCAGCGCTATGATTACGAGCTGCAGTTTATGCCAAAATGCTAATGTAAACCTTGTAAGAATATGGGGCGGAGGCCTCGGAGAGACAGATGACTTTTATGAGCTGGCAGACCGTTATGGATTATTGGTATGGCAGGACTTCTGGATCACAGGTGATACTAACGGTGGCTTCAAAGGATCTGCTGACTGGCCATTGGAATCTTCCGTATTTATTGATAATGTAAAAAGCACGATCCTACCGGATAAGAAATCATCCAAGCCTGCTGGTGTGGACAGGAGGTAATGAAGGGCATGCAAGAAAAGAACTCTATGAGGCTATGAGAGACAACGTTGCCTTACTCGACGGCACACGGCCATTCATTCCATGTTCTTCAGGCTTCTCAAAAACACCAGCGGACTGGAAGGCTTCGTGGCCTGATAACAAACCCTCCGGGGTGTATAGCGGCGGCCCTTATTCCTGGCAGGATGATGCACAATATTTTAAGCTCGTAGATGCAGGAAAAGATTGGATTTTTAAAGATGAGACCGGTATTCCGTCGCAACCGCCCTATAATACTTTATCAAAAATTATCCCTGATCTTATCCCTGATAGCACGCTGCCATATCCGCTTAACAATAGTTGGGGCTATCATGATGCGTGTTCAGGTAATGGAAAATACAACACTTATTATGATGCCATGGCTACACGTTACGGCAAACCTAATCAGTCTAAAAGATTTTTCCATAAAAATGCAATTGATGAACGCCGCCGGTTACCGTAGTATTTTCGAAGCCGCTGCACATAAAATAAATGAAACAGGCGGCGTGATGCTCTGGAAATTGAATGCGGCCTTTCCCAGTGTGATCTGGCAGGTATATGATTGGTATCTTGAACCGAATGCCGGGTATTATTTTATGCAGCGGGCCTGTGAGCCTGTGCATATTCAGCTTAATCTCGATGACTCTGCTGTGGCGCTTATTAACAGGACTTATAGCGGTTATTCGCGATTACAATACGAAGTGGAAATCGTTGACATAAATGGTGCGTCTTTATTTCATAAAGAAGGAAAGGCCCAATTGGATACCACTACCGCAAAAGAAATATTAAGCATTAATAATGTGCTACAGAATATAAAAGGGATTTCGTTTGTATTGCTTAACCTGGAAGATAGCAAGGGAAAACTTCTTTCCCACAATGTTTACTGGATGTCGCCGGCACACCAGTTTACCGGCTTAAAAGAAATGCAAAAAGCAACAGTGGATGTAAAAGTTATCAGCTCACAAAAGAAAAATAATTACAATAACTGGACGATTCACTTTACCAATAATTCTTCCAGGCTCGCATTTTTCCTGAATCCCCAAATCATCAACAAGGGTGCAAGAGGTTTTACCATCGTATTGGTCTGACAACTATTTTTCTGTTCCCGCAGGCAAGTCACTAACGGTCACGGTTAGTTGCCCGCTGAAGGAATTTGTTTCTGCTAATACACAGCTCAGGTTAGAAGGATGGAATATTGAAACAAAAAATATCGACCTGCTGCCTTAAAGAAGCCAATCATGGCAAATAAAAAATATCAAAAATTAAATTACATAGCACTTCAACTAATCATTTTTAAAAACCGACAGGTATGAGTAATAAAATTTTATTTAATAAGAAAGATCTTTCAAAGCGTTTCAAACTATGCTTTTTTATTCTTAGTGTACTTGCCTGCAATTATAGTTTTGCGCAGCATCCTATTGGTATTTTTGAGGACAATCTTGATATAGGGGGCCCAAAATTAGCCGGTTCTGGGAGCTACGATGCGGCTACGCAAACTTATAACATATCCGGCGCGGGCGACAATATTTGGTTCAATCATGATGAATTCCATTTCCTGTATAAAAAGATCCAGGGAGATTTTATTCTCACGGCAGACTTTCGCATTTACCGGCGATACCGCTGACGCAATAGGTCATCGCAAAATAGGCTGGATGATAAGGGAATCTACTGATGCAGATGCTGCCAGCGCCAATGCGTGTAAACATATTGATGGACTCGTAGTGCTTCAATGGCGTCCGTATAAGGGCATGTTCATGCGTGATCCTGAAGAAGAAAGGTTCTATCCAAAGCAAGGCGGCCAAACCGTTCAACTGCAAAGGATCGGCAAAATGATCACTATGAAAATAGCACATCCCGGTGAGCCATTGCAATTGGTGGGCTCTTATGAAACCGATGTGTTGGATAAAGATGTGCTGGTGGGATTGTACATCTGTTCCCACGACTCCAATACAGTTGCCCATGCGAAAGTCTGGAATGTTCGCATAGACAAGCCCGTTATCCATGAATACACTTCCAATCCGCATGCAATAATACCTGCTGTAAAAGATGTATTGGGCAGCAGGCTGGAAATAATGGACGTTGCTGATGGAAATCGTAAAGTTATTTACGAAGCTCCTGACCGTTTCGAAGCGCCCAACTGGATGCCAGATGGAAAAAAATTATTATTCAATGAAGGGGGATATTTATATACCATTCCTATAGAAGGCGGTACCCCTGAAAAGCTGAATACGGGCGATGTTGCAAAGATTAATAACGACCACGTAATCTCTTTCAACGGTAAAATGTTAGCTATAAGCAGCAGCCGCGAAGGATTGCCTGGCGGAGGTTCTACTGTATATACGCTGCCATTATCAGGTGGCCAGCCAAGACTGATAACCGACAGCACACCATCCTATCTTCATGGCTGGAACCCCAATGGTAAAGAGGTTGCAATAGTAGCGAAGCGAAATGGCAGCAATATTTATAATTTATATCGCGTTAATTTGGCCGACAGAAAAGAAACACCGCTTACCACCAATACCAAAGGCCATGTGGACGGGCCTGAATATTCTCCTGACGGAAAATACATTTATTACAATGCCAATGCATCCGGAACTATGCAGGTATGGCGCATGAAGCCTGACGGCTCCGGTAAGCAACAGCTCACTTTTGATCAGTATAATAACTGGTTCCCGCATATTTCGCCCGACGGTAAGTGGATGGTAATGATCTCGTTTCCATACGACATTGATCCCGCCGGCCACCCGGCTTATAAAGAAGTTATGTTAAGACTGATGCCTTTAACTGAAGCCGGTGCGCCAAAAGTAATTGCCTACCTCTATGGAGGCCAGGGTACTATCAATGTTATTTCCTGGTCGCCCGATAGTAAACGTTTGGCTTTTGTAAGTAATTCAGAGCCCGTAAAATAATTTGCTGGTGTAAAATTCACCGGCAGCTTTTCTTCCAGTTGGTTTAACAAGGCTGTCTCAATAAGTTGAGGCGGCTTTTTTTGTGATTGCAAGGGATCAATAATCATCTGCGCAGATTATTGTCCATAAACAAAGATGGAAAGGTTTATTTTATTATTAACAAAAAAATAAAACCACATCAACAGGTAAGAGCACTTACATCAAAGCAACAAAATAACGGAGTGGCACAAACGAAAATTGATTTTTTTGTATTTGCCCATATTATCAGGATGTTGAAATCTCGCTTCCCGCTTACAGAAAATTCATGATGTTGATCAACAAATAATAACTGAAACCACTCATATCTTTTTTATCCCGGAGTTATGAGATGCTTTCGGTTATTATTCTGATTGTTGTGCGTTCAGTTTTTTATCTGCGGACAAAATGAGTGATTTGTTTTATGCTTCTGACTCTAAAGTGATCTTCCAACTAATACCAAATTTATCAATACAAATTCCATAACAAGAACCCCAGAAAGTCAGGTCCATTGGGACTTTTACCTGTCCGCCATCAGAGAGTTCATTAAATAGCCTGTCCGCCTCTTCTTTACTATCGGTATGAATGATAAGAGAAAAGTTGTTGCATGTTATTGATTCTTTATATGCTTCTTTATTGTCAGAACCCATTAAGATCGTTTCCAAACTAATAGGAAGAGAGATATGCATAATTTTCTCGTCCGCTTCCTGAAAAATTTGTCTGTCCTTTTGAGGTACATCTTTATAACGTCCAATATATTTAAAATCTTTTCTAAAAACCGATCTGTAAAAATTAAATGCTTCTTCGCAATTACCATTGAAATAAATGTATGGATTCAACGTCGTCATAAAAACTATTTAATATTTTAAATTGGTTTGTTGCCCATAAGTTCTACCCAAAGAAAATGAGGTTTATTTTTCCCGGTAATCGTCGATAAGAATTGATGTGTCAACCAAAATTATTTTTGCCGTTTGTCATGATTAATTGATTTTCTATCATTCTGAATAGTTTCTGATATTTCAAATTTAAGAACTCTTGTGCAATTGCTACATCAGGAAGGTAACGCCCAATTTCGGATTGTAAATCCTCCATCCATCTTATAAAGAAGTAAGACTAACGCTTATAAGTACACGCAATTGATAATATAAAAAGATTTAAGGCAGCGACTAAATTTGAAAACAGCATTTTAAGCGAATTTAAATTTAATCACTTTCAAATAAATTGGATTATAAAGCAATATATTTACTACTCCAAAAAGAAACAATTTTTCCCACGTTATAAATCTTAATTATTGAAACCTTATCAACTGAAATGGGTGAGGCGGCCGACGGTATCAATTCAAGACCGGTTAGCAATGAAATAACATAAACCACCGGCCGGAGAAAAAAAGTTTCGACGGCCCTATTTATTTTTTACGTCAAATTGTTTGGTTACATATCGAAGGAGATTCACTGCATCATCTCTCACGAGCCTGTTGTCATCGACCAGTTCCCTGGCGTTTATTTTTATCAATACCATATCAGCATCCAGTTGAATTAAATCTTCTTGTGTTACGTTCCTCATTTCCGCGCTGGGCCAGGAAGCGGTATCGAAAGATGCCTGCATGTTGGCTGCGGTAAAATGTTGGGTTAAAAAAGGATCAAGATAGGCGCGTTGGTATTTCAAAGTAATGCCTTCAATTGTATGTAACAGATCGGTGTGCCCCTCGTATTTCGCGATATAGCTTAATTATAGCTGAATTCGAAAATTGCTGAAGGTGAAGTTCATTTTTAATAGCCGCGATTGCGCCTGCTGACGGGTGAAACGGCCACATACTGTGTGAATCCGCGATAAGCTTTTGTATTCGTTTTTTGTCTGCTTTTCCCGGCGGTTGCTGCAGAAAAGCCAGCAAGGTATCTTCCTTTTGCAGGATTAAGGATTCGTTGATGTATAGTTTATTCAGCATGGCTGTATCCGACTTCAGATCCTGTACGAGTTGTAATGTAAGTTGTCGAACCTGTTCTTTATCAGAAAAATTTTGTCTTATACTTTCCGCAATAAAGCCCATAAGCACCGCAATAAATATCATAAAGCCTTCCAGCAAATACTCGTTTATTGTTTTTGATTCGTGCGGAACTTTCGCATGGTGATGTACTTCCATTTCAGTATCGCGCGATGTTGAAGACTTGTGAATTTGTGAATCGTCGTTTACCAACTGTCCTGATTTAGATGAGGAATTTTTCGATCCGGCGGTATCTGCAAAAAGCGCTTTGGTTTTATTTTCTACTGAAGCTACCGGTTTCATTTCACTATTATTATGTTCATCTTCTGAAGACTTACACCCAGCTTTAATTTTGTTGTCTTCGTCGCTTTTCTTCATAAATTTCAAAATTAAAGCATTTATAACCTTGCTGTTGCCTTGAAAACAGATTTGACTTTGGTGTTATTTTCAGTAATGATTTGCATTATTTGTTGACCTATGTAAAATTAGCGCGCAACGGTTTACGGCTTTGTGAAGGCGGTATTTTAGAATTCCTTCCGCCCGGACCATAGCTGAAACGTGCACCAATGCTAATTCTTAGCAAATCAGCTCCGCTTGTGTAAAACCGATCACGTCAGCAGCAGTATATTTGTGTTTCATATTCAAAATCAATTGTATTGTTTGATTTATATTTATTGAATATGCTTTCAATTTGTCTCATTAAATTGTCGAAGGACTGTCCCGATTTTGGGCAGTAAGAAGAAGATTTTAATCTCCCCATTAGTTCTTCTAAATTGAATACTTGCTTATTATCAATTTTAAAAGCACTTAAAATTTTCGGTTCAAAAAATTCTTTAATTTCATCTTCATTAATCAATCTATGATTTACAAGTCTATATTCCTCAATATTTTCAAACAAAGCATTTTCATATTCAACTTGAAATTCGCTTTTTAAACTTCTTGAATTCCAAACAAAAATCAGGTGTCCATTATTTTTTAAAATTCTGTCAAACTCTTTCTTGCTTTCGGGTTTGTCAAACCAATGAAAAGCTTGTCCGCAAAAAATAATGTCAATGCTTTTATCTTTCAACGTGGTTTCCTCAGCAGTTCCTGCAACACTTATAAAATTGGTGTATTTTCTTAAGATTTTCTCACCTGCATTTCTCATCTCGTGATTGGGTTCTACACCATAAACTAAATTGCCATTTTCAAGAAATGGTATTGACGAAATTCCTGTTCCGGAGCCAACGTCAGCTACAACGTTATTTACCTCAAGTTTCACCTCATTTTTTAATAAACCTATTAGTTCGTCCGGGTAAGCAGGTCTATACTTTACATAATCTTCAACTCTGTCTGAAAATCTTGTTGTCGAATTGTTCATTGTCATGGGTTTATGTGACTGCTATAGCGGTTCGTTGTTTTGTCAGGAGTAAAGAGTTTCCATTTTCCCTCTGATATTATTTCAATGGCGCCGTCGACTACTTTGACGGCAGTTTGATCATCAATAGCGTACACCGGAACCGGTAGCTTTGCAGCCCATTTTTCTGCGTTAGCTATTGAAGCATCGGGATGATCCACATGGTCAAAATGTGGAATTAATGCAAAATCAATCAATCCAGCTCCATGAGCCGTAACGAAAGTTCTGCTTATTTCTCCCTCTGGCGTTTGGAATACAATGTTTTCTGAAGTCAGCGCATTATTGCTTCCGCCGGGAGGGTTTGAATAGGTTTCTCCAAAGGTGGAACTCACCGCCATGCTTCCGGCGCTCACTCCCACATAGACCATTTTGCGTAGCAGCGATGGCAATATCTCTGCCAGCCCGGAACGTTGCAGCCAGTAGCTTAAATACAAGGGATCGCCGCCCCAAACCATCAGCGCATCAGTATCCTCAATTGCCTGTATCCAAACTTCTTTTTTGATACTCGGAAGCGCAGTAAGTTCCAGCAGACCCAAAGATTTCCAGCCCAATTCACAGAACGGGGATTTGGCCTTTCCGCTGATCGGATGCCATGCATAGCGGGCACCAAAAGGGAAAGGGTATATCGCTGTCGGAATGAAGAGGGCGTTTGATTCGGCGATGGGCTTGCCTAAAAGGTCAATCAATGCGGTGTAAATGCTCGTATTGGTGATACCGCTGGAAGTGAGAAGAAGCTTCATATTGAATGTCTTTTTAGAATGGCCACATAATGGTTACACATTGGCGATGGCAGGGATTCAATGAATTTTCAGGCTGAACAAAAGTACTGGAAACGAACAAATAGCTGAGATTTTGATTCATAGCTCAATAGACAATTTTCAGCCAAGACTGCAGCCTAACAGCGAACAAAAGCTGATAAAATGCACGTCAGCGCTGCTATTGATGCGAATGTTAGCGGTTCATTGTTATTAAAGTAATCGGATTAGTTTTCAATCTCATCCAGTCCTTCTTCCCTAAGTTTGGTTAGCCCGTTTTTCATTGCTTTAATCTGCTCTGATGTATGTCCTTGCCAATTAGTAACTTCTCCAACTACCTTTAATGGATATTTGGAGCGATAAGACATGGTCGGATTGCCCGGGAACTTTTTGTCGGTTAAATTTGGGTCGTCTTCTATGATACCCGTTGGTTCGACCAAATAGATTTTTTCCGCTCCTTTTCCGGATGCAAGTTCGGTGCCCCAAATAGCCGCGTCCAGGGTTGCTGTGAAATAAATGTGGTTTAGCTGACCATATTGCGCGTAGTTTGAGTTAAAGCCGACTTTTAAAAAGCCACCTATTATCAGGTCAGCCTTCGTACCGTGGAAATATGTTTGTGAAAACGGGCTCGGTGAAGAATTGTTCTCAGTTTTGTTTTGTTTCATTGACATTTTCTAATTTGTTCTTTGTGCTGTTATCCGAGTTAGTTTAGGGTTAGCGCCAACGGTTCGAGCATTTGTGAAGGCCAACTCTTGTATTCCTGTAACTTAAAACTAATCAATACCCCCAATGCTACCAAATTAGCCGTTGCGAATTTTTTAATAATGGCACGAGATATAAGTAGAAATACAATAAAAATCGTTATCATAAACGCAGCAGATTAAAAATAAGACAACAGGATAAAAGTCGCGCAATAGTTATTTTGGCGCCATCTCAAAACTCATACAAATCGCCTTACAGACCAATAGCCACCTCTCGGCTGGCGGTGTCGCTGAACATCGTATTGCAAAAAGCCCCGGTCTAATG
This sequence comes from uncultured Chitinophagaceae bacterium, assembly GCA_963823305.1. GTDB lineage: Bacteria > Bacteroidota > Bacteroidia > Chitinophagales > Chitinophagaceae > Ginsengibacter. The sequence continues at coordinate 438,596 of CAWGLC010000004.1, forward strand.
ATCAGGGCTTTTTTATTTTCTTCAATCAATTTTAAAATCGGGGGCTTTCTTCAATACGCATAATGTTGGCTGCTGTTTATCTATTCAAGCCCGATTGCTCATATAATTTATCTCAGTCCAACGATTCCATCCATTGAATGGCTTTTGATCGCAATTTGCCATTAGTACCTATTACCACATAAGTTGGAAAACCTGACCCTGCATTATTGAAACTACTTTTTAATTCTTCAACAATCTTTTCATCCATAAAAATATGTGTGCCCGGTAATTGCAATTCTGCAATCTTATTTTTCCAAAGATTAATGTTCGATGCACTGTTTGTGCAAATGTAAACGTATTCAACAGGTAGGTCTTTGTTAGCCTCATGTAACCTTTTGCTGAAAGGCATTTCGTGCAAACAGGGCGCACACCATGTTGCCCAAAAGTCAATAATTAATGCTTTGTCTTTGAATTTGGATTTGAGGTTAACAATAAAATCATTCACGTTTTTGATACTGTGCAGATTATATAAACTTGCATTGAAGGGTAATTGTTCTATTGGTGTTCCTATAAAATTATCCGTACTACTTAATTTTTTGGCAGATGCAAGCAAACTATCTATTTCCTTTTGTTTGATAGCTGTCTCTTTAAGTTCATTTTCTACCAATCTCTTGCACCACCCAGTTTTCATACTGTTCAGTATTTCAGGATATGTCAACGCAAAGGAATTTTTACTTTAGCAAGTTGAAATGTTTTTAAAACATCTGCTTTCGGGTAACTGTAAATGCTGTCAAATTGTTTATATTATTTTCAATGTTATGCACTTTGACGTTTAAATAAGTGTTTAAATAGTTGTAAAAGAGAACGCCATCGTTACTTGTAAAATAAGGTTCATGATTATTTATCTTCATAAATAATTTTTGGGGCATGGTATCTCCCCAATAAGATGTGCATAACATACCGTCAAACATGGAAACAGTTTCATTGTTGATTGCCCAGGCATACTTTGGATATTGTTGAATAAATTTTTTATTGAGGCTGATTTAATGCTTGCCAAATGGAATCTGTTCTACTAAAAAACAAATCTGAATATAATTTTTTCGTGACCTGCACAATTCATTTAGGTCGCTTGCAAGTTTATCTTGTTTATCCTGTTTAAATAATATGTGCTTATTCATCACTGTATTTAATTCACCATCGAAGCCAGAATAGGTAATTCCATTACCACTCAAATAAACTCCATCTTTATTTTTTATTTTACTTACATCAATCGTTACTTTCAAACCTGTGTTCACATAAACACCTGCATATAAATAGTTGCCTACATTTAACCATATTTGTTGGTAAGGTAGGTTTTGTTCTAACATCACTCTTACAAAGCCATCGGAATTAATTGCATAATATTTTATTATTTGAAAGTTGGAACCAAATGTTACAAAAGTGCATTTTACATCGACTTTCTTAACACTATCGGGGGCATTATTAATTTGAATAGTTAATGTTGCAGGTTGGCGGTTTTGTAAATAGGAATCCATTTTGGGATTCTCAATTGTCAATGGCAAACTAGATTGTGCATTGGACGTAATCCATAAGAGCAGAGCAATAAAAACTGAAATAATATTTTTCATCGTGAAGATTTTGTCAAACCAAATAGCAGCTTACGTTAGGGCTTACGCTGCGCTGGCATTCAATGAACTTTTCTACCGAACGTCAGACCAGCAACGAACCCAAAGCTCGAAGATAACTGCAAAAGATGAACAATGAATTTTCAGCCCGGAACTAATGTCCGCGTTATTTTGTTGAGTAATTAATAAGCTCATAGAATATTTTCTTATAGGTGTCAGAAATTGGAATATATATATCTGTGATTTTTATGCGGTCTCTTTCAACTGATTCAATTTTATCTAATGATACCATAAAAGATTTGTGAACCCTGCAAATAATACTGGAAGAAATCTCCTTTTCAAAATCATTGAATGTTTGCAAAGTCATTAGACGCTTATTGAGCGTGTGAATTCTGCGATAGTCTTTCATTCCCTCAATGTATAGTACTTCACTTAAAAGAATTTTTTCAAGGCGATATTCTGTTTTAACGAAAATAAACTTCTTATTGTTTGTTACTTCGTCTTTTGATAAATTATATTTTGCCCTGTCAATTGCCTGTACAAAACGTTCGAAGGTGTAAGGCTTCAATAGATAATCGCATATCTGCAAATCAAATCCTTTGAGAGCGTATTCGTGATAGGCGGTGGTAATTATTACCTGGCTGGTAATTGTTGCTGACTCTAACAAATGGATACCTGAAATTTCACCGATGTTGATGTCTAAAAAAAGTAAATCCACCCTATTGGATTTTAAAAAAGCCAATGCTTCAAGCGCATTGTTAAATGTAGTGAGAAGATTTAAAAAGGGTAGCTTTAAAATAAACCCTTGAGCCCGTTCGATGGCTAAAGGTTCGTCTTCAACTATAATGCAATTAATTTTCAAAGTTAATAAAGTGATAATTCAACCTTATAAAGCTCGTTTTTATTTGTGATTGTCAATTTATGTTTTTCAGGATACAGTAATGATAGTCTCTTTTTAATTATTTCAATCCCAAGGCCACTATGTTCAGAACTGATTTGGGAATTTTCATTAAAAGAGTTTTCACATTTGAATATGAAAGATTCGTGTTTAATATCGAGTTTAATATTGATTGCATTTTCTGCTTTTGTATTTTCTGCATGTTTAAAAGCATTTTCAATAAAGGGAATCAAAATCATTGGAGGTATCATAAAATTTGTAGGGTCACCCCTTAGAGTATAATTGATGAAATGTTCGTTTGTGGTTCTTATTTTTTGCAGTTCAATGAATTTTTCAATGTAAGTTAGCTCTTTGTTTAAAGGGATTCTTTGCGGCTTTGTTTCATAAAGCATAAATCGCATAATGTCTGATAGCTTGTTTAAATATTCCGATGCTCTTATTGCATCTGAAGCAATCAGCACATCAATATTATTAATAGTGTTGAATAAAAAGTGGGGATTTATCTGAGATTTCAGCATTGCCAATTCAGTTTCATAATTTCTTTGATTTAACTCGACTTTAATTTTTATATCATTATACCAGTTTATAAATCCTTTCATAATTAATCCAGTTGTACCATTTATTAGCACGATAAAAGCCAGCAACAAACAAATGGTAACAACATCACCGAAACCCCAATTTATTCCTTGCTTATGAAATACGATATAAATGCTTAATTCTGTAATTATAGAACCGGCAAAAGCGAATATGGATGCTGACAAAAGCAATTTTAATATTTTTTGCTTTGTCAAAAACTCTTTAAACAATACCGAATAAAATGTATAAAAGCCAAATACCCCCGGAAGAATTGCGCTCCATCCAAATGGCTTAAGGAATAACAGACGAAATAAAAGCGCTGATGTTATATGCATCTTGCTTGAATTTAATATTATAAAGAACATGGTGAGTAATAATAAATACATTACCCAATAACCTGTATGTAATAAAATAATAACTGGCTTTTTCATTTTGTTGTGGACTAATTTTGAAAGTCAAAACTATGAAGCCCAACATCATATTGGAATTCTATTCTGCTAAAGGAAGAAGGTTGTCTGTGAAATGATCGTTAAATCCCGTAAAAGGGGAAGTCGGTTGGTTGCCGCTAACTCTTGTATTCCTGTAACTTAAAACTAATCAATGCCCCCAATGCTACCAAATTAGACTGCTTTGCGCATGTTTTAATAATGTGCTTTATTGTTATAAATATAAATACAATAAAAATCGTTAGCTGCATTGTATTTTCAAAAAGAGCATGTATATTTATTTTACAAAACTAACGATCATGCTTGCATCATTACCATTATCATCGCTGATCATCATCCACATTTCGGGGCAGAATTTAATTAACTTCTTCTGCCTGCAGGCTTTTTTTGCTTACAAAGAACAAAATTGCCGTGCGAAATGGCAATAGTATACATATACAATGACCCTGGTATACATATACAATGACCTTGGTATACATATACAATGACCCTGGTATACATATACAATGGCCTTGGTATACATATACAATGACCTTGCTATACATATACAATGACCTGGTATACATATACAATGACCTTGGTATACATATACAATGAACTTGGTATACATATACAATGACCCTGGTATACATATACAATGACCTTAGTATGGTATGACTATAATCGACGCCAAACAGGCTCATGTAAGTATAGTTTTGAAAAATGCGTACATGCCTTTACGTTATAACGGATAGGATACAATAATGGCAGAAATTATTTGGGAGCAGCCCTGCAACTTTCATCTTAAGGGCGCACGATTGTCAAGCATGATGATGTTACGCGACGCACAGATCTATTTTATCAAAACAGTACAGGTAAAATAGCCTTTCCAGTCAGCTTCGGCCATTAAATTTTCACCAACGATGAGCCGGTAATTGCCGGTTATTTTATTTATGGGATAGCTTATTTTCCTGGAGAAGGGGCCATCATATTTTCCTGATTTGCCAAGCGGAATAAAGATTTGATTAAACCGGATATTTGCAGTGTCATCGTCAGGAATTAATTTTGCCGTAATGCTATCGCCGCTGTGCACAGGCACTACCAGGGTTACATGATTGCCGATGCCGCTAAGCCAGGCGCGAATGCTTCCTTTATTATTTTCCAGCTTTACCGTGAGGATGGTATCCCGTGGCACGAGCAGCTTAGTTACCTGCTTTGAAGTATCTATTTTATAAGCCAGCCCCGGCTTTGCTTTTGTAATATCGCTATCCCGGGTATTAGGCGTTTTCGCGGGTTCGGTGCTGTTATCACTGCCGCTATTGCAGGCGGCAAAAAACATGATTAATATACAGCACAAAATTTTTGCATTTTTCATGTTATAAATTTAAAGTAATAATCGTAAGGATCGGGTAATTTATGTTGCAAACTTTCTGTACCGGAGTACAATTTGTTTTTACTTTTCGATAGGGGCGTACGAAAAGTTCTGGTGGTGGAAATAGTCAATCGTCTTTATGAAATTGTTCGGTTATTTCCTTAACGATGATTCCAAACTTTCGGACGACGCTTCGGATAATGAGCGTTTCGCCTCCCGGCATGAGGTACATATACTGCGTCATATTCACGTGACGCACCAATCCTTTACTGGCTACCTTTAACCGAAAACGCCAGGTAAAGTAATTACCATACAATTCTCCGCGGGCAGTGCCCCGATAAAACCACCGGTTCCTTCCACATGATGCGCATCTATGAACTTTAAGGTAAAGGTGCGATGGTTTGGTTTTTCCTTTTCAGCGTACAAATCCTGCGATATGGTTAGGATGCCATTGGCATATATTCCGGTTGTTTTAGTGGTGATGCGTTCAGAAGGCTTACCACTGTGCGACTCCAGTACGCCGGTCGAGTGCGTATGGCCGCCAAAAAATTTTACCGGGTCGAGAACGGGTTCGCTATTAGCGAAATTTTCGGGCTTTAAAGCAGAGCAACCCGCTAACGCAAAAAGCCCTAAAATAATAATGAGATAAATATTTTTCATTGATGGATTTGATAGGTTGCGTAAGGATGGATTTTATACCTGGCAATTTTGATAAAGAAAGCTATTTATTCTTTAAATCCTTCAATTATTTCACTGTCAGGGTGTGGAAAAAACTTTCTGATCTTATTTATTTGCCAAAGTGGTGGTCTTGTTTAATCCCAAAAAAGTTATTATTTAAAAATTCTAATGGCAGCCATTGGAAAAAATGTGAATAAAAAGCTTGCTGGCGTTGAGTTTTTATTTCAATACTTCAGGACAATTCGGGAGTTAAAAACAACGATGAAATTTACTCTCGAATCACTCACTTTTATTTTGATATTTAATGAATATCTTGGAGATTGGAATAAAATAAAAAAGCTATAAACATTTGATTTATAGCCTTTATATATCATTTGGACGTTAGGATGTGGAGCTGCAGGGAGTCGAACCCTGGTCCAAACATATTCGCCGTAAGCCTTCTACATGTTTATTTTTGCATTATTTGTCGGGAAAAAGCAGGAGCAAAACAAACCAACTTTTTCCTTAGCTGAATGGTCTTAAGCAATGGTCACAGCCTTCAATTGCAGCAGCCTGTTTTATTTTTGAGTCGGCGGAAGAGCGTGGCAACAGGCCTGGCCAGCTTCAACGGCCCTAATGGTTACTGAATTAATAATTAAGCAGCCATGGCATACGAAGTATTGCCATTTAAAGTTTTCGTATTCATATTTAAGTGCTAATTACGCAACGCACTACATGCTTATACTTACAAAGAACTATGCTGTCAAAACCGGTCAGCCCCGAAAGCAATTGACAATTAGACAATTGCTAATTGAGCCTGCAAATTTACAAAATATATAGCGCTGTATAAATAAGTATTATAACTGTTATTTTTACCAACTTTTAAAGATAAAAAAGTAGATGGAACCTGAGACATTTTATAAGGGCAGGATTAATGATCTTGAAAAACAATTAAAAAAATTACAGCAAAAAAAATCATCTTTTGGATGGCTTCGCTTTGGCTCCATCGCTGCTATTATTTTTGCTTTTTATGTGTTATGGTCTTTGGGGGTTTTATACGTTGCTATTGTAAGCATTGCACTGCTGATAATTTTTATAAGATTGTTATATGCTGATTTAAGAAACAAAGCTGCGATAGACCATGTGAAAAGCTTATTGGTAATTAACCAGGATGAATTGAAATTTTTAAATGGAAATTATCATGATTTTCCAACAGGAAGTGAACAGGTATCCCCAGCGATCATTTGTATGCAAATGACCTTGATATTTTCGGCAAATGCATCTCTCTTTCAATATATAAACAGAACAGGATCTGAAATGGGAAGCAGGCAACTGGCGCAGTATTTACAGTTTCCGGCTGAGCCAAAACTAATTATTGAAAGGCAGGTTGCTGCAAAGGAATTATCACAAAAAATAGAGTGGATACAAGACTTGCAAGCCAAAGGGAAAGAAAAGAAAATTACTTTTTCTACAAAATACCGGCTGGAAAACTGGATTGCAGAAGAGCCTGTTTTTCAAAATTTAAACCATGGAAATGGTTGCGTTATTTATTGCCGGTGATTATTATCAGCATTGTTGTCGTTATACATTTTTGACGCAGTTCCTTCAGCAGTTTTTTATTTTTTCTTATTATTATTTGCTGCAATTGCTTACCAGATCAATAAATATGTAGCGCCTGTTCATGACCAACTATCGAAAATTGCGGCACAGATTGAGACACTTTCTACAGCCATTGAACATATAGAGAATGCAACATTTGAATGTGATTTATTAAAAAGAGTGCAGTCCAATTTATACCGTCAAAATAAAAATGTTTCTTATGATATTACACGGCTCAGAAAACTGCTTGATAAGCTTGACCTGAGATATAATCTTGTTATTTCTGCGCCATTAAATATTTTATTACTCTGGAACCTGCAACAAATGCTGGATCTGGAAAAATGGAAATCAGAACAACAACAAAATATTGAGAAGTGGTTTACCACATTAGGCCACATTGAAGCATTAAACAGTTTTGGAACATTGCATTTTAATGAGCCGGATTGGGCTTTTCCAACAATTGATCCGTGGTTATTTTTTTATAGAAGGAAAAGATATCGGGCATCCTCTAATTGAAAAAAATAAAAGAGTAGATAACTACTATTGAAATAAAACATGACAGCGGAACTGATGGTGGTAACAGGTTCTAATATGGCTGGTAAAAGTACTTACCTGCGTAGCATAGGCGTTAACGTTATATTGGCAATGGCAGGCGCTCCTGTATGCGCAAAAGATTTAAAGGTATCGCATGTGCAGGTAATAAGCAGCATGCGTATCACGGATAATCTTGCAGAGAGCACTTCCACTTTTTATGCGGAATTAAAAAAGCTAAAAACGATTATTGAAAAAGTAAACGCAGGCGAAAAAGTTTTTATTCTGTTGGATGAAATTCTTCGGGGAACCAATTCACTTGACAGGCATACAGGTTCGGTTGCATTGATGAAGCAATTAATAAAACATCATGCCGCGGCAATCATAGCCACACATGATCTTGAACTGGCAAAAATAAAAAATGAGTTTCCTGAAAGCATCATCAATTATCATTTTGATGTACAGGTGAGCAATGATGAATTATACTTTGATTACAAGTTAAAACCCGGTGTTTGCAATAGTTTAAACGCTTCTATATTGATGAAGAAAATTGGGATAGAACTATAAATGATTTTCTTTACGAATTGTAAAATGTACCATGTTGCATTGATCATAATGAGGTTTAACATGTGCTGGCTTTTAGATTATTGCAATACTAATAGTACGATAAATCATACCAATTAACATTATACATTGCAATCATACCTAATGCCCTCTTCCCCAACCAAACCAATCATTGCCATTTGCAAAAAGCATCAATGCAAAGAGAATAACCATTCCTGCAATTTGCGCATATTCCAAAAATTTATCAGATGGTCTTCGGCCCGAGATCATTTCAATTAAAGTAAATAAAACATGTCCACCATCTAAAGCAGGAATTGGCAAAAGGTTCATGAAAGCCAGAATGATAGAAAAGAAAGCAGTTATATTCCAAAAGGCTTGCCAGTCCCAGCCTGTGTTGGGGAAAATGGAAGCCATAGTTTTAAAGCCGCCAAGCCCTTTGTAGGCACCGGTTTGAGGATTTAAAATCATTGTTGAATTGCTGTATATAAAAGTCGAGTTGCTTACCCGTTTTTTTTACGCCCGCCGGGAAAGATGAAAGAAAGCTATATTTTTTTGTTTCCTCTTTAAGTATTCCAAGACTATCAGCCTCGTCAAGTGTAAATTGGTAAAACCCAATATTTCCTGCGGTATCCAAAAGCGTTCTTATATTTTGTGGCCTGGAATCTCTTATAACCGAGAGGTTTACACTATCACCTTTCCTTGTTTTCAATATAGATGAGGCCTCATCAAAATATTGAACGGGAACTGAATCAATAGCGACTATATTATCATAAACATGAAGGCCTGCACGTTTTGCATTATCAGATAATTTATCAGCAAATGAACCAATCATAACCGGAATTCTTGGCATTAATAAAGTAGACCTTTTACCTTTTTTTTCAACAAGCCTTTCAATCATATTTTGAGGCAACATAATCGTTTGTTCTTTGCCATCTCTGAAAGTTTCATTTGCTTTCCAAGAACAATTTTAGCCGGAAGATCATCAAAATAATTTATAGGTTCGCCATTAACGGCAATTATTTTATCGCCATTTCTTAACCCAATGTCATGCATAATACTATCAGTAATCCAAATCCCATTTTTTACATTAGCCATTGGCAGTTTCGTATCGCCCCATTTGTATAAGATCATTGCGTAAAGAAAAAAAGCAAACAACACATTCATGGTAACGCCACCAAGCATAATGATAAGCCGCTGCCATGCGGGCTTGCTGCGAAATTCCCATGGCTGAGGTGGTTGTTTCATTTGTTCTTTATCCATGCTTTCATCCACCATGCCCGATATTTTTACATATCCTCCCAGCGGAAGCCATCCAATGCCATATTCGGTCTCACCGATTTTTTTCTTGACTAAAGAAAACCATGGATCAAAAAATAAGTAAAATTTTTCTACCCTGCACTTAAACCATTTTGCCGTGATATAATGTCCAAACTCATGAAGAATAACTAGAATAGATAATGAAAAAATAAGGTAACCTGCCTGTAACCCCACCTGCGGCCAGTTAATTGCTAATAATGTCATATGAAATACCCCAATCCTTAAAGGGACTTTTTTTAATCTTTAATAAATGTGATTACAATCATTCGCCCCGAATTAGAAATTATTTTCTTCTCCCCTTCGGGGCTAGGGGCTTTACAAATGTATCAACGAAGCCGCGAAATTACGTGCCTCGCCGTCGCTTTCAAAATAATCTGTAAGATTTGGCTTTTCTATATAATCTATTTTTTGCATGGTTTTTTCAACTACTGCGGTAATATCCAAGAAATCCGATGCGATTATTCAGAAACGACCAAACTGCAATTTCATTGGCCGCATTTAAGATGCAGGGAAGATTTCCACCTTTTTCAAGCGCTGTTTTTGCCAGGACCAGGTTTCTGAAAGTCTTAGTATCCGGTTCTTCAAAACTCAATGTGCTTATTTTTTTGAAATCTATTTTAGGATGATCGTTTGGAATTCGCTGCGGAAATGTAAGCGCATATTGAATGGGCAACTTCATATCGGGCAAACCCATTTGCGCTTTGATGCTTCCATCTTCAAACTCTACCATGCTGTGGATGATACTTTGCGGATGAATGATTACGCGTATCTGTTCAGGACTTAGATTGAAAAGCCACTTTGCTTCAATCATTTCAAGTCCTTTATTCATAAGTGTTGCAGAATCGATGGTAATCTTTGCACCCATATTCCAGTTGGGATGCTGCAATGCATGATGCTTTTTTACATTAACTAAAAAGTTAGGCTTTTTACCCAGGAAAGGGCCGCCACTTGCTGTTAAAATAATCTTTTCAATCTTATTTCTTGTTTCACCCACAAGGCATTGAAATATCGCTGAATGTTCACTATCTACCGGAATGATAGGAACCCTTTTTTCTAAAGCCTTTTGCATTACAATGTCTCCGGCCACCACAAGGGTTTCCTTGTTGGCCAATGCAATTGCCTTTCCCTTTTCGATAGCCTTCAAGGTGGGTGTAAGCCCCGCGAAACCTACAATTGCAGCGATCATCATATCGTAGGTTTCAAAATCAGCAACTTCTTCCAAGGCCGCAGGGCCGGCAAATACTTTAATATTTTTTGAGCTCAGTGCAGCTTTTACTGTTTCATATTTTTTCTCATCACCGATTACCACCGCGTTGGGATGGAATTTCAGCGCTTGTTCAATTAATAATTTATCATTGGAATGAGCAGTTAATATTTCAACTTCAAACAACTCCGGATTTGCACCAATTACTTCAAGGGCCTGGGTTCCGATTGAACCGGAAGATCCAAAAATTGCAATTCGTTTTTTGTTTATTTCTGCCATAATCTTTTTTGATTTTCATTTGCACATTTCCTGACAAAAAATATTTCAACCTGAAATGTAAAAACAACCGGAGCAATTTACTCCAATAATTTTTGTAATGCGTCATTCACTTTATTAAAATTAAAGCGCGATATCACTTCGTTTATCATATATTGAATAGAAGCGTTTCGCATGTTTCCAATGGAACCTTCATGAGTATGATTTACCTGCGCATCGTAGCTAAATTCATTATTCTCAATATCAGCAGCTATTTTTTTATAAGCGTCCCGCAATGGAATTCCTTGTAAAACAAGCTTATTCATTTCTTCCACACTAAACAGATATTTATAGTTATCATCCCTTAAAATATCTTTTTTTATTTCAATATTTTTTATCATCAGCCCGCTCATGGAAATGCATGTACGCAAATTTTCAAATGCTGGTATAATATGTTCTTTCAATAATTGAAAATCACGGTGATACCCCGAGGGAAGATTTATTGACATCATCATTATCTCATTAGGCAAAGCCTGGATACGGTTACAATATGCACGAATCAGTTCGAATACATCGGGATTTTTTTTATGCGGCATGATGCTGCTGCCTGTAGTAAGTTCGTCGGGGAAAGAAATAAATCCAAAATTTTGATTGAGATATAAACAGGCATCCATGCTCATACGGGAAAGCGTAGCCGCAATATTGCCCAATGCCTGCGCTACAATACGTTCCGTTTTACCACGACCCATTTGTGCATATACAACATTATAATTCAAATCGTCAAAGCCTAATAATTCGGTCGTGAGTTTTCTATTTATAGGAAATGATGAACCGTATCCCGCTGCCGAACCTAACGGATTTTTGTTTACGATTTCCCAGGCAGCATGCAACGTGATCAGGTCATCTACAAGGCCTTCGGCATAAGCGCCAAACCAAAGTCCGAACGAGGAAGGCATTGCTAATTGCAAATGTGTATAACCAGGATATAAATAATCTTTGTATGCTTCGCTTTGTTGAATCAGCAACGAAAAAAATTCCTTTACGTCGCCAACAATCTGTTCGATTTCATGGCGCAGATACAATTTCAGATCTACAAGAACCTGGTCGTTACGGGAACGGGCACTGTGGATTTTTTTGCCGGTATCACCGTATTTTTTTGTAAGAATAATTTCTACCTGCGAGTGCACATCTTCAACATCATCATCCAGTTTAAAGTTTCCTTTTTGAATGTCTTCGTAGATATCTCTCAATCCTTGTTGCAAGGTTTTTAGTTCGTCGTTTGTAAGCAGGTTTATTGTCTGCAAGCATTTGAATATGTGCCAGGGAACCGAGCACATCAAAAGGTGCCAGATACATATCCAGCTCCCTGTCTTTACCTACAGTAAAGGTTTCTACTTCTTTTGTTGATCCGGAATTTTTTTGCCAGAGTTTCATTTATACTTTATTATACGAATTTCAACACACGAATTACACAAATTGAGCGATTTTATTTGATACCGCTTTTTATTTTCTACTGCGTTTTTTTTGTGCTTTGAACCAGCGTTACGTTTAATAATTATTGGTCCCGGGTTTACAAAATATTTCAATTCAACATTTTTGTAACACGAATCGCACGAATTGAAAAAGATTAATTTTCTTATATTTTAAAACACAAATTTCAAAACACGAAGTACACGAGTTAAGCAATATTAATTTCCTTATATTTTTTTGCAAAGGCGATTTTATTTTTATACCCTTTTTTATTTCTAATCCGCTTTTTTTGTGCTTTGATGCAGCGTTAAAGGTTGATAGTAGTTCGTTCCAGATTTTGCAATAACGCTACATATTTTTCTATCCCATCTTTTATCTCATCTATAAAAATAAATTCATCAGCGCTATGGCTTCTTGCGGAATCTCCGGGGCCAATTTTTAAAGTCGGGAAATCCATCATTGCCCTGTCTGAGCAAGTGGGCGAGCCATAAGATTTCAGTCCCAACATATTTCCGGCAACAACCAAAGGATGTTTTTCTTCAATAAAAGACGGCTTTAATCTTGTACTTCTTGGTGCTACATTGCATTCAACATTGTTCTTTATTTCCGCGATTACTTCTTCAAAAGTGTACAGTTCATTTACCCTTACATCCACAATAAAACTACATTCGGAAGGTACAATATTATGTGCTTTGTTTTGGGTATTTATGGAAGTGACAGCCATGTGGACCGCGCCGAGAAAAGAGGAAGTTTTAGGAAACTGAAAGGAACTAAACCAGTCAATATCTTTCATCGCTTTGTAAATAGCGTTCACACCCTCGTTTCTTGCTGCGTGGCCAGCGATTCCATTAACAATACAATCCAGCACCAGCAGCCCTTTTTCAGCGATTGCCATTTGCATTAAGGTTGGTTCGCCCACAATTCCAAAATCAATTTTGGGAAGTTTGGGAAGAAGAATTTCAATACCATCATGTCCCGAAATTTCTTCTTCAGCAGTAGCTGCTAAAACCAAATTGAATGGAAGATTTTCTACATGATAATATTGTAAGAAAAGTGCGATGAGTGAAACCAACGGACCTCCGGCGTCATTACTTCCCAGTCCGAATAATTTTCCATCTCTTTCTATAGCTTCAAACGGATCATTTGTATAGCCGGGGTTAGGTTTAACGGTATCGTGGTGAGAATTTAATAAAACGGTAATTTTTTTTTCGTCAAAATGTTTATTGATGGCCCAGACATTATTAAGATAATGGTTTGTTTTAATTTTTTTTTCCTGTAAAAAATTTTCAATGATGTCCGCCGTTTTATTTTCTTCTTTGCTGAACGATGGCGTTGCAATTAATTTCTTTAACAACTCAAGCGTGTCTGAAAATAATTCTGCTGATGAATCAATGTTATTTATTTTTTCGTTCATGAAATTATTTTTGTGCCGCTTTCTCCTTTTATTAATTGTAACAAATGATTCGAGTTGCCGACTAATACTGTGTTTACACCATTATCTATTGCATCAAAGGCATTTTCAATTTTTGGCAAAATCCCTGCAAACAACTTTTTCTCATCTTTTAATTCGTTGTAATATTTTTTATTCAATTGGGCTATTAAAGAAGTATCATCATTGTGTCAATAACACCCCGTTCTTTTCAAAACAATAAATCAGTTTTACATCATATAATTTTGACAAGCTAATGGACTAACACCGAGGCCATAGTGTCAGCATTGACGTTTAATATATGCCCCTGACTATCATGCGTCAGCGGTGCAACAACCGGAATCATTTTGTTATCAAGAAAAAGTTGCCAGGTAAATGGATTGAGATCACATGAGTTTACATCTCCAACCCATCCGTAATCAATTGTTTTAACAGGACGTTTTATCGCAGGCAACACATTCGCATCTGCACCTGAAAGTCCGATGGCATTGCAGTGCATTGATTGTAAAATGGCCACAATTTTTTTGTTTACCAATCCGCCATAGACCATTGTTACCAGATCAATCGTTTCACTGTCTGTTATCCTTCTTCCGTCAACATATTTGGATTGAATCCCTAATTTATCACCAATTGAAGTGGCTATCTTACCACCGCCATGCACTAGGATTTTTTTTTCATTTATTGATGAAAATTTTTTTAAAAAGTTATGGAGACTGGTTTCGTCATCAATTACATTTCCACCGGTCTTTATCACATATAGCAATTCTTTTTCAGGAAACTCTGCAACAGTTGCCTGTGTATCTGTTGAATTCATTTCAGATCGTTTAGAATTTCTGCAAGCACCGCTTGTGCAGCCCAAACTCTGTTAGATGCCTCTTCCGTTACGAGACTGCTTGTGCTATCGAGCACTTCATCACTTAGCTCAACATTTCTGCGTACCGGAAGACAATGCATAATTTTCGCATTATTAGTTACGGAAAGTTTTTTACAGGAAAGCATCCAGTCATTTTCCTGTGCTATCATTTTACCATAATCGATATAGCCGCTCCAGTTTTTTACGTACACAAAGTCTGCATCTTTAAGCGCCTCCTGCTGATCGTTAATAATATCAGTACCGTTAGTAAATTTTTTATCCAGCTCAAAACCTTTTGGATGTGTAATCATAAAGTCGCAATTATTCCATGCATTCATCCATTCACAAAAACTATTGGCTACACACTGCGGCAAAGGTTTTACATGAGGCGCCCAGGTGAGAACTACCTTAGGTCTTTTCTTATGTTTTATGGGAAGATGATCGTTAATTGTGATAACATCAGTGAGACTTTGTAGCGGATGAACAGTGGCACTCTCCAGGCTTATGACAGGAACACCCGAATACTTCACAAATTGTTGCATTACATATTCACTGTAATCTTCTTCCCTGTTCTTCAGCGAAGGAAATGTTCTTACACCAAGAACATCAAAATAACGGCCAAGGATAGGTGCAGCATCTTTCACATGCTCCGCAGTAGTTCCATTCATAACTGCGCCATCTTCAAATTCGAGCGTCCAGCCATCTTGTGAACCGTTAAAAACGATGGCCTCCATGCCAAGGTTTTGTGCCGCAACCTGAGTGCTCAATCTTGTGCGCATACTGGGATTCAGGAAAATCAGGCCGAGTCGCTTTCCCTTACCAAGATCTTGTTTTGCCAAAGGATTTTTTCTAAAATTGATTGCTGATTGCAGAAGGGAATCAATATTTCCGGCGTCTTTTACTGAAAGAAAGTTTCTCAATTTTTTTCTGTAATTAAGCGATAAAGATATAACTATTGCGAGCGGCTTTATAAAACTCCGGCCTGTGCATATTTTTTTGAAAGTAATGAAACTTCTTCATGCAAAGCAAGTAAAAATTTATCAGCATCTGTTTTTGTTAACGCCAGTGAAGGCAGTAACCTTATTACATTTGGCTTTGCTTCGCCGGTAAAAATGTGATGCTTTATCAGCAGGTTTTTTTTAAGCTCTTTCATCTCTTCAGGAACATCAAAACCAATCATCAATCCTCTGCCACGAACATTTTTTAAACTTTGGATCTTTTTTATCTCTGAAAAAAGATAGTTTCCCACTTCTTTTGCATTATGCATCAGGTTTTCATTTTCAATTACTTCGAGCACCGCTAAAGCTGCCGCACACGCAAGGTGATTGCCGCCAAAAGTTGTACCCAGCATAAAATATTTTGGTTCAATAAAGGGCGCGATAGAAATACCTGCAACAGGAAAGCCATTTCCCATTCCTTTTGCCATTGTATAAATATCTGCGTTTACGCCTGCAAAATCATGAGAATAAAAATCCCCGGTTCGGCCATAGCCGCACTGTACTGAATCCGCGATAAAGACAGATCCATAGTCATCACATAAAGTTCTTATGAGTTGCAGAAAGGGTTTCGAAGCAACATTAATTCCGCCAACACCTTGTATGCCTTCAATTATTATTGCACAGACTTCGTCACCTTCTTTTTCAAAATAATCCGATAGAGCGCGCTCATCATTGAACGGAAGAAAAATTACATTATCTGTTTGATTTACGGGAGCAACAATAGATGCATTATCCGTAGCAGCCACAGCAAGTGAGGTTCTGCCATGAAATGCTTTTGAAAAAGAAACGATCTTTTTTCTGCCATTGTAAAATGATGCGAGTTTCAAAGCATTTTCATTGGCTTCTGCGCCGGAATTGCAAAGAAATAGTTGATAATCTTTTTTACCCGAAACTTCGCCGAGTTTATCAGCCAGCTGTTGCTGAAGCGGAATTTTTATCGAGTTAGAATAAAACGCGATTTGCTCAAGTTGATGCTCAATTTTTTCTACCCAGTATGGATGTGTATGCCCAATACTTATAACAGCATGTCCGCCATACATGTCAAGGTATTCATTTCCTTTATCGTCCCAAACATAAGAGCCTTTGGCTTTTACGATATTAATATCATTTAGCGGGTAAACGTTGAATAAGGTCATTAAGTTTTAAGTTTTAAGTAATAAGTAGTATGTCATTTTCGTACTTTACTAATTAGCACAATCAGCATACTTTTTATTTCATTTATTAAATTGTATAAGACTATATAATTTTCTTCTTTTAGATACAATAGATCTTTTGACAAAATCAAAAAATATTCTGTTTCATTGGCTGAACCGAGTGCTATATTTAGAAAATGCGCCAATTCTAAATTCGAATTTTTTCCACAACCTTCTGCAATATTTCCGGGGATAGATGAAGCTGACCGTCTAATTTGATTCCTTAAACTATAAATTTCTTCTTTCGGGAACACGTTGGTATACTCATAAACTTTGAGTGTGAACCAATGTGATTTCTGCCATACTTTTAAATCTTTATAGTTTTGCATCACCTAAAACTTTTAACCTATATCCTAATACTTAATACTTATAACTTAGTACTTAATACTATACTTTCTAAAAGTAATTCGCTTTCAACTTTAGTCCCATTGTTTCATCAAGACCAAACATAATGTTCATATTTTGCAAGGCCTGGCCGCTGGCTCCTTTCAATAAATTGTCAAGAATTGAATGAATCACAACATTGTCTTTTTCCTTTTCAATATGAATGAAACAATTATTAGTATTCACAACCTGTTTTAAAAATATAGGTTCATCACTCACTTTTATAAAAGGATGCGTATTATAAAACTCGTGGTACAATTGTAAAATATCTTCGAGGCGTTTGGATAATTTAAGTTGGGAAGTGATAAAAATTCCTCTTGCAAAATCTCCACTCCAGGGAACAAAATGTATGGATGCAGAAGACGAAGATGACAGCGAATTTAGCGATTCATTAATTTCATCGAGATGCTGATGTTTTAGCGATTTATAAGCCTGTATATTATTTTGCCGCCATGAAAAATGTGACGTGGAAGAAAGCGTTTGTCCGGCACCGGTAGAGCCTGTAATGCCTGTTGTATAAACATCCTGCAAGGCATTTATTTTGGCCAAAGGCAATAACCCAACTCAATGGAAGCTGCGAAACAACCTGTGTTGGCAATATTATCAGCACTTTTTATTTTATCACGATTAATCTCAGGCAGCCCATAAATGAATGTGCTGTTTTGAAAAACTGCATCTTTTTTAAGCCTGAAGTCCTGGGAAAGGGAAATTATTTTTACATGCTTGGGAATATTATTTTCCTGTAAAAATTTTTTTGATTCTCCATGACCCACGCATAAAAACAAAACATCCACATCATCATTTGTTTTTCCGGAAAAGCTCATATCTGTTTCACCTCTTAAATCCTGGTGTACGGCGTGTAAAGGTTTTCCTGCATTACTTTTACTATGAACAAATATCAGGTCAACCTGTGGATGGTTTACCAACAATCTTATCATTTCTCCACCTGTATAACCTGCGCCTCCAATGATGCCTACTTTAATTTTATTTTTCATCAGCAGTTTTTTTTACGGCATGATAAATAGCAGTTTGATTGCCAAAAATTTTGCTGAATCCTCTTACATCATTTCCGTCCAGCCCGTGTTCATCTCACCGTACTTTCCAAATTTGCTGCTCATCAGATCATAGGTCGATTCAATACCTGTAACCTGGTAGCGGTAAGGCATTAACTGCTACATACACATTGCCGGTAACATGCTGTTGAGATGATTGTAAGAAAGCTTCAATGTCTCTCATAACGGGATCAAGCACCTGTCCTTCATGAAGCCAGTTGCCATAAAAATCTGCGAATTGGCTCTTAATATTTAATTGCCATTTTGTAAGCACATGTTTTTCCAAAGCATGATGCGCTTTAATAATAACAACAGGCGCGGCCGCCTCAAAACCCACACGTCCTTTGATGCCAATAATGGTATCACCAACATGCACATCGCGGCCAATAGCATAAGGGCCCGCAAGTGTTTGCAAATATTGAATCGCTTCAACCGGATGTTCAAATTTTTTATCATTAATACCTAACAAATCTCCGCTTTCAAAATGCAATTTTACCTGCTGAGGCTCTTTGTTAGTGAGTTGTGTAGGCCACGCTTCTTCGGGTATCATACCGTTAGATGACAAGGTTTCTTTGCCGCCTACGCTTGTTCCCCATAGACCTTTATTAATTGAATACGCTGATTTTTCAAAATTCATTTTTACCCCTTTTGATTTGAGGTATTCGATTTCCTGCTGTCTTGATAATTGCATATCGCGTATAGGAGTAATGATCTCAATCCCCGGAATCATGATATGAAAGATCATATCAAATCTTACCTGGTCATTTCCGGCGCCGGTGCTTCCATGAGCTACGGCATCGGCATTTAGTTTTTTTACATGCTCCGCAATATGCAAAGCCTGAGACAAGCCTTTCTGCGCTTACGCTTAAGGGATAGGTATTATTTTTTAGAACATTTCCATAAATAAGATATTTGATAATGGTGTCGTAATAGCTTTTTACCGCATCAACAGTAGTATGAGACGTAACACCTAATGTTTTCGCATGTTTTTCAATATCCTCCAGTTCTTTCCTGTGAAAAGCCTCCTGTATTCACAATGATACTATGCACTTCATAATTCTAATTCATCCTGTAAAATATTTTACACAATACGAAGTGTCAAGACCGCCACTAAAACCTATAACTACTTTTTTACTCATTCAGTAATAAAGTTACAAGTGGAACAGAAGACTGAAGAATGATTTTTGCTTGTCTCCTTTTTTACCTTTTAGAAATTTAATAAGCCTGCTTTTTTTCATTCGCATGAATCTTTCATATTGCTTTGAATTCTTTTGAAACTCTGCGGCAGTTTCTTCAGGTTTATAATGGTCTGCGGGATCATAGAGCATGGCGGTGCACATGCAATTTTTTCGTTCTTTACTCATGAGAATATCATAGTTGACGCAGCTTTTGCACCCTGCCCAAAAATTTTCATCATTAGTAAGTTCAGAATAAGTAACGGGCTCATAGCCAAGATCACTATTGATCTTCATAACAGCAAGGCCTGTGGTGAGTCCGAAGATTTTTGCCTTCGGATACTTCTCCCGTGACAAATCAAAGATTCTTTTTTTAATTTGCTTTGCGATTCCTGTTTTTCTGAATTCGGGCGATACAATAAGCCCACTGTTTGCTACAAAGCCTTCACTACTCCAGGCTTCAATATAGCAAAAGCCTACCCATGCATTATCTTCAGTTAAAGCAATGACTGCTTTGCCCTCCTGCATTTTTTGTTGAATATATTCTGGTGAACGTTTTGCAATGCCGGTTCCTCTTGCCTGTGCAGAAGCAGCCATCTCATCGGTGATGGTATGAGCATATTTGAAATCAGAGGAAGTTGCAACCCGAACAATTATATTTGATTGTTCCACTTTGCTTTTGTTTAAAATGAATTATGTGGTGAGCGGGGATTTTTTCACTGATAGGGGCAATATCAACTGCTCGGCCTATCAGCATCCAGGTCGGGGAAAATAGCGAACAGGTGTTCTTACTCCTGCAACCGAATTTGCAGAGATCAAAGAAGCCATTATAGAATTGAGACCTTTCACTTTTATTTCATTTAATGAATTGAATGCAAATGTATATGTTTTTATAATTTATTTACCAAATCGTTTCTAAGAATTTGTTATTGTTTCTACAGCAGGCTTCTTAATCCACTCAGTAAGCTGATCAACAATCAAGCGATCATTACTTAACCTGGGCACTTTATTTTGTCCTCCGAGTTTGCCAATGCTTTTCATATAATTTATAAAACCATTTTTTTGGACAGGAATGATCTTCAAAGGTTCAAGAATATTTCCCCTGATAAGATCATCATAATAAATATTTTTCTTCCTAAGGTTGTCATCTAATTTTTGAGCAAAATGTTTCAAATTTCGGGGAAGATTTTCGAACTCGATAAACCATTCATGATAGCTTTTATTGCCGCTTCGGGAAATTTTTGGAGCTACAGTAAATTCTGTAATTTTTATATTTTCATCTTCTGAAGCGACCATTAACGAGCTTTCAACTTCTTCACCAATAACATGCTCGCCGAATGCAGAAATAAAATGCTTTACTCTCCCGGTCACTACGATTCTATACGGATTTAAAGAAATAAATTTTATCGTATCTCCCAAATTGTAAGCCCACAAACCTGCATTGTTGCTTATTATCAATGCATAATTTTCATTGAGTTTTATATCTTTTAATGTAAGCCTCGTTGGGTTCTCATTAAAAATTTCAGCGGCGGGTACGAATTCAAAAAAGATGCCGCTGTCAGTATTGAGCAACATCCCTTCTTCTTTATAATTATCCTGGAACGCAAAAAAGCCTTCGCTTGCAGGATAACAGTTCTATCGTGTCAATTGGTTTGCCGATCGTCTCCAACAACTTTGCTTTGTAAGGATCAAAATTTACACCTCCCTGCACCATAACGCTAAAATCCGGAAAGATGTCTTTTATCTTTTTACCGGTCTTTTTTACAAGTGCATCAAAATACATTTGCATCCATGGTGGAATACCGCTTATTAAAGTCATTCTTTCGTTAACCGTTTCTTCAACTATTTTGTCCAGTTTTTCTTCCCAATCCTCAATGCAATTTGTTTCAAAAGAAGGAAGCTGGTTGGATCGCAGGTATCTTGGAATATGATGATTCACAATTCCGCTTAACCTTCCTGTGGGAATTCCGCCGATCCGTTCAAGCTCAGGTGAACCACTTAAAAAAATCATTTTCCCATTTGAAAATTGTGTGTTACCACTCAGCGACATGTAACAAAGAAGCGCATTTCTTGCGGTGTTTATATGATTGTCTATGGAATCTTTCGTGATCGGAATATATTTTATTCCGCTTGTTGTGCCACTGGTTTTAGCAAAATAAATGGGAAGGCCTTTCCACAAAATATTATGTTTACCCTCTTTAATTTTATCAATATATATTTTGAAATCTTCATAATCCCTGATTGGCACTGCTTTTACAAAATCATTATAATTTTTTATTTTATCAAAATGATGTTGCTTACCAAATTCAGTCTTTGATGCATTTTTGATAAGAGCTTGAAAAATATGTTCCTGATCAGAGACCGCAGTCAGCATTGATTTGCGAATCTGCTTATAGATATAGGTGGCAAAGGGTTTGGCGAGAAATGATTTTATCTTCATTTTTAAGCGCTTCTTTAAAAGTGCAAATTACATAGAATGATGCAAAAAATGTCCAAGCAATTACGATTACAGGCGCCATTCATTATTTAGTATTAAAAGTGGTGTTTTCCTGCATGGCTCTTATTTTCCGCGTTATATTGCTTTTAATGCAGATGTCCGTTGGAATTTCCTTTAAAAATAATTCGCTGATCGATTTTCACAAAGATTCTTTTGACATAATTAACATTCACAATGAATTATTTCTTTAACTAATCCGAATAATATGCATTTGCAGATAGCCTGTCTTAATATCATCTCTGTTATTTACCGGAAGAAATTCGGGCCAACTTTGGATTACGTATGTTTTGCACAAAATAATTTAAAAAAACATTATTACTTATTTTTGTCAACATGTCAATTTCAAAATCAGTTGCGCTACATACTTTGGGTTGCAAGCTCAATTATTCAGAGACATCGGCTATAGAAAGGCTGCTGGAAAATGATGGCTTTGTAAAAAAAGATTTTGATGAAGAGGCTGATGTGTATGTAATCAATACATGCTCTGTAACTGATAATGCGGATAAGGAATGCCGGCAGTTGGTGAGAAGAATTCAAAAAAAAGCGCCCGCATCCACTGTTGTAATTACAGGTTGCTATGCACAATTGAAACCTGAAGAGATAGCAGCTATCAAAGGTGTTGATTTGGTGCTTGGTGCCGCTGAAAAATTTAATATTACCGCGCATTTGCGTCAGCTTACTTCTGGAGATAGTACGAAGATATGCAGTTGTGATATCGAAGAAGTAAATGGATTTCACTCATCTTTTTCAATTAATAGCCGAACCAGAACTTTTTTAAAAGTACAGGATGGCTGCGACTATAATTGTTCTTTTTGTACCATTCCAATGGCTCGCGGAAAAAGCAGGAGCAATGCAATAGAAAATGTTTTGGCTGACATAAAGAGTATTGCTGCAAATGGTGTAAAAGAAATTGTTCTTACAGGGATCAATCTTGGCGATTTTGGAAGAGATGGAGCAGGTAATAAAACAGCAAATGATTTTTTTGATTTACTTACTGCAATCGAAAATAATTCGTGGCGTGGAGCGATATCGTATTTCATCAATTGAACCCAATCTTTTAACCGACCGCATTATAGAATTTGTGGCAGGCAGCAAAAAAATAATGCCTCATTTTCATATTCCATTGCAAAGTGGAAGCAATAAAATTCTAGGCCTGATGCGCAGGCGATATCGAAAAGAGTTATATGCGGAAAAGATCGGACTGATAAAAAAACTGATTCCTTTTTGCGGTATTGGCGTTGATGTGATTACTGGCTTTCCCGGCGAGACTGATGATGACTTTAATGAAACTGTAAGTTTTCTGCGGGATATTGACGTATCGTATTTTCATGTGTTTACTTATTCTGAAAGAGATCATACCCATGCTTTAAAAATTGATCCAAAAGTTCCCATACCTGTTCGAAATGAACGAACTAAAATTTTACGCAATTTATCTTACACAAAGCTCCAAAACTTTGCTTTGAAGCATAACGGTGAGACGAGGAAAGTGCTTTTTGAAAACCTGGGAAAGAATGGCATGATGGAAGGATATACGGATAATTATATTAAAATTTCAACGCTTTACAAAAAGGAATGGAGTAATAATATTATCGATTGGAGATTATAATGAAAACATTTTTAGCAAATATTAAATTTGATTTTCCCGAAGATTTCATGAATTATGTGCCGGAACATCGTACTTACATCAACAAGCTCATCAATACGAATGTAATCGAAAGTTATGCTGTGAGCATGGAAACACACCGTACATGGATTATCATTAATGCCGAAACAAAGGAAGAAGTGAAACAAATCCTTTCCAAATCAACGCTTCATATATTCTGGACTTATGATATTGATGAATTATTTGTTTATGACAGTCAAAATTTTAGATTGCCAAAGCTTGAATTGAATTAGGTAGTCAGTGATCTATTTTCGAGCTCTGCCAAAAAAGCAACCTGGGCGAAATTTATTTTATTCTTAGCATCGTTAATTAAAAACCAGGAACATTTATCTACTTCAGGAAAGGATTGAATTTTCCCGGAATGCGGAGGCCATTCCATCTCGAAGGTATTTGACGCAAGATTGTTTGAGTCGAAATTTTCTTCAACAGCCCAGGCGTACACTTTTTTACCTGATTTTTGTTCTATGGGATTTAGCCTCATAAATTTGCCTTGTATTGCTTTTCCCGTCTCTTCCTTAAACTCCCTGATAGCAGCCATTAAAGGCATTTCATTATCTTCGAATTCTCCCTTGGGAATAGACCACACACCGGCATCTTTATTCTTCCAAAACGGACCACCCGGATGCACCAAAAACACTTCAAGTTTATTTTTGAACTTTCTGTAAACCAATAAACCCGCACTTTGCTTCTTAGTCATACGTACCGCCGAAGGCAAAAATTGTGCTCTTATTTAATATTGAGAGTCATAAAACTATAAAAATTGTGTAATTCTTTGTAAAACAATAATATTAAGACCATTAAACTAATATTTTCGTAATTAGTTTAGTTAAATTCATTGTGTAATTTTAAGCATGAAAAATACAATCTATCCGCAGCTTCTTTTTCTTTTTGTTTTGGTTGCCTCGGTCGGCTCATGCAAAAAAACTAAAGACACTACAAACCCGCCGCCGACCGATTCTACGACTATTGCAGCAAACGCAAAAGATTCAGCCTTGATAGATTCAAGGAATTTCTATTTATGGTACACGCAAATTCCGTCTTCATTCAATCCCCTGAGTTATACAGACCCAAATTCGGTAATGATTGCTTTACGGGCATATAGCATGGAACCTGGCTTTACTGCTCCGGTAGATAAGTGGAGTTTTGGAGTGCTTAAAACAGATTGGAATCAGCTTAGCGGTGGCATTGGTAATGCGGACAATGTAAATATTACCGGTGATTTCGGACTCAGTGTTTTCTTCAGGGTGGATGGAGATCTGAGAGTCAAACTTGTAGAACCCGAGTCGCCTGCAGGCTTAGCAGGAATTCAGAGAGGATGGCGTGTTACCAGTGTGAATGGTAGCACCAACATCTCGATAGCTAACTCTGATTTTATCGTTAACAGTGTTTATTATAGCGCAAATTCCACGTTTACATTTCTTAAACCAGATGGAAGTTCCGTGAATATTACATTAAATGCAGCAACCTATTCACAACAAACCGTTTACCTGGATTCGATTTATACAGTGGGAGCGAAAACTGTTGGCTATATGGTCTTAAATTCCTTTTTGGGCGACACCTCGCAGATTTTTAGTGATTTTAACAGGGTAATGACAAATTTTGCCAACAAAGGTGTAACGGATATCATAGTTGATTTGCGTTATAACGGTGGCGGCTATGTGTCGGTTCAGCAAAAGCTTGCGGATTATCTTGCACCAAATGCTGCAAATAACGGCCTGATGATGAAAGAGACGTTTAACGATAAACACCAAAATTATAATACAGCACTATATTTTAATAAATTAGGGACTTTAAATCCCAATCACCTGTTTTTTATTGTTACATCCAGCACGGCTTCAGCCAGTGAACTTTTGATTAACAACTTGACGCCATATATGACTGTTAAGTTGATTGGCCCCACCAATACCGACGGTAAGCCTGTGGGATTTTTTCCGCTTTCAGCCGGAGATTGGTATGTTTTTCCCGTTTCCTTTCGCTCTACAAACAGCGCCAACTATGGCGGTTATTTTAATGGCTTCACCCCCGATGCGATCGTGCCAGATGGCCTTGATAAAAATTGGGGAGATGTAACAGAATCCTGCCTCGCAGAAACACTTAAATATATTAACACCGGTACATTCACACCACAGGCCCAGGTAATGTATAAGCCTGACGCTTCTGTGATATCAGCGAACAAGATATTGGATAAAGCATCATTTAAAGGAATGGTTGACTCCAGGGGAATTAAATAAATGATTCTCTTTTGCCCGCGGGATTTTTTTCATAGATCAATAAAAATTATCTGTTGCTATAGCTAACTGAGTGGGCTATACGAAAAATCATGGTATCGCATTTAATAGTTTTAGTTTCATGGCTATAATATGACCCTATTGCGTGATAAGTTTTCTTTAAACAGCCTGCAATTATTATTGTATCTTATCAAGCTTTATCATCATTATTAATAATGATATTCCAAAGCGAATTTTCACCTGTTATCTTTTTAATAAATAAAATGAAACCGAGTAAAAGCTGGCTGAGCAACGCAGGTATTTATATTCTTCTTACATTTATCGCTGGCATTTCCATAAAATAAAAACAAATGATTTATTGCAACAAACGCCTAACGTGCTTTTTAATTTTAATGACCTTAGGCAGCTTGAAACACTTGCACGCGCAAGACATCGCAGACAATTATCACGCATGGTGGAACGAAAGCTATCCGTCACGGGCTCCAAAAAACCCGAAAGCAAAACTATTGCCTTTGATTATGGTGAAAGGAAACAAATTTGTAAATGCCGTAGGAGATACCATATTATTTCGTGGCGTTTCAATAGCTGATCCAGACAAGATTGATCATGAAGGCCATTGGAATAAATTGCTTTTTGAAAAAGTAAAAGACATGGGTGTAATGCTTGTGCGCCTGCCCGTGCATCCGGTAGCATGGCGGGAGCGTACTCCTCTAAAATATATAACATTACTCGATTCTGCGGTAAGCTGGTGTACCGACCTCGGTATGTATGTTGACATTGATTGGCATTCTATCGGCAATCTTGAAATGGAGTTATTTCAGGATCCGATGTATAATACCACCAAAAAAGAAACGTATGAATTTTGGCAAACTATTGCTAGACATTTTACCGGAAATAATACTGTCGCTTTTTATGAATTATTTAATGAACCCACAACTTACCGGGGGCAATTAGGCAACGTTAGCTGGACTGCCTGGAAGCAGATAAATGAAAACATAATCCAGCTAATAAGATCATTCGACAAGGAAACTATTCCCCTCGTGGCTGGCTATGATTGGGCTTATGACCTTACACCTTTGCGTGAAGAGCCCATCAACGCGACCGGCATTGGTTATGTAACGCATCCTTATCCAAATAAGCGCTCGCAGCCCTGGGAGCCCAAGTGGGAAGAAGACTTTGGTTTTGCTGCACATCAGTTCCCGGTAATTGCAACAGAAATAGGATTTAGCGTTCGCAAAGGCGACCCGGAAGACGGCATCGATAATTATGGTACCAGGATTATAAAATATCTCGAAAACAACGGTATTGGCTGGTTGGCCTGGGACTTCGATCCAGAGTGGGGTCCACAATTATTAAGTTCCTGGAATTTTGATCTCACAGGTAGCGGAAAGTTTTTTAAACAGGCTATGCTGCAAAAAAAACCCTAAAATTTTTATTCGAATCAGATCATGGACGATAAATGTTTAATTTACCGGCATGAGCAGGATCATCTTTACTATACTTTTCGTAATAATATGCAATTGCATATTTGCTCAATATATCCACTATTCTGACAAGAGAAATGTTTATCCTGCTACTACCCCCGCTGAAGCCGCTCCGAAAACACCGCAGGCAGAACCACAGATCCAGCCAAAAGACACCGTAAAAATAATAGTAAGGGATACCGTAAAACAGGTAGTGAGGGATACCATAAAAATAATAATACGGGATACCATTGTAATACGGGACACCATAGTGATGAGAGATACCATAAGACTGGCGCCGAATAAAGTGGTATACCATCAATGGCCTGATAAGTGCCCGGGGCTTTCGGGTTCAATTCCTGTTCTTTTAAATTATGTTCCGAAGGAAATAGTTCCTAAACTTACCGAAATATATGAAGGCCATCTTTATTCTATCAGCAGTATAAAACTTACAGGCAACAAAATTGGCTATAAATTGAAGGTTTGTGAAGGCGGCCAAATAAAATATGAATATGCTGATGAAGATGGTAATATCATCACTAAACAGATGCCGGGAAAAAATTAAACTTGTTCCTTGACGGCAGCTATGCACTCCTTTGCAAAACAACGCGACTATAAATAATAAAGTTATAACTCCGCATCGCAAAAAAAAATCTCAAACTTTTCAGTTCGAGATTAAACATTGGAATGCCTTAAAAAATTTGCGGAATGAAATTTTAATTCAAGCCGGTATATGTTGATGTAAAATAACAAATTCCAAATATCAATTTACATGCCAGTCGTAATACTGATAAAAAATTTATTGTTAACAATATTTGCTTCGCAAAAATGCAAACTTTTGAAATGTGAGCAGCAAGGTGGCTGAATATTTTTTATGCTATTAATCTGAAAATAACGCAGGAGATCATTAAATAGCAATCAGGCATTATGTCTCTTTAAAACTTTATCGAGAAATTCTTTATGTACTGCCGGGAATTTCATCGGTGCAACAGGATCTTCAACATACTCATTTACCTGAAGGTGGAACCAGCTTACTGTGTTCCATCGATCCGATTTATAACCGACATTTTTATAATCAGCGAGCCATCTAAATCCAAATTTTTTGTGAAACGCTTCGCTTTTATCATTAGGCAAGGTAATGCCGGCATACACATTACGAAACCCCTGATATTTTAATAGGGCAAACAAAGCGTCGTAAAGCATTTTCGCAATTCCTCTTTGCTGAAAATTATCATGAACGTACACGGAACTTTCAACACACCATTCGTATGCCGGCCTTTCCCTGTGTTTGCCGGCGTATGTGTACGCGGCAATGTGACCATCTGCTTCGTACACAAGCCATGGCCAATGTTCCTGATAAGTGACAATCCTTTGTTCAAAGTTTTCAAGAGAAGGAACTTCAGTCTCAAACGTAACGGCCGTATTCAGGATGTAAGGGGAATAGATTTCTAAAATATCAGATGCGTCGTTAGGCCCGGCTATGCGTATTCTGTCCATAAAATTTGCGCATGAAAATTATAAATTATACGATTTTACAAAGATTCTCTTTATAAAAATAAAATGAAAATAATTATTCGATCAACTTAATACCTGTTTTTGTAAACTCTATTTTTCGCTCTTTATACAATTTTCCAGTTGTCATTTTGAATGTTTTTTTACTCATGCCAAAAAATGCATAAATACTCTCTGGTGATGATTTATCGTGGTACGCAAGATAGCCGTCATTTTCAAGCAGCAAGTCAATTATCCTGGCGCTTTCATCTTCCACCCGATTATAGCCCGGCTTCCCCGCCGCAACATCTATTAGAAATTCACCTTCTTCATTTTCAGGATAGATTTTTTTTATAAAACCTTCGAAATGATCTCCAATTTGTATCGGGCGATACACTTCATTAAAATGCAACAATCCTGTATGTTTATTATTTATAATTATTGCATAGCCAATATCAGTTTTTCTATACACTAAAAGATGAGCAACATCCAGTTCCTTTACAGTAAGCACCGCATTGGATAGAAATGGCTCAATTTTTTCCGATAGCAAACAATCTTCCCGTTTGCTCATCCAACAATATTTTGACGATGTATTCACCGCCAGCCCGCATAAAACTCACCTGCTTACTTCTTGGTATAAATAAGTCCTTCATAAGGCCCCAATCAAGAAATGCACCCTGTGGCGTTGTGCTGATTACTTTTAATTTTACAATATCTCCTAAAGTTCCAAATGGATGTTGGGTAGTGGCTATAATTCTATCTTCGCCGTCGTGGTATAAAAAAACTTTCAGGTCATCCCCAATCTTAGTTCCCGCAGGCACAAACCTTTTTGGCAGCAATATTCCAATATCTCCATCATCAAGAAAGACGCCCATATCTTTCTCTTTTATTACTCTTAATATATTGTATTCGCCTGCCTTTACCATAGCGGAACCGAAAATTTATAAGCAAAGGTAGGGCAATCAAAAAAACTGAAATGGAAAAGAAATTATCAAAAATTAGGCAGTAAATTAAGGCGGCTAACCTTAGTAGTTAGTCTTATGCCAGACAACTAATTATGCCACGCGTTCAGCAGTCGTCGCAGTATTATTATTTCCCCGATGTGGTAACTGTTGTGGTCTGCAAGAACGAGCGCTTCTTTAAGAAGGCTTTGTCCGCTTCCATGTTCAAAAGGCTTATCAAGGTCACCTGCTGCATTTTTCAATAAGTCAACAAAAGACTCACGGTCTTTCTTTATCCGCTCGATGCTACTTTCCCATTCCGCAGGGGAAGGCGGGACTATTTCTTTAGGCCAATATTCTTCTGGCCATTTCGGCGATTGGTGGCGGGGATTTCGGGAAAATTCGAGAATGTCCCATTGCGCAATACGAATGTGTTCCGTTAATTGCCAAATACTGTAGGGAAGATTACCCGGTTTTTCACCCAGTAGAGCAAAGGGCATATTTTTCAGAGCATGATCGAGCGAGGCATGTGCATTTCCCTTTTCAATAAGATCAATAAGGTTTTCAACTATTGTTTCAGACATAGACCCATTATCTTTTTGACTTTTCATAATATTTCAAATTTAGAGCTATTACAAGTTCTGAATAAAATTGTTTGTTTTTGCAAAATAAATTGGCCTGAAAATAGTTATACATAGGAATAATGCATTTAACATAAATTTTTATTTGCAGGATGCCAATTGCGACAATGTTTCACGTCTAATTAGTAGGAATTTATTAATGAAACATTCAAACACAAAAAAATGAAAACAAATTCTACACAACAGGAAATACTTCTTTTGACAGGCACGACTTTTTCAACCAGGGAATGGTGTGAGAAAGACGGAGGTAAACAAAATTTTCCTACCGAGAAAGAGCGGCTTGAAAATGCGTGTTGGAATGGTTTGCTATTTGAGATATTACCAGAGGTATATTCAAATATTGACGATGATAAAAAATTATTTCTTTGGCAAATAAAGGAAGGTAAATCCTTTATAGAGCTTGATCTGGGCGAAATTCCTGAAGACATAGACGACAGGTTTTCAATTGATCCATATTCTTTTTTGCATTGTCAATCTCTTTCATAAGCTAATTCTTTCCGTTTCAAACTTACCGTGCCTCACGTCAGGGCTGTATCGGTCATACCATTTTACACACTGCTCAACAAACACCTTTCATAAGTGCCTTGAATTACGTTAAGATGTGCTGGCATATTCTTAGTAATACAACGATCTTCAAATCTGACGGCATCTTTACTTTTAGCTAAAATCATTTATGATGTTGCATTTATCTATATAACGTATAAGAGTATACGAAGTATTTTTAGCCGTTAGTTACAGCCATCCAGGTGCAGAACAAAGGGCTGTTTTCCCCCTTGGGCATCAGGTTTATATTTTAATAAATCTTCTTAAGATCAACAGGTTACAAGCAATTTTATTTAATTTAAGATGAATAAATTCGGTTTAAGTTGGTTTGCATGTAGATTTTTATCGTGTTACTTTTACACTATGATTGTTTGAGTGAGAGAAAGAAATTTAATCTGTTAATTTAAAATTTACATTAT
Source organism: uncultured Chitinophagaceae bacterium (assembly GCA_963823305.1). Classification (GTDB taxonomy): domain Bacteria; phylum Bacteroidota; class Bacteroidia; order Chitinophagales; family Chitinophagaceae; genus Ginsengibacter. Next base: position 470,038 of record CAWGLC010000004.1, read on the forward strand.
GAAAGCAATCAAAACAACAAAGATGATCACAATGGGTTTATTTACTCTTTGTGCCATGGGATTAACCAACGCAACATTTGCAGGAACAAAAACCGACACTCCTTCCTCATTAAAATTTGTCGGCAAAGTTAATGACCGCCCTGTATTTCAGTTAAACCTTAACAACAGTGAATCAGAACAGTATTTCATCGATATAAAAGATGAAAACAACAATGTTTTGTATTCAGAAAAAGTAAAAGGCGCAAACCTTTCAAGAAGGTATCAACTGGATGTTAGTGATGCAGATTTAGCCAGCGCAGGCTTTGGAGTAAAAGTAGAAGTAACTTCTGCCAAAACTCACAAAACAACAGTTTACAAAATCAGCTCACAAACTAAAGTTTCTGAAAATATTGTCGTAGCTCAATTATAATAAATTGCAGCGTTGAAACATTAAGACCACGGGTTCCTTCCGTGGTCTTTTTCTTTGCGCGGATATATCATTCTTCTGGCGAAGCTTTATAAAAACCAATTTCAGCAAGCTGAACCACTGCCTTGGCATCAAGAATAGTAAGTCTCATTTTTTGTGAAGTCACCGGTTTAAAACGCAACAGGCGTTTATACCCTACGGTTGTAAATTCTTGTATTTGTTTCCAGCTATTGCCATCCCAAAATTCAAGCGAAGCTTTTATTATCCGCTGGCCTGTAGCAATATTTTCCTGCAGTGAAGTACGGTCAATAGCAACCGGTTTTTTAAAATCAATCACCAAAGGTTGATTTACCTTAAGCGAAATAAAAGTGTTTAATTTTTTATCTGTTAATGACGAAGGAACATGACCGGTCGCAAAATTTACCGCGAATGTTTCATTTAGAATTTTCCTGAAAGCTTTTATATTTTTTACATCTTCGGGAGATAGCAAACCTTCCCGGTCAGGCGGAATGTTAAGCAGCAATAAACTGTTGTGCCCGACAGATTGATAATATAAATTGACCAATTGTTGCGGTGTTTTCACTTTATCATTTTCGCTTGCATGATAAAACCAACCCGGCCTTACAGATACATCAGTTTCCGCCGGAATCCAATACTTGCCGTTGGGATCGCCCGTATTCAAATATGATGCGTCAGCCTTTCCAGGCGCCATTCCTGCTGTATCAATGGTTGACCAGCAAGTTTGCCCTGCGTTTCCACTTTCATTACCAACCCATCTTATATCAGGGCCCGCATCAGAAAAAATCACGGCATCTGGCTGCAGTTCTCTTATTATTTTCCAATAACTTTTAAAGTCATATTGCATATTCTTTGCGTTGGCACCTTTAGCGCCATCAAACCATACTTCAGAAATTTTACCATAATTAGTAAGCAATTCTCTTAACTCGATTTTTATAGTAGGTGTTGTAAGCATCTGTTCCGTAAGACGCTTCATGCCTGTCCCACGGTGATAGATAGACGCCGAATTTTAATCCATATTCGCGGCACGCATCCGAAACTTCCTTTACTACATCACCCTTACCATTTTTCCAGGGACTGTTTTTAACTGAATGCTCAGTGTATTTTGAAGGCCATAAGCAAAATCCGTCGTGATGTTTGCAGGTTAGTATCGCCATTTTGAAACCTGCATCTTTTAAGGCTTTTATCCATTGCCTGGCATCAAGTTTCGTTGGGTTAAAAATGGATTCGCTTTCTGTTCCGTCACCCCATTCTTTATCAGTAAAAGTGTTCACGGTAAAATGAAGAAAGGCATTTGTTTCCATTGGCTGCCACATTAGCTGGCGCTTTGCAGGAACGGGTAATGTTTGAGAGTATATCCTTGTTACACAAATACAACAAACCGTAAGACATACAATATATTTTTTCATGGGAGTAAATATAGCAAACTGTTTAATGAATGAAATAATAAACCCCTGCTTATTTACCTAAAAGAAATTTGAAACCGATACCAAAGTTGGACAATAAATTAGAATTCAAATTAGTATTGAATTGGAAAACATTTCCCTTTACAGTGGATACGGAGGAAGACGTTGAACTGGTATAATCCGTCTTTGTATTTGCATAAGAAATATTCAGGAGATTTTGCATCAGCAATTCTATTTGAACTTTTTTGCAAATTGAATATGCTATTCCAGGTATGAAATTAATTGATGCACTTTGTGAAACATAGCTTTGCCCATCCTGTCCATTTATCAAAGTTCCCGAGGTATTTTTAGAATAAAAATATCCTGCATCCACTTCGCCAAAAAAATAAGTGTTCTTAAATATTGATTTATATTTTCTGTAGAAAACGCCAACTCCGTATTCATTAATTTTCGTATTTGGATTAGGGCTATAATTCTTGGATTCATCATAAGAAAGAATAAGACCTGCAACACTATTATCTTTTAGAGCTTTGCCAATTTGGACATTTGTGTACAGATTTTCGTATTTAGAACTGGCAACCTGTACATTCTTCGAATGACTATAGCTAATGCTTCCTCCTAATAAAATATCGTTTTTGTTAATTTGTGCATGCGTAGTAGGTGCGATTAAAAATAAAGCTGCAAACGATAGTAAAATTTTTATTTTCATAATATTAGTTTTTATGTAAATAAAACACTTAATAACTAGCGAATAGGCAGTAAGAATTTGTTTAACAACAGATTATCTTATTATATATTAAACTGAAAAGCTGATGCAGCGTTTGGAAAACATTTATACCGGCGCCCGATTATCAACATATTATCTTGCTTGCACCTACATTAAGTTTTCATCCTCGGAGAAACACCATGCACGGCTCCTCTGCTATTTATCTTAAAAAAAATACCTTTACAAAAAAATTATATGGCAATAAACTGGAACGGCGTTTTTCCTGCCCTGACAACAAAATTTACGGAAGATGATTTATTGGATCTTCCGATGTTTAAAAAAAACCTTGATGCACAATTGAAGGCAGGCGTGCATGGTATCATTCTTGGCGGAACATTGGGTGAATCAAGTGTTTTAACCATAGAAGAAAAATCTGAATTAGTGCAATTTGCTGTTGAAAATGTTGATGATAAAATTCCGGTAGTATTAAATATTGCAGAAGGGGCAACCCGCGAGGCCGTAAAGCAGGCAGAACTCGCTGAAGCCTGGGGTTGCAAAGGATTGATGTTGTTACCACCCATGCGCTATAAAACCGATCACAGGGAAACAGTTACTTATTTTAAAACAATTGCGGCCTCCACGAACTTGCCTATAATGATTTATAATAATCCTGTCGATTATAAAACAGAAGTAACGCTGGATATGTTTGATGAATTAAGCCAATGTAAAAATATACAGGCAGTAAAAGAATCTACGCGTGATGTAACTAATGTAACGAGGATGCGTAATTGCTTTGGCTTACGATTTAATATTTTATGCGGCGTAGATACGCTGGCTATGGAAGAGATGGTGATGGGCGCTGATGGCTGGGTTGCCGGGTTAGTTTGCGCATTTCCTTCAGAAACCGTAGCTGTTTATAATCTTGTAAAAGAAGGCAGGATAAAGGAAGCTGCTGAGATCTATCGCTGGTTTATGCCTTTGTTGGAATTGGATATTCATCCTAAATTGGTTCAATATATTAAGCTTGCTGAAACGCAGGAAGGCATTGGAACCGAGCGTGTACGGCCACCGAGGCTTACTTTGGCCGGCGGGGAAAGAGAAAGAATCTTAAAAATTATTGATGATGGTATTGCCTCAAGGCCAAGCCTCTCAATCTATTTACAACCTGGAAAATTGCATCGCGAAACAACCAAAAGCATGTCTCTTTAAAATATATAAAATGTCAACTACAAAAAGCACAAATACACTTGCCACATCAATAGATGAAACAATGCAGAATGCGTTAGCTGCATTTCATCAATTCAAAAAGGTATCGCCTGGAGAAAAAGCCTTTTTTTTGCAAACAATTGCTGAAGAAATAGAAGCATTGGGGGATGTATTAATAAGCCAGGCAAGTGAAGAAACCAATTTACCGGCCGGGCGGTTGACTGGTGAAAGGGCAAGAACAACAATGCAGTTAAGAATGTTTGCTGATATGGTAAAAGAAGGGAGTTGGGTGGAAGCGTCCTTAGATTCGTCTATCCCTGACCGTAAGCCCATTCCAAAGTCTGACATAAGAAAAATGATGATGCCGCTGGGACCGGTAGTTGTTTTTGGTGCCAGCAATTTTCCATTTGCTTATTCTACCGCTGGTGGAGATACCGCTTCAGCGCTAGCTGCAGGTTGCAGCGTTGTGGTAAAAGCACACCCAGCTCACGCGAAAACATCTGCAATGGTATATGAGGCTATTAAAACTGCCATTAAAAAATGTAGTTTGCATGAGCATGTTTTTCAACATGTACACGATGAAGGTTTTAAGACTGGTAAAGACCTGGTTCAACATCCGGCAACTGCCGCTGTTGGCTTCACGGGTTCTTTGAGTGGTGGTAGAGCTTTGTATGATTATGCGTTTGACAGAAAAAATCCTATTCCTGTTTTTTCCGAAATGGGAAGTACCAATCCCATAATTTTCTTTCCTGACACGTTAGAAAAGAATTCAGCAGAACTCGTGAAAATGTATGCCGGATCCATAACACTGGGCATGGGGCAGTTTTGTACCAATCCGGGGCTGATGATAGCCGTCGAGAGCGATACCCTTAATACTTTTTTAGAAAATTTACGCGAAGAAGTTTCAAAATTTACGCCCTCAAAAATGCTACATGAAGGTATTCAAAATGCCTACATTGAAAAAATGGAAAAGGCTTTATCACAAAAAGGAGTGGAGTGTAATAAAACATGATCTGCATAACTCAAATGGGATTAAAACAAAACCCGCAATAGCTTCTGTAAACGGTGAAACGTTTTTAAAAAATCCGACACTGCATGAAGAAGTATTCGGACCCTATTCTATAATGATAAAATGCAAACACATTAATGAATTAAAGCGTGTATGGCTGTCAGTTAGTGGCCAGCTAACTACATCATTAATGGGTACTGATAAAGATTTTAATGAGCATAAAGATTTAATTGAAGAAGCGTCAAATATTGCCGGAAGAATTAATTTTAATCAACCGCCCACAGGCGTGGAGGTATGTCCCAGTATGGTTCATGGCGGCCCTTACCCTGCCACAACCGACAGCCGTTTTACAGCAGTCGGTATCCACAGTGTGAAACGTTGGGTGAGGCCGGTTTGTTTTCAAAACTGCCCCGACTATTTGTTACCTGAAGAATTACAAAACGCCAATCCCAGAAAAATCTGGCGGCTTGTAAATAACCAATACAGCAACGCACACGTTAAGTAACATCAACATTATTTTGCATAAAAAAATCCATGAAACATACTTTTCATTGCATTGATGCACATACATGCGGCAACCCGGTAAGGCTCGTTGCTAAAGGAGGCCCGGACATTCATGGAAATAACATGAGCGAAAAGCGCCAGCATTTTTTAAAGGAATTTGACTGGATAAGAAAGGGATTAATGTTCGAGCCACGCGGTCATGACATGATGAGCGGAAGTATTCTATATCCTCCTCACAATCCTAAAAATGATGTGGCCGTATTGTTTATTGAAACAAGCGGTTGCCTGCCGATGTGTGGCCATGGTACTATCGGTACGATAACGATAGCTATCGAAGAAGGATTGATTCAGCCAAAAACTCCGGGTATTGTTCGCATGGAAGCGCCTGCAGGTCTTGTCATGATTGAATATAAACAGGATGGCGATAAAGTAAAATCCGTGAAGCTCACTAATGTCCCCTCATTTCTTGCAGCAGAAAATATTGAAGTTGAATGTCCGGATTTAGGCAAGTTGCAGTGTAGATGTTTCCTACGGCGGAAATTTTTATGCCATTGTAGATGTGCAGGAAAATTTTTCGGGACTTGAAAATTATAATGCTGACCAGTTGATCAGTTGGAGCAGAACAATGCGCAAAAGGATCAATGAAGAGCATCAGTTTGTGCATCCTGAAAATCCAACGATCAATGGATGCTCTCATATTTTATGGACTGGAAAAATATTAGATGAAAATTCCACTGCAAGGAACGCCGTGTTTTACGGCGACAAAGCAATTGACCGTTCGCCCTGCGGTACCGGCACATCTGCACGAATGGCCCAATGGTTTGCCAAAGGAAAATTAAAACAAGGCGATCGATTTATTCATGAAAGTATTATTGGCTCTAAGTTTACAGGTACTATAGAAAAAGTTACCAAAGTTGGTGACAAGATAGCAATAGTTCCGGGCATTGAAGGCTGGGCAAAGATTTATGGGCATAACGTTATAACCATAGACGAAGAAGATGACCCTTATGCCCTGGGTTTCCAGGTTATATAGAGAAAAATATAAGACAGAAGGTTCGAGGGGCAGAAGACAGAAGATTTCTTTCATCTTAGATATTAAGCGTTCAGGCTTCTATCAAAATAAAAGTAACTAATGGCTAAAGTAATAATTATCGGTGGCGGAATCATTGGCTTAAGCAGCGCTTATTATTTATTGCAGCAGGGATACCAAATAACCATCATAGATAAAACGGATATGCTTGATGGTTGCTCTTATGGAAACGCCGGGTACGTTAGCCCGAGCCATTTTGTTCCGTTAGCTTCCCCGGGTATCGTAAAGCAGGGATTTAAATGGATGACGAATTCCAAGAGCCCTTTCTATGTGCAGCCGCGGCTAAGCAAGAGTCTCATGAATTGGGGAATGAAGTTTATTAAATCCGCCAATCCCCGACACGCCGCGGCTTCGGCTATGCCTCTCCGTGATATTAATTTATTAAGCAAAAAATTGTACGAGGATTTATGCACTATCCCGGGGTTTAGCTTTTATTATGCAAACAAAGGCATGCTCGATTTTTTTAAGACGGATGAGGGTGCTCATCATAGCGAAGAGATGGTTGAAGCATCAAAAAGGTTAGGGCTTGATGTAACACTTTTGAGTAAAGAGGAAGTTCAGCAAATGGAACCATCGCTTAATATGGATATTAAAGGTGCCGTATATTTCAAATGCGACGCTCACATGTATCCTAATAAATTGATGAAAGACATGATCGCTTTTCTTGCAAATAATGGCGTGGCAATTAAAACTAATGAAGAAGTAAAAAGTTTTATTAAAGAAGGGAAGAATATTAAAGGCGTGCAAACAAATGCATCAGAATATCTTGGCGACTATGTTGTTTTAGCCGCAGGCGCATGGAGTGGGGAAGTGGCGGCCAAACTAAATCTAAATATACCAATGGTAGGTGGCAGGGGCTATTCAATGACGTATGAAGATTTGCAATTCAAAATAAAACAGCCCATTATTTTAAGCGAAGCGAAAGTGGCAATAACACCAATGGCTGAAAATAAAATAAGGTTTGGAGGAACCATGGAAATAACATCAACAAGCACGCCGCCAAGAATGAACAGGGTAAAGGGGATACTTGAATCAGTAAAAAAATATTTTCCGGATGCTGAGATCCCATTTCCGGAAAAAGATAAAATATGGTTTGGCTTCAGGCCTTGTTCGGCGGACGGGTTGCCTTACATCGGGAAAACGGAAAAATATAATAACCTGGTAGTCGCAAGTGGCCATGCTATGCTGGGATTGAGTCTTGGCCCTGCAACAGGAAAATTAGTAAGTGAAATTATTAATGATGAGGCAACGAGTATTGATGTAAAAGCATTTGACCCCGACCGGTTTAATTGATTAGTATCTTTTCCAAATCAAATCCACCTTTAACCGCGAATACTTTGATCCTGTTTTTTCCTGCTGAAAGAGGAACATTTTTTACGGTAACAGTTTGCCATGTATGCATATTACCTGTTGCGGGAACATCAACTTCTTTGGCCAATAATTTCCCATTAGAACTTATAGAAAATCTTCCCTCATCATCAATGGAGGCAACAGAAATATTGAAATTATAATTCCCGGTCTTCAGTACATTTATCGTGTATTGCATCCATTCGCCATCTTCAATATCACCTACATAATAGGTATTATATTTTGAAAAGTCTTTATAAATATCAACGCCATCGTTGCGGTAAAAATGCCCACTGTTGCCGGTTCCTGGCTTGCCCGAACTACGGTAGTTTGCAGTGTCCAGATCATAATAGGCAATTCCATTTCTTCCCAAATCATAATCCACTGCATATATCAGTAAGCTATCTCTTAATTTATAAGCACGATACGGAATAGCTTCTGCTGAATAAGGCTGGCGAAACATGGCGTCAATCACGTCTTTATGAAAAATACAATTTTCAATTTTTGCGTACTCCGCCAATTCAAGCGTTCCGCTATAAACATTACTTTCTTTCGGCTTTCTGCCCGTGCCATTCATATAATCTTTTACTGCATCATAGTTTAAGTTCGATATTATTTCCAATGGATTATTCGAGCCCATTTTCTTTAAAGGCCACATAGACCAGCCAATATTATTTTGCTCGAGCAAACGAATTTCTTCTGTGTACCAGACATTAGAATTTTCGCCCGTTTCACCGAGCCATACCGGCACGCTATATTTATTTCTTGCATCGAGTATGTGTTGAATATTTTTGGGTTTGTTATAATCCCAGTACTTATGGAAACTTAATACCATATTGTTATCCCATGTCGGGAGTATGCCATTATAGTTGTTTCCCCAACCATTGCCTTCAATAATAATGAGATGATTTTTATCAACAGAGCGAATCGCCGTTGTTATTTCCTGGAATAATTTCCTTATCGGCGCATTGTTCTTTTCTTTCGTTCCGTTCCTGTCATTCACTGAATCAGTGAATCCCCAGTTAGGTTCATTTAAAATATCATAGCCACCAATCCATTTTTCATTTTTGTATCGCTCCGCTAATTTTTTCCAAAGAGCAATTGTCTTTTCCTGATTGGCTTCACTTTGCCACAATGAAGGTTTGCCGGCATCCCTGTCAGAAATATTTAAATCATTGCCTTGACCGCCAGGTGCCGCATGCAAATCCAAAATAAGATACATGTGATTGGCCGCGCACCACCTCAATAAACTATCCGTTAAAGCAAATCCTTTGGTAAGCCAGGTGTTTTGTCCTTTCACAGGTTCGTCATCTACAGGCAACGTGTATAAATTGAAATGCATGGGCAAGCGAACAGAATTAAACCCCCATGCATGCATAGAATCAATATCCGTTTTCTGTATAAAATTGTGAAGCCACGCATCATAAAACTCTGCAGTTTCCTGCGGCACCCATCATGGAGTCAAGCCTTTCTCTTATTCTATGTTGTTGCGACTCTCTATTAATGCCAAGCATATAACCTTCCTGTAACATCCACCCACCCAGGCCTTCGCCACGCAATAAAACATTTTGCCCTTTTGCATTTACAATTTTCTTTCCATCAGCCTTTAAAAATCCCTGCGAGTTGGCAGTATTAAAAAAGAAGCTGCCGATTACAAAAAGAACAGTATAACGAACGTGTCCTTTAAGAAATAATATTAGTTGCATATTTTTATCCAGATTAATTTCTCAAATAATTTTACCATACATAAGTGGCTGCTGCTTTACTTTCCAAAGTAGCTGTTGCATTCCTGCCGTGATAGTTTATTAAAAAAGTCTGCGGGTTATTAGAATCATTTGCAACTATCAAAACCCTTTTTCCCGAGGGAGTAGTGAAAGCAACATTAGGCAACGAAGCCACATCGTTGCTTGCAATTCGTACAGAGCCGGGGCGCACAAATTTTGAAATATGCGCCATCGAATAGAATGCAATATTTTTCGTGTATTCGTTACCGTTAATTGTAACAGCACCCTGGCAGCTACTACAGCCTCCCCGGTCTGTGTAGGGCTTAAAATCAGGACCAGCCGCCAGGTTCCACTCAAATACGTTGCGACACCAATTTCGCGTAGCACCAATAATAACACGGCTTACAGGCTCCGATATAATCATTCTTGCAGTATCACGAAACTGAACAACCATCTGTTCTGTGAAGTAAATGTTTTTATCAGGATGGGCATTATGTACTTCAGTAAAAGCACTGACGTCTCCGCCATATAGATGAAAAGCCGAGCCATCAATATATTTTGCTGCTTGCGGATCATCCAAAATAGTAATTGGGTAATCGGGCCTGTCAGCATTGTGATCGTAAATAAGAATTTTCGTTTTTATGCCAGCCGCTTTAAATGCGGGCCCCAAATTATTTTTTATAAAATCTTTCTCTTCAGGAGCGGTTAACAAAAGACTGGGATTATTACCCGGATGCAACGGCTCATTTTGAATAGTGACCGCATCAATATTTATTCCTTCGGCTTTCATCGACTGGATATATTTTACAAAGTATTTTGCATAAGCAGCATAATACTTTGGAATCAGCCTTCCACCTCTTGTATCATGATTTGTTTTCATCCACCTTGGCGGCGACCATGGAGAACCTAATATTTTTATGGAAGGATTAATGGCAAGTATCTCCTTCATCACGGGAATGATATTTTTCTTATCCGGACCAAGATCAAACTTTTTCATGTCCACATCTGTTTCGCCATTTGGCAAATCGTCATAGGAAAAAACAAAATCATTTAAGTCGGACGAACCGATGCTTAACCTGATATAACTAACACCAATGCTTGTTCCCTCGGTTGCAAAAAGCTCATGCAGTAATTTTGACCGGCTTTCATCATTCATCTGTAAAATAGGTGTGGCGCTCCCGCCGGTTACAGCAAAACCAAAACCCACCATAGATTGATAGGTTTGTTTATCATCTACTTTAATGACCGGATAGCTGCCTGTTTCTCCGCCGAATTGCAACAGCTTTTCCTGCTTCGCAAATAAAGCAGATTTATCAGGATTGGTAAGCCATACTTCAATTTCGTTTTTCGTTTGTGCTTTGACGTTAGTTATCCATATTGATTGGATCAAAACAAGAAAAAAGATCATCTTATTTTTCATTCTAAAATATTTTTTTAAAAAAAATTGGACTTGAAATGTGAAATATAATAATCGTTAGTACTATTACTAAGGTATCAAATAATGATAAGATAGCGGGACGCTGGATTTATTCAATAAAAAAAGGCAGAACAGTTTTTAACTATTCAGCCTTTTTAAAAGAAAAAATAGGACTATTTAAGTGCAGCCACCTGGTCATGATAAAACTTAACGGTTTCAATTACGTCGGGTACGCTGTGATACCAGTTTGATTCGTGTTCAATAGAAAACATTCCGCTGAAATGCTGGCGTTTCAATTCCTGGAATATAGGCGGAAAATCAATTACACCTTTACCAACTATTGTATCTGCCGCGTTAGTGTCGCCAAACTTTACAATGTCTTTTAAGTGTACACCAATGATATGCCCTTCCAGTTTTTTAAGCGCATCAACAGGATTTATGCCGTTACGTGCCCAATGGCCTAAGTCTGCGCAGGAGCCAATATTAGGATGGCCTACAGTAGCCGCCAAGACTGAATCAGGGCTCCAGTAAACATTAGGTTTCGGATGATCATGAATGGCTACTTTAATGCCATAAGAGCCGGCCATGCTGTCTACCATACCCCATTGATTCTTGAGAGGCTCGGCAGTTATATAACTTAACCCAAATTCTTTTGCAAGATCAAAGGCCTGCTTCCACTCTTCTCTTGTTTTTGGAACAATTACGCCCATAGCAACAATGCTGATGCCCTTTTGCTGCAGCAATTGTTTTAGTTTGGCTTTGCTGTCATCTGACATTTTTACTCCGAAGCTATCTTTCATGCCGCCACCTAAGGGCTGCCCCCAAAAAGCTTCGATATATTTTACACCGCAACTGTCCACTTTGTCCAGCGCTTCTGTAAACGAAAACATTCTGAACGTCCACATTTGAACGCCGATCTTCCAGTTGGCCGTAACATTGCCCGAGTCAGTTGAGTTAGTTGTTACTGTTGAAGTAGAATCTGATGTTGAGCCATTTGTTGAAGTTGACGAATTGCATTTAACCATTGCAAATATGCAAATGCAACCAAGAAGAAAATAAGCAATCTTTTTCATGTGATTTAGTTTAATTAAAAGAAAGGCAAGATAGTTATAAATGAGAAAAATATTCCCCTAAAATATTGTATTTGAAACAAACTTTAATTTGATCCTGACGTCGGAAACTTAGGAAAAAATTATATCAACCAACAATAAGTTTTTGGAACAAACCGTTATATAATTGAAATCACAAATTAGATTTTACAAATTAAATCCCTCTGGAAACAGGGGGTTTTGTATTTAAATTTAATGCAGATAAATGAAGTGCGACGAATTACTAGTTCCTGATCGGACTTGTAACTTTTGCCGGCTTTATATAAGCCGGCGCATTAGGAGAAACACTTGTAACCGGTGGCACAGGCTTGATAACTGGTTTATTTTGAAGTGTTATTTTATTAGTTCCGGAATTCACCGGAACACTCTGCGAATTGTTCGCCGGCAATACCTGGTTGCTTTCAGTTCCATTATGATTAATTGCCTGGTTGGGAAGCCCGTTCCTGTTTATCGTATGTAGATGATTAAGCGGGGGAGTGTAAGGAGTTCTCAAAGATGAAGGAGTTCCAGGTTTATCATTTATTGTTCTGATGCTATCCTGGCAAAAAACCGTTATACAAAACAATAACGCGGAAATTGTAAAACATATTGGTTTCATAATTAGCTTTTAAAATAACACATACAATATTGTGCCATAATCAAAAAAAGTTGTTTGGAAAGACAGGAGAAAGCATGAAACTAATTAGCTTATTTATCGTATTTATAAATCCACCCATCGTCGAATTTTTTCATCAACGTCATTTTTTTAACCGAGGTTATAAAAGGCATCCCAACGAGGTCTGAATCTTCTCCATCTGTGAACCAAATCATATAACAATGCTGATCGTTTAAGAAATTTTTTATTCCAGGTTTGTATTCTTTATGAGGTAAAAATTTCCCCGGCCTTCCTGTAAAAAAATAAACAGCGTCGTATGCATTGGAATATACAGTATAGCCTTTGCGAAAAAGCATGGTATCCTTTTGCATAAATTGAACCGTAGGCGAATAACGCCATTGATCTTCTGTATAGCCAGGTATTCCTGCATCTTTAACGCCATCCCACGTTTCATAATCTGCATTCAATTGACCATACATGAAACTCAAAAAAATCAACGCTCCCAAACCTATTATCATTTTCTTTTTGGAAGAACTAATCCGATGAGTTAGACCTGGTATCCAGCTACTGCAGCTCCAAAGCAGTAAAATAAATACAGGTGAAAAAAACCTGCTGTTTAGCGATTCAAATCTTGAGAGGCTGGCAACTACAACTATGAATAAGATGTATAATAATGAAAAAACCGCAGCCATGCTTTCGTATGAAGAGAGCCTTCGGTTTGACAAAAAATATTTAATTGATATCGCAAAAAGAATTATGATTATCAAAAAAAATGTGACTACAGCACCCGCGTAATGACCTTGTAAAAAAGGCAACCAATCGTGAAATACAGACCCTGCGTCAAACGTATTTTTTTCAAAGGTGGAAAAGGCTTTTTCGCGAATTCCTGTTTCTGTTCCACTGACGAAATAATTTCTTAAAAGATTAATTATTAATAACAGGGGGCTTATAAAAGTATATAACAATAAATTTTTTATTTTTTGCTTTCGCGGCATTTTCATGTCCATTAATATAAATACGATTCCCGCTGCGATAACTGTTACACCAGCATAACGCGTAATTGAGGCCAATGCCGCGATAATTGCGGATGTGATTAGCGCGGTTGAGGAATATGAATTAAAATACCTATACATTGATACCATAAAAAGTAACAGCAAAACGATAAAAACAGTTTCTGACCAAACCATCGAATAAACTTCGAGCAGCGCCGGACTGAAAACAATGCATGTAAGAATTGCCCTTTTATACCATTTTGAAGGGAATGAAAAATATTCCATTATGTACCCCGACATAAAGATTACAACTCCAAAAAGTAATCCGTTAACATACGGTTCGAAAAGCAAGGGTTTTATTCCCGTTAAAAAAATGATACCTGTGAGTAAGGAAGGATACAATGCAGGAAAATTTATCATCGGATGGTTTGTAAAATCTCTAAGATGACCAGTTGAATGCAAATTTTCTGCTGTCGTGGTATATACAACACCATCAGGACACAGCCCGATGCCACCATGCCTGGTAAACAAAAAGATAATGAAAAAACCTGCTACTGCAGCGATAGCGCTATCTATATTTTTTCTAAACAAGGAAGAATGAGACATCAGGCTTTATAATAATTTCTTTGTAAATTAAAGTAAAGTCGGTTGATAAATTTTTACAGGCGCGCAGTATATGGCAAAAAAAATGACTTTAGCTTATTCTTAGGAAGTTGCCGCCATTTTTTCTTTAAATTATTTTTAAGATTAAAACCGGGAATTGAAAAAATTCTACGAAATACCTAAACAATATTGCCATTTTAGAGTAATAACTTAATAAAAAAATCACAAAATTTTCCCGGATAAAAAAAATTAAAGAAAATAAAAAAACTTACCAGTAACTTTGTAAGGTAAACTTACAAGTTTACCTCATTAATTATGATAGTTGAACAAAAAAGTCAGCAATTAGCGACCGATCTCAGAACTGGTACCTTACCAGGTTAATCAAACAATTGCGGAATAAATCGGCAACCAGCGCGAACTTGTCTCTTACAGAAAGATCCACAATGGCATTACTTGATCAGCATAAACAACTATTGCCAAGCGAACTTGCTGCGATAGAAAAAATTACCACACAATCCATGTCGCAAATACTTAAATCACTTTTAGAACTTGATTACATTTCGAGAAGCGCATCCAAAACCGACAAACGAAAGGCAAATATTTCACTGTCGAAAGCCGGCCAGGAAATATTGTATAAGGTAAGGAACGAACGTGATGAATGGCTAAAAAAAGCATTGGAAGAAATATGTACCGTAAGGAAAGAGATTTGCTGCAACGTGCCATCGAACCCTTAAGAAAAATAGTTGATTTTGAATAATACTGTGTAATAATAAGGGAGAAGATTTGTTATGAAAATAAGTACATTCAGCGCATTTAAAAGCCGCAACTACAGGTTATATTTTATAGGTCAATCCGTTTCTCTCATTGGCACATGGATGCAAAAAACTGCGGTAAGCTGGGTTATTTATTCGCTCACCCATTCGACGTTTATGTTAGGCGTAAGCTTGTTTGCAAGCCTGTTTCCTTCGTTTTTATTTTCATTTCTTGGCGGAGTGGTGGCGGATCGTTATAATCGTTACAAGGTTTTGCTTCTTACGCAAGTAATATCAATGGTGCAGGCGCTTGTTATTAACTATTCTTGTATTTTTTAAACATTATTCGGTGTGGGAGATAATTGCATTAAGTGCATTGTTGGGTATTGTCAATGCATTTGATGTGCCGGCACGGCAATCTTTGGTAATATGAGATGGTTGATGATAAGAAAGATCTGCCGAATGCATTGGCTTTAAATTCATCGATGGTGAATTTATCGAGACTTATAGGCCCCGGAATTGCAGGCTTTGTAATCGAGAGATTCGGCGATGATATTTGTTTTGGATTAAATGCGTTAAGCTTTATTGCTGTGATTATTTCATTATTGTTGATGCGGCTCCCGAAATATATTCCGAGGCCAAATTCTAAAAATGTATTCAAAGATCTTAAAGAGGGATTTGCTTACATAAAGCATACACCCTCGATTTCATTCGTAATTAAAATGCTGGCTCTTATAAGCTTATTTGTATTCCCTTTCAGCACATTGATACCGGTTTATGCAAAGGATATATTTCATGGAACTGCATCTACGTTTGGGGTAATTGACAGCGTTATTGGCTTGGGTGCATTTTCAGGAGCCATATTTCTTGCCTCATTGAAGCCGGAAAAAATCTGAGAAAAATCTTAGCCATCAATACTTTCGTTTTTGGGGCAGGACTCATTTTATTTTCACATACCACTTATTACCCGCTTGCGCTGCTATTTGCCGCAATTGGAGCTTTTGGCATGATGTCGCAAATAACGGTAACGAATACACTAATACAAACTCAGTTGATCCTGTTATGCGCGGCAGGGTTATTAGCTATATATGCAATGGCCTTCTTTGGAATGCAGCCCCTTGGAGGATTGCTTATCGGTTTTATATCGCAATACATTGGTGTGCAAAATACTGTATTGATTGAAGGTGTTATTGCGATGTTTATAGGACTGTTGCACGTTCGCTTCCTTAAAAAGAACAGAATGAAGAAACATGAAAATATTCCGGTATTGGTAGACGCTGAACCCGTAGAAGTTGCAGTGCAGGTATAATCAGGATAAATGCATTTCCTATGTAAACATTTATTTAGTTACTAAAAATATCACGATATTCTTAGTATGAAGGTACATAGGCCAGCTGGCCAGTTGTGTAGATTCGATTCATAACGGTAACGGGTAAGTTAAGTTTAGAGACGATTACAACAGCTCACAATGCTTTTCCATATCAAGAAACCTCAACTGTTCTTTTATAGCGTTCCATTGTAATATCCGGAGTGGCGCCAGTGCATAATTAATATTTTAAGCAGATAAATTTGCTTCGTTCAGAAATGGTTGAAGTAATTTGTCCAAAGCCGGCGTTGCTAACGATGAGGCATGAACGATATTTAGTGCAATTTCTGCAATCGACATCATTTCATCCGAAGCGGTATTGGCATGCGGCGCTATAGCTACTGTCGCTGTTTCCCTTCTTAGTGCTTTTTGCCAATACCAAATAGCAAACCATCGCGGCATCTTCATAAACAGGATATTCAAATTGGATGGTAAAATTTTCATGCCGGTTTTTTTAAGCGCTGAAAATCCTTCCCGAATGCTTTGCACCATCATTTTTACCTTCCATCTTTTTTTTGCTAATTGAACAGGGTTCCCTTGTTCGCTTAAAATTGCTGCCGAAATACAACTGATAAAGATAGTATGTGTGTTCAGCCACGATTGCATATCATTGCAGATTGCCACATTAAAATTTGCAGATTCAAAAGCTGCTTTTATGTCGTTTAATAATATAGAATCTGTGCCGGTTATGCTGCCGATGGTAGTTTTTTGCTGTTTAATATCAATATATTCTATAACGTCATTCCTGTCGGCTCCGCCGATACCAGGAAATCCTAAAATGATATTTTTTGAATTTAATATATTGCTGAGAAAAACTGTTTTCCCCGGGATATTCATCATAAACATTACATTCTTAATGGCGTTATTTTTTTTCAGTACCGACATCACTTCATCAAGTTGATCAAATCGAACACTGACTATGGCCAGGTCATAAAAATCATTTTCATTTAGAGATGTAATTAGAGGCACATATGATTTTATTTGTTTTCCGGAAATACAATTTTTAAGCGTTATTCCATTTGTTTTTAAATTGTTGTAGCGGCTGCCCCGGGCCAGTAATGTAACATCATATTTCGCTTGAATAAGTCTTGCAGAATACACTCTGCCAATAATACCTGCTCCGAAAAAAAGAATTTTCATTTCAAATTATTTTTAATCTGCAGCCAAAACGTTTACCAGGTTGATTTAAATCAAAAAAATCATTTCAATATATCATTCCAGCTTCTTTTGTAATCACTAACTCTTCATTCGTTGGAATTACATATACTTCTATTTTATTCTTATCAAGCGGTATCTTCCATTCATTTTTACTTTTTTTTCTTTATTTGATTCAATTACTAAATACATCAAACGTTCGCAAATACGTGAACTTATTTCTAATGCATTTTCTCCAATTCCCTCTAAAAAACAAGTGCATTTAAGCAGCGTAACGCCGCTGCGTATGCGCAAATGTATTTTTTTACTCATTTTTCGATGCATTGTTCAGGAATGTTCTTTTCATTGCGCGCATAAAATTACGGCACTGTTTCTTGTTCCAAAATAAATGCCTTGCGAATCGCTTTCTTACCTCTGCAACAAGCTTATGCATTGATTGATTGCGAATCGCGGTTCTGTTTCAAAAGTCACTACATTTTATCGTAGAAATATTTGTTGAAATCGGACTTTATTTTTATAAATTGATTTTCTGCTACGTTTGTATTATTACGCAATTATCTCAAGTTTCCTGCCAATTGTTGATTGCCAAAGCGTAATCGTCCATGGTACTTTTCGGGAATTAGAGGGCAATGAAGCTGCCGAAACAAGAGAATATTTATTCAATCACATGTGGCCTTATCTTACCAGCTACTGGAAAAAATCGTTTTTTAAAGATAGCGAAGCGCTTGAGCCCACGGAACTGTCCATAATACCCAAAAATGATTTTGAAGAATTACTGAATACAAGCCCTGAAGTGTCAAAGCAATTTATTCGGCTGCTGGCAAAAATATTTCGGCTAAAGAAGAAACGCTGTTGGCTCTTGCTTATAATTCTTTGCGTAAAAAGTGGCGGAATCATTAATAGCAGTCCAAAAAAAATGTCAGCTGGGAAATGAAGAAAACTTTTCAATTGACATCAGTCGTGAAAATTTTGCAGTACTGCGGGCACAGCAACTGAATCTCTGATCAGAACATTGAGTGATTTAAAAGTGAAAAGCTGATAGAAATTTCCGGCGGAAATATTACCAATAGTAATAGAAAAAAGTTGGAAGGATTGGTTAATTAAAAATTTGTACACTTAAAATTTTTACAATCCGTTCACCATTAACAAGTCGGTTTTCACCAAAATAATTTTTAGAGAAAAAGACAAGGCAATGCATGAAAAATCATCAACCCGCAAACCTGGTTTATTATCGTCTGCAAATTATTCTCAGATAAATCTTTTAATAATTTTCCTTTCGTAATTTATAAAAAAGGCTTTCGTGTAAGAAAGCCTTAATTTATTCTCAAAGGGATCATTAGCTATTGACAAGCAAGCAATAATGTTATAAAATTTTACTGCATTATAAAATTTTCCAAAAATTATTTTTTAAATGGCTTCATTGTCATTGTAAAAAGAATACCTGCACTATTTAATTTTATTTTACCGGCGCCAATTCCGCTAAAAGGCAATTTTAGATAAGGTTCAGCGGCCAATGAAAAGCGTTTGCTAAGTGTGTATTGATAGCCGGCCGACAGATCCAGCACCGCAAAATAATGTTTGTTTTTGTTACTTATAGACCATAATTCATCATAAGTATTTCCTGCCGGATATTTGTAATAATATTCATAAGATTCTTTATTCATTAGATACGAAGAAAGGCCTCCAGCCGCAAACCAGCTATGATTTTTTATCTTGCTGAAATTATAATTAACAACAAGCGGTATTTCATAAACTCTGCAATCGGCATCAATACTTTGCAGGTAATTGTAATTACTGGAATTTCCGGATTGGAAGTGATAATCATTTTTACCAACTGAATAGATTTTTTTATCAATATAAAATCCTGTCCGTAAAATAAGTTTGCGCGATAAATCAAAGCTGAGCCCCGCACCGTATGCAACGGTTAATTTTCCTGCTTTGCCAACACTTAGGCCGCTCACTTCCGTCCCGGCGCTTACACTTATTCCAAAATTGGTTCCAAGGCTTTTATGAATCATAACGGGTTTGTTAGCGCTTTTAGATTGCCCGTGATTTTTCTCATCCGCAAACTGGTTATTTTTCGTACTATCCTTACCGTTAGTAACGGAAATCTTATTGACAACTTGACGTGTTGCGCGCTCTTGCAATACATTATCATTTGCCTTTCCCTGTGTACCCGATAATTTGTCTGCGTTGTTCGAGGCACTTGCTTCTACAGTTACTTTTTCGCCAGTTGTTCCGCTGTTTTTATCAATTTCAATTTTCGCACTACCATCATTATTTTTTGTAAAACTTTCCTGATTTACATTGATGGCGGCCACGTCGGGAGCAATTGGTTTCTGTTTTTGTGGGATGACATTTTCATTTATAGGTAAAACAATAGCTTCGTGTTTACTACTACCGGTATTTTTCGAATGAGCGTTTGCAGACAATTCTACTTTTTTATTATTGACTGCCTGATTAATTCCTGGAGCCGTATTTGAAAAAGAGACCGATGAAATGCTTTTTTCACGATGATAGGAAATAAAAAACAGACCTGCGAAAATTATAACTGTAAAAAGAAAGATAAAAAATACTTTTCTTCTATCCTTTTTTTGAGGAAGATGTTCATCCAGCATTTGTTCCATCCTGATCCAGGCTTCATCTTCATAAGAAGGATGGTAACCGTGTGCGGCTTCATTGATCCTTTTATTTATTTCATCATCCAACATTTTTAGCTCTTATTATTTTATTGTCCTTTTTTAAAATATTTTGTAATTGTTGTCTTGCCTTCGAAAGATTAGACTTTGAAGTACCTACTGCAATACCAAGTTGACTTGATATCTCATCATGGGTGAACTCATCGATAATGAACATGTTCAAAACGGTGCGGTAAGCTGGTGAGAGTTCTCTGATAGCACGAATTATTTCATCATAAGAAATCATATCAAAAACATCTTCTTCCTCTGTGGGAGCAAAAATCATTGCTGTATTTAGTTCCGTCGTAAAGCCGTGTTTATGATATTTCCTGTTATAGTCTATGGCGGTATAGATCATAATTTTTCGTAACCAGCCTTTGAATGAATTTAATTCATCAGTGTAAGCGGGTTTAAACCTGTGTATCTCCCTAAATATTTTCAGAAACCCGTCATTAAATATTTCTATAGAATCTTCCTTATTCCTTGTATAGCGATCACAAATTGACATGCCATAGCTATAGAAAGAGTCATACAATTTTTTTTGACTCTCCCTGTTATTCAGGGTACAACCCCTGATAAGCGTGTTTAGTTCGTTTGCGGATATCAAGTATAATATTTCTAGCATAGTAATCGGCAATTCTGCAACAAGGGTTGCCTCTGTTTAAAATAAACAATGTTTTCGGAGTTGCCTATTTTTCTATTTTTTTTTATTTGGAAGATGCTTGGTAACAAGCGGATGGCGAATATATGGCTGCTATGGCTGTACAAATATTTTTAACTGCGAATTCGAAAGAAATGTACATGATGGAAAAGTAAAGGAATTAAAGTCTTGTTGGACCAAAAAAATCATTTTGCGTGGGGTGACTTTTATTATACTTTTTTACGGGTCAGACTTATTTAAATCAGGGAGATTAGGTTTTTTTTGACTGACTGCCCAATTTACAACTTTAATAAGTGTTAAGCCTTGCACGATGACGGAGAATAATACAATAAAGTAGCAGCACGAAAGTATGATTTCTCGATATTCCGAAGAAGGAAGTAAAAGCGCCATGGCTACAGAAATTCCTCCGCGCAAGCCTGCCCAGGTAAGTATGGCCAGATTGCCAAAGTTTACTTTCCGCAACTGAAAAAATGCCGGAAGGGAAATGCTTGCCAGCCGGGCAATCAGTATAATTAAAATTGACAATAAGCCAATCAGCCAATAATTACTCAGGAAGGGGAGTAATACAAGTTGAAGCCCAATCATTACGAACAGAATCGTATTGAGAACCTCATCCAACAACTGCCATATCTTATTTAAATACTGGCCAGCAGGATGGTTTTTCGCCAGGTTTTTATTGCCGATAAGCAGCCCTGCGGATACTTCTGATAAGGGCACAGAGGCATGTATCTTATTGGCAATAATCGATATGCCTAATACAAGTGCCATGGAAATTAAAAAAATGGTTTGAAGGTCGCCTATTGATTTGATAAGCAGGTATCCTAAATATCCAACGATGAACCCGACAGCAACACCTCCTATAACTTCCTGCACAAACATGCGGACAGTTTGACCTAAAGAGAAACTTGTCTTTGACTCATCAGCGATATCTAACAGCGTCACAAATAGAATAAGGCCCACTGCATCATTGAACATGGATTCCCCGGATATGATTGTATCAAGCCGTGATGGAATCTTAGACTTTTTAAGTATGGCTCCGACTGCAATAGGATCGGTTGGAGAAATAAGTGCGCCAAATACAAAGCAATAAATCAAGGGAAGAGTAATATGTAAGAGCACAGTTGCTCCATAAAGTAAAACGCCAAAAATGGCTGCTGAAGATAATACACCTAATGTGCTTAGTAAAATGATTGGAATTCGTAATGCTTTTAGTTTTTTATAGTCAAAGTGAAGAGCCGTAGCAAAGAGTAAAAAACCCAACATCACATTAAGCAGTACGGATGAGAAATCTATGTTGTGTGCAAGGTTAGTAATAACTCCCGATTTTTCGTTGCCTGTTTTTCCGATTAGCAAAACAATCAGGGAAACTACAATAGCTATTGCCATAACGCCTATAGTACCGGGTAATTTTATAAATCGCTGGTTTATGTAAGAAAAAGCAGCACTCATAAAGATAAGCAGTGTTATAATGGTCAATGAGTCCATTTTGTGTAAGTGGTTTAGTTAGGCCAAAAAAGTTTCATATCTTAACTTATACAGTATTTATAACTCTATCTAATAAAAATAGGGCTAAAATATGAATCTTACGCGTCTGAGCAAAAAGGGTTAATTTCTGTTATTGATTCTTCTTTAGAACAATGCTTTGCTGATTCTACCGCACTTTATCCAACCCATTCTTCAGCGAGAGTTCCGCTGCACATGATTGCTTCCGGCAGTGGATTTACACCCAAAACTTTAACTCGTATCAGGAAAATTCAACAATAAATAAACATTGGAATACGAAAAGCATTCCTAAATCAATACTTTTTCTTGTTTATACTCAATGGACTCAAGGTACTCATAGCGTTATCTTTGCTTTCTTAAATATATTAAAATGAAAGTAGCACTAATAGGAGCATCAGGATTTGTAGGATCAGCCATTTTAAATGAACTCTTGCAAAGAGGATATCATGTCGCGGCGATTGTTCGTAACCCTGAAAAAATAAAACACGCAGAAAATGTTTCTGCAATTAAAGCAAATGTCCTAAATGAAAGTGAGGTTGAGAAAGCCGTAAAAGGTCAAGAGGCAGTAATCAGCGCGTATAATGCCGGATGGACCAACCCAAATTTATATGATGAATATCTAAATGGGGCTCAGGCTATTCAGGCAGGCGTGAAGAAATCCGGGATAAGGCGGTTCATTGTGGTAGGTGGAGCAGGAAGTTTATACATAGCAGATGGTGTGCAACTTTTAGAAACGCCACAATTTCCTGAAGCATTCAGAGCAGGTGCTTCTGCGGCAAGAGACTATTTAAATATTCTAAAGAACGAAAAGGAATTGGACTGGACATTTTTAAGCCCGGCAATTGAGATGAATCAGGGTACATCAGGTATAAGAAAAGGAACTTACAGAACAGGCCTGGATAATCCTGTATTTGATGCAAACAAAAGGAGCATTATTTCTGTAGAAGACATTGCAGTAGCGATTGTAGATGAATTGGAAAATCCAAAATATATACGCCAACGGTTTACCGTAGCTTATTAAATTTAAAGAGCTAACACATGAAAAGGAAACAGTTTTTAAAACATTAATAACAGGAGCAGCAAATATGGCAACATTAACAGCATTTAATAATTTTACCCGTGACTTAAAAGAACAGGAACATGTTATGCCTGTTTTATTTATCGGTCATGGTTCGCCTATGAATGGAATTGAGGACAATGAGTTTAGGCCAGAAATGGACACAAATGGCAAAAGAAATTCCAACACCTGCAGCGGTGTTGGTAATTTCTGCGCATTGGTTCAGTAAAGGAACAAGATCACGGCGATGGATTTTCCCGAAACCATTCATGATTTTGGCGGATTTCCGCAGGCATTATTTGATGTGCAATATCCTGCGCCGGGCAATCCGGCATTGGCGATGGAAACAGCTTTCTTATTCATTCTGCCCATGTGGAATTGGACCATGATTGGGGTTTGGATCATGGTGCATGGACTGTGGTTAGGCACATGTATCCGGAAGCAAAAATTCCCGTTTTGCAGTTAAGCATTGATTATACCAAAAGCCCGCAATATCATTATGATCTCGCAAAAGAATTGTATGAATTGAGAAAAAAAGGTGTACTGATTATTGGAAGTGGCAATATGGTGCACAATCTTAGGATGGTTTCGTGGGAATAAAATAAATACGAGGATTATGGTTATGATTGGGCGTTACAGATGAATGATACTTTTAAACATTTGATCACAGACGGGGATCATAAACCATTGATCAATTATGAAGGTTTAGGTGCTGAAAGCAGGCTTGCGATTCCAACACCTGAGCATTATTTGCCGCTATTATATTCATTAGGATTAAAAGGAAGTAATGATAATGTTTCTTTCTTCAATGATAAAGCAGTGGCGGGTTCGCTTACGATGACTTCTGTGGAAATTGGCGTTTAAAAAGGGAATATATGGAATAAAAAATAAGAATAAAAAAGTAATGAACCTACTAATCAGCGGCGGTGAGAAGTTTTTGGTGATGGGTGAGAAGTTCTCGGTGATGGTAGCGATCTTTCAAACATTTGCACAATCTTAATCGATACATGGTTGAAAACGTTCGCCCGGTCAATATTCTTTTTTGAGAGATTCGGCGGTGATGGTTATGCCCCTCGCTTCTAATTTGCTCTGGCAATTCAACAGCTTTGCTTTTAAGATTGCCAGGTAGTTATTAGCTCTTTCGCTTCGGGAGTTTTTGAAGAAAGGATTTGAGCTTTTGAATTCCAGGCATGGACGGAAACTTTTCGATGAGTTGATATTTCAGACCGTCTACCGCTTACAGTAATTCTGGCATACAAGGATGCTTTGCCTTCATTAATTCTGCTTTTTTCAATCCAAAAAAGGATAGAGAATGTTTGTTTTGATTGCATTGTGGTGACCTTTAAAATGAATAATTGATTAAAGGCGCCTTAGCTTCTTACATTTGTTCGTAGTGATAGAGAAGGAGGGAGAGAGCTTGTCTTCTGCTCGGTTAGCAAATATATGGGTAGAAAGTGCTAACCGAATTGCTAACCGAATTGGTAACCGACCACCTTGATTATTTTGGTTCACCTTTGACGGTAATAAAGCAAAAAGTCGCTTAAAACATTCATTTTAAGCGACTTTTAGAAGATTTGATTTAGTAAAAGCGGACCGGACGGGACTCGAACCCGCGACCTCTGCCGTGACAGGGCAGCATTCTAACCAACTGAACTACCGATCCATTTTGTAATTCGGAAGCGCAAGATAATAAAATTTCAACTCAGGTAAGCATCAATTTTTTTAACTAAAAAACTGAAACCGGATAACAATTCTTATTATCATCGCGAGATTTGGCCTTAATATCTGTATTTAAATTTCCCAGCGTAACTTTATCCTCTCAAAAAATAAAACTGATTAATTCTAAATCATAAATATCTTATGCCAGTAACCCTTAACAGGCAATTTCTGAATTTTGAGCAGCCCATCAAAGAACTATATGAACAAATAGAAGAAAACAAAAAGCTTGCTTCAAAAAATTCAAATGCAGAATATGACTCAATAATTGGCAAGCTTGAAGAAAATGTGCTTTTGAAACGAAAGGAAATTACGGAGCATCTTACCCCGTGGCAAAAAGTTCAGCTCAGCCGGCATCCTGACAGGCCTTATACGCTTGAATATATTTTAAAGATGTTTACCAATTTTGTCGAGTTACATGGCGATAGGAACGTAAAAGACGACAAGGCAATGATCGGCGGATTTGCCCAGCTTGATGGAGAAACAATTATGGTGATAGGCCACCAAAAAGGTACCAATACCAAAATGCGTCAAATGAGGAATTTTGGAATGGCTAATCCCGAAGGTTATCGAAAAGCCCTCCGCCTGATGAAGCTTGCTGAAAAATTTAATAAGCCTATTATTACTTTAATTGACACCCCTGGCGCTTATCCTGGCCTGGAGGCTGAGGAACGAGGGCAGGGGGAAGCTATTGCAAGAAATATATATGAAATGCTGCGCCTGAAAGTTCCTGTTGTTTGCATAATAATCGGTGAAGGCGCAAGCGGCGGTGCCTTGGGAATCGGGGCAGGCGATAAAGTATTGATGATGGAAAATACCTGGTATTCGGTAATATCGCCTGAAAGCTGCAGCAGCATTTTGTGGCATAATTGGGACAAAAAGGAAATTGCCGCCGAACAACTTCGTTTAACGCCCGGCGAAATGCTGAAGTTCGGCCTGGTAGATGGAATTATTCCTGAACCAACAGGCGGAGCGCACTGGAATTATGATGAGGCGGCAGCAAATCTCAAACAATATATAAAACCGATCATCGCTGAATTAAAATCGATAGACCCGGAAGACAGGGCGAATCAAAGGATTGAAAAGTTCAACAAGATGGGCTTCTGGGATGAAAATTAAAAAAATCAGGATTGTTTTTATATTTACCAAAATTAAAATAGCATAATTAAGCATTGAATGAGCTGAATTAATTTTCGAATATTTATGTCATTAAAAAAAACTTTGCATGGTACGGGCGTTGCCTTAATAACCCCGTTCAAAAAAAATCTGGAGGTGGACTATGATGCGCTTGAAAAGCTAATTGATAATGTTATAGAAAATGGTGTTGAGTACCTCATTACTTTAGGAACTACCGGCGAAACTCCAACACTTAGCAAGGCGGAGATGGCAGACATCGTAAAATTTACCTTCGGTAAGGTAAATAACCGGATAGCTGTAGTCGTTGGGATCGGGGGAAATAATACTACCGAAATATTAAAGAGTTTTGATCTGTTTTGTTTGGACAAAGCTACGGCTATACTAAGTTCCAGCCCTAACTACAACAAGCCGTCGCAGGAAGGTATTTTTCAACATTATAAAAAAATATCAGAGATTTCGCCAAAGCCGGTTATTTTATACAATGTTCCGGGACGAACGGGAAGTAATATTACCGCCGAAACAACGCTTAGGCTTGCAACCGAATGCGGAAACATTGCGGGCACCAAGGAGGCAAGCGGCAACATGATCCAATGTATGCATATTTTAAAAAACAGGCCTGAAGAATTTTTGGTGGTAAGTGGAGACGATCACCTCGCACTTCCGTTAATTGCGTGTGGAATGGATGGCGTAATAAGCGTCGCTGCAAATTGTTTTCCCAAAGATTTTTCGGAATTGATAAGATTGGCTTTGTCGCAAAACTTTTATGAAGCGGATAAATTACAGTATAAATTGTTGGAAGGAATAGATCTGCTGTTTGCGGAAAATAATCCGGCTGGTGTGAAATGTTTTCTTGCAGAAATGGGAATGATAGAAAATATTTTGAGACTGCCGTTAGTTCCATTGAGTTCATTTCTTCATGAAAAAGTTAAAAAGTTTATCCCAACAATTGTATAATCATTTATGCAATGAAGTTTGTAGCGCAGTTTTTTATTATTTGCTTTTTTCAATTTTGGATACAATTGTCTTTTGCCCAATACAAAATTACGTTCGTTGTAAAGCAAGCGTCTGTGTTGCATTCCAAAGACTCTTTATTCATTGCCGGAAATTTTAATACCTGGAATCCTGCTGATACAAATTTTGAATTTTCAGCAAATAAAAATGGGATCGCAAAAATTGTTATCACACTTTCGGCCGGCAATTATGAATATAAATTTACAAGAGGAAGTTGGGACAAAGTTGAAACTACTGAAAATGGAGAGGGGATCTCAAACCGGCTTATAACAGTATCGAGCCGATACGATAATTATGATAGCAATAAAAGGATGGAGCGATGATTTTGCATCGGCATCATTGCCAAAAGTGCACACAGCCTCACCTAATGTAACGATAATGGATAGTGCTTTTTTTATTCCGCAACTAAATCGTTCAAGAAGAATCTGGATTTATCTTCCTCCTGACTATAAGTATTCAAAAAAACGATATCCCGTTTTATATATGCATGATGGGCAAAATCTTTTTGATGACGCTACTTCGTATGCGGGAGAATGGGGAGTTGACAAATACCTGGATTCAATTTTTAAAGCAGGAAAAAAAGAGGTTATCGTTGTAGGAATTGATAACGGACTTTCAAAAAGAATGAGCGAATACAATCCCTATACCTTTCAGCAGTTTGGTAAAGGAGAAGGAGATCAGTATGTTGATTTCCTGGTAAAGACGTTAAAGCCTTTTATTGATAAACATTATAAAACCATGCGTGGCAAAAACAGTACTTACATAGCAGGGAGCTCAATGGGAGGCCTGATCTCATTGTATGCTGTTTTAAAATATCCTTCTGTTTTTGGCGGAGCCGGAATTTTTTCACCATCTTTTTGGATAGCCTCAGGGATTGACCAGGCCGTTAATTCAAAAGCAAAGAATATTAACTCCCGGTTATTTTTTTATGCTGGTGGTGAGGAGCCCGATCCTATGATCCCCGATATGAAGCGCATTGAAAAAGAAATAAAAACAGTCTCGTCGTCACCCGTCAAAGAAATTATTGACGCCGATGCCAAACATAATGAAGTCGCCTGGCGCAAACATTTTCCGGAGTTTTATAATTGGACTGTGCTAGGAAAAGATGACTGACCATTACACAAAGTAGCACGTGCCCTCTTCGGCAAGTTCGGAATTTTGGAACACTTCGCATGCCTCGGTTTTGAACGCATCCAGCTTGTCATACATGGATGAGAAATGTCCTAACAGTAATTTTTTTACCTGCGCCTTTTTTGCAATTGTTGCCGCTTGCTTTGCTGTTGAATGAAACCTGCTGCCAGCTTTTTCTTGCAGTGCATCCAGATAAGTAGACTCATGATACAGCAAATCAACGCCTTTCACTTTTTCAATTATTGGTTCAAAATAGTTAGTATCGGCGCAGTAAGCGTAAGATTTTGGTGGATTCACCACGTTAGTAAGAACTTCATTCTTTATTATTTTATTATCAGGTGAAATAAAATCTTTACCGCTGTGAAGCGCTTCATAATAAGAAGTAGGCACATTGAACTGGGAAACTTTTTGAGGATCTATTTTTCTCATGTTTTTTTTCTCACGAAATAAAAATCCCCAACACTCAATTCGATGATTTACTTTAAAACTTTCAACAATTATTTTTTTGTCTTGATAAAGAATTTCCTCACTGCCGAGCTTAATAAAATGCAATGCATAAGGAAGAATAGCGTTTGAAACGTTTAATTGCAATTCAATTATCTCTTTTAAATGATCAGGCGCATAGATGTACAAGTCGTTGCTGCGGTGGTTTAAGCCCAAACTGGTGAGCAGCCCAATTAAGCCGTAATAATGATCTCCGTGGAGGTGCGAAATAAAAATGTGATTGATCTTGCTTCGCCTGATTTTGTATAGATCCATTTGCATTTGCGTTCCTTCCCCGCAATCAATTAAAAAGGTGTGGTCAAGTGTTTGTAACACCTGGGCAGTCGGATGCCTGTTGTGGGCCGGAACGGCGGAATTATTGCCTAAAATTGTTACGGATAGCAAATGTTTATTTTAGTAATTTTTACGTGAGAAAAACACGTTTTCAAATTATAAAAGACAATTAGGTTACTAAATAAATTCTCTTTCGATCTCTTCCATTTGAACGATATCCCAGGCTTCACTTTCAGTTGGAGTGACATTCATTAGCTCAAGCAGTTTAATTTCATCGAGGTATTTTTCAATTTCCTTTTGCATATTGCAAATTACTAATGAACTATTTGAATCATAAAACGTTTGTTGTATTGAAACAATTGCCTCGGCCGAAACATTATCCATTTCATGAACATTCTCAAGATTAATGATAACATTTTTGATTGAATTATTTAAAAAAGGTAGCAGCGTTTCTCTCATATCTTCTGTCATATTAGCAGACAACACGGTTTCATTAATCGTTATGACGTGAAATTTTTCTTTGGTATCAATTTTGACTTTCATTTGAAAACAAGTTTTTAGTTCAATTCATTTTAACAAGTTGATTAAAATCCAAAGATATTAAAAAGAAAAAGTACGGTTGAATAAATGTCGGCGCCTACGCAATTTTTTATTTTAAAAAGCGTAATTAAATAAATAATAAAAATCTGATAAAGTGTTTGTTATTTTTTTATTTTATTTGGTTTAACGTTATCAAACAAGAGTCAAATTCTTTTTTTAATTTCCTCTTCTTCTTTTTAACCTTTTTATAGTGTTTTCAACAGGATGTGCATTGATTTTAGAACATGTTAATAAAATTTATTCGTTATTATTGTATAGTATTAAATTGTTTTAAATGGACAACAATTTTTCAGCTCAGGTAAAAGAAATTATTTCATATAGCAGGGAAGAGGCGCTTCGCCTCGGCAACGATTTTATAGGCACCGAACATCTCGTTTTGGGACTTATAAGAGACGGCGAAAATACTGCTATAAAAATTTTGAAATCGCTAAATGTAGATCTCTATGAGCTTCGCAAGGAAATAGAGCTGGCGGTAAAAGATAAAACAGGAAAGAACATTGCTAATATTAATTCGCTGCCGTTAACGAAGCAGGCAGAAAAAGTAATCAGGATAACGGTTTTAGAAGCGAAGGCCAACAAAAGCCCGCTGGTTGAAAGCGAACATTTGATGCTTTCTATTTTAAAAAATAAAGAAAATATAGCCACCCAGATCTTAAACCAGTTTGATGTTGATTACGACATGTTTAAAAACGAATTAGGATATGTAAAAACAGATCCTAAGGCAGAATTCCAGGATGATGAAGGTGAAGAATTTGACGAAGAAAGAAAATCATATTCTCAACAAAGATCATCAAAAGGCGCTGCGGCGCAGGCAAAATCAAAAACGCCGGTTCTCGATAATTTCGGAAGAGATATAACAAGACTGGCAGAAATGGGAACATTGGATCCTATTGTAGGAAGAGAAACGGAAATAGAGAGAGTTTCCCAGATTTTAAGCCGTCGCAAAAAGAACAACCCGATTTTAATAGGTGAGCCAGGCGTTGGTAAAACAGCCATTGTTGAAGGTCTGGCATTGCGTATCATTCAAAGAAAAGTGAGCAGGGTTCTTTTCGATAAAAGAGTGGTTTCTCTTGATCTTGGCTGCTTTGGTAGCCGGTACCAAATACCGTGGCCAGTTTGAAGAAAGAATGAAAGCTATCATGAATGAGCTCGAAAAGAATCGTGATGTAATTCTATTTATTGATGAAATTCATACCATTGTTGGTGCAGGCGGCGCAAGCGGTTCATTAGATGCATCAAATATTTTCAAACCCGCTCTGGCAAGAGGCGAACTTCAATGCATCGGTGCCAGTACTTTAGATGAGTACAGGATGTACATTGAAAAAGATGGTGCATTGGACCGTCGTTTCCAAAAAGTGATGGTAGAGCAGCCAAGTGTTGATGAAACAATAGAAATTTTAACGAACATTAAAAGCAAGTACGAAGATTATCATAACGTTACTTATAGCGATGATGCTATTGATGCTTGCGTAAAGCTTAGCGACAGATATATGACAGACAGGTTGTTGCCTGATAAAGCGATCGATGTATTGGATGAAGTGGGTGCCCGCGTGCATTTAAAAAATATCAATGTTCCGGAAGAAGTGATAGCGCTGGAAAAAAAGATTGATGACATTAAGCATGAAAAAAATAAAGTTGTAAAAAGCCAGCGATTTGAAGAGGCTGCGTCCTTAAGCGACACAGAAAAAAGATTGCAGGAAGAATTGGAGAAAGCAAAAGCTGACTGGGAAGAAGAAAGCAAACACAAACGGTATCCCATAGACGAAGAAGCAATTGCCGAAGTGGTAAGTATGATGACGGGTATTCCTGTAAAAAGAATGGTTCAGGCTGAAACTGAAAAGCTTCGCAAAATGGCTACTGATCTAAGCGGAGCTGTTGTAGGCCAGGATGAGGCGATTCAAAAAGTGGTAAAGGCCATTCAAAGAAACAGGGTTGGTTTAAAAGATCCTAAGAAACCAATAGGAACATTTATTTTTCTCGGACCAACAGGTGTTGGTAAAACTGAACTTGCCCGTGCTTTGCAAGATATATGTTTGACAGCGATGATGCGCTTAATCACGGATTGATATGAGTGAGTATATGGAAAAATTTACCGTATCAAGATTAATTGGAGCGCCTCCGGGATATGTAGGTTATGAAGAAGGCGGCCAGCTAACGGAAAAGGTTAGACGCAAGCCATATTCTGTTATTTTATTGGATGAAATTGAAAAAGCACATCCGGATATTTACAATATTTTGTTGCAGGTGTTGGATGATGGGCAACTTACCGATGGCCTTGGCAGAAAGATTGATTTTAAAAATACGATGATCATCATGACTTCGAATATTGGTGCAAGACAATTGAAAGATTTTGGCGATGGCGTTGGTTTTACGACCGCTTCAAGAGCAAAAAATACTGAAGAAAATAATAAAGCCAGTTATAGAAAAGGCATTGAAACGTACATTCAGCCCCGAGTTTTTGAACAGGATTGATGATGTGGTAATATTTAACCAGCTTACCGAAGAAAATATATTTTCGATCATCGATATATTAATGAAGGGCGTTACCAAGAGATTGCATAATCTTGGGCTTACGCTTGAACTTACAGAAGATGCAAAAAAGTTCATTTCTGAAAAGGGATATGATGCCCAATTTGGCGCAAGGCCTCTGCACCGGGCGATACAGAAATACCTGGAAGATCCTTTAGCAGAAGAAATATTAAATATGCATATTAAAAACGGCGATATTCTTGTGGCAGGTCTTGATAAAGAAAATGCAAAGATTATTTTTGAAATAAAGGGTGGCGTAAAGAAAGAAGAGAAGTCTGAAGTTTAGATAAAGAATTTATAAATTATAAAAAAGGAGCAAATTAATTTCTGCTCCTTTTTTTTATTGCTTTGACGCAAAAGATGAAAGAATTTTCGTTAGGCAATATGCAAGATTTTCATATTTGTGAATGTCAGCTTAAAAAAAGCGACATGAAATATATTTCTGTGTTTGTGCTCTTTACAATATTTACTGTTACCAGCTGCACCAAATCGCATGAAGAAAATGTTGGCATAATTAATAAAAGCATAACAGGAGCATGGAATTATACGCAACGTTTCTATAGTTTAGGCGGACCGCTGGTTTACGAATCCACAACACAATTGCGGCAAAGAATCACGTTCGATAAAGTTGGCAAACTTTCAAGCGATATACCAGCATATAAAAACTTTGAGAGTATATCATTATCGATTCCATTAGGGTAAAGCTGTCTTCAGTTTTACAGACGGACCGTCTTTACTTTTTTAAGATCGATTCTGTAAAAAATTCCCTCACATTAAGCCTAAGCCCAGCCGATAATATCTGCACTGAAAGCTGCGGTGATATTTTTCAGAAATAAGATTTATTTTTTAAAACCAACCTGTTCTTTCGAAACAGGTTTTGGTTCTTCTTAAAATGCATTTTCTATTTTTCGTAATAATTTTGTCTTTCTTTTTATTTAATCCATTTTTGTAAAATGGAAGACAAGATCATTATCACGATAGATGGTTGGTCATCCTGCGGTAAAAGCACGCTGGCGAAACAGCTTGCAAAGAAGTTAGGATATCTCTACATTGACAGCGGTGCAATGTACAGGGCCATCACGTTATATTTTTTAAGAAATAATGTTGATAGTAACAATGAGAAAGAAATAAAAAATGCTTTAAAAGATATTACACTTGAGTTTATTGTAAGTGCTTATAACCAATCTGAAATTTATTTAAACGGCGAAAATGTTGAATACATCATACGCGATCTTGTAATTGCAGAAAAAGTAAGCGAGGTTGCCGCGCTGAAAGACGTAAGGACCTTTGCCGTAAAAGTTCAGCAGGAAATAGGAAGAAATAAAGGAATAGTTATGGATGGAAGAGATATTGGAACAACGGTATTTCCGGATGCAGAAGTTAAGATTTTTATGGTTGCAGATGAAGCGGTACGGGTAGAGCGGCGGTTTACGGAAATGTTTGATAAAAACCCAAACGTTTCGTTAGATGAAATAAAGGCCAATATTGAAATGAGAGATTACATTGACTCCCACCGCGAAGTAAGCCCGCTTCGCAAAGCTGATGACGCCATTGAACTTGATAACACCAATCTTACAGAAAAAGAACAACTTGATTTTGCATTGAAACTGGTTAGAAAAATTTACAAAGCCGCTTAAACTATTAAAAATTCATGGTCATTTCAAAAGGACTTTTTTTAATAACAAGAATTTTTTTAAGCAAATTCTTTCATAACCTCTTCTACATGCCTTGATCCTTCGAAGAAAGAAACTAATTTTCTAATTACAGCTTCTACCACTGCATCGGGACAACTGGCTCCGCTTGTTAATAATATTTTTACCGGTTTTTTTTCAGGTAAAAAAGAAATGGTATCGATGATACTTTTTTTATGAAGATCGTAATGCCTGATTTCTTTTGGAGAGACAATTTCATCTGCTGATTTTATAAAATAGGTTGGAAATTTTTCTTCGCATAATTCAACAAGATGAGAAGTATTGGAACTATTATAACCACCAACAACTATCGCAAGATCTGCTTCTGTATTTATCAGTCCATATACTGCACTTTGATTTTCATAAGTTGCATAGCAAAGCGTATCGCGGGTATCGGCAAAATGTTCTTCGACATTATTTTCTGTAAGATGGTATTTTTCAAGCATTACATTTTTAAGATAATCGGCAATCGCCTGCGTATCACTTGCAAGCATCGTAGTTTGGTTTACCACTCCTATCCTTTGTAAATCTTTTTCAACATTAAAACCTTCGGAAAATCTTCCAGCAAATTCTATATAAAAATCTTGTGCGGGCTTTTCTCTGTTTTATGATATTTTGCCAGTTCAATAGTTTCTTTCATGTCCGTAACAACAACAGTTGGCGGAGTTGGCGGCACTATGGCTAAAAGTGGCGCGGGTTTCTTCATGTTGTGGCTTTCCATGCACGACGATTGAATAATTATTTTTTGCAATTGCCTCAGCACGGTTCCATACCTTTTCAACAAACGGGACAAGTGGTATTATATTTTTCAATTTCAATACCAATGCTTTTTAATTGCTCTTCAATTTGAAGCGTTGTTCCAAAAGCAGGAACAATAACAATATCACCGGCAGATAATTGGCTGAAAGGAACGACCATATTGCCTTTCGTATCCATCAAAAATGCTACGCCTCTTTCCTTAAGGTCATCATTTACAAGCGGATTGTGGATCATTTCACTTAATAAATAAATTTTTTTACCCGGATTTTCTTCAACCGTTTTAAATGAAATTTCTATAGCATTTTCTACACCATAACAAAAGCCAAAATGCCGTGCAAGGTAAATTTGTACATTTCCGAAATCTAAAATACTTGGAGTGAAATCTTTTTTTAACTTATCATTTTGCTTTCTTTTATTTTTTATCGCCATAATTAATGGACTACGGTAATTTACAGGTACATTAAATTTTTTCATGAGTTTTAATCAGGCCAAAGTTACAACACCATTGCATGTTACCAGCTAAGAAAAGATTATTAATGCTAATTTTAGCCTTTTAACCGAATTTAATTTATGTCTAATAAATACAAACCTTTTGAACATCCCAAGTGGAGTTACTCCGCAAATATCTATGAAGTAAATTTGAGGCAATACACCTTTGAAGGCACTTTTGAAGCGTTTTCAAAACATTTGCCGCGCCTTAAAGATATGGGCATAAAGATTCTGTGGTTCATGCCCATAACCCCAATAAGTGATTTTGGCAGATTAGGAATTTTGGGAAGCTACTATGCAGTAAAAGATTATGTAGCAACGAATCCCGAATTTGGAACGATAGAGGATTTTAAAAAACTGGTACACGAAGCGCATGAACTCGATTTCAAGGTAATTATCGATTGGGTAGCCGATCATTCGGGAAATGACCATGTCTGGATTGAAAAAAATCCTGAATATTATTGTTATGATAAGGATAATATTTTACACCATCCCCATGGCTGGAGCGATGTTGCTCAATTAAATTATGATAACCCGGAACTAAGAAAGGCGATGATCGATTGCATGAAATTTTGGATTACAGAATGTGATATTGACGGATATAGATGTGATATGGCCCATCTTGTGCCACTGGATTTTTGGATACAGGCAAAAAAGAAACTTTCAAAATGTAAAGAAAATCTGTTTTGGCTGGCAGAGTGTGAAAAGCCAACATATCATATTGTCTTCGATGCTACCTACACCTGGCGATGGATGCATGCATCTGAAGAATTTTATCATGGCCGGATGAATCTCCAGGCATTGCTTACGGTGTTATATAAATCCGTTACAGAATTTCCTTATGACGGCTTCAGGACTTATTTTACCAGCAATCATGATGAAAATAGCTGGAACGGAACAGAGTTTGAAAAATACGGTGATGCAGCAATGCTTATGGCTGTTTTTTCATGCACATGGAATGGAATTCCTATGATTTACAGCGGCCAGGAAATGCCTAATAAAAAACGATTAAAATTTTTTGAAAAAGACCCAATTGAGTGGGATGGTAAATTTCGAATTGCATAATTTTTACAAGACATTGCTTTTATTACATTGCTCAAACAAATCTCTTCGTGCGGGTGATTTAAATATATTAACCAAGATTGTTTCTCATCCGGATGACCACCAGGTATTTTCTTATGCCAGAAGAAATGGTGATGACCAGGTGTTGGTCGTTTTAAATTTTTCTGCCGGATGAAATTAATTTTGTCGTTAAAGGAATACATGGCGTTTTCAGAAATGTATTTGGCGGAAGGGATATCAATTTTGATATGGAAGATAGTGTTTATCTAAAACCATGGGGCTATCTTGTTTTTGAAAAGTTGCCTATGCTATCTGAATAGAACAAAAAAAACCACGATGTATCAAATCGTGGTTTTTTTATTAAAAAGTGTCATTTTTATTCCGCTGAATCATCTAACACCAAAGGATATTCAAAGGGTTCGCTGTAGCCAGGATAAATTCCTGTAATAGTTACCTGCTTATCTGATCCAATGATATTGCTAAGATCATCAACTGATTTTACTTGTTTACCATTTGCTTTGGTTATAATAAATCCATCTCTCATTCTTGTCTGGTCATTAATGGCACCTTCATTTATTTTCCTCACCACTACGCCACCATCTAATACCATATTCTTTGGCCTTTTTTGGATCAAGCGTTTGCAATTCGGCACCCAAGCTTATCAATCATGCCTCGGGTTTTACGATTGCATAAGTGCCCGCATTATTTTTTAATGTAACCTTGAAATGTACGTTCATTGCCATTTCTTATAGATAGTTACATCAATCTTGTCGCCGGGCCTGTAATTGCTTAAGCTGTTCCTGTAATTCTGATCCTGAATTTATTGAAATATTATTGATCTTTTTGATAACATCACCTTTTTGTATTCCGGCTGCTATAGCTGCCCCATCTTTTGTAACATCAGTGATATAAATTCCATCTACATCATCCGGAATATTTGCTGTTTCTCTTATCCTGGTCGTAGAAAGACCGCTGGCATCAATATACATGGCACCTAAAAATCCTCTTTGAACACTGCCGTATTTCACAAGGTCATTAACAACCTTTTTTACAATATCAACAGGTATTGCATAAGAATAACCATTGTAATAACCTGTCGGCGATGCAATGGCTGAATTAATGCCGATCAACTGGCCGTTGGTATTAATTAATGCCCCACCGCTATTACCAGGATTTACTGCAGCATCTGTTTGCAAAAATGATTCAACTGCCATAGACTGGCCACCGGTTCTGTCATGATTTAATCCCAATCTCCGTGATTTAGCGCTTATAATACCTGCAGTAACAGTTGCTTCAAGATTTAACGGATATCCGAGTGCTAATACCCATTGGCCGATTTTTACATCGTTAGAATTTCCATAAAGCATAAATGGTAAATTATTTGCGTCAACTTTTACAACTGCCAGATCATAGGAAGGATCAGCACCAATGACTTTTGCAGTATAAGTTTTGCTGTCACTCAAAGTAACAGTTACTTCATCAGCCCCGGCCACTACATGATTGTTGGTAACAATATATCCGTCATCACTGATAATAACGCCAGAGCCTGA
The DNA here is from genome assembly GCA_963823305.1 of uncultured Chitinophagaceae bacterium. GTDB lineage: Bacteria > Bacteroidota > Bacteroidia > Chitinophagales > Chitinophagaceae > Ginsengibacter. Next base: position 507,794 of record CAWGLC010000004.1, read on the forward strand.
GGCCATTGAAGGATACATGCGCTGCTGCCTGCCCGTTACCGAAGAACTGATTAAACAAATCATCATCACCAAACAAATCAGAAAAAGGATTTTTTTGATTGGGAAGATTATTGCTAACCTGCCGCGGATTAGTGGTCGTTTTTATATGAACTACAGTTGGAATTGCTGCAGCGGCGGCTTCGGTAAAATCAGCCGGCCCTGCATTCGGGTTTCCGTTTTTGTCAAAAAAACCCGCATATTTATAATTAGCCGGGATATTGGCGGATTGAAAATTTGGGTTGTTGTTGGCGTGTTCGATACCTGGTATAGCCGAAAATAACGCCCAGAGTAGTGACTGCGCTTATCAGCACAGTAAGAAAAATGTTCTTTGTTTTCATTTATATAAATTTTTAATTGGATGATTCATTTTTAAAACAATGCTCAAATCATGTGCCCCAAAATCTGCAATGACTAAAATTAAAACAACTGTTTAAAATCGCTATTACCATCCATTTACCTTTAACAAACAATTAGTAGGGATTTCATAGATGTAATTTTAAATTATTTATCGCAGCAATATTGTCAATAAGCGTCGTGCCATATTTGTTATATACGATGAAAAAATTTCAGTTAGATTAAAGTGCCAATAAAAATTCCATAATGTCTATGTTGTCGGCATAATCAAATAGCCCCGGTTGTTGGGCAGCGCCAAATTCAGTTGCTCCATCGCCAACAATACATTGGATATTTCCATTTTTTCTGAGGTCATCCAGTAGAACGCTTTTATCCCGGTAAAAATTATAATGAAGCTCGCTTACGGCTGAAAAAATATTCTCATTTTCGGTAAGAATAATATTTTCATTTTTCATGTACAACACGCGGTTCATGATGAGAAGCGCAAGATTGTAATCGTAGTTGTTTTTATATTTGGTATGATCTTTAAAGTATTCATACTTCCTGAAACTATTCAGCATAGGAATAAAATCATAATTCTGCGGAACATAAAGCATGGTAATATTTCTGCAACCAAATCCAAAGTACGTATGCACATCATCAGCAAGCAATTCCAATTCAGCTTCAGTTTCATTCCCCGTTATAATTGCTACGGATGTTTTGTTACCACGGATTATAGAGGATATTTCCCGAAATAATAATTAAAATATCTTGAAGAATTATTGCTGCCGGTTGCAATATAAGCATCACAATTTTTGAGCATATCTGCCAGACTTACTACCTCGCTACAGTCCTTGCTCCATTCAGTAAGTTTTTCAATAGATGTGCGTCATAAGCACAGTGTCTTTTTCTGAAAGCTTTACAGATTGCTTATGGCCAGATATAAAAACACATAAGAAATCCTGGAAACCTACCAAGCGGTATATTTCCCGCCATAACCACACCAACCACTTTCGGATCGACGTTATCATCAAGGTGATAATAATTTACCCATGCTTCAAGCTTGCTCCTGTCAAGAAATTGAGCGGAAATATTTTGCAATGACATGTTTACAAATTCTTCTGTAAACCATTTATTTTTTTCAAAGGCTTTTTGTTTTGCGGTCTGCAAATTTTGATCATCACTAACCAGATAATTTCCAAGTTTTTCCAACAGGTCGATTCTTTCTGACAAATTCATTTTGATAAAAAAATTATCTTATATCTGTTATATATTTGTAATAAATTGAAGCAGGCAAAATTCGTATATTATTTGCACCTTCTAAATGATAAATTAAAAAAAAATGGCAATAAAAATTACTGATGAATGTATTAACTGCGGTGCGTGCGAACCGGAATGTCCAAACAATGCAATATATGAAGGCGGCGTGGAGTGGGCGTTTGCAGATGGCACAACTGTTAAAGGTGAAGTTAGATTAATGGATGGTTCTTTGGTGGACTGCAGATCAGCGAAATGCGCCGATAGCAAACGATACCTATTATATAGTTCCCAACAAATGTACCGAGTGCCAGGGTTTTCATGAAGAGCCTCAGTGCGCTGCAGTATGTCCTGTTGATTGTTGTGTTCCGGATGAAATGTATCGTGAAACGGTTGATGAGCTTCTTGCAAAAAAAGAAAAATTGCACATATAAATATTTAAGGCTAATGGCCTATCAGGCAGGTGATATTTCCTGTTTTGGCGAGGGTATTGAAAAATACTTTCGCCTTTTTTCTAAACTAAAATTGCCGGTTCTTTTGAAAAAATTATTATTTATTTTACCGGGATTATTTTTATTTTTTTTGCTGCCGGCATCTTGCAAGCGAAAGAATAATAGCGAAATGAAAAAATCGCCTGAGGAGATTTTGAAAGCCGATAAAACTTTTTCTGAACTGAGTAAAAAAGAAGGAATGAAATTAGCCTTTTTGGAATATATTGACAATGAAGGCATACTCCTCAGGCCTGGCCATCTGCCTATCGTTGGCGCTAATGCCATTGATTTTTTAAGCCAGGTCAATGATTCATCCTACCGTCTTACATGGAATCCGGCTGGTGGCGAAATTGCTGCGTCAGGAGATTTGGGATATACCTACGGGATTTATAAACTTGAAATGAAAGATACTGTGTTAAAAGGAACGTACGTTAGTATCTGGAAAAAGCAAAAGGATGGGAAATGGAAATTTGTGCTTGACAGCGGCAACGACGGATTGGATACCGCATTAAAAGGGCAGTAGCAATCAACATAAATTGATTCCCGCATGACAACGATTAATGCTACGTAATCAAACGAACTTTTTAAGCGATTACAAAAAAAAACTTAGTAATAAATGAAACCCAAAATTGCATTTGTAACAGGCGGTTTTTCAGGCGAAGCCGAAATATCTTATAAATCTGCCATCACTTTTGAAAAAAATATTGATAAGGAAAGATATGATTCTCTATAAGATTGACATAAATCACGATGGATGGTTTTACGAATTACCCGGAGGTAATAAAATTGAAGTAAATAAAAATGATTTCTCCATTTTAATAGAGGATGAGCTAATAACTTTTGATGCGGTTTTAATTGGCATACATGGCACACCGGGCGAAGATGGTAAATTGCAGGGATACTTTGATTTGTTGCACATTCCTTATACTTCCTGCGATTGCGCAACATCGGCAATAACTTTTAATAAAAGATATACAGTTTCCATAGCAGCGGCGAGTGGTATTAGGGTTGCCAATTCTGTTTTATTGTATAAAAATAATTTTACAAGCCCCGATGAAAGAGTGAAAAATTTAAACTTTCCAGTGTTTGTAAAACCTAACAACGGCGGCTCAAGCATTGGCATGTCCAAAGTAAATTCCCCTTCTGAGGAATTGGGAAAGGCAATAGAAAAGGCTTTTAAAGAAGATGACCAGGTTTTGGTAGAAGAATTTATACAAGGCAGGGAACTTACGATAGGGGTTTTTAAAGCAAAAGGAGAAATCATCGCTTTGCCCATTACAGAAATAGTTTCTAAAAATGATTTTTTTGATTATGAAGCGAAATACCTGGGTGCCAGCACTGAAATAACTCCGGCGCAAATTGATACAACCATGGCTGAAAAAATAAAAAATGAAGCCATTAAAATATATCGAGTTTTTAATTGCAAAGGAATTGTACGAATTGATTTTATTTACAACGAAAAAGAACAACATCCATGTATGCTTGAAATAAATACCGTTCCCGGCCAAAGCGAAGCAAGCATAGTTCCGCAGCAGGTAAAAGAAATGGGCTGGACACTTACAGAATTTTATACCGCATTACTGGAAGAATGCCTGCATAATTAAAACTTACTAAATTGCAGCGGCCTTTTTTTTAAACTTATATATTTTTTTGTGTTCAAATTCATTTCCAAGCAGCCCTTCTGGATTAATCTTCTCGCGGCAATTCTATTAATTGTTCTCCTCGTTTTTTTATTTCTGCAGTCGCTCAGTTGGTTTACCAATCATGGCGACTATCTTAAAGTACCCTCTGTGGTTGGCAAAAATGTAGATGAAGCTGTCAGGTATCTTGATGATAAAGGATTTGACGTAGTTATCACCGATTCTATATACAATGATGCGCTTGCACTTAATACCGTAAAAAAGCAATTACCCGATGCAGGTGCTACGGTAAAAGTCAACAGAACCGTCTTCCTGAATGTAAACCCCGTTGTGCTCCCAATGGTTGAAATGCCGAAACTTGAAGGTCTGAGTTTCAGATTTGCCCTTGAAAGGCTTGATAAGAGCCACTTAAAATTGGGCGATACTACTTATAAGCCGGACTTTATGAAAGGCTCCGTACTTGAGCAGAATTTTAATGGTAATAAAATTGTTGCCGGCACAAAAGTTCTTTGGGGATCACGTATTAATCTCGTCATTGGCGGAGGCCTTGCTCAACAGGAAATTCCCGTGCCTGAATTATTCGGACTAACACTGGGTGATGCAAAAGCACAATTGGAATCCATGGGAATTACCCTTGCAGCAATTGTTCCTTCAGGATCAATAACTGATACACTCAAAGCTTTTGTTTACAAACAAAATCCTGAATCAAAAAATGATGATGGCCAGCCTTCTTTTATTCAACCGGGCCAAACGATGGATTTGTGGATTTCATCTACACCGCCTGCTCCGGATAGTACTAAGGTAAATATGCAGCCAGCGGACAGTACAAAATGAAATTCATAGAAAGTGCTCTTATATTTATTAAAAAATAAACAAAAATTGCTGGCGCTGATAGCAACTAATTACATACCAAATCATGTTTTGACTTCATTATTTAAAAATTAATCAAATTATTATGACAAACATAACGCCCGAAGAGGTTAAAAAAAGATTGGATAACGGGGAAACGCTAAACCTTATTGACGTTAGAGAGCCGCATGAAAATGCAGAATTTAATATAGGAGGCAGGTTGTTGCCTCTTGGAAAAATTCAATCTATGCAAACTGAAGACATTGAAGATCTTAAAAGTGAAGAAGTGATACTTTATTGCCGCAGCGGCAACAGGAGCGGCATAGCGGCGATGACGCTTGATGCTGTAGGTTTTGCCAATACAAAAAATCTTAGTGGCGGAATGCTTGCATGGCAGCAAAAATTTAAAAGTCAATGATAGATGACACGAATTTTTGGTAATAATTAATGCAATAAAAAAAATAATAAAAGCGGACAGGAATGCCCGCTCGGTAATGTGCCAAAACTAAAAAGACACACGAGAAAATTTCAACTGCAATCTAAAGGGCATTGCCTGGTGAAAAAAACAGGAATTTCTGAAACGTGAATAAACCGGATTTATGTGTGAAAATCGCAGCTTTAAAAGGTCTTGTTATCACAGTACGTTTTAATAAATCTTCATTCCGGTTTTTAAAACTTCTAAATTATTGCCTTTGATACATCACAGCCGGATGTTTATTGCCGCTAAAAAGTTAGTAGGCGCCATTGGAAAGTAATTGTTCTCAATTATTTCAGAACCTCCACTGATATACGGGTACGTATAACCGTTAGATTCATATTTTTTATTAAGAATATTATTTACCTGGAAAATAAGATCAATAGCTTTACCTATTTTTTTCGGAGTTAGCCTGTAGGACAATTTTAAATTTTGCACATAATATCCATCGATGCTCCTGTTCAGATGAGACGTATTATCAAGATATTGCATTCCTACATATTTCGATTGAAAGCTTATCTCGCCTTTTGTAACCGGGATAATGTTCACGCTTGCAGCGCCGACTATATCTGGCGAAAATGAAATATCGGTGTTGTAATATTGATTTACTACCTGCCCGCCATTATCATAATCATCCACATATTCTGTAAAATTTTTTATCTTGTTTTTACTTAAAGAAAGATTTCCAGAAGCATTAATCCATTTAGAAAATTTATCACTTGCTTCCAGCTCGATGCCAAGCCGGTAGCTTTGAGGCGTATTGGTGCGTGTATAAGCGCCCACATCATTTATTTTTCCGGTAGATACCAGTTGATTGTGATAATTCATATAATAAAATGTAGCGCCATAAGTAAATGACGCGTTCTTTTTATTGACCCCTAATTCGAGATCATATAATATTTCCGGTTTGGGAAGCTCATTTTGCCCTGCTTCAAAATCATCGCGGTTAGGCTCTTTGGCTCCTACAGAGTAAGAGATATAAGCCTGGTAATTATCTCTGTTAAATGAAAGTCCAACTTTTGGATTCAAAAATGTATAATGCTTATTGATTATTATTTCCGGATTATCTTCAAAACCTTTTATGTCATAATGTACCAAGCGGCCCTGAACATCAGCAAATCCTGAAAATCCGGATCCAAATGTCTGTAACAATTTTCCGTACAGGTTAAGATCTGTCTTCGTTGCAGGCACGTTGGAATAGATATAATTTTTAGGAAAGCCCCCTTGTTGCGCCCAGGTTACAATGTCATAATGCTTCCCGTCATATTCATCCAGGCCGCCGCCAAAGGTAATTTGCGTTTTGTTTTTCTGATATTGAAACGAAAAGATAGTTCCATAGAAATAGTTATCAAGCCAAAGCCTCCGTACAAGATCTGTTGACGCTATCGTATCCATTCCGTTAATATAATCCGGCAAGCCATAATCGCTATAAAGCTGGCCTGCTCTGTATTCTTCATAATATCCTTTTCCTCTTGAGAGAAATATTGCGGTGTTAAAACTAATATGAGTATTTATTTTATGGTCATAAAAAAGCTGGTAATGCGTTTGCACATAATTATCGGTTTCATTGCTATAAGGTGAACCCGGCTTTTCGGTACCTGCGGGATTATAGGTCCGGTCACTATCTAGATAATTTTCGGGAACGCCATACCAGGCCTGGTAGGTTTTTTCTTTTCCGCTTATAATATTAAAACGAAGTGAACTGTTCTTATTAATATAAGCGCCACTTACAAAAAAAGATTTAAGGTTGGAAGTAGCCCTGTCAATATATCCATCGCTGCTTATCCTGGACAAGCGGGCATCGAGTGTAAAATGATTTCCCAATAAACCGGTTCCCATTTTAAGGTATTTTTCCAGGTAGTTATAAGAACCATAAGTATTATTGAGTTCGATATATTTTTCCTTATTGACTTCATTGGTTGAAAGATTAATGGTTGCCCCAAATGCCCCCGCATCCATTGGAAGACGTACCAACGCCACGTTCAATTTGTATCGAATTCAGTGAGGAGGAAATATCTGGCAGGTCCACAAAAAAAGTTCCCTGGCTTTCTGCGTCATTGTAAGGAATTCCATTTAGCGTTACATTTATTCTTGATGCATCTGAGCCGCGAATACTGATCCCGGTATAGCCAATGCCATTACCCGCATCTGAATTGACTACTACTGATGGCATTTGATTTAATACAAAAGGCAAATCCTGTCCCAGGTTTACTTTCGCAATATCCTCTTTAGTCAAATTGGTTGCTGTAAATGGAGATTTGGCTCCTGCTCTTATCGAGGTTATTTCAATATTATCCAGCATTAAGTGTATCTGCGGACTTGTGCTTTAAGCTGTCCTGGGCGTTGCACAAACAATAACATTGCCAAAAATGAAATTGGTAAAAATTATTTTTTTCATGTTTATCTTTTTTAACAGAACAAGACAAGAGCATGAAAAAGAGGTGGATTTGTTCTTCCTCCCTTCGCAGGCATTATCCTGATCAGGTCTGCGGGTATTATCTCAGCAATTGCCTAAGCGCATGCACCCCGGTAACAAAAATTGTTTAGGTTGTAAAGGTAACTTCCTTAATAATTAATTTCCAAAAAATTGTAACTTTTATTTTTGGTAATCCGTTACAGAAAAAAACTTATTATGAAATCCCTTTTTGTTGCTCTTTTTATTATTTCCTGTTCTCATGTTTTTGCGCAGCAAACAATTATTAATGATAAGAATGCTGTACAGAGAGACATTACCTCTTTTACAGGAATTAAAGTGTCGGGAGGCATGGATGTATTTTTATCACAGGGGGATAATTACTCACTTGCTGTGAGTGCCGGTGATGAAAAATATATAGATAACATTAAAACAGAAGTAAAGAATGACATCCTTTATATTACTTATGAAAGTGGAAATGCTGGCCGTGATCGCGGCGATAAAAAACTACGTGCTTACATCTCATTTAAATCAATTGTGAGTTTGGAAGGCGCTGGTGCCTGTGAGTTCTATATCACGGATAGTTTAAATTTGAACAGCCTGTTAATTCGCCTTTCCGGCGCTTCAGATATTAAAGGAACGATAGCAATTACCAATTTAAGTTTAGAGCTCTCCGGGGCTTCCACAGCTAAAGTAAATGGAAATGCACAAAATGTGAAACTCGACGCGAGCGGCGCAAGTGATTTAAAAAGCTATGATCTTAAAACGGAAAATTGCGTGGCAAAACTTTCCGGTGCATCCGACGTGAGGCTTACGGTAACCGAATTCAATTGAAGCATCTGCAAGCGGCGCCAGTACATTATACTATCACGGTAATCCAGATAAAAGAACTGTTGCCAGTTCAGGTGCCAGTTCTATAGCCCAGAAAGATTAATTAAATCTCTTTCAAAATCTCAATTCTTCTTTTCAGTTTTTTAAGCGAAACATTTGGTTGATAAAAATTAAGAATGCATTTTAAATATGTTCTTACGTCAGGCAAGTGTTTTTAAAAATGCGTATGTTTTCGGGTGCACTGTCGATATTTTTGCTTTTCAAAGAAGTGTAATATTAATTTCTTTAGTAAAAAATTAATGCGATTTCTGCATGAGATAGTTTATAAAAATAACCGACCACTTATAATTGAAATTTGCCAGGAAAACAAATTTGCAATTTAATAACAGCTTGTACTGATAGTTTTGAAGTTGAATGAAATCCTGCGAAGAATCCGACTTTTAATCAGCATTCAATTTCAATCTTAACCCAAAGCTGCGATGATCAGGGATAAATATTTACGTATTCTTTTTATTCCATTACTTGGTATTGTAATTCCTTTTTTTTCGGGAATTATTTCATACAGCCTTTATTCAATCCCGGAACTTATTGCAATAAATGCCTATTTTATATTGCTCTCATTCTGCATTTGGTCAGGAGCAAGCTGGATACATAAAAGAATGAGATTTCTATTCAAAAACTTTAAAAATCCCATCGTCAAAGTCTTTTCTGTTTCTTTGATTGGAGCTATATTCGGCGCAGCTATTTCGGGATTATTTTCAATCGCCTGGTATAAAATTTCCGACGGGACATTTAGCTGGCTCCCGGTATTGAGATGTATCGCATTGTCGGCTTTTGCGGTATTACTATTTACTTTGATCTACGAAATATTATTTCTCGGCTCACAGCGCAACCTGTATACGAAAATTGTAGATCAGCTTGATTGGGAAAGATCTAAAGCTGAAATGTCTGTTTTGAAAAATGAGCTGGAGCCCCATTTTATTTTTAATTCCCTCAACACACTATCATACCTTATTTTAGATGATCCCAAAACGGCATACGGATTCAACAATAAACTTGCTTCGGTTTACAAATATTTTTTAATTAATAAAGACAGAGAACTTATAACGATACAGGGAGAACTTGAATTTATTGAAGATTACTTTTTTTTATTGCAGGTCCGCCATGATAATAAGCTTCATTTATGTACGGAGCTGAACAATTCACATAAAGGAACATTGATGATACTTCCGTATGCGTTGCAGATCCTTGTTGAGAATGCAATAAAGCACAATGAATTCAGCGAAGCCAGCCCGTTATACATAAAAGTTGTTATGAATGGAGAATATATCCATGTGAAAAACAATAAAAAGCCTAAAGCTTATTACGTAAACTCGACCGGAATAGGGTTGAGAAATCTTAGCGCCCGGTATCTGCTTGTTTGTAATAAGAACATTGTTATAGAAAACACAGACAATGAGTTCACGGTTAAGTTACCAATTATCAAATCAAAATTATAACTATGATCAATGCAATAATCATTGAAGATGAACGCCTGGCGATGCAAGCTCTTGTAAATATGCTTTCAAAAGTATCAATGGAGGTCAATGTAAAAGCCAGGCTAACTTCAGTAAAAGAGAGCATGGATTATCTGGCCGGCAAGCCGGAAGCCGATATTATTTTTAGTGATGTGCAACTCTCTGATGGCTTGTCTTTTGATATTTTCAGCCGTTCCCATGTTCAGATTCCGGTTATTTTTATAACGGGTTATGATAGTTATATGATGATGGCATTTGAGCATAACGGTATCGACTACCTACTAAAACCTGTAGATACACCAGAGTTAGAAAAAGCGCTTTTGAAATATACCAACCTGAAGGAACATTTTTTGCATAAAAGACCCCTGCTTCCTGTTGAAAAACTTATGACATTTATAAGCCAGCGCAAAAAAAACAGGCTGCTTGTAAAAAAAGGAATAGAAAGCATTGCGTTAAAATTTGAAGATATGGTTTTGATCTATACTCAGGATAAACTGGTATATGTTATAGATAAGTTTTCAAAAAAATACATTTGCGATAAAGCGCTAAGCGAACTCGAGACAGAACTTGACGATTCACTTTTCTTCCGCGTTAACAGGCAGTACATCGTTAATATTAATTATGTGAAAAGCTTTAAATCTTTTGAAAAGGTAAAGCTGCTCATTGACCTATCCATTCCTGAAATAAATCATTCGATAGTTATCAGCCAGGAAACTGCGCCTGCTTTTAGAAAATGGATGCATGATGCATAGAAACATTTGCTAAAAAAAACGATCATTAACAAAAGATAATTACAGCTACACATGCGCAAATGAGTAGCTGTAATTTTTTAAATTATTTACAAAGTTTACCAAATAGTGAGGGCCCCGATAAAATTACCCGAGGCATCAAATTGAACTGCATACTTTGTGTTATTCGCATCGATAACTACAACATATCCACGTAAACTTCCATTTTGTGAAAATGAAAATGCCTGTTTAAAAACATAGTTAGGATAAGTAGTGGTAAGATAAGTCTGCGCGGCAACGGGTAAATCGCTTTGATTTAATGCCATTGCTTTGTTATTGTTTTGATGCAATTCCACTCTGCGAATAAATGCGCCATTTGAACTGAATACCGTAGCAAAAGAGCCATTATTTATGCTGAAGACAATATAGCTGCTGTCAGCATTTACATAAGCTCTTACCAATGTATCCTGTGCATAGTTTGTATTGAAGTAACTCAGAATAGACGGCGGCAATGCAGAAAGGCTTACGGTATCTTTATGCATCCCGTCCCTGTCGCTGAAGCATCCGCCTTCGCGATATCCTCTTCCATTTAGATCGCGCCCATCACGCTGTTCCAATACCCGTTCGAAATTTCCGGAGGCGTCAAATTTTAAACCAACCGGATTTCCATTGTAATTAATTATTACAACATATCCGGTAAGTGTTGCCGGAAGGGTCTTTTTCTGTAAATGCTTTTTCAAACGTGTACCCGGCATAGTTAGTATTTAGATAGTCTGTAATGGTTGAAGGAAGAGCGTTTTGCGCAAGCGAATCGAGGACATGATCCCTGGCACAAGCTCCTATTACATAAATAGAATCATTCGTGGCAGAACTTATGCCAACGCCTATTGCCTGCGATGATGAGATGTTTCCGCTGGCTCCACTGCCGGCAACGGAATTGTCTTTTTTGCAGGAAGTGAAGAAAAAAATACATAGAGATAAAAAAACGCCGTAATAAACAGCGCCTGTTTGTTTAGTTTTCATTTGTCACGGTTTTAAAATTGATAAAATTTTTTTGAACAATAAAAGGAAGTGATCTGTTTTAAAATTGTTGCATGAGGAATGTTTCTTTTGTTAGGATGATTTATCTTCTGTTTCGATAAGATAAATCTCTGCATAAATAGGTGGGTGAAAAAAGATTAAAGTATTGTTAATCGATATAGGATTTCAATAATCGTGTGTTATTTTATGTGGCGGTTTGGTTGTACCCAACCTTTTTATATTAGATGCTATCAACTTATTAAGAATTGGAATATTTGGACGATTTAAGGGAATTAATTGATGGTTGCAATGCCGGCAACAGGCATTCGCAAAATACATTATATAGCTTGCTGGGACCTAAAATGTTCGCGGTATGCATGCGTTATGCAAAAAATCGCGAAGAAGCAGAGGAGATATTGCAGGAGGGCTTTATCAGGGTTTTCGAGTTTATCCATCAATACAAGTTTAATGGATCTTTTGAAGGATGGGTTCGTAAAATTATGGTGAATTGTGCCTTGCAAAAGTATCGAAGTAAAAGGCAAATGCATGCGGTAATTAATATCGACAATGTTGCCGATATGCATTTTGGTAATGACGATGCATTATCTAAATTAGGCGCAAAGGAACTTTTAAATATGGTGCAGCAATTATCCCCGGCCTACAGGACGGTTTTCAATTTATATGTTTTTGAAGGAATGAAACATCGTGAGATCGCCGCTGCACCTTGGAATTTCAGAGGGCACTTCCAAATCAAACTTGTCAGATGCAAGAGCTGTGCTGCAAAAAGCTGTAAATAAAAGCTTGCGGGTTGCGGACCAAAACGTAAATGAAATATGAGTGATGATCTACATAATATAGATGATTTATTTAAAAAGGGTTTAGAAGATAATAAGGAAACTCCTTCGGTTTCAGTTTGGGAAGCCATTGATAAAAGTCTCGATAAGAAAAAAGTAGTTTCCATTTTAAAAAAGTATAATAAACTGAAATGGGCCGCTGCAATTTTACTTTTGTTTTCTGCCGCCCTGGCTATATATACATTGCATGTAAGCAAAAAAAATACGGAGCTGGTAAAACAAAATAATGAAAAGAATTTTTCAAAAAATGCAACGTCGAGGGTAAAAAATAATCCAATCGATTCAGGAAGTATTGCTATCAATAATAGTGACTTATTTAAAAAGCGTGCTGTAAAAACCTTCGTTCAAACTGAAGGTGGTAATAAGCCTTCCGCTCGTGAAAACCAAGATACATCTCTTTCTCATGAGAACAATATTAGCGGTAATCTGAATCAGGTGGTAGCGAAACATTCCATACCTGGAGGGAATTTGACGGCTACAAATAATACAAGTGCCAGCAATAAAAATGAAATAGTTTTTAATAGTAACAGAAAATATGCCGCTAATTCGAAATCGGCTAAGGCGGAATATTCCGTGTTGCATTCGACAAAGTCAACAGCGAATAATAGCCTAACAATAAACAATAATAGAAATCAAGAGCAAGCATTAAATCAACAAAAGCCTGGGATCAGTGCCAGCAAAGTAACTGCTGAAATTGATTTAATCAATAAAGATAAAAACGGGCAATTATCCCTAAATAATGATTACGAAAATAAGCGCAGGGAAAAGTTGAAAAGCAGTGCTAATAATGTAGATGATATAGAACCCTTGAAGGAAAAGAGTATAGAATCCGGGCAGCTTTTGCCCGCGTTTGCTTATGCATCCGAAATAACATTTACAGAGCCTGCATTAAAATATACAACTGTTCTAAATTCTAAATTTATTGTATCAAAAAAATCCGGCACAAGCAATGTCAAAACGCACAGTATTAATAATGCAATATCATCGCTATCAGCAACACTGTTATTTTCGCCTGATTGGGTTTCAACAAGTTTAAGAAATGAAGACATACGTTTCAGGGAAGAAGACAGAAGAGAGATTGAGAAAAATGAAAGAAATAATTTCTCTTCAACATTTGGCGTGTTGATTGATTATAAAATTTCTAAAAAACTTTCGCTCCAATCTGGCATAACCTTCTCATCCTGGATCACTAATATTCACCCAAGAACAATTTATGCACGACCGGATGGCCGGGGCAATGTTAATTATCGTTTCAATTGCGCTGCGGGCTATTCTTATTTAACCTTGAACTCAGGGCCAGTGCCTGTTTCCGGCGACAGCCTCCAGGCACTTGATTCGCACAATACTTTGCAATACATAAGCGTGCCACTTATGATAAAGTATGCTATGGGAACCGGGAAATTCAATATAGTTCCCGGTTTTGGTGTGTCTGCTAATTTCTTGACCAAAGGCCAGATAAGAACGACAATTGCAACTAATATCGGAGACGTAAAAGCTTCTTCAAACAGCATTGAGGGTTTAAAGCCTTTATATTTTTCAGGACTTGCAGACATTACTTTTCAATATAATTTCAATAGAGTTTTTTCATTCGAGCTCATTCCAACGGCAAGATTCTCTTTGTCCTCTATTAATAAAAATGCACCTGTAAAGACCAATCTATATTCCTTCGGATTTGCCGGCGCAGTTGTTATCAGGCTTTAAAGAAAGCTGCATATTATAGAAGCGTGATTTTTCCTTATCGTTACTTGTAATTATTTTTTCCTGGTATTTTTAAACCAATCGCTTAACCTTTATATTTTTGAACCAGATCGGAGCACCTGCGTGCTTTCCCTGGAAACCGATATGGCCGTGCAGCGGTAATGTTGCCATAGGATTGCTCAGCCATGTTGGAATTTCTGATCCGTCAGGATTGGTTTTTGCTGAAGTAAAAAGATTCATATCGCAGGTATTGACAAGGTTGCCATTCAGCACCACCCAGATTTTTTTTCCAATACAGGTAATTGTAAAATGATTCCATTCGCCGGGACGATGTAATGTTTTGTTAGTTGCCGCCTGGTGTCCGAAGATCGCAGCGCATTGCCATGTTGCCGGCGCACTTCCCCATTCTTTGGAATAATCATCAGCTATTTGTATTTCCACAGAATGCGGTATCCAGTTTGCCATATCTGTAGCATGAACCATCACGCCGCTATTGGTGCCGTCTGCATTCATAAAATCGAGATCCAAAGCAAAGTTATCATATTCGTCCTTGCTCCAGATAGCTTCGTCTTTGGTTGCCGTTAGTATGCCCGATGAATCACTCCAAACGCCAACAGGAAAGATAGCATTTGAAAGGTTATCATTAAACATATTTACCCAACCATCTCCCGACGTGTTGGGATGAATGTAAGCGGTATCCTGTGCAAAAGAATATAAAGTAAACGTGCAGGAGATAACTATCGCAAAAAGCCTGAAAATAATTTTCGACCGGAACATAATGTTATTAATTAAATGATTTTATCAAAATTAAAGTGTTTCAAATGTAACGGTAATTTTATAATCTTTTTCTCAATCGTATTGATGAAATAGTTTTTCGAGACCGCTAATTGCCTCACCATTTTCACCGAACTTGCGAAATACTATATGATGAAACAAAATTTTTTACTTCTTATTTATTTACTGGTTTCTTTCTTTGCCGAATCGCAGGTTGCCGGGAAACTCCAAAATAATTGGCGCGTTGTGTTGAAGCGAAAGGATGGCGTAGAGGTAGTATTTCAGCTTGAAGGAAAAAGCGAACATGGCAAAACAGTTTTGTATGTTATTAATGCAGCGGAAAGAATAAAAATAACAGACGTGAAAATAGTGCTGGATTCTATGTTCTTTTCGATGCCTGCTTTTGAATCTTCCTTCAGAGTGCGATTACATCCTAATGGTGATTTGACTGGTATTTATATAAAAGGTACAGCGGGCCCAACGCAGTATTGGCCAACGATTGCATACGCGAACAGCAAAGATCGGTTCAGGCAGTCACAGGGTAATGCGAAAGATAATGTTACCGGAAAATGGGATGTGAGCATTACGCGGTCAAATGGTTCTGTCCGCAAAGCCCTCGCAATTTTTAAACAGCAAGGAAATAAGCTTACAGGAAGTTTTTTAACACCGTCGGCGGATTACAGGTACCTCGACGGAATCGTCACCGGCGATTCACTTCTGCTATCGGCTTTTGATGGCGATAATGTCCACTTGCTTATAGCAAAAATTGATGATACAAATAACATATCAGGAGGTATTTTTTTTAATGGTTACACTGGTAAAGAAACCTGGACTGCCAAAAGAAATAATGATGTGGCGTTGCCAGAAATTGAAGATCCAACACATCTGCGTGGGGGTTATTCTCAATTGAATTTTACGTTTAAGGATGTTTATGGTAATGCGGTTTCCATAAATGATGAAAAATACAAAAATAAAGTTGTGATTGTTCAGCTTATGGGAAGCTGGTGTGCCAACTGCCTGGACGAAACAAAATTTCTTGCTGACTATTACAAGCGCAACCGATCAAAGGGAGTGGAAATCATTGCTCTCGCTTACGAATTAACAACGGATATCAGCAGATCGAAAAAAAGTTTGGCAAAATTTATAAAACTATTCGATGTCCAATATCCGATGCTTATTACCGGGGTTACTGCAGGTGATGAAAATAAGACGGAGAAAACATTGCCACAACTTACTCCCATCAGATCTTTTCCTACAACTATTTTTATCGATAAAACCGGGCAAGTAAGCGAAATACATACTAACTTTTATGGACCAGCCAGCGGCGAATATTATATCGCATCTAAAAATAAATTTTATGAAACGGTGGATCGGCTGCTGAATGAATAAGAATTTAGAATGACGGCAATAGTTTGATCGCTTTAGTTTAACAAACCGGAAGTAAACATCGAAATCCTGCTATAATAATCCTAACATTTTTTTTCTGAAATTGGGAAACCGGTATCCCGCTGTGATGGAAAAATTTGTGTTGATTTGTTCCATGTTTTTAATTAGCAAATTAGTTTGGATAAAGTTCCACCATGCATGAAAATAAAAGTAATAATCCGGCCCGTTAAAGCCCGCATTAATCCATCCCTGTAAATTGGTCATGGGCTGCAATTTTTTTCCGGGTAGGTTAATTTCTTTGAGCATGCCCGCGCCTGTTAATAGCGCTGGCGCAATGATCCATTTTCCTTTTTGAAAAATAAAATTATAAGTATATCCAATTCTCGCGATCAATGAGATCCATTCCGGGCTTTGCGAAAGAAGTGTAAAAGTTGAGGAGTCGCTTAGTAAGTTTTCCGACGGATGTTTCCAGTTTATTTTTTGCCATGATGGCGTAGCCATTAAAAAAATGGAACCTGCACTTTTGGCCTGGTTGGTTGAGAAACTGCGCGCTGCGCTAAATGAAAATAATTTTGTATTGGTGAAGTAATAATAGTCAAATCCTGCGTCGGTAAATTGTATCCCGTTAAAAATTTTGAAACTGTCGCCGTGTTTTTGCCCGGGCTCCAGTAAGCCGTTATACGACTCATAAAAAGGACGAAACCGCATTTGCCTCAGGCCAAAGTTTAAGCTCAAAGAGGTATATTGAAGCTTTACATTTTTATCCAGTTCCGTGCCTGGCATAGCCCAGGAATATTTTAGAGAAAGCCATTTGTAATTCAGGTTGGTGCTTACATGGGCGCTGCTGTTGGCAACCAGGCTATAATCATTTTTATGCTGGCCTTTATGTGTAAAGTCGAAATGAGTGCTGTATATCGAAGGGTATATTTCTATAACATTTGTTTTGGTAAAGGATTGAATGTAACTGGAATCGGTCAATTGGCGTTGGGCAAATATTGCTGAATGACAAAAAAGATAAACTCCTGTAAAAATTATAATGTGTGTTATTCGGTGTTTCATTTTTACAACGGCAATGGTCAACTTCAACTTATTTGATGCTGAATTGTGCTTCGGTCTTTAAAACTTTTATATTGAAATTGCAAATAAAATAAATTTACGGCAATGGTAGTCGTTAAAATTACCACAATATATGCCTTGCTTGAATCTTGGTATAGTGTTTACCGCTGGTACATGAAGCAATAAAATCTTATGATTGATAAAATCGATTAGGCCATACCGTTATATGGGATCAATGAAGTAATGCAAATTCCGGGAATCACAATTGGATGGGAATTTGAGTAGTCTTATTCACGATCGCGATAGTTGTTCGGGAGTTGACATCTGCTTTATACGCGTATATATCCTCTTTTTCTATTCTCTTTTTCAGGGGTTTTTACTATCGCGACCGTAATTTCATTACCCCGATAATTAAGCAATACTGCCCTTTTCCAGGATTTGGAACGATGTATCTTTGTGTCAGAAGTTGGTTGATGTTCAAGAAACATTAATCACCACCAAAAGAGCTTATCCAATTATCCATAAAAAATCATTAAAGTCTGATATCAGTCAACTTCTATCTTTTTGTTTTATCCAATATCATTTAGAAATTACCAATCCCCGGAACTAAATTAATTTGTAAAGCCTGCACGAAATGCGGGCTTTTTTTTATCGCTTTATCTGATAAGTCGATGTTGCATACTTGTTCCGCTAGGAAACGTTTTTCAGTTTTTTTAGAAGAAGAGCCATATTTGCGACTTCACTAGTGTCCACAGTAATTTGGCCGATTTTTTCAACAGCAATATCACTTAAGTATTCCATTTTGCTACTGGAAAATATACTTGCCGAACTGTGAAACTCCGCCGCCCCGGTACTTTCGGCGATATGAATGATATTTTCTGTGTTCACGCCGCTCCCGGGCATAATGATTATCCTTTCTGCGGATTGTTTCACTAAATCCTTAATTAGGGAGATTCCTTCAATTGCTTTTTTTTGTTGGCCCGATGTTAAGATTCTTTCACAGCCTGTTTCCACGATATCTTCTAATGATTGAAAAGGATCTTTTGCCCAGTCAAATGCCCGGTGAAAAGTGACTCCTAACGGATAGGCATATTCGACTAATGCACTGTTTCTTTTTCTGTCAATAGTTCCGTCCGAACTTAAAATTCCCATTACAATTCCATCGCAGCCTGCTTCCTTACATACAGCGACATCGGTTTTCATAATATTAAATTCTTCTTCGCTATATAAAAAATCGCCCCCGCGCGGCCTTATCATTACATACAATTCTATTGAAAGTTTTTTCCGGGCAGCGGTGATAAGCCCGTATGATGGCGTGGTGCCTCCTTCCAAAGGATTATCACATAATTCAATCCGGTCTGCGCCGGCTTCCTGCGCCTTGATACAGCTCTCAATATTAAAGCCTATTATTTCAAGTTTCATAAATTTTATTGCGGCATCGTTGTTAATCAAACGGACTTTTTAAAGCTGTGTATTAGATTTTGGCTTGATTTATTCAAATACATATTTTGATGGGATGATCTTTTCTTCATCATTGCTTCTTACACAAAATTGAAATCCTTTTTGAATCGCATAAGCGCCATATTCCCCGTTTTTATTGAGCGCCAAAAAGCCAACCTGCAAAGTTTTTGCTTTGGCCATATCTCTTTTAACAATCCTGTTAACCGCCTTACGGCAAGCCATTTCAGGAGAATCTCCCTGCCGCATATATTCAACAACCAGGTGCGTTCCACAGATTCTCATTACCTCTTCACCCACACCAGTGGACGTGGCTGCGCCTACTTCATTATCCACAAAAAGACCGGCACCGATAATAGGCGAATCGCCCACCCGGCCGTGAATCTTAAAAGCCATGCCACTGGTTGTAACAGCGCCGCTCATATTACCAGATGCATCCAACGCGATAAGACCAACGGTGTCGTGATTTGGCGAGCCGTCATCAAAAGCAGCCGGAGCAAACGGGCCATTATTTTTTTTATTCTCTATGTTTATTTCCGGGTTATATTCACTTTTTTTAAGCCAGTTTTTATAAGCTTGTTCCGCATCAGGCGATAATACCTCGGGTTCTAATGTGAACCCATTTTGCACAGCAAATTCCTGGGCCCCTGCCCCCACAAGCATGATATGGGGAGTGGTTTCCATAATTTTTCGTGCGACTGAAACCGCATGTTTTATCCGCTCAATGCTGCCTACCGATCCGCAATTTGCCTGTTCATCCATGATGCACGAATCAAGCGTTACAATTCCGTCCCTGTCAGGATAGCCGCCCAATCCAACACAACAATCAATGCTGTCTTCTACTTTTCGTGCACCTACCTCCACGGCATCAAGTGCTCTTCCATTAGCCGACAAAACTTTCCACGCCTCTGTATTTCCGTCTTTATAAGTTGCCCACGTGGAAACAATAATTGGTTTCGTTTGTGCTATCCCGTTAGTAAATGTATTTTTCATAGAAAGTAACGGTGCGGTGAGGCTTGAAAGCTGTAAAAATTTTCTTCTGTTGAGCATCCTTATATTTTGAAATGAAATAAAAATTGACTGCCTCCTGGCGGGTTCACCTGCGATGAATTGAAAGTTTTTTGATCATCTCATCCGACAGGGAATCGGCGTATGTCCCATAGGCACTCACGAATGCGCCCTTCATATTGTCATCTTTGGATTCAACTGCATATACTACCGCTTCGTCAGATGGATTTGTCTCGCCCTCAAAACGGTAGACCTCTGTTATTTCAAACTCATTCGGGTTTAGGCATACATTCGTTTCGCTGCAAATTATTTTGTCAAAAGCAATGTTGAAATCCGTGGTAAATCCTCTTTCTTTTAAACTGTTAAGGGTTGTTGAAACCGTATCATAGTTCGCCATAACAAAATTTTTATCAAAAATAAAACATTCTGTCCTGTAAAATTTGCGGTTTGAACTTGCTGATAAATTATCTCAAATATTGTGTTCACCGTTTTACCATTTGTAATGGTGTCAAAAATGCCTCTGCTTAAATTAAACGATTTCGATATAAAATACCCGTAAAAATAGAATCTGTAAATTGCATTTGCAGACACTAAAGTGAGACAGCATTTATGAGTAAAAAAACAGGTAAGAAGAAACCAACTTCATTAGTTAAAGGGATTTTGGATATTACACGCTCGGGTATTGGTTATGTAATTGCTGAAGGTCAGGATAATGATGTGCTTGTGAGGCCAAATGATTTTAATAAAGCAATGCACGGCGATACCGTAAAAGTAAGACTGAAAGAATCAAGCGGCAAGCGTGTTGAGGGTATTATTGAAGAAGTGGTTGAAAGGAAACAAATAGAATTTATAGGCGACATTGAACTAAATCAAAACTTTGGTTTTTTTAAAGCTGACAGCCAGAAGCCAATGCCGGATTTTTATGTAAGCACGCGTAATTTGAATGGAGCAAAGAATAATGACAGGGTCGTCGTGAGATTTTTGAAATGGGATAAAGGCGAAAAAAAGCCGGAGGGAGAGGTGGTAAATGTTTTACAAGCCAAAGACAGGAACGACATGGCGATGAAAGAGATCCTGATTCAAAATGGCTTTCCACTTGAATTTCCAAAGAAGGTTTTGGATGAAGCTGATGCTTTGGAAGAAACTATTGATAAAGCAGAACTTTTAAAGAGAAAAGATTATCGCGACGTATTAACTTTCACTATCGATCCTGCTGACGCTAAGGATTTTGATGACGCGCTTTCTATAAAACAATCTGGTAACGACGAATATGAGATCGGTGTTCATATTGCTGACGTAAGTCATTTTGTAAAACAAGGTTCTGCATTAGATGAGGAAGGTTACAACAGGGCAACAAGTGTTTACCTGCCCGATAGAGTAAACCCAATGCTTCCCGAAAAGATCTCAAATGAACTTTGTTCGCTGCGACCTAACGAGGACAAATATACGGTTTCAGTCATTTTCAAAATAAACAATAAAGGCAAAGTAAAAGATTATTGGCTCGGTAAAACTTTCATTCACAGTGACCATAGATTTAACTATGACGAAGTGCAGGAAATCATTGAAACGAAGGTGGGTAAGTACGCTGAAGAAATTATTTTATTAAACACACTTGCAAAAAATTACCGGAAGGAAAGATTTAAAAACGGTGCTATTAATTTCTCTTCTACTGAAGTAAAATTTCAACTCGATGAAACCGGAAAACCAACTGGCATAATAGTGAAGGAAAGTAAAGAGTCGCATCAGCTCATTGAAGAATTTATGTTGCTTGCCAACCGCACAGTAGCAGCACACGTTGCAAAAATAAAAATTAATAAAAAGCCCTTACCATTTCCTTACCGCATTCACGACACGCCTGACGACGAAAAATTAAAACCCTTTGTCGCCTTTGCAAGAAAATTCGGTTATAAGTTTAACATGAATAACGAGGATGAAGTTGCGGAATCTTTTAACCAGTTGTTGAAAGACGTTCATGGAAAGCCTGAACAACATGTGCTGGAGCAATTGGGCATACGCACCATGGCGAAAGCAATTTATACCTCCGAAAATATCGGGCATTATGGTTTGGGATTCGAATATTATTGTCATTTCACATCGCCCATCAGGCGTTATCCTGATGTGATGGTTCATCGCATTCTTCACGATATAATTGAAAACAATATTCATCCGGATAAGAAGATGGAAGAAAAATGTAAACATTGCAGCGCAAAGGAAAGATCAGCAATGGATTCGGAACGGGCAGCTAATAAATACAAGCAAGTCGAGTTTATGATGGACAAAGTAGGCGAAGATATGGAAGGCGTAATAAGTGGTGTGGCTGCATTCGGTTTTTGGGTAGAAACTGTCAACGAGAAATGCGAAGGCCTGGTTTCGGTAAAGGACCTTTCTGACTATGATGATTTCAGGCATGATGACACAGATTATGCACTGGTGGGGATTCGTACCGGAAAAAAATTCCGGATGGGCGACAAAATAATGATAAAACTTGTGGCTGCGAATCTTGAAAAGAGACAGCTCGATTTCGAGTGGATACCCGGCGTTGAAAGTCTTAGAGCACGGGCAGTTAATATCAAGCATCCGAAAGGCAGCAAGCAAGGAAGCAAACAAAAACATCATTCAAGAGGTAAGAAATAAAAATTTTTGACCGGGGCTTTGTTACCTGATGGAACTCCACCATCAAACAACTTAAATCATACAATTGATCCTAAGAATTAATAATCCCTGAAAACAAAAGAACATCGTTAAATTATGATCCAGCATTCCTTTAAAGAACTTTCATTGCTGTTTGAAGAGAAGTTTAATACCCGCTATTTTCCTGATGAACCTGCGAACCTTTATGGAGCTTCCAAATACATACTAACGATTGGGGGTAAACGAATAAGGCCTGTATTGTGCCTTATGGGAAATGAATTGGTAGAAAAAATGAATCCGGATACATGGGAAGTTGCCAAGGGGATAGAACTGTTTCACAATTTTACTTTAATTCATGACGATATTATGGACAGAGCCCCGTTACGCAGGGGAGTGCCAACTGTGCATACAAAATATGGCGAATCCACCGCATTACTTTCAGGTGACGTAATGCTTGTAGCTGCTTATGAATGCATCAGGAAAACAGGCAATGAATACTTGCAGAAAGTTCTTGAAATTTTTAATAAAACTGCTATGCAGGTTTGCGAAGGCCAGCAAATAGATATGGATTTTGAAAAAAGAGACAATGTAAATTATGAAGATTATGTAGAAATGATTGAGCTCAAAACTTCCGTTTTGCTTGCAGGAAGTCTTCAAATGGGCGCTTTGATGGGAGGCGCAGGGCTGGGGAACCAGGAGCACTTGTATGAGTTTGGCAAAAATCTTGGCATTGCTTTCCAGATACAAGATGATTATTTGGATGCCTTCGGAGACCCGGAAAAATTTGGTAAAAAGAATGGTGGGGATATTGAGGCTAATAAAAAAACCTTTTTACTCATACAAGCTATGAATGTGTGTTCTGGTGCGCAGCTCGATGAATTAAATTCTCTTCTAAATAATAAGGGTGATAATAAAATTGATCGCGTAATAAAAATCTACCGGAGCTGTAAAGTAGATGAATGGGCGAAAGAGTTGAAAACAAATTACATGTCAATCGCGCTGCAACATCTTGAGGATATCGCAGTTCTGTCGGCAAGGAAAAAGCCGCTCATTGACCTTGCACATTATTTGTTAGATAGAGAAATGTGATCGGGACATTTATTTTTTTTGGGAAAAATGAAATGTATTCCTTATTAATTTGCTTTTCAACTACCAGCTTTGAACAGGCCATTCGTTATTAATATTGTTCGGTTAATTCGTGAACGCCTGCCAGTATTGATCATCCTCATCCCAAAACCGTCCAAAGGAGAATGGTCCAAAAACTTACTACCAAATATTCCCTGATGATTGTGTGTATTTAATCCGGACAATGGCGATTCATTTTATTAATTCAGCGAGGTCACAATCATTTCATTGTAATATCATAAAATAAAAAATAGCTTTGTGAATTAAAATCAAGAGAATGTCTTGCCGGTATCTGCTTTTATCTGTCTTCTTCTATGCGTTATCGTTAGCTTCACTAAATTGCGATGCACAAAAAGATATTCCAGGCGTAAAGGAATCGTCCGCCAAAGCCGATATTCTTTTTAATGACGGCGAAAATCTGCATTTTAAAATTATTGGTAAATTAAATGATTTGTTTAACGACAGGGGAGATAAACCTTCTTACCATCCGGTCTTACTTCAGTACCGGAATGGAGACAGCACGCTGGTTTCGATAAATTTGACCGCAAAAACAAGAGGCCATTTCAGGCGCGAAAAAGAGAATTGCAAAATGCCACCCATCTTATTAGATTTTTCGGGCAAAGAAAGCGTTAAGCATACTCTATTTGCGGGGCAAAAAAAGCTCAAGCTGGTTGTTCCATGCCAGGGCGAAGATTACGTTATAAGGGAATGGCTGGTATATAAGTTATACAATCTTATATCTGATAAAAGTTTTAAAGCAAAGCTGGTTCAGGTAGATTTTGAAGATTCGTTGAAGCAACGAAGATCAGAGACCCGGTATTGCATTTTGTTAGAGGACGAAAAGAAAATGGCGAAAAGAAATAATTCATTTGTATGGAAACAGGA
Organism: uncultured Chitinophagaceae bacterium; assembly: GCA_963823305.1. GTDB lineage: Bacteria > Bacteroidota > Bacteroidia > Chitinophagales > Chitinophagaceae > Ginsengibacter. The sequence goes on from CAWGLC010000004.1 coordinate 532,262, forward strand.
AATGCTTGATATGAAAAGTACAGACGAGAATGAATTTAAAAAGATGGCTGTCTTTCAATATATGATTGGTAATACAGACTGGGGCATTCCTTATTTACAAAATATCGTTTTGATTACGAAAGATTCCCTGATGCTTCCGGTTGCAGTTCCTTACGATTTTGATCATGCCGGTATCGTTGACGCTTCCTACGCTGCTCCCGCGCCTGAACTTGAAATCGCTTCTGACAGAGTAAGATTGTATCGGGGCTATTGTGAAAGCGATCTGAAGAGCTTTCAATCAACATTTGAATTGTTCAATCGTCTTAAACCAGACATTTATGATATATATACAAAGTGCCCCTTGCTTGGCGCTAAATATATCAAGTTTGTACAACGATTCCTGGATGATTTTTACAACACCATTAATAATAAAAGATCTATAGCATCTGAATTTGGAGCACCTTGCAGAACCAATATAAGAGTGGAAATAAAGGGATTAAAAAACTAATCATGTAGAAATATCAAATCATCTTTTTTCTTTTAATATATATTTATTTAGTCAACTTTTGTAAGTTTACCTGTTTTGAAGTAAATAAATTTTTGAGTGTAATTGATTTTGTAAATTACCTCTTTTAAAACCACTTAAATTAAGCTCAGATATGAAATTCCTTTTCCAGTTATTATTTCTTTGCCTCGTCTCTTCGATATGCTTTGGCCAGGTCGTAAATAGTTCTATTGCGATTATTCCTGAACCCGTTAAAATTGAAACAAATACAGGTCATTTTACTTTACCATCTGACGTAGTCATTGAATCTCCTGCAAGAGCCGGAAATGAAGGAGGTACTGGCATTTTTAAAGACGCGCCTTTCGGTGGCCGCTGGTGCAAAGGTGATGGCGACAACGAATGTAACCGCATCGCCCGCTATAAAATTATTATTAAACAAAAAAGAAGACGCAGTTATTGGTAAAGAAGGATATTATTTAAAAGTAACTCCTAAAAATATCACCATACAAGCCAATGAACCCGCGGGTTTATTTTACGGAGTTCAAACGTTGATTCAATTATTTCCAAAAGAAATTGAAAGCGCTAATTCTGTGAAAAACATTAAGTGGGAAGTGCCCTGTGTCAACATCACTGACTACCCACGTTTCGGCTGGAGAGGTTTAATGTTTGATGTATCCCGTCATTTTTTTACAAAAGACGAAGTGGAACAATACATCGATCAAATGGTGCGCTATAAATTTAATTTATTGCACATGCATCTTACAGACGATGAAGGATGGCGTATAGAAATTAAAGGTTTGCCCAGGCTAACAGAAGTGGGCGCGTGGAATGTTAAGAAGGTTGGATACTTTGGCACGTTTACCGCGCCGGCGCCGGATGCACCCCGCAATTATGGAGGCTTTTACACGCAGGATGATATTAAAGAAATAGTGCAATATGCCAAAGAAAGATTCGTAAATATTTTGCCTGAAATTGATGTACCGGGACATAGCCTCGCTGCAGTAGTTTCGTATCCTGATTTATCCTGTACGCCTGGCAGTGATACTTACCATGTTCGCTCCGGCGAAGAAATAATGGACTGGTCGCATGGTCAGCCTCCTGTTGCCCTGGTTGATAACACCCTTTGCCCGGCAAATGAAAAAGTGTATGTTTTTTTGGATAAAGTGATCACACAGGTTGCGCAGCTCTTTCCGTTCCCATATATCCATTTGGGTGGAGATGAATGCCCGAAAAATTTCTGGGAAAAAAGTGATGCAGTTAAAGCATTAATGCAGAAAGAAGGGTTAAAAAATATGGACGAGGTACAAAGTTATTTTGAAAAAAGGCTGGAGAAAATTGTTGAGTCTAAAGGAAAAAAGTTCATGGGCTGGGATGAAATTTTGCAAGGTGGCCTGGCTCCTGATGCAGTGGTAATGAGCTGGCGCGGAATGGCCGGCGGTATCCAGGCGGCAAAAATGGGCCATGAAGTAGTAATGAGTCCAACTACCTTCGCATACCTTGATTACATGCAGGGAGATCCTTCTATTGAGCCACATGTTTATGCCACTTTGCGGTTAAATAAAGCCTACCAGTTTGAGCCCGTGCCCGACAGCGTTGATTCTAAGTACATTCTTGGCGGACAGGCAAACTTATGGACCGAACAAGTTTATAATATGCGTCACGCAGAGTACATGACATGGCCAAGAGCGTTCGCAATTGCTGAAGATGTATGGTCACAAAAGGCGAATAAAAACTGGGGTAATTTTGTGAATAGAGTAGAAAAACATTTTGCCCGTTTTGATGAAGCACAAATAAAATATTCACCGGCTATTTATGATCCTATTATTAACGCAAGTGAATCGCCTGATAAAAAAATAATAGTTGAGCTGAGTACAGAAATCGATAGCCTCGATATTTATTACACTTTTGATAATTCTTTCCCGGATAACTTTTACCCAAAATATACCGAGCCCATTTTCGTACCTGAAGACGCCGTCCAGTTAAAATTAATTACTTATAGAAATGGAAAGCCTATTGGAAGGATGATAACCTTGCCCGTGGCCGAATTGAAAGCGAAGGCTGAGAAGAAAGATTAAATGGGAAGGACAATTTTTATTATTGAATAAAATTTTTTTAAGGATGTTAATGTATTAATATTTTTGTCCGATCAGGTAACGAACTACTTTAAACTAAAATAATAACGATGCTTGTAAAAATCAATTCTCTGATAATATTATTGATTGCGGGAATCCTGGTTTCTGATTTTTCTGTAGCTCAGCAGATACCAAATACACTTTCCGCAAAAGAAACCCAGGCAGGCTGGCGGCTTCTCTTCAATGGGAAAGATCTGTTGGGTTGGCATTCTTATCTTGAAAAAGTTCCGGGGAAAGCCTGGCAGGTACAAGATGGGAATATTGTTCTTAATAAAAATAATAAAAGCGTTTATAATGATTATGCAGACCTGGTAAGTGATGAAGAATTTGAAAACTTTGATCTTAAGGTAGAATGGAAAATGGAACCTTGCGCCAATAGTGGCCTCATGTTCTATGTACATGAATCTCCCCAATATAAGAATACTTATGAGTCCGGTCCCGAAATGCAAATTGCCGATTTGGCTTGTAACGATGACGGCCGCATCTTGAAATGCAGGGCCGGCGATTTATATGATTTAATATCCGCAGATACAGAGTGGGTAAACAAAGGCGGCAGATGGAACAGTTACGAGATAATTGCTAACCGCGGTCATCTGACATTCTTTATGAATGGCCATAAAACAATAGATACACAAATGTGGAACGACCACTGGCGTGATATGATTAAGAATAGCAAGTTTGTACAGTGGCCGGGCTTTGGCACTTTTAAAAAAGGTCATATTTCTTTCCAGGGCACTGAAAATGGAAAGCTTTGGTATCGCAATATTAAGATTAGAAAACTTTGATTCTCATTAAGCGATCTGTTTTGCGAAGTTCTTTGTAATTAATTTGACCTCATTTAACTTCGATTATGCCGCAACGTTATAATGGGACTCAATTCGGCGTAAGCTGATCCTAAAAATCTTCATAATAAAAAGTAAAATATGGAAGAGAATAAAGAATTGGCATTTCCAAAAAACACGATAAGCCGAAAAGCATTCATTAAAAATACTGCTTTGACAGCTGCTGTATTTAGTATTGTGCCCCGGCATGTTCTGGGCGGAAAGGGATTTACGGCGCCGAGTGATAAATTGTATATTGCTGCAGTTGGCTGTGGTGGCGAAGCAGAAAGTGATATTCACCATTATGCAAATGCGCCAAAGAAAAATGCAGTGATTGCATTCCTGTGTGATGTGGATGATCGTATGGCTGCGCCCCGCCGTAAAGAATTTCCCAATGCAAAATTTTATTACGACTGGAGAGAAATGTTTGAAAAAGAAAGTAAGAATTTTGATGCCGTTTCTGTAGCCATTCCCGATCATAATCATGCAATTGTTGGCCTAAGCGCTATGCAGTTAAAAAAGCATTTGTATTTGCAAAAGCCACTGACGCATGATATTTATGAAGCACGCATTCTGACACAGGCGGCAGAAAAATATAAAGTGGTTACGCAAATGGGCGACCAGGGCGCCTCCTGCGACGGTATGCGAACCATGAGAGAATGGTTTGAAGCAGGATTGATCGGTGATATAACTCATGTGTATAATTGGACAAACAGGCCCGTGTGGCCGCAGGGAATTCCCTGGCCTGCAAAGAACGTCCTTCCGTTCCTAAAGAATTAAAGTGGGATTTGTGGTTGGGTACGGCACCGCAAACTGATTATATTGATAATCTTGTTCCGTTCAACTGGCGTGGCTGGTGGAAATTTGGCACCGGAGCCTTCGGTGATATGGCTTGTCATATCATTGGTCCTTCATTTAAGTTACTGCAATTAGGTTATCCGACAGAAGTACCGTGAATGCGCAAGTACCATTTATTCAGGCAATTTCCAGGAAGCTGATTACCCCGAAAGCATTCCGGTTTCAAGCAGGCTTCGTATAAATTTAAATTAAAAGACGGGCGGGATTTAAAATTATATTGGATGGATGGAGGGCTTATTCCGGAGCGGCCGGATGAACTCGATCCTGACGTAAATGAAAATGAAGCATTGGCTGATATTCCTGAAGAAAATGATTATGAAGGAGGTTCTTTATTTATAGGAACCAAGGGAAAGGTTTCCTGCGGTTGGGGTGGAAGTCATCCCCGTTTACTGCCTCTTTCATTAAATAAAGATGTAAATGTTCCAAAAAAATATCCGCGGATAGAAGGGGGAATGGATGGGCATTGGTGGCAATGGATAGATGCATGCATTGCCGGTTATGGAAATATGGAAGTAGATTCTCCTTTTGTTGGCTATGCAGGGCCGTTAACGGAAACCGTTTTGATGGGAAATTTGTTACTGCGCAGTTTTAATATTCGTAAAAAAATAAAAAGACATGATTCGGTTTATGGAGATGTAGAGGACATTACAACTCCGGGCCGTTATATTACTTACAAATGGGATGGTGAAAATATGAGGATCACCAATTTTGAAGCTGCTAATCAATTTGTGAAAAGAGAATACAGGCAAGGGTGGGGCGAGTTAAAATTATGAAGTTCACTATTGCAGTTGGGTGACGGCAATGGGTATTACATGAAAAGAAACTATTATATCGTTGGCCTTATAATGCTCACATTTTTTGTGATCTCTTTTCTTACTAACATTATCGGGCCGTTAATACCGGATATTATTAAAGATTTTCATCTCAGCCTTACGCTGGTTGCGCTGCTACCCTTTGCTTTTTTTATTGCTTATGGCGTCATGTCTATTCCCACAGGGATGCTGGTAGAGAAATATAAGGAAAAGAAGATTATGATCGCAGCATTTGTCGTGGTCTTTTTTTGGTGCGTTTTTATTGGCCATATCTCCCGGTTATTTGACAGCAATTATTTCTTTATTTCTTATTGGCTGCGGTATGGCAATGTTGCAGGTTGTTATCAATCCTTTGTTGCGTGTATCCGGCGGCGAAGAGCACTATTCATTTAATTCGGTACTGGCGCAACTTATTTTTGGCGCAGCTTCTTTTTTAAGCCCATTAGTTTACTCTTATTTTGTATTAAACCTTAATAAAAATACTAGTTTTCAAAACAGTTTTTTGACAAGAATGAAATCAGCTATTCCGCCGCGGTCTGCCGTGGATTTCCCTTTATTGGCTGTTTGCCCTTATCAGTTTGTTTATGGTAATCATTATTTTACTTTCAAAATTTCCGAAGGTTGGATTAAGTAATGAAGAAAAAGCGGGAGCGTTACAAACACACATTAAGTTATTCAAAAATCCTATTGTGATTTTATATTTTATTGGCATCTTTTGTTACGTGGGAACAGAGCAGGGAATTGCCAACTGGATCTCTCAATTTCTATCAACTTACCACGGTTATGATCCTCAGACAACAGGCGCAAAAGCGGTTGCTTATTTTTGGGGACTAATGACGGCAGGAGGTGTTCTGGGATTGTTGTTATTGAAAATAATGGATCAGCGAAAAGTCTTAATTCTATTTACATTGCTTGCTTTGGCATGCCTGAGTGTTGCCCTTTTTGGTTCTGCAAAAATTTCGTTAGTAGCCTTTCCTATGTTGGGGTTTTTTGCATCGGTTATGTATCCCGGTATTTTTTCGCTGGCATTAAATTCGTTGAAGGAGCATCATGGTTCTTTTGCCGGCATTCTTGTTACAGGCATTATTGGCGGCGCTATCCTTCCGCTTGTCATTGGTGGATTGGGCGATAGTTTCGGGCTTCGTACAGGTATGTTTTTTTTATACATTCCGTTGGGATATATTTTAAGCGTTGGTTTTTGGGCAAAGCCCTTTGTAAAAAATAAAACAATTAATATTTTTAAGAAGAAAGAAAATACTTAAGAATAAAAATTGAATAATCGGCGTTTAAAAAATTAATCACCGGTAGCAATCTATCTATCAGGCAGGGCTTATAGGAGATAATAAAAGGCTACGCAAAATAATAGTACAGTCAAGGCTTGCGGTGAACCCGTAGGAACATTGGTTTTATCTTTTGACCTTCCTGAAGAAGTGGAAATTGCAATAGTTTTTTTAATATCTTTTATAGACCTTTAGTAAAACTTTGAATAAAGTGAAAGTCAAATTTTACGGAGTCCGGGGCTCTGTACCGGTATGCGGCAGGGAATTTGAGCGTTATGGTGGAAATACTTCCTGCATCAAAATACTTCGTGAAAGGGTTAATAGGATCGCAATACTCGATGCTGGAACAGGCATTCGAAAATTAGGTAAAGAAATAATTCAACAAGGCATAAACCAAAATATAATAAACATTGTTTTTTCTCACTTTCATTGGGACCACATCCAGGGATTTCCTTTCTTTTTACCTGCTTATAATCCTAAACAAAGAATAGGAATACTCGCCATGGGGCGGCAAGGGCAGGTTCATGATCTAAAGGGTATTTTTTCCAAACAGATGCAGGAGGAGTATTTTCCGATACAAATGGATACAATGGGTGCCCAATTTGAATTTTACTCATACGGTGACACGGAAATAATTCAAGGCGCTCATGTAAAGTCGATCCCGCAATACCACAAATACCTGGGAGGTTCTTATGGTTTCAGATTGGATGATGAGGGAGTGTCATTAGTTGTGTGTACCGATCTTGAATATATAAATGGCATTGATGAAAACATCGTAAACTTTGCTAAAGACGCTGATTTATTAGTTCACGACGGACAATACACCTCAGAAGAGTATGTCGGTAAATTTAAAGGATGGGGCCACAGCACATACGAGCAGGCTGCGGAAGTAGCTTTACTTGCAAATGTGAAAAGGCTGATTATCACTCATCACGATCCTGATCATGATGATATATGTCTCGATGGCCTGGAAAAAAAATGCCAGCAAATTTTCCCTAATTCTTTATTTGCCAAAGAAGGCCTGGAGATTTCGCTTTAATGGTATTCAAAAACCGGATTTCGATTAGGCGGTAACGTTATCCGGCAATTATTCTAGAGCAAATTCAATCGTCTTTGCCCGGTTTTTCTCCTACAAACCAATGTTCTTTATTTTTGAATAGTACATTAAAAGTTGTAAAAGAACCGTAAATACGAGTGATGTACTGCTGCAGGTTTATCTTGTCCTCATCACTGAGATTCTTATTGCTGTTGATGTTTTGTTCCAGAACACGCAGCCTGTCTCTCGCCATTACTATTTTATGAAAGAAAACATCAATAGGAATCTCTTTAGGTTTTAAAGAAGTGTCTTTAGGTTGCAACAACAAGGTTCCGTCTGTCCATTTCTCCCCAAGTTTTACTACCTCGCTAACGTTGCCCCATAAACGCAGAATTTTCAATAATGATTTTTCGACGTTTGAATTGGTTTCTATTTCTTCACTTACATTTTCCGGCTGAATGTCATCCAGTTGAGAATCGGTTTTATCTATTTCAATAATGCCATGATGTATAAAAGATATAAGATAAGTGGCATATCGAATGCCAACTATTACTCCGGGCCCGTGTATCGTATGCTGCAGCCTCGTTCCTGTTCCTAAAAGTCTGTACAAGGACACGCCCCAAATTATAATTGAAAAAGTGACACTCGAATTCAGGTAATGCCAAATTCACTTCAAAATATATCAGTTTACTTTATGATAGCTTCTTTTGTACCAGACCCAATGATTAATTCACAATTAGTGGTGGCTTTGTTTCAGCGGTGAGTTAGGGATTCGAACGGCCCTAATTAATAGTTAGAAATCAATTATTTAAGAACTACAAATATTGTAACTCCATGAATTACGCTATATAAGTCTTTGCCTATTTAAAAATAACCTTATGGGAGTAAAGATAAGTAAGTTGAATATATTTTAACATCAAAAATTATTAAGGGTGCAAGCTACTAACGTATTGGGGTATACGATTATGTGGATACTAACTTTTAAGTAAATCAAAGAGGTTAGTATTTATATATAGTGTTTCTTTCCAAACTTGTCTTGATTCCAAAATTCCGATTTGTTTTAATTCTTTAAGATATTTTGATGCATAATTCCCGAAAATTTTCATCTTCCAACAACAAAATCAATTTGCTATATGGCTGTTCCAATAAAAGTTCCAACAATTCCATATTAAACGATTTTGGAAATTCCTTTTAACCAGATCACTGGTCTTTTGAAAAAGTTTATTTATTTCTTGAATCTGGCTAATCGTTTTTTTAGACTTTTTTCTACCCCGTTTAAAAATGAATAATACCCATTCTTGCCAGTTATCTTTTGTTCGTAATAGGCAGAAACTAACCACGTTTTATAAATATGCTAAGGAAGCAGGGCAGACTAAAAAAATAGATTAAAACGGGATAAGGAATTTTTAAAAAAAAGTGGCTTTATTAAGCCCGTATGATTGGAGATAACAAAAAAGGAACAGTTTTTGATAAACTAACATTAAGAAATAGCACTACTTAAAAAATTATGAAAAAAATGAAAAAGATTATTTTTGCCTTCCTTTTTAGCGCTTGTATCATTGGCTATACTTCCGCTTACTCCCAAGATGACCACAAAGCAAAGGAAAAAGCAGCAAAGGTTGAAAAGAAAGAGTATAAAGGCAAACACAAAAAGGCAGTAAAAAAGGAAGAAAAAATGGAGAGGAAGGAAGATAAGGGTAAATAGCATGATCTCATTTTCGGCTTTCTGAAAATCTACCATTGCAATGATGCTAACACTTTAAAACCCGGTTTCCTAACGGGTTTTTCCATAAAGCTCGTAGCTCAAAACTAACTAAAAAATATTATTTGTCATAATACACCAAAAGTAACTTTAAAAATAGTAATCTTATTGGGGTAAATTTCTCTTTACCTAACAGACACGGCGAAACGCAAAAGGGATTGATAATAATTTACTTTCCCAGCTTTTTCTCTATTTTCCTCCTCGTATTCCTGGCCACCGGCCACTTTAGCACGGTGCTGGTCCGGCCTCTTGTTGTTTTTTCATTCATAGTATTTGTTTTTATCTTACGTTAACGCCATAACATAGTGACAAACCTTTCCATTAAACTTTCAATGGGGTAATCCCCAGATAAAAGTCTTGTTCTGGTCACACCGATTTTTTGCTTTTTCTATACAGTAACGTTACTATCAGAGATGTCACAATGATCCCTCCGGCAACTTTCTTAGCTAACAGCTTTGGATTGTGTTTCCACATTGCTTTCCAACCCTGTTCAGAAAACACGTTGGGCAAATAGCCTTCTTTTAAATCACCAACATATCCTTCCATAACATTTACTCTGTCAGCTAATATTAATGACAACCAATGGGCCCACTTGCCCTCACTGTATTTGAAGGCAAACCTGCGAATTGCGCCGCTCACCCCTAAAGGGGGCAACGATGTTCCATACACTGCAGATAAGGTTGGCCGCTCATTGGAATGCAGTACCTCAACAGTTTGCTCCTGCAATGGCGGCCGTATATAGTTTAATCTTTTATGGTCATCACCTGTCCATTTTTTCATTGGATAAGTCGGTTCATTCTGCGGGTCAGCATCAATGCCCCATCCCTTTATATGAGCATATTTTTCTTCTAAATCTTCCATGTTTATTAATTTTAGGCCCTTGCGGCTGGTGGAATAAGAATAGGTTTAATACAATTATCGAGCTTTGCAGAAAAAGTGCGGTAAGCATCTGATATTTCTTCCAATGGAAACCGGTGGGTAATTATTTCTTTTGGATTCAATCGCCCCGCCTGCACATGTTGTATCAATCTTGGCAACAGCCTTTTAACGGAAGCCTGGTTAGCCCTTATAGTAAGTCCCTTGTTTACAACATTGCCGATTGGAATAATATTTCCCGTAGGTCCATACACACCAACAATGGATACGATCCCTCCTTTTTTTACTGAATTAATAGCCCAATGAAGGGCAGTGGCAGAGCCGGCCTGCATCATTAGTTTTCTGCCCGTGATTGTTTGCAAAACACTGCCCGCAGCTTCACAACCGACTGCATCAATGCATACATCGGCTCCGAAGTTATCAGTTGCTTTCTTAAGAAATAAAACAGGATCATTTATTGACCTGAAATTATAGGCTTCGCACTGTGCATATTTTCGCACAAACTCCAGCCGGTATTCCACATGATCAATAACTATTACTCGTCCCGCACCAAAAAGCCAAGAACATTTCGCAGCCATAATTCCCACAGGGCCTGCACCAAAAACAACTACAGTATCACCTTTTTTAATGCCGCCCATTTCTGCAGCCTGGTAGCCTGTAGGCACAACGTCTGTTAATAGCACGGCATCTTCAATATCCAGATCAGGAGGAATGATTGTAGGGCCAACATCTGCGTAGGGAACGCGCACATATTCCGCCTGGCCGCCATCAAAACCGCCAGCCGTGTGGGAGTAACCAAATATACCTCCCACTGCTGTTGATTCTGAATTCGATTCATGGCAATTGCCATACAATTCCTGTTTGCAAAAGGGGCATGATCCGCAGGCTATATTAAATGGTACCAATACGTGGTCGCCCGTTTTTAAGTTTCGAACACCCGGCCCGACATCCACGACAATACCTGTAAATTCATGTCCGAACGTAGATCCGACACGGGTGTCAGGAACTAGTCCATGATAGATATGCAAATCGGAGCCACAGATACAGGAGCGTGTAACACGGACAATTGCATCGTCCGGATGTAAGATTTCAGGTTCTGGTTTTTTGTAATCGGGCCGGATCCTGTAGGGGCCCCTATAGTTCATCGCTAACATATTTCCTCCGTTTGAATTTGATTAATGTATTTTGATTTAGCATACTTCTCAAGCAATAAAAAACTTTATTTGACGTGATATTTTATGTTCCCCGTCAAATCGGAATTTATAAGATGCCTTCATACCTTTTAATAATTATAAAGATTTCATTAATTTTTTGTGGGCCTTGTTTATTGTTTCAAAATTTCATTGCCTTAAAAACTATGCCAGTACTGATATTTACTTAAGTAATTTTCCACATGGCACAAATTTCATGAGTTGTTATTGTTATCTTGAGATGTTATAATTACCCAAACTATACCTACGGGATAGTTGGCAATTTTACTAACGCTATGGTTGCACTGTAGAGACTTGTACTAATTTGACAGCCTGTACATATTTTAAAATGGCATGGTTTTATGTAGTTAAACTCACCATGGCTCAAAACTTCAAAATCAAAACTGAAAAGTATGTCCCGGGAATTTGAAAATTCATGCCCAGTTCCCGCCGGCATCTTGCTAATCATCGGCGGTGCAGAAAGCAAAGGGAAAGAGCCTGAACACCACGAGGCACCTGAGGGTTATAAACCGCTTGAAATCCTTACCTGTTTTGCTGAACTTTTACGCCGTAAGGATGCTTCTATTGAAGTTATCACTTCGGCTTCGGCTGATGGTGCAGACTCTCTAAAAAGGTATAAAAGACATTTCAAAAAGCTTGGCGTTGAGAACATCGGGCACATTCATCACAAAACCCGTAAAGAAGTTCTGGACGATGATTTAAAGCAACGTGTTAAAGATGCGGATGGTTTCTTTTTTACAGGCGGTGACCAGTTGTTACTTACTACGCTTTACGGAGGCACTCCATTTCTTACCATGCTGAAAGAAAAATATATCAACGAAAAGATTGTGGTAGCAGGTACCAGCGCCGGTGCCATGGCAATGTCTACGCCTATGATATACGCAGGCAGTAAAGAAGAAGAGGAGATAACAAGTGAGATAAAAATTACAACCGGCCTTGAATTTTTAAAAGATGTATGCATAGACACACATTTCGTACATCGTGGCAGGCTTGTTCGGCTTGCCCAGGTCATCGCTACAAATCCCACAAGTATTGGCTTGGGCATTGATGAAGACACAGCGCTCATCATACGAAATGGTGTTGAAGCAGAGGTAAAAGGAAGCGGTCTTGTGATAGTTTTGGAAGGCTTTGAGATATCTTATACTAATGTAAACGGGAAACCGCAGGAGCCACCCATTTCTATCAGAGATCTTAGATTACATATATTGGCGCCATCTGATTTTTATACTTTAAGGCAAGTAAATCCTCCGCATCATTAAGAAATCAAGCTAATGTGAGGATAAAGAATTTACAAAATAAAGTTCATTGATTAATAAAAAAATGTTATGCCGATACGACAAAGAGCCGTTCAAAATCTGATCACCCTTTTAGAGTTAAATCCTGATTTAAAGTTTGCGCTTGAAGTCTCATTAGAAAAGGCTGGCGAGCCAGACACCAGAACTTTAGACGCGTTCTATAATTTTCTTGATAAAATACTCACGCATATTCCAACGGAAAAAGAATTGATGCCCACTGTACGTGAATTTTATTATGTACTTAGCAAATCCCCTGATGATATACTTAAAAAAGACCAGGCCTTTAATGATTGGATAAATGAATTTGTAAGATCAAGGGGTAATTTTTTAGATACAACCCCATCAACTGAAACACTCGATGCTTTTATCAAATGTCCGGACTACCATATCGAAGACTATATTAAAGGCCCAAGTGGATGGCTCACTTACAACCAGTTTTTGGCCAGGCAGGTAAAACCAGGTAAAAGGCCTGTAGCAGAACGCTGTAACGACCACGTCATTGTTTCACCAGCAGATAGCGAATACAAAGGCCAATGGCAAATTACAGACAATTCAACAGTATCGGTTAAAGACACTACTTATCGGGTAACGGAACTTTTGGGAGACAGTCACTACCGGGATAAATTTAAAAATGGAATTTTTACTCACAGTTTTTTGAGTATTGCAGATTACCATCGTTATCACACTCCAGTCGGAGGGATAGTTCGGGAGGTAAAAAATACACCAGCAAATACATGGGTAACTGAAGCAAAAAAACCCAATGGTTCACTGGAAAATATAGACGATGTTGGCTTTCAGTTTGAGCATACGAGAGGACATATTATTATTGACTCTGTTGTAGGTTTCGTTGCCGTGATGCCGGTTGGCATGGGCCATATATCTTCTGTAAACATAACGGTCGAAGAAGGCACAACCCTGGTAAAAGGTGAAGAGTTTGGTTACTTCGGTTTCGGGGGTTCTGACATCATCATGTTGTTTGAAACCGGCACTGTTGAAATTATTGCCAAAGAAAAAGCACATTATAAACAGGGGGAACAGATTGGAAGGACAGTTAAGTCTTCCAATCTTCCACCACGATAAAAGTTTGTATAGCGGGATGTACGCCATGGAAATTATGTAAATTTTAAACGACCACACAATTCGATGAGGGGACTGACACTATTGAAAAGCGCTTGATATAAGTACCGTTACACAAAAAATAAATGTGGCTTTAAAAAAATCTGATTAAGAAGATCCACAGCTTCACAACTGGAATCTATCGCTAATGGGTAAACGCAAAATTAAATAATTATACTATTGGTTTCGCGTACGCCTGGCCGGTGCGACACGTATCACCGGGGTTAAAACTGCAGAAGGCTGCATGATTTATCTGCACCGGTGAGCTGGCTCTGCTCAGCGGCCTGGTAATTGAAGGACTATTCAATTAGATAAGTCGGCTTGCCTTAAATAAATTTTAAATTCTGCGCCTTTATCAAGCTCACTATGTAAGGAAATATGACCGCCGGCATTTTGTACTATTTCATTGACCAAATATAATCCAATGCCTGATCCATCCAAACCATTTTTCAATCTAAAATATTTGGAAAATATAGCAACGTGTTTATCGGGCTCTATCCCAGTTCCATTATCACTTACAGAAATACACACGAATCCACCCTCAACAGCGGTTTTAATAGTTATTGCAAGCTTGCGTCCGGGCGAGCGGTATTTGATGGCATTATTTACAAGATTATAAATTATACTTCTTAACTTCCTCCTTGAAAACTGTATCTGAGACGCATTTACTTCACTTGATATGACCGCGCCCGATTTTATAATATCATCCATAAGCGTCACGCGTACATCTTCTAAAATATGTCCAAAGTTTACGAGCTCTTCTTCAGCCTTGTATCTAAATTCTTGTTTTCTTGTATCGGTTAATTCGGAAATTATTTCCTGCATTTTTTTTATCGCATTTTCTACCATCTTCAAAAGAATTTGATATTGATTTGAATCTTCGATGGGAGTGTTTTTAAACAAATCGATGGCGGCTACCAGAGTTGTAAGCGGGGTTTTGATATCATGTGAAATAGTATCGAGCAAAATCTCATGATCAGAAATCAATCTTTCCTGTTCCTTTAAATCTCTGATTCGCATCGTAATTTCCACGAAAGTCATGATTACCCCGTTCGTTTTATTTCCTTTCTTTTCTACATAGGGAATAATATTCATTTGATACCACCGCAAGTCTGTTGTTTGAATTTCTTTCTCAAGGATTTCATTAGAAGCAATCACATGCTTAATATTTTCAATAATGTTTGGAAAGCGAAAGTTATCTTTAATGTCACTGATTGGCTTTCCTATGTCATTCATAGTTAAACTAAATTGTTTCATTGCAGGAGGCGTAAATTTCTTCAGTGTCAAATTAGCATCTACAAATAATTGTGGAATGATGGTGTTTCTGAAATAATTTTCAAGCTCGTCGTTCAGGCTTTCCAGTTCAACGTTAAGATCAGTAAGGGTTTCTATGAGGAGGGTTTTAGCAGGCATGTAGTGCAATGAATGTTATTAGGTGAGATGTATTTGCCATGAAATTAGCTTATTTAGATGAGGTAATGTCATCATTACAGTCTTAAAATTTTGAATATCAGTTGAACAACTTATTTCTCGCCACTTGTGAACAGATAAAGCATACCAAGCAATAGAATAAAAGCAGTATGCCGAAAAGTTTTTAATCTGGGGCGGCGCACTGGCATACCTTTTGTTTCCCTTGAATGTTCTATCCATTGTTTTTAATCTCTTCCCTTATTTGATTTCTTAATTTATTAACTCTAAAACGGATTATGAATGGAAAGCAATACAAACTCAAAGAAAATTTTCGGGAATCATAATTACCTGTATACTAATTGCTGCCTTTATAACGCTTTTTCATAGTGCACAATTTAGTCATCCTGCTGCAATGAATTTGTATGCGGATGCCTTGCTATACCACCAGATGATTGTAAGATCTACCGGAGGAAAATTTATCATGAAGTTAAAAAATCTCCTATTTTTATGCAACGATTGCAACTAATGAACGCACATCATTCCTATCAACTTCAAAGCTACTTAACAACATTCGCATACTCATTTTTAGACGTCGTACTTATAAGTAAATCGTAATACTCAACCTAAAAGAAATAACGCATGAAAAAACTTAGACAATTATCCCAAGTGCTCTTCTTTTTAATTATTCTGTTGGCAGGGGCTTGGGCAAGTGCTCAACAAAATATAAAAGGGAGCCTCACTTCTTCTGCTGGCGGCCCCGTAGCAGCGGCCACCATTTCTGTTAAAGGAACTAATAAATCAGTAATATCCGACAATAATGGAAACTTTACCATTAATGCTGCTATTGGAAGTATATTGGAAATAAGTTCAGTGGGGTTCCAATCAAAAGATATAACCATTACTGGCACTGACATTACTGAAGTTCTTCAGGTAACCAATGCAACCCTAAACGATGTGGTTGTAATTGGATATCAAACTATCAGAAGAAAAGATTTAACCGGCGCAACTTCGGTGGTTAGTACAGAAAACTCAAACAAAATAACGGGTAATTCTGTAGCGGAACAATTGCAGGGACAAACACCGGGAGTTACGGTAAGAAATACCGGCGCTCCGGGCCAGAATGCGGCAATCGAAATTCGCGGAGTGGCAAGTTTTACTGATGCAAATCCGCTATATGTTATTGATGGTATGATTGCCGATGCCAATTCAACGGTCAACACGGATGATATTGCTTCGATTCAAATTCTTAAAGATGCTTCGGCCGCTGCAATTTACGGATCAAGGGCAGCAAACGGCGTAATTATTATTACCACAAAAAAAGGAAGACCCGGGCCAAGTAAAATAACCTTTTCCGCAAAATATGGCATTCAGCAAATTCCAAAAAAATGGGATGTGATGAATGCTTCTGAATATCTGAAGACAGTACAAACTCAATATGCTAATGCTAATGCTATGCTTCCTTCAGGGATTGCAGCGCAAGTAGCCAATCCAACCGTCAATACCAACTGGCAGGATGCATTTGATCGCACCGGCAATACACAGGATTATAATCTTGGCATTTCCGGCGGGTCTGAAAATGGTAATTATCTGATTTCGGGAAGCTATTTTAATAACCAGGGCGTGTTAATAGGAAATGATTTTGAAAGAGCCAGCCTTCGGGTGAATACAGAAGCAAAGAAAGGAAGATTAACCGTTGGTGAAAATATATTGATCAGCAATACAGATGGAGAAAATCCGGGCGGTGGCATAAATGCTTTTTATGAGGGCGCTACTTCAGTTCCGGTGATCCCTGTTCAAAGCAGTACTTATATTGATCCGGCTAATAATCCTAAGGGTTATGGTTTTGGCACTAATGCAATACCGAATTATTCTAATAATTATGTAGCAGTTGCAGCATTGGACAAGCAAAAATATAATTATTCAAAATTAGTTGGCAACGCTTATATAGATTTTAAGTTTACTGACTGGCTTTCTTATCGCTTTAATGCGGGGCTGGAAGTCAGTTTCGATTATAATTCCGAGCAGAGAGATTCCGGGATATACCGGTATGGTAACCAGTTGCCCTGCAACAAGTATTTCTAACGACAGGGAAACATTTACCAATTACCTTATAGAGCATACCTTAAACTTTAATAAGACGTTCGGAAACCATGCAATAAATGGCGTGGTAGGGTATTCTTACCAGGAGCAGAAAAGGGAAGTTACTTCTGGCAGCAGGCTTGGGCTAACAACCGTGGGTAATACTACTTTCACTACCATTTCATCTGCGCAGGGTGCTTCTTCTACAGATGGCGGAGTGCCATTATTTTTTAGGCTGCAAGGTTATCTTGGCAGAGTTAACTATACATATAAAGACAAATACCTTTTTACAGCTTCAGGCAGAATTGACCAGGATTCAAGGTTCGGACCAATTATAGCACCGGTGATTTTTATTCTGTTGCCGGCGCGTGGAGAATCAGTAAAGAAGATTTCTTTCATGTAAACGGGCTTAACGATTTGAAACTACGTGCATCCTACGGACAGTTAGGCATTAGCAGCGCATTACAGGATCTTGCCGGCTCATGGCCTACGCTGGGATATATTAATATTAACCAGCGCGCTGTGTATGGTGTAAACCAAACACCTGTACTGGGCGAATCGCAGGCCATTATTTCTAATCCCAATTTAAGATGGGAAGCGCGGGATGAAACCAACATTGGCGCAGACGCTACGTTGTTAAACAGCCATCTTACCGTTACAGCAGATGTGTATAATAATGTATCTAAAGGTGTATTAGTAGGTGTTCCGTTGCCTTTCTTTTTAGGTAGTGATAATGGAGGTTATAATACTTATTCGACAGAAAATGCAGCTTCAATACGAAATCAGGGCATAGAGCTTACACTAACCTACAGGCATGAAACCGGTCCGTTTAAATGGGATGTGTCAGTAAATGGTACCACCATTCACAATAAAGTTATAAGCGTAGGCAACCAGGGCGGTGGCATTAACTATATAGAGCCCGTTGATTTTGTAAGATCACAGGTAGGCCATCCGATGGACTCATGGTTCATGCTGAAAACAGCGGGCATTTTTCAAAGCCAGGCGCAGATTGATGCTTACGTAGATAAGAATGGAAATAAGATTCAGCCGAATGCGCAGCCAGGTGACATTAAATATGTTGATGTCAATGGTGACGGCCAAATAAATAATGATGACAGAACATTCGTGGGCTCGCCGTGGCCTACTTTCCAGGGTGGGTTGCAATTTAACGGCACTTATAAGAATTTTTATATCAACATTCAGTTTGTTGGCGTGTTTGGCTATAAAATTTATGATGATGTACGAAGGGTGTTAGATAGCTATACCACTCTTAATAATTTCAGAAAGGATTTGAATCCATGGACACCTACCAACACAAATACTTCCGATCCGAGACTTAGGTCTGGCAACAGACCCGGGAATCAATGACAACAATTTACCTGAGAGCGAGCGCTGGTTAGAAAATGGTTCCTATTTCCGCCTGCGAAATGTAGAACTGGCTTATATTTTTCCAAAAAATATATTGAAAAGTGTAGGTTTTACCAATGCCCGCATTTTTGTAAGTGGTCAAAACTTATTTACAATTACAAAATATAAAGGTCAGGATCCTGACCTTGGTAGCAGCGGCTTAACTACAAGGGGCTTCGACGCGGGTAACTGGCCTTCCAGCCGTATTTTTTCTTTTGGTATTACAGGCGAATTTTAATTATTAAAAATTTAATTAATCTCATGAAAAATAAATTATATCTTTACTGCAGCATCATTGGTTTTACTAACCATTGCCTGCAAGAAGAAATTAGAAATAGCTAATCCTAATGGCCCCACTTCTGCTGATGTATGGAAAACCGCTGATTATGCTCAAAAAGGCGTTAATGCGATTTATAGTACTTACCACCGGGTTGGGCTTTGCCGAAATCAGTTTTTTATGGATATTATTCGTTCTGACGAAGGATTTAGCACAAGTCCTAACACCGCGCTAATCAATAACTTTGACATTTTTAATGTAACGGATTATAACATGTTTGAAAGGAGATCCTTTTACCAGGATTGTTATGTTGGAATTGACAGGGCAAACCAGGTGTTGGATAACGTGCCCAATATCACAATGGACACTACTATTGAGAAGCCAGCTTCTTGGCGAAGCGAAATTTATGCGTGGCTTGTTTTATTATTATTTAGCTGATTATTGGGGAAATGTGCCAATATTGCTTCATACCAGTACTACTGCAGATCAAAGTGTTGCGAACTCAACCCGAAAAGAAGTGTGGGCGCAGGTAGAAAAAGATTTATCTGAAGCCGCACCGGTATTGCCTGTTTCTTATGACAATAATAATGTTGGAAGAGCTACCCGCGGCGCAGCATACGCTTTGCTTGGAAAAGCTTACATGCAGGATCAGCAGCAATATCAACTGGCCGCTAATGCATTTGCCTGGTTGGTAACCGGCCCGGGCGCAAGCGTGTATAGCTTTGGTGCCCAATTATAGGGATAATTTTTTAGAAGCTTCAGAGAACAATCCGGAATCAGTTTTTGAGTTTCAAAATGCTCTGAATCCATCAGATAACCATGATGACGATGTAGATCCGCCAAGCGATAATCTTAATTATGGAACATCTATCCCGCCGTTCTTTGCGCCACAGCCAGCGGGTTTTACAGATGGCCAGGCACGCAGATGGCTGATATACCAGTTTTTACAAGAGCAAACAACTACCGGACAGCGCGACCCGCGATTAGCGGCATCGTTTCTTTTTGACTCTACAGATGAAAGAGGGCCTGATTTTACAATGGCCTATGGCCAAACATGGAATTCTTTAGGTTTGCAGAATGTTCCCGAAGATGTTCATAATAGCATTCATGAAGTGTGTTTTAGAAAATTTTTAGACGATGCAGTGATGAATGGCGAAGTTTTCCATTCAGGCAACAACTATCGCTTTATACGTTATGCCGATGTATTCTTATTATACGCCGAAGCATTGAATGGATTAGGGCAAACGCAGCAGGCTTATCCCTATGTTGACATGGTAAGAGCCAGAGCGGGTTTGGCACCGCTATCCACTGTAATGCCGGGTTTAAGCCAGCAGCAGTTCTTAGCTCAATTAAAGCATGAAAGAATTACTGAGTTATCAGGTGAGGGCCATCGCTGGGAAGACCTTGCGCGTTGGGGAGATCTTGGACCGCAACTTGCCAGCCGCGATGCGGGCTTTGCAAACTTTAAAGTAGGAAGAGATGAATTATTGCCCTTTCCTCAGCAGGATATTGATGCTGATCCGAACCTTAAACAAAATCCCGGATATTAATAGAAACAGATCGCATAAATTTGATGCCTATGACTATAAAAAAATTGTTGGCTTTTTGTTTCGTTGTTATAATAGCAACAAACGGGCAAGCTCAAAAAAGCAAAGAACGTATAGCAGCCAAACAATGGCCGGTAGAAAAAGCTAATGAATGGTATGCAAATCATAAATGGATAATTGGCGCGGATTATATTCCAAGCAACGCGATCAATCAATTAGAGATGTGGCAGGCATCTACATTCGACAGCACAACCAATGACAGGGAATTAGGCTATGCAGAAAATATCGGGTTTAACACCATGCGTGTTTTTTTGCATAGTGTTGCGTGGAAGGAAGATAAAACAGGTTTCAAAAAAAGAATGAATACATTTTTGAATATTGCCAATAGACATCACATACAGATATTATTTGTTTTTTTTGATGATTGCTGGAACAAAGTCCCTCATGCGGGCAAGCAACCTGATCCCAAACCTGGTATTCATAATTCAGGATGGGTGCAGGATCCGGGGCAACCTATGTCAACTGATTCAACTATTTTCCCGCAGCTTGAACTGTATGTGAAAGATGTGATGACATATTTTGCGCATGATAAAAGAATTCTTTTATGGGATTTATATAATGAGCCGGGCAACTCCGGTAAAAAAGATTCCTCACTTCCTTTATTAAGAAAAGTTTTTGAATGGGCAAGGAGCGTAAACCCGGATCAGCCTATAAGCGCTGGCCTCTGGGCATGGGATTATGAAAAGCTCAATGCTTTCCAGGTGGCTAATTCTGATGTTATCACTTATCATGATTATGAAGAAGAGCCATGGCATGAAAGAGTTATTCAATTACTAAAGGCAATTGGCCGGCCGCTGATTTGCACTGAGTATATGGCACGTCCGAGAAAGAGCACGTTTGCAACAATTTTACCATTATTAAAAAAAGAAGATGTCGGCGCCATTAACTGGGGATTTGTAACAGGCAAAACCAATACAAAATACGCATGGGATACACCTATACCTGACGGTGGTGAGCCTGTAGAATGGTTTCATGATATTTTTTATAAGGACGGAACTCCATATAGAAAAGCTGAAACAGATTTAATAAGAAAACTTTCATCACAATAATTGCAGTGATTTTTTATTCCTTTTGTTCCTGACCTATTTATATTTATGAAAGACAATATTATTATAATTAAAAAACGAATGTATCATATATTTTTTTTAGTTATAGCCATCAGTAGTTTAAGTAGTTCATCGTGCAAAAAAAATTCCGCCAATGACGGTGGAATTATTCCGCCCCCCATAACTTCAACAGATTCGGTTTTTGAAAATCCTTTACTATCAAGTGGCCCGGATCCCTGGGTAATACAGCAGGATACCAATTATTATTATACTAATACATTTGGAAATAAAATAGCTGTTTATAAAACAAGTAAGATGTCCCAATTGAAAAATGCAAGACTTACTACTATCTGGACTCCGCCTGTGACGGGCGCTTACTCAAAAGATATATGGGCACCGGAAATGCATTTCATTCAAAATAAATGGTACGTATATTTTGCTGCAGATGACGGTACCAATGATAATCACAGAATCTATGCTATTGAAAATTCATCTTCGGATCCCTTATTCGGAACATGGACATTTGATGGAAAGGTCGCAGATACTGCTCACGACAGATGGGCTATTGATGCTTCCGAGTTTGAATACAATGGCAATGCGTATTTAATTTGGTCTGGATGGGACAGCACGGTAAATATTAAACAAAACATTTACATCGCTAAGTTAAAAGACCCAATTACACTGGATGGCAGTCGTGTAATGATTTCAACTCCAACATATAACTGGGAAATGAATGGAGCGCCTCCTGCGGTAAATGAAGGCCCCGAGGCCTTAATAAATCCTTCAGGAAAATTGTTTCTGACGTTTTCAGCAAGCGGCTGCTGGACGGATGATTATGCCCTGGGCTTACTTTCTTTAAAAGACGGTGGCGATCCTTTGAGTGCCGCAGACTGGACAAAATCTGCTGAGCCAGTTTTTACAAAGAATCCATCGGGCGGCGCATTTGGTCCTGGCCACAATGGGTTCTTCATATCACGGGATGGAAAAGAAAACTGGATCATTTACCACGCAAATCCTGCCACAGGTGACGGGTGTGGTGATCTGCGTAGTCCCCGCATGCAAAAGTTTACATGGAACACTGATGGGACACCGGACTTTGGCATACCTGCACCTGTGGATACATTGATAAAAGTTCCTTCAGGAGAATAAGCATAAATTTAATTTAATCTATGACCAAAATCTTCTTTGCATTTGTAATAATAAGTGCTATGATGAACGCATGTATTAATTCCGGTAACAGGAAGCAGGCAAACACTTCTGCAACTGATATGCCCACAACTGCGGCTAATAATCCCTTTGAAAGGATTATAAATGGTAAGCAAACGAAGTTATATATTCTCCAAAATAAAAATATTAAAGCGGCTATTACAAATTATGGTGGAAGGCTGGTGAGTTTGTGGGTTCCTGATAAAAACGGTGCAATGACTGATGTAGTGGAGGGTTTTGATAGTCTTGATGGATATATTCATTCAACAGAACCTTACTTTGGTGCAACCATTGGTCGTTATGGAAACCGCATTGCAAAAGGTAAATTTAAAATTGATGGCATTGAATATACTTCTTCCATCAATAACGCTCCCAATACCTTGCATGGCGGTAAAAATGGATTTCAGGGAAAGATTTTTGATGCTCAACAAATGGGCGATACCGCTCTTGCGTTAACGTATGTCTCACCGGATGGCGAAGAAGGTTTTCCGGGAAACCTTCATGTAAAAGTCACCTACACACTTACGGGTAGCAATGAGCTAAAACTGGACTACGAAGCGACTACGGATAAAAAAACAGTTGTAAACCTCACCAATCACGCATTTTGGAACCTGAATGGGCAAGGAAGCGGAACGATATTGAACCATATACTACGGATTAACGCCGATTCATACACGCCGGTTGACTCAACATTAATACCAACCGGACAAATTGAAACGGTAACTGGGACTCCCTTTGATTTTACTAAGCCAGCGGCAATAGGGAAAAGGATTGATACCAACAGCAATGCGCAACTGAAAAATGGAAAGGGTTATGATCACAACTTTGTTCTAAATAAAAACAGCGGGCATGGATTGAATTATGCTGCAACAATTAAGGGAGATAAAACAAAAATTCAAATGGATATTTATACGGAGGAGCCCGGGTTACAATTTTACAGCGGAAACTTTATGCAAAGTAAAAATGTAATGAAGGGTGGAAAGAGAGATGATTTTCGTACCGCTTTTGCGTTAGAAACCCAGCACTTTCCTGATTCACCTAATCAGCCTTCGTTTCCCTCAACCATACTGGAGCCCGGCAAGACCTACCATACTGAATCCATCTATAAATTTTCGATAGATTGAACCATGCATTCCATAATAATATAACATATCACAGAAACAAGCATTTCTGAGGGTGCATAGTTGAAAAACATTTATTTGAAATAAGGTCCATTATTTTTTCAAACACTAAAAAAATTCATGCAGAAAAGAGTATTGCCAGCGTGTACCAAAGTTGATGAAGGCATTATGCCGGATAGTGCAACGGAATCCTATCATTGACAAATAATTTTCGTTAGCAATTCCCTTGTCCTTAAAACCCTAGGCTGTTATTCAATCTCTTGGTATTTCAACATAGAAAGTAGTACCCTTTCCCTCTGTGCTTTCAAACCATATACGCCCGTTATGCCACTCAATAATAGTTTTAATAATTGACATTCCTAATCCCGTATATGGCTCGCCGTGAATACCGGTTCTCCTGGCTTTTGTAAATTTATCAAACAAGAATGGCTGCAAGTGTACTGGTATGCCTATTCCATTATCTTGTATTTTAATAAGGACCTTTTTATTATCGGGTTCGCTAATTCTAACCTCTATAAGGCCATTATCACTGGCGAATTAAATTTGTTACTACTCATCCTTGTATAAAATAAAAAGACCTGAAAGCAAAAACGAAAATGCGCAACTTGCCACGCAAGTTAAAAATAAAGAATTAAGGGAGGTCGCTCCAAATAGCAAACCAATGAAGAGAAGGGCAAATCCAACACCGACTATTACTAAGAAGAATGCCAATAAATGTTTATAGTCCATACCCGGTATTTTAAGGTTAGGAATATCTTTCAATTACTGATTACCAGCCTTCCACATGCGATAAAAAAGGAGGTTTTTCGAAATTTAAGTTTACTAAAGTATTAAAAAAAATATTAATAAGCAAAACCTATGTAATTTTTTACTTATATGTGACAGGTAAGTTTGTTCTCCCACTCCGCATATAGTTGCCAGCTTATTTAAGAAAAGACTTCTTGTAATATCGGAACTGTGAGATTATACCATCGCTGCTATTGAGTCCGAAAACAATTTCATTATTATCTTGAGTTTTTTGCAATAAGGTTACAGCCTTATCGATTAATGCTCTATTTCATTTCATCTCATTTGTTTGGCACTGAAAAAAATATTTACCATTTTACGGTTATGTTTTTAGAGCCGTGATTACGAACTCTTCCAAAGGAACGATATAGATAAACTCGCTCGCTACACTTCCATCAAAGTGCGAAAATCTCTCCCGCTATACTTTGAATTTAAACAGAAATTTTTTCCGGGGGATCCGGTGGCGCATCCGGGTCAACATCCACTTCAATAACACATGGATTTGGCGATGCAAAAGCCTTTGATAATACAACATGTAATTCACCCGGATTACTACATTTATACCCTTCCGCACCGCAAGCTTCCGCTATTTTAGCAAAATTAATAGGTTGCAGTTCTATGCCATATTGTTTACTCCCAATTTCCTCCTGTTCGAATCTGTCCATAGCAAGCACATTATTTTTGAAAATGACAACTTTCACAGGTAATTTATAGCGAACAGCGGTTGCCATTTCTCCCATGAGCATTGTAAAACTTCCATCACCTACCATAGCAATACATTGCCGTCCTGGAAAAGCAAGTTGAGCTGCAATGGCATAAGGCAACCCAGGCGCCATACTGGCCAGGTTGCCACAAACTGTTATTTGCTGATCAGCCTTTATTTGTAGGTGTCTTGCTGTAAAAACAGTATGTGCGCCCGTGTCAATTGAAATGTGTGAATTATCTTTTATTAACCTGCTTACCTGCGAAACAAGAAAAGGAGGTTTAATAGGAGTAGACTGGTCAGATTCCAGCTTCAATAAAGTTTTTCTCCAATCATTCATTCTTTGCTGAGAAAGTTCAAGAAAACTCCTGTCTGAGTGCTTTTTTAATTTCGGCAACAAGGCTTTCAAGGTAGCCTGCACATCGCCGCTTAGTCCGATGTCAACAGGATACCTTAGCCCGATACGCTTGGGGTCGCGGTCAATTTGTATACCCTTTGCATCTTTAGGATAATAATCAAGGTGTGGCATATTACTACCAAGTATTAAAAGTGTCTCACATTCTGCCATCATTTGTTTGGACGGCAAAGTTCCCAAACGGCCGGTTCCGCCCGTTGTAAACGGTGAGTCATCTGGTAAAAGCGCTTTGCCTAATAACGCTTTTGCAACAGGAGCCCCTAATATCTCTGCCACCTGTAAAACTTCATCCCTGGCTTTTAACGCACCCCTTCCCGCAAGTATCATTATTTTAGAACTACTGTTCAAGAGGTTAGCTGCGTGTTCCAGTTCATTATCCACAGGAACATCGATATGCGGCATAAAAGCTGACGAACCCATAAGATGTCCTCCTTTTTCCGAATGTTTATCTTCACTTAATGCTTTTTGCTGAATGTCTGTAGCAATGGTAATATGTGATACGCCAAGCGTTGTAAGAGCAGTTCTGCATGCAAGGTCAACAACTGTCTGGGCGTGAACAGGGCCAGATATTTGCTGGTTGTACACTGCAATGTCTTCCAGCATAGCAACTGTATTCACCTCCTGCGTGAACTTTGTTCCAAGAAGATCATGCGGAATAACGCCGGTAATAGCCAGCACCGGCGCGCCTTCCATTGCTGCATCGTACAAGCCATTCATCAGATGCACTGCGCCCGGACCTGTTGTCCCAAGACAAACTCCTAACTTCCCGGTGCATTTGGCATATCCGCTTGCCATAAAAGCTGCACCTTCTTCATGTCTTACAGTGATCAGGCGTATCTGATCTTTTCTTTTTCTAAGTGCTTCAAAAATCGGGTTCACGCCATCGCCAACCAGTGAAAAAATCATTTCAACTTCCCATGCAATTATCTTATCTACCAGGATATCTGCTGTATTATCTGAAGGGTTATACTGTTTTTCATTTTGTACCCTGTTAATATTTTTATTAACCCCACGATTTTTAAAAATGGAAGGTATTAATTGAGTGCCCACAACAGTTAATGTAGAATCCCGCATAAATTTTCTTCTGGAAGTCTTTTTGGACATCTGTTTAATTTTGAAGGGTTATCACAAAAAAACTGCCATTCATTTTTATTAAAACTTCTTATAATTATTGTGATTGACGTATGGCACAATTTTAATGAATTTAGTTCTTAAAGCATATTCAATAAAAAAAACAAAACAATGATCAGGGTTTTATCGAGCATTAAAAAATTTGATAAAGTGATTGAAAAGAATGTTCCAGATAAACACGTTTTAGTCTCTTCCAAAGTCCAACTAATTTTTAAATGGTTGCCCGTATTATGGGTGCTTATTGCGAATGCAACAGGGGTAAAAACGAAGAACCGGATTATCGCAAGGATACTGATAATCGCGTTTTCAGAAATAATTTTGAATAGCTTTGTTCAGCCTTTTAAAAAGTTGTTGCGCCGCCGGAGGCCACACTCTCTTTTTAAATATAACTCCTTTCCCTCCGGGCATACAGCAACTTCATTTTCGGGGGCAGAAATTTTGCATCACCAGGTTAAAAAATATTCGCCTTTCGTAAGCGTCGCGGGATATATGATTGCCTTAATTACAGCGGCCCTAAGACTTTATGAAAGAAAACACTGGATGTCTGATATTATTGCCGGCGCTATAATCGGAAGTATTTCAGCCAGGCTTTCTCAGTTCACATATGACCAACTATTTGATACGGACTATGTGTAAAAATCTCCCCATTATAAATTAAACTCATTTGTTTTGTTCCCGGTCCATGTTATCATCTAAACCAATGGTTTGAGGCTCACGAACATTTTTTATGAATGAGAACAAATTGCTCAATGACTATACTATTGCATTTAATTATCGTGTGGAAAATGGTAAAGGGTAATTGGAGCTGGCCCTTTTGGATTATAGAAAGTTATAACGAATCAGGTCAGAGATCTGCAGCTAAGGAAAGATGACGAACTTGAATTAGTTTTTGTGAAATCTCAATTTAAAAACAAACGTCCAGTAACGCTGCTAACACTTTAAAAGTTATTAAAACTTGCAGACATGTTGACTGTTTAATGAGATATTGATACAACACCGCATCTGTTATTGCGCAACAGAATTCCTCATTTTGTCATCATAATTTTTTCAAGAAAAATTTTTTTATTAGCTAGGTTAATCTGAAAATGACGCAGACTCTGTAAAGAAACGCTATGGTGAAACAACTTTCATTCCTAATTGATACGCCATTTTCTAGGGAATTTTTTTAATTTTAGCTTCATATTTCTCAAGTCCTAAATCAAAATGCCTTATGTTGTCGGAGGAGTATTAATCTGAAACTTTATTTCTGCGCTGTCTCATACAACCTTTTAAATTATTATAGAGCGTTATTCTAGTCTGCGACTAAGGATATTCTTTTAAAATAACTATAGTACATAGACGAATACCTGGATACATTTTTTGCAAAGTCTTCCACCCAAAAAAAATAGCCACGGTGGAAACCGCGGCCCATATCAAAACTAACTATTAATGAGAATATTACTTCTCAAACGCACCAAAATAATTTCAAAAAATAGTAACCTTTACAAGAAAACTTCCCGGTAGCTAACAGGCAAGGCCACACGCAATCGGACCATTGATAACAATTTATTTCCCCAGCTTTTTCTCAACCTTCTCCCTGGAATTGCCTTCCGTCTTAACTGCTTTTTTTACTTCCTCAGCTGTTTTGCCCGTTTTATTTTTTTCGTAGTTCACTTCATAATCCTGGCCGCCGGCAACCTTTGCGCGGTCCTGGTTGCGGCCTCTTGTTGTTTTTTCGTTCATAGTATTTGTTTTAATTCATTGCCTTAAAAATTATGCCATAACTAATCTTAACTAAAGTGATTTCCTCACATTGGCACAAATTTTCCTTTAAGCTTTCTATGTCTTTAACCGAGTATAAGAAAAAGCGCTCCTTTGATAAAACTCCCGAGCCCACTGGCGGCAAGCCTACCGATAAAAAACTTCATTTCGTTATTCAGAAACATCATGCTTCTCATTTACATTATGATTTCCGGCTTGAGTTAAGAGGCATTCTGAAAAGCTGGGCCGTGCCCAAAGGCCCTTCGATGGATCCATCCGAAAAACGATTGGCAATGTTAGTAGAAGATCATCCATGGGATTATCGCGACTTTGAAGGGATCATTCCTTCAGGATATGGAAAAGGCACCGTGATAGTATGGGATGAGGGAACCTATGAAACAAGCGCCGTACATCAAAAGGATAAAAAAGAGCAGGAGCATTCAATTACTTCACAATTCTGGAAAGGTGAAATCATTCTTGAGTTACATGGCCATAAAGTAAAAGGAGCTTTTAAATTAAAACGTGCAAGAGAAAAAGGCGATAACGCCTGGTATCTGGTAAAGCAACAAGATAAATACGCAACAACAAAAGACATTACGCAAAAGGATAAATCTGTTCTCTCAAAGCAAACGTTGGAGCAGGTTGCAGCGAACCCTGGCAAGAGAATGGCAAAGCCATAAGCCGGCCTGGAAAAAAGAAACAACCGAAGTTTCCAGTGATGAGATAACATCAATTCAAAAAAAAGGTGTCAAATCAGCAATGCCGCATAGCATTTCTCCAATGCTGTGTACCTTAATAAAAAAACCTTTCAACGATCCGGAATGGATCTATGAAGTAAAATGGGATGGCTATAGAATTATTGCCTTCATTAAGAAAAATAAGGTTGTTTTAAAATCAAGAGGCGACCAGGATTACACACATAAATATGCAGGACGTGGCAAATGCGTGTAAGGATATCCGTTATGATGCGATAATTGATGGCGAAGTAGTTGTGCTGGATGCAAATGGCAATCCGGATTTCTCTGCCCTGCAGAATTACAAACAAGGCGATACAATTGCTTTCTATGTTTTTGATTGTCTTTGGTGCGATGGCTATGATCTCATGGGCTCTGCCCTTAACGGAGCGGAAACAATTACTTAAAGACATCCTACCTGTAAATGATGTGATCAAATTCAGTGAAAGCTTTGAGGATGGCCTTGGTTTATTTGATAACGTAAAAAAGCTCGGTATTGAAGGGATCGTGGCCAAAAGAAAAGACAGCATTTACACACCCGGGAAGAAAAGGAAACTCATGGTACAAAGCCAAGCTCAGTAAACGCCAGGAATATGTTATCGGCGGCTGGACCGAAAGTGATAACGGCAGGCTTTTCAGGTCATTGATATTTGGACATTATGTGGATGGTCAGTTTACCTATGTACATCATTCCGGCGGAGGGTTTACTGATAAACAGGCGAAAGAATTATCAACGAAATTAAAAAAACTTGAAATTGATGAAAGTCCGTTTGTAAATAAAGTGGACATAAAAGCCAGGAAGCATTGGGCGAAACCCGAACTCGTTGCAGAGTTTGATAAGTCTGTCCAAACTACAAAGAGCGGGCACATCAGGCATCCTGCGATATTTGTGGCATTGCGTGATGACAAGAAAGCCCGTGATGTGGTAGAAGAATTACCTAAACCTGTCAGCACTGAAAAACCAGCAAAATTAAATGCACAAAATAAACCTCTTTCAAAAGCAAAAAATGACCAGATTGAAACCGGTAGTTGGGAATTATTAGAGCAAAGAAAGATTACCAGTGAGAATGAATTAATTATTGATGGCCATAAAATCAATTTGATCAATATTGAAAGAGAGTTATGGCCGGGTATTACAAAAGCTGAACTGATTGAATATTATATTTCGATCGCTGATTATATTCTGCCGCATTTAAAAGACCGGCCACTCGGATTAAATATTTGTTTAAACACTGCAGCACAGGGAGGATTTTTTATAAGAGGTATGGAAGGCAGAGCTCCGTCCTGGGCAACTATTTTTACCACAGACAGAAAACATAAAGCGAAAGGTAAAAGCGATACTATTGAATGGCTGGTATGCGATAACAAAGCAACCCTTGTCTACATAGTCAATCTGGAATCAATAGACATCCATCCCTGGACGTCGCGTATTGATTCCCCTAATGATCCTGATTATATTGTTATTGATCTTGACCCTTCTGATGATGACTTTAATAAAGTCATTGACACGGCGCTTAGCCGCTAAAAAAGTGTTCGATACGTATAAGTTGAAATCTTTTGTAAAAACTTCCGGCAAGACCGGTTTGCATCTTTTAATACCCTGCACAGGTATTGCCTTTGGAGATTCCCGGAAGATCGCGGAGCATATTTGTAAATTGATTCATGAAGAAGTTCCGGACATTACCACCACGAATGTTTCTGTGAACAGCCGGGGAAATAAATTATACATTGACCCCAATCAAAATGATTACGCAGATAGAGTTGCTGCCGCATATTGCGTACGGGCTTATCATTCTCCCACAGTATCGACACCGTTAGAGTGGAAGGAAGTGAATTCAAAATTAAACCCTCACGATTTTACAATAAAAACGATTGCTAAAAGATTAGAAAAGAAAGGAGATTTATTTAAAGATATTCTGAATGAAAAAACCAAGGTGTCGAATACAAAGATTTTAAAAAGTTTCTTATAATAAGTTGCCTTGCGCATGAAGCCACTTGTTATGATTGTGTGCCAGTTACAACCTTTTAATTAAAATCTTTTTGTCTTTCTCATTTGTAAAATATAGTTCTTATGGCATAAATGTTGAAGTTGCACCTGCATGAATCTTTTGGTAAATGCGCTTATCAAATCCCTAAAGAAAAATAATTTAACCCTTGCACTTGCTGAAAGTGTCACTTGTGGTATGGCGTCAGCTGCTTTAGGCAATGGACCAGGCACAGCCGATGTTTTTAAGGGAAGCATTGTTTGCTACTCGCCCGATGTAAAAATGAAATTGCTTAATGTTTCAAAAGCAAACATAAAAAAATATACCTGTGAATCACACGAAGTAACAATGCTGCTAAGCAAACATCTAAGACAGCTTATTAAAGCCGACATATATGCAGCAGTTACCGGGCTGGCCTCTGAAGGAGGAAGCGAAACAAAAACAAAGCCTGTGGGGACCGTATTCTTTTGCATTCTAAAAAATAATAGGACTTACAGCTATAAAAAACTCTATAAGGGAAGCCCCTTGCAAATAAAGAAAAAGGCTTGTAAGGAATTGTATCAATTAATCCTAAAAACAATAAACAAATGAAATTTCCCGGAGCTTTTACTAAAAAAGGAACAGTGCATGTAATTATTGAAACACCTTATAAAAGCAGGAACAAACTAACCTTTGATAAAGCAACAGAATTGTTTAAACTTACAAATGTGATTCCTTCAGGCCTTGAGTTCCCCTGTGATATGGGATTTATACCCAATACTAAAGGAGAAGATGGTGATCCGTTAGATGCCCTGATACTTATGGATGAAATCACTTACCCTGGCTGCCTTATTGAATGTCGCTTGCTCGGGGCTATTAAAGCAATCCAAAAAGAAGGGAAAGATAAATTTGAAAACGACCGGTTTATTTTTGTGCCTGCTGAAATGAAGGAGTATAATCATTTAAAAAGTATCAGGGATTTAAATAAATCTAAAATAAAGTCGATCGTTGAATTTTTTAAAGACTATAATAAAAAAGAAGGTAAAAAATTTAAGCTGGATCGTATAACAGGCAGAAACGAAGCTGAAGGTTTAATAAAAAAACAGCTGGTTGAATAACATGGAAACACTAATTAAAATATTCGGACAGGGACATGATCTTACTATCTTACAAATGGTCGCAAGAGGTATTGTGATATTTATCATTGCATTAATAATAATAAGATTATCCGGCCGCCGGTCCTTTGGAATGCACATGCCGCTGGACAATGTAATCACTATTCTACTAGGAGCCATACTAAGCCGTGCCGTAGTAGGCGCGTCACCGTTTATTGCTACGGTGGTCACCTGTTTTATTATAGCTATAGCACATCGTATTTGCAGCACGTTTGCTTTTTATAATAATACTTTCGGACATCTCACTAAAGGAGAAGAGATGATTTTATATGTAGATGGTGAGCTAAGAGAAAACAATCTTAAACGATGCATGATCAGCAAAAAAGATTTGGTAGAAGGAATTCGTCTCAATGCGAATATCAATTCCCTGGAAGAAGCTGAATGCGTATATATGGAAAGGAACGGGCAGATTAGTGTAATTAAGAAAAAAAGAAATTAAGGCTAACGTAAAGCCATAGCACTACGTGTCCCACTAGTTGCATTTTGCTGTCTTTATCCTGAAACTAAAAAATCCTTGAATCATCTCAGAATTACTTCTCAATCACTTTGTATTAAACATGGCATAATTTTTATATTAGATTACAAAGCGATTTTTAAAGAGAAAACTCCCAAGGTCGAATCGAGGAAGATCCACGTTTGCCGTCGCCCAGGTTCATTGGAAGATGCTTAAAAAGATTTTTCCTTAGGAAATCATGGGCAGCGTTTTTCTTTATCATAAATAGGTTGGTGAGAATTGCGTGCCCGATTCTTCAAGAGGGGAATTGAGCCTTCTTTACAACAAAAAGTTTTTGGTTTATAATTTAAACAATTTATAACCTTATATGCTCTCTAAAAATTTTCAAACTCATAAATCTGAAACTCAATCTTGTCCGAAGGCCGATAAAAACGGACGCCGGATAAACGTTTTGGAAATTATCGGCACGGCAAGCAAGGGAGGAATGGAAAATTATATGATTAATTTCATTAAAAATCTTCCGATTGATGAGTTTAAGATAACATGCATTTGCCCCTGCGAAAGTTTGTTTACAAAATCTTTGCGGGACCTGGGAGTTGATGGTGTTTTTATAACACCCCTCGCAGATGATCCGGAATGGCGTTCCATTCAGCTGGCTCTCGAAGTAATCCGGCTTCACCGCATAGATATATTACACGCTCACATGCCAAAGTCTCACGTCCTGGCCGGCTTAGCAGGAAGCCTCGCAGGCAAGCCTGTTGTTGCCACGCTTCATGGAATGCACGTGACCGCTCACGAATTGGGCGTGGCACGTGCTGTGAAATCGCATTTGATTACTAACTGCCAGGAAACCTTTTTTCAGGCACTAGCTCTGGGTTTGCCGGCAAACAGGCTTAATCTTTTTCATAACGGTGTAGACATAGACGCTTTTAATCCTAAGAATAGCGGCAGAAAATTCCGGGAGGCTTTAGGGCTGCCGGCAGGGGGTGTCTTAGTCGGTTTTGTTGGAAGACTCGAATATGAAAAGGGGCCTGATTTGTTTTTGCGCACTGCCGCATTTGTCATTGATACATTACCTGATGTTCATTTTGCGGTGGTTGGAGATGGGTCAATGCTTAAGGAGTTGGAGCACACTTCCGCGCAACTTGGGCTTGAGGATAATATACATTTCGTTGATTGGCTAACTGATACGGCTGAGGCATATCGCGCATTTGATCTGTTCGTTCACACTTCGAGAAATGATGGAACTTCATTAGTACTACTTGAAGCTATGGCCAGCGCCATTCCTGTAGCAGGTCTGGCCGTTGGCGGAGTAAGGGAAATTATAGAAGATGCACATACGGGCATTCTGTTTGAAGCAAACGCTGTACAGGAACTAGCGACTGGCATAATCTCCTTATTAGAGCAGCCCGCGAGATTAAAGCTAATGGGTGAGGCAGGAAGAAAGAGGGCGGAAGAATATTTCAATGTTTCGAAGAACACGGCGAACACAGCAGAGTTACTCGGCAGGCTTGTTCTCGCAGACAAAAATAGCGACGTTGAAGTAAAGAATGGTTTTGGACTCCATACTAACGGTAACGGCTCAGCGAAAATCGTGTGAATAAGATTGTTATTTATGCTTGGGCTTTTGTATCAGGCACCTGTCCGCCTGAAATGCAAACAACTCTAAACAAGTGAAACGCGGTACTCACTTTAATAGTCAGCAATGTAATGCGATCTCTTTTTACATAGTCGCACATGCGGACGATTGGCAATTATTTATGCAGCCAAATGTCTACAACGACTTGATCAGGCCCGGCTGTAAGCTTGTTATTATTGTTGTTACGGCTGGGGACTCGGGCAGATCCGCCATTTTTTGGAAGTCCCGGGAAGAAGGTTCAAAAAGTTCCATTCGATATTGCCTGGCAGCCATCGGAGATATTGCTGAGCGTAATAGTACAGGACAATTTAATTCTCACAATATCGCCTATTCGATAATTAATAACGTGACTTCCTATTTTCTTCGCCTTCCCGACGGGAATATTGACGGTTGCGGTTTTCCGGAGTATAATTTTCAAAGCCTTGCAAGGTTTAAAAGCAACGACATCGGTGCTTTACATGCAATCGATGGTTCCACTGTTTATCGCAGTTGGGATGATCTTTCGGTCACGCTTGAAACAATTTTACTCCACGAAAGCAAGACGCTTGAAACCATCAGGATAAACTATCCCAACCCGGATATGGGAAAAAATTATGAGGATCACATCGACCATATTCTTGTAGGTGAAGCCGTTCAAAATATATGCATACTATCAAAGTTTGAGCAGCTTCTCTTTAGGGGTTACAGCCTTAGCCGCGGCAACAAAATGCTCGAGCCCGAAGAGTTGTTCTGGAAGATTGGAATGTTTGCAGCTTATGAAAAAGCGGTCTATGACATTTGCGGGTACAGCACACTTGCAGAAGACCCTCAAATTTATATGAATTGGTGCATCGCAAACGCCCTTTTTGAATAGGTGGTGGTCAACCGCACCGTAAAGAAGAAAGGTTTGAATTAGATTCTCTAATGCCAAAGTTTTATCGGCTGCTAAAATTTATTTAAGTCATTACTACCTCCTCGTGGAAGATAAAGCATAAACCGATATTCGTATCATGTAGCTCATTCAGCCTCTCCATCCTTTGATACTTTCCATGTCCTGCTGAGCATTTAATATATGCTGCGCGGGTATTGTTAATTGACTTTTTAAAGACCAGGGTTTGTGAATTCCGTTTACTTCAAATATGTAATTGCCATCTTTCCGATGAATTGTTACCATAATTTTTTTAAAATTGTTATTTAATTTACCAATTTTTATTCTGTCAAATAAATTCTTATTATTCGTCACAACGCCTTTTGAAATATTCAAGAAAACTGGTATATGTTTTGTTAGCGTTATAAATAGATTGCTGTTTTTAATCTACCCTTATTCAGTTGCTGATTTATTAACTCCAAAACGGATTAAAAATGGAAAGCAATACCAACTCAAAGAAAATTTTCGGGATAATAATTGCCTGTG
The DNA here is from genome assembly GCA_963823305.1 of uncultured Chitinophagaceae bacterium. Lineage (GTDB taxonomy): Bacteria > Bacteroidota > Bacteroidia > Chitinophagales > Chitinophagaceae > Ginsengibacter. Next base: position 568,232 of record CAWGLC010000004.1, read on the forward strand.
TAATAATTGCCGTTGCTATAATGGCTTTTTCATAGCGCAAGGTCTATAATGTAATGTGACTTATGTTTTGTTGAGCTTGTAAAAAGAGACATGTAAAATGGAATTTGGCACTAAAGAAATTTAATAGACTGCAAGGTGTGTGTTTTGAAGAAACATTTTTTATCAGGTCTAATTTATTTTCCGAAACTTTTTTGTGGGGCTAAATTCTATGCGAAAATTCCAATTACGGGAATAAATAGATTTCTGTCTATTTATATCTAGTCAATGCTATTACCATCTTTTGCTATCATTTTATTTATATTAAAATTCAATCCGAAGAAATTGAACATCATGAAAAACAAAATGAGACCACCGACAAAAAATATGATCAGGCAACTGTATTCTGCCCGTGCAAAGGAACTGGCGGCTGCGCAAAAGGGTTCTGTTACGGCAAACGATTTTAAAGGAACATTGAGTGGCTTGTATAAAAGAGGTTTTCTAAATTTCAAAAGAACTTACCTACAAGGGAAACGGGTTGACGAGGTTTATATAACGCCAGCCGGCGTTAGCTTCCTAAGAAACCATAATGGAAAGATTGCTGGAAATGGCAATGAAGTATCTTTTAGTTTTTCACTTTCAGAGGAATTCCCTAATAAATAATTGAGTAGGGTATACATGCCACAAGTTTGAGTAAAAAAAAGGACGAATTTATAAGCCTGGCCAGCCATGAAATGAAGACCCTCTCTACCGTCGAGGTATATCGGCAGCAGATGGAGCAAAAAACTAAGCTGGCAAGTCGCGAGGCGCCTTTCTATGCAACCAAAGGGCCGGGCAGTCAAACTACTGAATGTGTCCATTACTGAACTGTTCAATATAACCAAATACAATATTGCAAAATAGATTACAAAACGGCAAGGTTTATTCAATAACCTTATTGGCCAAGGATAATAAACGCAAAAAATTGACTTCCTCGCGGATAATGGGACACAGAATCATTCAGCAGCCGGAACCGAGAAATAAAAAGTTGACCCCTTGTTTAATTCACTTTCAGCCCATATCTTTCCTCCATGCCTGTTGATAATTTCTGAAGAAATATATAATCCAATTCCTGAACCCGAAAATGTAGAGCTAAGTCCACTAACCCTATAAAAACGGCCAAAGATATTTGTAAGATCTTCAGCAGGAATGCCAATGCCATTATCTGCAACGCTCACCATTATCGCATCATCCGATTTAAATGCATTTATCTTTATTTGCCTGGAACCTGGTGAATATTTTATAGCATTCCCAAGCAGGTTATTTATTACAAGACCAATCCGATCCATGTCTCCGTAAGCTAACATCCTACCGCTGTATTCGCTAAAGATTATCTGTATAGGAGTTGTAAGCTGAATATTTTGAATTATTTCCTGTAATAAAATATTCATATCAAAATTTGCAAGTTTCAATTCAAGTTTTCCGGATTGGATTTTTGAAATATCTAATAAATCATTAATGAGTTTACCTAATTTATCAACGTTCTTTAAAGTTTTTTTCACAAATGGGGTATTATTATCTTCCTGCATTTTGAGAAGCAGGATGTCGAGGTTTGCTTTTATTATAGCCAGTGGTGTTTTTAATTCATGGCTGGCCATCGCCATAAATTCATCCTTATATTTATTAAGTTGCTGCAATTTTTCGGTGTATAAAAGTCGCTGCTTTTCAAGTTCTATTTTTCCTGTTACATCTCTGGCAATCTTTGAAGCCCCAATAATTTTACCCTGTTTATTTTTTATCGGCGAAACTGTTAAAGAAATATTCATTTCCTTACCGTCTTTTGCGACTCTCACGGTTTCAAAGTGATTAATTTTATTGCCGTTACGAATATTTTCTATAATCATCGTTTCTTCGTCTATCCTCTCCGGGGGAATAATAATAGAAATATGCTTACCCACTGCCTCAGCTTCCGTATGACCAAACATTTTAAATGCAGCGTGATTCCAACTGGTAATAATTCCGAAAAGAGTTTTGCTTATAATAGCATCATCAGAGGAATTTACAATTGCGGCGAGCGTTGCCTGCTTTTCTTCAGCGGCATTTTGATCGGAAATATCCCTGGCTATTTTTGAAGCGCCAATGATATTCCCCGCCTTATCTTTTATGGGTGAAACCGTCAAAGAAATATTTACGGGTTGCTTATTTTTTGCCACTCTCACCGTAGGGAAGTGTTCTATCTTTATGCCCTTACGAACGTTTTCAATTATCATTGATTCTTCGTGCAGCCTTTCGGGGGGAATAATAATAGAAATATGCTTGCCCAAAGCTTCGGCTTCTGTATACCCAAACATTTTATGCGCTGCGTGATTCCAGCTTGTAATAATTCCCTCAAGTGTTTTACTTATAATAGCATCGTCAGATGAATTGACAATTGCAGCGAGTACTGCCTCCTTCTCATTAGCTAATTTTTGCTCAGAAATATCCTTAACTATTTTCGATATGCCAATAACTTCTCCTTTGGCACCCATTATTGGAGAAATAGTAAGTGTAATAGGAATTTTATTACCCTCTTTCGTTTGGCGAATAGTTTCATAATGTCTTATCCGGCCTCCGTTTTTTACCGTGGCAATAATTTCCTTTTCCTCTTCATAAAGTTCCTTGGGAATAAATGAAATATTATTATTAACAGCCTCCCAAGCAGTATATCCAAAAATCTTTTCGGCTGCGTCATTCCAGCTAACGATTGTCCCATCGAATTCTTCGATAATGATTGCGTCATCGGAAGATTCAATTATAGCTGATAATCTTGCGGCAATTTCCATCGTTTGTCTGTTCATATCTAAGGGCTATAGTTTGTGCTTCCAATCCTAACTATCAAAAGTAAATATCCATTAAATTTTCAATACTGTGAGCGGAACCTTTGAGGCAGGAAAGTAAATGCGACTTAAATGGTTAATCCTATTATAAAAATTTTAATTCTTCTGGATACTAAGGATTTATGTCAGGCATCGACAAATTTTTCTTTTTACAAAGTTTATGCCAGCCAAATCGGCTGCCCATGGTCATGCCAGCTTAAATGTTGTGGGTAGACATGAGAATTAATACTTCTTCCTGATTCCTGATGGAAGATACTATACTGTTCATTTATTCATACCAATGAAAAATTTCATCACCTATTGCATTCACAAGACCTTGGGCTACGCCTGTTATTTTCCATCCTTTACTGGTGCACTTAATAACGCCCAATCTTTTTTTATTCAAAGTAATATCAAGTTGCAGACATACACCATCTTCGCAGCTTGAGATCACCGGCACACCAACACCTTTGTATTGTTTCTTTTTATATTCAAATTCAATTGATACCGGCACAGATTTCTCGGGTTCCTTTTCCAACTCGGTGATAAAATCTTTAAGAATTTTTATGAGGTGCTTTTCCTGAAGGGTATCTGAAGCGTTCCACTTATCTTTATCTGCACGCTTGTGAGCAAGCTTAAATTTTACTCCTGACATGGAAGTGATATAATCATCAGCATCCAGCTTTTCTACATATTGATGCGATAATATAAACCAATGATAAGCTGTACCTAACGGCACTCCTGAACCTTCGGGTGCATGACCTGCACGCCTTTTAATAACATCATAAGTAAGCTCCCATCGCTCAGGCGTAATTTTTGTTTCCTTCCATAATCCCTTATCATAATGCCACGTATGGCTTCTGCCGATCTTCATTCCGGTATATTGCTGTCCTTTAAATTCTTTCTGCTGGTTATAGGTTGCGGCTATATCTTTAGGGGGCTTTTGCGATTTTTTCTTTGTCTGGACTGCATTTTTAATTTGCATAATAAAGTTTTATTTAATATATCCTTTGCAAAATCAAATATCCTGCCGCAGAAACCGCTGGAGGAAAAAAATCAAATAATACTTTTGTTTGGTCACCTGACCTAATATCTTAACGGGAATCACCTTTCGGAAACATAACTTTTTCAGTTGCGCCGTTAGCGTTTTAACTGCCTCTTGTACAATTAAGGGTTCTCACAGCAGTTGCTTTTTTGGGCTCTACCAAATAAGTCACCAATACTTCCACCCAAGTATTCGCATTGGTGAATCCGCCCCCACTTTATCAGCCATTACAGACAAAGTAACTCCACGGTTACCAAATATTACAATTTTGAGCTTAAACACTTCTCGATAAAACCCCCTTAAATCAGCCTTTCAGGATGCTTTAATACAATAGGTCAAAGAACGAGATGACGACCAGTTGAAAATGTTCTAACTATGTTAGAACGCTAATGATATTATGTTTATAATTCATACTCTGGCAAAACATTTGTATAAGACTTACACACTGTTTATAAAGGGAATAATTTCCTTAAGCGAAACTCCCGGCCCAATAAAATTTTTTGTTAAGCGTCACAAAAGAATGTGCGACCTGTAGTGGACGATGCGTTCTATCCTTTTTTTAAAAGAAATCAAATGCGCCTTTCAGAAATCATAATTAAGAAAATCAAAAGTGAAGGGCCGCTTTCATTTCATGATTTTATGGAGATGGCTCTTTATCACCCGAAACTTGGATATTATACTTCCGGTACGGTAAAATTTGGCAAAAACGGGGATTATTACACCAGCCCGGTTTTAAGTAGTATATACGGACAAATGATTGGCGTGCAACTCGAAGAAATGTGGGAGATCATGGATAAGAATCCTATGATTATCGTGGAGTATGGCGCGGGCTCCGGGGCATTATGTCTTGACATTCTCAGCTACCTCAAAAAGAACCAGCCTCTTTATGACGATTTGAAATATTACATAATAGAAAAGAGTCCCTCTTTGCGTCAAAGGCAACAAAAATGGTTGAAAGAAAAGATAGAATGGATAGACAATATAAATGAAATAAAAGATTTTTGCGGCTGTGTATTATCCAATGAGGTAGTTGATAATTTTTCTGTGCACCTGGCGGTGATGGAAGATGAACTATTAGAAGTATTTGTTGATTATACCGATAAGTTTATAGAGATATTAAGACCAGCATCGGAAAAAATTAAAGAGTGTTTAATACAGCAAAAAATATGTTTACCGAAAGGCTACCGAACTGAAATAAACCTACAGGCCCGGGAATGGCTAAGAGAAATCGCCACCAACCTGCAGAGAGGTTTTGTCATTACTATTGACTATGGATTTTTAAGTAATGAATTGTATTGTTCCGAAAGAAAGAACGGCACGCTTGCCTGTTATCACCAGCATGCAGTGAATTTAGATCCTTATTGTAATATTGGGCAACAGGATATTACAGCACATGTTAACTTTTCCAATTTACAGTTCTGGGGTAGAAATTATGGCTTAGAATGTACGGGTTTTTGTAATCAGCATGATTTTTTGCATTCATTGGGTTTAGCTGGTTATTTGAGAACACTTGAAAAAAAGAGTGGCTATAAAGATAATACCACATTTTATCAGGTGTACAAATTACTCATGGAAATGGGTAATAAATTCAAAGTACTCATTCAGCAAAAAGGAATTAAAAGTAAATCAATTAAAGGAATGCAATTAGCTACGCATTATTTTGTGTAATCTTAATTTTTTGAAAAGGCACGCATTTACGTCTCTCAGTAATAATTTTTATTATGCAAGTTATAAATTTACATCAGGCAGTTCAAGGGAGATCACAAAACTATTCGCCTGATAGTCTTTTTATAAAAAGAGTGGTAAAATATTGCTACAATTCACCTTTCAATGCCGCCGTGCACCATGGTGGTTCAAGTAATGCAAAGCAAAGGATTTTGAAAAAACGAGTGAACAAATGAATGGACTTAATGAATTGAAAAGAATACACGAGTTGAAAAATCGTGTAGTGCCAACAAATTGCAAGTAATAACGGAAACCGGGAAATGAAATGATAATGAACATTAATAACTGAAACGCATAAACGAAAATTGAAAACCTGTAAAAAGCGTAGAAAGGAAATCCAGAAGCAAATTAATATTCTTTGATGCAAATAACGGAAAAGAATAGACGAATATTTAGAAAATAAAAAATTTCATGAGTTTGTTTTTTTAAAATGAAAAATTGAAAAATGAGTATATAACAGATCGCAATGCTTAAAATCCTTCTTTTCAACGACAATCAATTCTTGACTATGCCTATTGAAGGCTTTGCGGTTGCCTTATATATACCGTAGCATTTTCCGTTTGAGCCAATTATAATAAAAGGGTGTGTTACGTATGTATATTCATCAAAATATTCTCCATGTGGAATTGGAACTATCTGGTTAGCACTTGTGTCTCTTTGTCATGAATAATTAATCCAGTATATAGTTAAATTACCGGCTGTATTATTTTTTATTCTTAAAATCGTTGATGTATCACTATTTAAAGACTTTAACGTTAATTCTGTTGCGCAACTTTGAGCATTTACTTCTTCAAACTCACTGTCTTCCCTCTTGCGTATTCCCGTTGTCCCAATAGACTTGTCAACAATTTCAAAATTTAAATTGTCGAACCAAATCTGTCCTGTTCCAGCTATTAATGCGCCAAAGGCAATATTTGAGGCATTGTCTGGAACGTCTAAAACAATTTCATATTTCCTCCAGTCAGTAGTGCCTTTAATTGCTCTGCCTTGCATATTGTCAAAAGATAAAAATTGTTCTGAGTTTGCTTCGTCAACACGTAACCAAAATCCAGCCCAATCGGTCACATCTTTTGATTTCATGTAACCAGTCATTCTAATTCTTTTACCAATATATTTTTCAGGCTTAGAATTTTGCATAAAAGATCCGAATCCTGTGATTTCCTGATCAATGGATTTTATTGTCATTACATTTTTCCCGTTGTGTTGAATGGTGCTGTCAATACCCATTTCATACTTATTTGGGTCACTTCCACGCTTTATCCAATTGCCTTGGGAGTAGATGACATTTGAATGAGATAATACTAACGTTACTATCATTCCGATAATGAAAATCACTGTTTTAAGTTTTCGCTTTTCCATAAAATTTATTTTTAATTTTTTTTCTTTCTCCCTTTTTCATTTACCTCTTCTTTACAAACTGAATAGCTGCATCATGATTCAGACCAGTCAATAGTGCAGTCTCACATTTTAAAAATTAGATACTCATTTTATACAAGAAATTTTAATTGATTACTAATAGTATTTGAGAAGTGAAAAATACAAGATCAGGAAAACTTATATGTCTATCTTAAGACATAAAGCAGTATATCCGGAATTGTATAATATATGATTATTAATAGTAATGCCGACTTTTTTTAAACTAAGAGAAGCTTTCATTTTATTATGGTGGGCAGAAATAAAAAATGGAATGCTGGCTAATGCTATAACATTACTCGCTAAAGCAAACAGCATGCGCCTTTTGAGTCAGATTAGTATTTGAACCACTAAGCCTATTAGCCGCCTCCGAAGCTTCTCCTAATCCAATGACACCCAATCCCAAACCTGTTCCTAAGCAAACCCATCCCACGGTATTATAAGTGTTTCGCTTTTTCATATAATAATGATAGTCGTTCTTAATGCTATCAGACGAAGCCCGTGTTATTTGCTGGGCACTTACTATTTGCAGTGATAAAACAATTTGAATAAAAAATACAATAAAAAATTTCATGAGTTTATTTTTAGAAATGAAAAGCCTGTAAAAACTGAAAAAGTAGTTTTTTACATTTTGTTTTTTTTCACCGGTTGCCTGAGATGCTTTTGTAAACATGATATGAAGGTTTTTATTATAAATATGAAATGATTGACAGTAAAGATTGAGCTTAATACGCTTTCCTGCAATAGCATTAGAGTGTGATAATGACTAAAAAGAGTGTGATTAATAAATCACACTCTTCTTAAGAATTAAACTGCAGTTTTTTATAGAAAATGTATTTACTTGAGCTTTTTATAAATTTTCCCAAGATTTTAGCTAAGCTTATATAAATCTATAAAACTGTAATGAGGAAAGTACTTTCTATTATATTATGATTTGCTTTGCTCTAAAAGTCTTTATCAATAATCCAAGACAGGCACCTGTTAATTACGTGCGTAAAACATAAGACCCATCTATTAAAATTTCAAACGGCAATAAATTATGTGATGTCGAATTAATATATGCATCAATTATTATTTAATAATGATTGAAGTCAAAACTCACAGGCAGATTTGTTTTTTTGGTGATTTATCGGCACTTATTGTCGTTTGTGTAAAAGCTGATATATTCAATATCAGTATGGCAAAGCAAGAAAAAGTTGTTTTGATTTGTTCATCATTTTTGTTATTGATGTCATTATTTTTTTTAAAATAATTTTAGCTGATATCTGCCATAATTCATATCCAATCCTCGAATTAAACCAAAGTAATTATTTAACTCTTAAGTAATCTTGCTAAATTTTGGAAAGATTCATAAGGCCCTTTATCCGCAAACAGGTTTACTAGCCAAGCAGGAATGCTGCCACCAGGATCCACTTCAAAAATATAGTCTATTGTAAGTTGATTTTTAAATTCAGTTACGTACCAGCTCGCTTTAGAATAAGGTACTCGCACCAGGTCTGCCTTTATTGCAATGAAATTTGGTTCGGCAAAAGCATTAATGCGCAAAACATTATTGGTAGTGTCGTAGTTTATGCTTAAATCATAAACACCATCACGATTACTTATAGGCCAGGGCATAATCGATTCTGAATAATAAATAAACTCAGATGGACTCACCTGTTTTAGTATATAGGCTTCTTTAGTTTTATATACCCAATCAGTGTGTTTACTCACATTTTTTATTATATTTATCAGCTTCGGAATAGTTCCGTCAAAAACACATTGTACCCTGATGCTTTTAAACTTTGATTGCTTACCGGATGCCATAAAAACTTTTATTCCATTATTTTCTTTGGTAAGCCTCCAATTTTGCTGGGAAGCTGCCTCAAAGTGAAATGATAATGCAAAAAAGAATAGTAACCAGTATTTTATAAATATCATAAATGTAATTTTCGGCTAGGAATTTCTTTAAAAAATTTGGAACCTTCCTCATTATGCATCCAGTCCGCTATTTCAATATAACTATTACGAAAGTTTTTTATAGGAAAATACCCAAGCGTTTTACTTATTTTTTCAATATCTAAAACTCCAGTGCCCGTTAAAGAAGATGCGGCAAAGCGGTTAAAGTCAGGGCATAATTTCAATTTTTCATTAATGGCAATAAGTCTTTCAAAAACTAGCTTTGGTATAATAAAAGTATGCAGTTGCTTTGACGTTACTGCGGATAAAAGCGTAGTTAGAACTTTATTTAAATCGTACACTTCTTTATCGGCAACATTGAATATTTCTGAAGCTTTTTCCTGTTTATTGATGCAAAGCTCGATTGCCAAAATAAGGTTATTGATATGAGTGAGTGAAATTTGTTTTGAAAGATGATCCGGTAAAAAAATTTTATTTCCTTTTACCATTTTGAGTAAACGCGGTAAAAGCACATGATCATGCTTACCATAAATAGCCCGCGGGCGCAAAATTGTTTTTTTAAAGTTACCGTCAATTTTATTGATAACCCCTTCTGCAAGCCATTTTGATTTTCCGTAAACAGAGAGATGATTAAACTCAGTGCCTGCTTCGCTTTCATTCATTCTTTCATTTTTAAAATCATAAACCGAAGAAGAGGATATATAGATAAAGTGCTTTGAATTTTTTGCAGCCCGTAAAACGTTTGTTGTTCCTTCTACATTTACTTTACAAGCATGTTTATAAGTAACCGTATCAGAAACCACAGCGGCTGCATGTATAATTATATCTGCATCTATATCTTTTACAGGGCTGCAAATATCTGCCGTAGAATAGCTACAGGAATTTGAAATATAATAAGGTAAAGCAGCTTTTCTGCCAATGCCACATACTGTATGTCCAAGGGCTGCAAAATGATTGGCAACAGCACCGCCCACAAAACCTGTTATTCCGGTTACAAATATTTTCATTGCCTGGTTTTCTTTATATATTCAGCAATCGCTTTCCTGTCTATTTTGTTTTGTCTTCCTTTGCGCGGTATGGTCATTTGAAATATACAATCGGGTAAAGCTTCCTTATCAATACTGAATATACCCTGTTTGAGCATGCTTTGAATATTTTTAATGTTTAGATTATTGCCTTCTAATGCCAGGTAAACCTTTTCGTCATGAATGGTTTCATCGTACACTCCAATCATTGCTGCTTCATCAATTTCTTTTATATTCTTAATTGTGTTTTCATACAAGGCAGGATAAATGTTCATATTCCTGCGTATGATCATTTCTTTTTTGCGGCCGGATAAGATTACATTTCCATTTTCATCCATTTCTCCAAGATCCCCGGTACAATGCCATTCCTTTCCTCCATCTTCATGAAAATAGCGGCTGAACAACTGATTGGATTTTATAAGGATTTCTCCATCGTCTTCTATCTTTATTGAAACCCCTTCCACAGGTTTGCCTACTATATCACCCTTGCCATTGTAAGCAGCCTTTTTACGTCCGTTAATCATAGAGATTAGCAAATTTTCTGTCATTCCGTACGTGCAGGTAATTTGCGTATGCGTATGCAGAACGGCAATTAATCTTTTTAAAAATGAAACGTGTACCGGGGCGGAGCCGATAAGAATATGCTCTAAAGATGAAGGAAGCTTTCTATTCTTTGCTTCGCAGTATTGTATCAAAGGCATATAATCGCTGGGCGGCCCGAACAGAATTCCAATTTTTTCTTTTTCAATCCACTGAATTTTTACTGCCGCTGAAATATTTTGTTTCATTAGTTTAACCGGTAAGCCTGCCGCAATACCTATCAGCATAAAATGAGGAAGGTATGCACCTACAACTGCATTTTTATTCTGAATCAAAAGATTACTTAAAGCGTCAATGCTTGCAGCAAGATTTTTTGCAGTATGTAAAACACCCTTAGGCACAGACAAAGTACCTGATGTGTATATAATTATATTTTCAGAAAGCCCTTCGTCCCAGATAAGGCTGGGTACACCAAGCGGGCTTTCATAAAGATCAAAAAAAGAAATATGTTTTCGAACGATTGGTAATTTTTTACCAACCGCTATTAGTTTGACGCCCGGTAATATTAGAATTCGGGGGAGTGTTATTTTAATTTTTAAGAATATCCATTTTAGTAAAGGGTGTTCCTGCAGAAATAATAAGCGGCTGTCTATAAACATCCATTGCGGTTGTAGTTGCCTTATTTTAGCTGCGTAATTTTCATGGCCCATTTCAGGATCTATAATGGCTATTTTACCCCGAAGCATAATAACTGCATACATAATCTCAAGAAATTCTTCGCCTGCCTGGGCAGCCACAACTGCGACATCATTTTTCTTAAATCCTTTAGCTTTTAAATTGGTAGCAACATTAATACTGCGGTTTAATAATTGTAGTGCAGTAATCGTACGCTTATTATTATATAGAACAATAAAATCAGGTTGTGAGTTTACAAGATCTGATAAGGTTTGCAGTAAAGAATTATTGTAAAGCATATTACCATATTAAAAGCTGAACAGACATACTAATTCCTGAAGCGAGGCCAATAAGCATGATCTTATCTCCCTTTCTTAGTTTGTTATTTTCTATAGCTACATTCATTGCAAAGGGAATGGAAGCAGCCGCAATATTTCCATGGTTTTCCATAACTGTATAAAACCTGTGTGGCGAAATTTGTAAAGCGGAAGCAACTATATCGAAAGTGTTTTTTGATACATTGTGCATAAAAAAATGATCAATGTCATTCAACTTCCAACCGGTTTCTCCGAGGCATTTTTCTACAATCAGTCCTTTGTTTTCTAAGAACACATTCCGCATTTCTGTGGTTTTCCCCTCAAAATAATTTTTATCGCTGTCGTGCGGATGCATAGATCCGCCTCCGGGTATTACGCATAAGCTCCAGTATTGACCAAACGAGACAAATTTCTGACTGTAAATTCCACTTTCCTGTGTGGCAGGTTCTATTAATGCAGCTGCACCGGCATCCCCAAAACTATAAGACGCTAACCGTTTTATTAGCTCTTCTTTATTATCTAATTTAAATTTAATAGCCTGGCTTAGAATTTCTCCTGTAACGATCAACACTTTTTTATAGTTACCGGCAATAATAAAAGCATTTGCAACATGAAGAGCAGTTACAAAGCTGTTACAGGCATTTTTTATATCAAAAGCCGCACCTGTGAGGCCTAACTTAGTCTGTATAATGTTAGCTGTTGCAGGTTCAATAAGATCGCTGCTTGCAGCAGCGAAAATGAGACAATCAATTGAAGAAGGATCAGTGGTTGCCAATATTTTTTTAGCGGCATTTGCAGCAAGATCAGAAACCTGTTCACCCTTCGCAGCAAAGCGCCTTTGTTTTACGCCAAACAACCGCTCGATCGAACCGCAAGGAAGCAATTCTTCCTTTTCGTTTACCATAGTTTCGATTTCTTCGTTCAGTACAACTCTTTCAGGCGAATAAGACCCAATGGCTGTAATTTTGCTGGTTGGGTGCTTCATACTTCTGTTTTTAAAAATGTTCTCCAGGCCCAGCGTGTAGCCCAGTTGAAACCATTTATTTCTATAACAAATTCCTTAATGTCGTTCAGGCAGCTTTGACCAAACTTTAATTTATAATTTTTATTCGCTTTTTTATAAATCTTACTGCTATTGCTTACTCCTATTTTTTCAAAAATCTCTTGTTTTACATACAATGAACGCATAAAATAAATGTTCATCAAAATGATATAACTGTACATGCACCGTTTTATAAAACCCGCATTAGCGGTATTCTTACGCAAAAAAAGTTTGGTAAAGATTATATGTCTTGCTTCTTCAATATTATGGAGTTCCGACACTTTTTTTAAAACGGGGTAAATATTTAATCCCTTACGTAAAATATTGCCATATCGGTCTGCCATCATTTCAACAGATAAACAGGAAATAAAAACAATATCAGGAGGAAAAAAGCGAACAGTTAACAAGCCAAAAAATTTATGAAGCCTTGTAGGCAGCAATGCATTTACTTGCAGTTGTTCAATAGCTTTGGAAAACATTTCCTGATGTCTAAACTCTTCAATTAATTCCCTCAGCAAAAAACGGTATTCGACGTCCTGTGTTTTTAATGAAAGAATATACCGGTTCATAAACAGGCAAAATAAGCCTTCGCTCCATGCGTAAGAATACATTACCTGTGCGACTTCATGGCGACCAAGCTCTTTTTTTTGAAAATCTGTTAATTGGTCATACTCAGGAAGGCCATGTAATGAAACGAGATCTTCAGGTAAAAAATGTTCAGTAGCTTTCACAGGTATATCCCAGGGAATAAAGCTTTCGGGCAGTAAAGGTTTTTTTTTGCTTATAGAAATTAATCTTTCTATTTGGTCATTGTAAGACATTCAAATGTTTTTTTGTTTACTTAATTTATTTTAAAGCATTTAATTATTTTCAATCAATAATAAACCAGGTTATCTTACATAGTTAGTACTTTACTAGATAAAAAACTACAGAGTTACCGTGAATGCAGTAACTGTATAATTTAATTGGTTAATTATTTTATTATCAAAAGATACATTTTCGCTTTTGAAAGCGAGCCTTGCCTTTCTTTTATTTTGGGCAGAAGAATTGAAAAACGAAATACTTGTCAATGAAGTTGCAAATCCAAAAGCAAACAGAAATAGTCCGTGGTTTTTGTTATAACCAGGAGAGTGTTCCAAAATAAATTTTAAAATTTTCCGCATTAAATATAATATCAATTTTGATTGTGCCTAATAAGTGATTATTAAAATGTAAAAATTGAGCTAAGATGAATTCATGCAATTGCATCAGAGTGTGCTCCTAACAAGATTTCTTAACCACTTACTTTTATTTTTATTTCAGTTTTGCCATCTTTTGTGCTCCTTCGTCATTTTTGGGGTTCAGCTTAAGTGAATGTTCATAATTTTCAATAGCCGGTTTTTTATTTCCTGCGGCGGCGAATGCATCTCCTAAACCGATTCCTTCTTTTTGGCGAATACGGTCCATTAATCTGGAATGTAATTCGCCTGGGTAAAAGATTCCATTTAACTAATATTAATTTGTAACGAAAACTGAATTGGCATTAGCTCCGCCTGTTAACGTAGTGGCTACTCCGTTTTTCCAAACTGTTGCACCGCTGTTGGTAGTTCCGGCAACATAAACATCCGAACCTGAAACATAAACTGAACTGGCGAACAGAACCACTATTCCTGTTAATGAAGTGGCTACTCCGTTTACCCAAAGTATTGCTGATCTGCTGTTGCCAGCTCCTCCGGCAACATAAACATTGGAACCTGAAACAAAAACTGAACTGGCAGAAGCAGAAGTATCAACCTGCTAACGAAGTGGCTACTCCGTTTACCCAAAGTATTGCACCGCTGAGGGTAAATCCGGCAACGTAAACATCGGGACCTGAAACAAAAACTGAATTGGCAACAGCCTGATATGCTAAAAAAGTGGCCACTCCGTTTTTCCAAAGTGTTGCACCGCTGCCGGTAGTTCCGGCAACATAAACATCCGAACCTGAAACAAAAACTGAATTGGCATTAGCCCCACCTGTTAACGAAGTGGCTACTCCGTTTACCCAAAGTGTTACTGCACCGCTGTTGGTTGTTCCGGCGACATAAACATTGGAACCTGAAACAAAAACTGAACTGGCAACACTATAACCATTGTTCGTTAATGTATCGGCCACTCCGTTTTTCCAAAGTATTGCTGCACCGCTGCTGGTAGCTCCGGCAACATAAACATTGGAGCCCGAAACAAAAACTGAATTGGCAACACTACCAATGATCGCTAATGAATCGGCCACTCCGTTTCTCCACAGTGTTGCACCGCTTGATAGTTCCGGCAACATAAACAGTCCCGGGAGGGTCACTAGAGTTAACAGAATTTTGGTAGGTGGTAACGGCTGCTGTTAATGTAGCCGTTGCAGCATTTTCCTGGCTTTGGGTTATTGCAGAACCGCCTTGATTGATTATCGCTTTAGCCGTCGCGATAGCAGCTGCCAATGTCGCCCGGGATCCCACTGGATATTGCCCGGGGAAAATGCCTTCGGATGTGGCGCTCAACACTTTCTGAGCGGCGGCGATTTCTGCATTTAATGTGCTGAAATTTGTTGAAGGTGCTGGTGACCTCTTCGAGCAGGAATTGAACGTCCATGCAAGGAACATGGCCAAAAAACAGAAAGTTATCTTCTTCATGGCAGAGCAGTTTTTACAGTTTGTTTTTTTTTACCGGTTGCATTCAATTCTTTTGTAAACATGACATGAATGTTTTGATTGTAAATAATGAAATAACATTGAATGTAAAAGTTGCGCTTTATATGCTTTCCTGCAATAGCATTAAGGTGTGATACTTAAATAAATAGAGTGTGATTAATCAACCACACTCTTTCTTAAGAATTAAACTGCAGGTTTTTTGTTAATAATAATATTTACTGTTTCCAGGGGTATTTTCATGAAGCTTTATAAAATTTCCTCAGGATTTTATCTAGTATATATAAATTCATAAAAGCCGTAACGAAGTAAGTACTCCTTATTAGAATATCATTCAAGCTATTGTACACGTCCTTTTTCTTCCTCAGCGCCTGTTGAGCGGTTATCCTGAACAAAAAATAAAAAAAAATAAAAAAAAGATATGCAATTATAACGCTAACGCTTACACGCAATTTTGTGAAACACATTTGCTTAAGTAATAATTAAAAAAATATAAGGTGACCTCTCAGTCACTAGCGATACAAATGGAAAAAAAATTTTGGCCGTGTGTAGTTTATGATCTGCCAAAACCAAATATCATAATTAAAATCAAGATTAATGTAATAAAAAGGTAATCAAATAAAGGGAAGCGATGCCCGATAATGGCAAGCCTGAGAAAGCTTTGAACCACCTGAACATAAAAGTATTTTAATGCGTTTTTAAATTTCCATCTTCAAATTATGTTGCTCTCACGGGCGGCACCTATACGAAGATATTTTTAGTATTTATAAATGAGCAGGAAACATAAGTGTTGTTCATTCCAAAAAAACCTGTTTTGTGTTTACGTGTACTGGCATATTTGTTGGTTGAAACTTTAGACACTCTTGCTTGATAGAACAGCGCTAAACACTAAGAGTGATTCAGCAAATAAAATGAAAACACTACAATAAAATAAAATCTATGAGTACAAGATCTGTAATGGAAATAATCGACGAACAGGAATGGCTCGATACAGCCGCCGCTGCTATTCAGCCTGTAATTTTAGATGCTTTCAAAGCCGGAGGTAAAACGGGTAATGACGTCAAAAATTTTTTACATGGCAAATGGTTGGGACATCCGGTTCATCCTATGGTGACCGATGTTCCTCTTGGTGCCTGGACTACTGCCGCTGTTCTGGACACGATGGAATTATGCGGTAGCAAACAATATAAGCCGGGTGCAGATGCCGCCGTTTCAATAGGATTGGTGGGCGCCGCCGGTGCTGCCATTACGGGCATTACAGACTGGACCGGAACTACGGAGATAGAAAGGAAAGCAGGCCTTGTACATGCAGTGCTGAATATTGGCGCTACTGCCCTTTACCTTACTTCCTTTTTTCTTCGCCGCAAAAAAAAGTCGCGCGCGGCAGCCATTACGCTGTCCATGCTTGGCTATGGCCTCACTACCGCATCGGCTTATCTTGGCGGTAATCTTGTGTATCATCAACAGATGGGCGTAGATCATACGAGTATCCCGATGGTATATCCTGAAAAATTTCAGGCGGTGCTTCCTGAAAATGAGTTAAAGGAAAATGCCATGAAATGCGTTCGTGCAGGAAAGGCTGATATTTTGCTTGCGAGGAAAAATGATCAGATATTTGCCCTTGCCCATACCTGTTCCCACCTGGGCGGCCCGCTTTCGGAAGGCGAATTGCTAAATGATTGCAGCGTGCGTTGCCCTTGGCATGGCTCCGTTTTTTCTTTAAAGGATGGCTGTGTCATAGACGGACCGGCCACAGAACCACAGCCCACATTTGACGTACGCGTAAGGGACGGACAGATAGAAGTAAGATTGCAAAAGCAGTCGTCCCGCACTACCATTTTATCTCCACTATCCTGACGGACTTTCAAGTCTGTAAAACGAGGTTTCACTAATCCTAAAAATGTTAACTTCAATCACGAGCTCACGATTGGTCAGATCATTTTTAAGCACAGCATTTACGAATTGTGAAAATGCACGAAATCTTTGTTCGGGGTGATATTTTTTTCATCTATCTTTTTTCTTCGTTTGAAAGAGTCGTCAATCTGCAAGCAACAGTAAAGCTAAGCGTACGACTCTGTTTAATAAAAAGATGGCCACCTCACATACGACAAAGCCACCCGATGGGCGGCTTTGTAACATTTTCAACGTGAAAATTTGATTCTTTATTTTTTAGCAGAACTGTGATTTTCTGAATGCTTCTTTGCGGCGTGTTCAGCATGTTCGTTTGCATGTGTTGCGTGACCGCGTGCAGCTTGTGCATGGTCAGCCGCTTTTTCATCATTGCCTGCCTGGTTTGCCTTGTGCGCTTCATTGTGATGTTTTGCAGATTGTTCATGATGCTTTGCAGCTTCTTCGTGATGTGAATGTTTCATAATTTAATTTATTTAATTTTAGTTAGGAAAATCAACATGTGTGCCGAAAACCATTACGGCCTGAGAATTAACTAATTATATTTTAAAAATTTCATACCTTTTTTAATACATTAAGTAAAATCGGAATGCCTACTACAATTTGTGTATTTTTAATATAATTACTTACCTCTACCTTACAAGCCAGAACTAGTCCAAATTACTAAGACAAATATTCTTCAATTCAAAAACTTACGTTATGATTAAAAATCTGTGCAATTTTTTATTGTTACTATTATGCGCATTTGGCAGCCCAGGTACTGCGAGTTCTCAAAGTATTTCCGTTGTTCCCAATCCATCCGCGCCTTCGATTTTCGCCTGGAGCGGCAGTGGCGCGCTTTCCGGCTACGCGGGTAATCCTATTCTCTACAACAATGCTTTAGTGCTTGAATATAATGCCTCCGGCACGTCTGACCCTACGCAAATCGTCCTCCAGCTTGCGATATATTCCGGCGGCAATGCTTTGCAGTTAATACCCAATCCGGATGCTGGCCAGGGAATATATTTAACTTCCATTCAGCTTATTTATAATAACCTGCTTTTCCTGATATATCTTGATGCATCAGGGGCGCAACGGCTTGCATCCTTCAATGGAACTGCCATTACGCTTTATCCCAACCCGGATGCGGGTTTGGGCTACATTGGTTCCCCAAGAATTTTTAATAACAAATTATATGTTGCTTATTCCAATGCTGCAGGCGTAACACAATTTGGCGTATTCAACGGTAGCGGCATTACGCTCATCGCAAATCCCGATAACAGTACAACCGGTTTTTATAATGATTATTCAATAGTATTTGATAATAAACTTTGTTCACGGTATGTTACTACAGGTGGGCCAAAACAACTGGCTACTTTTGATGGAAATTCGTGGACAATATTGCCCAACCCGGACGCAACTACTCGGGGCGTACAACCCATTTTCCCGATCATTTATCATAGTAAGCTTTATTGGATCTATTTCAGCGCAACAAACCAATTCCAGTTTATGCAATATGATGGCAGTTCCAATCCCACACTTATTGCGAATCCGGAAAATGATGCTGCCAACCAGGGTGGTGTTTCGTTTTTTCCTATCATCAGCAACGATACTTTGTTTTTCCAGTACGAGGATGTTACAGGCGCGGGCCGCCTAGCAAAGTTCGACGGTACAACCATAAAATTAGTGCCGAACCCGGACACGAGTCCTTATGGATTTTACAACACACCAATCGTGTATAACAACCAGCTTTATATTTTTTATGTAACCCCCGATCAACTGCATCACCTTGCTCAATATGTCAGCAACGGAGATAGTTTAAAAGTATATCCAAACCCCGATTCCGGAAATGGATATTGGGATCAACCCATTGTATATGACAATAAGCTTTTCTTCATGTATTACAATAATAAAGGCATTTTCCAGGTTGGGTATTTTAACGGCGGCAATTCGCTGAACTTACTTACGAATCCATCCGGAGTTTATAACGGCGCTTCAGGTAATGAGGGATATGTTGGTCAGCCAATAATTTGGAACAATGTTTTATACATGCAGTATGGAAGTGTGCCTTATGGCAACGCAGGCAATTTAGCTTATGTAAACGGAGGCACCTTGCCGATAACACTGATCACTTTTGGCGTGGAAAAGGCCGGCACTACTTCTTTACTGTCCTGGAAGACAGCGACGGAAATCAATAACGCCTATTTCTCAATAGAACGATCAACGGATGCGAAAACGTTTATAGCGATCGGGAAAGTGGCCGGGCACGGCACTGTGTCAACGCCGGAGACATATCAATATATAGACAACCAACCGGCCGCAGGTGTTAATTATTATCGTTTGAAACAAGTGGATATTGACGGCAACTTTACTTATTCTGCTACCGCGATGGTCAATTTTGGAAATGATCAACCGTTTACGGTATTTCCTAATCCTGCCGGCAATAGTGTGTTTCTGACTATTCCACTTAGCAATCAATCGTCCGCGATAAGCATATATGATGTCGACGGTAAAAAGGTTATGAACCGCCAATTGCAAACCAACGCTTCCGCCCAATACCTGGATATAAGCAACCTTGCTGAGGAATGTATATACTTTCATTACGACAGGAAGGTCACCAACAAACTATAAAATTGATAAAGAAATAGACATACATCGGAATAATCTTCGTTTGAAGGAAGGAGCGTTATTTAAAATAGTGCTCCTTTATTTTTCACCTGATCTTTATTATTTTTCATGGGTTTTTAATAATTATGAAATCAGCTTTTTGTTCGATACGAACAGTTCTACGATTTTTTTCAAAAATATTTTAGTTTGCACGCGTACCACATGCCCAGGCAGGCTATCATCTTAACAATAATTTTTTGGAAAAACATCTCATTAATTCTTTGTTGTTTAATTCAATACCCATACCTTTGCGCTCCCGAAATAAATTTGGGTTAATAAAAGTTCTTTAAATTATGTCTCAAAGAATCAGAATTAAACTTCAGTCTTACGATCATAACCTGGTTGATAAATCAGCCGAGAAAATTGTAAAGACCGTTCGCAGTACAGGTGCAGTGGTTACAGGCCCTATTCCATTACCTACCCACAAAAAAATATTTACTGTTTTGCGTTCGCCGCATGTAAATAAAAAAGCACGCGAGCAGTTTCAATTGTGTACGCATAAGCGCTTGCTGGATATTTATACCAGCAGTTCGCGAACTGTTGATGCATTATCAAAACTGGATTTACCGTCTGGTGTTGATGTTGAGATAAAAGCATAATGTGTGATGCCTTTTCTCCTTTCCTTCGGGAAGGCTGGATGGGCTTAGTTCTTATATAAAATTGTAACATCCATCTACGGCTATGCCGGAGCGCTGGATATAATAAAATATAAATGAAAAGTATTATTGGAAAAAAAGTTGGCATGACCAGCATTTTCGATACTAATGGCAGGCAAACTGCTGTGACCATTATTGAAGCTGGCCCGTGCGTGGTAACTCAGAAGAAGACTGTAGATACTGACGGTTATAATGCAGTGCAAATTGCCTTTGGGGACAAAAAAGAAAAGCACACCCTCCTCTCAGAAAAAAATCATTTTGCCAAAGCAAATACCCCGGCAAAAAAATTCGTAAAAGAAATCCGCGATAGCGAAACAGATAAAAATGTTGGTGACACCGTAAGTGTTGACATATTTAATGAAGGCGATAAAGTGATCGTTGTAGGCACTACTAAGGGAAGAGGTTTCCAGGGTGTTGTAAAGCGTCATGGCTTTCATGGAGTAGGTGAGCAATCTCATGGCCAGCACGACAGGTCAAGGGCTCCCGGATCTATAGGTGGATCTTCTTATCCTTCAAGAGTGTTTAAAGGCATGCGTATGGCGGGCCGTATGGGCAGCGACAAAGTGCAGATAAAGGGCCTTAAGGTGGTAAAGATATTTCCTGAAAAGAATTATATATTAATAAGTGGTTCGGTTCCCGGCCATAATGGTTCCATCCTTTTAATTCAGAAGTAACATGCAATTAGATATTATAAACATAGAAGGAAAGAAAACGGGCAGAACCATTGATTTGCCAGATGAAATTTTTGGTGCTGAGCCGAACAGTCACGTGATCTGGCTGGCAGTAAAGCAGCACCTTGCCTCGCAACGCCAGGGAACCCATAAGGTAAAAACCAGGGCGGAAGTAGAAGGTTCGTCAAAAAAACTACACAAGCAAAAAGGAACCGGTGGAAGCCGTAAAGGCAATCTTCGTAATCCGCTTTACAAAGGTGGTGGTACTGTTTTCGGCCCAAAGCCGCACACGTATGATCTGAAACTAAACCGGAAAGTAAAGGACCTGGCTAAGATCGGCGCGCTGAGTGCAAAAGCAAAAGAGAATAAGATCTTTATTGTAGAAGATATTACGATGGACGCACCGGCAACAAAAGAATTCACAAAGATATTTAATGCGATAATTCCGGAAAGCAGGAAGGCTTTGTTTATTATGCCGGAGCACAATGAAAATATTTACAAGAGTTTCAGGAATGCACCTTCAATTTGCGGAACCTTACTAAGTGATGTGAATACTTATGATATTGTAAACTGCTGATACGGTTGTATTCACTGAAAGTGCAGCAAAAATATTTGTGGAAGAGAATGAAGAAGATAAAGAAGTAGCGGAAGCATAGATTAAAAGTAATTAAGAAAAAATAATAAAAATAAAAAGACATGAAGCTGTCTGAAGTTTTAATAAGGCCAGTTTTATCAGAAAAGGTAAACCGTCTAACGGAAAAGCACAACCGCTATACTTTTATCGTAAACAGGAAAGCCAATAAACTGGAAATTAAAAAGGCAGTGGAAGAATTTTATGGTATCCAGGTAGAAGATGTGAATACGCTGACCATGCCTTCAAAAGTAAAACAGCGTAATACGAAAGCCGGGCTTCTTACAGGTCGAAGCCTGCAAAAAAAAAAGCAGTAGTAACATTGGCAGAAGGCGAGAGCATTGATCTTCTATGGTAACGTTTAAAGAATCAATTTTAAGATAATAATTGATCTGGTAATTTCCGAGGGATAAAATATAAATACAAATGGCTTTAAGAAAATACAAACCAACAACCGCAGGCACCCGCTGGAGAATTGGTAATGCGTATGCAGAAGTTACTACAAACGTTCCTGAAAAGAGCCTGGTAGAAATGGTGCATCATACTGCAGGCCGCAATGCACAGGGCCGCAGAAGCATGCGTTATCTTGGAGGCGGTCACAAAAAAATGTATCGCATTATTGATTTCAAAAGAAACAAAAAAGATATTCCTGCTACTGTAAAGACAATTGAATACGATCCAAACAGGAGTGCATTTATTGCTTTGATTTCTTATGCTGATGGTGAAAAAAGATACATACTTGCTCCGCAGGGTTTACAGATTGGTGGTTCTATTATTAGCGGAGACAGCTGTTGCACCAGAATTGGGAAATGCATTGATGCTTAAAAATATTCCTCTTGGGTACTGTAGTTCATAATATTGAAATGCAGCCTGGCCAGGGTGGAAAGCTTGCAAGAAGTGCAGGTTCTTCTGCACAGCTTGGCGAACAAAGAAGAAAAATATGGCGTGTTGAAAATGCCAAGTGGTGAGTTGAGAAAAATTCTTATTAATTGTTATGCGACAGTTGGCGTTGTTAGCAACAGCGATCACAATCTTGAAAGCAAAGGAAAGGCCGGCAGAAACAGGTGGAAAGGAATCAGGCCAAGAGTGAGAGGTGTTGCTATGAACCCGGTTGATCACCCGATGGGTGGTGGTGAAGGTAAAGCTTCAGGTGGTCATCCGCGTAGCAGAACCGGTAAGTATGCCAAGGGTGAAATCACGAGAGTTCGTGGAAAGGGCTCTGATAAAATGATCATTCAAAGAAGAAATGGTAAGAAATTACCGAATAAATAGGCTGAAGGTAAAAGGTTGAAGGTAAAGGCTAAAGGCAGATAAAGTTTATAAATAAAGTATTAAAATCGTACATCTAAAATCGTACATAAAAAATGGCTCGTTCAATTAAAAAAGGTCCTTATGTAGAAGCAAAGCTTGAAGATAAAGTGCTTGGCATAAATGAAGGAAAATCAAGAAAGGTGTAATCAAAACATGGTCACGCCGTTCTACGATTACTCCGGATTTTGTAGGTCATACATTCGCAGTACATAACGGTAATAAATTTATTCCCGTGTATGTAACAGAATTTATGGTAGGCCATAAGCTAGGTGAATTTGCACCAACAAGAAATTTTAAAGGACATTCAAGTAAAAAGATCGCATAAATAACGATCGTAGATCATAGTATTTACAGTATCGAACTTGTATCGGATTTAGAAAAAAATAAAAATGGAAGCAGTAGCTAAACTTAATAATTATCCCACATCTCCCCGCAAAATGCGTTTGCTGGCAGATTTGATTCGTGGACTTGAAGTTGAAAAAGCATTGGGCATTTTACAATTCAATCCAAAACATCCGGCTGTGCCAATGTATAAATTATTAAAAAGTGCCATTAATAACTGGGAACAAAAAAATAGTGATGAAAAAGTAGAAGATGCCGGACTTGTAGTAAAAACAATTATGGTTGATAGCGGCAGGGTGATTAAACGTATGCGTCCTGCTCCGCAAGGCCGTGGTTACCGGATTCGTAAACGCAGCAACCATGTTACTATAATAGTAGATAGCAAACACAATGGTAATACTGCCTTCGGTAAAAAAGAATGTTGCTTCCGCAACGTCGCCCGTTGACATAGCTGATGCGAAGTACAGAAGTCGACAACAAAAAAAGTGCCTGCAAAAAAAGCAGCCGCTAAAGAAACAACAACAACAAAAAAAGAAAAACCTGCCGCTGAAGATACTGAAAAGAAATCAGCACTAAAAAAATCAAAAAAATAAAAACCGAATATGGGTCAAAAAACAAATCCGATTGGTGCCAGGTTAGGTATTATCCGTGGATGGGATAGTAATTGGTTTGCAAATCCAAAAGATTATGGCAAAAAGCTGATTGAAGACGACAAGATCAGAACCTATCTTAATGCACGTATCAATAAAGGTGGTATCGCAAAGATCGTGATTGAGCGTACATTTAATAAATTAATCGTTACAATACATACTTCAAAGCCCGGTATCATCATTGGTAAAGGCGGCGGCGAAGTGGACCGTATTAAGGAAGAATTAAAAAAACTACCGGTAAAGAAGATGTTCAGATAAATATTCTCGAAATACGCCGCCCTGAATTGGATGCGAATATTGTTGCAGATACCATTGCAAGGCAAATTGAAAACCGTATCAATTATAAAAGAGCAATTAAAATGTCAATCGCTTCTGCTTTAAGAATGGGTGCTGAAGGGATCAAGGTAAGAGTTGGCGGCAGATTGGGTGGAGCGGAAATTGCCCGCAGTGAAGAAATAAAACAAGGTCGTACTCCATTGCATACTTTGCGAATGGATATTGATTATGCAAATGTTTTTGCTCAAACAGTGTATGGTAAAATTGGCGTAAAAGTTTGGATATGTAAAGGCGAGGTACTTGCGAAAAGAGATTTAAATCCAAATATCATCGCAGGCGGTGGTAAAAATGAAAATGATATGCAAGGCGGAGATAGACGAGGTGGTTTCAATGA
Organism: uncultured Chitinophagaceae bacterium; assembly: GCA_963823305.1. GTDB lineage: Bacteria > Bacteroidota > Bacteroidia > Chitinophagales > Chitinophagaceae > Ginsengibacter. The sequence continues at coordinate 592,865 of CAWGLC010000004.1, forward strand.
CAGGCGGGGTGGTGGAGACAGAGGAGGAGACAGGCGCGGCGGTGGTGGTGGTGACAGAAGAGGTGGTGGAGGTGGTGGTGACAGACGCGGTGGCGGCCAGGGTGGAAGAAGATGATTCTCAGATATTTCAATTAAATAATTTAATAAGAAAATACTTACAATATGTTACAGCCAAAAAGAACCAAGCATAGGAAAATGCAAAAAGGTCGTATGAAGGGCAACACCAAGCGTGGTGCAACCATTTCATTCGGAACTTTCGGCTTAAAAGCTCTTGAAGAAGTTTGGTTAACTAACAGGCAGATAGAATCTGCAAGGCAGGCGCTAACCCGCCATATGAAAAGGGAAGGAAATGTTTGGATCAGGATTTTCCCTGATAAAGCCATAACGAAAAAGCCTGCTGAAGTAAGAATGGGTAAGGGTAAAGGTAATCCTGAATATTTTGCGGCGGTGGTTCAGCCAGGCAGGATTTTATTTGAAGCGGATGGTATTTCCGAACAAGTTGCCAAGGAAGCATTTGAGCTTGCGGCACAAAAATTACCCATCGCAACAAAATTTGTCGTAAGAAGAGATTATTCAGCATAGAAGATATCTTAATAAGAAAGAATTAAATAACATAAAAAAATGTCAAACAGAAACGATTTTGTAAACAGCGTGAAAGAGATGAATGAGACCGACCTTAAATCAAGGATCGAAGAGGATGAGCTGCGTATAAAAAAATTGAAGTTCGCTCATGCAGTTTCTCCTTTGGAGAATCCAATGAACATCCGCGGTGTAAGAAAAGATCTCGCCCGCTTAGAAAACGGAATTAAGAGCAAAACAATTAAGTTCTAAATCCTGAAAAAATTATAATAATGCCCGAAAGAAATTTAAGAAAAACAAGAACAGGGGTTGTTTCCAGCAATAAAATGGATAAGACAATTACCGTAAAGGTTGAAAGGAAAGTAAAACATCCTTTATACGGAAAGTTCATTAAAAAGACCACAGGGTTTCATGCTCATGATGAAAAAAATGAATGCAGCATTGGTGATCTGGTACGTATTATGGAAACCAGGCCGATGAGCAAAATAAAACGCTGGAGACTGGTAGAAGTAATAGAAAAAGTAAAATAAAAAAGCTGTTAGCTATTAGCGGTTAGCTATTAGCGAAAGCAATTTAAAAAATAGGTTTAATCAGCTAAGAGCTAAGGGCGAAGAGCCAAAAGCTAAAAGCTAAAAGCTAAAATAAGATGATTCAGCAAGAAAGCAGGCTAAATGTAGCAGATAACAGCGGAGCAAAAGAAGTACTGTGTATCCGGGTTTTGGGCAATTCCGGCCAGGACTACGCACATGTCGGCGACAAAATAGTGGTAACAGTAAAGGATGCTTTGCCTGCAGGTGGCATTAAAAAAGGAACAGTGAGCAAAGCAGTTATTGTACGTACAAAAAACAAGCTTCGCCGTAAGGACGGTTCTTATATCCGATTTGATGACAACGCAGTTGTGTTGTTAAATGCATCTGACGAGCCAAGGGGAACGAGAATTTTTGGGCCGGTAGCCCGCGAATTAAGGGAAAAGGGTTATATGAAGATAATTTCCCTTGCCCCCGAAGTATTATAATTGTATCTTTGCAGCCCCAAAAAAACGGGGTTTTAATAAGAATTAATAAAGACAAATATTTGTTCAGAAATGAAAACAAGATTTAAACCGAAGTTCAACATAAAAAAAGGCGATTCCGTGGTAGTGATTACGGGCGATGATAAAGACCTTAAAAGCCGCGTAAAGTGCTGCAGGTAATTACTGAAAAGAATCGTGTACTGATAGAAGGCGTGAATATTCGTGACGAAACATACCAAGCCTTCCGCACAAAATACCAAGGGAGGTATCATAAAGTCTGAGGCGCCAGTAGCGATTTCTAATGTAATGCTGTGGGATGCAAAGTCCAAAGCGCATTCAAAAATCAGCAGAACACGTACCGAAGCTGGAAAATTAGTAAGAACCGCAAAAAAATCAGGGGAGGTAATTAAATAATGAGCACAGAAAAATATACTCCGAGAATGGCAGAAAAATATAAGAAGGAAGTTGTTCCTGCTTTAATGAAAAAGTTTGCTTACAAATCAATTATGCAGGCACCCCGGCTTACCAAGGTTTGTATAAATCGTGGTGTAAACGGCGCTGTGGCCGATAAAAAGCTCGTTGACGTTGCCATTGAGGAACTGTCAACCATCACCGGCCAGAAGGCTGTAGCCACGATGTCTAAAAAGGATATTTCCAATTTTAAGCTGCGTAAAAACATGCCTATTGGGGCAAAAGTTACTTTGCGCGGAGTAAATATGTATGAATTTTTGGATCGCCTGGTTTCTGTTTCTTTGCCCCGTGTTCGTGATTTTAAAGGTATCAGTGATAAATCATTTGATGGTCGTGGAAATTATACTTTAGGCGTTACCGAACAAATTATTTTTCCTGAAATTGATATTGATAAAGTAAATAAAATTACCGGTCTTGATATCACATTCGTAACTACAGCAAATACCAATGAAGAAGCATTTGAACTGTTGAAGGAATTGGGAATGCCTTTTAAAAATATAAAAAAATAAAACAGAGTTAGCTACTTAAAAAGCTAATTCTAATCATAAAATAAAACTTATGGCTAAAGAGTCAGTAAAAGCAAGGCAGAGAAAGCGTGAGAAAATGGTTGCGCAGTATGCAGAAAAAAGAAAGGCTTTAAAAGAAGCAGGTGATTACAGAGGTTTGGATCTTCTGCCTAAAAATGCATCGCCTGTTCGGCTTAAAAATCGCTGCCAGCTTACTGGTCGGCCCCGTGGATATTTGAGCCATTTTGGTATTTCAAGAAATATTTTTCGTGATATGGCTCTTGCAAGGAAAAATTCCCGGGAGTAAAAAAAGCAAGCTGGTAGAATTCAATTTTGTCAATTGGTATCAATGGATATCGCATTGTAAATAAATAAAAAATAAAAATAAACAATGGTTACTGATCCTATAGCAGATTACTTAACTAGAATCCGCAATGCCCAAATGGCAAATCACAGAATTGTGGAAATCCCTGCAAGTAATTTAAAAAAGCGTATCACTGAAATCTTATATGATAAGGGATATATTTTAAAATATAAATTTGAAGATGATTCCAAGCAAGGTGTTATAAAAATTGCTTTGAAGTATGATCCTCAATCAAAGCTTCCTGCTATACAAAGTTTGGAAAGAATAAGCCGCCCGGGCTTCGTACGTATTCCAAACCTGATGAATTTAAAAGAGTGAAAAATGGTTTAGGTATTGCTATTGTTTCTACTTCAAAAGGTGTAATGACTGATAAAGAAGCAAAGACCCAGAAATGTGGTGGAGAAGTGTTTGAATGTTAACTTATTTATTAATAATTTTTTGGTAAATGATGATAATTAAGCCTTAGTCGTGGCTGAACCTACCAGAATTAATAAATAAAAATAAAAACCGGCTATGTCAAGAATTGGAAAAAATCCTGTTAGCTATTACAAAAGGCGTAAATGTAACTGTGGGCCCTGATAATGTAATTACTGTTAAAGGCCCGAAAGGCGAATTGAAACAGACTATTGATAGAGATATAAAAGTAGAAGTAAAAGATGATAAAGTTGAATTTCAAGCGCCCGACAGACCAGATCAGGCACAGAGCCATGCATGGTCTTATACCGTGTCGCTGGTAAATAATATGGTACAGGGAGTTACCGAAGGATATACTAAAAAACTGGAATTGGTAGGTGTAGGTTATAAAGCGTCTAACCAGGGAAATCTTTTGGATCTTTCTTTAGGATATTCCCACAATATTATTGTTTGAAATTCCAAAAGAACTAAAGTAGCCACTTCTCAGGAAAAAGGTAAAAACCCGATGATCACTCTTGAAAGTATTGATAAGCAATTGCTTGGCCAGGTAGCTGCTAAAATCCGCAGCCTGCGCAAGCCGGAACCATACAAAGGAAAGGGTGTTAAGTTTGAGGGTGAAGTATTACGCAGAAAAGCTGGTAAGTCAGCAGGTAAATAGGCATTGAGTTAGCAAGTTGAAAGTTAGCGGATTTTAATCTCGTCAACGAATTAACAAATTAACAATAAATTTTCCCGGCAGCATCGGAAACTAAAATAGAATAAAATGAACTCAAAAGTAAGTGCAAGGCAAAAGATAAGATATCGCATCCGCAAAAAAATCAGCGGAAGTGCACAAAAGCCAAGGCTTAAGTGTTTTCAGAAGTAACAAAGATATTTATGTGCAATTGATAGATGATGACAAATGGTGTTACCATTGCTTCTGCTTCTTCACGGGAGAAGAGATATTGTTGCTCAAAAAATAAATAAAGTGGAAAAGAGTAAGTTGGTAGGTTCTGCAATAGCAAGAAAATCAATGAACTTGGCATTAAGAATGTAGTATTTGATCGAAGTGGTTATATTTATCATGGCCGTATAAAAGCTGTTGCTGAAGGTGCGCGAGAAGGTGGACTTGAGTTTTAATAAATAGTAAAGTTGAATAAAATATTATCAATGTTGAAATCAAATACACAAGGAGTAAAAGGCGCTGATCTTGAATTAAAAGAAAAAGTAGTGTCTATTAACCGTGTGGTAAAAACAACAAAAGGCGGAAGGGCATTTAGCTTTTCTGCATTAGTAGTAGTCGGAAACGAAAATGGAGTAGTAGGACAAGGCTTGGAAAAGCAAAAGAAGTCCAGGAAGCTATTTTAAAGGAATAGATGATGCAAAAAAGAATCTGATAAAAGTTCCTATTATGCATGGAACCATTCCTCATGAACAATGGAGTAAAGAAGGAGCTGCAAAAGTTTATAAAGCCAGCGGCTCATGGTACAGGTGTAATAGCAGGAGGTAGCATGCGTGCTGTATTGGAAAGTGCGGGTATTACTGATGTACTGGCAAAATCTCTTGGTTCTGCCAATCCGCACAACGTGGTAAAAGCTACTGTAAAAGCTTTGGCATACTTTAAGAGAAGCCTATCAGCTGTTGCAAAAACAAGAAATATTTCTTTAAAAAAAGTGTTTAACGGATAAGGTATAATTGAGCCGTATCATAATTGATATAATTCCATTATTGAATTAAAATAAGAAAAATGAAAAAGATTAAAATAACACAGGTAAAAAGTGGTATTGATCGTTCCGAGCGTCAGAAACTATTTAAGGCTTTGGGCCTAAAAAATTGCATGCTGCAAAAGAAGTGGAAGCCACACCCCAATTTTAGGTATGGTAACGAAAGTAAATCATCTGGTTAAAGTAGAAGAAATGGCATAATCGGTTTTTCAATTTTATATATTAATCATCATTATTAAAGCGAGCCCCGTACATGGGGCGTTAAGTTAAAAAATAGTACAATGCAATTAGAAAATTTAAAACCTGCAAAAGGCGCAACTCAAAAGAAAAAAGATTAGGCCGCGGTGAAGCTTCAGGAAAAGGTGGCACTTCTACAAAAGGTAATAAAGGTGGCCAAAGCCGCGCTGGTTATAAAATTAAAATGGCTCATGAAGGTGGCCAGATGCCTATTCAGCGCAGGTTACCAAAGCGTGGCTTCAAAAATAACAATCGTATAGAATATAAAGTTTTAACCTTGGCCAAATAGACCAGTTAATTGAAAAGCATGACCTGAAAGAATTTTCTCCGGAGAATCTTTATATCAACAACCTGATAGCCAGAACAGACAGGGTAAAGATACTGGGAAATGGTGTGTTGAAAGCAAAAATTCCGTTTAAAGTAAACGCAGTAAGTGAAAAAGCAAAGGGTGCTATCGAAGCTGCCGGTGGAACATGTAGAAATAATAAAATAATTAATTGATATTTGCATTCTGATACATAATTGCAAATAATTAAATCTTGATAATTCTGTGAAGAAATTTATCACCACATTAAAAAACATCTGGACAATTGAGGAACTGAGAAATAAAATTCTGGTTACTTTATTGTCTCATATTTGTTTACAGGGTCGGTTCATATATTGTTCTTCCCGGAATTGATCCTAATCAACTTGACCAATCTTGCCAATAGTTCAAAGGCGGTATGCTCGGTCTCCTGAATGCTTTTGTGGGCGGAGCTTTTGCAAAAGCGTCCATTTTTGCCTTAGGTATTATGCCATACATCTCTGCTTCCATCTTTATGCAATTGATGACGTTTTGGTTCCGCAAATATCCAAAAATTCAAAAAGAAGGCGAAAGTGGCCAGAAAAAAATTAACCAATGGACACGATATCTAACTGTTATTGTTACTGCGTTCCAGGCTGCTGCTTATATTGGCTTTTTGAAAAGTTCTAACCAGGGCGCATTGCTTCCGGCTTATGAGCCTTTCTTTTGGGTTTCTACAGTTGTTATTCTTACCACGGGTACATTGTTTGTGATGTGGCTCGGTGAAAAAATAACAGACAAGGGTTTAGGAAATGGTACTTCTATCATCATCATGGTAGGAATTTTGGCCAGGCTTCCTCAAAATCTTTCATGCAGGAATTTACTGCCAAGCAAACACGCGGCGGCGGTGGTTTATTGATATTTCTTGATGGAAATAGCGGCTTTTATTGCTGTTATTCTGGGTTTAATTGTTTTGTTCAGGGTGTAAGAAAAGTTCCCGTTAATTATGCAAAGCAAATTGTTGGTAACAGGCAATTTGGAGGAGCAAGACAATTTCTTCCTTTGAAAGTAAATGCTGCGGGTGTAATGCCTATCATCTTTGCGCAGGCAATCATGTTTTTGCCAACATATTTTTGGGCTTTCAGACTACAGGAAAAAGCTGGGCGCAATATTTTACGCAACCTACCAATCTTGTGTACATGGTCGTATATTCTATAATGGTTATTGGATTTACTTTCTTTATACACCGCGCTTATTTTTAATCCCAGACAGGTATCAGACGACCTGAAAAGAAGCAATGGGTTTATTCCGGGCGTAAAACCAGGCCAGCCAACTACGGATTATATCGGAACGATCATGGATAGAATTACTTTACCAGGCGCTTTTTTATTGGCAATTGTGGGTATACTTCCCGGAATTGCACAGTTACTGGGTGTAACGCAGGGTTTTGCTTCTTTCTATGGAGGTACTTCTTTATTGATCATGGTTGCCGTTGTTTTGGATACAGTTCAGCAGATAGAAACCCAATTATTCATGCGCCAGTACGATGGACTAATGAGTACGGGCCGCATTCAGGGACGCCAATCTGTAGCACCCGGCGTAACAGGAAATATGTAGCCTCAGCGAACTTCTCTGTTCCATAGGAGTCCATTGGACGACAAGAGGGACACGGTTTTTATGGTTAAGAGGTTGGCGAAACGGATAGATTTAATTTATAAAACTGAAAATATTACCTAACCCTGGCTGTACTGCCAGGGTTTTTTATTAAGAGATATGATTATTTATAAAACACAGGAAGAGATCGAATTGATAAGGGAAAGCTGTTTGCTTGTAAATAATACTATTGCTGAAATTGCAGAAAATATTAAACCTGGAGTGACCTCTCTTATATCTCAACAATCTTGCTGAAGAATATATCCGTGATCACAGCGCTATTCCTTCTTTTAAAAATTATCACGGCTTTCCTTATGCTTGTTGCATGTCAGTAAACGATGCCGTTGTTCATGGATTTCCTACAAATAATGAGTTAAAAGATGGTGATATATTTATCAGTAGATGTGGGCACTTATAAAAACAGGTTATCATGGCGACAGCGCATATACATTTGCGTTAGGAGACTGTAAGTGAAGACGTCAAAAAGTTAATGCGGGTTACAAAAGAATCTCTTTATAAAGGCATTGAAAAAGCAGTGACTGGCAATCGTGTTGGTGATATTGCCTTTGCAATACAGGAATATACTGAAAGAGGAATGGATATGGAGTTGTACGCGAATTGGTAGGTCATGGCCTGGGGAAAGATCTGCATGAAGATCCGCAGGTTCCCAATTATGGCAAACGAGGCAGCGGCACGAAGTTAAATGAAGGCCTTGTTATCGCTATTGAACCCATGATCAATATGGGAAAGCGTTATGTGTATAACGATAAGGACGGCTGGACAGTTCGGACTGAAGATGGCAAACCCTCAGCGCATTACGAACATACCGTTTGCGTAAGAAAAGATAAAGCAGATATACTTTCTTCTTTTGAATCGATTGAAAGTGCCGAAAGGGCGAATGCCAGTTTATGTTCCGATTATTAATTTAAGTTCTTGTTTAATACTGCTATTATTTCTTCTTTCCCGGTAATTTATTTTCAGAGATATATTATGCAAAGGAAAAAATAATTGTAATTGGCGGGGGGGCTGCAGGTTTTTTTTGTGCGGTGAATGCTGCTTCAAAAATGGAAATTTGCAGGTAAGCATTGTTGAAAAATCAAATAAATTTTTAAGTAAAGTTAGAGTAAGCGGCGGCGGACGTTGCAACGTTACCCATGCATGTTTTAGCATCGCAGAAATGATAAAGAAATATCCGCGCGGCGAAAAGTTTCTTAAACAATCTTTTCATCATTTTTTTACAACTGATACTATCAATGGTTTCGCAAAGAAACGTTTCTTTAAAAACTGAAACGGACGGGCGAATGTTTCCTGAAAGTAATTCCTCTGAAACCATTATCAATTGTCTTTTGCATGAGGCAAATAAAAATAATATTGCGATATTAATGAATCATGAAGTGATGAAGCTGGAAAAGATTACTTCTGCTCCCGGCGATCATCGGTTTGAAATATCTTTTAAAGATGGATCCCTTTTAACTTGTGATTTCGTTTGCGTTGCCTGTGGCGGATTTCCAAAATCTGAACAGTATCAGTGGCTGGCATTGCTGGGTCATACCGTTGAAAAGCCCGTTCCTTCTTTATTTACATTTAATGTTCCTCAAAATCCCATTTCAGAATTAATGGGTATTTCTTTGGAAAATGTATTTGTAAAAATAAATCAAACAAAATTATCTCAAACGGGCCCAATTTTAATTACGCATTGGGGATTTCAGCGGACCGGTTATTTTAAAACTTTCTGCATTTGCGGGCAAAGAGCTTGCTGATTTGTCGTATCGCTTTTCTATAACAATAAACTGGCTACCGCAATTCAATGAAAATTCTGTTAATAGAAAAATGTAATCAATTGCAGAATTGACTTAGCGGCGAAAAAGATTGTCAATAAAAATCCTTTTGAATCTACCCAACCGGTTATGGGAATATCATTTAAAATTGTGCGGTATTAATGACGAAATGAGCTGGGCAGACCTTCCCGCAAGGCAGCAAAATCTTATTAGCAAAACAATTATGCTCACAACAATTTTCAGTTATTGGGAAAACTACTTTTAAAGAAGAATTTGTAACTGCAGGCGGAATTAATTTAAATGAAGTGAATGCCAATACAATGCAAAGTAAACTGATATCCAAATCTTTTTTTTGCCGGTGAAATTTTAAACGTGGATGGTATTACCGGAGGTTTTAATTTTCAGCATGCATGGACAAGTGGCTGGCTGGCCTCTCAGCAAATTAGCAGAATGATGGCGAAGGATTTTTAGTTTAAATTATAATTAAGATAAATAGGATAATGCTGCATATTATAATGATGCCGATCAATGTATAGGTAATTAATTTCGATTTGTCAATTGGCATTGTAATATTTATAAATCTGTCATTGCAATATATTTATTTAAGTGCTCATAAATTGTACCATTAAATCTTACAGGTGTTTTTTGTAAGCTCATTTAAAACGTTGTTGCGTTTGATACCCAAGCGGCTGTTTTCATTCATATGAAAATTTATAAAGCCAGCGACAAAATTTATGGCAAAAAAAATCCCGTCACAATATTGAGTGACGGGATCAAAATATCCAAGAACTATCTATTCAGCAGCATCGGCTTTAGTCTCTACAGTATCATCGGCTTTAGTTTCTAGAGTATCATCGACTTTAGTCTCTACATCATCATCTTTTGTTTTAGCATCTACAGGTTTTTTTTCAGCAATAACTTTTTTCTTCTCAGCTTCTTCTTTCTGGGCACCAGCTCTTTCCTTTTCGGCAGAAGCTTCTCCTTCATTATCCATTTTCTTTTTCAGGTCAGCCAAAACACCGAGGTCGCCTAAAGTTGTTTTTTCAACCTTACTTTGAATAGTCTTTACTGCTTTTTTGGTTGTTTCAGCATCGGCTCTTTTTTCTTTCATTTCGGCATTCTTTTCATCAGCTTTAGCCTGTTCCCAAATACGGCTATGACTAAGAATTATCTTCTTATCGTTGCGATCAAATTCAATAACCATGAAAGGAGCAATTTCGTCTATGCCTATTACTTTATCATCTTCTCTTCTCAGATGGCGGGCAGGAGCAAATCCTTCAAGTCCGTATGGAAGTTGGACGGTCGCTCCTTTATCATCTTTCCTGGTAACGGTTCCTTCATGAATGCTGCCTACAGGGAACGTTTCTTCAAGTGAATTCCATGGATCTTCTTCTATCTGCTTATGACCCAGTTGAAGCTTGCGGTTTTCTTTATCAATGCTCATAATAATAACATCGATTTCGTTTCCGACTTTCGTATAGTCGTTGGGGTTATTAAAGCGTTTCAGCCAGCTCAGATCGCTGATGTGAATCATACCTCCAATACCTGGAGATAAGCTCAACAAACACTCCGTAAGGAGTAATGTTTTTTACAAGACCTTTGTGCCTGCTGCCTTCGGGATACTTTATTTCTATTGTATTCCAAGGATCTTGCGTCATTTGCTTAATAGACAGGCTCATCTTGCGGTCTTCTTTACTTAGTGTTACTACCTTTGCTTCATATTCATCGCCAAGCTTAAAGAATTCCTTTGCATTGATCGGCGTGTTAGCCCATGTAATTTCACTAACGTGAACAAGGCCTTCAACGCCCGGGAATATTTCAAGAAAGGCTCCGTAATCTTCAATATTCACTACTTTGCCTTTTACGATTTCGCCTTCTTTAATAGTTGCCAGGCAATGTATCCCATGGATGCGGAGTTAATTGTTTTAATCCAAGGCTGATGCGTTTTTTATCATCATCAAAGTCAAGAACTACAACATTCAATTTCTGATCAAGTTTTAAAACTTCGCTCGGATGATTGATACGTCCCCAGCTTATATCTGTTATATAAACAAGCCATCCAGCCGCCAAGGTCAAGGAACGCACCAAAATCAGTGATGTTCTTGATAGTTCCTTCCAGCACCTGGCCTTTTTCCAGCTTGCCAATAATTTCAGCACGCTGTTGTTCAATATCACTTTCAATAAGTGCCTTGTGTGATACAACTGCATTCTTTATGGCTTCATTAATTTTTACCACTTTGAATTCCATTGTTTTACCAACAAACTGATCATAATCTGTTACAGGCTTAACATCAATTTGAGAACCGGGTAAAAAGGTTTCCATGCCAAACACATCCACAATAAGTCCGCCTTTGGTTTTGCTCGTAACAAGTCCTGTAACAATTTCACCGGTTCTATGCATTTCCATAATCCTTTCCCACGCACGTGTAGTGCGGGCTTGTTTGCGACTTAAGTGCAAATTGCCCTCCCGGTCTTCTTTTTCGGCAACCATTACTTCTACTTCATCACCTACTTTAAGGTTAGGTATATCACGGAACTCATTCAACGAAACGAGACCATCACTTTTAAAACCAATGTTGATGACAACGTCAGTTTTCGTCATTCCCACAACTGTTCCGTTGATCATCTCATTATCATTGATCTGCTTGAAGGTTTTATCATATACTTCATCATACCTTTTTCTTTCTTCTTTATCATAAGAAGTTACATTTCGTTTATCAACGCTCCAATCGAAGTCATCGTGAGGAGTGGATAAAGCATCTTTGTGAATTTCAGCCACGGTAGGCTGCGGCGCGCTGGCCGCTGCTGCAGATTCAACCTCGGGGAAATCCGGAAAGGGAACGCCTTCTATTCCGCCCTGGGCCATTTGATGTTTGCTTTCCGCCTGATCGTCAGGTGCAGAAACATTTTCTAAATTATCATTCATACTATTATCAACAGGTGATTTTGATATTGCTGCAAGCGCTTTAGGCACTTCCTGTTCACCAGCATTTTGATTAAAAATTTTGTTAGTGACAACTTGCCCCAATTATCTTTTTATTTGGGGATCGCAAAGGTAATAAAATGAAGGGATTTACAGTCATTTTTAAGGAAACGATCTGCAAATTTATTTTGGAGGCTTTAAGGTATAAACTTGTCAGGTCCTGAAGGCTAGAGTGAAAGTAAATTCCATATTGTGAATGAGATTGTTTTTCATAAATTGCAGTTATCTTTTCTTATAGAAATAACGATGAAACGATGGATTGATAGTTTAAGGCAAACGCATTTTGCCAAATCGATAGTTTATTTTCTTGTGGGTGTTTTTACCTATCCGGGTTTTGCGATTATAAACAGTATTAAAATAACCGGGACTGAAAATTTTAAAAATCTCCCAAAAAGAAATGTACTTTTTGTAAGTAACCATCAGACCTATTTTGCAGATGTGATCATGTTTCTTCATATTTTTTGTGCGGTAAAATGGCGACAGGAAAACAAGCTTGGAATTCCATTTTATCTATTAAATCCTTTTACAAGAGTGTATTATGTAGCCGCCGCTGAAACAATGAAAAGCAGTTTTTTAAGCAGGATATTCAGATGGGCCGGCGCTATAACGGTGAAGCGTACGTGGCGTTCCGAAGGTAAAGAAGTAAGAAGAGGGCTTGATCCGGGAGACACCAGGAAAATTGGCCGGGCTTTGGAAAAAAACTGGGTTATTACTTTTCCGCAGGGAACGACGAAACCTTTTGCTCCCGGCAGAAAAGGCACCGCTTTTATTATAAAAAATTACAGGCCCGTGGTGATACCAGTGGTTATAAATGGCTTCTGGCGTGCGTTTAACAAAAAGGGATTGAAATTTAAAAAGAAAGGAACGTTATTAAATGTTCAATTTAAAGAGCCCTTGCAATTTACTTACGAAGAAAGTATAGAAGCGATTCTTGAAAAAGTAATGGACGCAATAGAACAGAGTAAAAAGTTTATGATGAAAAGCAAACATCATCTCATTACTGCCATGGATAAGTGATGTACATTGCCCGTCAGCAATATTAACAACTATCTTTTGAGATTGAAGGCTAATCTTTAAATAAAGCCTTTAATTCAAATGCATCTCCCGGTTTCATCTTTCCTCCAAGAATTAATCTCAATTGCCTGCGGCGCAAAGCGCTTTCATAAAGTAATTTTTCATCTTCAGTTTCTGTTTCCAACTGGGGCACTGCCCTGGGCTTACCGTTAGGATCAAGCGCTACAAAAGTATAGTAAGCCTCATTGCTTTTATACCGGTATTGCTGGATAATATCTTCGCCCCAAACGTTTAAATGCACTTCCATGCTTGTGTTAAATACCCTCGTAACCTTTGCTTCGATGTGTACAACGTTGCCCAATTTAATTGGATTTGTAAAGGAAATATTGTCAACTGAGGCGGTCACAACCGGCGCATTACAATGTTTGGTGCCTGAAATCGCAGCCGCAATGTCCATCCAATACATTAACCGACCGCCCATCAGGTTACCAAATGTATTGGTGTCATTTGGTAACACAATTTCTGTCATTACTACCAGGCTTTCAGAGGCTTTTTTAGAAATCATCTTTAAAAATTTTTGCAAAGATAAGGGTGCAGGCGGAAGATAATGAGTTCCAAAGTTTAATTGCAATACGAATTCATTATTTTAAATTTATAATATCAATTTAAATCATTGGCATGATTACTTCAGATGGTACAATTACAAAAAGCGAATTGCTTCAGGCAGGCTTACCATCAGGCATAGACGAAGTTATTCTGAGGCTTGAAAAAATTATTGCGTATTGCGAAATGAATAATAATTGCGCGGGTTATTTTGCGATGCTTTATCACAAGGTTACCTGTAAAATAAGAGATTGTATCACCAGTAAAGATTTCGAAGATGGCGCAAGAATGGAACGCCTCGATGTCGGATTTGCAAATCGTTATCTTGAAGCTTTTTATTTGTGGATTGATGATAAACCTACTTCTGATTCATGGAAAGTTGCCTTTGATGCTGTTGCTGATAATCCTGAACTTGTAATCCAACATTTATTAGCAGGAATGAATGCACACATTAATCTTGACCTGGGGATAGCAACTGCAAATATTATGCACGGCTTTTTGCTGGATGATATTCATGACGATTTCAATACAATCAATTCCATTTTAGGATTGATGATCGATAATATAGTAGGTTGTCTTACTAAGATCAACCCGTTAATGAACTTGCTGAAGTTAGATATTTATAAAGTTGATGATATGCTGGTAAAGTTTAGCCTCGTAACCGCAAGGGATGGCGCATGGCAATTTGCCACAGAATTCTCCTCGAAAACGGGAGCCGATTGTGAAAATTGTATCCACGCAAGAGATTTACGGATTGCTCAATTGGGCCAAAGTATTACCAGGCCCGATAGCCTTCTTTTGAGGTTTATCGTGAGGATCATTCGCATTTTTGAGAAAAAGAATGTTGCCAAAGTGATAGAGCAATTAGGAGATTAAAACAGAAACAGTATTTGATTTTATATTCATTTATTTATTTGGTAGTTCGTTTTTGATGTTCGAATTTCGGCTTCCAAATATGACAAATATTTCTTTTGAGAATACGGAAATTGCTTTTAAATACAAAAGCGATAAGGAACTTAAGAAGGCGAAATTCCTTTTTTCAACTATGGCTAAAACCTTGCTGGTAAAGCTCGGTACGAAAATTACTCCCTGGCTCATAAAAGCAAAATTGCCCATTAATAGTTTGATCAGAAAAACAATATTCAGCCAGTTTGTGGGCGGCGAAACACTGGAAGAAACTACAGCAGTAGTGAATAAACTTGATCCTTATCACGTGCAGGTAATCCTGGATTATGGCGTGGAGGGTAAAGAAGGAGAAGATAATTTTGATCATGCAGCCAATGAATTTATTAAGGTAATACAATACGCTGCAACACAACCTCACGTTCCTTATATGAGTATTAAACTTACCGGTTTGGCGCGATATGCCTTATTAGAAAAGTTAAATGCGCAGGCAGAATATGACTGATACTGATCAATGGCAAAATAAATATTACGCAATTAGACGAAGATACCCGTTTGGAATGGCAAAGAGTTATTTCGCGCCTTGAAAATATTTGCGAAGCGGCAGAGAAAAGTAATACCGGCGTGTTGATAGACGCTGAAGAAAGCTGGATACAAAATCCGGTTGATGCGATGGCAATGCAGATGATGCAGAAATTTAATATTCGAAAAAACCGGTTGTGTATAATACCGTGCAGCTATACCGGCCGACAGGTTGAAATTTTTAAAAGACAGTTATAATGCATCTGTAAGAAATCATTTTTTATTGGGGATAAAGCCAGTGCGCGGCGCTTACATGGAAAAGGAGAGTAAGACGTGCCGCTTTATGGAATTACGCGTCGCCCATTCAGCCTGACAAAGACCATACTGATGCGGACTATAATTCGGCACTTGAATTTTGCATTGAGCATATCAATAATATTTTTATTATTGTTGCTTCGCATAACGAATTTAGTAATTTATATGCAACGCAATTAATGGACAAAAAAGGAATTAGAGCATGAAAATGACCATGTTCTTTTTTCACAATTATACGGCATGAGTGATAATATAACTTTCAATTTGGCAAGCGCAGGATTCAATGCAAGCAAGTATTTGCCATTTGGCCCGATAAAAGATGTAATTCCATATTTAATGAGAAGAGCGCAGGAAAATTCATCAGTAAGCGGGCAAACAGGTCGCGAACTTTCATTGATCAACAAAGAAATAAAAAGAAGGAACAAACAATTGTTGAGTAACACTCACATTTTTATCACTTTATTTTCTGTCAGCGCAAAAACATTGTCTTTTCCCTTTGGCCTTACATTTATAAACCCGTAAAATGACTGAAAGCCGGAAGCACTGCATAAGTATCGCTAAAATAAAAACACGGAAGCATGACGATTGTTTACCAACTCCGTTAACTTTAATTCCTGGATGAATATGTCCTGAAAAAGTAAAAAATTTCTCCTCGCTCATCTTCACATTCGTTTGCTATATCATGTGTAAAGCAAAAATTTAACCTAAATTTTTTATTGCAATTTTTATATTTGCCTCTTCATAAAATTTATTGGAAAGCACATCGTGATTTCCTTTTATTAAATAAACTCTATTTCACCCAAATCATTTCTCCATTTTAAAAACAAATCAATTTCTTTATTGGCATGGCTATGAAACATATCTCCGGCAATCAATAAAGTTTCAGGTTTGAAAAATTGAATTTGGGCAAATAATCTTTGCAGATCTTCTTTAAAAATATTTTGCGGCACACCAATTCCTGATTTTCTAA
This sequence comes from uncultured Chitinophagaceae bacterium, assembly GCA_963823305.1. Taxonomy (GTDB): domain Bacteria; phylum Bacteroidota; class Bacteroidia; order Chitinophagales; family Chitinophagaceae; genus Ginsengibacter. The sequence goes on from CAWGLC010000004.1 coordinate 609,175, forward strand.
AATGGCCGGTTTTGCCAAAATGCAGATCAGAGAGAATTAAAGCTTTTTCTTCTTCCCAATAAATGCACCGGGCAGGAGAGAGCCAGAGCGTTTGCTGATTAAGGATAAAGCGAAGCGGGTGAAAACAATGTTTTTTAATGCGAAGATATTTTTATTACACGATTAAAAACCTATAGTCAATTAAAAAGAACATCTTACATCCGTATATTTGTTTAATTCGTGTAATTCGTGTAGAAAGATTCGTGTTATTAAATAAGATCCATTTCATTACCAACTTGCATCTGCATTTTTTTCACCCGATCTTCTAGTTTTTCTGAGGTTAGATTTTCCCTCATACTATCAACTTTGATGGGGAAGCAAAAAGGTGTAAGCCGGTTTGGAAATGTAATAATGATTTTACTTTTTTGAATTCGCTCCAGCATATTCCGCAATCTTTCTTCTTCCATTTGCTGCTCCATCACTTCGTTATAAGCTTGTCGCAGCAGAAAATTACCGGGCTCATATTCTGCAAATACATTAAAAAGCAGAGAAGCAGATGATTGCAAATGCCTTGCTTTTTTTTGCTCTCCCGGGAAGCCCTGGAAAATTAAACCGCCGATAACGGCTATGTCGCGAAACTTTCTTCTCGCCATTTCAACACTATTCAGGCTTCGCTGAATATCGGTAAGAAGATTTTCCGGAGAAAATAATTCATAAGAATTGATATCATCTAACGGTATCGGCTGATCGCTTAATAATTCAAAGCCATAATCATTCATTGCGAGGGAAAAAGTAATGGGCGTGATCCTGCTGATCCTATAAGCTAAAACGGCTGCCATGGCTTCATGCACAAGCCTGCCTTCAAAAGGGAAAACAAATAAGATGAAAGCCATCTTTAGTTTCAATATGTTCAATTAACAATTCGTTTTGCTTTAGGAATGTGAGAAAGATATTCCTGTAATTCAAACAAGGGTTGTAATTCCGTTATTTCCCTGTCAATCGTTTTCTTATTTTTTATGTGTAAAAGCATGCCGGCTTCATCAAATTTTTTTCTTAGCATCACTCCAAGATTCGCCGATAAAGGCATCCGCCCTCCTTGCCAGCTTGGAATGATAGATTTTTTTGCATTTGATTTTCTAACCAACGCAGTCATTTCTTTTACCATCACAAATTCAAGTGTTCTTCCTGCAAGTGTAAAGGTATCGCCCGGCTGCAAGTCTTGCTATGAACCATTCTTCTATGACGCCCACAAAGCCTCCGCTAATAAATTTTACCTTCATCATCGGGTCACTAACGATCGTGCCTATGTGCATTCTGTGGCGCATTGCAATTCGCCTGTTATTTATTTTATACAAGCCATCAATGATCTCTATTTTTTTATAATCATCATATTGTTGCAGCGCTACACCGCCTGCCGTTGAAAACATGCAGGATCTGATCCCATTCCTCCTGCGTTATATCCCTGTAGCAATACGTTGATTTTATTTCCCGTAAAATTTCCTGCGGATAAAAACCATCTGAAATTGCAAGCGTACTTAAATATTGAATCAATACGTCAAAGCATAAAATTCTCGGCTCGCGGCTTTCAATCAGCTTAATTTCTGTAGCCTCTTTTAATGCTGCGGCTTCCATCAACTCAAGAGAATGTGTTGGAAGAAAATATATCCTGCTGATATCGCCCGGTCTGTGACCGCTTCTGCCAGCCCTTTGTAAAAACCGCGCAACACCTTTTGGAGAACCAACTTGTATAACGGTCTCGACTGGACGAAAATCAACACCAAGGTCTAGGCTTGCGGTGCAAACCACTGCTTTTAATTTTCCCGAATGAAGATTCTCCTCAACCCAGCTTCGCAGTTCGGGCTCAATACTTCCATGGTGCAAAGCAATAGCACCTGCCAGCTCAGGGCAAGCGGTAAGCAATGATTGATACCATAGCTCGCTCATTCCTCTTGTATTTATAAAGATCAGCGTCGTCTTGCTTGCCATAATTATCGGGATCACTTTATCAACAAGCTTAATTCCTAAATGACCAGCCCACGGAAATTTTTCGATTTCATCGGGAAATATGGATTCAATTTGAATTTGTTTTTCAATATCAGCAGTTACAGTTACGGGAGCTGTTGCGTCCGTATCGGCTTTGATAAAAAGTGGTGACAATAAAACCTCCTTCGCCTGTTGCAGATTGCCGATAGTTGCTGAAATGCCCCAAAGCGATAGCCGGTGATTTACCGCAGGCGATTGGCAATTAACGATTCTTGAAATGGCAAGCTCTACCTGCACGCCGCGTTTGCTTCCAAGCAATTCATGCCATTCATCAACGGCTATAATTTTAAGTGATTTAAAAACCTCAGCATAATTTTTTTGTGCTAATAAAAGATGAAGACTCTCGGGCGTTATAATAAGTACTTCCGGAACTTGTCTCTTTTGTTTTTGCCTTTCGGCCATGCTCGTATCCCCGTTTCGTATCCCGACTTTCCAGCTCATTCCAAGCTCGTGAATTACTTCCTCCATCGCTCTTCCAATGTCAGTTGCCAAAGCACGGAGAGGAGTTATCCATAAAAGCTGCAGGTTATTTTTACTTTTTGTTTTATAATTTTCAGGGTGTTCACTTATGAAATTGATAAGAGCGCCAAGAAATACTGAAAACGTTTTTCCGCAGCCCGTTGGTGCATTTACAAGTCCTGATTCTTTGTTGATGATATGTTGCCAGGTTTCCTGCTGAAACTTAAAAGGAGATAGATCTTTAGCATGAAGCCACGTATTAATAACATTATAACCTTTAGTGTTTTCTAATTTCAAGATATTGTTATAAAGTTTTGAGATATTCTATTAATGCTATTCTTTCTTCATTCGTTAGTTTATCTCCGAAGGTGTGACCGGCATTGCTATAGCCTGCTAAGGTAGTGTTGTAAGTTTCTTTATTAACCGGTGATGTTTCAACGGCATATTTCCATCCCGGCGAATCAAAATTGTATTTCGGATTAGTGAAATCCCGGCTCCAGAATTTTGGCCTGAGTTTGCTGTTCAATAATGTTTCAAGATCTGGTACTGAGCCATTGTGAAGATAAGGCGCAGTTGCCCAAATTCCATCGAGAGGTGGCGCAATATAACCTTTAAACGGAACAAGTTCTGCGGGATGGTCTCCTGTTGTGAACCAGCTTTTATTGAACCACTTAACGAATTGCGGACTACTGTAATTAGAGGAATATAACAACGAATCGGTTTGAATTATTTCTTCCGGAATTAACAGGTTGGGATAAGATTCGTCGTTGCCATAGGTGCCATGGCAGCCGGAACAGGACGCTTCAAAAATAAGCTGACCTTTATCAGCCAGCCTGGCAATAATTGGCTGGGGATATACCGGTGGCTTCAATGAATATATGTAAGCAAGTACATCACCAAAATGTTTATCCACCTCTGCTGATTCGCTGGTATCCGACACCGTTAGTAAATTAGATGCCATTAAGAATCTTCCAAAATCTCCTCTCCCAAACCCATTGTAAAACATGGCATGCTTTTTCTTAAGCAACCACCACGCGGGAACATCTGTGGGAATTACTTGTGCTGGTATTGGCAGCAGCGCACTATCAGACCATTGAAATGTCATTGGATCTCTATGCGCTACTAATAAAGCAGCGAGCCTGTCGGCAACATTTACCCCTTTTACTTCTGTAATCAGGTATGGTGAAACTGACTCAATTGCCTTAATAAAATTTTTAGCGGCGGCATAGTCTGTTTCTTTACCGGGTCCTGCTTTTAAAAATCGTTCTAACATGATAGCAGTAGAAGACTTGTTTTCCGTATAATCAGATAAAGAATTTCCCATGCCGATAATGATCTTACCATTGAATTCCTGTGAATGACATTGCAGGCAATTAGGAGACACAATCTCCTGGCCATTTGGCGCAACGACAGCATTGAAAGAGTAGGGAATATTTTTGTTGATGCCTTCCCTGCCGAGGTCATTACCACTTTTACCAAAACCCATTTTAAAAAGATTAAAGGGGATACCGCTTTTTAAATAATCGCCTTCAGTAACATATTTATATCCTGCTGCAACATCGCCGCTTCTTTGTTTGGATAGTTCAATGTAAACAGGATCGCCTGGTTTTTGCTTGCTTATAAAAAAGCCTGCAAATACGCAGCAAAACGATAAAAATAATATGGTATATATAAGCTTCATTAAAAAACAAAGTTATTTGATAATAAAAGATTATCCGGGACCTTTATAACCCTTAACAATTTGCAATGGAAATTTCAGATCTGTTTCCCGTAAATATTCAGCATCTGCTTTAGATCATCAAGTGTATTAATTTCTTCCGCTGTTTTATCTTTCCGCCATCTGCTCATTCTCGGAAAACGTAAGGCCACGCCGCTTTTGTGCCTATTGCTTGCGGCTATTCCCTCAAAAGCGATCTCAAAAACCAGCTCGGGTTTTACGGTGCGAACAGGCCCGAATTTTTCAATAGAATTTCTTTTTACGAAATTATCAACCTGGGCAAATTCTTTGTCGGTCAATCCTGAATATGCTTTTGTAAATGTTACGAGTTTGTCACCATCTTTTACAGCAAAAGTATAATCGGTATATAAATTACTTCTTCTGCCGCTTCCTTTTTGAGCATACACCATTACGCAATCTATTGTTAACGGATCTATTTTCCACTTCCACCAATCACCGCGCTTTCTGCCAACTTTATAGTCCGAAGCTTTTCTTTTCAGCATGATACCTTCACTATTCATTTCGCGTGAATGTTTCCGGATTTCTTCAAGTTCATCCCATGAATTGAAATTTATTATTTCCGAAATTTGAATAGATTTATTGCTGATTGGTAAAATTATTTCTTCAAGTCTTGCCCTTCTTTCAAGTAACGACAATCCTCGTATATCCGTACCGTTATGCTCGAGCAGATCGTAAGCAAAAAAGCAGATAGGCGCATCCTGCAATTGTTTTTTGCCAATATTCTTTCTGCCTATCCTTGTTTGCAAAACAGAAAACGGTAGCGGTTTTCCATCAACGGAGGGAATTATTTCTCCGTCAATAACTACACCTTCGGGCAGCAGATCTTTAAGGATAATATATTCAGGGAATTTATCTGTCATTAGTTCTTCGCCCCTGCTCCATACAAATAATTCATTATTTCGTTTTATAATTTGGCCTCTTATACCGTCCCATTTCCATTCGGCCTGCCAATCGGAAGGCGCCCCCAGGCTGGCAGGAACATCTTCCAAAGCATACGCAAGATAAAAAGGATACGGCTTTGAAAAGTCTGAAATGGAAGCTGTTTCACTAAGCAGATCCTTAAATGTTGTAGTGACCGGATCCCAATTTCCGCTGATACGATGAGCAATTACTGCCGGCGCAAGTTCCACCGTTTTAGATAAAGCATTCACGATCGTTTTTTGCGAAACACCGATTCGGAAGCTTCCCGTAATTAATTTATTAAAGACAAATCTCTCATCGCGGTTCATCTGGTTCCAGCTATCTGTTATATATTTTTTTCTTACTGATTCATCTTGCTTTTCAATCGCGATGAACATTTCTAAATAATCAGAAAGATTCTTGTTGACTTGGCCCTCTTGTTTTGTTTCGGGTAATAATAATGCCAACGTTTCAGCAAGGTCACCAACTGTATGATAACTTTCATCAAAAAGCCACGAAGGATAACCTGTAATTTCTGAACACCAATCACGCATCAGCCTGGAATTAACGGTGCGTCTGGGACGCCGGCCACTGAAAATTGCAATTACCCAAACTTTATCATTGTCAGGTGCCACAGCAAAATAGTCAACAAGGCTTTGAAGCTTGTCATTTGTTTTGGTAGATGTGCTTACCTGGGTTACCAGTTGTGCAAATAATTCCAGTCCCGATAAAATTCCTACACCGGATCCTTTGTCCCTTGCAGTGTCAGCTATAGTGTGGGTCTTTTCCGGCATCATACAATTCTGTTAGAGTGATGCTTCAATTGCTTTATCTGGTACTTCTTCATCTTCATTTCCATATTGGGTTTTTACTTCGGCGGCTATGGTGATATGCTCTTCATTACAGTAACGGCTAAACGCAGATTGAAACCCATGCGTTACAAAAAGTTTTTCCGCACCGGTGAACCGAACCGTTTCCAAAAGTCCATTCCAGTCTGCATGATCACTCAGCGGAAAACCTGCGTCAACATTTCTTCTTCTTGCATTGCCTCTTACCTGCATCCAGCCACTACAAACGCCAACAGAATGAGGATTAAATTTTTTCATCCAGGGAGTTCCGTCAGCAGTTGGCGGTGCGATTACAACGCTTCCCTTTAGAAGTTCTTTGGGAGTTTCAGGAGTTATTCTTTCCACCGGGGTTAAATCCCATCCCTGATCAATAAGCATTTTCTGCATATTAAATACTGCACCGTGAGCGAAAATTGTTTGCGTAGTTTCTTTAATTGCCTCTAACACGCGCTGGGCCTTTCCCAGGCTATAGGCAAGCAAAACGCTTGTTTTGCCATTCTCTTTGTTTTTGCTAATCCAGTTTATGATATTATCATAAACTTC